>NZ_MDVX01000070.1 GCF_001719615.1 Neptunicoccus sediminis
GTAACCGCCTCATTGATACCGCGGATTAAGCGGCTTGAGTGTCACTTCTTGAGGCGAGCGGTTCCCAATTCCACGGCAACAACTCTTCAAGTCGGTTGATCTTGTGATCATGGATTCGGTCGAGGATGTCTGCCAGATAGGTTTGTGGGTCGAGACCATTCAGCTTGGCGGTTTCAATGATGGTCATGGCCCGCGCGAGGGTCTCAGCGCCCGTGTCGGCTCCGGCGAATAGCCAGTTTTTCCTGCCAATGCCAATCGGGCGCAGGGCGCGTTCGGCGGGATTGTTGTCTATGGCAACACGGCCATCCGTCAGGAACAGGCAGAACGCATCCCGGCGCGACAGTCCATAGCGGAACGCTTTTGCGAGATTGCTTTTGCCAGGAAGGCGCAAGAGTTGTTGTTCGGACCAGGCGAAGAAAGCTTCGACCTGTGGCGCGCTGTGTTCTTGACGCGCGGCATGACGGACAACTGCGGGCCGCCCGTTGATCTCGCGCTCGATGTCATAGATCTTGCCAATTCGGTCGATTGCTTCGCGGGCAATCGCAGATTTGGTTTTCTGCCATTCATCATGGAAGTCCCGGCGCCAGTGCGCCCAGCACGCCGCCTCGCGCAGGCGCTTTGAACCGTCAGCTTCCGGCTCATACAGCTTGGCATAACCTTTATAGCCGTCGGCTTGAAGGATGCCCCGGGTCCCAGAGAGGTGCTTATGGACGTGCTCCTCTTTCCAGTTCGGAGCAAAGGCATAAGTTGCGGCGGGCGGAGACGCCCCGGCCCAAGGCCTTTGATCTCGGACATAGGTCCAAATCCGACCTTTCTTCACGCCCTTCCCAAGCCCTTTGTCCTTCTTCGAGCGATCCAGCACCTGGATCGGCGTATCATCCGCATGCAGCAGATCACTGTCCATCACATCAGCTTCGATCAACTCGATCAGCGGCTGAAGGGTGCGCATGGCGCGTCCGCACCAGCCGACAAGCGTGCTCTCCGGAATGTCTGCCCCCATACGGGCAAAGATCTCGTGCTGGCGATAGAGCGGAAGGTGGTCATCGAACTTCGAGACCAGAACATGGGCCAGCAGGTTCGGCCCGGCCATGCTTCCCGGGATCGGGCGGCTTGGGGCCGGCTCTTGCACCATACGCTCGCAGCGACGGCAGGACTTCTTGATCCGGGCGATTTGGATCACCTTCATTTGCGCGGCAATCATATCGAGAAGTTCGCTGACATCTTCTCCGACGATGCGCAGGTCGCCGCCACAATCCAGGCAACAGGAGCCGGGATCGAGTTCGCGGCGCTCACGGGGTGTCTCTGCCGAGACACGCGGACGGCGCCGCAGCTTGGGTTCCGGCGAGACATCTTCATCGTCGGGTTCGTCTTGCCCTTCATCAATGGGCTGGTCGTCGTCTTCAGCCATTGCAACAAAGAGATCTTCAAGTGCCAGTTCCAGCTGCTCGATCTCGCGTTCAACCTTTTCTGAAGATTTGCCGAACGCCAGCTTCTGCAGCTTGGCGATCCGCAATCGCAGAGCTTGGACCAGTTGGTCATGGACGCGCAACGTGGTCGCCATCTTGTCGTTTTCTGCCTGCAAAAGAGCAATCATCGCCTTCAAAACGGCGGGATCATCGGGCAGGTTTTCGACAGGTTTGGTCATGCACCTGACTACCAAAAACCAGGCCAAAACTCCATATAAATAGAGCTAAAACGGCAATAAATTCACCCGACCCGTGCAGGTGGCGCACCCCAGTGCGGACGCCGCCAATCTATGCCCTCCCAGAGCATCGCAAGCTGCGCGGAGGTCAGTCGCAACGCGCCATCTTCGGCGCTTGGCCACGGGAAGCGGCCACGCTCCAACACTTTGTAGTAGAGGCAAAACCCCTGACCATCCCAATAGAGTAGTTTGATCCGGTCACCACGTCGTCCACGGAATGCAAACACAGCACCGCCAGCCGGCTTCTGCCGCAACACATCTTGCGCCATAGCTGACAAGCCAGCGATCCCTTTGCGCATATCCGTAACGCCGCAGGCCAAATACACGCGCACCCCTGTTCCGGGACCAATCATATCGTCTCCACCGCTCGAATGAGATGGTGAAGGCTGGCCGTCGGCAAATCCTGTGCGCAGCGCAACCTGCGGCCATTCCTCAAGATGATTTCAACCTCGGGTGCCGGTGCTGGTGCCGCTACGGGCACGTCAGGCGCCTCGTCGCTTGTCTGAGGAGGCAACGGGAGAAACACCGTCCTGTCGGAAACTGCCTCAAGGCCCTTGCGTCGCAGTGCCCGGCGCCACTGGTAGATATGTTGGCGTGTGATGTCATGGCGACGAGCAACATCGGTGACGGTGGCCCCATTCATGCCAACCTCTTCGAGGATCGCCTGCTTCTCATCATCCCGCCAGCGCCTTCTGCGCTCAACACCGACAATAACTTCATGACGCATATCTCGCTCCGCATTAAACAACGTCCATAACGACGACAATAACGACAGAACTTAACATCCTATCTGATCACCAAGAAGGCGGTACCAATGAGGCGGTTAC
>NZ_MDVX01000071.1 GCF_001719615.1 Neptunicoccus sediminis
TGTTGATTTCCGTTGAGAAGTGACCCGGTATTTTCACCGAGATTTGACCCACCCTTGTTTATGTCTCAGCGGTCATGTTGTGGTCAATGCTGGCATCTCCTTTCTTGTTTTCTTTGCCGCCTCGGAACTGGCCTTGAAGCGGTAGCTGTCATTGCCGGTTTCCAGGATGTGGCAGCGGTGAGTGAGCCGGTCCAGCAGCGCGGTGGTCATCTTTGCATCTCCGAAGACCTGAGCCCATTCGCTGAAGCTGAGGTTGGTCGTTATTATCACGCTGGTGCGCTCGTAGAGCTTGCTCAAGAGGTGGAACAACAGCGCGCCGCCGGACGGGCTGAACGGCAAGTAGCCGAGTTCATCGAGGATAACCAAGTCGACCTTGGTGAGCATCTCAGCCATTTTTCCAGCCTTTCCGAGCGCCTTTTCCTGTTCCAACGCGTTGACGAGTTCCACAGTCGAGTAGAAGCGCACTTTGCATCTGTGATGCTCGATGGCCTGGACGCCGATGGCGGTTGCGATGTGGCTTTTGCCCGTGCCGGGGCCGCCGATCAGGACAACATTTTCCGCATTTTCCATGAACTCGCCCCGATGCAATTGACGGACAGTGGCCTCGTTGATCTCGCTGGATTTGAAGTCGAACCCAGCAAGGTCTTTGTAGGACGGGAAGCGCGCCACCTTTGTGTGATAGGCAATTGAGCGCACTTCCCGCTCGGCCATTTCCGCCTTGAGAAGTTGGGACAACATCGGCGTTGCGGCCTCAAAGGCGGGCGCGCCTTGGGCGACCAAGTCTTCGACAGCTTGTGCCATGCCATGCAGCTTGAGACTGCGCAGCATGATCACAATCGAGGCTCCTGCAGGGTCATGACGCATGGCGCTTCTCCCCGGCCTGTCTCAGATCATCATATCGATCGACGTTGGCCTTTGGCGCTGTTTCCAGGGCCAGTGCATCTGGCGGGTCAACCTCGGGATGGTCGGTCTGCTTGCGGTCAATCAGCCTGTGCAGGAGGTTCAGGATGTGCGTCTTGGTTGGAACGCCAGCTTCCAGCGCCAGGTCTACGGCACATAGAACGGCGTCTTCATCGTGGTGCAGAACCAGGGACAGGATATCGACCATCTCCCGGTCACCACCTTCCTTGCGCAGCATGTGATCCTGAAGACGGCGGAAGGCTTCGGGCATCTCGGTGAACGGCGCACCATTGCGCAAGGCCCCGGGTTTGCGCTGGATCACCGCCAGATAATGACGCCAATCATAGATAACCCTGCCTGGCTTGTGGTGTGACCGCTCTATGATCCGGTCATGGGTGCAAACGGTTTGGCCTTCGGCCACCACCACCAGCCGATCCGGATAGACATGCAAACTGATGCGGCGGTTCGCAAAGCTGGCGGGCACGCTGTAGCGGTTGCGCTCGAAGGTGACGAGGCAGGTGGGCGATACCCGTTTGCTGTGCTCGACAAACCCATCGAAGGCTGGTGGCAGTGACATCAGCATGGGCTTCTCCGCCTCCCAAACATCGGCAATGGACCCGGGGAGCGTTCGGTGCTGTGTCTCAGCCCAAAGGGCGATGCAACGATCTTCCAGCCATTGGTTCAGCTCGTCCAAATCGGTGAAGACAGGCATGACCTGCCACAAACGGTTGCGCGCATCGCGGACGTTCTTCTCGACCTGACCCTTCTCCCAGCCCGCCGCCGGATTACAGAACTCAGGCTCAAAGACATAGTGGCTGGCCATGGCCTTGAAGCGGGCATTGACGTCGCGCTGTTTGCCGCGACCAACACGATCGACGGCCGTCTTCATATTGTCGTAGATGCCGCGCCCAGGGACGCCACCGAAGACGCGGAACGCATGCCAGTGGGCGTCGAACAGCATCTCATGTGTTTGCAAGGGGTAAGCCCGCACAAGGAACGCCCGGCTGTGCGACAGCTTGATATGGGCAACCTGCAACTTGACCCGCTCGCCGCCAATGTTCGCCCAGTCCTCGCTCCAGTCGAACTGAAAGGCTTCGCCGGGCTGGAACACCAGCGGAACGTAGGTGCCACGCCCTGTTGTCTGCTCCGCACGGTGCCGGTCTGCGCGCCACGCGCGGGCAAAAGCCGCAACGCGCCCGTACGATCCACCATAACCGAGCTTCACCAGATCAGCGTGCATTTGCTTCACGGTGCGCCGTTCTTTGCGCGGCTTACGTGTTTGCGCCAGCAGCCAAGCCGACAAACGATCCGCGTACGGATCCAGCTTGCTCGGTCGTGATGGCGTCTTGAACTTCGGCTCAACCGCGCCCTCGCGCAGGTACTTCTTGATGGTGTTGCGAGACAGGCCCGTCCGCCGGGCTATCTCGCGAATTGGCATTTTGTCACGCAATGCCCAGCGTCGAATGACACTCAAAAATCCCATGTCTATCACTCCATATCTCCCTGAACAAATTCGTCAGGGCAATGTGTTCACATGGGTCAATTCTCAGTGAAAATTTTGTAGGCTACCGGGTCACTTCTCAACGGAAATCAACA
>NZ_MDVX01000072.1 GCF_001719615.1 Neptunicoccus sediminis
AGTGCACCTGTTATTAGCAAACCCGCACTTCCCGGGGCTTTGATTTCTGCTGTCTCAGAATTGAACAAAAGCATTAACTAATCCGCAGTGGTGCTAGCAAGAAAATATGTTGCGTTGCCAACCGCTACGGTTAGTATCTCTTCTCCTTCAACCAATAATGAGTGTTGCAATGGAAACATCGGAAAGTATGCATCAGTATCTGGCTGCTATCGTGGAAGGTTCCGACGATGCCATCATCACTAAGGGTCTCGATAGCATTATTCGGAGCTGGAACCCGGGTGCAGAACGACTATTCGGTTATTCTGCGGAAGAAGCTATTGGCCAACCGATTACGATGCTTTTCCCTGCTGATCGGGAAGATGAAGAAACAGACTTTATCGCACGTTTGAGCAGAGGCGAGAGGATCGCTCATTTTGAAACGATCCGGAAACGCAAAGATGGATCATTGATCCCGATTTCACTAACCGTTTCACCCGTGCGTAATGCTGCAGGGAAAATCGTAGGTGCTTCAAAGATCGCTCGTGATATCTCGGTGCAACGGGCGGCTGAAGAACGGCAAGAACTGCGTGCTCGAGAAAGCGAAGCTCTCCTCGCAGTGGCGCAGAAGCTTCTCGAAGATGTAAGTTTTGATGAATTTGCACAATTCTGCCTTGATGCCGTCTGCAATGTTGTGGGTATGAACGCTGGCCATTTACTTTTTGCTAAAGGAAGAGGTGAGAATGCGCGCCTGCACCCCTCGGGAATCTGGTATATAACGCGACCAGGGCTTCAGCCAGTTGTAGATGAAACGGAGCGACTAACTTTTGCTAGCGGCGAGGGTTTGCCAGGACTGGCATGGAAATTTGGAGAATTAAAATTTTTAAACGAAGTGGATAGCTCGCCGCACTTTTTGAGGCGGCAGGTTTTTAAGCAAGTTGGCTTGGCTTCCGCTGTCGCACTGCCCATTTGGCAAGGAGGAGAGATTAAAGCTGTTCTGGAGTTCTTCGGTTCTCAGAAAGCTAAACTAGATGCCGATATCCTCCGAATGCTCAGTACAGTTGGCAGCCAGATTGGAATAGCAATCCATCAAAAGCAAGAGGCAGAACATCGCGAGACCTTGCGACGTGAGATGAGTCACCGCGTAGGAAACAGCTTGAGCGTACTCGCTTCTATTTACCGTAGTTGCTCACGTGCGGCGAGCAACAAAGACGAACTCGACGAGGCTTTTTTGGGCCGTATTGTTGCAGTTGGCCACGCCAATCGGGTTGCGATAGAGAACGCCACCCAAGGAGCATCTTTAAACTCGTTAATCGTTGATTCAATTGAAATATTTCCCGCGCAGGATCGGATCGAGTTAGACGTAATCGATTTGCATGTTGGCTACGAGAGCGTTATGCCGATAGCCCTTATACTGAATGAGCTTGCAACCAATGCTTTAAAACACAATGAACATTTTGAGAAAATCCAACTGAAAATTAGTGCAAGCTATTGCGAGGCGACTGAGCAAGTGGTTCTAAAATGGTTCGAACGACGCGCTGCCCCACTGGTTGCCCCCCCAAATGGACCTACCCGTGTTGGCTTTGGTACTCAACTTATTAAATTAATGGTTGAGAATAAGCTTGGAGGTCAATTAGACCGACACATAGACGAATCTGGACTTTCCTGCGTTTTTCGCGTTCCACGCAATCGGATAGAAAACTAATATATGGAGCACCAAACTAGAAGGTAGCGTGCAATGGTAATCTCCCCAATTTGAAGTTGAAACGGAGCAGAATCCCTATTCTTTAGTCTGGACATTTAATCTTAAGTTGTTGTGCCGGCGGTTGGCTCGCCTTCACTGTCTAACATGGAGTGATATTTTGATTAGGACCGCCATAACGATTAAAATCGATAATCGTTCTTACACTGGAGAGTACACCCATTCGCATGGCGTTTTGACTGTCACAGCATACGGAGACGACATTGAAAAAGCACAATGCACTGTTCAGCATTATGGACATGGAAAAGCCCGAGCAGAAGAATTGCTAATTAAATTGGTACAGTCCGGCAAAATTGATCCCGACCTCTAATTTGTTACCATGTAGTGTCTGAGGGCAGTGCTACTACGTCCGACCATTTTGGAACCCGCTTATGCACCAACGTCCCGCACGCAGTTCGGCCATTATACTATACGCGCACGCCAAGAGGTTGGTGTTTATTTAAACTGAACCATTTAATATCTGATCTGGGGCCATTTGTTTTTAAAGGCTGATCGGTCAATGCTGAATTGGAAACTGTTGTACAGCACACGCTCCGGTTGTTAATGTGCTTAGTGAAGGATTGGCCAAATTAAAAAATTACAATCGATGGATTCAAAGGTTAAGCTTTAGATAGGTGCTTTATGACTAAATTGGAGAGAATTCTTCACGTAGACGATGAGGAAGATATCCGTTTTATCGTTCAAGTGACACTTGAGGTAAATAACGGTTATGAGGTCTTATCTTGCGCTAGAGGCTCCGAAGCTATCAAGTAAGCG
>NZ_MDVX01000003.1 GCF_001719615.1 Neptunicoccus sediminis
AGCTCTCTAAGCGATTGGTAAAAGGCAGGCGCCTCAGCCCAGTCGAGCGCGGCAATGTGGGTGACGGTGTGTCTTGGTGCACCAAGCAGGATGCGGGCTTGGTCAATGATGCCGAGGTTCACGCCAAAGCCTTCTGCGATGGCGTAGCTCAGGATCACCTTCAGTCGGGACAAGGCCTTCTTTGCTGTAACAGGAGACGTCTCCCAGCCGCGGGAAAGGGCTTGTTTAATGTCGTGTTGGTCGATTTTGACGACCGGCATCATCCCCAGATGAGGCAGAAGATGGTTCTTGATCGGGCTAAACCACATCCCGTCCGACCCTTCATGCTTCAGCGTGGAGCGATGGGCATCAAATGCAGCATAGGCCAGAACATGGAACCGACCTTCCTGTGCGCTTGCATGGTTTCTCTGCCGCCGCTTGATCTTGATCGGATCATCCCCGTTCGCCACAATCCGCCGCACGTCATGGGCCGCTCTGCGGGCCTCTGCGAGGGATAGGAGAGGATAGGAGCCGAGCCCCATCTCGCGTTGACGACCGAACAGGGAAAACCGGAAGGTCCATTGTGCCCCGCCGTCTTTCCTTTTAAACAACCATAACCCCTGTCCATCGCAATGCTTGCCAGGCGGCAGGGACTTTAACTGTGCGACTGTAAAGAAATTGGATTTTGCCATATGTGTACCTCCGAAATATCTACAAACGCAGATGGCACTGCCCGGGAATTTCCGGACCGCGATGAGACGCTACCGCACTCTTATTAAAGCACGATTTAAATCTCAGAGCGTTTGTGAAAGCGCTTGATACGAAGGATATACCCCTCCGGCGGGAGTATTTTTGGAACATTGAAGCGGGGCGGAGTTATTCTGCGGCCACTGCTTTGCTGTCCAGAAGGGCGACGATGTCCATCATGATTGTGTTCAGTTCAAAGTCTTTCGGGGTGTAGACTTTGGCCACGCCGAGCGCGCGCAGGTGGTTGGCGTCGTCTTCGGGGATGATGCCGCCGACAATCAGCGGTACGTCAGAGAGGCCGGCCAGTTTCATGCGTTTGAGGACATCTTCTATTAGCGGCACGTGAGAGCCGGAGAGGATCGACAGGCCGATCACATGGGCTTGTTCCTCTAGCGCGGCATTGACGATTTGTTCCGGTGTCAGGCGGATGCCTTCATAGGTGATGTCCATGCCGCAATCCCGTGCGCGCACGGCGATTTGTTCGGCGCCGTTGGAATGGCCGTCCAGTCCCGGTTTACCGACAACAAATTTCAAGCGACGGCCGAGTTTGTCGGAGACGGCGTCCACCGCCTCGCGGATCTGGTCCAGCCCTTCGGTCTGGTTCGAGACGGATTTGCCAACGCCGGTGGGGGCGCGGTATTCGCCAAAGACGGCGCGGATGGCGCTGCCCCATTCGCCTGTGGTCACGCCTGCTTTGGCGGCGGCGATAGAGGCGGGCATGATGTTGCTGCCGTCTTGGGCGGCGCGGCGCAGATCGTCCAGCGCGGCTTTGACCGCGCCATCGTCCCGATCCGCCCGCCATTGTTCCAGACGGGAAATCTGGTCCGCTTCGGCGGCTTTATCCACCACCATGATCGCACCGTCACCCGCAGTCAGCGGGCTGTCTGCGCCTTCGGTGTATTTGTTCACGCCAATAACAGTTGTGTCGCCGGATTCGATCCGGCCCAGCCGTGCAGAGTTGGAGTCCACCAGACGGCCCTTCATATATTCGATGGCTGCAACTGCGCCGCCCATGCCGTCGATCTGGGCCAGCTCGTCCCGTGCGCCCTGTTTCAGCGCCTCCACCTTGCGATCTACGGCAGGGTTGCCGTCAAACAGGTCGTCATACTCCAGCAGGTCGGTTTCAAAGGCGAGGATTTGTTGCATCCGCAGGGACCATTGCTGGTCCCATGGGCGGGGCAGGCCGAGCGCTTCGTTCCATGCGGGCAGTTGCACCGCACGGGCGCGGGCGTTTTTCGACAGGGTCACGGCCAGCATTTCGATCAGGATGCGGTAGACGTTGTTTTCGGGTTGTTGTTCGGTCAGGCCAAGGGAGTTGACCTGCACGCCATAGCGGAAGCGGCGCATTTTGGGGTCTGTGACGCCGTAGCGCTGTTCGCAGATTTCATCCCAGAGATCGACGAAAGCACGCATTTTGCACATTTCGGTGACGAACCGGATGCCGGCATTTACGAAAAAGGAAATGCGTCCCACCACGGTGGCGAAATCTTCGGCAGGGACCTTGCCGCGCACGTCATCCAGCACGGCTGTGGCGGTGGCGAGCGCAAAGGCGAGTTCCTGTTCCGGTGTCGCGCCTGCTTCTTGCAAATGGTAGGAGCAGACGTTCATCGGGTTCCATTTCGGCACATTTGTATAGCAGTAAGCCGCCACATCGGTGATCATCCGCAGGGAGGGTTTGGGCGGACAGACATAGGTGCCCCGTGAGAGGTATTCCTTGATAATGTCGTTCTGAACCGTGCCTTGGAGTTTTTTCACATCCGCGCCCTGTTCTTCGGCCACAGCGATATAAAGCGCCAGCAGCCACGGCGCGGTGGCGTTGATCGTCATGGAGGTGTTCATCTTTTCAAGGGGAATATCGTCGAACAGAGCCCGCATGTCGCCGAGATGGGCCACTGGAACGCCGACCTTGCCCACTTCACCACGGGCCAGTTCGTGATCGCTGTCATAGCCTGTCTGGGTTGGCAAATCGAAGGCCACAGAAAGGCCGGTTTGGCCTTTGGCAAGGTTGCCACGATACAGCGCGTTGCTGTCTTTGGCGGTGGAATGGCCCGCATATGTGCGGAAGAGCCAGGGGCGGTCAGGTGTTTGTGTCATGTGTTGCGACTCCGATCTGTGCTGCGCCGCAGCATAAGTTATAAAATTACCCGATTGCAACCGTCTGTATAATATTCGTGCGCAGAAAATTTCAAGCCGCGACGTGGCGATAGGCTAGGGCGCGGGCGCCGTGGCCTGTTTCTGGTCCTGTTACATAGCGCAAGTAAAGAATTGGCGGGACGCGGGATTCAGGCTACATCTGTGCGGAATGTTTGAAACGGTTGAAATACAGGTCTGGGTCGTCTGGGTCGCGGGATTGCTGGCGCTGGCGGGATTGCTGGATCGCATCCTCATGCCGTCGGTGCGCTGGTATCTGCGCCGCCGTTTCAACCGCGCAATAGAGCAGTTGAACACCAAACTGCAATTGCAGATCCAGCCCTTCAAGCTGACACAACGGCAGGTGATGGTGGACCGTCTGGCCCATGACCCTCAGGTGATGGAAGCGGTGCTTGAGCATTCCAATGACGAAGGCATTCCCTATCATGTGGCCGCTGACATGGCGATGCGCTACGCCCGCGAGATCGTTCCCTCCTTTTCGGCTTTTGCCTATTTCGGCTTTGGCATCCGCTTTGCCCGTTGGTTAAGCCGTGCGCTCTATCGGGTGCGGCTGGGCTATGTGGACGAAGGGGCGCTGCAAAAGATGGACCCGAATGCGACGGTGGTGTTTGTGATGAATCACCGCTCCAATATGGATTACGTGATCGTCACTTTTCTTGCAGCCTCCCGTTCTGCGCTGTCCTATGCGGTGGGGGAGTGGGCGCGGGTCTGGCCGTTAAAACAGTTGATTCGCTCCACCGGCGCCTATTTCATCCGGCGCAAATCGCGCAATCTGCTCTACCGGCGGGTTTTGTCCCGCTATGTGCAGATGGCCACAGCCGCAGGGGTGACGCAGGCCGTTTTTCCAGAGGGCAGCTTGTCTCGGGATGGCAGCCTGCGACCGGCAAAGCTGGGGCTGTTGAATTATATTGTCTCTGATTTTAACCCCGAACAGGAACGGGATGTGGTGTTTGTGCCGGTGGGCGTGAACTATGACCGCGTGCTTGAGGACCGCGTACTGCTGGCGGCGAACCGTGGGGAAAAGACCGGCGTTTTCTTCAAGCTCTGGACTTTTGTGCATTTTGTGGTGCGTCATCTGTGGCTGCGGCTGACGGGGCGGTTCTATAAATTCGGCTATGCCAGCGTCAGTTTCGGCGTGCCGATCTCGCTCAAGTCGTTTTTGGCGGGAAAGGAGACTGTCAGTCACGAAAGAATGACTGCCGATCTGGGGAAGGCCCTTATGTATCAGGTGGGGCGGGTGATTCCGGTGCTGCCGGTGTCACTGGTGTCTACTGTCTTGCTCGATCAGGGGGACACTCCGCTGACTTCGGCAGAGGTTCAGCAGCTTGCCGAGGCAGAACTGGAGCGGTTGCTCTCTAACGGGGCGCATATGCACATCCCGCGCAAACGTCTGGATTATGCGGTAGAGGTCGGATTGCGGATGTTGGTGCTGCGCCGTGCGCTGGTGGAACGGGAGGGGCGCTTTGTGTTGCAGCCCGATCAGTTAGAGGTGGTGCGCTATTACGCCAACGCTATTGCCCATTTGCGCTGAGCGCAGGGGTGCATTGCATCACAGAGTAGTGACAGCTTGGACCGGCGCGGCTATAAGCGCCGCGAACACCCCAATTTTGCATGGAAAAGATGAAATGATCCAAGTTTTTGGCCATATGGCCCCCGATACAGACGCAACCGGTTCCGCAATCGTATGGGCCTGGTACCTGAACGAGATCAAAGGTCAAAGCGCGGCTGCCAAATTGCTGGGCACGCCAAACACCGAAGCTGCATTTGTTCTGAAACGTTGGGGGTTCGAGCAGCCGGAAATTATCTCTGATGTGGCTGAAGGCGATGATGTGGTGATCGTTGACACCAACAACCCTGCCGAACTGCCCGCTTCCATCAATGACGCAAACATCCTTGAAATCATCGACCATCACCTGCTGGTGGGCGGGATCAAGACCAAAGGCCCGATCAACATCACCGTGCGCCCGCTGGCCTGTACTGCAACCATCATGGCCGATCTGATGGGCGACGATCTGGCCAAAGCGCCGGATGCGATCAAAGGCGTTATGCTGTCCTGCATTATCTCTGACACGCTGGAGTTCCGCTCTCCGACCACAACGGATGTGGATGTTACGCGGGCGAAATCTTTGGCAGCGGAACTGGGTGTGGATATTGCCGAATATGCAGCGGAAATGTTTGCGGCGAAATCCGATGTCTCGGCGTTTTCCGATGCGGAACTGCTGCGTATGGACTCCAAAAAATACGAAGTGGGCGGCAAGGCGTTCCGTGTGTCCGTTCTGGAAACCACAACCCCTGCAATCGTTCTGGACCGCAAGGCAAGCCTGATGGACAGCATGACCGCAGTGGCCAGTGAAGATGGTGTCGATCAGGTTCTGCTGTTCGTTGTGGATATTCTGAAAGAAGAATCCACGCTGCTTGTGTCCAACGATCTGGTGAAAACTGTTGCTGAGAAATCGTTCGGTGCGACAGTGGCGGGCGACACGGTTGTCCTGCCCGGCGTGGTCAGCCGCAAGAAACAAATCATTCCGCAACTGGCTGTCTGAAGCCGGTTACAGCGTTGACGCTACGGGAAGGGGGGCTTGGCCCCCCTTTTTTCATGGGCAGTCCCAGGCCAAATTCCCGCCAAAATCCGCCGCGCAATTAAATTTCGCCAAAATAATCATTTTTTTATGATTATTGCTCTTGCGATTTTTGCTGCATCGCGGCATTGATCGTGTCAACGTAGCGATACAGTGACTCGTTACCGGAATTGCCTAACGCAGGAGATTAAATCATGGCCCCACTCGACGCCGGATATGAAGCCCCCGAAAAAGACCTCTACGAAGTCGGGGAAATTCCTCCTTTGGGTCACGTGCCCAAAGAAATGTACGCCTGGACGATCCGCCGTGAACGCCACGGCGAGCCGGACAAATCCTTTAAGGTGGAAGTGGTCGAGACCCCCAAGCTCGACAGCAACGAAGTACTGGTCTTCGTCATGGCGGCCGGTGTGAACTACAACGGGGTCTGGGCCGGACTTGGCATTCCAATCAGCCCGTTCGATGTGCACAAGGAAGATTACCACATCGCAGGTTCGGATGCCTCGGGTATCATCTGGGCTGTGGGTGAAAAGGTTAAACGCTGGAAAGTGGGCGATGAGGTTGTCATCCACTGTAATCAGGACGATGGCGACGACGAAGAATGTAACGGCGGCGATCCGATGTATTCCGACAGTCAGCGCATCTGGGGCTATGAAACGCCGGACGGGTCGTTTGGCCAGTTCACGCGGGTTCAGGCACAACAACTGATGCCCCGTCCGCAGCACCTGACATGGGAAGAAAGCGCCTGTTACACCCTGACGCTGGCCACCGCATACCGCATGTTGTTCGGTCATCGTCCTCATACACTGAAACCCGGTCAGAACGTTCTGGTCTGGGGCGCGTCTGGCGGTTTGGGCAGTTTTGCGATCCAGTTGATCAACACCGCAGGGGCCAACGCCATCGGCGTGATCTCGGACGAAGACAAGCGCGAGTTTGTGATGTCCCTTGGCGCCAAAGGCGTGATCAACCGCAAGGATTTCAACTGCTGGGGCCAATTGCCCGAGGTGAACACCGATGCTTATAAAGAATGGTTCGGTGAGGTGCGCAAGTTCGGTAAGGCCATCTGGGACATTACCGGCAAGGGCAATAACGTTGATATGGTGTTTGAACACCCCGGCGAGTCTACCTTCCCTGTTTCGACCTTCGTTTGTAAAAAGGGCGGTATGGTTGTGATCTGTGCGGGGACGACCGGCTATAACCTGACGATGGACGCGCGATATGTCTGGATGCACCAGAAACGTGTTCAGGGGTCCCACTTTGCCCACCTGAAACAGGCTGCTGCGGCGAACAAACTGATGATGGAACGCCGTCTTGATCCTTGCATGTCCGAAGTGTTCTCTTGGGACCAGATTCCGGACGCGCATATCAAGATGCGCAAGAACGAGCACAAGCCGGGCAATATGGCGGTTCTGGTGAGCGCTACGCAAACCGGCCTGCGCACCTTTGAGGATACCCTTGAGGCGAGCCAGGCCAGATTCTGAGCCGTTAAACCCTGACCAAATGGCCCGCAATCCAGCGCCGGATTGCGGGCCTTTTTTGTGCGAAGCGGGCGGCTGCCGGACGGATTCCTGTTTACCTTTGGGAAGATAAATAAACCACACTCGCTATTTCCGGTGAGTTTACTACGGCGATTTTCTGTATAAAACTACTCGTGGTATAGTTGTATTAACTTCCTGTTAACCTTTGTAAACGAGACTAATTATGTCACAAGAATGGATCATCTCAGTCCTTAAAGACCTCAAGAATTTTGCGAACCAGAACCAGTTGGGACGGTTGGCAGAGCAGTTGGACGATACCATCCATGTTGCTGTGGCAGAGACAACAACAAAGGCCCGCAATCTGGCGGTGGCGGAGGGTGATGCAAAATCAAATAGCAGCGTTTCTCGAACGCGTGGAGCAATGTGAATCTCTGGTCGAATTGAACACAGTGGTCGCAGAGCTGAGACATATCTTTCAGGTTGACCACGTTGTTTATCATTCAGTGAACAGTCAGGGGGATCCTTACGCCCTCGCGACATATGGTCAGGATTGGGCCGAGTATTACGAATGCGAAGAATTATACCGCGTGGATCCCGTTGTTCTCGGGGCGTTCCAGCGGTTCCATCCCTACAACTGGAAATCGCTGGATTGGGAAAAGAAGCCGGCACGACGGTTTTTTCAGGAAGCTCAGGACGGTGGGGTTGGCAATCAGGGGGTATCGGTTCCGGTGCGCGGTCCCCACGGTGAATTTGCACTGTTCTCTATCAGTCATACCTGTTCGGACGAGGTTTGGGCCCGTTTTCTTGACACCCATATGCCGAACCTTTTGCTGATCGGTCACTATATTCATGCCAGCATTCGGGCGCTGGAATTTCCCGAAGTTGACGGCAACTATATTGTGTTGTCACCACGGGAAACCGATGCGCTGCGCTTGCTTGGGGCGGGGTTGAACAGGGGGCGTGCGGCGGAACGGCTGAAGATCTCTGAACATACCCTGCGGGTCTATATTGAATCCGCGCGTTCCAAGCTGAACGCGTCCAACACCACCCATGCTGTCGCCAAAGCAATGGCGCGCGGATTGATTAGCATTTAGGAACAGTGTTTTAGGGTGTTAACCTGATGTTAATGAATCCTTACCGTTGCGCGCGGTGATGAGTTGTTAACCAAAATTATCGAAGTCTGGACGCAGTTGATCTTGAAATCAGGATCGCCTGCGCATTGCCTGTCATGCATTCCGCCGGCGGTCCGCCTCCGGAGGTTTCCCATGCTGCGTTACCTTTACGCCGATGAAATTGACCGCTTTCCCCTGTTACAGGACACGATGTTCCGTGACCGCAAATCCCAGTTCTACGACCGGCTTGGCTGGGATCTGAGCATTGACCGGCGCGGCTGGGAGCAGGACGCCTATGACCGGATGAACCCGCTTTATGCGATCTGGCAGCAGCCCGATGGCCGTCACGGTGGCTCTATGCGGGTGCTGCCCACCACGGGGCCGTGTATGGTTAACGATCATTTCTGTGATGTGACTGGTGGGGCCATAACCAGCCCGTTGATCTGGGAAAGCACGCGGTTCTGCCTGACCCCACACGCGGGCGGTCAGGCAGGGCGCATTTCAGCGGCAATAATGCTTGCGGGCTGTGAAGTCGGTTTGGGCTTTCATCTGCGTCACGCTATCGGGGTGTTTGATGCGCGAATGGTGCGGATTTACCGTCGATTGGGATGGGCGCCGGAAATCCTCGGGGCGCAGGGGCAGGGACGCCAGCGGGTTGCGGTCGGGCTGTGGGAATTTTCCGGCTCGGTTCGTGAGAGGCTGGCCTTGGCGGCCGGAGTCTCTGTGGCGCAATCTGCAGAATGGTTTACCGCGGCCTTTGCTCCCGAGAGCGGCGTGCGGCAAGCGGACTTGCAGGCACAAGTTTCCCTGCGCCAATCATAAAAAGCCGTTCAGTCCGGCGGGGTGTTGCGCTATGTTGGCGCGAAACAAGACCGGACCCGAGGCCATGCAGTTTTCCGAAGATCAAGCCAGCGCCTATGATGCTGTGGCCGAGGTGCTGAAAGCCTCGGGTGTGGATTTGGAAAACGGGATGCTGATTCCCGAAACCACTGGCAAACAGCAAACACTGGCGCTCTTGGGTAAGGCGGGGTCGGGCAAGACGATGCTGCTGGCCCGGATTGCCGATGCGCTGACCGAGGCGGGTGTGGATACGATCAGTGGCGATTACGAAGGGCGCGCCCGCAAGGAAAGACGCACACTCGCAATCCTTGCGCCCACCAACAAAGCGGCGAGCGTTCTGCGCAACCGTGGCGTTGCGGCGACGACCATTCACCGGATCCTTTACACACCAATGTACGATCCGGAGTATGAAAAGATTGCCGAATGGCTGGCAGGAAATGCCGAGAAGCCCGAGATCGAAGGGCTAAGTGATCTCGCGCTTGATCGGGCGGCGCAGTTTTACGAAACCAATAAGTCCATTCCCGGTGCTTTGGCGGTGGCGGGGCTGCGCGGATCTGATTTTATCGTCGGCTGGAAACGCCGCGAAGATCCGCTGGATGTGGGGTTTGTGGATGAAGCCTCGATGCTGGACGACAAGCAGCTTGGAGATTTGCAAGAAATCTTTTCAACGTTGATCCTGTTTGGTGATCCTGCACAGCTTGCTCCGGTGGGGCAATCGGGCAGTATGGCGTTTGACGATCTGCCCGAACCGCGCAAGCTGTACCTTAACCGTGTGCACCGTCAGGCGGATGACAACCCGATCTTGGATCTGGCCCATGCGCTGAGCGATCCGGCACTGGAATTTTCCCAGTTCGAGCGGATGATCGAAGAGGCCGCGCGCAGGGATGACCGGGTGATCGTTTCGCCCCGTGTGGATGCCTCTGCTATGGCGCGGGCGCCGGTTCTGGTCTGGCGCAATGCCACCCGCATCCGCCTGATCCATGCCTTTCGCAACGCCTTTGGTGCGCCACCCGAGATGCTGCTGCCCGGCGAGCCGCTGATCTGTGACGGTCTGGAACTGCCGATGAAACACCGCAAAAAACGGATTGATCTGGAGGCCCGTGGTCTGATCAAAGGCGCGCAGGCGGTGTATCTGGGAGAGGGACGCAAGCCCGGTTTCTCGCGGTTGCATGTGATTGGCGCAGAGGACCCGCAGGTTTCGGCTGCGACGATCATCAAGATTGAACTGCCCGATCAGGAAGAACCCTTCATCCCCTCTGCCGCGCGGATGGGGGCGGCCTTTGTGCACGGGGCCGCTTGTACGATCCACAAGGCGCAGGGGTCGCAATGGGGGGATGTGCAGGTGTTTGCGCCGGATATTTACGCGGCCAGTCGCGCCGGACGCACCGAGGCGGGCATCGCACTGTGGAAACGTCTGGCCTATGTCGCGATCACACGGGCGGAACACCGTCTGCATTGGGTCACGCGCTATATGCTGGCAAAACCGACAGCGCCCCTTGGCGTTGACGATCTGCGCCGTGTGGCGGCCCCTGTTCTGGAGCTGGAAGAGCAGCCTGCCACGCCGGAGTGAGCAGACTGCGTAGGGACGGGCTGGCGAAGTGATTTTAGGGGCGCTGCCCCTAAGACCCCGGGATATTTTTGCCAGAAGAAGCCGGCCTGCACGTTAGAAAACGATATTCATCATCACCAGTGATACAATCAGGAACAGCACGGTCATAATGCCGCCCGTGCGCATGAAATCCACCACGCGGTAGCCAGCGGGACCCATGATCAAGGCGTTGACCTGATGGGTGGGGATCAGGAAAGAGTTCGAAGTGGAAATTGCGACGGTCATGGCAAAAATCGCCGGATCGCCGCCCGATGCGATTGCGATGGAAACCGCAAGCGGGACCAGAAGGACTGTCGCGCC
This sequence comes from Neptunicoccus sediminis, assembly GCF_001719615.1. GTDB lineage: Bacteria > Pseudomonadota > Alphaproteobacteria > Rhodobacterales > Rhodobacteraceae > Amylibacter > Amylibacter sediminis. The sequence goes on from NZ_MDVX01000003.1 coordinate 10,793, forward strand.
GACATTGGACATGATCAGGGTGAAGATGGTGGCAAGGATGGCCACGCCCGCTTGCAAGGACCAGATCGGCCAGCCGTCCAACACTGCGAGCACGCCCTGTGCGATCCATTCCGCCGTGCCCGTCATCTGCACCGCCTGTCCAAGCGGGATCAGCGAGGCGAGCAGGAAGACCGTATTCCAGCCGACCGCGTTATAGGCTTCGTCCATATTGATCACGCGGGTGACAATCATGCCCACAGCCCCTGTCAGCAGGCACAAAGACAGGCGCATATCGGTAAAGAGGATCAGGCCAAGCGCGAGGATGAAGAACAGGATCGCCCAGCCGACCTTTTGCGGGCGCAGTTCTTCTTGGGGGAAGTCGGTTGTGACAACGACAAAGTCGCGGCCTTTTTTGATGCGCACCAGATTTTCCCAAAGCACATGCACCACGAGCGTATCACCGGCACGGAACGGGACCAGCCCGATGCGGGTGGCCTCATGGTCTTCGTCTTCCACATGGCTCATGGTGTCTTCGCCGCGGTGGATCGCCAGCATCGACATGCCATAGGTCTTGCGCAGGGCCAGTTCCTGAGCGGTCTTGCCGATCACCTGACTGTCCGGCGGCACCACGATTTCTGCCACGCCGCTTTTGGTCGGGGCAAATTCTTCGGCAAAAATATCGAGGTTGGGTTTGATCTCCAGCCCGTAAATATCTGCCATTTCCTCTATCACCTTGCGACGACCCAGAATGGCAAGCCGGCAGGGTGTGGTGATTTCGGTCGTCACCAAGGGGGCAACCCAACGGTGCCCCTGAAAGTAGCTGCCGATGATATAGCAGTGGTGTACTTCCATCAGATCGGCAAAGGTTTCCCCGAGCAGGATGTTGCCCTCTGGGATCTCAACCTCAACAATGTCGGCCTTCAGCCCGTAAAGCCGTTTGAGATAGGCATTCATGGTCTGACCGGAGGTTGCATCGTCTTTCTGGGTAGACCCCGGCAGCACCCAACGTCCGAACAGAACGAAATAGGCGATCCCTGTCAGCACCAGTGCAAGACCGATCGGGGTGACAGCGAACAGGGTGAAATGTTCCATCTGGGCATCGGCGGGCAGGTCGAGGTTCGCCGTGTCGATCAGGTCGTTCAAAAGGATCAGCGGGGAGGAGCCAACCAATGTCATTGTGCCGCCAAGGATCGCACAAAAGCCCATTGGCATCAGCAGACGGGACATGGAAATATTGGTGCGCGAGGAAATCCGCGAAACCACCGGCAGGAACAGCGCAGCGGCGCCGACATTCTGCATAAAGCTGGAGATAAAGCCGACAGTGGCGGAAATAATCGGGATGATTCGCCGCTCGCTTGTGCCGCCGTATTTCAGGATCGTCGCGGCCACAGTGGACATCAGCCCCGTCTTGTCGAGCCCTGCGCCAAGGATCATCACCGCAATAATCGAGATCACCGCGTTAGAGGCAAAGCCGTCGAACAGGTGATTGATCTCTATCAGACCGCCAAGGCCCGGCAGGTAACTCAGCCCGCCAAGCAGCACCATCACGATCACCGCTGCCACGTCAACGCGGACAATTTCGGTTACAAACAGCAGGACGGTAAAGCCGAGCAAAGCCAGCACAACTATCATGTCGGGGGTCAGGGTGATCGCGTCCACGGGCGTGTAACCTCTTATCGTTCAGGTCCTTAACGGTATACGCGCGCAGGGCGCTTCGGGCAACCGGCCAGTTGGCAGGTTTCCAAGGTATGCTCTGGACTTAACGGCAGTTTTTCATGCGGAATGCTTGGGTGGGAACCGCGCGGATTGCCTAGACAAAGCCGCCGGGCTGGGCCAGAACTCTGGCAGGTCAGGCAGCAGAAGGACAAAAGCGACATGGCACAGACGATTGTAATCACCGGTGCGGGCAGTGGAATCGGCAAGGCAACGGCGCAGGCTTTTCTGGCGGCTGGTTGGAACGTGGGATTGATTGGCCGGCGGGCCAGCGCCCTAGAGGAAGTGGCGCAGGGGCAGGAAGCGGGGTTTGCTGTGCCCTGCGATGTCACGGAGGAATCGCAGGTAGAGGCGGCGTTCGACCGGATTGCCGCCCGCTTTGGTCGAATTGACACGCTGTTCAACAATGCCGGCACCGGGGTGGCGGGGGCGATGATTGATGAAATGGACGTGGCGGACTGGCGCAACTGTGTGGAGATCAACCTGACCGGCAGTTTCCTCTGCGCCCGTGCCGCCTGGCGGATCATGCGCGGGCAGTCTCCCCAAGGGGGTCGGATCATCAACAACGGGTCGATTTCTGCGACAACACCCCGTCCTGGATCGGCACCCTATACGGCCACGAAGCATGCGATCAGCGGGTTGACCAAAACGCTGGCGCTGGACGGGCGGGCGGTAAACATCGCCTGCGGCCAGATCGACATCGGAAATGCCCACACAGAGATGGTTTCACAGATGGTGGAGGGGATCCTTCAGGCGGATGGATCTGTAAAGCCAGAGCCGACGATGAACGTACAGCATGTGGCGGATGCGGTGCTGCATATGGCCGGATTGCCGCTGGAGGCGAATGTTCTGTTTATGAATGTAATGGCGCGGGATATGCCATTTGTCGGTCGAGGTTAGAGCGTTTTGTGCATGACGAGGGCGGCAGCGGTTCCGCCCTCCGGCCCTCTGTAGTAGTCTTTCCGATAGGAGAGTTTGCCAAAGCCCGCAGCCTCATACAGCGCAATCGCTGCTGTGTTGTGTTCGACCACCTCAAGAAAGATCTCTTCACAGCCGGTGGCTCGCAGCTCTTGCAGCAGCGCAGACAGGAGCGTGCGTGCCTTTCCTTTGCGGCGGGCATCGGGATGAACTGCGATGGTTAGCAATTCAGCCTCCGGTCCGGCGCGGCGGGCAATTGCAAAGCCCTGATCACAGGATTTCACCAGACAGAGCGGCGAAGCACAGAGGGCTGCAAGCTCTGTCGCGGACCACGGGCGGGGCTGTGTGAAACAGGCGCCGTGAATCTCTGCCATTCGGCTCGGTGTCACGGCAGAATGCGCGGTGGTTGTTCGGACGGCAGCGCCGCATCCGGTGCGCGGACGTATAGCGGTGCGGGGCGGGGGTGTTCGTCATTCCTGCGCAACTGCACCAACGCGCCGGTGTTGCGGATCATGTCTTCGGCGCTGATAAGGCTTAGCGAGCCGAGATCAAGCGGGCCGTCAGAGAGAAAGCTTTGATCCCCCGCGAGGCTGTCGAGCGCAACAAGCGCCACATCCGAAAGGGCAACGCCGTTGTCAAAGCTTTGGTGATAGACGCGGTTCTGGCGGGCATCGACCACCACCGTCTGCGGTCCGGCACTGCCATAGGCAATAGCGTCGAGCCGCGAGATACCGATGCAGGGCCGGTTCAGCGACAGCGACAGACCGCGCGCCGCTGCGACAGAGATGCGAATGCCGGTAAAATTACCCGGTCCGATGCCGACACCCAGCGTGTCAAGATCGGCCCAGCTGCACCCTGCAGACTGCAAAAGGGTTTCAAGCATAGGCAACAGGTGTTCCGCCTGTCCTTTGGACATGGGATCGACGGTTCGTGCCAGCATGTTCGGCCCTTGAAACAGGACAGCCGCGCAATGCGCGGCTGCTGTATCAAACGCCAGAGTAAGCGGTTCAGGCGGCAACAGGGCGTACCTCGGTCACTTCGGGGATATAGTGGCGCAGCAGGTTTTCGATGCCCATTTTCAGGGTAATGGTCGAAGACGGGCAGCCAGCGCAGGCGCCTTGCATGTGCAGGTAGACCACGCCGCGATCAAAGCCGTGAAAGGTGATGTCGCCACCATCTTGCGCCACAGCCGGACGCACGCGGGTGTCCAGCAGGTCCTTGATCTGTTGCACGATCTCGCCGTCTTCGCCGGTGTGTTCCTTGTGACCGGAGTTTTCCGCATCCGCGCCCATGACCGGCTGGCCGGATTGGTAATGTTCCATGATCACGCCCAGAATTGCGGGTTTGACGTGGTTCCATTCGGTCTGTTCGTTCTTTGTGACGGTGACAAAATCCGGCCCGAAAAAGACCCCTGTTACGCCCTGCACACCAAAGATGCGCTGCGCCAGAGGAGAGGCTTGTGCCGCCTCTTCGGTGGGGAAATCGGCTGTGCCGGTGGACAGAACCGCCTGACCGGGCAGGAATTTCAACGTGGCCGGGTTCGGGGTGCTTTCGGTTTGGATAAACATGTCATTTACATCCTTTTGGAAGGTTGCCTTAGATATGCGCTTCCATCGGCGCACTGTCAAGATTTAGAATTATTCTAAAGAGGCGGTGATGGGTGCTGTGCAGCGGGGTGGGGCTGTGCCGGCTAAGAGAATTTGTCCTTCAGGCGTTGCAGCGGGCTGCGGGTGTCTTTTTGCGGTTCCGGCGTTGGTTCCGGTTTCTTTGCATCCGGTTGTTCCGGCTTTGCTGCGGCACGGGCAGGCTTGGGGGAAGTGGCGGAGGATCGGGGCGGGGCGACGCGTAGGGCGACGGCGTTCATGAACCGGCCGCTGTCTCCTGCGGCAAGGTCCGCCGCGCCGTCCGACATGCCGCGCAGCAGATCGTCGATCCAGTTTTCATCCGCTTTGGGAAAATCGTGCAGGACATAGCCTGCCACGGCCTCTTTGCGACCCGGATGACCGATGCCGATGCGCACACGGGCATAGGCCTCGCCCACGTGTTGGTGGATGGAGCGCAGGCCGTTGTGACCCGCATGACCGCCGCCCTGTTTCACGCGGCATTTGCCCGGTGCAAGGTCCAGTTCGTCGTGAAAAACCGTCAGATCCTCTATGGTGGCTTTATAAAAACGCAAAGCCTCGCCCACGGATTGGCCGGAGAGGTTCATGAAGGTTTCGGGTTTAAGCAGAATCACCTTTTCGCTGCCAAGCCGCCCTTCAGAGACCTTGCCCTGAAACTTGTTGCGCCACGGGGCGAAGCCGTGATCCGAAGCAATCCGGTCGAGCGCCATAAAACCGATGTTATGCCGGTTCTTGGCGTATTTCGGGCCGGGATTTCCAAGGCCGACAAATATTTGCATGTGGGGTGTCCTCTGGCGCGACGTCGATTCGCTGGCTTTATAACGGGTATCGCTGCGGGATGCCAAAAGCGCAAAGAAAAACCCCGCGCGTTCAAGGGAACACGCGGGGTTCGGGAAAAATCGCCGGTAAGGCTTATTCTTCAGCGGCGTCTTCTGCCGGTGCTGCTGCTTCGTCTTCAGCTTCGTCATCCGCAGATTTCAGGCTGGACGGTGCAGAGATGTTCGCAATCACGAAATCACGGTCTGTAATCATCGGGCGCGAGCCTTCTGGCAGGGTCACGTCGGAAATGTGAACGATGTCGCCCACATCCAGATCGGCCAGATCGATTTCGATCGCGTCAGGGATGTTGCCCGCTGTCACTTTCAGTTCGATCTCGTTGCGCACAACTGTCAGAACACCGCCGCGTTTCAGGCCAACGGAGGTTTCTTCGTTGATGAATTCAACCGGAACAAACAGGTTTACGCGGGAGGTCCGGCGCAGACGCATCAGGTCGAGGTGAACGGGCAGGTCTTTTACAACATCGCGCTGCACGTTACGGCAGATCACGCGAACATCTTCCTGACCTTCAACTTTGAGGTTGAAGAGGGTGGAAAGGAAACGACCGGCTTTGAGCTGTTTCAGCAGTTCGTTGAATTTTACGTTGATCGCGATCGGCTCTTCGCCGCCGCCGTAGACAACACCTGGGACAAGTCCGTCGCGACGGGCTTGACGGGCGGCCCCCTTGCCGGTCCCCGTACGTGGTGTGGCGATGATGTTTGGCATCTCGGCCATGATAATTCTCCAATATGTAAAGGCGGCAATCCTCCAAGGGTGTAAGTGCCGCGTGAAGCCGCTCCATTAGGGGGGAAATGGCAAAAAGGCAAGACTGAATCTGGATCGCGCGCGGGGGAGGGGTGTTGCGCCGCGCGTCATTAACGGCCTGATATGGTGGCGATTTGTGGGGAGCGCAATTGGTTTGAAAGGTTAACGCGGCGCAGACGGGAGCTTCGCGTACGTAAGGGGCTGAGATTACTAAGGAAATGGCGTCAACATACTGCTTATATGAAGCTTCTTAAATGAAGCTTCATATATGACGCGTCTTGTATGACGCTTCATATTTGCAGGGTGATCGGCGGGCGGCGATCGTTGGGCGCGACCCACGGCACGGTTATATCAGTCATGGGATGTCAGGTGCGGCGTGAGAGGCCGCATCGCCGCTAATCGCCCAAAACAAAACCACCCGATGCGGTGCAATCGGGTGGTTTCAAATCGAATTAATCGTACGAAAAGCTATTCCCACTCACCCCGAAAATCTTTCGGGATCAGAAGGTTATCCCGCCCCATATTGTTCAGATCCCGCTCTCCGCACAGGGCCATCGTGATGTCGAGCTCTTTGTGAATCACCTCAAGTGCGGCTGTCACCCCTTCACGCCCCATCGCGCCAAGTCCGTGGACGAATGACCGCCCGATCATTGTCCCCTTTGCGCCCAGCGAAATGGCCTTCAGCACGTCCTGACCGGAGCGGATGCCCCCGTCCATATGCACCTCGATCTGGTCCCCCACAGCATCCACAATATCCGGCAGCATCCGGATAGAGGACATCGCCCCGTCCAACTGCCGTCCGCCGTGGTTCGACACGATCAGCGCATCTGCACCGACTTCGACCGCTTTTTTCGCATCCTCAACGTCCAGAATACCCTTAAGGATCAGCGGCCCGCCCCAGCGTTCCTTGATCCAGGCCACATCGTTCCAGTCAAGCGTCGGGTCGAACTGCTCGGCGGTCCATGCGCCGAGGTCGGACATATCTTCAACCCCTTGAACATGCCCGATAATATTGCGAAAGCTGCGCCGCTTGGTGTTGAGCATGTTATAGGCCCAGCGCGGCTTGGTCGCGATGTTCAGGATGTTGGGCAGGGTCAGGCGCGGCGGGGCAGAGAGCCCGTTTTTGATGTCTTTATGCCGCTGCCCGAGAATTTGCAGATCATAAGTCAGCACCAGCGCGGAGCATTTCGCCGCCTTGGCGCGGTCAATCAGGCGGTTGATAAAATCCCGGTCCCGCATCACGTAAAGCTGGAACCAGAACGGTTTTGTTGTGTGTTCGGCCACATCCTCGATCGAACAAATCGACATGGTGGACAGTGTGAAGGGCACCCCGAAATCCTCAGCGGCTTTCGCGGCGTGGATTTCTCCGTCAGGGTGCTGCATCCCGAGCATTCCGATCGGCGCGAGCGAGACCGGCATGGCATAGTCCTGACCGAGCATGGACATCCGCGTGTTGCGGTTGGTCATATCCACGGCCACTTTCTGCCGCAGGCGCAGGCGCGAGAAATCGTCTACATTGTCCCGAAAGGTCTGCTCGCTCCAGCTGCCGCTTTCGGCATAGTCGTAAAACATACGCGGCGTGCGCTGCTGGTGCAGGGCTTTCAAATCGTAAATGTTGGTAATGGGTGCCATAGCCGACCTCTCTTCGAATATTTGCGGTAGAATAGGATCAAGGCGGCGAGAGGCTCAAGTGGGGATCGCGGGAAACTGGTCAAACGGATTGACCAGAATGTGCGATTTTGCCGGCGGTTAGCGTTTCTTGCGCAGCAATCGGCCCACCAGATAAGAGGTGCGCGGGACGTATTTATATCGCGTTTTCTTACCACTTGTGGGGCGTGCGCCCATCCGTGCCAGCCCAAAGACCACCAGAAACACATGGGCGGCAGAGATGAACAGGAACAGGGCGGAAGGTCCGAAACCGGTTATCAGCGCTGTTGCCACCACAGGGCTAAGGATCGCACCAACCGCGTAGATGAACATCAAGGAGGCGTTCACCTCTACAACGTTTTCGGGTTTGGCAAAATCGTTTGCGTGGGCCGCAGAGACCGAAAATATCGGAAAGGTCATGATGCCGAACAGGGCGGCCATGACGAAAACCAACCAGTAGGATGTGGGATCCACAAAGGAAAAGCCGACGCAGACCACCACCGAGGCAAGGGACAGTCCGATCAGCACATGGCGCCGGTCGAATTTATCCGCCAGATAGCCAACCGGAAACTGCGCCACGGCGCCGCCAATCAGCACTGTTGCCAGAAATGAACCGATCTGCTGGGCGGTCAGGCCGATTTCCTGACCGTAAATCGGGGATACCATCCGGAATGCGGCAGAAGTGGTGCCCGCCACCATAACACCCGCCGCGCCAAGGGGCGATAGGATCGCGGTGCGGATTGGATGCAGCCGGGGGGCTGCGGGAACTTTGGGCTGTTCGATCCGCGACAGGGTTAACGGGAACAGGCAGGCACAGCACAGGATCGCGAGCAGATTGTAAGAGACATAGGACGCAGGCTCCAGCACGCCGATCATTAACTGCGCCAGCGAGGACGCACCAATATCAACCACACGGTAGCTGCCCATCACCCGCCCGCGCGTCTGGTTGGTCAGCTTGGCCTGCATCCATGCCTCGATCACCGTGTAACAGCCCGCCACGCAGAGGCCCGTCATGATCCGCATGATAGCCCAGGCGGTGGGGTCCGGCATCAGGGGGTGGGCAATGGCCCCGATCGCGCCAAAGGCTGCAAAAGCGGCAAAAGCGCGGGTGTGACCCACGGTTCCCATAAGGCGCGGCGACCACCAGCATCCCACAAAGAACCCCAGAAAATGGGCCGAGCCAAGAATGCCGATTTCATTCTTGCTAAAACCGAGCTTGTGTCCCGACAGCGCGTCCAGCGGCCCGATTGCGCCGGAGGACAATTGTAAAAAGGTGATCGACAAAAACAGGGCCGCAAAAGAAATGAGCAAACGCATGGGAAGTTATTAACCTCTATTCAGCGCAGCTTGGCCTGTTCCTGTCGTAAAACCTGTTGTGTTCCCGACAGGGAACTGCCGTTTTTGCCGGTTTCTCGCCCGCTTTAGAATTTGCCGGGCTGTAGGGCGCGGGCCATGTGATCCAGCACCGCATTCACGAATTTGGATTCGCGCCCCTCGGGGAAGAAGGCTTTGGTCACGTCCACATATTCCGAAATAACCACTTTGGGCGGGGTGGCTTCGGCAACCAGTTCGGCACCCGCAGCGCGGAACAGGGCGCGCAAAGTGGGGTCGATCCGTTTCAGTGGCCATTTCTCTACCAGTGCCTGATCGGTGTGCTGGTCAATCTTGGCCTGATTATTAACAGCTGCCAGCAAAACCCGTTCAAAGAAACCGGCGTTGCCTTCCATCCATTCATGCTCTTCTTCCTGCGCCCCGAAACGGTGGTTCACGAACTGTTCACGCACAGTTTCCGCATCCGTATCAGAGGCTTCCATCTGGAACAGGGCCTGTACCAGATACATCCGCGTCGCGGATTTTATTTGTCGTTTGTCAGCGGGTTTCATACCGTTTTTGTGTCCTTGTTTTCGCCCGCCATCAAGATGTTCTCGGACGCGGGTTTGAACCCGATACCTTTAGTTTTGTTCAAAAAGCGCCGCGACAGGGCGATCAGATGCAGCGCTGCCTCGGCTGCGCCGCCGCCTTTGTTCTGGCCTTCGCTGTCGGCGCGGACTTCGGCTTGGGTGCGGTTTTCAACCGTCAGAATGCCGTTGCCGATGCAGTAACCGTCCAGCCCAAGCAGGCTGATCGCACGGCTGGAATCGTTGCATACCGTGTCGTAATGGGTGGTTTCCCCGCGAATGACGCAGCCAAGTGCGACAAACCCGTCGAAATCGTTGGAGCGGCCCGCCAGACGGATGGCCGTTGGAATTTCCAATGCGCCGGGAACCTCTACCAGATCGCAGGTTGCGCCGGCCGCTTTGATCGCGGCTTTGGCACCCGTCACCAGATTGTCCGCGATGTCCTTGTAATACGGCGACACCACGATCAGCAGATGGGGCGCATCACCGTCGAATTGCGGACTGGGCAGCACGTAATGGGTTTCGGAACCGGCCATGGATCAAGCTTTCTTAATAGGGCGTGTGCCCACAATGTTCAGGTCATAGGCTTCCAGACCTATCACTTTGGGCATGGGAGAATTGGTCAGCAGGATAAAATCCCGCAATCCCAGAGAGGAGAGGATCTGCGAGCCAAGCCCAGTATAGCGCAATTGGCGCGGTGTCGAGTCCTCGTCCAGTTGCAATTTGGCCTCAAGGTCGCGGAACAGCATGACCACGCCGCGCCCTTCCTCTGCGATGGTCTCCATCGCGCGGGCCAGCTCTCCGGCAGGGGCAGGGCCAAGACCCAGCAAGTCCTCTAGCGGGTTCATCGCATGGGTGCGCACCAGAACAGGTTCAGGGGTGGTGATGTCCCCTTTTACAAGGACCACATGTTCGGTGTTGTTGGTCTTATCCGTGAAAATCCGCAGGTTCCAGTCGCCTCCATAACTGGAGGTGACATTGCGGTTGGCGGTTTCACTGACCAGATTGTCATAGCGCAGGCGATAGGCGATCAGATCGGAAATCGTACCGATTTTAAGACCGTGCAATTGGGCGTAGGCCACCAGATCGGGCAGGCGGGCCATTGTGCCATCGTCATTCATGATCTCGCAGATCACCCCTGACGGGTTCAGCCCTGCCAGACGGGACACGTCCACGGCAGCCTCGGTATGACCGGCGCGCACCAGAACGCCGCCTTCGCGGGCGCGCAGCGGAAATACATGGCCGGGTGTGGCAATGTCCTGCGCGCCGGTGTTTTCATCAATCGCCACGGCAATGGTTTTTGCGCGGTCTTGGGCGGAAATGCCGGTTGTCACCCCTTCGCGGGCTTCAATCGACACGGTAAAAGCGGTTTCATGGCGCGAGGAATTGGCGGTGGCCATCATTGGCAGCCCAAGCGCGTTCAGCCGCTTGGATTCAAGAGACAAACAAATCAGCCCGCGCCCGTGGGTGGCCATGAAGTTCACCGCTTCGGGGGTGGCCATTTGTGCCGGGATCACCAGATCGCCTTCATTCTCGCGGTCCTCATGGTCCACAAGAATAAACATCTTGCCCGCTTTGGCATCTGCGATGATGTCCTCAATCGGAGAGATCATGTCGTGGAAGGTCTCTTCTGTCATGTTGTCACCTCAGGTCTGTGTCATTTCGGCAAGCCGCGCCACATAGCGGGCCAGTGTGTCGATTTCCAGATTGATCCGGTCCCCGAGCGCAACATCCCCCCATGTAGTGTGCTGTTTGGTATGGGGGATGAAGTTGATGTCAAACTCTGTATCGTTCACACCGTTCACGGTCAGCGATGTCCCGTTCAGTGCGACCGAGCCTTTGGGGGCAATAAAACGTGCCAGATCATGCGGGGCCCGCAGGGTGACACGGGTGCTGTCGCCTTCGTCGTGAAGCTCGATCACCTCGGCCAGCCCGTCCACATGGCCCGATACGATATGTCCGCCCAACTCGTCGCCCACCTTCAGGGCGCGTTCCAGATTGATCCGCCGTCCTTCGGCCCAGTCGCCAAGGTTTGTTTTGGAGACGGTTTCGGCAGAGATTTCCACGTCAAACCAGTTGCCTTGCGCGGATTTCCCCATCTCGATCACGGTCAGGCAGACGCCTTCACACGCAATAGAGGCGCCCAGATCAATCGTGGCAGGGTCGTAATTTGTCGTAATACGGGCGCGCAGATCGCCCCGCTGTTCGAGTTCGGCAACCGTGCCGATGTCCGTGATGATACCTGTGAACATGTTTTTCACCTGTTTTATGCTCCTTTGCACCTAGCTCTTGTGTACAAATTGAGCAAGTCCAAGTATGACTTTTCAAGGGTCGAACGGGAGGCCCGCAAGAAGACGCACCAGTGATTTCAGGCAGGTAAATTGTGGCATTTGCACCGCGCGATTGCCACGCCAACAGACGCATTGGATTTTTCTTCGTGACTTTGAAACCGGAAGCACAATATTAGAACGACCAGAGGGCAGGGGGCCAGTTGGCTCGCGGTAAGTTAACGTTGCAGCAAGAAAAGAAATCCTTTTTGTTTTTACAGGGTCCCCATGGCCCGTTCTTCTACGACCTGAGCAAGGCGATTTCGCAGTCCGGCGCGGATGTGACCAAGATCGGCTTTAACGAAGGCGACCGCTTCTTCTGGCGCAACCGTTCTACCTTTGTGGCTTTTACAAAACCATACGAACAATGGCCGCAATTTGTCGAAGATTTTCTGAAAGACGGGATTACCGATCTGGTGATCTATGGCGACACCCGCCCGCTGCACAAAGCTGCGGTAGAGGCAGCCAACACCCTAGGTATTCGCGTGCATTGCTTTGAAGAAGGTTATCTGCGGCCCTATTGGGTGACATATGAACGGGGCGGTGTGAACGGCTATTCCCGCCTTATGGATATGAGCGTGGACACCATGCGCGAGGCGCTGAGCCATGTGGACAATGACCAGCCCGAAGCCCCCGCCCGTTGGGGCGATATGCGCCAGCATATTTTGCTCGGGGCGGTCTATCACTGGCATATCCTGTTCCGGAACCGCCGCTTTGCCAATTATAAAACCCACCGCGACAGTCCGGTGAGCCATGAATTCTGGCTGCACTTCAAACGGTTGATCACCCGTCCGGCCCATGCTTTCCGGCGTTGGCGGGCGACGCAATCCATCAAACGCAACGGCTTTGTCTACCATCTCAGCCTGCTACAGCTGAGCCATGACTCCTCGATCCGCAGCCACTCTGAATTTACAGGCATGGCGGAATTCATGCGCATCTGTGCCGAGGCATTCGCCAGAAAAGCGCCCAAGCATCACCATCTGGTGTTCAAGTCCCACCCGCTTGAGGATGACCGTCAGCCCCTGTCCAAAGTGGCAGACCAGCTTGCGCGGGAATTCGGTCTGACGGGGCGCATCCATTTTGTGCGCGGCGGTAAGCTGGCAGAGTTGCTGGACTACGCCCGTTCCGTGGTGACGATCAATTCAACTGCTGCGCAACAGGCGCTCTGGCGGGGTCTGCCGGTAAAGGCGCTGGGGGCAGGGGTGTTCTGCAAACCGGAGTTCACCTCTGACCAGCCGCTCGACGAGTTCTTTGCAGCGCCCCGTAAACCCGACCTGACCGCCTATCGCGACTACCGGCAGTTTTTGCTGATGACCTCGCAGATTACGGGGGGGTATTATTCCCGCCGCGGCCGTGTGCGGCTGGTGCGGCAGGTGGTTGATATGGTCCTGTCAGAGCAGGATCCCTATGATGCGCTGGAAACCTCAAGCGCGGCCCCCGTGCAACAGTTTCAGGTTGTCAAATAAGGCTGCTTCGTTAAGGACTTTGTTTTTGTTGGCCTTTGTGTCACGGTAAAAGAAAAAAACGAGGCAGTTTTGACAAAAGGGGCAGAAACTTTGTCAAAAGTTACAAAACCTAAGGCCGGGTTAATGGCCCTTTTCGTTGTGGCGTTTGCCGTGTCAGCCTGCGGGTTGCCACGTCCTGGTCCTAACAAACGCGAGATTTTTGCAGGCAGTGTCCAGCAAAAAGGCAACGCCTATATCGTCTCCGTGAATGACAGGGTGGTGCAGGCAACAGCCGATGCGCCGAACGCGGGATTTGATGCCGCATTTCTGAATGCAGGGCGGATCGGCGCGGACACCATCCGGCGCGGCGACAGGCTTCTTCTGACGGTTTATGAAAACGTGGAAGAAGGGCTGTTCGGCACCGCCGGCGCACCCTCTACCCTGACCGAACTGCAAGTGGACCAGACCGGCCACATCTTTATACCCTACGCGGGCCGCATCCGTGCCGCTGGCAACACGCCAGAGGCGCTCCGCCAGATCATCACGCGCAAGCTGGACGCCCAAACACCTGATCCGCAGTTTATCGTGACCCGCGCCGCAGGCGACGGCTCGACCGTGTCCATTGTCGGGGCCGGCGGGCAGGGTGTTTACCCGATTGAAGCCTCCACCAGCACGCTTTCAACCATGATTGCCGCGGCTGGCGGGATTACCACCAATCCGGAAAACACCCGTGTCACTGTGATCCGCGGCGAACATAAGGGCACTGTCTGGCTGGAAGATCTGTTCTCGAGCAACAGGCAGGATATTGCCCTGCGTCCGGGCGACCGTATCCTTATTCAGGAAGACACCCGCCGCTTTACCGCGCTGGGCGCAACCGGCTCGCAGTCACTGGTGGAATTTCCCCAGCCAAACATGAATGCAATCGAAGCCATCGCCTTTATGGGCGGTCTGAACAGCAGTCTGGCCGATCCCACGGGGATTTTCATCTTCCGCGATGAATCTCCGGAATATGCGAACCGGGTGCTGGGGCGGAACGATTTCACCACGCCCAAACGTTTCGCCTATGTGCTGGACCTGACAGAGCCGACAGGCGTCTTTCTGGGACGGGATTTTGAGATCCGCGACGGCGACACGATTTACGTCACCGAGGCGCCTTATGTGCAGTGGACCAAAACACTCTCTGTGCTGACCTCCAGCGCGGGTGCCGCCAATTCGCTGACAGCGGCGGCGGGTGGCTAAGGCCACTCCGACACTGGTATGAGACAGAAAAGGCCCGCGATTATGCCTGAAAAGAGCACGCGGGCCTTTGGCTTTTCTGCAAGTTTTCTCCTGAACAAACCCTTGCGGCGGGCCTTGCGTGCGGCGGGGATGGACCCGCGTCTTGGTTGGCCGCGCAAGGGCGACCGTGTTCTGGTCTGGGGGCGCAAACCGGTATCGCGCCGTGGACGGGCCATCGCCAGTGCCACAAGTGCCCAAGTGATCACAGCAGAAGACGGTTTCTTGCGTTCGCTACGCACGGGTCGACAGGGGGAACCGCCCCGATCGCTGGTTCTGGACCACAAGGGCATCTACTTTGAGACTGCCGCCCCGAATGATTTGCAGGATATTTTCCGCGCGGGTCCGGTGTTGTCAGACGCGCAAAGACATGCCGCATTGGAAGGCATCGCTTTCCTCCGCGACTGCCATTTGTCCAAATACAATGATTTTGCGCTGGACCCGCCTGCTTTGCCTGACCCATTCGTTCTGGTTGTGGATCAGACCTACGGGGATGCCTCTGTTGCCGGGGCGGGAGCGGGCAGCGAAACCTTTGCACAGATGCTGCAATCCGCACTGACAGAGCACCCCGACGCGTTGATTGTGATAAAAACCCACCCTGAAACCAGCGCAGGCCAACGGCGGGGGTATTTTGGTGCACAGGATGCTTCCGACAGGGTGATCCTGTTGGACGCGGCCGTATCCCCGTGGCACCTGATGGAACAGGCGCGCGCGGTCTATTGTGTGTCCTCGCAGATGGGGATGGAGGCGATTTTTGCAGGTCATCGTCCGGTGGTCTTCGGCAACGCCTTTTACTGCGGTCTGGACCTGAGCGAAGATCGCCACCCACAGGTTAAACCGCGCGGCCATCGCAGTGCGGCGCAGGTGTTTCACGGCGTTTACCAGATGTATTGCCATTGGGTTGACCCCGTCACCGGAGCGCCAAGCGATTTTGTGTCAACGGCCCGTCACCTGTCTGCGGCGGCAGATTTCCGGCGGCGAACGAGCGGTTTCAAAGTCTTTGTCGGCATGCGGCTGTGGAAGCGCGGGTTCTTGCGACGATACTTTCAACAGGACGGACCCGCGCCGGTTTTTGAAGACGATCCGGCCAAGGCAGCCCGTCTTGCCAAGGAAAAATCCGGCGCGGTTTATGTCTGGTCTGGCAAGGAAACCGAGGCATTGTCGGCGGCCTGTGACACATCAGGCGTGCCCCTGATCAGGGTGGAGGACGGGTTCCTACGCTCCAGCGGGCTTGGCGCGGCACTGGTTGAGCCGGTCTCACTCGCCTTGGACGATTTGGGGATTTACTACGATCCGACCAGAGAGAGCCGCTTGGAAAGGTTAATTGCGCAGAGTGCTGCTTTAACAGCGGAAAAGCGTAAACGGGCGCAGGATTTGGTGGAGCGTATTAACGCTTTGGGCTTGTCTAAATACAACCTTTCGGGGGGCGATCTGCCGGCGTTGTCGCAAGACCGTCATCTGGTGCTGGTGCCCGGTCAGGTAGAGGACGACCAGTCAATCCTGACAGGCTGTACCGATATCAGAACCAACCTTGATCTGCTCAGGGCGACCCGCGAAAGATTTCCCGACAGCTTCATCCTTTATAAACCTCATCCTGATGTAATGGCGGGACTGCGCAACGGCGGCGCGGCGATTGACAGTTTTGCCGATGTGGCGGATCTGCTGGTGGAACAGGCGGATATTGCCCGATTGTTGGGGCAGGTGGATTGCGTGGCGACCATGACCTCTCTGACGGGGTTTGAGGCGCTTTTGCGGGGTAAACAGGTGGTGTGCTTTGGGGCGCCGTTTTATGCAGGCTGGGGACTGACCGAAGATCTCGGGCAGGTTCCGGCCCGCCGGACTGTGACCGTTCCGCTGGAAGGGCTGGTTCACGCGGCGCTGATCGACTACCCGACCTACTGGGACCCTGCGGGCAGGGGGCGGGCAGGTTGCGGTGTCTGCTCTGTGGAAACCATCCTGTCGCGTTTTACTCACGGACGGGTCAATACGCGGGGGGCTGGCGGGATCAGGCTGTTGGCAAAGCTGCAGGGCGTGTTTGCCAGTTACGCCCATTTGTGGCGATAGCGGCGCGTCCGGATCAGTCCCGTTGCGGCGCCCAAAGCGTCAGCACATCCGGGCCAAGCGTTGTAACTGATGTGCGGGTGAACCGCGGCGCATCCTTCAGCGCATCTACCCCGAACGCGCCCAGATTTGGCAGCCCGTCCGCCCCGATCGCCACACCTGCGGAAAACAGCGCCAGTTCATCCACTGCGCCAATCCGCAACAAAGAGGCCGCGACCTGTCCGCCACCTTCGACAAACAGGCGGGTAATGCCTTGGTTTGCAAGCGTTTCAAGAACCGCTGCCAGATCGAGCCGACCATCGGGCGCGGCAGCACACGCAAGGGGAACCGCGCCGGCCTCCGTCCATTTTTGCGTGGAGCCCGCCCCGTTCGTATGGCAAATCCAAAGCGGAATATCCCGCGCCGTACTGGCAAGCCGGCCCGTAGCTGGCAGGGAAAGCCGACTATCAAGCACCACCCGCACGGGAGAGCGATGGGCCAGCCCGAGATCCCGAACCGACAGGTCCGGATCATCCTGTTCCACAGTGTTCCGCCCCACCAGTATGGCATCATGGCGCGCCCGCATCAGATGCACCGCCCGCCGTGCCATCGGTCCGGTGATCCACCTGCTGTCACCTGTTCGCGTTGCGATCCGCCCGTCCAGACTGCTGGCGAGCTTTAGTGTTATGCTGGGGCGATCCTTGGTGATCCGACTGAAAAATCCGATATGGTCCGCATCCGCCTGCGCCTTGAGCACGTCACACGTTACCTCAATGCCAGCCTGTTTAAGAATTTTGAAACCTTTACCCGATACACGGGTGTCAGGATCTTGCGTTGCGCAGACCACGCGGCGTATCCCCGCCTTAACCAACGCCTCTGCACAGGGGCCGGTTTTTCCGTGATGGGCGCAGGGTTCCAATGTGACGTAGGCCGTTGCGCCCTGCGCCAGATCGCCTGCTTGGGTCAGGGCGTGAACCTCTGCATGGGGGCGGCCGCCGGGTTGCGTCCAGCCCCGTGCAATGATGCGGTTGTCCTTGACCAGAACACAGCCCACGGCGGGGTTCGGCCAGACATTGCCCAACCCCCGCTGGCCCATTGTCAGGGCCATCTGCATAAACCGTGCATCCATTGGGGCTGGCGTCACTTTACCTCGTCCGGGGCGGTCGGGGGGCGCAACTGCTGGACAAAATCTTCAAAGTCGTCCGCGGCTTGGAAGTTCTTGTAAACACTGGCGAAACGCACATAGGCAACCGTATCAATCCGTGCCAGCGTATCCATCACGATCTCACCGATCCGGTCGGAAGCCACATCGCTTTCGCCCATGCTTTCCAGTCGGCGCACAATGCCGGAAATCATCTGGTCAACCCGTTCGGGATCCACGGGACGCTTTTGCATCGCCATCCGGATCGAGCGTTCCAGCTTGTCCCGATCAAAATCCTCGCGTTTGCCATTTTTCTTGACCACCACAAGATCGCGCAACTGGACCCGTTCATAGGTGGTGAATCGCCCTCCGCAAGACGGGCAGAAACGCCGGCGCCGGATGGCCACATGGTCTTCGGCAGGACGGCTGTCCTTCACCTGTGTGTCGGTATTGCCGCAAAAGGGACATCTCATAAACCTGTACCTCAATCTTGTTTTCTCAGACTATAGCAATCTTCAATGGTTTGGGTAGGAAAAATCCGCATCCCCAAGATACTGTGCTGCTTTCGCTATCTAGTGTTGCTTTGGTTGACCGTGCTGATCGAATGCGGGTAGTTTCGCGCCTGTAAACGGTAGGGACTTTATATGCTGGATGGATTGGTTGACTGGATCGGGAAGCGGGCTTTCGGGCTGGTGACGATACTGGCGTTTGTTGTCGGGGGAAATGTGCTCTGGCAGATTTATCTGCATAAAACCACGCCGCTTCTGGCGTGGAAAGGGGGCGGTTTTGGCATGTATACCGAACCCCACGCCGAAGATCGTGGGGTTTGGGTGCGTTTGCGCGGCGCAGAGGGGGGCGAGGCGCTGGTCCAGCTTTGGCCGGAAACGGCTGCGTTTTCCACATGGCGGGACATGGCGGGTGTGCGGGGCGGTGCCTATCTTGCAGGGCTGACCCGCAGTGCCGAGCGGCTGCGCTTTTACCCGCGCGACAGTGTCAGCGATCCGTTGATTGCCCGACTGGCCCGTGTGCGCTGGCCCGAAACCCTGATCCAAGAGGTGATCCCCAGTGACGGGACGGTTTTCAATCCGGCCACGATTTCTCTGGAAGTTTATGAAAATCGGTTCAACCAGACAGAGGCGACAGTATCGCGCAATCTGGTCTACAAGCGCAGCGGCGGGGAGGCTGGCCAATGACCCCGTTCAGAGAGCGTTTGATCATCCAGCCGGTCGCAAGGTTCGTAAGCGAAGAGCATATTCGCACGCTGCTGATCCTTTTTTCTGCCATCGTTTTCGTTTTCTTTACCACTAAGGAGTACATTCCTTTTGCGGCGCGTCTGGTGGTTCCATTTCTGCTGATCCTGTTGATGACAACGGGACAGATGAAGCAGCGTGTGGTCTTGTTATTCTGCGTTGTGCTTGGCTTGGGCCTGAATGTCTGGGCCAATTATTACGTCATTGCCAACCACGGCTTTATGATCACCTACATCGGCATCGCGCTGATGATCGCTTGTGCAGCGGGGGCGCAGGCATCGGCGGTTATGGCGCGGGCCGCGGTTTTGTTGATCAGCATCCTGATGGGATTGGCGTTGATCCAGAAACTTGTCTCCCCCCACTATATGACCGGGGCTCTCGTGGGCGGGTATCTGGCCAACGGGTATATATTTAAAACGCTGATTTCGCTGTTTTATTCCAACTGGCCGGAGGTGGTGCAACAGAACCTGACGGGGCAAAAGCTGTTGCTGTCAACGCCGCCCGGAGAGGGGAGCGTTGTGCCCCTGACCGTGCCGCCGTTTGTGCAGCTTTTGGCGATCGTTTTGACCTATGCGGCATTGTTTTCGCAGGTGGCTATTGAGGCTTTTGTGCTGCTGCGGGCCCGGCTGGGTATCTGGACCCATTATGCGGTGCTGCTGTTTGTGCTGATCATCTACTCTACGCGGAATGAAAATGTTTTTCTGTCGATGAACCTTATTCTGGGCTATGCGATGACGGATGCGCAGACCAAAAAAGCGCGGCTGTGGTATGTGATCGGAATTGCCTATCTGCTGATTATGGAAATGATGGGATTGCGCCCCGGTATCTTCGGTTAACCGAAAAGCCGTTGCTTTAGCTGGACAAACTCCCCATGCTCTGGCCATGCGCTTTCTTGTGATCCTATTGTTACTGGCGGCCTGCGGGCGCCCCATGACCGACAGTGAAAAGGCGTTTGCAGCGCGGTTTCACGGCCCTGATCTGAATGTGAACCGGGTGCGTCTGATTGATAACGCGCCGGTCCGGTCCTACACATTGCGCGCGCCCAAACGCCCGAGACTGACCTGCACAGAGCGGGTCTATCCGCCGCCAAAAACCGAAATTGTCACCGGTGCGCCCTCGGCTGTGACCCTCTTTAACCGAATCTTTGTAAATCCGGATTATTATCTTAAGTCCTACACGCCGGCCTATCCAGATCGTCTGCATCTCTATCAGGCAATGTTTCTGGCCCATGAGCTGACCCATGTCTGGCAATGGCAAAACAGGAGGAAAACAGGTTATCACCCGTTGAAAGCCGCACAAGAGCATCAGACCAAGGCTGATCCCTATCTGATTGATCCGGAGAGCGGCGGGGACTTTTTGTCCTATGGCTATGAACAACAGGGCCGTATTGTTGAGGAATATCTCTGCTGCTCGGTGCTGGACTCAAAGGCGCCGCGCACAAGCCGGTTGCGCGATATGCTGGCCCCCCATTTCCCCCTGCACAAACTGCCCATGCGGGAGGTTATCGTGGGGTGGAAAGATGTGCAGATTAAGGGGATTTGCCGATAGGGGCGTCTGGTACAGGTGCTGACGGGTCGGAACTACGCCGCCGAACGCGTGTGACGTACGCTTAACTCAGTCAAGGGGAGGGTGCGTGATCTCTCCCTCGGTTTGTGCGTGGGAACAGACCTCGGCCAACAGGGAGCGGGTGCTGTCTATTGCAGCGGTGCACGGCCCTGTCGGGAGAATACCTAAGCCTGTGTAGATCTTTGGACAACACGGACTGTTGGAAAGATGATCGCTTGCCAAAGGCCTAAGCCTTTTGCCGCTTTCAACCTAAATTGACTGATAACGGATAACCGTTTTGTGCGGAACTGGCCGGATCATCCGGCCAGTTCCTGAACATGTATTTACTGATCCAAGAAACTCCGCAACTTGCGGCTGCGGCTTGGGTGTTTCAGTTTGCGCAGGGCTTTGGCTTCGATCTGGCGAATCCGTTCCCGTGTCACGCTGAACTGCTGGCCGACTTCTTCGAGAGTATGGTCCGTGTTCATCCCGATACCAAACCGCATCCGCAGAACCCGCTCTTCCCGCGGAGTCAGGGAGGCGAGAACCCGTGTCGTGGTTTCCTTCAGGTTGCCTTGAATTGCGGAATCCAGTGGCAGGATCGCGTTCTTATCCTCAATAAAGTCACCAAGCTGGCTGTCTTCCTCATCCCCGATCGGGGTTTCCAGCGAGATCGGTTCTTTGGCGATTTTCATCACCTTGCGCACTTTCTCAAGCGGCATTTGCAGCTTTTCAGCCAGTTCTTCCGGTGTCGGTTCGCGACCGATCTCATGCAGCATCTGGCGTCCGGTGCGAACCAGTTTGTTGATCGTCTCGATCATATGGACCGGAATACGGATGGTGCGCGCCTGATCCGCGATGGAACGGGTGATGGCCTGACGGATCCACCATGTTGCGTAGGTGGAGAATTTATAGCCGCGACGGTATTCGAATTTATCCACCGCCTTCATCAGACCGATGTTACCTTCCTGAATAAGATCAAGGAATTGCAGGCCACGGTTGGTGTATTTCTTGGCGATCGAGATCACCAGACGCAGGTTTGCCTCGACCATTTCCTTCTTGGCAAGGCGGGCTTCTTTTTCACCCTTTTGCACCTGATTCACGATCCGGCGGAATTCGGTGATATCCACACCCACGTATTGGCCCACTTGCGCCATTTCGTTGCGGATGTCTTCGGCCTTGTCGCGGAAGCGTTCGATGAACTGGCTCCAGCCGCGTCCGTCCCGTTCCGCAATATTGTCGAGCCACATCGGGTCCAGTTCCTGACCGCGGTAAGCGTCGATAAATTCGCGGCGGTTGATGCGGGACTGGTCGGCCAGTTTGACCATGCCCGAGTCGAGCGACATGATTTTACGGTTAATCCCGTAAAGCTGGTCGATCAGGGCTTCGATACGGTTGTTGTGCAGGTGCATTGCGTTGACCTGTTCAACAAGAGAAGAACGCAGCTTTTGATAGGCGCTCTCTTCGGTGGCAGAATAGCTTTCGCCTTCGTTCAGCGTTGCAGAGATACGCACGTCTTGCATCGCGGCCAGCGCCTCATAGTCGTGGGCGATCTTTTCAAGCGTTTCCAGAACTTGCGGCTTCAACGCGGCTTCCATCGCTGCCAACGACATATTGGCGGCTTCGTCCTCGTCGTCGTCGTCATCATCGGAGTGGATCGGATTGCCGTCCGCGTCCACTTCGGGTGTCTTCTCCGCAGCGGCGGGGGCGGCCGGTGCGCCGGGGGCAGCCGGTTTCAGTCCGGCAACGACGCTTTCTTCGCCGTCTTCTTCCATCGTGTTGCCAAAGGTGGTTTCAAGGTCGATCACATCGCGCAGCAGGATGTCTTCTTCAAGAAGTTCCTCGCGCCAGATGGTAATGGCCTGAAAGGTCAGGGGGCTTTCGCACAGACCGGCAATCATTGTGTTGCGGCCGGCTTCGATCCGCTTGGCGATGGCGATCTCACCTTCGCGGCTCAGCAGTTCGACAGAGCCCATTTCCCGCAAATACATGCGGACAGGGTCATCGGTGCGGTCCAGTGTTTCCTTGCCGGTTTCCGCCAGAGCGACCTCTTTGGCAGAGGTGTCAACGACGGCCACTTCTTTGGAACTGTCGTCTTCGAGTTCTTCCTCTTCGATGATGTTGATGCCCATTTCGGACAGCATGGACATCACGTCTTCGATTTGTTCGGAGGAAACCTGATCCGGTGGCAGCACCTGATTCAATTCGTCGTAGGTAATGTAACCGCGTGCACGGGCACCCGAGATCATCTTTTTGACCGCGGCTTGGCTCATGTCATTCATCGGGCCTGCGTTTTCAGGATCGTCGGTTTTCGCCGCGTCGTTGTCTTTCGCTGCCATGTTAGCCTCCAAAATATCATGTGCCGTTGGCCTTTGGCCTATTTCGGCTGAGTGATCAACCGAATACGGCGAATCGCTTTGCTGGTTTCGAATCAATAGAACGAATCAATGATTCGCAATGGTTCTACTGCTTTTTCTTTACCCAAACCTGATCATCGATCAGTTTTTGTAGCTGTTGTGACAAATTCTCCCGATCCTCAGACTGTCCGGCACCGGGGTTCACACTGGCCTTTACAGCTTCGGCGCGGGCTTCAGAGGCTTGCTGGATGCGCCAGGTCAGCCCTTCGTCGGCCAGTCCTTCAAGATCCCTTTCAGCCTCCAGCAGTTCTGCTTCAGCGCCCTTGTTGGCAGCGTGTTTCGCGAGTTCTTCGCTTAAGGTCAGTGCAATCAATTCGGGGTCCGTGTCAGGTTTCAGATGCGGGTGTATGCGCACGGGGGGCAGCGAGAGCAGATGGGCCATCGGGTCAAAGCCGAGCCGCCCTGTCATTGCCGAGATCAGAGTCCCCGATGCATCCTCCCCAGATAGGTCCAAATGCAGCGATGCCAAGAGTGCCGATTGAATTTTAATTAGATCGGGGGCGGCGATGGGGCATTTTTCCAGCGCGGTTTCCCGTTCCAGCGCCGCGTCCGGATTGCGAATCGCAGCGGCGAGAATCAGGGATTCGCGCAGGCGGGAGGGTTCAAACGGGGAATCCTGCTGCGCCAGAAGCGAGGTTTTGGTGCCTGCCGTAGCGGTCTGGGGCGGGCGGTAGCCGAATTTGCCCTTTCCCCTGCCACCTTTGTTAAAAGAGGGCTGCCAAGGCGTCTCGGGGCGGTTTTTCGGCGCGAACAAATCGGCCCGCAGTTCCTTGATAGCGGCGGTGTAATGGGTTCGCAGGGAGGCGTCTTTGATGGCATAGAGCGCGGTGCGCAGGCTGGCATCCAGCGCTGCGCGGCGTTCGGGGCTGTCAAAGACCTTACCCTCTATTTCCCGCTCCCAAAGCAGCGTGACCATAGGTTGCGCCTTGTCGAGCAGGGCCTGCATCGCGGCGGGTCCGCTTGCTTTGAGCAGATCGTCAGGGTCCTGACCTTCGGGCAGCACCACAAAGCGCAGGGATTTTCCCGCCTCCAGAAGCGGCAGGGCCAGATCAATCAGGCGGCGTGCGGCGCGGATGCCGGCGGTGTCACCGTCAAGGGCGATGATCGGCTCGGGGCACATGCGCCACATCAGTTGCAACTGCGGTTCGGTGATGGCGGTGCCTAGGGGGGCAACGGCGTGATCGAACCCTGCCTGTGCCAGCGCAATCACGTCCATATAGCCCTCGGCGACGATCAGGCTTTGGGTTTTGCCTGCGGCTTCGCGGGCGGGACCGTGGTTATACAGGCTGCGACCCTTGTCAAACAGCGGGGTTTCGGGACTGTTGAGGTATTTCGCCCGCGCGTTCGGGTCCATTGCACGGCCGCCAAAGGCAATGCAGCGGCCCCGCGCATCGCGGATCGGAAAGATGATGCGGCCGCGAAAACGGTCAAAAGGGGTGCCGCCGTCATCCGGTTTGACGCAAAGCCCGGCCTCGTCCAGATCGGCGGGGCTGATTCCCTTGCCGGTCAGATGCTGGAAAAGGGCGGCGCGCGTGTCACTGGCAAAGCCGATCTCGAACCGTTCCTGAATCGCCAGTGGCATGCCGCGATTTTCCAGATACTCCCGCGCGGCGGTGGCCTGTCCGGTGTTAAGCTGCATCCGGTAGAATTGCAGCGCCTGTTCCATAATGTCGGCCAGAACCGTGCGGCGGTCCGCTTCTTTCTGGGCGACCGGATCGCGCTTTGGAACCGGCATACCCGCTTCACGGGCGAGGATTTCCACAGCCTCCATAAAGCCGACGTTTTCTGTTTCGCGCACAAAGGTCAGCGCATCGCCCTTGGCATGACAGCCAAAGCAATAGTAAAAGCCCTTCCGGTCATCCACATGAAAAGACGCGGTTTTTTCCTGGTGAAAGGGGCAGGGGGACCAATAGTCACCTTTGCCGATATTGGATTTACGCGTGTCCCAAGTGACTTTGCGGCCCACCACATGTGCGATGGACAATCGGGTGCGCAATTCGTCAAGGAAACCGTCTGGCAGGCTCATGGCTGTAATATGCTGTCGTTAGGGGGGCGCGGCAAGGCGCGGAATTTGGATATTTGCACCAAAAAGAGGCTCATGGTCGGGATTCGATCCGAACGGTCTGGCGCAAGTCTCCGGTTGTGCGATCATAGATCAGAATTGTGTCCTGCGCTGTAACAATCGCGTACCAGTCGCCCGCTTGGGTGAAGGCGGTGGCTTTTGTGCCGTCGGGCAGGGCGATGCTGTCGGGCAGGGCGGGGCGGCTGTCTGTCGAGAAACGCATGACAAGCACCGCGAAGATGGCTAGAAGCCCGAGGATCATGGTTGCGGTCAGGATCGTAACCAGTCTTCGCAGGAACCGCAGATTTGCAGGTTCCTCTATTTGGGAATCGTTTTGATCCATGTCTGACACGTTGCAAACCCTTGTTCTGATCCTTGGCGACACGCCGCCTGCCCGTCTTGATAAGGCACTGGCTGGCGTTGTTCCAGAGGGAGAGAGCCTTAGCCGCTCGCGGATCAGTAAATTGATCGAAGCGGGGGCTGTGTCCCGTGTGGCAGACGGTATGCCGGTGACGGTGCTCAAGACGCAAGGTCAGCCGCAGGAGGAATGGCAGATTGTGATTCCGGCGGCAGAGACGCTGGAAACCGTGGCGCAGGATATTCCGATTGATGTGGTTTATGAGGATGATCATCTGATCGTGGTCAACAAACCTGCGGGTATGGTGGTGCATCCGGCGCCGGGGTCCGAAGACGGCACGCTGGTGAACGCGCTGCTGCACCATTGTGCGGAGAGCCTGTCAGGGATCGGCGGGGCCAAGCGGCCCGGTATCGTGCACCGGATCGACAAAGACACCAGCGGTATTCTGGTGGTCGCAAAGAGCGATGTGGCCCATCAGGGGCTGGCGGCGCAATTTGCCGACCATTCGATCAACCGGCGCTACACGGCTTTTTGCATCGGTGTGCCCTCGGCGGCGGACCCGCGGTTGCGCGGGTTGCCGGGTGTCAGTTTCGAGCAGGGCGGCGTTTTGCGGGTGGCCACCAACATCGAGCGGCACAAAACCGACCGCAAGCGGATGGCTGTTGCTGCCAATTCGGGGCGGCATGCGATCACCCGTGCCTCTGTGATCGAGAGTTTCGCAGATCGTGCGGCGCGGGTCGAATGCTGGCTGGAAACCGGCCGGACCCACCAGATCCGCGTGCATCTATCCCATATCGGTCACGGGCTGATCGGTGATCCGGTTTATGGCACAAGGCGTAAGGTGAAGACGGCGGGGCTCGGTTCCGAGGATGCAGCTTTGATCAGCGGGTTTCCGCGTCAGGCGCTCCATGCGGCAAAACTGGGGTTTGTCCATCCGGTGACAGAGAGCTACGTTGAGTTTGAAGCAGAGCTGCCTGCGGACCTGCAAGCCCTAGATCAGGCGCTGCGCCAGCTCGGCTGAACGGGTTGGACTGCCCCGTCTTCTTCACTTTTACTTGAAGAGGCGCGAATATCCTACTAATGCAGTCAGGTTTGTCGGATCATTGTCTTGAAAACGGTCCCGGCGGTGCCTAGCTTATTTGTGGCCTTTACCGTCTGGGCCAAAAAAGGAGCCGAATTCATGAGTTATTCCAATCTTCCAGCACCAAGTCCCGAACAGGGTCTAAGCCGTTACATGCAGGAAATCCGCAAGTTCCCGATGTTGGAACCGGATGAGGAATACATGCTGGGCAAAGCCTGGATCGACCATGAGGACACAGAGGCAGCCCATAAACTGGTGACAAGCCACCTGCGGCTCGCTGCGAAGATCGCGATGGGCTATCGGGGTTACGGGCTGCCCACGGCAGAGGTGATTTCCGAGGCGAATGTGGGTTTGATGCAGGCGGTGAAACGGTTCGAGCCGGACAAGGGTTTTCGCTTGGCCACCTATGCCATGTGGTGGATCCGCGCCAGTATTCAGGAATACATCCTGCGCAGTTGGTCCTTGGTGAAGATGGGCACGACGAGCGCGCAAAAGAAGCTGTTTTTCAACCTGCGCAAGGCCAAGAACCGGATTGGTGCTCTGGAAGAGGGCGATTTGCGGCCTGAGAACGTCAAGCGGATCGCAAATGACCTGAATGTGACCGAGGATGAAGTGATCTCTATGAACCGGCGCATGTCGGGGGGCGATGCCTCGCTTAACGCGCGGGTTGGCGGGGAAGAAGGCGACAGCGCGGCCGAATGGCAGGACTGGTTGCAGGATGAGACTGCGGATCAGGCAGACAGCTATGCGGAAAGCGACGAACTGAAGGCCCGTCGTGCGCTGATGGTTGAAGCAATGGATGTGCTGAACGACCGTGAGAAAGACATTCTGATGCAGCGCAAGTTGCAGGACAATCCGACCACGCTGGAAGATCTGAGTGTGGAATACGGCGTCAGCCGCGAACGTATCCGCCAGATTGAGGTCCGTGCTTTTGAAAAATTGCAGGAGAAAATGCGCGATCTGGCGGCAGAAAAAGGCATGATGGCGGAGGCGAATTAGCGCCACAGTGTGTTTCCGGCAGGCAAGAAAAAACCCTGCTCAGGGCAGGGCGGAGCTTTGTTTAGCTGTCTCGTAAATCTTAAATGAGTGTGCCGGGCGGTTTGCACCGCCCGACAGTTTCTTGGCCTTAGCCGAAGAATTTGAAGTCTTTTGCACCGAAATCGTCGATCGTGGTGTTTTCGATCAGGACCAATGCGGCATCCAGTTCGATTTGAACGTCGCTGCCGATTTCTGTCATTGCGTCTTTAGCTTCAGCGAAGTCCTCAAACACTTTGTAGAACTTCAGCTTGTCTGTGCGATGTTCGAAATCCGTGATCGTGATGTCGAACGTATCGGTGTGGAAGTTGAATTTATCCTTGCCGTTCCCGCCGGTTAAATTGTGCGTCCCTGCAAGGATGTCGAACTTATCCTTGCCGTTGCCACCATCAGCCGTATCGGACCCGCGGCGCAATTGGATTTTGTCGTTGCCACCGCCACCGTAGTAGAAATCGTCACCCCAGTCATCCTGGAACCTATCGCGGCCGGCGCCACCATAAAGAACGTCATCACCCAAGTCGCCGTTCAGAACGTCTCTGCCGCCGCCGCCGTAGATAACGTCGTCACCACCAATGCCAGCGATGTCATCGTTGCCATCTTCACCGTAGATAGTCTCGGCACCCTGAGATCCCCGGATGTTGTCACCGAATTCGGTGCCGATCACGGCCTCAATACTGGCGAATGTGTCGCCCTTGCCAACGCCGGATGAAGAACCGGACGAGGAGAACATGCTGAGCGTCACGCTGGCTGTCGCATTTGCGTATGACATGGTGTCATAGCCATCGCCGCCATCATGGAAATCTACACCGGTGCCAAAGAAGAATGTGTCGTCTCCATCGCCGCCTTCGTAATGATCGTCCCCTGCGCTGCCTGAAAACGTATCGTCGTCCAGACCGCCATAGAGGCTATCGTCGCCGGCACCACCGTCCAGCAAATCATTGCCGTCTTCGCCGTAAAGAATATCCGCATTGGCACCGCCGTAAAGCGCATCAGCGCCCGAACCGCCCTCAATAAAGTCGTCACCGCCGCCGCCGTAAGCTTCGTCAGCACCATTGTCGCCGGAAATCTCGTCCGCGCCTGCGCCGCCTTCGATGTAATCGGCACCAAGGCCGGCGTCGATCACGTCTGCGCCGTCTCCGCCGTAGATGGAATCGTTACCATCCAAACCTTCAATGCTATCCGCGCCACCCAGGCCTTCAATAATGTCGTCGCCGCTTGTTCCAGCAAGGGTGTCTGCGCCGCCTGTTCCTGAAATAGTCATTTGTGTGTTCCTCGTCCTAGTTTCCACAAAAAGTGTTTCCTTCGGCCCTGATCACTGATTCACATCGACCGAATTGAGAAGAGATTAACAAGCAATTTGTGGTGAAATTGAGATGCCTCCAAATGGCCTCATTTGCCGCTCCTGACGCGGCTTTTTGGTCTCAGTCGGAGGATTGCAGGCAGGTTTGGGGCGAAGGTTTGGCAGAAATGCAACGGAAATTCGGGGCGTGTTCCGGGATTGCGGCGCGAATATGGCGGGTCGCGGAGAGACGGAATTTGCAAAACCTATGGTAGAAACATTTTGATTCTCTTTTTTGCGGGGAACTAGGTCGCACCGCCCTGTGCGAAATGCAAAAAATCCGGCGCCTGTCGGGAACGGGCGCCGGATTCAATCTGTTCGGGAGGAATTTGGGCGGACTTAGTCCTCCATCGCTTCCAGTTCGTCGATCATGGAACTGATCAGCGACAGACCCTTGTCCCAGAATTTCGGGTCGCTGGCATCCAGCCCGAAGGGGGCCAGAAGCTCTTTGTGGTGTTTGGACCCACCGGCGCGCAGCATCTCAAAGTATTTATCCTCAAAGCCGGGCTCGCCTTCCTCGTAGACCGCATAAAGCGCGTTCACCAGACCGTCGCCAAAGGCATAGGCATAGACATAGAAGGGGGAGTGGATGAAATGGGGGATATAGGACCAGAAGGTCTCATAGCCGTCCATGAAGTTAAACACGGGACCAAGGCTTTCGCCCTGAACAGACATCCAGATTTCGTTGATTTGGTCCGGTGTCAGTTCGCCTTCGGCACGGGCGGCGTGGAGTTTGCATTCAAAATCATAAAACGCGATCTGGCGCACCACGGTGTTGATCATATCCTCCACCTTGCCAGCAAGCAGACGTTTGCGTGCGGCCTGATCGGGGGCCGCGTCCAGCAGTTTGCGGAAGGTGAGCATTTCGCCGAAAACAGAAGCGGTTTCGGCCAGCGTCAGCGGGGTGGAGGACAGCATTTCCCCCTGATCTGCGGCGAGAACCTGATGCACCCCATGGCCGAGCTCATGGGCCAGCGTCATCACATCGCGTTGCTTGCCAAGGTAATTCAGCATCACGTAAGGATGGGCGTCCGTCACGGTGGGATGGGCAAATGCGCCCGGTGCCTTGCCGGGTTTCACGGCCGCGTCGATCCAGCCCTGTGTAAAGAACGGTTCGGCCAGTTCTGCCATTTTCGGGGAAAAGGCGCTGTAGGCTTCGGTGACGGTTTTGCGGGCTTCGTCCCAGTGGATCGTGGCCTCGTCCGAGCCGGGCAGGGGCGCGTTGCGGTCCCACATTTCCAGCTTTTCCAGCCCCATCCATTTCGCCTTGAGCGCATAGTAACGGTGCGAGAGTTTCGGATAGGCGGCTACGACCGCATCGCGCAGGGCCTGAACCACTTCGGGTTCCACGTCATTGGCCAGATGGCGCGAGGCTTGCGGGGTTGGCAGATTGCGCCAGCGGTCCTCTACCTCTTTTTCCTTGGCGAGCGTGTTGGTGATCCGTGCAAACAGGGTGATATTCTCGCCCAGCGTCTTTGCAAAAGCCTCCGCCGCTTTTTGACGGGTGGCGCGGTCACTGTCCGACAGGAGATTTGCGGTGGCTTCGAGGTTCAGCTTCTCACCGTCCACATCAAATTCCAGCGCGGCGCAGGTCTCGTCAAACAGACGGTTCCAAGCCGTTGCACCGACAACAGACTGGTCGTGAAGGAATTTTTCCAGCTCGTCAGACAGTTGATAGGGTTTCATCGCCCGCATCCGGTCCAGAACCGGCTTGTAACGGGCCAGGTCGGCGTTTTCAGATAACATGCCGTCCAGAACCTCATCAGGGATGCGATTCATTTCCAGCGAGAAGAACACCAGCGGGGTGGACAAATCAGTGATCTTGCCCTGCATGTCCGAGATAAATTTGGCGCGGTCCGGATCGGTTGTGACCTGATAATAGCGCAGCCCTGCAAAGGACATGATCCGGCCTGAAACGGACTGAATTTTTTCGTAGCGCTGGATGCACTCCAGCATTTCAGCGGCACTTAGCCCCGCGAGCTTGCCTTCGTAATCGGCAGCAAAGGCTGCACATTCCTGTGTCAGAAACTCCAGATCTTTGGCCAGTTCGGGGCTATCCTCGCTGGGGTAAAGATGGGTCAGATCCCATTCCGGCAAATCCCCGAGTGTAGCGCCGCCAGCAGCGTCGCGGTGGTCTTTGGGCAGGTCGGGGGCAGTGGGTCTGAACATATAATAGGCTCCGGTAAAGATTTCGTTGCAAAAGACTTAGGGTGTCACGGGGCGAAGTGAAAGGGGCGATGATAAAGCCGTGACCACCTACATGGAAATTGCGGTGTCTTTGCCGTGGGTGAAGGGACGTGTGGCGTCCTGCATTTCCTTGATTGCAGCGATGGTTTGCGCGTTATCCGCCTGAAACGCCGCCAGATCGGGATAGGTGCGATACCCTGCGGCGAATTGCTGTTCGGCCTCTGGTACGCTGCTGGCGGCCAAAGGCAGATGAACGGCAAGGGCGGCGCGGGCTGCGCGTAATCGCGCCACGGCTTGCAGGGCTTCGGCGTATGGGGTTGTGCCGTCCTTCACCGCTGCCAGCAGGTCACAGCCGTAGGTGCGGCAGATTTTCGGGCGGATGTCATAGACGGTGCAGGTCTCGCAGAAATAGGGGCAGGGCAGGCTGAAACCCCGTTCGTTGCGGGCAAAGCCTTCGGCCATGTCGGGCAGGATTTCCTCGCCTTCAGCCAGTTTTGCCTGAACAAACAGGCTGCCGTCACAACAGGCGCCGCAGGCTTTGCACAGGTCTTCATCCCAGATTTCCGCCTCGGCCATGACTGCCCCCGATTTGAACCGTGGTTACAGTTCTATGGAGTTTTGCGGGTTGGGCAAAGGTATTTCGCGAGGCTCGACAGGCACCTCCTTCGGGGGGAGCGGGGTTTTGCGGCGGATCAGGATGTCGCCGTTTTCCAGCACCTCGGGCGCGTGATAGGTGCTCATCTCGCCCAGCCGATCTGCAAGGTCTTCCATTGCGGGGCCAAGTTCGTCGAGTTTCGGGCCGAGATCTTCTACCCAGCCTTTCAGCATGGACTGCGCATCATCGGAAAGTTGCTCAAACCGTTTGAACAGTTCGGACGAGTCTTCTTCCTCCTGTGCGATGACAGGTGTGGCCAATGCGATGGCAAGAATAAGCGGGGCAAAACGTTTCATACCCCCAATATAGTACAGTTTAACGGAAAGTTCAGCCCTTGGCTGCAATATCCAGATCGACCGTCACCGGAAAGTGATCCGAGGCGGTCAGCAGGGCATCACAAAACGCGCGGTCGCGGAAACACTCGGGGGTGTCGAACGGGTGCCATATTTTCCAGCGGGGGGCCGTCCTGCGGCGCAGATCCGGTGAAACCATGATATAATCCAGCAAGGCGTTCAGATAGGTTTTTGTGACGTGGTTGAAAAACCGCGCTGTGGTGGGGGCGGGGCTGCGCGGTGACAGTTTGGCCAGCGCATGGGGATCAAACAGGGTTTGGTCGGACGGTTTGTTCACCCCCAGCACCACCTCTACACCGGACTGGCCAAACAGACGTTCGTATTCGTCCAGCCCCGGACCGTCGTTGAAATCCCCCAGCACCAGCAGATCGTCTCCGGCGGCAAGGTGGTATTCCACCCTCTGGCGCAACCAGATGCACTGGGCCAGTTGCTTGCGCCGGTTGGCAATGGAAATGCGCACCTCCTGCTGGTGGTTTCTGGCGCCGTGGGGGGCTTTGGATTTGGCGTGGACCCCGATCAACCGCAGGGGCGGGGCACCTTCTGGCGAGACCAGCAGTTCCAGTGGCGGTTTGGAAAACGTCACCGTGTCGGGATGGCTGTCCACATCCAGATCAATTTTGAACACGCTGTCAAAACGGGGCGCCATGTCAGAGCCTGCGGCGCTGCTTTCCTCGCCGTGGGGGTCGTGGACGACCTGCATTTTTTGCGGATCATAGAGAAAGGCGATTTCCTGTTGGGTGTCATTTGCAAAGCCGATGATCGCCTTGTTCTGGCGCAGGTTGAAATGGGCGGCAAAGTTTTCCAGCGCAACTGTGGTGGATTGGGTGTTGCCGGTATTCGGCGCTTCGATCACCATGATCCCGTCTGCATCAAGCCGTTGAAACACCTCGCCCAGAGCGGCGATCTGTCGGGCCTTGGTCACATCATAGCGGCCGGACCAACTGTCATCGTTGATCAGAAGGTTGTTCTGGTCAAACAGACTGGCGAACCATTCGACGTTATAGGTCGCAATGCGCATCAGTGGGACCGCCCCGTCATGATGCGTGCCGTTCCGACAGGGTTTCCCAAGCCGTATTCACCGCGATCATGTGTTTGGTGGCAAGGGTTATGGCCTCTTCGGGCAGGCCGCGGGCCATCAGACGGTCGGGATGGGTGTCACGCACCTTGGCCCGCCATGCCTTGCGGATATCGTCGAGCGGGGTTTCGGGGGTCACACCCAGCACGTCATAGGCGTCAGGGGCGGCGTCAGGGACAAAGCGTTTGTGCAGGCTGTCAAAACAACGCTCGCTTAGCCCGAAGATGCGGGCGACCTCGTGGATGAATTCGCTTTCGGCGGGGTGGTATTCGCCGTCCGCCATAGCGATGTAGAACAGACCCTCCACCAGATTTTCCAGCACGTCCTGATCATTGCGGAACATTCTGGCGATGGTGCCGGCGTAGGCTTCGTATCCGGCCACATCCTGCCTTGCGAGGTTGAAGACGCGTGCGGCTTGGGGTTCGTCCGTTTTGGAGATCTGGAACACCTGCCGGAAAGCGGCGACCTCGTCTTTTGTGACCAGACCGTCTGCTTTGGCCATCTTCGCCCCGAGCGCAATGACAGCGATGGTAAAGGCGACCGAACGGTCGGGCGGGGTGCGCAGTTTTTCCAGCACCTGTGCAAGGCTTTCGCCTTTGGTCAGGGCTGAAAGGGCCTCTGCGATGCGGGTCCAGATTGACATGGGCCGTCCTTATTCCTGCGTTTGCCTGATCCGGTCACAGCAGCTTTTGCAGCAGGACCAGATCAAGCCATTTGCCGAACTTATACCCTGCCTCGGGCAGGGTTGCGACCGCTACAAAGCCGCAGGCGCTGTGAAAGCGGATTGCAGCAGGATTGGCAGCACTGACACCGGCAAAGAGAGAGTGGATTTGCGCGGCTTTCGCGTGATCCTCAAGCGCTGTCATCAGCTTGCGTCCTGTCCCCTTGCCACGGGCGGCAGGGGTGAGGTTGATGGAATGTTCCATCGTATAGGCATATCCCGGACCGCTGCGGAACGGGCCGTAACTGGCAAATCCGAGCAGGTCTGCCCCGTGCTCTGCCACCAGAAACGGCCAGTTGTTCTGCCGGTTGGTGTCCAGCAGTGCGGTAATGCCTTCGGGGGTTTTCTCATCGGTGGTAAAGGTGATCAGCGTGTCGCGGATAATCGGGTTCCAGATGGCGCAAATCCCATCGGCGTCGGTCGCGGTGGCAGGGCGAATAATCATGCAGAACGGTTGCGCGGCTTTGAGGGGCTGTCAAGCGGGATCAGGTTCAGAGGGGCTTATTCGGCGGCAATGTCAGACCCGAGATCCGGCGCGGTTTCCGGATAGACCTGCGCCTGCTTTTCTTCCCAGCCCAGCGCCCAAGCCGCAGGGGGCGCCATGCGGGCGCGGCGACGTTGCAGCAGCCAGCGGCTTTGGCCCTTGGTGTGGCGGGGGGCCATATGCCAGCGGGTTTCGATGCCTTGTGCGCCGCCATCGCCGGGTGTCAGCAGCAGCGGCAGGATTTTGATCTTGCCCAGTTCCGCGCCGCTTTGGGCAGCCAGATGCAGGCGGCGGATCGGGGTCAGGGCCGGAGGGCTGTCACATTCCGCGACCACCAGCGGAACGCAACCTGCCCGCAGGGTTTCCTCCATACACCACAGGATGTCTTCGGCCCGTTTGGGACGGACAAAGGTAATACGTCCGGGATCAAGAAACCGCACAACCCCTTGGGGGTTCAGATCATCGGGATGCCAGTCGGGTTTGATCCACAGGATAGGGGCGTCACTGCGGCTAGCGATCATCAGCGCAAGGCTGCGCCGTGACGGACCGCAAAGTTCATGGGCACGGTCATAGGGCAGGGTGATGCCCTGTGCGATCTGGTGGGTGCTGGCGGGTTTCAAAGGTTTGCGAGTCAGAGCGTTCATAGCCTGCAGATTACTATGTTCCTGATTTGTTCTCAATCCCTTTCCGCGTTGACAAGACAGAAAATCCCTCCATGTTTCTGCGCAACCGAACAAAGGACAGCCCGAAATGCGTTACCGCCAACTTAGCACGACCGACCTGAAACTCAGCGAACTGGCCCTCGGGTCGATGACATGGGGCACCCAGAACAGCGAAGCCGAAGGCCACGCCCAGATTGAACGCGCATTGGAGCGGGGTGTGAACATCATCGACACCGCCGAGATGTATCCCACCAACCCGCTGTCCAAAGAGACCCAAGGCGACACAGAGCGTGTCATCGGAAGCTGGATAGCGGCGAACAAGGCGCGGCGCGGGGATTTTGTGCTGGCCACCAAAGTATCGGGCAGCGGCTATAAAAACGTCCGCGACGGGGCGCCGATCAGCCGTAAGACGATCCACACCGCGCTGGAAAACTCCCTGCGCAGTCTGCAAACGGATTATGTGGACATTTACCAGCTGCACTGGCCCAATCGCGGGTCTTACATGTTCCGCCAGAACTGGAGCTATGACCCGAGCGGACAGGACCGCGCCGAGACCCTGCGCCACATGCAAGAGGTATTGGAGACCATCGCAGAGCTGGTAGAGCAGGGCAAAATCCGCCACTTTGGTTTATCCAACGAGAGCGCATGGGGCTGTGCGCGCTGGGTGCGCATGGCCGAGGATATGGGCCTGCCGCGGGTGGTGTCCGTGCAGAACGAATATTCCCTGATGTGCCGTCTGTTTGATACGGATATGGCCGAAATGGCCCATCAGGAGCAGGTGGACCTGCTGTCTTTCTCGCCGCTGGCCGCGGGATTGCTGACGGGAAAATATCAGGGCGATGTGGTGCCGGAAAAATCCCGCCGCAGTTATGTGAACGATCTGGGCGGGCGGATGACGCCGCGCACTTTGCCCACGGTGGCGGAATATCTGGCGGTGGCGCAGAAACACGGGCTGAATCCAGTGCAAATGGCGCTGGCGTGGTGCCGCACGCGGCCCTTTATGGGATCGGCCATCTTCGGGGCGACCAGCATGGAGCAGCTTGATATTGCCCTTGGTGCGGCGGATGTGGACCTGTCAGACGAGGTTCTGCAAGACCTTGATGCGGTGCATAAGGCCAACCCCATGCCCTATTGAATGAAAGCGCAGGCGGCTGGGGCGGGAACGCTCAGGCCGCTTGTTTTGCCCGCCAGACGATAAACAGGCCGGAACAGACAATCAGGCCGGAGCCTAGCAGTATTGTCGGGCTGAGGCTCTCTCCAAACAGGATCACGCCAAGGGCGACACCGAACAAAAGGCGGGCATAGCGGAACGGAGTCACGGCGGAAATCTCGCCGGTGCGCATGGCTTTCATCAGGAAGCTGTAAGCAAAAACGCCGGCGATAACCGCAGCGCACAGTACCAGCCAACCCCACAGGTCCAGCCACACAAAGGGCGTTCCGTCCCAAAGTGCAAACAGGCTGCCCGCCACCACGACTGAGAGAAACCCGTAAAGCCCGAGCAGTGCCGTGCTGATGCTGGCAGGGGCGGCGCGGCTGGCCAGATCGCGGCCTGCAAAGCCCAGCATTCCGATTACCGCCAGCAGGGAGAGGGCCGAAAAGCTGTCACTGCCGGGCCGAATGATGATGATCACGCCCACAAGCCCGATGATGATGGCCGCCCAGCGCCGCCAGCCCACGGTTTCCCCGAACACCAGCGCTGCACTGGCCACAACCACCAGCGGCGTGGCTTGCAGGATCACGGTTGCAGCAGACAGCGGCGTCAGGGTGATCGCAAGAAAGTAGAACAGCCGTCCGGTGATTTCAAAGCCGACCCGAATACGCATGGGCAGCGAGACCACGTCAGCGGTAAACAGCGGCTCGCGGCGGATCCGTGTCAGCGTGGCAAAGACCAGCGCCCCACCAAGGCCGAACAGGATCATCACCTGTCCAAGAGGCATCATCGCGCCTGCGGCCTTGATCAATGCATCCTCAACCGCGAATACGCCCATTGCGGCGGTCATGAACAGCGCCCCGATAACATTGGCAGACAGGTTCAGGGGGCGTGAAGTCATTGGATTTCCTAAAACAAACCGCCCATAGCGGCAGGCGTCGCGGTGACGGCAGAGGTGGCGTCGGTGATGGGGCTGTGGTGGCGACTCTGTGCGGAGTTGTCAATCAGGCGGCGTGGCAATCATCGCTTTCGCAAGGAGCTGGGCGCCATGCCGAAAGCATCCCTGAAGGCACGGGAAAAGGCGGGGAGAGAGTTGAACCCGCAGCGCACGGCGATGTTTTGCAGCGGGTCCGGCGTATCCACCACCAGACGGCGGGCTTCGGCCAGCCGCAGGGCGCGAAACGTCTGCCCCGGTCCGCTGCCGGTTTCCGCCTGAAACAGCATTTCCAGACGGCGCACCGACAGACCGCAGCGCCGCGCGATCTCGCTGACGGGGATCGGGTCTTCGAGGTGGTCCTCCATCAGATGCAGGGCGCGGGCCACAGGCGGAGAGCGCCGTTGCAAGCGCGACACAGAGACCAGCGATTGGGGGTCCGATCCTGCGTATACCGGATCGTAAAGAAAGGTGCGCATCACGCTTTCTGCCAGACTGCGCCCGTGATGCCGCTGGATCAGATGTAGCATCATGTCGATGCACGGGCTGGCGCCGCCGGTGGTGATGAACTTGCCCGATTGCACAAAACGGTCGCGCACAACGGTAATGTCCGGAAAGTTTGTTTCCAGTTTTTCCAAGTCCTCCCAATGGGTTGTGGCGCGATGTCCATGTAACACTCCACAACGGGCGAGGATTTCTCCGCCCCCGTCAATGCCACAGGCCAGCGGAGCATGGTGGATCGCGGGCAAGAGCCTGCGCTGCATTTCGGCTGTGCTCTGGCTGGCGATATTGAACCCTGCAATCAGTGCCAGCATATCAGGTGCTGGCAGGGATGCTGCGGGATTGGCTGGCACCGTCAGGCCGGTTGTCAGCTCTACCGGCGCATCAAAGGGGGTAGCAATGTCCCAGGTATAAACCTGTGCCCCCGCCGCGCGATTGGCCGCGCGCAACGGGTCGAGCACCGCCGCAAGGCAGAGCATATTGCTATGGGGCATCACCAATGCACGGCAATGAAACGGTCGCTTGATCGGTTGTTTTGGCATCTGGGACAGGTCCGGAATTTTTGCGCTTTTGGTCAAGTTTGTTTCGTAAATTGTGAAGCGGCCCCTCGCAAGGGGTGGGAGACTGCAAAAAAGTCCTGAATTTGGAGAGCGCCATGCCTTTGGAAATGAACACCGACGTCTTTATCACCTGTGCTGTCACGGGTGGCGGCGGAACACAGGATCGCAGTCCCCATGTGCCCCGTTCTCCCGAACAGATCGCCAATAGTGCGATTGCGGCGGCCAAAGCTGGCGCTGCGGTGGTGCACTGTCATGTGCGCGACCCCGAAACCGGCGCGCCGCGCCGTGACGGGCATCTTTACCGCGAACTGACAGAGCGTATCCGCGCCGCAGATGTAGACGTGGTTCTGAACCTGACCGCTGGCATGGGCGGCGACATCGTTTTTGGCGATGTGGAAAACCCGATGCAAATCAATGAGGCAGGCACCGATATGGTCGGTGCGACCGAGCGTATGGCCCATATTCTGGACTGCCGCCCCGAAATCTGCACGCTGGATTGCGGCACGATGAACTTTGCCGAAGCCGATTACGTGATGACCAATACGCCGGGCATGCTGCGTGCGATGGGGCAGATGATGACGGATTGCGGCGTGAAGCCGGAAATCGAGGCCTTTGACACCGGCCACCTGTGGTTTGCCAAACAACTGGTGAAAGAAGGCGTGTTGGACAGCCCTGCGCTGGTGCAACTGTGCATGGGGGTGCCTTGGGGCGCGCCGGACGATCTGAACACATTCATGGCGATGGTGAACAACGTGCCGGATGACTGGAACTGGTCCGCCTTTGCGCTGGGCCGTCACCAGCAGCCTTTCGTCGCCGCCGCAGTGCTGGCGGGCGGCAATGTGCGGGTCGGTCTGGAAGACAACCTGATGTTGGGGCGCGGCAACCTTGCTACCAATGAAATGCTTGTGGAAAACGCGGTTGGCATCATCGAGCGGATGGGTGCCAAGGTCATGGGACCAGAGGCCGTGCGCGAGAAGCTCGGCCTGACCAAACGGGATCCGGCGTAATCTTGCGGGTGCGGCGGCTTGCACTTTGTGCGGCACTGCTCGGGGTGCTGGCCTCCTGTGATCGGGGGGCCCCGCCAGAGGGCGGGGCGATCCGTGATGACCGTGTGATGATGTCCGCGACCTCCCGTTATGACGCGGGACGGTTTGCAGGGGATTGGGTCACGCGGGCCGATTTCGGCGGGGACTGGCGCATTTCCGGTTTCCGGTTCGACGCAGGGCGCTGGATCGAAGAGGATGCCGCCGGGGGTGGTCCCCGCGTTGCACAGGTAAGCGCGGATCAACCGGCTGTCTTCACGCTTAATTACGGTGGGTTTTCCGGCTCTGTGCGGCAGATGGTCGTGCTTTGGGTGGATGAAGGATTTCGCACGGCGGCCCTGTCAACGCGGGACGGCAGTGCAGCGTTTATCGTGGATCGCAAGGCCACGGGTGGCAGCGACCGGATCGCAGCAGCCGTGTCCGCGCTAGAGCATAACGGCTTTGACGTGGCGCGGTTGCGGGTGGAATGACAGCGGGGAGCAGCGTATGATGCGGGGAAAGAGAAACCTTTCAAAATCCGAGGATTACCCATGAAAACGCCGCTTCTTATTGCCCTTGCGGGATTAACCGCTGCTTGTAACGGTCCTGTGTCGGACCAGAGCAACCACCAGTCGCTCGACTTTGAATATTGCCGCGAAATCGCAGAGGAAACCGCGCGGGCCGGCAATCTGAACTACAATCTTTGCCCGGGCTATATGCCCAATGGCGAAACGATCGAGCTTCCTTAAGCGCGCTGTCAGCCGGATGCGCCGCTACGGGAACCTGTCATCAAGAATACGGCTTTGCGGGGCAAACCCGCAGGGCAGGCGAAGCTGAACAAGTAACGATATAGGTAAAACATGACGAATGTAGCGGCAATTATTGGTGGCGGTGTCATTGGCGGGGCTTGGGCCGCGCGGTTCCTGCTGAACGGGTGGGATGTGCAAGTGTTCGATCCCGATCCCGAAGCGGAACGCAAGATTGGTGAGGTTATGGACAACGCCCGTCGCGCCCTGCCAAGCCTGTCGGATCACACCATGCCAGCGGAAGGCACCATCAGTTTTCACAGCACCATCGCGGAGGCCGTAGCAGGGGCGCGCTACATTCAGGAAAGCGTGCCGGAGCGGATGGACATCAAGCACCAGACGTTCACTGCCATCACGGCGGCCTGTGACAAGGAGGCCATCATCGGGTCGTCCACGTCCAGCTTTACCCCTACAGAACTGTCGGGCGAGCAGCAGGACAAAAGCCGGATCATGGTGTGTCACCCGTTCAATCCGGTCTACCTGCTGCCGCTGGTCGAAGTGGTTGGTGGTTCAACCGCAGCGCCCGAAGCTGTTGAAACCTGTATGGAGATCTTAAGCTCTATCGGGATGAAGCCGCTGAAGATCGAAAAGGAAATCCTTGGCCATATTGCGGACCGTCTGTTGGAATCCGTCTGGCGCGAGGGGCTTTGGCTGGTCAATGACGGGGTGTGCACGACGGAGGTACTGGATGATGCGATCCGTTACGGTTTCGGCCTGCGCTGGGCGCAGATGGGGCTGTTTGAAACCTACCGCATTGCCGGTGGGGAAGCAGGAATGTTGCATTTTATCGGCCAGTTCGGGCCAACGATGGACTGGCCGCTGTCCCATTTGATGGACACGCCGGAACTGGATGAGACGCTTGTTAAAAAGATTGCCGATCAATCGGATGCGCAGTCGGGGATGTATTCCATCCGCGAGCTGGAGCGTATCCGCGACACCAACCTTGTGTCGATGATGCGGGCGCTTAAGGCGCAGAACTGGGGTGCGGGCGCTGTGCTGGCGAATTACGATGCGGAAAAGAAAGCCGCGCTGGGAGAGCCGGACCTGTCGGGGCTGGTGCGGACCGTGTCGCGGACGGTGCCGCTCGACTGGCTGGATTACAACGGCCACATGAACGAAGCGCGGTATTTGCAGGCGTTCGGGGATGCCACCGACCGGATGATGGAAATTGTCGGTTGTGACGCGGAATACATTGCCTCGGGCGGGAGTTATTTCACGGCAGAAACCCACATCCGCCACATCGACGAGGTGAGCGCGGGTGCCGAGATCACCGTGGATACGCAAGTGGTGTTAGGTGCGGGCAAAAAGATGCACCTGTTCCACTTTATGCGGGCAAGCGACGGACGTTTGCTGGCGACGGGGGAGCATATGCTGATCCATGTCTCCCTTGAAACCCGCAAGGCCGCACCACCTGCACCCCATATCGAGGAAAAGTTGGTGGCGATTGCCAAGGCGCATGAAGCCCTGCCGGTTCCCGAAGGTATGGGGCGGTTTGTCGGGCAGGGCCGCTGACGGCCTTTGCGACAGATTGAAAAGGACAGAGCAGGGGGATTCCGCATCCCCCTGACCCCCGGCGGGATATTTTTTAGAAAATGGAAACAGGAGCATTCGTGCCTAGCGAGACGATCTACAGAGTTGAGGAAGAGGCCAATTTGCGGATACCTCTGTCGAACGGGATGACCCTATCGGCGCGTGTCTGGCGGCCTGTAGGCTGCGGGCCGGTGCCGGTTATTCTGGAGTATCTGCCCTATCGCAAACGGGACGGCACGGCGGCGCGGGATGCGCTGACCCATCCTTACATGGCCGCGCGGGGTTATGTTTGCGTGCGTGTCGACACGCGGGGCTGCGGTGAGAGTGACGGGCTGTTTGATGATGAGTATTCCGAGCAGGAGCTTTCGGACGGGGTAGAGGTTGTGAACTGGCTGGCGGCGCAGGACTGGTGTTCCGGTGCGGTTGGCATGATGGGTATTTCCTGGGGTGGTTTCAACGGGTTGCAGATTGCAGCACGGGCGCCGGAGCCGTTGAAGGCTGTGGTGACGCTGTGTTCCACAACCGACCGGTTTGCGGATGACATCCATTACAAAGGCGGCATCATGCTGGGGGAAAATCCCGGCTGGGCGGCGACGGTTCTGTCGTGGTTTTCCACTCCGCCCGATCCCGAACTTGTGGGCGAGGACTGGCGCGATATATGGCTAAACCGTCTGGAGCATACGCCGTTTCCGGCAGAGCGCTGGGTAACAGAGCAGGTGCGCTCGGACTATTGGGCGCACGGGTCGGTCTGCGAGGATTACAGCGCCATTAAGGCGGCGGTTCTGACGGTGGGCGGCTGGCATGACGGCTATCGCAACACGATGGGGCATCTGGTGGACAATCTGACAGCGCCGGTAAAAGGGATCGCTGGCCCTTGGAACCACAAATACCCCCATTTTGCGGTGCCCGGCCCGCAGATCGACTTTCTTGACGAGATGCTGCGCTGGTGGGATCACTGGCTTAAAGGGATTGACCGTGGCGTTGAGGCGGATCCTGCCTATCGCTGTTATGTGATGGATAGTGTTGCGCCGCAAACGTCGTTTACCCATCGCGCGGGCCGTTGGGTCGGGCTGGAGCAACCGCGCGGCGCGGGGATGACGCGGTTTTATCTGAACGGCACCCGCCTTGCCGGTGCAGACGGGCCTGTATCCCGCACGGTGGCCACTGATCTGGCCTGCGGGCGTGGCACGGGCGAGTATTTTCCCTTCGGCTTCGGGCCGGGGGAGTTGCCCGATGACCAGAGCGGGGATGACGCTTTGTCCATGTGTTTTGACAGTGATCCGCTGGAGCATGGAATGGATATTGTCGGGCGCGCCAGGGTCAAGCTGGCGCTGTCAAGTGATCGTCCCCGTGCGCAGATTGCGGTGCGGTTGAACGATTTGCGCCCGGACGGCAGCTCTGCGCTGATCGCCCACGGCTTTTTGAACCTGCGTCAGCGGGACGGGGCGGCTGTGATGGTGGATATGCCACGGGATGAAACCGTTGAGGTGCAGGTGCTGCTGGATCAGGCAGCCTATCACCTGCCCGAAGGCCACCGTTTGCGGATTGCCCTTTCGCCATCGTATTTTCCATTTGTCTGGCCGGAAGCAGAAGCTGTGACGCTGGGTGTCTCGGGGGGCTGTGTTGAACTGCCC
Organism: Neptunicoccus sediminis; assembly: GCF_001719615.1. Classification (GTDB taxonomy): domain Bacteria; phylum Pseudomonadota; class Alphaproteobacteria; order Rhodobacterales; family Rhodobacteraceae; genus Amylibacter; species Amylibacter sediminis. Next base: position 53,740 of record NZ_MDVX01000003.1, read on the forward strand.
CATCTGGCGGGCGAGGGTGTCCCGATTGCTTTTGATGGACCGAAATCCGCCACGCCGCTGCCGCTGGAGCAGGTGACGCCCCGCGCGGAACATAAGGACATCCGGATCGAGGATCAGCGCGTCCTGCATGAAATCCTCGGGGAAAACGGGCTTGTCCGTAATCCCGAGACCGGACTTGAAACCCGTGAGAAGGTGCATGAAGTTTTTTCGGTCGCACGGTTTGATCCGTCCACGGCCTCTGCCCGTTTTGCGTGGGAACGCAGTTACGGGCGGGGCGACTGGCGGGTTTCGGTCCATTCGGTTTTGCAAATGGAAACGGTGGACGCGGGTTTCCTTCTGACGGCAGAATTGCGGGCCTTTGAAGAGGCGCAGGAGGTTGAAACGGAGGTTTTCCGGAAAGACTGGCGTGTGATGGTGCCGCGGATGTAAAGGAATTTGATTGGACCCCAGCCTGCGTTGCGGCGCAAGGTAATCGCATCCTTTATCAATCCGCATCGTCAGAACCCGCGAGAGCGTGCAAATTGTCGCGAAACGCATTCAAACGGTCGGGTGTAGCGAGCGCATCGGTCGTTATGGTGCAAAAGTGAGCGGTGACAAGGGGTTAAAGTAAAGAAAAGCTTGCGTTCGGGGGGTGATCCACCGCACGCTCTGTGTCATAAGTTACAAAAATGAAGAATCTGCTACTTAGGGAGAAAATATGATGAACAATGAACTCAAGCATCTTGCAGCACGGGTTGCGCGCAAAACAGTGTCTCGCCGGGATTTTCTCGGACGGGCAGGCGCCTTGGGTGTGTCCGCTGTTGCAGCGAACTCTTTGCTGGCGGATGCCGTAAAGGCGGCCGGCCCGAACAAGGGTGGCCATCTGGTTCAGGGGATGGGCGGTGGTGAAAGCACCAACACGCTTGATCCGGCCTCTACCGCATCGCAAGTGCCGTTCGGCAACCTGCGCCATTTCGGTGAAACACTGGTCGGTGTGTCCGAGAACGGCGAACTGACACCGCGTCTGGCCGAAAACATCGAAGCCAGCGACGACGCAAAGGTCTGGACCTTCAAGATCCGTAAGGATGTTGAATTTCACAACGGCAAGACAATGGACGCCAATGACGTGATGCGCACAATGGAGCGGCACTCTAACGAAGAGTCCAAATCCGGTGCGCTGGGGATTATGAAGGGTATCGAGTCCATGAAAGTGGACGGCGACAATTTTGCCATCACCCTGAACAGCCCGAATGCGGATTTGCCTTACCTGCTGGCGGATTATCACCTTGTGATCCAGCCGGACGGCGGGTTTGAAAACCCCGGCAATGGTGTAGGCACGGGTCCTTACATCGTGGAAGTTGACGAACCGGGCGTGCGCCATGTGTTCAAAAAGAACCCGAACTACTGGGGCGGGGATGTGGTGAACTATGACAGTTCCGAAATCCTTGTGATCAACGATGCGACAGCACGGACAGCGGCGCTGCAATCCGGTCAGGTGCATCTGATCAACAAGGTAGAGCCCAAAGTCGCCAAGCTGATCGACCGCGCCCCCGGTGTGTCCATCAAGAACGTTGCGGGCCGTGGCCACTATGTGTTCATCATGCACTGCGATACAGCGCCGTTTGACAATAACGAACTGCGTATGGCGCTGAAATATGCGATCAACCGCGAAGAGATGGTGGACAAGATCCTGCGCGGCTATGGCACAATCGGGAACGACCTGCCGATCAACGCGGCCTATCCGCTGTTTGACGAAACGATCCCGCAGCGCAAGCATAACATCGAAAAAGCCAAAGAGCATTACGCCAAATCCGGCCATGACGGGTCTCCGATTGTTCTGCGGGTTGCAGATGGTGCCTTCCCGGGTGCAGTTGACGCGGGTGCCTTGTTTCAGGAAAGCGCACGTGCGGCGGGTATTCCGCTGGAAATCAAGCGTGAGCCGAACGACGGTTACTGGTCCGAGGTCTGGAACAAACAGCCGTTCTGTGCATCCTACTGGGGTGGCCGTCCGGTGCAGGACCAGATGTATTCCACAGCCTATCTGTCTACAGCGGACTGGAATGACACACGCTTCAAGAACCCCGAGTTCGATGCCCTGCTGAACAAAGCCAAAGCAGAGCTGGACGAAGGCAAGCGCAAGGCAATCTACAGCCAGATGGCCAATATCCTGCGGGACAATGGCGGCCTGATCTGCCCGATGTTCAACGATTTTGTTGATGCGGTCAGCGACAAGGTTGCGGGTTACGTGCTTGATCCGAACGCAGAGCTGTCCAACGGCTTTGCACCTGTTCGTACCTGGTTTGCATAAGCAGGTTTGAACAGCTCATGCACCCCATTTTGAAACTTCTGGTTCAGCGCATCGCGCTGAGCCTCCTTTTATTGCTCGCAGCGTCGGCAATGATCTTCATCGGTACCCAGATTTTGCCCGGCGACGTGGCACAATCCATTCTGGGACAATCCGCAACGCCTGAATCCCTTGCAAACCTGCGCGCAGAGCTGGGTTTGAACGAACCGCCGTTGACCCGTTACTTTGACTGGTTGTTCGGTGCGCTACAGGGGGATCTCGGAACGGCTCTGACCAATGGCAGGGATATCGCCGAAAGCCTTGGGGCGCGTTTGAAAAACACCTTGTTTCTGGCGTTTTGGGCGGCTTTGATCTCTGTGCCGCTGGCGATCTTTCTGGGTCTGCTGGCTGTGCGGTATCAGAACCGCTGGCCGGACAAGTTCATTTCGGCAGTCACACTGACCTCTATTTCCATCCCCGAGTTCCTGATCGGTTACGTTCTGATGTATTTCATCTCGGTGAAGCTCGGCTGGTTTACATCGGTTTCGACCATCTATGACAGCATGTCCCTTGGCGAAAAGCTGAGCGCAATTGCCCTGCCGGTGACTGTGCTGACCCTTGTGGTGCTGGCCCATATGATGCGGATGACACGGGCGGCGATCCTGAACGTGATGCAATCTGCATACATCGAAACAGCAGAGCTGAAGGGCCTGTCCATGTTCAACATCATCCGCAAACACGCGTTTCCCAATGCGATTGCGCCGATTGTGAATGTGGTCATGCTGAACCTTGCCTATCTGGTGGTGGGCGTTGTGGTTGTGGAAGTGGTCTTTGTCTATCCCGGCATGGGGCAGTATCTGGTGGATCACGTGGCCAAACGGGATGTGCCAGTGGTACAGGCCTGCGGTCTGATCTTTGCCGCTGTCTATATCGGTCTGAACATGATCGCTGACATCGTTTCCATTTTGGCAAATCCAAGACTGAGGCATCCGAAATGAGAATTCCTATCAGTGCCATGATCGGTCTGTTTTTCACCGGTCTATACTTTTTCATCGCAATTTTTGCGCCGTGGCTTGCCCCTTATGGCATGACCGAGGCTGTCGGGGACGTTTGGGAACCGGCGAGTTCAACCCATTGGCTGGGAACGGACAGTATCGGCCGTGACCTGCTGACACGGATGATCTATGGCGGGCGGACGACGATCTGGATTGCAACCGCAGCCACGATCCTGTCTTTTACCACCGGCTCTGTGCTTGGCCTGTTGGCGGCGGTGATCGGGGGCTGGGTGGACCAGCTTTTGTCCCGTCTGGTGGATTTGCTGATGTCGATCCCCTCGTTGATCTTCGCTTTGGTGGTTCTGTCGGTCATGCCGGTGACTGTGACTGTGCTGATCCTCGTTATGGGATTGCTGGACAGCACGCGGGTTTATCGACTGGCCCGCGCCGTAGCTGTGGACATCAATGTGATGGACTATGTAGAGGCTGCGAAACTGCGCGGCGAGGGACGTTCGTGGATCATCTTCCGTGAAATCCTGCCCAACGCCCTGTCGCCTCTGGTGGCGGAAATGGGTCTGCGGTTCATCTTTATGGTTCTGTTTGTTTCGACTCTGTCGTTCCTTGGTCTTGGGGTGCAACCTCCGGCGGCTGACTGGGGCGGTATCGTGAAGGAGAACAAGGAAGGGATCGTTTACGGTATCCCTGCGGCTCTGGTGCCTGCTGTGGCGATTGCGACACTGGCGATTTCTGTGAACCTTGTGGCGGATTGGGTCTTGAACCGGACCACCAGCCTGAAAGGAGGTCGCGGATGAGCGATGTTTTGTTAAAGGTCCGTGACCTGAAAATCGGCGCAACGGTCTACCCCCCGAGCGGCAAGCCCCATGACATTGAAATCGTGCATGGCGTCTCTTTTGAGCTGGAGAAGGGCAAGGTTCTGGGTCTGATCGGTGAATCCGGTGCAGGTAAATCCACTATCGGCCTGTCAGCTATGGCCTATGGCCGTGGCGGTGTGAAAATCACCGGCGGCGAGGTCTGGGTGAACGGTCAGGATATTCTGCAACAGGGTATCCGCGACCTGCGGCGCTTGCGCGGGGCGGATGTGACCTATGTCAGCCAATCGGCGGCGGCCTCTTTCAATCCTGCGAAAAAGATCATGGAGCAGGTGACAGAGGCGGCGATCCTTCAGGGCAAGTTTTCCCGCAAGGAAGCCGAAGAACGCGCTGTACGCCTGTTTGACAAACTGGGTCTGCCCAATCCGGAAACCATCGGCAACCGCTATCCCCATCAGGTGTCTGGCGGGCAGTTGCAACGCTGCATGACAGCCCTTGCCCTATGTCCGGAGCCGGATCTTGTGGTGTTTGACGAACCGACCACAGCACTGGATGTTACGACGCAGATTGACGTGTTGATGGCGATCAAGGCCGCGATCCGGGATACCGGCGTTGCGGCGCTGTATATCACCCACGATCTAGCGGTGGTGGCGCAGGTGTCTGATGACATCATGGTGCTGCGTATGGGCGAGATGGTGGAATACGGTCCGGTGGATCAGATCATCAATAATCCGCAAGAGGAGTATACCCAAGCGCTCGTCTCGGTGCGTTCGATTGACCATGAGGAAAAGCTGCCAACGCCGGACCCGCTGCTGACGGTGAACCATGTGACAGCGCGGTACAGAGGCACGAATTTCGACGTGCTGCGCAATATCAACGTGGACCTGCACGAAGGCCAGACGCTGGCTGTTGTAGGGGAGAGTGGTTCGGGTAAATCGACACTCGCACGGGTGATCACCGGCCTGTTGCCCCCCAGTGACGGGCAGATCGACTTTAACGGTCGCACGCTTAGTCCCGCATTGGAACAGCGCAGCAAGGAAGACCTGCGCGAGTTGCAGATGATCTATCAGATGGCGGATACGGCGATGAACCCGCGCCAGACAGTTGGCACCATCATCGGACGCCCGCTGGAGTTCTATTTTGGTATGCGGGGCGCGGAAAAGCGCAAGCGGATTGCAGAGCTTCTGGAAGAGATCGAGATGGGCGACGGCTTTATCGACCGCTATCCGGCAGAGCTGTCGGGGGGGCAAAAGCAACGGGTCTGTATCGCCCGTGCATTGGCGGCCAAGCCCAAGCTGATCATCTGTGACGAGGTGACTTCCGCGCTTGATCCGCTGGTGGCGGACGGGATTCTGAAGCTGCTATTGAACCTGCAAAAGATTGAAAACGTGGCCTATCTGTTTATCACCCACGATCTGGCCACAGTGCGGGCCATCGCGGACAGTATTGCGGTGATGTATCAGGGCAAGGTGGTGCGTTACGGAACGAAGTCCGAAGTGCTGTCACCGCCGTTTGACGATTACACCGATCTGCTGCTGTCCTCTGTGCCGGAAATGAAGCTCGGCTGGCTGGAAGAGGTGATCGCACATCGCAAGATGGAAAGTGCTGGCAACTAAGCCTGCTATTTGACAAAAATCGGGGCAGGGTGCGCAAGTGGCCTGCCCCTTTTTCGTGACACCCGCTGTTAGCAAGGACTGAGAACATGAACACCAAACTGCTGCTGATTATTCTGGACGGCGTGCCGTGGCGCAACTGGGGCCGGCTGTTCGGTAATCTCGAAGGGCATGTAGATGCGGGCAATGCGCAAAAATGGAAGATGCGCTCGGTTCTGCCGTCAATTTCCGCAAGCTGCTATGCCTCTATTCATACAGGGGTTGTGCCTGCGGAACACGGCTGTACCGGCAATGGCAATGTGTTCCGGCTGAACCATCCGGACGTGTTTTCGCAAGTGCGTCAGTCCGGCGGGGTGACAGGCGCGGTGGCCCACTCCTTCTGGTCGGAGTTCTTTAATCGTGCGCCGTTTGATAATGTGCGGGACGTGGAATACGACGAACCGGACAGCGCCACAATCAACCATGGCCGGTTTCACACGATGACGGGCTATGGCCGCGCCAACCAGATGACGCCTTGCGATCTGGACCTGTTCGGCACGCTGACCAATCTGTGTCTGCGCTTCGGACTGGATTACGGGATGTTGCACACCTGTACGCTGGACAGCATGGGTCACCGCTATTTTCACGAGAGCGAGGAAATGGACGGGGCCTGTTTTATTATGGACGAGATGCTGGCGCCGTTTATCCCGAAATGGCGCGCCGCAGGGTATGAGGTGATGGTGACGGCGGATCACGGGCAAGACGAGCGCGGCCATCACGGTGGCCGCTCGCCGCTGCAACAGGAATTCGCGCTTTATTATTTTGGCGAGGCTCAGGGGCCATCTGCGGATACGGTGCTGGAGCAGGTGCAACTGGCACCCACGATCCTGACCAGACTGGGGGCCGAGGTGCCCGAGACGATGAAGGCAAAGCCGTTTTTATCGTAACACCGATCTCATGTAAATTGTCAGACGGGACGTGGTTTTTCCAAGTGCATGGAAACGCTTTGAAAAAGGGATGACCCTGCAAATATGAAGCGTCATACAAGACGCGTGTTATATGAAGCTTCGTAAATGAAGCTTCTTAAACGAAGCTTCATAAATGCAGGATGATCAGCGACCCGTTAACGCTGTTTCGGGATTGGGAAGGGCGCGATACCATTCAAACGCCTCGGGGAAGGCGGCCTCGTAGCGGGGGCGATGGACGGAGAAGTCCGTATCGGCCACAGGCGCGGAAACGTTAAGATGGGGCAGTGAGAAATCCGCGCCATAAATGCTTTGCAGCAGGGTCTCAAAGGCGCCGAGGTTTTCGTATTTGTGGATAATATCAACCGTCTCGTTGCTGCGGCTGTCCACGCAAAACAGATTGTCGAGAAACTCCATCGCCCATCCGCTTTTGCCGGTGATAAAGTTGTTCAGGAAGGTCTTAAAATCCAGATCCCCCACATAACGGGGATCGCCCTGTAGCTCCGGGCGTGCGCGGAATTTGTACCAGCTGACGGCTTTGTCAAACGGCTCTCGCACCACGGTGATTGTGGTGAATCCCTTGGTGCGCAGCGGCTGCTCCATCCGCTTGTAACGGGTGTAATCAATGTGTTTCAGCACCGGATTGCCGTTCAGCCGCGCCATGCCCTTAACCTGTCCAAGGGCGCGCTCCATTGAGGTGGAAGCAACTTTGCGGTTGGACAGAAACACCAGTTTCCGGTCGTAATCAATCATCATGGCAGGGGGGCGTCCCGTTTCGCTTAATAGGGCCAGTCCCGCTGTTGCAGCGCGTTCAGCGCCGCGATTACACGGTCAAAACTGTCGCGGGCCCGCTTTACGGTATGGCGACCGCGCAGATAACCGTGCACCAGACCCGTTTCGTTGAACCAGACAACCTTGCCGTCGGCCGCGGTCAGAGCATCGCGGTAATCGCGGCATCCATCGGTAATCGGGTCACATTCTGCCGAGATCAGCACGGTCGGGGGCAGGTTGGAAAAATCCGTGTCTTGCAGGGGAACGGCAGTGGGATCGTTTGTGGGTTTCGGCCCGTCATAGCGCACCCCCTCGTAGAACAGGATCTCATCCCGCGTCAGCATCGGCGCATTGGCGTGGGTGAGGAAGGACCCCGCATCTATATCCCCGCCCAGTCCGGGATAGATCAGCACCTGTCCGATCAAGCGGGGATCGTTGCGCAGACGGTGGCTGACGGTTGCCCCGAGATTGCCGCCGGCACTGTCACCGGCAAGGATTACAGGACCGTCGCGGGTCGCCAGAATATGCTGTGTCGCTGCGAGACAGTCTTCGAACATGGCGGGGTGTTTATGCTCGGGCGCCATCCGGTAATCCACCGATACCACGTCCATGCCGGTCCGCTCGCAGATTTCGGCGCAGACGTCATCATGGGAGTCGAGCCCCCCGACCACAAAGCCGCCGCCGTGAAAGTACATCACGGTCGATTCAGAGCCGCCGCTGGTGTACTGGCGGGTGGGAATATGGCCGATCATGTGATCCGTTGCACTGACGCCGTCGGGGTAGCCGGTGAAAAACGCGCGGCACATCGTGTCATAGATGTCGCGCTGTTGTTCTATGGTGTTGTTCACCGTGTCGGGCGGATAATATTCCTCCGTTTTATTGATGAAGTCCCAGGTCTCTGCGTCGATGTGTTTTGAATAATCCATAGGCGCAACCTAGGACCGGTGGCGGGAGGCTGCAAGGCTTTCCTAACGTTTCGTTACTTTAGAAGCTTCATTTAAGAAGCTTCTTATATGAAGCTTCATATATGCAGTATGTTAACGGGGTTAAGCCAGAGATAACAACAGGTTGCGAATCTCCCGCTCGGGCGGTTGTCCCAGTGCGACGCGGCAGAAACACGGGTCAGTTCCCGCTGGTTCAACGCCCACCCGCCTGTCGCTGGAACGCCGATGGTGGCCCACCCCCAGCGCAGACTTGTGACAAAAATCGGGATGACCTTCGGAGTTGCAAAATGTATGGTCGCGCCAAATCAGAACACGGGTGCGATTATGGCGATTTCCTTGGCCGAAGGGCAGATATTCAGAGGTTTGTTCGGGGATAGCGAACTCTCGGTGTTGTTTTCAGACAGCGCCGAAGTTCGCGCAATGTTGCTGGTCGAAGGGGCGCTGGCCTCTGCGCAGGGCAAGCTTGGCACGATCCCGCAAGAAAGCGGAGAGATCATCAATCGCATGGCCCGTGAGGTGCTGATTGATCCGGGGCATCTGGCCGCCGGTGTGGCGCGGGACGGTGTGGTGGTTCCAGCACTGGTCGCGGCCTTTGCAACCGAAATGCAGGCGCCCGAGCACAGCGCCTATTTGCATAAGGGGGCGACCTCGCAAGATATTATAGATACGGCTCTGGTACTGCGCCTGCGCCGCGTTCTCGACATTCTGGATACCCGGCTTGCGGGTCTGCTCGATACGCTGGCAGAACAGGCCGACACCTACAAGTCCACCCCGATGGGTGCGCGGACGCGCCACCAGATCGCCACGCCGACAGCGCTCGGGGCGCGGATTGCGGGCTGGGGAGCACCGTTTTTGCGCCATCGCCAGCGGCTGGCGGAACTGCGCCCCCGTCTGCTGGTGGTTTCGCTCGCCGGTGCTGCGGGCAATCTCTCCGCCTTTGAGGGGCGGGGGCTGGAAACGGCGGATGCGCTGGCGGAAGAGCTTGGGCTCGGGCGGGCGGAACTGCCGTGGCATTCGGCGCGGGACGGGATTTGCGAACTGGCGAACCTGTGCGGGTTGATCTGTGGATCGCTAGGCAAGATCGCACAGGATTTGCTGCTGTCTGCGCAGATCGGGGAGGGTCTGCGGGCAGGCACGGGCGGTGGCTCCAGCACGATGCCCCATAAGGACAATCCGACAGGGGCCGAGGCGATGCTGTCACTGGCACGTCAGGGGCAGGGGCTGGCGGCACAGGTCGCGGGTGCAGCACTTCATGCGCAGGAACGGGACGGTGCGGCCTGGTCGCAGGAATGGCTTTCGCTGCCTTCTCTGATTGTGGCTACAGGTGCTGCGCTGCGTCACGGTCTTGAGTTGTCAAAGTTCTTAAGCGTGGAACCGGACAAGCTGGCTGCTGTTTTTGAGGACACAAAAGGTTTGATGATGGCCGAAGCCGCAAGCTTCGCGCTGGCCGCGCATATGCCGCTGGCCGATGCCCGCACACTGACCAAATCCGCCTGTGCCAAAGCCGTCCAGTCCGGTGAGCCGTTGCGGGAGGTTATAGCGCGTGAAACCATGCTTGCGATTGACTGGGACGCCGTGTTCGATGCGCAATCCGCCTTGGGAGAGTCCAGCGCCATCGTTGCGCGGTTTTGTGAAGCGGTCGCAAGGCAGCGCGTGGAGTCCGCTTAGAACTCGGAGAGTTTTTTCAGTTTGTTTAACAGGTTGATCATCTGGGGCTTGCCGAAATGCTCTTCCAGTTCTTCATAGACTTTATGGGCTTCCGGCGCGATTTCAGCGATTAAATCATGTCCCGGCTGGGCCAGATGGATGATTTGCTTGCGCCGGTCAGTGGGATGTTGTTCGCGCCGGATCATGCCGCGTTTTTCCAGCAGGGCAAGTATGCGGGTCAGACTGGGGGTCAGGACCATGCAACGATCCCCGAGCTCGGTCGGCTCCAGTGGTCCGGTCTCGTCAAGGATGCGCAAAACCCGCCATTGTTGTTCGGACAGATCGTGTTTGGTCAGAAAGGGCCGTATCCGGCGCATCACCGCCTCGCGGGAGCGCAGGAGCATGATGGGGAGGGACTCTTCCGTCTTGATAAAGAATTTGCTCATGAAGGGGTGTGCCTGTCTGAAACTGTCTAACAGGTTCACTATACCCCCTGACCCCGCAATGAAAAGCTATGAATTCCATCGGCAGTCAGGGGGCAAGCGGTTACGCGGGCAGATGAATCCGGAAGGCTTTGCGGATGGCCGCATCTGTGGCCGGATCAAAGCGTGCCTTTGACGGTTCCGCCAACATCTCGTTTTTGCGTTTGATGGCTTTTTGAATCAGATCCGGTTTGCCCAGTTCGGCCCATTCCTTTGGCGAGCTGCGATCCCCGAGCGCCGGATAGATATATTCCGTCTGCATCAGCGACAGGGTCTGTGCCGACCCCAGATAATGCCCCGGACCTTCCAGACAGACCGAACGGATCACATCAAGAGAGACGGTATCCTCGTTGACCTCTATCCCGCGGACGCAGCGCAGGGACTGGCCCAGCAGGTCGTCCCCGATGATCAGGCTTTCAAGGCAGAACCCAAGCAGGGAGGCGTGCATTCCGACAGATTCATAGACCATATTCAAACCGGCCAGCCCTGCCATCACGTTGGAATGGGCCTGTTCGTATCCGGCCTGCATATCGGGCATCTTTGCATCCGCAATTCCGGCCGCCGCGCCGCCGGGAAGCCCGAGGAAATGGTGCATCTGTGCGCAGGCCGCTGTCAGCAGGGCCTGCTCTCCAGAGCCGCCTGACATGGCGCCGGTGCGCAGGTCTGACACGAACGGCCATGTGCCAAACACCGTGGGATGCCCCGGTGCCATTGCGTTGACATAGACCATACCGGCCAGACATTCCGCCACCGCCTGCACAATCGCGCCTGCGATCGGCGCGGGGGCGGTGGCCCCTGCCTGTCCCGCCGAGAGCAATAGCACCGGCATCCCGCCGCGCACACAATGTTCCATCACCTGACAGGATTCTGTTGCAAATTTCATCGGTGGAACGACGAAACAGTTTGAGTTTGAGATGAAGGGACGGGCACGAAAGGCGTCCTCGCCGCCGGCAATTTCATAGATCAGTTCGAACGCGCCTTTCATGAAAGAGGGTTCGGTGAAAGAGGTCCCGATGTGCTTTGTAGTGCCCGAACAGCAGGCATAAATCGTGTTCAGGTCCATTTCGAAATTGTCGGGAATGTCGCGACAGACCATTGGGCGTTGCAGGAAGTGGACATTGTCGAGCCGGTCCACAATCCGCGCCGCATCATAAAGATCCTGCACGGTACATTCGCGGTAGTCGTTGTGTTCCACATCCACCAAATGCACCGCAGCGCCGGCGGTGCCATAGTGAACGCGATTGCCCGAGAGGTTCATATCGTGTTTCGGATCGCGCCCGTGCAATGTGACAGAGCGGTTGGCTTTGGCGAGCATGTCCTCCACCAGCGCAGGGGGGAAGCGGATGCGCCCGTCATCGCCCAATATGGCGCCAGCGTTGGTCAGGATTTCCACGCCTGAGGGCGGTGCATCAGCAAAGCCGATTTGCTCCATCGCGTCTAACGCGGCCTGATAAATGCGCTTTTCGGAGGCTTCGGAAAGGGGTTTGTATCTGCCACCTTCCATACCGGCGCGGACCGGACGGATGGCATCAGTGAGAGGGGCCGCACGCAGGGCCTGACGTGCTGCGCGGCCTCCGGAACGACGGGATTGTGTATCTGACATGGATGTTTGCCTTGAAAACTTCGGATCGGGTTCAAGCGGCGGTCCTTGCGCGGCGATCCCCGCGCCGCGCGACCGCGATCCGCACCGATGGTGCGTGAAATCAATGCTGTCATCCAATCAAGGTCAATCATGGCGGCAACGCTCCCGAACTGGTTCAAGCCTGCGCCGCAAAATGCGGGCAGGCTTGTCTGTTCGCGTCAAAAACGTCGTTTTCGGGGAGTTGGACAGATTTCGGGGTGAACCCCGTTCCGTGTCTTTAGGTTGAAGCTGCCAGTTCGGTGATCACGTCATAGGCTGTCATCACGTCGTCGCGGGTACAATCGAACTGTCCGGCGGTGAAACGGATGACATAGCGACCTTCGTGCAGGGTTTGGGTCAGATAGATGCGGCCGTCATCGTTGATGCGCTGCAACAGCGCGGCAGAGGCAGCATCTGCGTCTTTGCCGTCTGGGGTGTGCTGGAAGGTGAACAGGGCAAGGCGGCTGTCTGTGGTGATTGTGAAGTCTGGATGCGCGCGCAGTTTGGCTTCCAGTTCTTTCGTCCAGGCCACATGGTTGCGAATGCGGCTGCGCAAGCCTTCCAGCCCGTAAGCGCGGATTAAGAACCAAAGCTTCAACGCACGGAAGCGACGGCCGAGTGGTACGGTCCATTCGTTGAAATTCGTGATTTCCTGCGCTTGGGGTGTTTCCAGATAAGAGGGACGCAATCCCATAGTGCGGCGCTGGATGTCTGCGTCCCGCAGAAACTGAATCGAGCAGTCGAAATTTGCGCCCAGCCATTTGTGGGGGTTGAAAACGATGCTGTCGCAGTCTTCGGCGCCAGTCCAGAGGCTGCGGAATTCGGGGCAGATCATGGCGGATCCGGCCCATGCGGCATCCAGATGGGTGTAGAGATCCTCGGCCTTGGCGATTTTGATCAGCGGTGGCAGGTCATCGCAGGCGCCGATGGAGGTGCCACCTGTGCAAAGGACCAGACCGGCGGGAGTGTAACCGGCCGCCCGATCCGCCGAAATCGCGGCTTGCAGGGCGTCGGGGTCCATCTGATAGGCATCATTGGTCGCGATTTTCACCAGATTTTCCTGACCGATACCCGCGATCCAGCAGGCTTTGTCGATCGAACTGTGAACTTGTGCGGAGCAATAAATCCGCAGGCGGCCCTGCGTGGAGAGGCCCTGATCGTTGCCGGTAAACCCGGTGGCCCGTTCCCGCATGGTGAGAATGGCCGAAAGCGTCGCGCTGCTGGCGCTGTCCTGAATGACGCCTTTGAACGGCTGTGGCAGACTCAAAGCCTGACGCAGCCAGTCGATCATGACTTCTTCGATTTCGGTCGCCGCCGGAGATGTCTGCCAGAGCATACACTGGGAGGCGATGGCATTGGTTAATTGCTCTGCAATCATGGAGGCAGGTGCGGCGTTCGACGGGAAATAGGCGAAAAAACGCGGGTGTTGCCAATGGGTTATTCCATCCGGCACGATCCGTTCAAAATCCGCGATGATGGTTTCCATATCAATGGCCTGTTCCGGCGGGCGTGCAGGGAGGCGGGCGGCAATCTCTCCCGGTGAAGTTCGTGCGCGGACGGGTTTTTCGCGCAAGCTGGCGAAATGGTCTTCGATCCAGCGGCTGGCGCGGTTGGTCCATTTGGTATAGTCGGAATATTTCATCAAGGCATCTCGCTAACGTGTTAATTAGTGTGTAGCGGGTGGCTTTCGCGCTGGCAAGTGTTTTGGCGAATGGGGAAAGGGGGCGGGGGCTGGTATCACCCTGCAAATATGAAGCGTCATACAAGACGCGTGTTATATGAAGCGTGATATATGAAGCTTCATAAATGAAGCTTCAACGTTAACCGGATGGTAGTATTTCAGCGCTTTAATGGATTGGGCATAGGCGCCCAGTTGCTGGCATCGCGCTTTAGACGGTCCTGTGCATCCGAACCCTAATGAAAGGCCACCCATGCTTGAATATCGCCCCGATAAATTCATCCGTACTTACGAAGCCTATAACGGTGCCCGCTATTGGGCGTGGTTGATCCAGCCCCATGTCCTCACCATCATGGAAACCGCCTGTTACCTGCGCCGACCCGCGGTTGAGGCGATTGCCCCGCTGCTCGAGCGGGAATTCGGCGCGGACCTCCAGCGGGTTAAATTGCGTCAAATGATCGGTCATATGGTGCGTCAAATTTTGGAGGCGGAAGGCTATCACCTGCACCGCGCCAATGTGCGGATCAACAGTCGCGACAATCCGTTCCATTTTGGTTCCGCTTACACCCGCATTGCGGCCTAGGCGTCAACCGCCCAGCATCCGGTCTATCGCCCCGCCATTCGCAGCGTCGGCAAGACCACTGAAATCCCCTTCGTCCAGAAACGGCCTTGCGGCATCCAGTATCGCCTGATGGGTCACGCGGGCAAGTGCGGAGCCGAGCGAGATCCGCGCAACGCCCATTTTTGCATAATCCGCACGGGTCAGCGCCGTATATGTCGGACCCGCTGCCAGCGCATTGACAGGGGCGGAAATCTCGCGACAGATCCGGGCGAGATCGGCCGTCTTCTTGGGGATCGGCGCGTAGAGGCAATCGGCACCGGCGTCTTGGAAGGCATGCAACCGGCGCAGCGCCTCTTCGATGTCATACTGCCCGTTCAGGATGCCGTCCGCACGCGCGACAAGGACGAAGTCACGGTTCAGGGCACGGGCGGCGGCTGCGGCGGCTTTAATGCGCTCCACCGCCAGTTTGAAATCATAGGGTGCGGCATCGGGCAGGGCGGTGTCCTCGATCGAACAGCCCGCCAGACCGGCCTCGGCGGCGAGTCGCACAGTTTCGGCCACCGTTTCAGGGGCGCTGCCATAACCGTTTTCCAGATCACCAGAGACCGGCAATCCGGTGGCTGCGACTATATCCGCCGCATGGGAGAGTGCTTCGTCCCGTGACACCCGCCCCATGTCCGCCCGCCCGAGCGTAAAGGCATGGCCCGCAGATGTGGTCGCCAGCGCCTGCGCACCCAGTGCCGTGAGCATTTTCGCACTGCCAGCATCCCATACGTTGGCCAGAATGAACGGGTTTCCGGGCTGGTGCAGGGCGCGAAAGATGGCGCCTTTGTCTGTCGTCATGGGATGTCTCTCCGGTTCAGTTCATCTGTGCGGCGGCCTCTCCGCATTGCTCTGCGAGGTCTTCGGGATCGTAAAAGCGCCGGGACGAAGCGATTTTCAGATCGTCCGTCAGGGTCCATTCTTCCCATCCGCTGATCTTGGCGAATTTGGCGGTTTCCGCGTGATGGCCATAAAACGTCCATGTCACCACAGCGTTATGCCCCGAGATGCGGATATCGTCACACATCATGTGTAAATCCGCAAACATTTCAAACAACGCGGTGGTCATGTCCGCAATGGCGGCAGCACCTTTTAGCGGCTTTTCCCCGTTGACGCTGGCCCTGCCATCTTCGTCATAGAACCCGGCAATGGCAGCGCCGTCATGGGCTGTCCAGGCTTTGGCATAGTTGTTGGCCAGTGTGACGATTTTGTCTTTATCCAGAGCGCGCATTTTCTTTCCTTTTTAAGCTGGTCCAACCTAGCAGCCGCCAGCCAAAGCGTCCATGCAGGTGAACCGCATTTACTGGTTTGAAAACGGGACTTGCGTTTGAGTTGGGGGTGGTTAAGACTGCACCCATGAGAAACCAGAGCATTATCTGCTGCATTTGTATTATCCGCTGACAGTGTCAGGCGGGCGGCTTCTCTATTCCTAAATGTGATTTGAAATGCTAGGTCCGCCGCAAGACTGCTCTGCGTGCGCAAGGACGACCTATGACGACAATCAAACTTTACAACACCAAGACCCGTAAGAAAGAGGTGTTCACGCCTCTTAAAGCCGATGATGTGCGGATGTATGTCTGCGGACCCACGGTCTATGACCGCGCCCATATCGGCAATGCGCGGCCGGTTATTGTGTTTGATGTGCTGTATCGGCTGTTGCAGCAGGTATACGGCAAGGATTACGTGACCTATGCGCGAAATTTCACGGATGTGGATGACAAGATCAACGCCCGCGCAGCGGAAACAGGGCGCACCATCCGCGAGATAACGGACGAAACCATCGGCTGGTATCTGGACGACATGGGGGCACTTGGCAATCTGGAGCCGGACCATGCGCCACGGGCGACGGAATATATCCCCGAGATGGTGGCCATGATTGAATTGCTCATTTCTAAAGGCTTTGCATACTTTGAAGACTCTCCACGATTACATAACCAGCCACCGGCGAAATACGTTGTGCTCGATGAAAGTAAACTACCACGCCATGCACTGTTCGAAGTAAGAACCTATGAACAGTACGGCCGTTTGTCAGGTCGAACTCTCGATGAAATGATTGCTGGCGCAAGAGTCGAAGTCGCGAATAACAAGCGCGATCCGATGGACTTCGTGTTGTGGAAGCCATCAGGCGAAGGCGAACCCGGTTGGGACGGACCGAAAAGCCAAGGAATTGAAGCAGGTAGAGGACGGCCTGGTTGGCATATTGAATGTTCAGCAATGAGCCATAAGTTGTTCGGAAAAAAATTCGATATACATGGTGGAGGTCTTGATCTTGCATTTCCCCATCACGAAAATGAAATCGCTCAAAGCTGTGCTTGCTACGGTGAAGACTCCTTCGCGCAGGTCTGGATGCACAATGAGATGTTGCAGGTGGAGGGCAAGAAAATGTCCAAATCCCTGGGCAATTTCTTTAGCGTGCGGGACCTGATTGATCAGGGCTATCCGGGCGAGGTGATCCGCTTTGTCTATCTGGGCACGCATTACCGCAAGCCGATGGACTGGACGAATAAAAAGGCGAAAGAGGCTGAGGCGACCTTGCGGAAGTGGCGGGCATTGACTGAAGGAGTGGAACCAACGCGTGCGATAGATGCTGAGGTTTTGAGGGCTATATCCGATGACCTGAATACATCTGGTGCTATAAGTGTTTTGCACCAGTTAGCGCGCCAAGAGGATAAAGAGCTTCTTTTAGCATCCGCTCAATTTTTGGGATTGCTAACAGACGAAATGCTGGATCCTGCTTGGAAAGTTCCTGAAGAGTTAGAAACTTACGTTGAGCATCGCGGAACCGTGGAGGCGTTGATTGCTAAACGAAAGGAAGCTCGCCTCGCCAAGGATTTTGCGACGTCTGATAAAATAAGGGATGTGCTCTTAGCCGCCGGAGTTGAGCTGAAAGATATTAGCCTGACGGAAGTAGAGTTTAAAATCACACGAGACTTCAATCCAGCGAAATTGGAGTCTCTCAAATGAGCAGTTTTATTCTTGAAATGGTGCGGATGGGGCATGCCCGACCTCGGGAGGCCTCTCTACTAGGCGCGACGGAGTATTGTGTCCCCAGATTGCGGAATTTAGTTCGGCCGAAGGAATATGCCCTCCCGTGGGGGAGGTCGGGCATGGCACATTCGTGCCGGGCACTGCCGGTTTTTGAGGTAACACTATGACCAAAGAGCGCCTCTATCTTTACGACACCACTTTGCGGGACGGGCAACAGACGCAAGGGGTTGATTTCACGGCTGAAGACAAAACCCGCATCGCGACGGCGCTCGACAGGCTCGGGATTGATTATGTCGAAGGCGGCTGGCCGGGGGCCAATCCCACGGACAGCGATTTCTTTGATGCGGCGCCCGTGCTTTCCACATCTGTTTTTACCGCTTTCGGGATGACCAAACGTTCGGGCCGCTCCGCCGCGAATGACGATGTTCTGGCAGCGGTGATGAATGCCAACACGCCTGCGGTCTGTCTGGTGGGCAAGACCCATGATTTTCATGTGACCAAGGCGCTGGGCATCTCGCTCGAGGAAAACCTCGACAATATCCGTGAAAGTGTCGCCCATATCAAAGCACAAGGACGCGAGGCGCTGTTTGACTGCGAACATTTCTTTGACGGGTATAAGGCAAACCCAGACTATACCTTAAAGGCGGCGAAAGCGGCCTATGATGCAGGCGCGCGCTGGATCGTTTTGTGTGACACCAATGGCGGGGCTTTGCCGGATGACGTGCGCAAGGCAACAAAGGCAGTGATTGCGGCAGGTATTCCCGGGGATCATTTGGGGATTCACACCCACAACGACACGGAAATGGCCGTGGCCAATACGCTGGCAGCGGTGGATGCGGGGGCGCGACAAATCCAAGGTACGCTGAACGGGCTCGGGGAGCGCTGTGGCAATGCCAATCTGACGGCGCTTATCCCTACCTTGCTGTTGAAAGAACCCTATGCCAGCCGGTTTGAAACCGGCGTTTCAACGGCGGGGCTGAAATCCCTGACCCAGTTGAGCCGGATGCTGGATGATATTCTCAACCGTGTCTCGCACAAATGGGCCGCCTATGTGGGGGCGAGTGCCTTTGCCCATAAAGCGGGGCTTCATGCAAGTGCGATCCTGAAAGACCCGACGACTTATGAGCATGTGGACCCGTCACTGGTGGGCAACCAGCGGATTATTCCCATGTCCAACCAAGCGGGTCAAAGTAACCTGCGAAAACGGCTGAAGGATGCGGGGATCGCTGCGCCGGAAGGGGCGCAGATGATGGAAATTCTCGACGAGATCAAACGCCGCGAAGATCAGGGCTATGCCTATGACAGTGCGCAAGCCTCGTTTGAAATCCTCGCCCGCCGCGTGTTGGGTATTCTGCCACGGTTTTTTGAAATCATGCGCTACCGTGTGACGGTGGAGCGGGCCAAGGCACCGGGGCAGGAGCGTAAAACGCTCTCCGAAGCGGTGGTGGCAGTCAGTATCGGCGGGCAAAAACACCTGTCGGCCAGCGAGTCCATGGATGAGACCGGCAACGACCAAGGGCCGGTGAACGCCTTGTGGCGGGCGCTAGAGCGGGATCTCGGACCCTATCAGGCGATCATTGACGACATGCATCTGGTGGATTTCAAAGTGCGGATCACCAATGGCGGCACCGAGGCTGTAACCCGCGTTGTGATCGACTCAGAAGACGGTGAAGGCCGCCGCTGGTCTACGGTCGGGGTGTCGGCCAATATTGTAGATGCAAGCTTTGAGGCGCTGGTGGATGCCATCAACTGGAAACTGCTGCGGGACGGGGCAAAGCCTGTTTAGGTTGCTGCTGCAAGGCGTGGGACAGAGGAATAGGCTGGAATGGATGTGCTTTTGACGGTGCTGCGCTTTGCGCTGGTCCCGGCTGTGATTTACCTGCTGATTGCGGGTGGTTTGATCCTGTCACAGCGGCCTTCGCCAACGACGGGGGCGGGGCTGGATTTTGACAAATTGCAGGTCGGCGGCGATGTGGTAGAGCCTGTGCGATATACGGCGCGGGACGGGGTTGAACTGGCGGTGCGGGTGCATGGTGGACCGGGGGCGGAAACTTCTCTGGTCGTGCTGGTGCATGGCTCGGGCGCGCATGGTGCGGCTTACGGCGGGCTGGCGGCCGAATTATCTGCGCGGACGGGCGCACAAGTGCTGGTGCCTGACCTTCGCGGACACGGGGTTAACCCGCCGCCCAAAGGCGATGTGGCCTACATCGGGCAATTGGAGGATGATCTGGCGGATCTTGTGACGCAATACCGTCAGGACGGGCAAAAACTGGTGTTGATCGGGCATTCTTCCGGCGGGGGGCTGGTGGTGCGTTATGCCGGTGGACCGCATGGAGGCACACTCGACGGGGCGGTGCTGTTCGCGCCCTATCTCAAATATAACGCGCCGACCATGCGGGAAAATTCCGGTGGTTGGGCGCAGGTGTTGACCCGCCGTGTAATTGGTCTGAGCATGTTGAACGCTGTGGGGATCACGGGGTTGAACGGGATGACAGCAATCACCTTCAACTTGCCGGAAGGGCCGCTGTCCGAGAGCATGACGGGGGCCTATTCGTTCCGTCTGAACACGTCTTACGCGCCCCGGTCGGATTACCTTGCGGATGTGGCGGCCCTGCCGGAGTTCCTGTTGATTGCAGGGGCAGAGGATGAAGCGTTCAAGGCGGATCAATTCGAAGCGGCGCTGTCGGGGGCCAATCCCAAGGGGCACTACCAGATATTGCAGGGGGTCGGGCATCTGGATGTGATCCGCCAGCCGGACGCCATTGCGAAAACTGCCGAATTTATCAGGAATATCAAATGAGCCTGCAAGACGACATTGCCAGTTGCGCCGAGACCGTCCATTCGGGCGATCCGATGCGGTTTCTCTCTGCGATGACAGCCAGCGGCGCGGATCGGGATGCGCTGATGGTGCTTTATGCTTTTAACGTCGAGGTGTCCCGTGCGCCTTGGGTGACGGAAGAGCCGATGATCGCGGAAATGCGTCTGCAATGGTGGATTGATGCGGTGGAGGAAATTTTTACCGGCGGGGCGGTGCGGCGGCATCAGGTGGTGACTCCGCTGGCTGATCTGGTGGCACGACAGGGTCTGCCGCGGGCGCCGTTTGACGCGCTGGTGGCGGCGCGGCGCTGGGATATTTACAAAGAGCCTCACGCAGATGATGCAGCGCTTTGGTCCTATCTGGAGGCCACGGCGGGCGGATTGATGGCGCTGGCGTTTCAGGCGGTTGGTGGCGAAACTGACGCGGCTGCGCGGGACGCGGCCCACAGCTATGGGTCCGGCTGCGGCGCGGCGGCCTTGCTGGAGGCTGTGCCGGCACTGGAGGCGGCGAACCGCTATCCGCTGGTGGACGGGACGGCCGAGGGTGTGCGCAGTTTTGCGCAGGAAGCGTTACAGCGATTGGCGACGGCGCGGCCTGCATTGAAATCCGCGGCGCGGCGTAAACGTGCGGCGCTGCGCTCCGGCTGGTTGGCCCGCGGGGTCTTGCGTCAGGCGGTGGGTGAACCGGCTTTGGTGGGGGCAGGGATGCTTGGCCGCTCGGATGCGGGGAAACGGTTGCGACTGATGGGACTGGCCGCAACCGGCGGGTTCTGAGTATTTAGGGAACATTGAAGCCTGTATTAAGCTTCCTTACGCTTGAGCATGGCGAGCCAGACGAGCGCCCCGAACGCCAGCATCAGGAAGGGGATCATCGCAAGGTTCACGGCGTTCCAGCCTTGGATGACGCTGCCGCCCGAGCAATTCATCAAACCGCCCGATGCCAGCGACGCTACTGTGACCATGCCAAAGACCAGAAAGTCGTTCATGCCCTGCGCCTTGCCCCGTTCTTCAGGGGTGTGAGAGGTGGCGAGCATGGCGGTGGCGCCGATAAAGCCGAAGTTCCAGCCGATGCCAAGCAGGGCGAGGGCGATGAAGAAGTTGCTGAGCTGCACGCCTGCCAGTGCCACGAGACCGGCACACATCAGGATAAACAGGCCGGTGCCCATGATCTTTTCCACGCCGAAACGGGCGATCAGGTGGCCGGTAAAGAAGCTTGGCGCGAACATGGCAAAGACGTGTGCGGTGACGATGTTGCCCGCGTCCCCTTCGGTAAAGCCGCAGCCGACCACCGCGAGGGGGGTGGAGGTCATTACAAGGTTCATCAGGGCATAAGAGACCATTGCGCAGATGATCGCCGTGGCGATCCGCGGGTTTTTCAACAGTTCCATCCGGCTGCGGCCGCCATAGGGTTGGTCTTTGTCCACCGTGATTGCGGAAGATTTGAGGAAGGGAAAGATCAGAAAGCCAACGCAGTTGAGCGCGAAGGCTGCGGCATAGACGCCTAGGAAGGGAATGGCCATCGCCTCAAAGCTGGCGGCACCCAGTTGCGGGCCGATCACAGCAGACAGCAAGCCTGCGGCCATGACGTAAGAGATGGCTTTCGGGCGGTAGTCGTCCGAGGCCAGATCGGTTGCTGCAAAGCGGTAAAACCCGTGGGCAGACATGTAGATACCGGTGAGGTAAGAGCCTGCCAGCAGCCAGCCGAAGGAACTGACAT
This sequence comes from Neptunicoccus sediminis, assembly GCF_001719615.1. GTDB lineage: Bacteria > Pseudomonadota > Alphaproteobacteria > Rhodobacterales > Rhodobacteraceae > Amylibacter > Amylibacter sediminis. The sequence continues at coordinate 75,654 of NZ_MDVX01000003.1, forward strand.
AGATCGCATAGGCGCAGATCAGGGCCCCCGCGGCGCCGCCTGTTGCGCCCAGCAGGAAACCCGCTGTGCGCCCGAAGCGTTGCATGAATTGGGACAGCCACGGTGCCGTGGTCATCGAGCCGAAGACGATCATGGAAATCGGCAGGGTCGCAAAGCAGATGTTGGAGGCAAGTTTCTGCCCCGCCAGTCCGGAAAACGTAAACAGCAGAGGCATTTGCGCGCCAAGAACGGCTTGGGCAATGATCAGGATCAATACGTTGCGTTTGGCGAATGTGGTCATGGAATCTGTCATAGGCAAAGCGGTAGCTTGCTTTCATTGGGAAGCCAAGCAGATAGTTAACCTGTGGTGCAGTTTGCTCTACGCGGCAACCCGATCAATAACATGGGCAAAGGAACCTGTCACGGTTCCCTCGCGCAGGCCCATCGGGGGCAGCGCTGTGCCTTCGGCATCGGTTGCGTCGAAAAGGGGGGTGCCCGCAGCGGTTAGGGTGGTGGCGTAGTGAAATTCGTGGGCTTTGAGCGCCGCTGCCCACGGGCCGCCGAGAGGCGACAGATTGCGATAGCCAAGGTGCAGTTTGCGTTTGGCAAAGCTGGTTTCCAGTCGCAACAGTCCGGCCATCCGGTGGCGGGTGCCCGATGCGTCTACCAGCCCGTCGCCCAGCATCATATAGCCGCCACACTCGCCGTAGATGGCGCGGGCGTTGCGCAGTCCTGTAAGAAACCGCCCGTTCGCGGCGAGCCTTCCGGCGTGGAGTTCGGGATAGCCGCCCGGCAAGATGACCATATCGCAATCGGGCGGGGCTTCATCAGCAAGGGGAGAGAAAAACGAAAGTTCGGCGCCGCTGTCCCGCCAGTCTTGTAGAAGGTGGGGATAGGCAAAGGCAAAGGCGGCATCGGCGGCGATGGCGAGACGTTGTGCCGGAGGGGGTAGCGGTTTTGCGTTGGAGGGAGCTGTGCCCAAAGGGGCAGTCAGCGCCGCTAGGCCATCGAGGTCGATGGTCTCTGCCACGATTGCGGCGGATTGGTCGAGGAAGGCTTCGAGATCGGGATGCTCTGCCGCTTGGACCAGCCCGAGGTGACGGGACGGGGTTTGTAGACCTGTCTGGCGGTGGACTGCGCCGAGCACCGGAATGCCGAGCGGCGCAAGGGCGAGGCGCACCATACGTTCGTGGCGGGGGGAGCCGACTTTATTAAGGATAATACCGGCGATTTGCACATCTGGGTCGAGCGTGGCGAACCCTTTGGCAACAGCCGCAACGGATTGGGCCTGATGGGAGACATCAAGGATCAGGACGACCGGCAGGTTCAGGATGCGCGCGAGATCGGCGGTGGCGCCTTTGCCATCGGGGGGGGCGCCGTCAAACAGCCCCATTGCGCCTTCGATCAAGAGGGTTCCGGAACCGGCAGCAAGGCTGCGAATCCGCTCCGGCGTCATGGCCCAGGCGTCAAGGTTCAGGCACTCGGTGCCGCTGGCGGCGGCGTGAAAGCGTGGATCGATGTAATCGGGGCCGGATTTGGCCGAGCGGACAGCAACGCCCCTTTGTTTCAGGGCGCGCAGGATGCCCAGTGTCAGGGTGGTTTTGCCGCTGGCCGATCCCGGAGCGGACAGGATGAGACCGCCCATCAGGATGCCTCGGCGGGGCGGCCTCTGCCTAGGGGGTCGGTATTGCGGGGGGCTTCGCCTTTGGCCATCGCCATCCAGTCGAGCGTCTGGCGCATCAAAACAGAGCGTCCGACGCAGATGATTGCAGGCGGTGTCAGGCCGGAGGCGGCAAGATCGTCAGTCAGTGTGCCTAGGGTGGATTCGAGCACCTGTTGTTCGGGAGTGGTGGCGTTTGTCACCACGGCGCAAGGCTCTGACGCGGGACGACCGGCGGCGAGCAGTTCGGCGGCGATGGGGGCGATATGTTTCATCCCCATATAGATCACCAGCACCTGCGAGCCTTGGGAAATTGCCTGCCAGTTCAGTGACGACGGCGTTTCGCCCGATTGGTCGTGTCCGGTCACAAAGGTTACAGACTGGTTTACATCGCGGTGGGTGACGGGGATGCCGGCATAGGCGAGACCGCCGATACCTGCGGAAATACCCGGAATAATGCGGATCGGGATGCCGTGCTGGACGAGGGTCTGACCCTCTTCACCGCCGCGTCCAAAGACGAAAGGATCGCCACCTTTCAGGCGCAACACGCGTTTGCCTGATTGGGCGAGTTCGACCAGTCGTAGCGAGATGTCCCGCTGTTTGGCAGAGGGTTTGCCGCCCCGTTTGCCCGCATATTCCAATGCGGCCTCCGGTTTGGCCCAGTCGAGGATACGTTGATCCACCAGCGCGTCATAGACGATGACATCGGCCTGTTGCAGCGCGTTGAGCGCATGAAGGGTCAGCAGGCCCGGATCGCCCGGTCCTGCGCCGCAGAGCCAGACCCAACCGGGTTCCAATGCGGGCCAGTCGCCCGTGGGGAGAGGATTCGATGTCATGGCGGGGTTATGGACCCGAAGGGGGCTGTCTCGCAAGACAGGTTGCGACTGTATTGCGGGAAAATACGAATGCTGCGGCGTGGGATGAGTATTTGGGGAACATTGAAGCGGGAGCGCTTGGGCGGGGGAGTGTGTTTAATCAATTGCAAAAGCGGGAGGCGGGTTTTACCTGTATCAGATGGCTCGTAAACCTGTATCCGAATTGCGCCGTGGCTGGACCACAGGTGCCTGTGCCACCGCTGCGGTGAAAGCGGCGTTGCTGGCGCTGTGGGGCGACGGGTTTCCAAATGAGGTTGGCATAACGCTGCCGCGGGGGGAAACGCCGGTGTTTCCGCTGGCCCATCGCGAGTTGCGGGACGGTTGGGCCGAGGTTGGCATCACCAAGGATGCGGGGGATGATCCGGATGTGACCCACGGTGCGCTGGTGATTGCGCGGGTGTCTGCATCGGCTGGCGGTGTGGTTTTTAAGGCGGGCGAGGGGGTTGGCACTGTGACCAAGCCTGGATTGCCGATCGGGGTCGGGGAGCCTGCGATCAATCCGGTGCCGCGCCAGATGATGCGCGCGCAAGTGGAGGCTTTGGCTGCGGAGCACGGGCGGCGCGGTGATGTCGTCATTGAGGTTGCTATTCCGGGTGGGGCAGAGATTGCGTTGAAGACATGGAATCCGCGGCTCGGGATTAAGGGGGGGTTGTCCATATTGGGGACGACCGGCGTGGTGCGGCCGTTTTCCTGTTCGGCGTGGATTGCGTCCATCCACCGCGGCGTTGATGTGGCCCGTGCCGGAGGGCAGAACCATGTGGCGGGCTGTACAGGTGCGACCTCTGAAAAGGTGGTGCAGGCGCTTTATGGTTTGCCGGATCATGCCATGCTGGACATGGGGGATTTCAGCGGCGGGTTGTTGAAGTATCTGGCAAAAAATCCGGTGCCTCGGATGACGATTGGCGGCGGTATTGGCAAGATTACCAAGCTGGCGCAGGGGGCAGTGGATTTGCATTCCTCCCGGTCGCAGGTGGATTTTATGGCGCTGAATGCTGTGGCGCAGCGGTTGGGGCTTCGGGATGTATCGGGTGCGAATACCGCTTTGGAGGCGGTGACAATTGCGGGACCACAACTCGCCGCGGAGATCGCGCGACTGGCGCAATTGCAGGCGGTGGCGCAATTGCGCGGAGCGGATGTCATGATTGATGTGGTGGTGATTGATCGCGCCGGTGTCATATTGGGGCGGGCCGCATGAAGCGGGTGCTTGTGCTGGCAGGAACCTCTCAAGCGCGGGAGTTGATCGGAGCGATGCCTGAGGGCGTCGAGGTGACGGCTTCGCTGGCGGGGGTGACACGGACGCCAGTTGATCTGGGGTGTGCGACGCGGGTTGGCGGTTTTGGCGGTGTTGACGGGCTGGTTGCCTATTTGCGGGCCGAGCGGATTGATATTCTGGTTGATGCCACCCATCCCTTTGCCACGCAGATGACGCGACAGGCGGCTTCGGCGGCGGCTGAAACGGGGGTGGCCCATGTCATCCTGCAACGGGAGGGTTGGACACCAGAGGCGGGGGATGACTGGCGGTTTGTGAATGAATTTGACGAAGTTGCGGGGATTGTTCCGGAAGGTTGTACTGTGTTTCTGGGGACAGGGCGTCAGACTCTGGAGCAATTTGCGAATATGTCAGGACGGCGTCTGCTGTGCCGTGTGATTGACCCGCCGCAGCGGGATTTCCCCTTTGCGGGCGGGCAGTTCGTGGTCGGGCGTCCGCCGTTTTCCATTGAGGAGGAAGTGGCGTTTTTCACGCGGGAATCGGTGGATTGGTTGGTGGTCAAGAATGCAGGTGGGGCGCGGTCCCGCAGCAAGCTGGATGCAGCGCGGCAATTGGGTCTGCCGGTTGTGATGCAGCGCCGCCCCGCGCTGCCGGATGCGCCGGTGGTGCGTTCTGTTGCGGACTGTCTGGCGTGGCTGGCGGCGCAGGGGTGAGTATCGGGCGGATTATCGAGACGGACGCGGATGTGGCGGAAGGGGCGGCTTGGCTGGCGGCGCGGGATGACCGCTTTCGCGCGGCGCTGGAGCAGACGGGGCCATTGCCGCTGCGCCGCACTGGCGACGGGTTTGAAGCTTTGCTGAGCGCCATTGTCGGGCAGCAGGTGTCTACCGCCTCGGCCAGTGCGATCTGGGCGCGGCTGGAGGCGGCGGGATTGCACCAAAGGGACAGGGTTTTGGCGGCAAGCGATGCAGAAATTCTTGGCTGTGGTTTGTCACGGCCGAAGTTGCGCTACACGCGTGCTCTGGCAGAAAGTGAGTTGGATTACAGTGTGTTGCGGGATGTTCCTGATGTGGATGTGATTGCTGCGCTCTGCCGGATTACGGGGATCGGGCGCTGGACGGCAGAGGTTTATGCGCTGACATCACTGGGACGGGCGGATGTTTTTCCGAGCGGCGATCTCGCCTTGCAGGAGGCAGCGAGACTGTTGTTTGATCTGGAAGCGCGACCGTCCGAAAAAGCAATGGCGGCGATGGCGGCGGAGTGGTCGCCGTGGCGGGCGGTTGCGGCGCGGCTGTTGTGGGCGTATTACCGCGTGGCGAAGAAGAGAGAAGGAATACGATAATGGCGCTGTTGGAAAGCCACAAACGGGCTGCGAAATCCGGTGACACGAAATCACTGGTGATTTTTGTGCACGGCTACGGAGCGGATGGGAATGACCTGATTTCCCTGGCCGATCCTTTGGCGGAACATATGCCGGATACGGTGTTTTACGCGCCGGATGCGCCGAACCGCTGCAAGATGAACCCGATGGGGTTTGAATGGTTCCCGATCCCGCGCATGGACGGTTCTACAGAAGAAGCCGCGCGGGCCGGTATGGAAGAAGCGGTGGCACTGCTGGGGGACTGGCTGGTTGAGACGATGAAAGCTGAAGGCGTGACGGCAGCGCAGACGGTTCTGGTGGGCTTTTCCCAAGGCACGATGATGAGCCTGCACGTGGGGCCGCGGCTGTCGGACAAACTGGCGGGGATTGTCGGGTTTTCGGGACGGTTGCTTGCACCCGAAGCGATTGGCGAAGTGGTGAACAAACCGCCGGTCCTGCTGGTGCACGGGGATATGGACGATGTGGTGCCGCCGAGTTCCATGCCCGAAGCGGCTGAGGTGCTGAGCGGCGCAGGGTTTGAGGTTTACACCCATGTGTCCAAAGGCACCGCACATGGCATTGCGCCGGACGGTTTGGGGCTGGCCTTGCAGTTCATGATGGAGAAGCTGAAGTCCTGAAGCGAAGCAGGTGACAAGCTTTACAAAGCCAACCGGCGGAAAATTCGGTTGGCTTTGCTGTTTCTAGCGTTTGAACAGGTTGTTCTGGGCGTCCTTGCCGCGATTGTCAGAGCGCAGTTCGGCATGATGGGCACGGCCTCTTTGCACGCCTTCACGATCGGCACAGCGGGCCAGCCATGCGGCGAGGTTTGGTTTGTCCTCCAGCGTTTGTTCCTGACCTTCCCAAAGGCTCGCCCAGGGCCAGATTGCCATGTCAGCAATCGAGAAACTGTCGCAGACGAAATCGCGCCCTTCCAAGCGGCGGTCGAGAACCCCGTACAGGCGTGCCGTTTCGGCGCGGTAGCGGTCTTTGGCGTAGGGAATGTCCTGCGGCGGGTCCATATACGGGGCGTATTTGATAAAATGGTGGCATTGTCCCGCCATCGGGCCGACTCCGCCCATCTGCCACATCAGCCATTGGTCTACCTCAATGCGCTGGCGTTCGGTTTCGCCGCAGAACCTGCCGGTTTTGCGGGCCAGATATTGCAGGATCGCACCGCTTTCAAAGATGGAGACCGGCGCACCGTCCGGCCCGTCCGGATCGGTAATCGCCGGCATCCTGTTGTTAGGCGCGATTTTCAGGAAATCCGGCGCGAACTGGTCGCCTTTGCCGATGTTAATCAGATGGGTGTCATAGGGCAGGCCGAATTCTTCGAGCGCGATGGAGATTTTCCAACCGTTCGGGGTGGGCCAGTAATAGAGGTCTATCGGGTCTTGCATGGGGATACTCCTTTGCTCGCAGAGTGATACGGGGATTGCATCGGGGCAAGGGGGAAATCCCTGCTGGTTGCCTGTGCAAAACAGTGTGAACAGAGGATTTCGCCGCTTTTTTCGGAGACTCGCCCATTGACCGTTCTGAAAGGCTGGATTATGCAAAACCCGTGGCGATTTGTAACCGGATTGTGGGCCACGTTAATCTTACCACTAAAAGGTCGAGGTCTATGAAGTTGCACCCCGATCGTTGTTACGGTTGGGGTTTTTTCTTGGGCTGACCCCATATGCAGCCCGCCAGAAGGATGATGTTGATGGACAACTGGAAACCAAGCACCAAGGCGGTACATGCCGGCACGAAACGGTCCCAATTCGGGGAGCTTTCGGAAGCGATCTTTATGACGCAGGGGTTCTTGTACGACAGTGCGGAACAGGCCGAAGCGCGGTTTATCGAGGCGGGGGAAGAGGAATTCATCTACGCCCGATATGGCAACCCGACCGTGGCCATGTTTGAAGAGCGGATGGCCGCGATTGAAGGGGCCGAAGATGCGTTTGCCACAGCGTCCGGGATGGCGGCGGTGAACGGGGCGCTGATGGCGCTGGTCAAGGCGGGCGATCATGTTGTGGCGGCCCGTGCGCTGTTCGGGTCCTGCCTGTTTATTGTCGAAGAAATCCTGCCGAAATTCGGTGTGGAGGTCACACTGGTGGATGGCACCGATCTGGACGCATGGCGCGATGCGGTGCGGCCTGATACCAAGGTTTGCTTTCTTGAGGCGATTTCCAATCCGACGCTGGAAGTGATTGATATTGCAGGGGTTAGCGAGATTGCCCATGCTGCGGGTGCTGTTGTGGTGGTGGACAACGTATTCGCGACACCTGTGTTCCAGCGCTCGTTGGAGTTGGGCGCGGATGTGGTGGTCTATTCCGCCACAAAGCACATCGACGGGCAGGGGCGGTGTCTTGGGGGGATCGTGCTGGGCACAAAGGAATTTGTGCGCGGGCCGTTGCAGACCTATTTGAAACACACCGGCGCGGCGCTGAGCCCGTTTAACGCTTGGGTGATGTTGAAAGGGTTGGAAACCCTTGCCCTGCGCTGTGAGGCACAGGCGGCAAGTGCAACCTATCTGGCGGAAAAGCTGGCCGGGCATAAGGCGCTGTCAAAGGTGATTTACCCCTTCGCGGCGGATCACCCGCAGGGGGAGCTGGCGCAAAAGCAGATGACGCGGGGCGGGACTGTGCTTTCGCTGGAGCTGGCAGGGGGCAAGGACGCGGCGTTCAAATTCCTCAATGCGCTGCAAATCGTGCGGATTTCCAACAATCTAGGCGATGCCAAAAGCATTATTACCCATCCCGCAACCACAACCCATCAGCGACTGACACAAGAGCAATGTGCCGGGCTGGGGATTTCGGACGGGTTGGTGCGGATTTCCATCGGTCTGGAGGATCGGGATGATCTTCTAAACGATATGCTGGCGGCTTTGGCAGGGTAAATGTCGGTTTTCCGGAGACTTTAACTGGAAAATCTGGCAAGGATGCGCATATAAAAAGCATCTGCGGTTAAACCAAGGGGTGATCCATGAATGTTCATGACCCAGCTATTGAGACCGAAACCCTTTCCGAGGACAAGCGAAATGCCCCGACGGAACAAGACGCACGCGAGGCCCTGGCGGTTTTGCGGCGCTGGGCGTCCGGCAATGATGTAACGGCCTTTGCCAATCTGGCACCGGCCGATGCCGCCGGTGCGCTGGCCCGTGGGGTGGGGGATGCCTATCCTGCGCTTTCCACGATTTATCCCGACGATCTGGTGGCTGATAAAGCCTATATCGCGGGATTGCCGGATTTGCAGAATGGTCCGGCAAGCCTGATCAAAGGCGCTAAAACTGCGATCCAGCATGTGGGGATTTCCAATTTTCGCCTGCCGCTGCGTTATCTGACCCGCGACAAGGGGGAGATGGTTCTTGAAACCTCTGTCACCGGAACCGTGTCTTTGGAGGAGAATAAGAAGGGCATTAACATGAGCCGCATCATGCGGTCCTTTTATGCCCATGCAGAAAGTGTGTTCAGCTTTGATGTCATCGACGCGGCCCTTGGGGATTACGTCAGCGATCTGGACAGTCTGGATGCACGTATCCAGATGCGTCTGTCTTTTCCGATGAAGAAACAATCGCTTAGATCTGGTCTGCACGGGTATCAGTATTATGATATTGCGCTGGAGTCGACCTATCGCAACGGCGCCAAGACGCGGATTCTACATCTGGATTATGTCTATTCGTCAACCTGTCCGTGTTCGCTGGAACTGTCGGAACATGCGCGCCGGACACGCGGTCAACTGGCCACGCCCCATTCCCAGCGTTCGGTTGCGCGGATTTCCGTAGAGGTTCTGTCCGGTGATGTGCTGTGGTTCGAGGATGTCGTGGCCCTGTGCAATGACGCCGTACCGACCGAGACGCAAGTGATGGTAAAGCGCGAGGACGAGCAGGCGTTTGCAGAGATGAATGCGGCAAATCCGATTTTTGTCGAGGACGCCGTGCGCCTGTTCTACCGCGCTTTGGCGCAGGACGCGCGAATCGGGGATTTCCGTGTGGTGGCGAGCCATCAGGAGAGTCTGCACAGCCATGATGCGATTTCGGTGCTGTGTCGGGGCGAGATGTTTGAGTCTTCCACGCTTGATCCGCGTATGTTTGAAACTCTGATTCACCGCGGGTGATTGTGGTTTGTTGCGCCGCAAGCCGGGGCATGCTGCCCCCACGGCTGCGCCGCTCCCCCTGCGGATATTTGAAGAAAATGGAACATCGCCGTTTTGCGGTATGTGCAGAGGCAAATTTGAAAGGCGACAGATCGCTTGACAGTTTCCGCGCAGAGCGCCAAGCCTGCGTTTATGTTTGATTTTCGCCCTGCCGCTTATGTGATCGGCCTGCTGACTCTGGCCCTTGGATGCACCATGGTGTTCCCGATGTTGATCGACATATTCGACAGCAGTCCGGAGTGGTGGGTCTTCGGGCTATCGGGGGTTTTGACAGCACTTGCGGGGGGCTCGCTGGCGCTGGCCTGTGCGAATGGTTCCACAGGCGGGCTGTCGATCCAGCAGACGTTTATTCTGACCACCGGCGTCTGGGTTGTTCTGCCGGTGTTCGGGGCCTTGCCCTTTTGGTTAGGGGCGACGGATGCGCGTCTGGTTGACGGTTTCTTTGAGGCGATGTCTGCGCTGACCACCACCGGTTCTACCGTGTTTTCGGGGCTTGGTGATCTGCCGAGAGGTATTTTGCTGTGGCGCGGGATGATGCAATGGTTCGGCGGCGTCGGGATCATCGTTGTGGCGATGGTGTTCCTGCCGATGCTGCGGGTCGGGGGGATGCAGATTTTCCGCTCTGAAGGGTTTGAAACGATGGGAAAAATTCTGCCCAAAGCGGCAGAGATCGCCCGTCAGATCGGGGTGATCTATCTGGTGCTGACGGTGGTGTGTTTTGCCTGTTATCTTGCTGTAGGCATGTCGGGGTTTGATGCGCTGGTGCATGCGTTTACCACATTATCTACGGGGGGTTTTTCCACCGAAGATGCGTCTTTCGGGGCGTTTCAGGGGCCTGCGGAGTATGTGGCAACTGTGTTCATGATGCTGGCGAGTCTGCCGTTTGTGCGGTACGTGCAACTGGTGGCGGGGACGGCGGTGCCGCTGTATCGGGACTCCCAGATACGGGCGTTTTTGATGCTGTTTTCGCTGCTGGTGGTGGTGTTGACGATGTATCAGTTGATCCACAACCATGACGACCTGGAGCGCTCTGTGCGGGAGGCATTGTTCAATGTGGCCTCTATTCTTTCGGGCACCGGATATGCCAGCGTCAACTACCAGTCCTGGGGCAACTTTCCCATGATGCTGTTCTTTATGATGGGGCTGGTGGGGGGCTGTGCGGGGTCGACCTGTTGTTCGATCAAAGTGTTCCGCTACGAGCTGCTGGTGAAGGCCATTGTCGTGCAGATCAAGCGGCTGCACAATCCACACGGTGTGTTTGTGTTGAAATACAACCGCCGCTCTGTGCCGGATGATGTTATTTCCTCGGTCATGGCGTTTTTCATGTTGTTCCTGACCTCTCTGGCGGTTTTGTCGGTGGCTCTGGGAATGACGGGGCTTGATAAGGTTACGGCCATATCGGGCGCGGCTACCGCGCTGGCGAATGTGGGGCCGGGGCTGGGGGACTATATCGGGCCGTCTGGCAATTTCAGCGAGCTGAACGACATAGCGAAATGGCTGCTGGCTATTGGCATGTTGGTGGGGCGTTTGGAACTGATGGCGGTTTTTGTACTGTTTACGGCTAATTTCTGGAGAAACTGAATGAAACGACCTTTGGGCGCACAAATTTCGCATATGTTGAAGGATCGGGGGGTGGATACGATTTTCGGGATTCCGGGGGTGCACAATGTTGAGATGTACCGTGGCATAGAAGAGGCCGGTATCACTCATGTGCTGGCCCGCCACGAGCAGGGCGCGGGGTTCATGGCCGACGGGTATGCCCGTGCTACCGGCAAGCCGGGCGTTGCCTATGTGATCACCGGACCGGGGCTGTGCAATATTATGACGCCGATGGGACAAGCCTATAGCGATAGCGTGCCGATGCTGGTGATCTCTTCCTGTCTGGATGAGGTTGCCGCCAAGAAGGGGCAGTTGCATCAGATGAAGGACCAGCGGGCTGCGGCAGAGACCGTCTGCGACTGGTCCGAAGAGGCCAAATCAGCGGCGGCGGCTTATCAACTGGTGGATCGGGCCTTTGGCGAATTTGTGACCGCGCGGCCGCGCCCCAAACATATTCAGGTGCCGATTGCGGTGCTGGGGGCAGAGGCAGAGTATAGCGCGCCCAAGTCGGTGACGCCTGCGCTGCCAACCGCAAGCGCGGCGCAGATCAAAGCGGTGGCCGAGGGACTGGCAGCGGCGAAACGGCCTTTGTTTGTGTTTGGTGGCGGTGCGGCTGGTGCAGCGGCAGAGGCCCGCGCGGTGCTGGCCAAGACGAAGGCGGCGTCCTTTACCAGCTTTGCAGGGCGCGGGATCACGGCGGTTGATGATCCGCTGTGTTTCGGGGCAGGGCTGATACAGGGTGAAAGCGCACGTATTCTGGAGTCGGCAGATTACGTGGTTGCCGTGGGCACCGAACTGGCCGAGGTGGACCTTTGGCGTGATGCATTGGGGCATAAGGGCGATTTCGTGCGGGTAGATATTGATCCGCCGATGCTGGCCGATCTGATGGCAGCGCCGGATATGACTGTATTGTCGGATGCCAAGGCGTTTCTTGCGGGGTTGGCCGAGAATGTGCAGGCTGGTGAAACGGACTGGAAAGCAGACGATGTGGCCGAGACGCGCAAACGCTGGAAGGCGGAAATCAGCGCGGACAGGCCCGGCATCGTTGAAATTGCGGATGCGGTGATGGAGGCTTTGCCCGCCGGAACGCAGATCTATTCCGATATGACGCAATTTGCCTATGTCTCTAAGGAGACCACCACGATGGATGCGCCGGGGCGCTGGCATCATCCTTACGGTTTTGGAACGCTCGGCTATGCTTTGCCTGCGGCAATCGGGGGCAAGATTGGTCTGGGGGATGCGCCGGTGATTGCGATGGCGGGCGATTACGGCTTTCAATACACGGTGCAAGAACTGGGCGTTGCCGTAGAATTGGGGCTGAGCCTGCCGATTATCCTGTGGGACAATGGCAAGCTGAAAGAGATTGAGGATTGCATGGTGAACAGCCAGATTGCGCCCAATGCGGTTCAGGCGCTCAACCCTGATTTTTGCAAGCTGGCCGAGGCTTGGGGCGCGCGTTCTGCTGCGCCGGACAGTCTTGACGCATTGCAAGCGGCTATTGCGGCAGCGTTCAAAGCGGACGGGCCGACGCTGATCCATGTTACACCGGATATTCTGTGATCTTTTCGCAATTCCCGAAGGCCGGTTTCCAATTCCACCCCCTTAAGCGGTGCGGGATTGTGCTGTGTGGGGAATTGCGGAACAAGCGGGGCGAGTGAAGAAAGGACAAACCGCAATGGATGTGAACGACAGGATCGTCTCTGATCTGGTGAAAAACAAAATCGAGTTTGTGACGACCGTGCCTTGCAAACAGCTGGCCGGAGTGATCGACGCGGTGGAAGAAAGCCCTGACATTTTTCATATCCCGTCCAACAAGGAGGACGAGGGCATGGGACTGTGCGCGGGGGCCTTTATGGGGGGAAAACGGCCTGCGATCATTATGCAGAACACGGCGATCGGTGTTACGATCAACACGCTGGCGACCTTGATCCAGTATTACCGCATGCCGCTGCCGATGCTGATTTCCTACCGCGGAGAATTGCGCGAGCCTGTGGCCTGTCAGGTAGAGATGGCGGTGCACACAAAGGCGCTATTGGCGCAGTTGAACATTCCGACCTACCATTTTCACCAGCAGTCGGATGTGGAGGAGCTGGATAACATCCTGCAATACACATTCATGTGCAACAAGCCGGTCGCGATCCTGACCGATGCGTCATTCTGGGGAGGCTACGGGGACCAATGATCCGTTCTGAAGTATTGAAAACTCTGGTGCCGATGATTTCCGACGAACTGGTGGTTTGCAACATCGGTATTCCCAGTCAGGAACTGCACGCACTCGACGACCAGCCGAGCAATTTTTACATGCTCGGGACAATGGGGTTGGCGTCTTCTATCGGGTTGGGGTTGGCGCTGGCGCAACCCAAGAAGGTGATCGCGATTGACGGGGACGGGTCGGTTCTGACGAATTTTGGCACCCTTCCGACGATTGCCAATAATGTGGCGGATAACTTCATCCTGCTGATTATTGATAACGGCAGCTATGGGTCCACCGGCGACCAACCCACCTATGCGGGAAAGAAGACTTCGCTGGCGGCGGTCGCTACAGCCTGCGGCTGCGAGAATGTGGTGGAGTGCCGCGCAGAGGATACCGCCGCCGAAATGCGCAAGGCGCTGGACGGGGACCAGATGACGATTATCGTGTCCAAATGCGAAAGCGGCAATGCCAAAAATCCGGTGATTACGATGGATCCGGTGGTGATCCGCGACCGCTTTATGAAGGCCGTTGCCTCCTGAACAGGCAGGCCGCGCCCGTTTACCACCTGTTTTGGATGGATTGGATCAGGCCCCGCCAATAGCGGGGCCTTTTTTGTGATGATAAATTCTTTTGTTTTTCAACGGTTTTCTTACTGCCACAGCGCAAGGACAGTAAAAAAGAATAAATGAAGGGAACCAAATCTATCCTCGCGGTGTTGTGACTGTATCGACAGGCTGTTACGGCAACGCGGTTGAGGAACGTATCGCAAGATACTGTTCTAAAACGACAAGATGCGCTCCGAAATGGCAAGAAACGAGTAACTAAGGAGACGTATAATGTTTACGGCTAAGAATTTTTTGACAGGTTTAACTGCAGCAGCACTGTTGGGCGGCGCGTCCGCAGCGAGCGCTGATACAGTATCCATCACCGCACAAGACCAGACGATTATGAATGACACAGTCGTGGCAGAGCGTGTGGTCGCAGAAGAAGACGGCTATCTGGTGCTTTACACCGTTAAGAACGATGGCAACGGCTTTGCGACTGTGGACCAACCTGTTGGTTATACCCCAGTAAACGCTGGCGTTACCGAGAACGTTCTGGTGACACCGTCTCCTTCTATCCCGTCGGGCGACCGTATGGTGCTGATGCTGCACACTGATGCAACAGGCGATAAACCGGGTGAGTTTGAATTCTTGAGCGACCCGTCCAAAGACGGTCCGTATCTGATCGACGGTTATGTCACTATGCTGGTGATCAAAGCGAAATAAGTCTGACGGGCATTTAGTGCCTATTGGAAAAATACCCCGCAGCCGGGCGCTGCGGGGTATTTTCGTATTTGTAGTGTCTGGCTGTGTATGTCTTACACGTAGAAGATGTCGAACTCTGGAATGATAGGTTCGTGGAAGATGTAGATCGGCTGGTCAATCAACTCCCATTCGATGGGCACAAATTCAATATATTCGGGCTCTGCGAATCCGGGGAGGACCTCTGCGACCGTGCCTTCACTGATCAAGAGCGTGTCAGCGAGGGTTATGCTGGCACCATCGTCCATACTGATAACCGTATCGGCGCCGATTTCTTCGACATCCACCGGCGTGGCGGACAGAGAGAGACTATCTTCGCCCGCGTCGAAATCGTAAATCACATCATCGCCGTCATTGCTGTTAAAGACGAATGTGTCTGCACCAGCGCCGCCATAAAGGTGGTCGTTCTCGTCGCCCCCTGTGATCAGATCCGCCCCGTCACCGCCGTAGATGAAGTCGTTGCCAGTGCCCCCTTCGAGAACATCATCGCCTGCGTCCCCCCAAAGCTGGTCAGCGCTATTGCCGCCGTCGAGGTGATCATTGCCGTCGCCTCCGTAAAGACTGTCGGTGCCGCCCACATTGCCGCCGTAAAGGGCGTCGTTGCCGTCACCGCCGTAAAGGACATCCTTGCCGTGATCGCCGTGCAGCGCGTCGTCGCCCTCTTCGCCATAGAGCGTGTCATTATCATCGCCTCCGTACAGCGCGTCATTGTCTAGGCCGCCGTAAACTTCGTCCTCTTCTGTGCCGCCGCGCAGGTCGTCGTCGCCCGCGCCGCCGTACAAGCGGTCGGTGGAGCGGCCGCCGTTCATAGCGTCATTGCCGTCGTCGCCATACATTTTGTCGCGGCCGTTTTCGCCGTAGGCCAAGTCATCGCCCGCGCCGCCGTACATCACGTCCTGACCCGTGCCACCGTAAAGGATGTCCTGTCCGGCATCGCCCCAAAGCTTGTCGCTGCTGTTCATCCCGTGCAGGATGTCCTCGCCTTCGCCGCCGAACAGACGGTCGGTGCCGCCGCGATTGCCGCCGAAAAGTTCGTCGTTGTCGAGTCCGCCGTAGAGCGCGTCCTTGCCATCGTTGCCGTAGAGCGTGTCGTGGCCTGCGCCGCCGTAGATCACGTCATTGCCGTCCCCGAGGTCGAACACATCGTCGCCGCCCATCAGGTAGGCGGTATCATTGCCGGAAGGGGCGTAGCTGTATTTATCGGCGGATTTATGGCTTTTCAGCAAGGTATCCACCCCGTCGGAGCCGTTAAACACCCAGTCATCCCGCAACAGCAGTGTTTCCAATGCGGTGGGGTTGGCGCCGGTGAAATCGTCGATAAAGGCGGTGAAAAAGTCATTTGCCGGCATGTCGAGACCGGAGACAGCGGCGATTTGTGTGCCACCCTGTGAGATTGTGATCCCCGACAGGGTGCCGCCGGTTAGGATCGTTTGCCCCGAGGCTTCGCCATAGGTCAATCCGGTTCCCGCAAAGGCGAATGTCAGTCCGTCCTTGCTGAACTGGTAGGTGGAGGGGCCGGTCAGGGCCTCTGTATCGTCGTAAATTCCGCTGGCTAGCAGGTCCAAAGTCTCCTTGAAGCCGAAAGCGGGGTCCGCTCCGTAATCAAATGTAAACGCCATGTATCTTCTCTTCAAATTGCTATGCCCTGCCGGAAACAAGGAAGGGCTTGTTCGTTTTCAATCCCAACAATTTACATAGAATCGTTCGGATCTCTGCGTGGAAGACAGTAAAACGGGGGAATCCGGCCAGAACGGGGCGGGACTATGAAACGAAAAAGAGCGAGTGTGGCGAAGGTTTGTTCGGCTGAATACCCTTGATGCAATTGACCCCATTGGCACGTTTCCATAAGGAAGGCGGAGGAATGAACAGCCCTGTGGGATAGGATTATGTCAGTGGTCGAGAAAAGCAAGCCGCGGTCTTTTCAAGAGATTATTTTGAGATTGCAAGCCTATTGGGCGGCCAAAGGCTGTGCTGTGGTTCAGCCCTACGACATGGAGGTCGGGGCGGGCACATTCCATCCGGCCACCACGTTGCGCTCCCTTGGGAGCAACCCTTGGGCGGCGGCCTATGTGCAGCCTTCGCGCCGGCCAACCGACGGGCGTTACGGTGAAAACCCGAACCGTTTGCAGCATTACTATCAGTATCAGGTGTTGATCAAACCCAGCCCGCCGGATTTGCAGGAGCTGTATCTCGGGTCTTTGGAGGCGATTGGTGTGGATATGGATCTGCACGATATTCGCTTTGTGGAAGACGACTGGGAATCCCCGACGCTGGGCGCTTGGGGTCTGGGTTGGGAAGTCTGGTGTGACGGGATGGAAGTGTCCCAGTTCACCTATTTCCAGCAGGTTGGCGGCCATGACTGTAAACCCGTATCAGGCGAACTGACTTACGGGCTGGAACGGCTGGCGATGTATATTCTGGGTGTCGATCATGTGATGGACATGCCTTATAACGATCCTGACGCGTTGATCCCGCTGTCCTATGGTGATGTGTTCAAACAGACCGAACAGGAATACAGCCGCTGGAATTTCGACATTGCGGATACTGATATGTTGCTGAAACATTTTGAGGATGCCGAAGCGGAGTGTCAGCGTATTCTGGATGCGCCTGCGGATGATCCCAAGACCGGACGCAGGATCATTATGGCCCATCCCGCCTATGACCAGTGCATCAAGGCGAGCCATCTTTTCAACCTGCTGGACGCGCGCGGCGTGATTTCGGTAACGGAGCGGCAAGCCTATATCGGGCGTGTACGGGCTTTGGCCAAAGCCTGCGCCGATGCCTTTGTGCAAACCGAGGCCGGAGGCGCAGCGGCGTGAATGGCAAGTTGATGGTTGCAGGGATTGTAGGCGTTGCTTTGGCGATGGGGGCAGGGCTGTGGTACAGTCAGACCTATGCCTATTACGAACGGGTTGACGGGCTGGAGGAAGTCACCGCTTTTGGCGATGCCTTTCCGGTGACGAACTACCGCGGGATAACGGCGGACACATCTCCGCTGAAACTGCGGGCGTGTTTTGATGTGGATTGGGATTATGTGCCATCCGACACCTATAAGGATGCGGCGACACCCTTGCAGGCGCCGGGCTGGTTTGACTGTTTCAATGCGCAGGCTTTGACAGAAGATATTGCATCCGGTGCGGCTGTTGTGTTGCTGGCAGAGCGGAACCAGCCTTTTGGCTTTTCCCGCTTTATCGCGCAGTATCCGGACGGGCGGGCCTATATGTGGCGTCAGATGAACGAATGCGGGCTGGCCCAGTTCGAGGGCGAGGATCTGCCCGAAAGCTGCACCGGAGAAGAAGCTTCCCTGTCAGAACCGCTGGGGGAGAGCCGCAATCTCGCCGCAGCGCTGCCTGCAGCGCCCGCACCGGAGCCGGTTGAGCTGGTGGTTGCCCTGACGCCGGTTGGCGGTGGGGCCCCCGAAGACATCCTGCAAGAAGCGGTGACGGCTTTGGGCGGCGGGGCGCAGAATCTCTGGGCCTGTTTCCGCACACCTATGTCAACCGCGATGCTGACTGAAACCTATGAGGTTCTTGACGCGGTGGCACCGGAACCACCCGCCGCTGCGCTGCCGTGTTTTGACGCAGAGGCGGTTACGTCGGATGTGGATCGCGGCGATGCGGTGGCTTTCCTTGGCGAAAAAGTTGTCGTGCCCGGCGTGGACCGGGTTGTCGCAGTATATGAAGATGGCCGCGCTTTGGCGTGGAACCAAAAACGGACGAATTGATATGGCTGACCTGCTGTTAGAACTGTTTTCCGAAGAAATTCCGGCGCGGATGCAAAAGCGCGCCTCTGAGGATTTGAAAAAGCTGGTGACAGATGGTCTGGTCGAGGCCGGTCTGACCTATGAAAGCGCGGGTGCTTTTGTCACTCCGCGCCGGTTGGCGTTGTCTGTGGTCGGGCTGACCGACCGTTCGCCGGACCTGCGCGAAGAACGCAAGGGACCGCGGGTGGATGCACCGGAAAAAGCCATCGAAGGCTTCTGTCGCGGGGCAGGGGTGTCGCGCGACCAGTTGGACGTGCGGGACGAGAAAAAAGGGCAAGTCTATTTTGCCCTGATCGAAAAACCCGGACGTGCGGCGGCAGATATTATTGCAGAAGTGGTGCCAAACGTGGTGCGCAACTTCCCATGGCCCAAATCCATGCGCTGGGGCAGCGGTCAATTGCGCTGGGTGCGCCCGCTGCATTCGATCCTGTGTATCCTGCATGATGCGGAAGGGGCCGAAGTGGTGCCTTTTGACGTGGACGGGATTGCGGCTGGCAACACCACGCGGGGGCACCGGTTCCACGCGCCCGATGTGATCAAGGTGAACAGCTTTGACGATTACGCCGGTAAACTGGCGGCGGCGCATGTGGTGCTCGACAGTGCATCCCGTGCGGATACGATCTGGAACGATGCAACCAACGGGGCCTTTGCCCAAGGGTTGGACGTGGTTGAAGACAAGGGTCTGCTGGCCGAGGTTTCAGGGCTGGTGGAATGGCCGGTTGTGCTGATGGGTGATATTGCCGAGGATTTCCTTGGCCTGCCGCCAGAGGTGTTGCAGACTTCCATGAAAGAGCACCAGAAGTTTTTCAGTGTGCGCAATCCGAAAACCGACCGGATTGAGAAATTCGTCACCGTGGCCAACCGCGAGACTGCCGACAATGGTGTGACGATCCTTGCGGGGAACCAAAAGGTGCTGTTTGCGCGTCTTTCGGATGCGAAATTCTTCTGGGAAAACGATCTGCGCATCGCGGAAACCGGCGGCTTGCAATGGGTTGAGAAGCTGCAAAATGTGACCTTCCACAACAAGCTGGGATCACAGGCGGATCGGATTGAGCGGATAGCTGCACTCGCGCGGGAGATCGCGCCTGTTGTTGGGGCGGATGCGGATGAAGCCGAGGAAGCCGCGCGGTTTGCCAAGGCAGATCTGTCGTCCGAGATGGTTTATGAGTTTCCGGAACTGCAGGGCCTGATGGGGCGCTATTATGCGGCAGCAGCAGGGAAACCCGACGCGGTGGCTGCGGCAGCGCAGGAGCATTACTCTCCGCTGGGGCCAAGCGACGATGTGCCAAGCGCACCTGTGTCCGTGGCCGTGGCGCTGGCGGATAAGATCGACACGCTGACAGGGTTCTGGGCGATTGACGAGAAACCGACAGGCAGCAAAGACCCGTTCGCACTGCGCCGCGCTGCGTTGGGGGTGATCCGGTTGGTTCTGGAGAACGGGGTTCGGGTGAATGCTTCGGATTGGTTCTCTAAAGGGTATAAGGGTGTGGACGTAGCAGACCTTCTCTCCTTCTTCCATGACCGTCTGAAAGTTTACCTCCGCGATCAGGGCATCTCCCATGATGTGATTGATGCCTGTCTGGCGATGCCGAACAACGACGACTTTACCCTGTTGGTGAAACGGGCAGAGGCGTTGCAAGGGTTTGTGAAGTCTGAGGATGGCACCAACCTGCTGCAAGGCTACAAGCGGGCGAATAATATTTTGTCTCAGGCAGAGGCCAAAGACGGGGTGGAATATTCCTATGGTGCGGATGTGAAATACGCTGACAGCGATGAGGAACGGGCTCTGTTTGCGGCGCTTGATACCACAGAGGGCGCGATCACGCCGGCGATGGAGGCCGAGGATTTTGGCGCTGCGATGACGGCTATGGCCAGCCTGCGCGGACCGATCGACGGGTTTTTCGAGGCGGTTCAGGTCAATGCGGACAGCGAAGTTGTGCGGCGTAACCGTTTGAATTTGTTGAGCCGCATCCGAACAGTCATGGGGCAGGTTGCGGATTTCAGCAAGATCGAGGGATAGATCCTTAGCAGCCCCGGACAGGCGACGGGGCTGTTTTTTTTCTGGCGGCCCTATCGCTGCCTCTGGCCCGTATACCATTTGTTAAATGTTTGAAGGTAAAGGTATTTCCTGAAAGGGGGTACTTGCCTCGCTTTCGGTGTGGGCCTAGTGTTCGGGAAACCACTTCGGGAGCCTTTGAAACATGGCGGATTTCGCTGATATTGCCGAAATTACCGGCACAGCCACGCTACCAGCTGAACATTACGGGATTCGGGCGGAAATTCTTGGCAAACTGATGGCGCAGGGCCTGCCTGTGCCCCGTGGATTTGCGGTGTCCAAGGCTGCGGTGCATCAATTGGCCCTTGGCAATGTGCCGGATCTTGGACCGTTGAAAGATGTGCTTAAGCAAGGGGCGCTTTATTCGGTGCGGCGCAGTCCCGAACAGCGCAATTGGGGCGGGCCGCGTGCGATGCTGAACATCGGCATGTGCGACCGGACCCGTGATATTTTGGCCCGCGATATGGGGCTGGAACGGGCGAACGATCTGTATAGCCGCTTTATCCGCAGCTATGCCCAAAAGGTTGCACGGTTGGATGAGGATGATCTTGAAGAACTGGTGGAGGCGGAATTCACCAATCGCGGGCGGGATTACGGCCGCCTGATTGATGCGCTGCTGGAATTCTACGAGGATGAACTGGACGAGCCGTTTCCACAAGATCCGGTGGTGCAGATGCAGCAGGTTCTGCGGGCTGTGGCACGCATGTGGGAAGGCACTACGGCGCGGATTTTGCGACAGGCGCGGGGCGCGCCGATGGATGCGGGGCTGGGCCTTATCATTCAGGATATGGTTGCGGGCAGCGGCGCGGGCGAATGTGGTGTGGGCAGTGCACAGTTCACAGCGCTTGCCACCGGGACACAGGGCACCCACGGGCGCTATATCAGTGAAAGTCAGGGGCATGACTCTATCACGGGGCGCGGCGGAGAGTTTTATCTCGGGCGTGATCTGCGCGGTCCTTCCCTTGAAGAAGTGGTGCCGGATGTTTTCGCGCAACTGCAAGACCTGACCGCCCAAGCGCGGGAAATCCTGCGGGACGAGGTGCTGATCCAGTTCTCGGTTCAGGATGGCAAGGTCTGGGTGCTGGATGCGCGACCGGCGGAACGCTCCGGACGGGCCGAAGTGGAAATCGCGGTGCAACTGGCGCAGGACGGGCTGCAAAGCAAGGAAGCGGCGCTGTTGTCGGTGACGCCCGGTTCCCTGACGGAAATGCTGCACCGGCATATCGACCCAAAGGCCCAGTATGAGGTTCTGACCCAAGGGATCGCGGCCAGTCCGGGTGCCAACTGTGGCAAGGTCGTCTTTAGTGCCGAGGCCGCGCAGGCCAGTGCCGCACGGAATGAAAACTGTATTCTGGTGCGCAGCGAAACCTCTCCCGAGGATATACGGGGCATGCATTCGGCGCAGGGCATCCTGACCGCGCGGGGCGGGATCACCAGCCACGCAGCGGTGATTGCACGGGGGTTGGGCCTGCCCTGCATTGTCGGGGCGAGCGATATTGACATTGATTTCCGCCGTAAACGGTTTGCACTGCCCGACGGTCGCAAGTTTTCCGAAGGGGACACGATCACGCTTGACGGGGCGACGGGCGAGGTGATCGCCGGTGCGCCTGACCTGATTGAACCGGACCTGAGCGGCGCGTTCAATACGCTGCTGGACTGGACGGACGAGTTTCGCAAGCTGGGGGTGCGGGCCAATGCGGATACGCCGACGGATGCGCGGCTGGCCCAGACGTTTCGTGTGGACGGGATCGGGCTTTGCCGCACGGAACATATGTTTTTTGAGCCGGGCCGTCTGACAGCCATGCGCGAGATGATCTTTGCGGATCAGGATCGGGACCGGCAGGCCGCGCTCGACCGGTTATTGCCGATGCAGCGGGCCGATTTTGTAGAGCTGTTTGAAACAATGGTGGGGCTGCCGGTATGTATCCGCTTGCTTGATCCGCCCCTGCACGAGTTTCTTCCCCAAAGCCCGCAGGAAATTCGCAGTCTTGCCGAAGCGATGGACCTGCCTTTGGCCAAGGTTCTGGGGCGGGCCGAGGATCTGAAGCAATACAATCCGATGCTGGGCTTGCGCGGCGTGCGATTGGGGCTGACGGTGCCCGGTATCTATGACATGCAAGCCCGCGCAATTTTTGAAGCGGCAGCGCAGGTGCAAAAGAAATTCGGCACCCAGATCAAACCCGAAATCATGATCCCACTGGTTTCCGCAAATAAAGAGGTGGAAATCGTCAAAGGCCGCGTGGATGTTGTAGCCTCGGAAGTGCAAATGGCCACCGGTCAGCGGCTGGAATATTCAGTGGGCGTGATGGTGGAAACCCCGCGGGCGGCTTTGAAATCCGGCCAGATCGCGCAATATGCGGAATTCCTGAGCTTTGGCACCAACGACTTGACCCAGATGACCTATGGTCTGAGCCGCGATGACGCGGGGCGGTTCATGCGGGCCTATGTGAACCGGGGCGTGTTTGCCGAAGATCCTTTCCATTCCATCGACGAGGACGGTGTGGGCGAGTTGCTGAGCATTGCCGTCGCCCGTGCAAAGGAAGCCCGTGGCGATATTGGGCTGGGTTTGTGCGGGGAACATGGCGGCGATCCGGCTTCGGTCGCTTTTTGTCACCGATTAGGGCTCGATTACGTGTCCTGCTCTGCCTACCGTGCGCCGGTGGCGCGATTGGCGGCGGCGCAGACGGCAATTCGGGACGGAGATTGAGGGGGGGAGCCTTGTTCAAAACCGGCTGAAACAGGCCGGTTTTTAGAAACCCTGTGCAAAACCGCAAAATTCGACTATACGACCCCTTAAGTTTTATGTGGAAAATGAGGGGCCGCACGGTCTGGAATCTGCCTCCAGACTTGTGTGGCGTATGTGTGTGCTATGAAAATGCTGTCAAAACTCAAGACCGGACTTTGTCCGGCGATCACGATTTTTGCCTTGGCTATAGGGACTTCCGCCCAAATCGCGTCTGCTGATGTGGGGCTTGAGCCGGTCAACAACATTCTGGCGCAAGAGCGGCGCCAGTTGGAAGCCTTGGGAACGAATCGGGCGAAGAAAATTGCCGGTGTCGGCGGTAATTCCCTTATTCGTATCGCGAGTTTGTCCCGCCCGAAAGAGAAATCTGAGGCGGTTGAGACCTCTACGGTGACAAATTTCAAACAGCTTCAGCAAATACCGAAAGCCACAGGCGGTTCAGAGTGGGCCTGCCTGACCGAAGCGCTCTATTTTGAGGCGCGTGGCGAAAGCTTTAAGGGGATTGCGGCGGTTGCAGAGGTGATTGTGAATCGCAAGAACTCCAAGCAGTTTCCCAATTCGGTTTGTGGTGTGATCAACCAAGGTGTCGGCGGAAAGCCGGGCTGTCAGTTCTCCTACAAATGTGATGGCTATGCAGAGGTTTACCGCGAAAAGGGTGCCTATGCGCGTGTGGCAAAAATGGCAAAGCTGATGCTTGAAGGCCGTCTGCCCAAAGTCACCGGCGGTGCGTTGTTCTATCACACGAAAGCGGTCAAGCCGCGCTGGTCCCGCAAATTCCGTCGCACGGCGGCGGTTGGTGCACATTACTTTTACCACCCGAGCTGATCCCGTTTTGCGATCAACCGGAAATCGACTGTTTTTGAGATGCCCCGAGAGGGGCATTTCGCGTTTAATGTGTTTGCTTATGTGTCTGCCGTTGTGATGGAAGAACGCGGTTGGCGGCGATCCGGTTCCATGTCATTAACCTGTTTAGCAACACTACAGGTTGTCTTGTCGCGCACCCGGGGGTAGATGCCTAGGGTATCTTGGGTGAGGGGTCTTCATGGCAAACGAAACATCACTGGCGTTTGACACGGTTGAAGCGCGGTCGCGGGCGACGGCGCAAGATGCGCCGCTGGACCGGATTTCGGTGCGCGATTTCACCACCTCGGTTGAGATCGGCGCGTTCCAGTCCGAGCGGGATGTGGAGCAGCGTATCCGGTTTAACGTGGTGCTGGAGGTTGCGCGTCACGGGGCGGCGGACACGGATGATGTGGATCAGGTCCTGTCCTATGACACGATCACCGAAGCCATCGCCGCAGAACTGGCAGCGGAGCGGCTGAACCTGTTGGAAACACTGGCGGAACGTATTGCAGAGCGTATCCTGACCCATGCCAAGGCAGAGCGGGTTTTTGTGCGGATCGAAAAGCTTGACCGGATTCCGGGGTCTTTGGGGGTTGAGATCGTGCGCAGCAAGTCGGGCCTATCCGGAGGGCAGACAGTTGATAACGCAGAGCTGCGACCTTTGGTGATTTTATTGCCTAACGCTGTCTTGAGCGATGGGCAGGGGGCTGACTGGCTGAACGCGGTTGCCACCCATGATCGGCCGGCGATCATCTGTCTGGAACCTGTCGAGACCGGAGCGGAACCGACGGGGCAGGGCGCGATTGACCAGCGGTTGCGGCTGTTGGCAATCGAACAGAATGCCTGGATGCTTTCGGCGCGTGACCCCCGATGTGTGGTTGTGTCGAGCCGGACCGAACTGGATTGGGCGATCAAAAACGGGCAGCTTTCTGTTTGGGCGCCGTCCAAGATGGTATTGGACGCGGTGGACAGCGGGCTGGACAGCGACAGCGGCGCGGTGGAACTCGCCCGCTGGATTGCGCAGGAGCTTGGCGCAAAGGGACTGAGCGTTGCAGGGTCGGCTGCGCTGGCATCGCCGGACGCCCTCTAGGGCTGGCGGGACGAGGGGCAAACGATGCGGTTGGATCCGGTAGCGCATGAGCGCAGTTTATTGGCGCTGTTGATTGCGGTAGTGATGCTGGGCCCGTTTGCGGTGGATGCCTATTTGCCGGCTTTTGGTTTGATCGCGCGGGATCTGGCGACCTCTGAGGCGATGGTGCAATATTCGATCGGGTCTTACCTGCTGGGCACGGCCCTTGGTCCGGTGTTTTCCGGCCCGGTGTCGGACACCATCGGGCGGCGTCCGGTTTTGGTCTGGGGACTGGCGGGATTTGGCGTGTTTTCTGTGGGGTGTGCGCTGGTGAGCAGCGCAGAAATGCTGGTTGTTTTCCGGTTCCTGCAAGCCATTACGGGCAGTGCATCGCTGTTGGCGGGGCGTGCTTTGCTGGCGGATTTATATTCGGGGGACCGGCTGTCACAACGCCAGTCTGCGATCATGATGGTCATGGTGATTGCGCCGATGCTTGCGCCTGTGCTTGGCGGTTGGGTCGCGGAATGGTGGGGATGGCGCTGGATTTTCTGGGGGCTGGCAGCGGGGTCTGTCGCGGCTTTCGCTGCAAGTTTTATGAAATTGCCCGAAACTTTGCCCCTCTCACAGCGTCAATCGCTGCATCCGGGTAAGGTGCTGACGGGGTATGTGGGAATTATGAAGAATCCAGTAGCGATGATGTATGTCGCGGCGCTATCAGGTATATCGGGGCTGTTTTTCGTTTACGTTTCCGCAACACCTTTCCTTTACGTTGAAACTTACGGATTGTCCGTTTCGGGTTATGCGTGGCTCTTTGCGGCGGGGGCTGCCTTGGCTGGCGCGGCAAATTTCGTGAATATCTATCTGGTGGGGCGGATCGGTTATCGAGAGGCGCTGTTGTGGCAGGGTCTGATCGCGATGGCCTGCGGCGCTTTGATGTTTTGCGGCACCTTTGGTGTGTTTGACCGTTGGGCGGTTTACGTGGCAGGGCTTGTTATTATGCCGTTGCTGCATGTGATCGGATCAAACGCGCTCACCGGTGTGATGGACCAGTTTGAGGCCCGCAAGGGGATTGCCTCTGCCTTTGCGATGTCGTCGCGGTTCGGGGTCGGTATGATCGGTGTTGCGGTCGTGGGCGTGTTCCACGGCGCTGTCGAGCTGCGCTATGGCTTGATTTTCTTTGTATTTGCTGCTTTTGCAGGGATAAGTGCGCAGATGGCTGTGCGCTGGGACGAAAGCAGGTAGTTCGAGTGGATTTGGATGTAACCATCAGAGAGATGCGCGGGCTGGATCAGGATGTCTGGCTGGGCATGTATCGCAAGCTCTGGCCCAAGTTCTCGGACGAGGCTTTGCTGGCGGAAATTGGCAGGATTAACAAATCCTCCAAACGGTCTGCCTTTCTGGCCGAAGCACACGGGCAGGCGGTCGGCTTCGCGGAATACGGGTTGCGGGATTACGCCAATGGCTGCAACTCCCAGCCGGTCCCGTTCCTTGAAGGGGTCTGGGTCGATGACACTTACCGCGGGCAGGGGATTGCGCGGGCCTTGATCGAATTCCTGCTTGTGCGGGCTAAACGGGCTGGATTCGTCGAATTCGGCTCTGATGTGGAGCTGTCGAATTATTCGTCCCAGTTGATGCATGAACGACTGGGGTTCGAGCAGACCGAGAAGGTGATCTATTACCGGAAGGTGCTGGAGCCATGAGCGCTGTATATTACCGCCCTATCGTTCAAACCGACCGGCATCGCCCGAGCGGTGCGCTGACACTGGCAGGGGGCTGGAGCTGGTTCACTCATGTAGAGCGTCTGTCACGCGAGGCCGCGCCGGAGGTTATCCCGGCGGCGCTGGTGCCCGAGGCCGAACTGCGTAATTTTGTGGCGCCACGGGGATTGGTGTGCGGGCTGTCGATGGATGCGCCGAGGATCATGGGGATCCTGAACACCACACCGGACAGTTTTTCCGATGGTGGTCTGCATAACCGTTTCGATGAAGCCGTGTCGCGCGGGTTTGAAATGGCTGATAACGGTGCGGATATTTTTGACATCGGCGGCGAGAGCACCCGTCCCGGTGCGGCATTTGTGCCGGTGGCAGAAGAAATCGCGCGAACCGTTCCGGTTATCAAAGCGCTGCGGGCAGGCGGGTTTGACCTGCCAGTGTCCATTGACACCCGCAAAGCCGAGGTGGCGGACGCGGCCCTTGCTGCGGGGGCGTCCATGTTCAACGATGTGACCGCATTTTGCTATGACCCCAACAGCGCGGCTGTGGCGGCGCGGCACGGGGTGTCGGTCTGTCTGATGCATGCGCAGGGCGATCCCAAAACCATGCAGGATGATCCGCAATACAGCGATGTGTTGTTAGATGTGTACGACCATCTGGCCGAACGTGTGGCCTATGCGGAAAACCACGGCATCCCCCGTGGACAGATCGTGGTGGATGTGGGCATCGGGTTTGGTAAGACCATCGCGCATAATCTGGCACTGATCCGTGGAATGTCACTGTTTCACGGTCTGGGATGTGTCATCTTGCTGGGCGTTTCACGCAAACGTTTCATTGGCGTGATCGGAAATGCGCCGGAAGCTGCCGATCGGGGGCCGGGATCGGTTGCGCTTGGGCTTGAGGCCCTGCGCCAAGGTGTGCAGATATTGCGGGTACATGACATCAAGGCGACAAAGCAGGCGATCTCTTTGTGGCAGGCAACGCTGTAATAGCGTGAGGGAGGGTAGATGAGCCGGAAACTTTTTGGGACGGACGGGGTGCGCGGGCGCGCGAACAGCTATCCGATGACAGCGGATATGGCGTTGAAGCTCGGCGCGGCGGCGGGGCGGTATTTTCGCAAGGACCAGAAAGAGCACCGTGTGGTGATCGGCAAGGATACACGCCGTTCCAGCTATATGTTTGAATACGCGATGACGGGTGGATTTACCTCCACCGGTATGAATGTGTTTCTGCTTGGTCCGGTTCCGACGCCCGCGGTGGGCATGTTGACGCGATCCATGCGGGCAGATGTGGGTGTAATGATTTCGGCGTCCCACAACCCCCACCATGACAATGGCATCAAGTTTTTCGGGCCGGACGGATACAAGCTGTCGGATGCAGCCGAGGCTGAGATCGAAGGACTGGTAATGGGCGAGATTGATCTGGCCCGTCCTGAGAATATCGGCAATGCCAAGCGGATTGATGATGCTTTGGGCCGGTATATGGAGTTTGCCAAGACCGCCTTTCCCCGTCAGCGTCTGCTGGAAGGGCTGAAGGTGGTGGTGGATTGCGCCAATGGTGCGGCCTATAAAGCAGCGCCGATGGTGCTGTGGGAGCTTGGGGCCGAGGTTATACCGATCGGTGTGTCCCCGAACGGGTTCAATATCAATGCAGGCTGTGGATCGACCCACCCCGAGACTGCGGCGCAGGCGGTTGTGGCCAATGGCGCGGATGTGGGGATCTGTCTTGATGGTGATGCCGACCGAGTGATGCTGATTGACGAAAAAGGCCGTGTGGCGGATGGTGATCAGATCATGGGATTAATTGCACAGCAATGGTCGGCATCAGGCCGTTTGGCCCATGACACGCTGGTTGCGACTGTGATGTCCAACATGGGGCTGGAGAAGCATCTTGAAGGGCGCGGGATGACCATGCTGCGCACCAATGTGGGGGATCGCTACGTGGTTGAGGCAATGCGCAAGGGCGGCTTTAACCTTGGCGGAGAGCAATCGGGCCATATTGTGATGCGCGATTATGTGACCACCGGCGACGGGTTGATTGCCGCGCTCCAGTTCCTCGGGGCGTTGGTGCAGAGCGGGAAAACCGCGAGCATGCTGTCCCGTGTGTTTGAGCCTTATCCGCAATTGCTGGAAAATGTGCGTTACGGTGAAGGGCCGGACCCGTTGCAAAATGCGGCCGTGCAGCAGGCGATTGCGGAAGGTGAGGCGGCGTTGGCCTCTTCCGGGCGTCTGTTGATCCGCAAATCCGGTACCGAGCCCTTGGTGCGGGTGATGGGCGAATGTGAGGATGCGGCGCTGTTGAAACAGGTTGTGGGGGATATTTCTGCGGCGGTGCGTGCTGCGGCCTAATACCGATTTATGTGGTTTTGCTAACTGAAACGGCGCCACTCTGGGCGCCGTTTTGTTTTTGGATATTTATACCAAAAAGAGCTTGGCTCTGTCTTTATTTGAGGGCGCGCCAGCCGATGTCCTTGCGGTGGAAGCCTTCGGGC
This sequence comes from Neptunicoccus sediminis, assembly GCF_001719615.1. Taxonomy (GTDB): domain Bacteria; phylum Pseudomonadota; class Alphaproteobacteria; order Rhodobacterales; family Rhodobacteraceae; genus Amylibacter; species Amylibacter sediminis. The sequence continues at coordinate 104,646 of NZ_MDVX01000003.1, forward strand.
CAGTCGATCTGGTCGATCATGGCATAGGCGCGGTCCCGGGCTTCTTGCAGGGAGTCGCCTCTGGCGGTGACGTTGAGGACGCGGCCTCCGGTGGCGCAGATTGCATCGCCGTCCTGTTTGGTGCCTGCGTGAAAAACTTGCGCTTTGGAGCTACGCTCAATCGTGTCCAGACCGTTGATTTGCGTGTTCTTTTCATAGGCGCCCGGATAGCCCTTGGCGGCGAGCACGACTGTTAATGCGTGATCGTCGGCCCAGTTGAGGCTGACCTGGTCGAGGCGCTGTTCGGCGCAGGCGATAAGGACGTCGAGGGCTTGGGCGCCCAGACGCATCATGATGACCTGACATTCCGGATCGCCAAAGCGGGCGTTATATTCCACCAGACGGGGTTGGTCGTCCTTGATCATGAAACCTGCGTAAAGCACGCCTTCATAGGGGGTGCCGCGGATCGCCATTTCGTCAATGGTTGGCTGGATGATTTCCTCAATCGCCTTTTTTTGCAGGGCGTCGGTGAGGATCGGTGCGGGGGAATAGGCGCCCATGCCGCCGGTGTTGGGGCCTTCGTCGTTGTCATAGGCCCGTTTGTGGTCCTGCGCGGTGCCGATAGGCAGGATAGAGGTGCCGTCAGAGAGGACAAAGAAGGAGGCTTCTTCACCTTCCATGAATTCTTCGATCACGACTTCTGCGCCGGCATCGCCAAAGGAGCCGTCGAACATATCGTCAACGGCGGCGAGCGCGTCTTCCAAAGTCATCGCGACGACGACCCCTTTGCCTGCGGCAAGCCCGTCCGCTTTCACGACGATCGGCGCACCCTGTTCCCTGATGTAGGTTTTGGCGGCTTTCGCATTGGTGAAATGACCGTAGGCGGCGGTGGGGGCGCCGGAGGCATCGCAGATGGATTTGGTGAAGGCTTTGGAGGATTCCAGTTGTGCGGCGGCGGCGGAAGGCCCGAATGTGAGGATGTCGGCAGCGCGCAGGTCGTCCGCAACGCCCGCGGCAAGCGGGGCTTCGGGACCGATGATGCAAAAGTCGATGTCGTGGGTTTTACAAAAGGACACGACAGCCTGCCCGTCGAGGATGTCAAGTTCCATGCAAGTGGCGACAGAGGCCATACCCGCATTGCCCGGAGCGCAGATCAGGTGATCGCATTTCGGATTTTGCTTCACGGCCCATGCGATGCTGTGTTCCCGTCCACCGCTGCCTAAAATAAGGATGTTCATGGCTGCTCTCCGCTCTTGCCCCCGAGGTTGCGGTTCTTTTATGTTCGGGCGATGCGAACCGCAAGAGAAGCAATCCATGTCTGACCTAATTGATGATCCGGAACCGGGGCAAAATGCGCCGGAATTCAGTGTGTCCGAGATTTCGGGGGCGGTGAAACGCACCATTGAGGGGCGTTTTTCCCATGTCAGGGTGCGCGGCGAGATCGGGCGGGTGAACCGCTATGGCTCGGGGCATATTTATTATGACCTCAAGGACGATGGCGCTGTGTTGAATGCGGTGACGTGGAAGGGGCAGGCAGGGCGTCTGTCTGTGCAGCCCGAAGAGGGGATGGAAGTTGTCGCGGTGGGCAAGCTGACCAGCTTTCCCAAACAGTCCAAATACCAGATGAACGTGATGGAATTGCGCGTGGCCGGAGTGGGCGCGTTGATGGCCATGCTGGAAAAGCGCAAGAAGGCGCTGGCAGCAGAGGGGTTGTTTGACAGTGGCCGCAAGCGGCCGATTCCCTACTTGCCGGGGGTGATCGGGGTGGTGACATCGCCATCTGGCGCTGTGATCCGCGATATTCTGCACCGTCTGCGGGACAGGTTTCCACGCAAGGTTTTGATCTGGCCGGTGGCAGTGCAGGGGGATCGCTGTGCGCCCGAAGTGGCGGCGGCCATTGAGGGGTTCAACCGGATGGCGCCCGGTGGGGCGATGCCGCGTCCTGATTTGTTGATCGTTGCGCGGGGCGGTGGATCGATTGAAGATCTTTGGGGGTTCAACGAGGAATCGGTCGTTCGCGCGGCGGCAGCGTCAAAGATTCCGCTGATTTCGGCGGTGGGGCATGAAACCGATACGACGTTGATTGACTATGCCTCGGACCAGCGGGCGCCGACGCCTACGGCTGCGGCAGAACTGGCGGTTCCGGTGCGCGGCGAGTTGATGGCATGGCTGGCCTCTATGGAGGAGCGGCGGGTGCGGGCGTTGAGCGACGGGCTGGCGCGGCGGCAGCAGCGGTTGCGGGATTTGTCACGGGCCCTGCCCAATCCGGCGGATCTGGTGGCGATGCAGGCGCAGCGGCTGGACCTGATGGGCAGCCGCTTGCCGCGGGCCTTGCAGGCGGTGACCGAGCGGGGACGGGCGCGACTTGTGGAACAGGGGGCCGGATTGCGGCCTCAGGTGCTGCAACGGGCGGTTGAGAGCAAGCGGGAACGGCTGGAAAACATAGAGCGGCGGTTCGTGCGGGCTGCGCAGACACAGGGTCGTGACTGGCGCAGTCGGTTGGACGGGCTGGAGCGGTTGCGCGAGACGCTGGGCTATCAAGCGACTTTGGAGCGAGGCTATGCGGTGGTGCGCGACGGGGCTGGCGGGCTGGTGTCCGATGCTGCGACGGCGGCCAGTCATGCAGGGTTGGAAATCCAGTTTCGGGACGGTGTTGTGCCAGTCGCATCCGAGGGAGCAGCGCCTGCACCTGCGGCCGCGAAACCCGCCAAACGCAAGGCGGCGAAGAAAGACACATCCGCGGGCGGCGGCGAGCAGGGCAGCTTATTCTGAACGTTCAGGCGCCGACAGCGGGGCCTTGGCAATCCAGCGGTGTATTGTCGATGTCATAGAGATGGATGTCAAAGGCTGCGGATTCGCCTTCGGCGCGGGCCGAATACTGGCCGGAGCGTTCGATGAAATGCCAGCACTGCGGGTCTAGGTCGGTGCCATAGTCAAAGCAGATCAGGTCATTTTTGGCGAACCATTCCCCGTCGAGACATTCCTTGGCCCCGTTCATCCAGAGCGAGCGGCGGCGGGTGTAGAACTGCTCTGCCCCGAAGAAGCGACCGTTGCGTTCAAAATAGAGGGTTTTGCCGGTACTTAGGGCTTCGAATTGATCCGGTGTGATGATGGTTTCGCCGCTGCCCTCTGCCGATAGAGGAGCTGTGAGCGCGGCGCAGATCGAGGCGGTGAGGAGAAGTGTTCTAAACATAGGGTCCACGGGTGATTAGGAAGTTGGCCGAGCCTATGCGCAAGTCTTGAGCCTTTGCAATCGGGTCGGTGGGTCAGGTGTTTTTTCGGTGGCGCATCGCCCATTCCGCCACTTTGGGGTTCATGATGCGGCGCCAGCGGATCGGGTTGAGCGCAATGACGGACATGATCCCCGGACTATAGGGCAGTTGGGGGGCGATCTCTGCGGGGTGGTTTTCAAGTTCTGTATAGGGACGGGCCGGTTTTGCGTGATGATCGGAGTGGAGCGGCGCGTTCAGGGTGAGGTTGCGGGTGAACCAATGGGGGGCGTTCCAGCTGTGATGCGGGGCGATTGGCATGAGGCGTCCGTCCTCGCCTTCGCTGCGGGTCAGGCCATAGTGTTGTACGTAGTCGGTTAACAGCAGGCCGCCCTGGGCCATGATCGCGAGTCCGAAGTAGGTGATCAATCCGGCCCAACCTGCGGCAAGGGCAGCGAGGGTCAGGAACAGGATGCCGCCGGTGATATAGGTGAAATAGGGGTTCGAGAGGTCGATCCGGCGGCTTTCGGCGGGCAGGCCGCGGCGTGTGTTTTCTGCGCTGAGACCGGCGCGGAACGAGCCACGCCACGCACGGCGGTAGAAGGTGTAGAAGCTCTCGTTATAGCGGGCGGTGTTGGGGTCAAACCGTGTTGCCACAAAGGGGTGATGGACGAGCCTGTGGGCCGAGGTGTGATGGCCGAACAGGTGGGAGATGAAGATCCATTTGCCAAGCAGGAAGGGCAGGCGCTGGCGGCGGTGGATCAGTTCGTGTCCGGTGGCATTGGAGACGGTTGCAAAATAGAGGCCGAAGGCGAGGAACAGCGGGAGTTTTGTTGTCAGCGGGCCGGTTTTGATTGCAAGCGCGTGGATCGCGAGGGCGAGGAGGGCAAAGTGGCACAGGGCGAGAATGACCGGAAGCAGATCGCTTAGGGCGCGTTCAACGGGACTGTCGGGGCGGTTTTCAAACAGGCCGTCGATCAGATGGTTGACGCCAGCGAGCAGGAACAGTGGAAGCAGGGGCCAGAGACCGCCGCGCTGGGCTGCGATCACAAGGAGGACCGTGGGGAGAAGGGTCACAAGAGCGAAGGCGCTGAGGTGTCTGGGCATGGGTATATTTCGTTAGGATGTGGCCGCAATCATAAAACGCTTTGGGCCAGACACAAGTTTCCGGCAGACCAGAGCGTGAATCCCTAAAAACCTGTCGCATTTCGGTTTCGCTTCCGCCGGTATTTCGGCGTAGAGTGGCGGCAGAATAAAGGAGACAGGATCATGGCTTTAGACGAGCGCAAAGGTGTATGGAAATCCGGCAAGGGCAAGGGCCGTCACACGCCGAAAGGCCGTCAGGTTCAGGACGAAGCGCTGGAAGAGGTGCAAGCCCTGCTCGGGGGGCGTCCGCGCCGCCGTGATCTGCTGATCGAGCATATGCATCTGGTGCAAGATGCCTATGGATGTCTGTCTGCGGCCCATTTAGCGGCACTGGCAGAAGAAATGAAACTTTCTCAGGCAGAAGTTTACGAAGTTGCAACCTTTTACGCCCATTTTGATGTGGTCAAGGAAGGGGAACAGGCGCCACCGGATCTGACGATACGGGTGTGTGATTCCCTGTCTTGTGAATTGGCCGGTTCGCAAGAGTTGTTGACTGCGCTGGCGCAGAAATATGCCAGCGGTATGGACGTGCGCGTGTTGCGTGCGCCCTGTATGGGACGGTGTGATACTGCCCCCGTGCTGGAGCTGGGGCATAATCACATCGATCATGCCACGGTGGAAAAAGTGCAAGCTGCGATTGCGGGCGGCGATACCCATGCGCATGTGCCGGAGTACGAAGTTTTTGACGACTATCGTGCCGATGGCGGGTATCAGACGCTGGAAGCCCTGCGCGGCGGCAGCAAGACACCGGATGAGGTGCAGGACGCCGTGTTGCAAAGCGGTTTGCGTGGCATGGGCGGTGCCGGGTTCCCCTCTGGCAAGAAGTGGTCCTTTGTGCGGATGAACGAAGGTCCGCGCTATCTGGCGGTGAACGGGGATGAGGGTGAACCCGGTACGTTTAAGGACCGTTACTTTCTGGAACGCGAACCCCATGTGTTTCTGGAAGGCATGTTGATTGCGGCCTGGGCTGTAGAGGCAGAGACCTGCTTTATCTATATGCGGGACGAGTATCCGGCGGTTCTGGAAATCCTGCGTCGCGAGATTGCCGCGCTGGAGGCGGGCGGGCTGGTTGCTCCGGGGTATATTGATCTGCGGCGCGGCGCGGGTGCTTATATCTGCGGTGAGGAAAGCGCGATGATTGAGAGCATCGAAGGGAAAAGAGGCATGCCGCGACACCGCCCGCCTTTTGTAGCCTCGGTTGGCGTGTTTAACCGCCCGACCTTGGTGCATAACGTAGAAACGCTCTACTGGATCGCGAAGGTTGCGCGTTCGGGGCCGGAAATCTTCGGAGATCACGGGGTAAACGGGCGCAAAGGGATGCGCAGCTATTCGGTTTCGGGTCGTGTGCGCAATCCGGGTGTGAAGATCGCCCCGGCGGGCACAACGATCCGCGCCTTGATCGAGGATTATTGCGGCGGAATGCTGGAGGGGCACAGCTTTAAGGCCTATCAACCCGGCGGACCTTCGTCTGGATTGTTGCCAGCCAGTCTGGACGATATTCCGCTGGATTTTGATACCTTGCAGGAGCATGGCACCTTTATCGGGTCCGCCGCTGTGGTCGTGCTTAGCGATCAGGACAGTGCGCGGGGGGCGGCGCTGAACATGCTGAGGTTCTTTGAGGACGAAAGCTGCGGGCAATGTACGCCCTGCCGTGTGGGCTGTGAGAAAGCGGTGAAGCTGATGCAGAAGGATCAGTGGGATCAGAGCTTGTTGGAAGAATTGTCGGTGGCGATGGTGGATGCGTCTATTTGTGGGCTGGGGCAGGCGGCGCCGAACCCGATCCGCTCGGTCATTAAGCATTTCCCCGAAGAGGTGTAACGGGGATTGTCCCTGCTAACGCCCCTGTCAGCCGGAGAAGGGCGGGATGCTGTTGCACTGGCACAGGTTCTGCTGGCGCTCGGCGGGGTTTGTGCGCTGGTCTATTGGGTCGGTTATTGCTACCGCGCCGAGAGCGTGGTGCGGTCATTCGTTAAAACCGCCAGTGTGACCTGTCTGGCCCTAGCCGGATGGGTTGCGGGCGGGGATTGGCCGCTGATCGCCGCGCTTGGCTTTTGTGCGCTGGGCGATTTTGCACTGTCGCGGGACAGTGCACGGCTGTTCCTGCTGGGGGTTGGCGCGTTTGCGCTGGGGCATCTGTGTTACATCGCGACGTTTTTAACCCATCCTTCAGCTGATATGAGCAGGCTTGGGGCGCAACCCCGATTGACGGCTGTGATCGGGCTGGGGCTGGTCGGTTTGGGAATGGCTGTTCTGCTGTACCGGACGGCTGGAGCGTTGCGGTTCGCAGTGGTTGCCTATGTTCCGGTGATTGTCGCGATGGGGTGTGCGGCGCTGGTGCTGCCTGCCTCGGGCGTTTTGGTGCTGGCGTTTTTCGGGGCGTTTTTGTTCATCCTGTCGGACTTTGTCCTGTCACTGGAATTGTTTGTGCTTACCGCTGCAAATCCGCTGCGGCGCCTGACGCCTTTTGCGGTTTGGGGGACCTATTGGGGGGCGCAAGCCTTGCTGCTGACGGGATTGGTTGCGGGTTAGTCGGGTTTCAGCGCGGCGCTGATTCCTTTGTGCTGCGTAAAACTGTTACAAAAAACGGGAAAATTGGAGTGAGCGGCGGACGGGTTGTCCGACAATCGCTGCAAATTGTTGCTTTAATGGATTGCGAAATCGGGAAAAATCGGGTTTTCTTTCCAATCTGATGCGTGCCTGTACTGCTATTGGAAAACATTTGCCAACAGGGTAACTTATGGTATAGCGCGGCACGAGTTAACCGGTGAACGGGGGCCTTTGGGCTTCGTGATCATCTTTTGAGGTGCCTGCTTGCGGGCCAAAGGCGAAGGCAGAGCTTTCGCGCAATATGAGGATAGAAAACATGAGCGACATCGCAGATCGCGTGAGAAAAATCGTTGTCGAGCACCTGAGCGTTGACGAAGATAAAGTTGTTGAAGGCGCATCCTTCATCGACGATCTGGGCGCAGACAGCCTCGACACGGTTGAGCTGGTTATGGCGTTCGAAGAGGAATTCGGCATCGAGATTCCGGACGACGCGGCTGAAACCATCCAGTCCTTTGGCGATGCAGTGAAGTTCATCAAAGAAGCTTCCTAAGACATTTGGTCTTGCACCACAGAGTTTTGAAACGCGGTCCCAAACGGGGCCGCGTTTTGCGTTTTGGACTTAAAACGTCGGTGGTGTGTTAGGGAATATGGCGCTGTTCGGGTAAAGTGATTCCCAGAGATCACATACCGGGGAGGCTGTGCCATGATCATTTATCCAACGATTGAACTAAAGGACGGGAAATGTGTCAGCCTGACACGGGGCCGTCTGGAAGAAGCTGCTGTCTGGCATGTGGACCCGCTGACCGTGGCGAAAGGGTTTGCCGATGCGGGGGCATCCTGGATGCAGGTGACGGATTTCAATGCGATTGAGGGTGGTTCCGAGAATGCGGAACTTGTTGAGGAGATCATTCGCACGGTTGGTATTCCGGTGCAGGTGGCGGGTGGTATGCGCAGTGTCGAGACGGCGGTGCGCTGGATTGACAAAGGGGCCGGGCGGATCGTGATCGGAACGGCGGCGGTCAAGCAGCCGGCGCTGGTGCAGCAACTGGCGCGGGCTTTCCCTGATCAGATCATCGTTGCGGTGGACTGCTGGCGGGGGCGGGTGCTGACGGACGGTTGGCGGGAAGAAAGCATGTTCGCGCCGATTCCCTTTTTGCGCAGCTATGCCGATGCGCCTTTGGCGGGTTTCCTTGTTACGGATGTGGATGCGGATGTTGAGGATATTGAGGTCGGGGCGTCGGAAATCTCGGTTCTGGCAGCCAGCACGCGGCATCCGGTGATTGCCAGCGGGCTGGTGCGTACGCTGGATGATGTCTCTATGTTGAAATATGCCGGTCATTGTGACGGGGTTATCATCGGGCGGGCGCTGTTCAACAAATCCGTTGATCTGCGCAAGGCGCTGGAGGTCGCGGTTCCAGAGGTGGAGGAAATTGCCAGCTTTGTTTGAACGGCCTTTATGCCTGTAACGCTTTTGATATTTGCCGCTGCCAATTACTTGCCCAGAGTGGCACAAGGCTGTAGAGAGGCTGGGAAGTAAAGAACCAAGATACGAGGGCTAGTATGCGTCGGGTTGTTGTCACAGGTTTGGGTATGGTTTCGCCGCTGGCTAGCGGTGTGGAAGAAACATGGAAACGTTTGCTGGCGGGTGACAGCGCGGCGGGAACTATCACGCGGTTTGATGCGGATCATCTGGCGACAAATTACGCCTGCGAGATTCCGCGCGGGGATGGCTCTGACGGGACGTTCAATCCGGATGACTGGATGGAGCCGAAAGAGCAGCGCAAAGTGGATGACTTTATCCTGTATGGGATCGCGGCGGCGACACAGGCTGTGGAAGACAGCGGCTGGACCCCGAAAGAGGAAGAAGACTTCCACCGCACTGGTGTATTGATCGGTTCCGGCATTGGCGGTCTGGATTCTATTGCGCAGACTGCGATCACCCTGAAGGAAAAAGGGCCGCGTCGGGTGTCTCCTTTCTTTATTCCCGGGGCGCTGATCAATCTGGTTTCCGGTCAGGTTTCCATCAAATACGGCTTTAAAGGCCCGAACCATTCGGTTGTGACGGCGTGTTCCACTGGTGCCCATGCGATTGGCGATGCGGCGCGGATTATCGCGCTGGATGATGCGGATGTGATGATTGCCGGTGGTGCTGAAGGTGCGATCTGCGAGATTGGCATGGCGGGTTTCAACGCCTGTAAGGCGCTGAGCACGAAGCGTCGTGACGACCCGAAATCTGCGAGCCGCCCTTATGATACGGACCGTGACGGGTTTGTCATGGGTGAGGGCGCGGGGATCGTGGTTCTGGAAGAATACGAACACGCCAAGGCGCGCGGTGCGAAGATTTATGCAGAGGTTCTCGGGTATGGGATGTCCGGGGATGCGTATCACATCACCGCCCCGTCCGAGGATGGTGATGGTGGTTTCCGTGCCATGAAAGCGGCGCTGAAACGGGCCGGACTGGAGCCGGAGGACGTTGATTATATCAATGCGCACGGCACTTCTACGATGGCTGATACGATTGAACTGGGCGCTGTGGAACGGTTGCTTGGGGATCATGCCAAGGATGCGACAATGTCTTCGACCAAATCGTCGATCGGGCATCTGTTGGGCGCTGCCGGTGCGGTTGAGGCGATCTTTTGTATTCTTGCGCTGCGGGACCAGATTGCCCCGCCGACGATCAATCTGGACAATCCGGCTGTGGACAGCACTATCGACCTTGCGCCGAATTCCGCGCGTAAACGGGAGATTGAAGTCGCGCTGTCGAACTCTTTCGGGTTTGGTGGTACGAACGCTTGCCTGATTATGGGGCGCGCGTCTTAAGCGTCCCTGATCGGAACACGGTAAGATATTTGCCGCACCGGTGAGAGCACCGGCGGCACAGCGGAAAGCGCATAGATGGCACGGCATATCGCGGCGAACTTCGTCAACCTTTTGATTGTGCTGCTGGTGGTTGCCGGCGGCTTGTTCTTTTGGGCCAAGGCGGAGTTCACCCGTCCCGGACCGTTGCAAAGCTCTATTTACATCGAGGTACCGCGCGGCGGCACGGTCAGCCGGCTGTCCAAGACGCTGGAGGAGCAGGGGGCTGTGTCCTACGGGCTGATCATGCGGGTTGCGTCGGATTATAACGGTCAGGCGAGCCAGTTGAAGTTCGGGAATTACGAAATTCCGGCCCGTGCTTCGATGGCGGATATTCTGGATATTGTCACCAAGGGCGGTGCCGGGTCGTTCCGGTTCCTTGCCAATTACCGGATCGGTATTCGCGGTGCAAAGATGACTTTGTCCGAGCGGGAGCCGGGTACAGGCAAGACCGAAGAACTGGCGGAGTTCGAGGAGGGCGGGGAACTGCCGGAGCCTTATGCCAGACTGGTCGAGGCCAAAACGCCGATTGTCTACCGGATCACGGTGGCAGAAGGCACCACAAGCTGGCAGATCGTAGAAAGCCTGAAGCAAGCGGATTTCCTTGGCGGTACGTTCGAGAATGTGCCACCGGAGGGCATGCTGTCCCCGAATACGTACGAGGTGCGGCGTGGTACACTTGTAGAAGATGTGATCGAGCAGATGTTCACCGCGCAGGAGCGTATTCTGGCGGAGGAATGGGAGAACCGGGCCGAGGGGCTGCCGTTTGACACGCCGGAAGCTGCGTTGACGCTGGCGTCGATCATTGAAAAAGAGACTGGTGTTGCGGAGGAACGGGCCGAGGTTGCTGCGGTTTTTGTAAACCGGCTGAATAAGGGCATGAAGTTGCAGATGGACTCCACGGTGGAGTACGGGATTACCAACGGCGAAGGTTTTCTGGAACGGGGTTTGCGGCGCAGCGAGTTGTCCAAGAAGACGCCGTACAACACCTATATCATCGAAGGGTTGCCGCCCGGACCGATCGGGAACCCCGGACGGGACGCGATCCATGCGACGCTGCACCCCAACGAGAGCAACAATCTGTTCTTTGTTGCTGACGGTACCGGGGGGCATGCTTTTGCGGAAACTCTGGTCGAGCACAACGCGAATGTTGCGAAATGGCGCAAGATCGAAGCTGAGAAACGGCGGCAGAGCAACGGAGGCTGACGCCCTGCGTTCTGTAGGAAGTTTATAGATGTCAATGGCTTGATGCCCGTGTTGCGCCTTTGGTGTTGCGCGGGCATTGCGCGTTTGATTGACTTTGCGACCGGTCTTGGATATACCTTTGGACAAGATGGAAGAAGTGGGTAACGACCCTGGCAGCAGATGCCTTGGGTCGTTTTTTGTTTCTACCGTCCCGGTGACAACACCGATAGGAACTCTTATAATATGACGAAGATTGAGAACGTGGATGTGCACGCGCTGCCTTTGGCTTTGCGTGAGGCACGGGCGGCTGTCGCTGAGTTGCGTCAGCGTATTATCCGGGACCTGTCGGAGAAGTCTCCGAATGCCGAACCTATGACAACCGCGCAGTTGTTAGCCCTTGTACGGGAATACAGCACTGCGGTTTTGCATGTAACGTCGCTTGAGGCCCACATTGAAAAACATAGCAGCGCCATCCGCGGTGTCGTCCAAGGCGACGCCGTCAACCTTGAAGATGCGAGACGCGAGGTCCTTAACAGACTTGCTCGGTTCCGTCAGCGAAGCGGAGATTGAGACGTTTCTTGCAGGACTGAGCGATCAGACGCTGATGGCGCTGCCGTATCTGTTCGATCTGTGGGCCTTGCCCCATCAAAGAGCGCCCAAGGGAGATTGGGCCACATGGGTGATCATGGGCGGGCGCGGGGCCGGTAAGACCCGTGCCGGTGCGGAATGGGTGCGCCAGCAGGTCGAGGGGCCACAAGCGGGCGACATTGGTCGTTATCGTCGTGTGGCGCTGGTGGGAGAAACACTGGATCAGGTGCGTGAGGTTATGGTGTTCGGGGAGAGCGGCATTATGGCCTGTAGTCCGCCGGACCGGAAACCGGAGTGGCATGGGTCGCGACGGGTGCTGGTCTGGCCGAACGGAGCGGAAGCCTGGGCGATGTCTGCCAGCAGTCCGGAGGCGCTGCGCGGGCCGCAGTTTGATTGCGCCTGGGCGGACGAGTTGGGCAAGTGGCGGCAGGGGCGGGACTGCTGGGATATGCTGCAGTTCGCCCTGCGTTTGGGGGAAGCGCCACGGGCGCTGGTGACAACCACACCGCGTAACATCGGGGTGTTGAAAGAGATTCTGAAGGCTGACGATACGGTTGTGACCCATGCGGCAACGGAGGCAAATAAGGCGAATCTTGCGCCCGGATTTCTAAAGAAGGTTTACACGGATTACAGCGGCACGCGTCTGGGCCGTCAGGAGCTGGACGGGCGGATGCTGGAAGATGCAGAGGGCGCTTTGTGGCCGCTGGAGCGGCTGGACGGGCTGCGGCGGGCCGAAGTGCCGGAGATGGACCGGATCGTGGTCGCGGTGGATCCTCCGGCTTCGGGAAAATCCACGGCGGATGCCTGTGGCATTGTGGTTGCGGGGATGCAGAAGACTGGCGCGGGTCCGCAGGACTGGCGGGCCTGGGTGCTGGAGGATGCGAGCATTCGGGGGGCGAGCCCTGCGAAATGGGCTGCGCGGGTGGTCGAGGCGGCGCGGAGCTGGCAGGCGGATCGCGTGGTGGCCGAGGTTAATCAGGGCGGTGACATGGTGGAAAGCGTATTGCGCCAGCAGGACCCGCTTTTGGCGTATCGGGGCGTTCATGCGACCCGCGGCAAAACCGTTCGGGCAGAGCCTGTGGCGGCGCTTTATGAACAGGGGCGCGTGTTTCACGCGGCGGGTTTGCAGGCGCTGGAGGCCCAGATGGGCGATATGACGTTGCTCGGGTATGAAGGCAAAGGATCGCCGGATCGGGTGGATGCCTTGGTTTGGGCGCTGACGGATTTGATGATTGATCCGGCGGCAAGTTTTCACAGGCCGCAGATACGCCGCTTGTAGGTCGGCGTGTAACGCACTGTTTCAAATACACATTAGGAGTAAATTCAGATGGTACTGCAATTTTTGCGCAGTGCGTCCCAAAGGGATGTGCCCGAAGAAAAAGCCTCGGCCGCGGGGCCGGTGATCGCGTTTCACGGTGCGGGGCGGCCTGCATGGTCGGCGCGGGATGTGGCGAGTTTGACGCGCAGCGGTTTTCTGTCCAATCCGGTTGGATTCCGCTGTGTGAAGATGATCGCGGAGGCGGCTGCGGCGGTTCCTTTGGTGGTGAGCGGGCCGGAGCGACGCTTTGATGTGCATCCGCTGGTTGACCTGCTGGCGCGGCCGAACGGTCTTCAGGGGGGGGCGGACCTGCTGGAGAGTTTCTACGGGCAGTTTCTACTGTCCGGTGATGGGTATCTTGAGGCTGCGGGGAGCGGCGCAGGTGGCGGGCCGGCCGAGGTATATGTGCTGCGCTCGGATCGGATGAAGGTGGTTCCGGGCGCTGACGGCTGGCCGGTAGCGTATGAATATGCAGTCGGGGCGCGCAAGGTGCGGTTTGACATGGGAGCAGAGTTGCCGCCGGTTTGTCATGTGCGGGCGTTTCATCCGCTGGACGATCATTACGGGTTGTCCCCGATACAGGCGGCAGCCACGGCGCTGGATGTGCATAATGCGGCGTGCCGCTGGTCTAAAGCGCTGCTGGATAATGCGGCGCGGCCTAGCGGTGCGATTGTGTATCGCGGGGTAGATGGTCAGGGCAGTTTACAGGCGGATCAGTATGACCGGCTGGTTGAGGAAATTGAGGCGAACCATCAGGGGGCACGCAATGCAGGGCGTCCGATGTTGTTGGAGGGCGGTCTGGACTGGAAGCCGATGGGGTTTTCGCCCTCGGATATGGAGTTCCAGAAAACCAAGGAAAGTGCCGCGCGGGAGGTGGCTTTGGCCTTTGGGGTGCCGCCGATGCTGCTGGGGCTGCCCGGAGATGCGACATATGCGAATTATGCCGAAGCGAACCGCGCCTTTTACCGGCTGACGGTTTTGCCGCTGGCGCAAAAGCTGGGGGCGGCCTTGTCAGCCTGGCTGCCACAATTTTACGGGGAAGATTTGCGGGTTCATGCGGATCTGGACGGTATTCCGGCGCTCGCCATCGAGCGGGAGGCCCAGTGGCGGCGTGTATCCGAGGCGGATTTCCTGTCGGATCGGGAAAAGCGGAGGCTGTTGGGGTTGCCGGCTGAACCGGATGAGTAGGGGCGTCGGATCGCGGTATTTATACGAGCCTTTCGAGGCGGCGGCGAAGCTGGAAACCCACCGGCAGGTGACGGATGAACGCTGGATCGCGCTGGAGCGGTGGCTAGAGATGATCGAGAGTTCGCTGGAGCGTCTGGAGCGCCGGATCTGGATGGCGGTCTACGGTGTGGTCGGCTTCGTTCTGACACGCGGCGTGTTGGTACTGCTGGACGTGACACAGCAGGTTTGATGCCATCCGGCATCGCAAATCAAGGGAAACGGTATGGGAAATGGTGACGGCGCTGGTGCGCTGGAGAGGAAGTTTTGCCGGTTTGAGGCGGGCATTGATGTGTCGCAGGGATGTGAAATCTCGGGCTATGCGTCGGTGTTCGGGGCTTCGGACCAAGGTGGCGATGTGGTGCAGAGAGGCGCTTACGGGCGCAGTCTGAAGGCGATGTCGCTGGAAGGGCGGCGGGTGAAAATGCTTTGGCAGCATGATCCGGGCCGCCCTATCGGGGTCTGGGAAGAGGTGCGCGAAGACGACAAGGGTCTGTTCGTCAAAGGGCGTATTCTGGCAGAAGTTCAGGCTGGCGCTGAGGCTTTGGCGTTGATCAAGGCCGGCGCGATTGAAGGGCTGTCTATTGGGTATCGAACAATTCGCGCCGAGAAATCCGCAAACGGCGCGCGTTTGTTGCATGAACTCGATCTTTGGGAGGTTTCGCTTGTGACGTTCCCGATGCTTCCGGAGGCGCGGGTCGATCCGGCGGGCAAGGCAGAAAATGCGCTGGCAGAAGAGCTGATTGCCTCGCTCCATGCAGCGAAAACACAGTTATCGGCCTGAGGTCGGACAGAGATTTATTCAAATTTTTAACATCAGTTTCAACAACAGCACAGGATTGATCATGAGCACATCAACCACCCCCGCGCCGCAAGGCGGGCCAGAGGCCAAATCCATGCCCTCGCTTCAGGTGAAGGCAGCGATGGAAGATTTTCTACAGGACGTAACCAAAGTGAATAGCGATTTGAAAAACCGACTTCTAGAACAGGAAAAGAGATTGAACATGCTGGAACGTAAGAACACTGGCGCGCGGCGCCCCGTATTGTCCGCTGTAGCCGAGGTCGAGGTGCCCCATAAGAAGGCGTTTGCGGCTTATCTGCGGAGCGGTGACGATGACGGAATGCGTGCGCTGGATGTGGAAGAAAAGGCGCTGTCCACGGCGGTTTCCGGCGATGGGGGCTATCTGGTTGATCCCCAGACGGCGGATCAGATTGCCGGGGTGCTGCATGCTACGGCGTCGATCCGGTCTGTTGCCAATGTGGTGGCGGTGGAGTCCACGGCCTATGATGTGCTGGTCGATCACACAGAACTGGGTGCGGGATGGGCGAGCGAAACGGGTTCGGCCTCTGAGACTTCAACGCCGCAGGTGGAGCGGATTTCCATTCCGTTGCACGAATTGTCGGCCCTGCCCAAAGCCTCGCAGCGGTTGCTGGATGACAGTGCCTTTGACGTGGAGGGCTGGCTGGCCGCGCGGATTGCAGACAAGTTTTCCCGTGCGGAGGGCGTGGCTTTTGTGTCTGGTGACGGGGTGGACAAGCCGACAGGTTTTTTGACCTATCCGGCGGTTGTTAATGACAGTTGGAGCTGGGGAAACCTTGGTTATGTGGCAACGGGTGCGGACGGGGATTTTGCGGCGCTTGATCCGGCGGATGCGATTGTCGATCTGGTGTATTCGTTGGGGGCCCGTTACCGCGCGAATGCGACCTTTGTGATGAATTCCAAGACGGCTGGTGCGGTGCGCAAGATGAAGGATGCGGACGGTCGGTTCTTGTGGTCGGACGGGCTGGCTGCGGGAGAGCCTGCGCGTCTGATGGGCTATGCGGTGCTGGTGGCCGAGGATATGCCGGATATTTCCAGCGGGGCCAATGCCATCGCCTTTGGAGATTTTGCGGCCGGTTACACGGTGGCGGAGCGGCCTGATCTGCGGATTTTACGCGATCCGTTCAGCGCGAAACCCCATGTTCTGTTCTACGCCACCAAGCGTGTCGGCGGTGATGTAAGCGATTTTGCGGCGATCAAACTTCTGAAGTTTGCAGTTTCCTAAACCGTAGAAGAGATCCCGTTCAGGGATGGTGCGACGGGGTCTTTCTTCGTCGTTCCTGATGTGCTGCGGGCTGGCTCTGCTGTCCTCCGTCCGGCCGGCCCGCGCACATCAATTTAATGATTTATGATCCGTATTGGGAGAATACGCTTATGATTTTGACCGAACTTACCAGCGTTCCGAGCGGATCGCTGCCTTTGGCGTTACTGAAGGATCATTTGCGGCTGGGGACGGGATTTTCCAGCAGCGCAGAGCAGGATGATCTTTTAGAGGCCTATCTGCGTGCAGCGATCAGCGCTGTGGAAGGGCGCACAGGGCTTGTGCTGTTGGAGAAGTCTTATAACTGGGCGCTGACGGGGTGGCGGCATTACGACCGGCAGGTTCTGCCGGTGCGTCCGGTGCAATCTGTGGATGCGGTGACACTGGTAGATCGGGCGGGTGCTGAGGCGGTGGTGCCGCCGGAAACCTACCATCTGGAGCGGGACAGTCAGAGCCCTGCTTTGGTGGCGGTGGGGCTGGCGCTGGCGGTTATTCCCGAGACGGGCAGCGCAGAGATTACCTTTACCGCCGGATACGGCCCGTTGTGGAGCGACTTACCGCCTGATCTTGCGCGGGCGGTTCTGATGCTCGCGGCAGAGTTTTACGAGCACCGTGCGAGCCGTGAGGGGGCCAGTTTGCCGCCGGCGATCCTGTCCTTGCTGGAGCGGTTTCGCAAGGTGCGCCTGTTGGGGGGCGTCTAGATGAAGCGGAAGGTGGAATTGAACCGGCGTTTGACACTGGAGCGGCGGCAGCGGATTTCCGATGGCGCGGGCGGTTTTGCGCGGGACTGGGTGGCCTTGGGAGAGGTCTGGGCCGATGTGCAGATGCGCAGTGTGCGGGTGACAGAAGTGTCGGCGGGGACCACCGCGTTAGAGCGGCACAGGATCATTGTGCGTGGTGCGCCACAGGGTGATCCGCAGCGACCGATGCCGGGGCAGCGGTTTGTTGAGGGGAGCCGGATTTACGGAATTGAATCGGTAGCCGAGCATGACAGTGCGGGGCTGTATCTTTTGTGCTGGACCCGTGAGGAGGTGCTGACGTGACTTATGCGGTTTCTCATGCGCTTCAACAGGGGGTTTATCAAACGTTAACAGGGGACGGCGCAGTGAGTGCTTTGGTGGGGGAGCATATTTTCGATGCGCCGCCAAGCGGAGCGATACCGGATCTTTATGTAACGCTCGGGGATGAGCAGGTGCGCGACAAGTCCAGCGGTTCGGCGGGCGCGGCCCTGCATGATCTGGATATTCGCGTGGTGTCCTCGGCGGCGGGATTTGCAGCGGCAAAACAGGTGGCGGCGGCGGTTTGTGATGCGGTGATCGGGGCGGAGATTGCCCTGACGCGCGGACGGCTAATTTCGCTGTCATTTCGTGCTGCCCGCGCGGTGCGGGAGGGCAGTCCGGAACAGCGGCAGATCCGTCTGAAATTCCGCGCCTTCGTTGAGGATAGCTGACTCCTGCGGGTCGGTTCTTAGAAAAACACAGGATTTAGGAGAAAGTTATGGCGGCACAGAACGGGAAAGATCTGCTGATCAAGGTGGATATGGACAATGCTGGAACCTTTGAAACATTGGCGGGGCTGCGGGCGTCCCGTATTTCGTTCAACACGGATACGGTGGATGTGACGGCTTTGGACAGCACGGGTGGCTGGCGCGAGTTGTTGGCGGGGGGCGGTGTGAAAACCGCGAGTATCAGCGGATCGGGTGTGTTCCGTGATGACAATACCGACGAGCGGGCGCGGCAGATTTTCTTTGACGGGCAGATACCGGATTTTCAGGTGGTGATCCCGGATTTCGGCATTGTTGAGGGGGCCTTCCAGATCACCTCGTTGGAGTATGCGGGTCAGTTTGACGGGGAAGCGACCTATGAAATGGCCTTTGCTTCGGCGGGTGCGCTGGCGTTTTCGGCAATTTGATGGGGAATCCTTATCGCGGAGAGGTCGCGCTGACGGTGGATGGTGTCGAGCGTGTGATGCGGCTGAGTCTCGGGGCTTTGGCGGCTCTTGAGACGCGGCTTGGGGTCGGGGGGCTGTTGCCGCTGATTGAGCGGTTCGAGCAGGGGCGTTTCACAACGGACGATCTGATTGCCTTGCTCTGGGCCGGTTTGACGGGGGCTGGATGGGAAGGCAGCGAGGATGATTTGAAGCGGGCGGAGATTGCAGGGGGCGCGATGGGGGCTGCGCGGGCAGCAGGCATGTTGCTGCGGCTGACCTTTACCCTGCCGGAGACGACGGATGATTGACTGGGCAGGACTGATGGCGCTGGGGCTGGGGCAGTTGCGGTTATTGCCGGCGCAGTTTTGGGGACTGACGCCGGTGGAGCTAATGATGATGGCAGGGGTGACGCCGGGGGGCACGCCACGGCTCGGGCGCGCGCAGCTTGATGCGCTATGTGCGCAGTTTCCCGATACCTAAGACCAACAGAGAGGACCAAGCATGAGTGAATATAACGCTGATCTGGAGGCGCTGGACAACCAGCTACAGTCTCTGGAGGGGAACATTGCTGCCACGGCGCAAATGTCGGCCGTTTTCCAGCGGGAGTTGGGCGGGATGCAGACGAGTATCTCGCTGGCAGAGCGGGAGGCACAGGGCTTGTCGCGCTCTTTGTCTAAGGGGCTGCGGGGAGCGTTCGGGGATGTGGTCCTTGAGGGGGCGAAGTTTTCCGATGTGCTGGAGACACTGGCGCAGCGGATGATCCGGAGCACGTTCAATCAGGCGATGTCTCCTGTGACGGATGCGATCGGCGGCGTGTTGAGCGGCGGCGTCAATTCGATCCTTGGCAATATTTTCCCGAGCGCCAATGGCAATGCCTTTGTCGGGGGGCGGCAGACCGCCTTTGCCAAAGGGGGGGTGGTGAGCGGGCCAACGTTATTTCCCATGCGGGGTGGCACCGGATTGATGGGCGAGGCCGGACCCGAAGCGATAATGCCGCTGCGCCGCGGGGCGGACGGGCGGCTGGGTGTTGAGGGGGCTGGCGGCGGTACTGCGGTCAATATCACCATGAACATTACGACGCCTGACGCCGAGAGCTTTACGCGGTCCCAGACGCAAGTGGCGGCAGGGATCCGTCGGGCCATCGCCCGTGGCAACCGGAACATTTAGGAGAGCATATTTTGAACTTTCATGAAGTCAGATTTCCCGCCGGCTTGTCGTTCGGGTCAACCGGCGGACCGGAGCGTCGCACGGAGATTGTGACGCTGAACAGCGGTTACGAGGAGCGTAACAGCCCCTGGGCCCATGCGCGGCGGCGTTATGATGCGGGGGTTGCTATGCGCTCTACCGACGATCTGGAGGCTGTGATCGCGTTCTTTGAGGCGCGGCGGGGGCGTTTGTTCGGGTTTCGCTGGAAGGACTGGACCGACTGCAAAAGCTGTCTGGCTTCGCGGGAGCCCGCGTTTGCGGATCAGGAGATTGCGGTGGGGGATAGTGTGACGTTGGATATTGCATTGTGCAAAACCTACAGGTCGGGGGAGACCACATATTGCCGCGCGATTTCCAAGCCGGTGGAGGGCACTGTGTCGGTCGGGATTGGCGGTGCGCAAGTCTTTGAGGGGGAGCATTTTGATGTGGATTATACCTCTGGCGTGATCCGCTTTTACGAGGCGCCGCCCGAAGCGGCACTGGTGACGGCGGGTTTTGCCTTTGATGTGCCTGTGCGCTTTGACACGGATCGTTTGGAAATGAGCATGGCGGGTTTTGCCGCCGGATCTGTGCCGAGTGTTCCCATTGTGGAGGTGCGGGTCTGATGCGGGCAATTGGAGAGCTGCTGCAATCGCATCTGGACGGGGGTGCAACAACGCTGTGTCGGGCCTGGGTGGTGCGGCGCAGGGACGGGCGTGTGTTCGGGTTCACCGATCATGACGGTGATGTGCTGGTTGAAGGTGTGCTGTGTGAGGCGGCCTCGGGGATGGATGCGACTGCGGTGGAGAGTTCTACGGGGCTGGCGGTTGATAACTCGCAGGCTGTGGGCGCGCTGACTTCGCTTGGGATCAGTGATCTTGATATTGAAACCGGGCGGTTTGACGGGGCGGAGGTGTGTCACTGGCTGGTGAACTGGCAGAACCCCGAGCAGACGATCCTGCAGTTTCGTGGCACCATCGGAGAGGTGCGTCGGGGGAACGGCGCTTTTGAGGCGGAGCTGCGCGGTTTGAGCGAAGCATTGAACAAACCTGTGGGGCGGACCTATCTGCGCCAGTGTGACAGGATGCTCGGGGATGGGAAATGCGGTGTAGACCTGTTTGCCGAAGGGCTGGTGGCGGAAGATGTGGTGGATACGTCCAAGGGGCGCCGTGTGATAGAGTTGAAACATCTTGACGCATTTGAGGAAGATTGGTTCGCGCTGGGCAAGGTCACGTGGTTAAGCGGGGAAAACGCAGGTGCCGAAGGGCTGGTAAAAGTAGATTACCGACGCGGGCCGGTTCACGTGATAGAGCTATGGGAAGAAACCCGTTTTCCGATTGGGAACGGTGATCGTATCCGCTTGCACGCAGGGTGCGACAAGCAGGCCGGAACCTGCCGCGAGAAATTCGGTAACTTTCTCAATTTTCGCGGCTTTCCCCATATGCCCGGTGAGGATTTCAGCCTGACTTATCCGATTGCAGGACGTCCGATGGACGGCGCACGGCGCGAATAGATGACTCCGCAGATGCGCGAAGAGATCCTTGCAGCGGCGCGGGGCTGGATCGGTACGCCTTATCGACATCAAAGCAGTGTGAAGGGACAGGGGACAGACTGTCTGGGGCTGTTGCGTGGTGTGTGGCGCGAGGTGCTTGGGGCGGAACCTGAAGCGATCCCTGCCTATACTGCGGATTGGTCCGAGCCTTCGGGGCAGGAACGGCTGTGGCGTGCGGCGCGGCGGCATCTGGTGACAGTGCCTGTCCGTCCTGAACGCGCGGGTGATGTGGTGTTGTTCCGGATGCGGCGGCACGGGGTGGCGAAACATCTTGGTTTTTTAGCGGCGACCCGGACAGGGCTGCCGACGGTTTTACATGCCTATAGCGGCAAGGGGGTGGTTGAAACGCCTCTGACCAGTGCTTGGTCCCGCCGGATTGTAGCGCAATTCGAATTTCCCGAGAGGAGGGGCTAATGGCGACGATACTGTTATCAGCAGCGGGTGCTGCGATCGGTGGCACCTTCGGGGGCACTGTGCTGGGTCTGACGGGGGCGGCGATTGGCAAGGCGGTCGGGGCGAGCCTTGGCGGGGTGATTGACCAGAAGATTCTTGGCAGCGGCAGTCAGGTGGTTGAGACCGGACGGCTGGAGAGTTTTAGGTTGCAAGGGGTGAGCGAGGGTGCGGCCGTGCCACGGGTGATGGGCCGTGCGCGGATTGCAGGGCATCTGATCTGGTCAAGTCGCTTTGAAGAGCACGTCAATACGCAGACCTCTGGCGGTGGCAAGGGCTCTGGCGGGGCGCGTGTGACGACCAAATCCTATTCCTACACGGTAAATGTGGCTTTCGCGCTGGGCGAGGGTGTTGTTGAGAAGATCGGGCGGATTTGGGCGGACGGGCAGGAGGTCAGCCGCGACGGTCTGTCGATTGCGTTTTATTCCGGCGACGAGACGCAGGCGCCTGATCCGACCATTGCCGCGATTGAGGGGCTGGAGAATGCGCCGAGCTATCGCGGGACGGCTTATATTGTGTTTGAGGATCTTGATCTCGGGCCGTTTGGCAACCGGATTCCGCAGTTCAACTTTGAGGTCTTTCGCAAGGCACAGCCCGAGCATGGTACTTTGGATGATCCTTCGCGCGACATTACCGGCGTTTGCCTTATTCCGGGAACGGGCGAGTATTCTCTGGCGGTGACGCCGGTTGAATATCCCGGTGATTTCGGAGACGGGGCGTTTGCCAATGTGAACTCTCCGCGGGGGGAGACCGATCTCGTGCATGCGCTGGAGGATCTGGCGCAGGACGTGCCCAATATTGCGTCGGTATCGCTGGTGGTGAGCTGGTTCGGGGATGACCTGCGGTGTGGGACTTGCGCCCTGACGCCCCGTGTAGAGCAAACCGAAGTGGATGGCGATCCGATGCCTTGGGTGGTGTCCGGCGTCCCGCGCAATGCGGCCGGATTGGTGAGCTTTGACGGGGACCGGCCTGCCTATGGGGGGACGCCTGCAGACGGGGCTGTTTTGGAAGCGATCAAACACATTAAGGAGGCAGGGCAGGATGTTGTTTTTTATCCGTTTATCCTGATGGATATACAGGAAGAAAACGGCTTGCCCGATCCCTATTCGGATAATCCGGATCAACCTGTTATGCCTTGGCGGGGCCGGATTACCACGGCGAAGGCGGCGGATCAGGACGGCACCAGTGACAAAACGCCAGCGGCGGCAGCAGAGGTCGCGGCCTTCTTCGGGAATGCTGATGTTGCGGATTTTTCGGTGGTTGACGGGGCAGTGGTTTACACTGGTCCGGCGGAGTGGAGCTATCGCCGGTTCATTTTGCACTACGCCTATCTGTGTCTCGCGGCGGGCGGGGTCGAGGCCTTTAACATCGGATCGGAAATGCGCGGTTTGACGCGGATTCGGGATGGTGTGGACAGTTTTCCCGCTGTGCTGGCCTTGCAGCAGCTTGCACAGGATGTGCGGGCGATTTTGGGGCCGGAGGTCAAAATCGGCTATGCGGCGGATTGGTCGGAATATTTCGGCTATCATCCGGCGGACGGATCGGGGGATGTGTTGTTCCATCTCGATCCGCTGTGGGCGCAGGCTGAGATCGACTATATCGGGATCGACAATTACATGCCGCTGGCGGACTGGCGGGATGAGTTGGGGCATCTGGATGAGGGCGAAGGGTCCATCTATTCCGTGGACTATCTACGCAAGAATGTCGCGGGTGGGGAGGGGTTTGACTGGTATTACGCGGATGCAGCGGGGCGGGATGCGCAGGATCGCATTCCCATCACTGATGGCGCCTATGGGGAGCCTTGGGTGTTCCGCTACAAAGATTTGCTAAGTTGGTGGAGCAAGGAGCATTACAACCGCTTGGGCGGCGTCCGGCAGAGTGTTCCGACCAGTTGGCAGCGCAAATCCAAACCGATCCGCTTTACCGAGTTGGGATGTCCTGCGGTGGATAAAGGCGCGAACCAGCCGAATGTGTTCTTTGACCCGAAATCATCGGAATCTGCCCTGCCGTATTATTCCGACGGCTCGGTTGATACGCTGATGCAGGCTCACTATCTGCGCGCGACTTACGGGTACTGGTTGGATCGTGACAATAATCCGGTGTCGGACGTGTACTTCGGGCCAATGGTGGATATTGTAAACAGTCATGTCTGGGCGTGGGATGCGCGGCCCTGGCCGGATTTTCCCAACCGTCTGGACGTGTGGAGCGATGGTGACAATCACGGGCGGGGGCATTGGATCACGGGGCGGTTTTCAGATCAGTCGCTGGGCGCGATTGTATCGGAAGTCTGTGAGATTTCGGGACTGCAGGACATTGATGTGTCAGAGCTTTATGGTTCGACCATCGGCTTTGCCATGACTTCGGTCGAGAGTGGACGCCAGAGCCTGCAGCCCCTTATGCTGGCGTTTGATTTTTCCTGTGCAGAGGTAGACGGCAAGCTGGTTTTCAAGAACCGGAGCGAGCAAATTGCCTTTACTGCCGTCCCAATGGATCTAGTTGTGGCGGGGACGGATCCGGTTGTGGCTAAGACCCGTGCGCCCGAAGCGGAAACCGCAGGCCGTGTGCGCGTGTCGTTCTGGGATGAAACGCGGGACTACCAGACTGCCACATCCGAGTTTATTTTGGCGGATGACGACAGCCGCGCCACGTCACATGTGTCGCTGCCTGTGGCGCTGCGGCCGGGGTCGGGGCGCAATCTGGCGAGCCGCTGGCTGGTTTCGGCGCGGGTGGCGCAGGACGAGGTGAAACTGACCCTGCCGCCAAGCGTGCAGGGGGTGGTTGCCGGGGATGTGTTCAAGCTGGATGATGGGGGCACGGATGCGACCTACCGGATCGAGCGGATTGCGGAGCAGGGCGCGCGACAGGTGGAGGCAGTACGGGTCGAGCAGTCTGTTTATAAACAGAAAGACGCAAGCTCTACCATCGGGACGGTTTCCGCTTTGCAATCTGCGCGGGGTGTTATGCTGCGCTTTCTGGATCTGCCGATGTTGGAGACGGATCAGGACTCTACGGCCCCTTATGTGGTGGCCGAAGGATCGCCATGGCCCGATGGGGTGGCGGTGTACAAATCTGCCAGTGATGACGGCTATAGGCTTGATACGATGGTAGAAACGCCGACCAAGATGGGACGCACGCTGACGGAGCTTCGCAGTGGTCCGGTGGGGCTTTGGGATGAGGTAAACGCGGTCCGTGTGAGGATCTCTCACGGTGCTTTGGAGGGGCGCAGTGCGCTGGACGTGCTGAACGGTTCCAACGGCGTTGCGATCGGGACAGGCGATGCGGCGGGTTGGGAGGTATTTCAGTACCGCGATGCCGCGCTTCAGGGCGATGGCAGCTACATCCTGCGGGGATTGTTGCGCGGGCAATTGGGCAGTGACGCAGAGATGCCGGAGGTTTGGCCGCAGGGATCCGAACTGGTGTTTCTGGAGCGCATACCCGACCAATTGCAGCACAGGGACGCAGATCGCGGGATTGAGAAATATTATCGCAGCGGTCCGGCTGGAAAACCTGTGGGTGATCCGACTTACAAGACGCAAACCGAGTCATTCGATCTGGTGGCATTGCGACCGTTGTCTCCGGTGCATCTGCGGGGCCGGCGTGACGGTGCGGATACGATCCACATAAGCTGGATCAGGCGTACGCGGATCGACGGGGACAGTTGGGAGGGGCTTGACGTTCCTTTGGGAGAGGCGCGGGAGCAGTACCGCGTGGATGTTAAGAGTGGTGAGGATCTTTTGCGTCGCGAGATGGTCGCATCCGCGCAATGGAGCTATTCCGCGGCGATGCAGGCTGAGGACGGCGCTACGGGCGCTATTCGTGTCGAGGTTGCGCAAGTGTCGGAGAAGTTCGGGATTGGGGTCAGGTCTTCGCTTTCTTTCGAGGTTTAACGGGTCAGGAGCACGTCCATGCGGGCTGTTTTACATCAGGATATTGTCGCGCTGGCCTGTTGTTTGCTGGTGTTGCCAGCGTCAGAGCAGGGTCGGGCGGCGCGGCGCTTGGTGGCTTTGACCGCGCGCGCGGACTGCTATCGCACGCGGGAGGGCCGTGTCCATCCGCTTTACGGGAACGGCACCTTGTCCTCCTGCTGCCAGTCGGTGCCCAAAGCGGCAGAGCGGCGGCTTGATGATCCGGATTACGGGGCATGTTTGATCCGCGCTTTGGAGGCGGTTCTGGCGTTCCGCGCTGGAACTGCCGCCAGTGGTTAGGGGGGCAGGGTGGTTAAAACACCCGATATTGTGATGGAGGTCATCACAAATCCAAAATTGTATTTCATGGAATTGTCGCGTAGGTCTAAGGCAACAAGCTATGACGCGAGATCACAAAATGACACAGAATGCCCCAAAAGTCGCGGAACTGGACCCGGTTTGGTCCCGTATCCGCACCGATGCAGCGCAAATGGTCGAGGAAGAGCCCATCCTCGGCGGTCTTGTCCATTCCGGTGTGTTGCACCACAACTCCCTTGAAAAAGTGCTCAGCTATCGCATGGCGTTGAAGATTTCTTCTGACGAAATGCCAACGCAGATCCTGCGAGAGCTGATTGACGAAGCCTATGCCAGCGACCCCAGCCTTGGCGCTGCAGCGCGGGCCGATCTGACTGCGGTGTTTGAGCGTGACCCCGCCTGTCACCGTCTGATCCAGCCGATCCTGTTCTTCAAAGGGTTTCAGGCGGTTCAGGTTTATCGCGTGGCCCATTGGTTGTGGACGAACAACCGGCAGGGGATGGCGCAGTTTTTTCAGATGCGTTCTTCCGAGGTGTTCGGTGTGGATATTCACCCCGGCGCGGTTGTGGGGCGCGGGATTATGATCGACCACGCCCATTCGATTGTTATCGGGGAAACTGCTGTGGTGGGGGATAATGTTTCCATGCTGCATTCCGTGACCCTTGGCGGCACGGGGAAGGCAGATGGCGACCGGCATCCCAAGATTGAGAACGGGGTGCTGATTGGCGCCGGGGCCAAAGTGCTAGGCAACATCCGTATCGGTTATTGCAGTCGGATTGCGGCAGGCTCTGTGGTTCTGCAAGAGATACCGCCCTGCAAGACTGTTGCCGGTGTTCCGGCCAAGATTGTCGGTGAGGCCGGTTGTTCCCAGCCTTCGCAATCTATGGATCAATTGCTGAATTATCAGTAGAGCTTTGCCGCGTAAGCCTTTGACAAGTAATATTGTTTAGGCGCTACCGTAATGCGGTGGCGCCTATTGTTTCAACTTGTCAAAATCACTGTGTGACACCAGCCCGAATTCTTCGGCAGTGGCCTTGGCGACGATCGGAGAGTCGAGATCCAGTTTGCGCTGGTATAATTTGACCGCGATTTTGGTCTCCTCGTCCATCCAGCCTGTCAAAGCGCCGGAATAAAATCCCCGCGCTTGCAGGGCACGCTGCAGGCTTTGCACAAAATCTTCCGTGTATTTATGAGGGCAGACCGCCGGAAACCATTGCTCGTTCCGTGGGGTTACAATCCGCTGCATGGTCATGGTTTTGAAGGTGGCCTTGCGAATGACCGTGGTTTCGCCGGTTTCCAGATCGACCGCCAGACGCGCTGGTTTCAGCGGAATTTTTTCGGTTATCGTTTCAATTACTGCTGGTGTGAACTCATGTCCGAAACAATCGGTTGGTCCGGCGTTTTCGGGGAGTTTGGCATGATCAGGATGGGTCAGTCGGGACACGATCTGCCCCGCATGTGCACTGGTTCCACAGGTCAGCAAAGCCAGTGTGGCCAGAGAAAGGATTTGCCTGTGACGTGTCATCTGCGGTCCGTTTTTTGTTGGAAATTAGACAGGCCGACCAATAAAACAAGCGTTTTGTGCGTTAGGCTCCGTTTTCGGCGGGTTTTGTTGCGATAGGGTTATCGGGGCCGGTCAGCCGGTCGAGCAGGCCCGAAATATCTTCGATATGTTGGGCGATTACATGCACCACCTGTCCGTCCCGCTGGATTTTGCCGGTCACGCGCAACAGCCGGCCTGCAACAACCGCCCGGCGGAACCGTTGGTAAATATTCTGCCAGACGATCACATTGCAAATTCCCGTTTCATCTTCGAGGGTTATGAAAATAACCCCCTTCGCTGTGCCCGGTCGCTGCCGCACCAGAACCAGCCCTGCTACACAGATTAACGCCCCTTGGGGTGGGTCTCCCAGACGGGCGTGGGGCAGGGCATGGGGGGGACGGGGCCAGTGTAGGGAATCTCGCATGTGAACAAAGATAGAACATTTCGCCGCAACACGCAATAAACCTGACTGTTTTCGTGAAAAGCTCTGGCCCTCGGTTCCTGCACTGATACAAAAGGCGGCGACAGACTCTGACCAGCCAAGGGACCGATAGCATGGCCAAGATCACATATATTGAACACAACGGGACGAAGCACGAAGTTGACGTGGCAAACGGCCTGACCGTCATGGAGGGCGCACGCGATAACAATATTCCGGGCATCGAGGCGGATTGCGGCGGGGCCTGCGCCTGTTCAACCTGTCACGTTTACGTGGACGGCGCCTGGACAGACAAGCTGCCGCCCAAGGATGCGATGGAAGAAGACATGCTCGATTTCGCTTGGGAACCGGATGCGGAACGCTCTCGTTTGACGTGCCAGTTGAAGGTGACGGACGATCTGGACGGACTGGTTGTCCAGATGCCGGAAAAACAGATTTGACACGGATTTGAACCTGCGCTCAACATTTATTGGACTGGCCGTTCTCTTGGGCGGCCTTCCGGTATTCGGGCAGGATCAAAGCCCACCGGCAGAACGATACTGCCAAAGCGGGGGCGCAGAGTGTTTCGCAGGAACCTCGGCCCGCTATATCAACCCGACCTCCCGCTACCCCCACGGGGTGCTTGGTGATGATTTGGAATGGGGCAGCCTGTTGGTGCAGGCAGATGATCCGCAGAACAGCTATAAAATCGCGCTGCAATCTGAGGTTTTTGAAGACACCGTCCCGCGCCTTGCCGATTTTGACGGCGACGGCATTCCGGAGGTTGTTGTCGTCCAGTCCCATCCGCAAAAAGGCGCAAAGCTTGCGATTTACGGATCAGAGGGCAAGCGGGCTGCGACGCCTTACATCGGCACACGCTTTCGCTGGCTCGCCCCCGCAGGCATTGCGGATTTTGACGGGGACGGAACGCTCGACGTGGCCTATGTCGATCGCCCGCATCTCGTTAAAACACTGCGGATTTTTAGCTATCGGGCAGGCGACCTACAAGAAATCGCGCGCATCTCCGACGTGACCAATCACAGCATTGGTGAAACGGAGATCGACGGTGGATTACGCTTTTGTGGTGCGCGCCCCGAAATGATCCTCGCGGATGCAGGCCGGACCTCGGTCGTGGTGGTTTCTTTTGTGGATGGCAATTTTCAACGCAAAACGCTCGGCCCTTATTCACCCGAAGCGATCAAAACCGCCCTAACGCGCTGCTAGACGATCCGCCGGAACCGAACCTGACTGATCGCAAGTCCAAGCAGAATCAGCGCCAGCGCCCAGATAAACCGACCGGGCAGGGTTTCACCCAGCAGCAACACGCCAAACACAACCGCCCAGACCGGCACCTGATAATTCACCATAGACAGAAAGCTCGGACCCGCGGAGTTAATCACCGTGACCAGCATGATCGTGGCCAGCGCGGTCGGGAACAGACCCAAGTAGATCACCCCCCAAATCGCTTCGGTGGCGGGGGCATCCGGAACACCCTCTATGAAAAGCGCCAAAGGCACCATCAAACTGCTTGCCAACAATAGCGCACCGGCTGCAAACCCCATATTGGACACTGGCGGGCACAGGCGCGTGATGATAGAGCCGATAGCATAGCAACAAGCCGCACCAACACAGGCCAGCCGTGCCAGCCCCTCCAGATCATGGCCCGACAGATCCAGTGCATCAACGCCGATCAGCACAACTGTGCCGGCAAAACCGATACAAAATCCGATGATTTTACGCAGGTTGGTCTGCTCGCCCGGCACCAGAAAAAAGGCCAGCGGCAATACCAGCAAAGGCACAACCGCCATCGTAATCCCCGCAAAGCCCGAGGTTACATGCAACTGGCCCCAACTGAGCAGCGTAAAGGGAATGGCGTTGGAAAACAGCGCCATACCAAGACAGTGCAACCAGATACGCTTGCCGTTCGGACCCGACCAGTCCGGCAATCGCCGCCCCAGCGCATAGATCATCACCGTCAACGCCACCGCGCCAAGTGCGATCCGGATGGCGGCAACGGTGAAGGGGCCAAACCCCGTCAGCGCGTATTTAGAACCCATGAATGACGCGCCCCAGATCATACCAAGAAGCAGCAACAGGCTCCAGTTCAACAGGCCGCGGGTGTTTGGGGCAGTCATGGTGTATTCCTTATTTGAAAACCATCCATAACGCCCCTTTTCAAGCGGTGCACCCGTTTTCCGCCCCGCGCTCTGTCCGCTTCAATGTTCCCGAAATACTCATCCCCAACGCCGCACCTAAACAATCCGCAGCAGCATAATTCCCCACGCTCACTCCTAACGGGACAACCGCTCTGACAGGAAATCAACAAACACCCTGATTTTCGGCGCAAGGTTCCGTTTCTCGGCGTAGATCACCGCTACATCCGCATGGGGTTGCACGTAGTCAGGCAAGACGCGCACCAGCCGTCCTGTCTGTAGATCCTTATCCACGATGAAGGTGGACAGACGCGACACCCCCAAACCGTTGAGCGTTCCGCGGTAGATCACATCGGCGGAATTGCCAAAGAAATTCCCTGTCACCTCAATCTTTTCCGGCCCGTCCGGTCCGATCATCTCCCATGTATTGCGCCGCCGGATTTTGGTAACTTGCAAACAGTTGTGCCGGGCCAGCTGCTCCAGCGTTTCCGGCATCCCGTATTTTTCAAGATAATCCGGTGCGGCGCAAATCACCCTCTCATTTGTAAAGATCCGCCGCGCGATTACGTTGGGATTGTCCATCTGTTCGGCAAAGCGCACCGCAGCATCAAGGTCTTCGGCCTCAATATCCGCACTCCGGTCGGACAGTTCCAGCTGCAGCGATACTTCGGGGTAAAGGTCCAGAAACTCCGGCATCAGGGGGATTAGACGGGCTTTGCCAAAAGCGACCGAACTAATGACTTTCAACAGGCCGCGGGGTTGGCCTTCTGCCTCATCGACTTCCTCGGTGGCATCCCGCACCAAAGCTGCAATTTCTGCACATTTCGCGTAAAAGTCCCGCCCTGTATCCGTCAGCAGAATGCCGTCCTTTGTGCGGTGCAGCAACCGTGTGTGCATCCGGTCTTCCAGCTGGCTGATCTGTTTGCTAACCGAAGAGGGCGTCCGCCCGAGACTGCGTGCGGCGCCTGAAAAGCTGCCGCTATCAACAACTTTCGCAAAAACGACCATTAATCCTGCGGTATCCATGTATTTTAACCTGTTTCCAAAATGGCAAAGCCGTTGTGCCGATAAATAATGTTGTTTCGTGGAAAGTCCCGCGGTATTACTGCATTGCAGCAAAGATTACTGCGCTGCAGCATAAAGATCAGGCACCGCCACAGGCATCGCCTCGTAAGAATGCAGATTACAAACCCGTCTACCTCCTCCCGGATGGTGTTTGTACCAAATGGCCCTCCCGTACCCTCCTCCCGCGGGAGGGCTATTTCCTTAACAAAGACATCAACGCGCGGCTTTGGCTGATGGCGATTCCCCCCAGAACCAGCCCCATCCCCCAAAGCATCGAGCGGGTCAAATCCTCCCCGAGCAGAAGTGCACCGAGCACCACCGACCAGACCGGCACCATGTAGCTGCTCAGGCTCATGAAAACCGATCCGGCGGATGTGATGATACGTACCCGTAGAATTGCTCCCACAGCGGTCGGGATCAGCGCGGCATAGAGCAGGGCATATCCCGCAGGGCGGTCCAGACTGGCAGGGGGGCCTTCAATCACCAAGGCAATGGGAACCAACACAACCGTTCCAACCCAAAGTGTTGCGGCGGCCAGTGCAAGTTGCGGCATATGTGGACTGCGCCGCATGATAATGGACCCGACAGCATAGCTCGCCGCGGTACCGATACAGGCGATCTGACCCCATTGTTCCAGATCCCGTCCGCTGGAGGACAGCGCATCCGGCCCGAGCAGCACAGCCAGCCCGATAAAACCGACAAGGAAGCCCGCAATCTGTCTCGGGCCGATATGTTCCTCTTTGGAGAAAACCGCCGCCAGCGGCAGGATCAGCAAGGGCACAGCCCCCATAGAAATTCCCGCGAAAGCAGAGGGCACATGCTGTTGTCCAAAAGCCAGCAGCGCCATTCCTGTAGCAACCGAGGTCAGCCCGAAGGCGCAGACAAACAGCCAGCTTCGCACGCCTTTTATCTGGTGCAGCCCCTGACCCATCATCCCGCCCAACACCGTAATCGCCAGCGCCGCTATCCCCACACGCCCCGCAGCCACCCACCAGGGACCAAACCCGTCCAGCGCCAGTTTCGTAGCCAGAAACGCACCGCCCCAGATAGCGCCAAGGGCGATGATGGACAGCCAGTTCACCAGACCGGGATTTTGCGGGGAAGGGGTCATCTGCTCTCTTACAATGTCTCGGGTAAACTATGGCAAAGCCAAAAGGCAGAAAGGGCACCGCGTGCGATGCCCTTTCCCAAAATTCCAAACACGTTGATCCCATGTTTAGTTTTTGGCTTTATCAACCATCTTACCAGCAGAAATCCAAGGCATCATGCCGCGCAGGGTTTCGCCCACTTTTTCGATCTGGTGTTCGTCGTTGATGCGACGTGTCGCTTTGAAGGACGGTTGACCAACAGCGTTTTCCAGCATGAAGTCGCGTACGAACTTGCCTGTCTGGATGTCTGTCAGAACGTCTTTCATGCGCTGCTTTGTTTCAGCGTATGGCAGGATGCGCGGGCCGGAAACATACTCGCCATACTCCGCAGTGTTGGAGATGGAGTAGTTCATGTTGGCGATACCGCCTTCATAGATCAGGTCAACGATCAGCTTGGTTTCGTGCAGACACTCGAAATAGGCCATTTCAGGCTCGTATCCGGCTTCCACCAGTGTTTCAAAGCCCATGCGGATCAGTTCAACGATGCCGCCGCACAGAACAGCCTGTTCACCGAAGAGGTCGGTTTCACATTCTTCGCGGAAGTTGGTTTCGATGATGCCGGAACGGCCGCCACCGATGGCGGAACAGTAGGACAGGCCGATTTCCAGCGCCTTGCCGGATGCGTTCTGGTCCACAGCCACCAGACAGGGAACACCGCCGCCTTTGGTGAATTCGCCGCGGACAGTGTGGCCCGGACCTTTTGGCGCCATCATGATCACGTCAACACCGGGTTTTGGCTCGATCAGGCCGAAGTGTACGTTCAGACCGTGTGCAAAAGCAATCGCTGCGCCGTCTTTAAGGTTGTCGTGAACGTATTTTTTGTAAGTGTCGGCCTGCAGTTCATCGGGCATTGTGAACATGATCAGGTCACACCAGGCCGCAGCTTCGGCAATGCCCATAACCTTCAGGCCTTCGCCTTCGGCTTTCGCAGCAGAGGCAGAGCCTTCGCGCAGCGCAACAACAACATTCTTCGCACCGGAATCCCGCAGGTTCAGCGCGTGGGCGTGACCTTGGGAGCCATAGCCCAGAATAGCGACTTTCATGTCCTTGATCAGGTTGATGTCGCAATCGCGATCATAATATACACGCATGATTTTCTCCTTAAACTGCGGTTCTGGGTGCAGAATAGGGATAATGGCGCAAAACGGGGTTCGATTTTGCGGAATAAAAGGCAATTTGGGTAATTGTTATTCTCCAATACTGCCAGTATTGAATTACTCATGCACAATATTGACGATACCGACAGAAAGCTGCTTCGCCTGATGCAGCATGACCCCGCCGCAAGCACGGCGCAACTGGCAGAACAGGCCGGATTGACCACGGCCTCCTGCTGGCGACGAATAGAGCGGCTTGAAACGGCGGGCGTTATTCTTGGCTGCGACATCCGCATTGACCCCAAGGCGCTAGGCTATGAGGTTGAGGTTTCCTTGCGGATCACGCTCGACAAAACCCAAAGCAACGCCTTTGATGCCTTTATTGCCCAAGCCCGCAAAATCCCCGAAGTGAATGAAATCCAAACCTTTTTGGGTCGTGTTGATGTGCGATTAAACGTGCTGGCGCGGGATATGGCACATTATCAGGATATTTACCGCACGCATCTTCTGGCCTTGCCCCATATCGCAGATATTGAGGCGCTGATGCTGATCTCCAATCTCAAAAACTCGGATATTCTGCCGCTATGATGGATCTGGATGATACCGATCGCGCCATTTTGCGCACCCTGCAAAAAGACGGCTCGCTCAACGCGGCAGCCGTGGCCAAGCGGGTCGGCCTGTCCCAACCCGCCTGCTGGCGCCGGATTCGCAAGCTGGAGGACAGCGGCGTCATCACAGGCCGCAGCATCCGTCTGAATCAAGAGGCGCTGGGATTCGGCGTCACCGTCTTTCTGGGCATCAAACTCGCCACACGGGGCCGTGTGAGCGTGGAGGATTTTGAAAGGGCCGTCACCGCCATTCCCGAGGTGCAGGT
Organism: Neptunicoccus sediminis; assembly: GCF_001719615.1. Classification (GTDB taxonomy): domain Bacteria; phylum Pseudomonadota; class Alphaproteobacteria; order Rhodobacterales; family Rhodobacteraceae; genus Amylibacter; species Amylibacter sediminis. Next base: position 138,410 of record NZ_MDVX01000003.1, read on the forward strand.
GGTGCAGCATGTTCTGGGGCTCTATGATTACCGGCTAAAGGTGGTTGCCCGTGACATTGCGGATTTTGAACGGGTGCTGCGCCGCCGCATTATGACCCTGCCGGGTGCCGGGGCGGTGGATTCCAATGTCTTGCTAAGCGAGGAAACCAGCCCGCTGCTGCTTTAGGCTTTGGCGATCAGATAAATCTGCACCGTGCCGTTCGCATCCGTTTCTTCTTGACTGTCAATCAGCCTATGTCCCTGTTCGGCACAGAAATGGGGCATGTCGATCACAGCCGCGGGATCATCCGCCCGCACCTTCAGGACTTGCCCTGATTGCAGCGCCAGCAGACGTTTACGCGCCTTCAGGACAGGCAGGGGACAGAGCAATCCGGTTGCATCGAGTTCGGCATCAAAGGTCATAACCGCCAGATAATCCGCTTTGTTGCAAAAGTCCACGCAAGCGTGATCAAATGGTGGATGACGCAAGCGTACCGTTCGCGTAGAGCAGGGGTATGTTTGGTATTGATGTCATAGACGCAGCCCTGCTGCCCTCGCTTCTGGTTGCTCTGCTGGCCGGTGTGATTTCGTTTCTCAGCCCCTGCGTTTTGCCGATTGTACCGCCCTACATCGCCTATATGGGCGGCATTTCCATGGCGGATATGACCGAAGGCACCAAATCACGCCGCCCCGTCATCACCGCCGCAATTTTCTTTGCGCTTGGCCTGTCTACCGTCTTTATCTTCCTTGGCTTCACGTCCTCGCTGCTCGGGCAGATGTTTTTGCAGAACCAGCGCGCCTTTGGCATGATCGCCGGTGCGGTTATCATCCTGTTCGGCCTGCATTTCGTCGGGTTGATCCGCCTGCCGTTCCTCTACCGTGAGGCACGAATTGATGCAGGCGATCAGGGCGGCAGCGCCTTTGGTGCCTATATCCTTGGCCTTGCCTTTGCCTTTGGCTGGACCCCTTGCATCGGCCCGATCCTCGGTGCGATCCTGTCGGTGGCCGCGCAAGACGGTTCTATCGCGCGGGGCACCACGCTGATGGCCTTTTATGCGCTTGGTCTTGGCTTGCCGTTCATCCTCGCCGCCATTTACATCAACCGCGCTGTTGTGATCATGAACCGGTTCAAACGCCATATGGCTTTGATCGAAAAGATCATGGGCGCCCTGTTGATCGGTGTCGGTTTGATGTTGGTGTTCGACCTGTTTTCGGTCTTTTCCTACTGGCTGCTGGAAACTTTCCCGGCCTTGGCCCTTGTCGGATAAATGCCTTATTATTGCTGAATTTTCCCGCTATAGTGGGTGAAATTTCGTCGTGATCTAGCAGTATCAGGTTTTCAAAATGCCCGAAGAGGCACAGCACAGCGTCCGGACACGCCAGTTATTCTACATCCCCGGCTACGATCCCGTACCGCCCCGCCGCTATCGAGAGCTTTACCGCAAGGAAAGCGCAGAGCAGGCGGCGATTTCCGGCTATTCCCTAACCATGCAGCCCAAATCCAAGGGCGTGAGGAATTTCGGCTGGGGGATCAGCGCAGACATTGACGGGCAGAAAACGGACACACAGGCGGAAATCCTGTTCTGGGCGGATATTGTGCAGGACTCGATGGATCAGAATATTCCCCGAACATATCTGTTGCTGCTGTCAACCGCGTGGGAATATATCGGCTCCGGTGCCTTGTTTGGTCTTATGAAACTGCGGATCGGTCCCGTTCTGGCCGCGCTGTACCCTGTGGCGATGCTATTGTTGCAACTGCTGCTGGCGCTGGCGCTGGGGGGCGCGGCCTTTTACTTGTCGGCACTTTATCTGCACTGGGGAGTTGGTGTGGTGCTCGGCGCGGCGGTCCTATGTGCTGTTCTGGTCTGGTTCAAACGCAAAGATGCGAAGCTGTTCGCCTATTACCTGATGCACGATTACGGCTACTCCGCCCGCTACAAAGGGGAAAACCCGCCAGAGCTGGAGGCGCGGATGGCCGAATTTGCCGACCGGATTGCACAGGCCGTGCGCTCTGATGTGGATGAAGTCCTTGTGGTGGGTCATTCCTCCGGTGCGCATCTTGCGGTCAGTATCCTTGCGGATTTGCTGCGTCAGGGCAGGGTGCCTGCCAATGGCCCGCGCCTTGGTTTGCTGACTTTGGGACAGGTGATCCCGATGGTCAGTTTCCTGCGCAATGCATCGCGGTTGCGGGCCGATCTGAATTACCTCTGCCAGCAAAACCGCCTGTCATGGGTGGATGTCTCTGCGCCGGGCGACGGCGCGACGTTTGCGCTCTGCGATCCGGTGGCCGTGTCGGGTGTAGCCCCTGAAACCGGCCAATTGCACCCTTTGGTCCTGTCAGCTGCCTTCACGCAAACCCTGTCCGAGGCTAAGCGCAAAGAGCTTCACCGCCGCTTTTTTCGCCTTCATTTCCAGTATCTTTGCGCTTTCGATCAGCCCAAAGATTACGACTATTTCAAAATCACCGCAGGGCCGCAGTTCTTGGGGGATCGTTTTGCCCATCGCAGCCATTCACCGTCACGGATCACCCGTGCCGTGAACCCCCACACCAGCCAGTCCGCATGACAGATTACACCCCTCCGAAGCCCGCATCGCGGCCTGAAAAAGTCTCGCTCTGGCAGCATATCCAACTGTTCCGGAAAGATATTTTCGCGAGCCAACCTGAAAGGCTCTACCGTGCGTGGATGGCAGAATTTCGCATGCCTTTCTTTCGCAGCTACTTCGTGAACCAGCCGGAGCTGGTCAAAACCGTGCTGAACGAGCGTCCCGACGATTTCCCCAAATCCGAGATCATTCGCGGTGCGCTTTATTCGCTGCTGGGGGACGGGGTTTTTGTCTCAAACGGAGAGACATGGAAACACCAACGCCGCATTATTGACCCCGCCTTTGAGGGCGGACGGTTGCGCGATGTTTTCCCTTCGATGCGCGATGCCGGTGCGGACGCGGTGGCGCGACTGACACCGTTGGCCGATGGGACGCCCTTGGAAATAGAAGAACAAACCTCGCAACTGGCGGCCGATGTGATTTTCCGCACCCTGTTTTCCATCCCGATCACCGATGATGACGCCAGCAGCGTGTTTGAGAATTTCCGCAACTACCAGCGCACCCAGCCCCTGATGAATGTGGCGAGCTTTTTCAAAATGCCCCGCTGGATGCCCGCCTTCCAGCGCAGCAGCACCAAGGAAACCAGCGCAAAAATCCGCGCTCTGTTAACCAAGCTCACTGATGAGCGCACAGCCGCGATTGCCGCCGGTACCGCACCCGAGGATCTCGCCACCAAGATCATGACCACCGCCGATCCCCTGACGGGCGAGAAATTCAGCGGCGCGGAAATGGTGGATCAGGTGGCGATTTTCTTTCTTGCAGGGCATGAAACCTCTGCCTCGGCGCTGGCATGGACGCTTTACCTGCTGGCAATGGACGCGGATGCCCAAGAACGCGTCGCAGCCGAGGCCAAAGCCGCCAGTGCAGAGGGTGATATTACCTTTAAGAACCTGTCGAAAATGCCATTCACCCGCAACGTCTTTCGCGAAGCGCTGCGGCTTTATCCCCCTGTGCCGATGATGGTGCGCGAGAACCTGCGATCAGAGACCTTTCGCAAGCGCCGCATCAAAGTTGGCAGCCAGATCGTCATCTCTCCGTGGCATCTGGGCCGGCACCAGCGGTTCTGGGACAAACCGGATGTGTTCGATCCGGACCGCTGGAACAGGCCGGAAACCAAAACCCCAGCGAGAGAGGCCTATATCCCGTTTTCATCGGGACCGCGTGTCTGTACCGGCGCGGGGTTTGCTATGGTCGAAGGGGTGTTACTGCTGGCGATGCTGGTCAAATCTTTCCGGTTTTCGCCTGTCGCGGGCAAAATTCCCGTGCCTGCCGCCCATCTGACAGTGCGCGCGCAGGACGGCATTCACCTCAGTCTGACGCGCCGTGATCCCGATACCAGCGAAACACAAACAGGCGTATAGCCGAGGCCAGACCGCAGTCTATCCCCCTTTCCGCATCGATCCGCGCCGCCAGCGCGTTGAGCGCGACACCTTCCGCCTGTGCTATGGCGCGAAACCCGTCCCAAAATTCCTGCTCCAGCGAAACGCTGGTGCGGTGGCCTTTCAATGACAGGGAGTGTTTGCGCGGGCGGTCATACTCCATCAGGCTGCCAGTATCTGTTTCAGCTTGGGCGGCAGCAAGGGCCGTGCGCAAGGACCATAGCACAGCGGATGATCCGCAAGGTCTGGCAGGATCGAAAACACCTCCGCGCGATCTTCCGGCGTCAGTGACATCAACCCGTTGGGGCAGGGGTAAAAGCTCTCTGTGGGGATGCCATCAGCGAAAATCACCTGATGTTCGTCAAACAGCAGATGAATGTAACGGGTATCTGTGGGGGCAGGGTCCAGCAGGATGGTGCTTCCGTTCAGCAGAACTGACGCGGGCGCGAAAATGCCTCCGTTGCCAAAAGCCTTGGTGATTTCCGGTGTTTCCAGCACGATCCGGTGCTTCTGTGAAACCCGGATGTCGTTTGAGGGAAGTCCGGGGCCGAAACTGTCGCGCCGGATGATGACGGGGCGCAGGTGATCCGCCATATCAATGCGGGAACGGGACACTTCGCGCGACCCGATCCAGCGGATGGGTTGCAGCCCGTTATCGACCGTATGCACCAGATCCCCGATGCGCAGATCCTCTACCGGCAAATCACCAAACGCCGTCAGGATCCGGCAGTCTTGGGTGAAACACACCAGACCATCCGCGTCAAAAATTGCTGTTTCGCGGCTTTGGGAAATCCTGCAAATCGCCTCGCCCCGCGCCACATGGCCTTTGGTCAGGACGATACGGGACGGGCTGCGCTGACCGTCCTCGCGCCGGAGTCGGGCAAATTCTACCTGCCGCTGATCGCGCCGGTCGGGATTAACGGTGCCGACCCAGACCGACTGGGCATCCGGCCCGCAAATCCGGTAGTCCACACCCTCTATCTGGCAGCGCGCCAAAGGCGTCACAGCGTTCAGAAACGTGTCCTGTGCAACCGCCAGTTCTGCGGTGCCCGTTGAAAGGATCGTGCAATCAGGGTCTGCGTCGGGGCGACCGAGCGTTTCGTAAAACGTGATGTTCACATCACACCTGTTTGTTCGGGATGCCGTCCCCGCCTCGTCGCGGGGACGTTATCGCCTGCCTCATGTCTGTCCAGCTTTTGCCGGATCGTTTTATGAACCCATACTGCGTCATCACGGGATGGTGTTCAATTCTGTAGACCGTTGATCGCGTCTGTTTCCATCAAATTGAGTCTTTCTGGTCACATAGCGAAGCGGTTGGAGTCGTTCAGTAATTTCCCTACCGAAGTTAGATTGCTGCCCTTGCTACGGCGCAGAAAAGCACGGGTTTCCTGCACCTTCAGACTAAGCCGCGCAGTGGGGCCGTAATCGTCAGGTGTGGTCTCCAGCTCGGGAAAAATTTCAAAAAGTTCGGTGCGGGCTTCATCGTCGATCGTATCCATCGCGTGATGGCCGGGGTGGAAACTTTCGCTGGGCGTTCCATTGGCGAAGATCACCTCGTGACGGTCAAACAGGATATGGATGTAATCGGTTTCGCGCATCCCGTAATCCACAGTGATAGAGCTGTCATTCAACAGTCCCTTGGCGGGCAGCAGCATTTCGCTCTCTCCGAAATCCAAAGTTGCCCGTTCAGAGCGCACAAGCATCCGGTGTTGCGGTGAGACCCAAAGATCCCGTGTCGGCTGTCCGGGCCCGAAGGCATCCTTGCGGATACGCACAGGGCGCAGTTCAGGATAGGCCTGCAGCCGTGCGCCGCTCATCCGTTTGCGCCCGATCCAGCGGATCGCCTGCAAACCGTTGTCGGCGGTAATCACCAGATCACCTACATGCAAATCCTGCACCGCAACCTGTCCGCGCGGGGTGGTGATCATGGCATCCGGCGTAAAACAAATGATCGAAGGTATGGAGTTATAGGGAACATTGCTGTTGCCGGTTTCCAACTCGATGTCGCGCAGCCGCATTCTCGGGCTGAATTCAGGGCCGGAAAGCTGGACGATCCGGTCAACCCTGTCATCCACACCATCCCTTTCGGCAGTGAGATAGGCAAAGGTTACGGTCTCTTGCGATCCTTGAATGCGCACTGTGGCCGAGAAAATTTCAACCTTATCGCCTGTGGAGGTGTAGTCGGGCCAGGCAGAAGAATAGAAATCTTCGCCGTCGATGGAGAATTGCACCCCGGTGTCATCTGCACCGGATTCCAGAAAGCCGTCGTTATCTTCGATATAGGCACGTCCGCTGGACCCCAGACGGAGATTATTGCTGTTTAACGGATCACCGTTAACCTCAAAAAAGGTAAAATATGCCAATTTACCTGCCCGATACCCTTGGGCAGATAGACTCCCACCTTATGCTGGTGATGTTATCCGCTGCCCGCCTCTTCACCTTTTGTTTCTCTGACGGAAACTTAGGTTGTTAAAGAAACGGTAAATCACCCCGGGCGGTCACACAAGAACTAAACCTTCAACGTCCCTTAAACATTGTCGGATTTGGCATAAAAGACACTGACTTAAGGTAAATGTAGCGGTTCGCGCGGTCCGTTTCCACCAAGGGTAGTGAATTCGGATAGGCCCACGCGACCGTCGGTTTAACCGGCGGTGGCGCTTTGGTAGGCCATCGCCCGATGCCTGTGGGCTGCGCGATAGGCGAAAGCGGCGCTTTTTGTGGCGAATTCATCCCGCAACACGCCGGTGCCCAGCCAGTCCGCGTCTCTTGTGGTGGAAGCGGTTTGGCGGGGGGCTGGTGTGGACGGATCCCGCGCGCAGGTATTTTCGCACGGATGATTTTTCTGCTCTTTCCGGCCTGCGATTTTTGTTGCGAAACTATAAGGAAATTTCATCGGTCCACCCCGTGTATCTGTTCTCATCAAATTGGTCTTAGCAACGTTTTGCTGTGGATTCCGTTAATACGCAAATTCATAGTATTTCGGTTTTTATTAAAAGAGCCGCCACTGCACGGGGCAGGGCGGCTCTGGGTGTCAAGCTATAGGAAAGGCGCTTATTTGGGGCCGATCATATCCGCAGGCTGTACCACTTCGTCAAAGCGTTCGGCGGTCACAAAGCCCAGCTTCACAGCCTCTTCCTTCAAAGTGGTGCGGTTTTTGTGGGCGGTCTTGGCAACGGTGGTCGCATTGTCATACCCGATTTCCGGCGCCAGCGCTGTGACCAGCATCAGGCTTTCCCACATCAGGTTCGAAATCCGCTCTTCGTCGGCTTCGATCCCGTCAACACAGTTGTCGGTGAAGGCCACAGCCGCGTCACCCAAAAGTTGCATGGATTGCAAGACGTTATAGGCCATCATCGGTTTGTAGACGTTCAGTTCAAAGTGGCCTTGGGAACCGGCAAAACCGACGGCGGCGTCATTCCCGAAGACGTGGGCGCACACTTGTGTCAGCGCTTCGCACTGGGTGGGGTTCACCTTGCCGGGCATGATGCTCGAACCCGGCTCGTTCTCGGGCAGCATCAGTTCGCCCAGACCACAGCGCGGCCCAGAGCCGAGCAAGCGGATGTCGTTGGCGATCTTGAACAGGGATGCCGCAACCACCTTCAGCGCACCGGACATTTCCACATGGGCGTCATGGGCGGCGAGCGCCTCAAATTTGTTCGGGGCGGTGACAAACGGTAGACCGGTGATCTCGGCCATATTCTTGGCAACCATTTCGCCCCAGCCTTTGGGGGTGTTCAGGCCGGTGCCGACAGCGGTGCCGCCTTGGGCCAGCGGATAGATGTTTTCCAGCGCGTGTTTCACCCGTTTGATGCCCTGTTCCACCTGATAGGCGTAACCACCAAATTCCTGACCGAGTGTCAGCGGGGTTGCATCCTGCGTGTGGGTGCGGCCGATCTTGATGATGTCCTTGAAGGCCTCGGATTTCGCCACCAGCGCGGCGTGCAGTTTTTCCAGACCGGGGATCAGCACGTCATGGGCTGTCATCGCGGCGGAAATGTGCATCGCTGTCGGGAAAGTATCGTTGGACGACTGCCCCATGTTGCAGTGGTCGTTGGGGTGGACGGGGGTTTTGCTGCCCAGTTCCCCGCCGAGCATTTCAATCGCACGGTTGGACACAACCTCGTTTGCATTCATGTTGGACTGGGTGCCGGACCCTGTCTGCCAGACCACCAGCGGAAAGTGATCGTCAAGCTTGCCTTCCACCACTTCACCGGCAGCTGCAATCATCGCATCGGCCAGTTCTGCCGGAATCTTGCCCAACTCCTTGTTCGCCTGCGCACAGGCTTTCTTGATCACGCCAAGGGCACGAACCACGGCAACCGGTTGTTTTTCCCAACCAATCGGGAAGTTTTTCAGGCTGCGCTGGGTTTGCGCACCCCAGTATTTGTCGGAAGGAACTTCCAACGGGCCAAAACTGTCGGTTTCTGTGCGGGTGTCGCTCATGATGCGCTCCTGTGTGAAAAAACTCGCTTCCATATACTGGGCGGGATGGACCTTGCCAACGTCCAAAAGTCATTCCACTGTGGCGCAATGGACAGCTATTTTGATCTCGGCGCCCACAGCCGCGCCATCACCACCCCGTCAGAACAGGCCCAACGCTGGTTTGATCGCGGGCTGAACTGGACCTTCGGGTTCAACCACAACGAGGCCATCGCCTGTTTTCAGAGGGCGCTGGAGGCTGATCCCGCCTGTGTCATGGCCCATTGGGGCATCTGCTATGCGATCGGGCCGAATTACAATTACACATGGCCGGATTTTCCCTACCGCGAAAAGCAAAAGGCGGTCACAATGTTCCAACAGCACTACGCCGCGGCCCTTGCAGGGGTAGAGCAGGCCAGCCCGCAGGAACAGGCGCTGATACGGGCGTTGGCTGCGCGAAATATCGAACAGGCCGAAATTGAGGATTTCCAACCCTATACAGAGGCTTACGCACAGGAAATGCGGGCTGTGTATCAACAGCATCCAACGGATCTGGATATTTGCGCCCTGACCGCAGAGGCCTTGATGGGGCGCACGCCGTGGATGCTCTGGGATTTGCAGTCGGGCACCCCCGCCGAACAGGCCAGCACGGCAGAGGCCATGACCCTGATGGAAACCGCCTTTGCCAATGATCCCGCGGCGATGCGGCACCCCGGTTTGCTGCATATGTATATTCATCTCATGGAGATGTCGCCGCACCCCGAACGGGCGCTAAAGGCGGGGGATGCGCTGACCGTACTGGTGCCCGACGCGGGACATTTGCAACATATGGCAACCCATATTGACGTGCTCTGCGGGGAATACAGTAACGTCGTAGCACGTAACAAACGGGCGTGGCAGGCGGATCAGAAGTATCTGGCGGAACATGGTCCGTTTACGTTTTACACCACCTATGTGTGCCACAACCTGCATTTCCAGCTTTACGGGGCCATGTTTCTCGGCCAGATCGGCCCTGCGTTGGAGGCGGCGGACCATTTGGAAAACCTGCTGACACCCGAGGTCATCGAACCTGTGGCGGACTGGAAGGAAAGCTACTTTCCCATGCGATTGCACGCACTGATCCGCTTTGGCCAGTGGGACGCGATCAAAGCCTATACCCCACCCGCAGACACTGAACTTTATGCTTATACACATGCGGTTTCGGCCTATGCCAAAGCGGTGGCCTGTGCAGCCAGCGGCGATGTGGCGGGCGCTGAACAGCACCGCGCGACGTTTTATCCGGCCAAAGCCGCCGTGCCGGAAACGCGATTGCTGTTTAACAACCTGTGTTCGGATCTTCTGAATATCGGCGCAGAAATGTTGGAAGGGGAGCTGGCCTACCGCAAAGGTGACTATGATACCGCCTTTGCCCATCTGCGCCGCTCGGTCGAGCTGGATGACACTTTGCCTTATGCGGAGCCTTGGGGCTGGATGCAGCCCAGCCGTCATGCGCTCGGGGCATTGTTGCTGGAACAGGGAAGGGTCGAAGAAGCCGAAGCCGTCTATCGCGCTGATCTGGGACTGGACGGAAAACTCGCCCGCGCCTGTCAGAACCCCGATAACGTCTGGGCGCTGCACGGGTTGCACGAATGTCTGATGAAAACCGGACAAATGGCCGAGGCACATCTTATCAAACAGCGGCTCGACATCGCCAATGCCCGCGCAGACCGCCCGATCCGCGCCTCCTGTTTCTGTCGGCTGGAACATGAACCGCCCGCATGAAAAAGGGGGCGTATAGCCCCCTTCTAAAATCGTTCCTAAAACACGCGGATCAGTGTTTGCGAAAGCTGTCCAGAGACACGATTTCCGCGTCACCCTTTGGCTGCTCCTCCGCGTCGTCCTCGTCCTCCTCGATCACGATCATCGGGCTTTCCGGCACATCATCGAAATCGTCGTCGTAGTCATCTTCGTGGGTTTCAAAACGCAGGCCGAATTCCACCGACGGGTCCACAAAAGTGCGGATCGCGTCGAAGGGAATGACGAGAGGCTCCGGCTGGTCCCCGAAATTCAGCGTCACGGCAAAGCGGTCATCGCTCACCACAAGATTGTCAAACCAGTGCTGCATCACAACGGTCATGTCCTCGGGGTAGCGTTCCCGCAGCCAGTCCGCGATGTCGACACCGGGATGGTTTGTGTCAAATGTGATGAAGAAATGATGTTCCCCGGGGAGATGCCCCGCTTTTGAAATGTCGATCAACAGCTCTCGCATCAGGCCCCGCATGGCGCGGTGCATTAATTGGCCGTATGGAATGGTATCTGTCATGTGGTCTGCCAAGCGGTTGTCAGGGTCTTTTCCTTACAATAGCTGGTTCAGCCACTATGGAAAGTGCAACTTGGCAAAGAATTGCGCCTGTGCATGAAAAAACTCTGCGATTGCCGCAGGAGAGAACACATGAGGTGTAACCGAGCTGGAATGAAAGTGCAGGCTTCTGTTGCCAGGTGCCTGCGGACCCCGCCTAGGCTGCAAAGCCTAGGACTAAGTTTTCAGTATTCCGCACTGCTTAAGCAGCGAGGGCAACTGGAGCTCTGTTGTCATTTGCAACTAGCTTAATCGTACCGATAACGGTGGTAACTCACCGAGTAAAAGCTAACATCTTTAGACGTCCGTCGATCCTGTTTCGACCCCATACCCCCTGCAAAGACAGGTGTTTTGGTGGAGTCGCCGGGTACCGCCCCCGGGTCCGATCCGTTTATTACATGCGCGTTTATCACCATAGTCCCGCAAGCGGAACATGACTGATATAGGGCCAGCCTGCGGGTGTTTCAAGAGGTTTCGGGCTAACTGTCTGGCAGAGGGTCCTGATTCTGGTGCGCTTCGAGCCAGTCCAGAAACCCTGCGGCACTCTGCTCAAGCGCCTGCTCAAAGGCGCGGTGCCGTTCCACCAGTGCCAGCCCCAGCGGGGTGAGCCTGCTTCCGGCCCGATTGCCGCCCCGTTCGGTGATCAGAAGCGGTGCGTCAAACATGCGCTGGGTTGTTTCCAGCAGGAACAGCGCACGTCGATACCCAAGCCCCATGTCCTTGGCGGCAGCGCTGATCGAGCCTGTTTCTGAAATGCGGCGCAGCAGTTCGATCTTACCCGCCCCGATCATGTCGTTGCGCACCAGAACTTTGGCTCTGAGTTGCGGCGTCTGGGCAATGCGCTCTGCGCGGCGGTTGTTTTTCTTTATGCTCATCTGTCTTCGGGCTTGCGTGTGGTCAGGGCAGGGGCTACCGATAAGACCAATGTGCCAAACTTAGCACATTAGATTCTTTAGCGGAGGCACCCCATGCGTATGTTCAAATTTCTCGGTAGTTTTGCGGCCTTTGCCCTTGCTGGCAACCTCGTTCTGGCCGATCCGGAGCGGGTTTTGGTACAATCTACCACTTCGACGGAAAATTCGGGGCTATACGCCTATCTGCTGCCACTGTTTGAAGCGGAAACCGGATTGCGGGTGGATGTTGTGTCTGTGGGAACCGGACAGGCGATCAACAACGCACGCAACGGCGATGCGGATGTGCTGCTGGTCCATGCCAAAGCCGCAGAGGAGGCTTTTGTGGCTGACGGTTACGGGGTGAAGCGGTTTGATCTGATGTATAACGATTTTGTTCTGGTCGGGCCGAAGTCCGACCCTGACGGGCTGCGCGCGGCTGAAACCCTGCCCGAACTGCTAGGGACAATTGCCGATAGCGGTACGCCATTCTTTTCACGGGGCGATGACAGCGGCACGCATAAGAAAGAGCGCAGCCTTTGGGACGGCGCAGGTGTAGATGTGGAAACGGCAGCGGGACAATGGTATCGAGAGACCGGCACGGGCATGGGGGCGACCCTGCGCATTGCGGTGGAGTCCGAAGGGTATACCCTGACAGACCGGGCCACATGGATTGCCTTTGCCGGAAAGGACGCCCATGAAATCCTCTATGCGGGAGACCCGGCCTTGTTCAATCAATACGGCATCATCGCCGTCAACCCCGAACGCCATCCCCATGTGAACGCTCAAGGGGCGCAGATGTTCCTGAGCTGGATGCTTTCAGAAGAAGGCCAGTCGCTGATAGCGGCCTACACGCGGGACGGGCAGCAGTTGTTTTTCCCGAACGCTGCAAAACCGGAAACGCATTGATACCGGAAGGCGGATTTAGAGTATTTGAAGAACATTGAAGGCGGATTTATCCGTCTTCTTTTGTTTGTGATCCCCGCGCGAGTTGCTTTGTGACCTCACGGATCAGCTTGCGGCGGATTTTTTCAGGATAATCGGAAAAGCCAAAGGCAGGCATCACGAAGCTGTTTGGGCCTGCAATGACATTTTTGCGGTAATATTCCGTAAGCTGGGCGGTCTCTCCTTCAATAGACAACCCGTTGATAACATAGCCCGCAGCGGCGAGGATTTCCTTGATCTCTTCCGGCGGTGCCCCTTCATTGGAGGTGCCATCACCGGAGACATCAATGACACGACGGGCGCAATCCGACACCGGCGCAAAGTGGTTTGCGGTAAAGATCAGCGCCTCTCCGATGCCGGTTGAATAATTGCGCCACTGGCGGGGGACGGTTTCAACCGCGCGGGCCAAAGCTTCGACATCCTGCGGCCTACCCAACCGTTGCCAGTCCACCACAACAGTTTGCCGCGAACTGCCGGACCACAGAACCACCATCACGGCAGCTTCCTCTGCAAGCAGGGCATCTGCCACCAGCCCGTCCCGCAGGGCAGCCGCGATCCCGCCCATTTGCAGATCATATTCCCGATCATCCACCGAACCGGAGACATCCACCGCCAGAGCCAGCGCAATGCCGCAGGCCTGTACGCTCGGCGCGACCAGACAGGACATGGCTGCCAGCGTCAGTCTGTGCAGGTGGTGGCGGGCAGTTTCCATCAGCGCCCCTTTTCAGCTATGGGGCCAGTCTAGCCTGCATTCCGTCTCGCGGCAAATTCCAAGGGTCAGAAGGTGGATTTGAAACCGATGTTCATCCGCAGGTCCTTTGTGGAATAGATCGGAACGGTGGAGTTTGTTCTGCTTGCGCTCAGGTTCAAAGTGGGGGCAAATCCGTAATAATTTACCGCCGGAAACAACAGCGAGACCGCAGCGCGGGCGCGTTCGTCCACCCGCTGGACGCCACCGATGTTCAGGCGCGGGTAATCTGTGCGCTCTGCCGAAAGGGAGAAGGTCGGCACCACGTCCACCGGCAGGGGCGGCGGAGAGTAGCTGAGCTGAGCGCCTGCCACACGGCTTTCTACCAGATTGGAGCGCGAGGATGTGTCGCGCAGATAAAGCCCGTATCCAACACGGGCGCGGTTTTTGAACCGGTGCTGCATATCAAGGGTGAAACTGGCGATATTGGCCGAAGAAATGGCCGCATCAAGCCGGTTTTGCCGTTCCAGCTCTAGCGTGCCGCGCAGCCTTGCGGTTTTGGAGAGGTGGTAATCCTGAGCGGCACCGACCCGCAGGAAATTGGACAAAGGGCTGCCTCCGTACCAGCTTCGCCCGAGGGCAAGGTCAAAGCGTGTCGCGCCAAATCCCGGGGATTCGCCGCTGTCGGGGTAAAGCGTTACGCCGGCCTGAACCTCTACCGCGGCATAGGCGAAATCCGAGCCGGTCTTGCCGGAACCGAGCGCCTTGGACTCGCTTGAGAGTTTGTACGTGGTGCCCGTCGCGCTAAATCCGAGCCGCAGCAGCGTCCTGTCATTCAGCGCCTTATTGTAACGCGTGGAGATTCCGAGCCGGAAGCCTGTGCCTGAATGGGGTTGGCCGGAGGCTGGCACGCGGAAGGGCAAACCGCCGATCACCAGCGCATCATTGGTGGATCCGTTGTTGATGTTGGACGACGGAAACACCGAGAAAGACAGGGCCGTGGACAGAAGTTTGCTGCGGCGTACCACGTTGAAATCCCGCTGCGCCATCCGGCGCGCCTGCGCATCCGGTGCATTTTGCGCAGCCCGCCGCAGCCAGAATTGCGCCCGCAGTTTGGCCCCGTCGGCAAAATAGGTTTTAGCAACCAGATGGGCGGCGTTGAACCTGTGCTCGGGCGTTTCTGCCGCAGACCACGCCTTTAGCGCCGCAGCTTTCGCTGCTTTGGTTTGTCGCAACTGGCGCAATGCTTCGCCGCGCAGCAGGCTGGCCTCATAGCTGTCAGGATCGCGGGTGTGCAGCGCCTCCGCGATTTGCAGGGCAATATGGGGGCGGTCCTGCTGAAGGGACCGCCACGCAAAGGCGCGGGCCTCTTGCGGAGACATGGACAGGGGGGCGGCAAAACCGACAGAAACGGCCAACCCGAGGCTGACCGTTCCAAGTGTCACAAGTCTGGTAAGTAAACGCCGCATCCCCCGCGCGGTCCTTTACGATTATCGTTCGACGGCTGTGAAAACGCCCAATTCACGGGTGGCGTCCCGTTCAAGGATTAGATAGCCCGCTGTTTCATCCGCGTTATCGCCGCCAAGGATACCCGAATAGGTTCCTTCGGAGGTAACATCATCATTTGTTTGGGATACCGAACCGTTGAAGACGCCAGAACTGCGGTCGATCGCTGTATTGGCCAGCGTAATATCTGTTCCCGCGCCCACACCCAGTTCATCTTCGGTCACGCGGCGTTTGGTGATTCTGCCGCGAATTGTGTCATCTGAGAAATCGGCTTCCAGTTCTGCATCGCCAACAATAACGTCCATGCCGCCGGATTCTTCACTGGTCCGTGTGCCAAGGTATTCACCTTCGTAAAAAGCCCGCTGGTTTTCGGTTGGCAGGGTGGTGGTGCCAGTGCGTGTGTAAGCTGCGCCGCTGTAACCGTGATCTTTGTATTCGCCGCTATTCACCACAATTACAGAAACTGCGCCGCTGTCCGTTTCTCGGGTGTAAGCGGTGTAATCGTCAAAGCCGCGTTTGCTGGAGTAAGCTCGGTAGGCGCTTTCATCACGGCTGGCGGTGCGGTCAAGACGGCTTTCGAAAACTTCATCGTCGAACGGAATCTTTTCGACAATGATCTGGTCTGCGTCGCTGTCATATTCCAGACGGGTTGCCTGATTGTCGCCCTCCAGCAGGATATGGGCTGGTCCGGTATCAATGACAACTTCTTCTTCGGTGCCACCATCGGTGCCGCCGGTTGTGTCGCCTGTTTCATCGGACGCGCTGTCAGTTGAGCCACCACATGCGGATAAGAACACAGCCACGGACGCTGCTGCTGCCAATGAGAATCTCATTTTCAATTCCTGCTTTTTTTTGTTTTTTAACTGCCTCGTTGTCCCCACTAACCGGAAAGCTGCGGATTCTGTCAATCTTTTCAAACTCTCGGGTGGTGAACCTGTTGCAAAACTATCGCGGGCTGTGACTTTGGAATTTTCCGCAGTTTCCGCCACATATCGAGTTTATTGAACGCAGACTTCTAGATATAGTGGCCAGCGAGTCAGGAACACAGGAACACAGCAGATGCCACTTACCCCGGAACAGCAGGCCGAAATCAGCGAACAACGGGCGCAATCCGCGCCGACCCGCCGTGTGGTTGCACCGGGAATGGAGCAGCATCTCTATACCGCGCAGCCGGTTCTGGACCACGGGTTTGTGCGGGTGATCGACTATATGGGCGATGATGCGGCGATCACGCAGGCGGCCCGTGTGTCCTATGGCAAGGGCACCAAAGCGGTGCAAAATGACGAAGGTCTGATCCGCTATCTGATGCGGCACTGGCATTCTACCCCGTTTGAGATGTGCGAGATCAAGCTGCACGTCAAACTGCCGGTTTTCGTGGCCCGCCAGTGGATTCGCCATCGCACCGCGAATGTGAACGAATATTCCGCGCGGTATTCGATTCTGGACCGTGAGTTCTATATCCCCGCCGAAGAACATCTCGCCAAGCAGAGCGTGATCAACAATCAGGGGCGCGGCGATACGCTGGTCGGGGAAGATGCGCAGCGGGTGCTTGAGATGCTCAAGGCAGACAGTGCGCGGGCCTATGACAATTACGCCACGATGATCGACGAGGGCGAAGACGGTAACGGCATCGCGCTGGCCCGAGAACTGGCGCGGATGAACCTGCCTGCCAACATCTATACCCAGTGGTATTGGAAGGTAGATCTGCACAACCTGTTCCACTTCCTGCGGCTGCGGGCAGATTCCCACGCCCAGTACGAAATCCGCGTCTATGCCGAAGAAATCTGTCGCCTTGTGGCAGATTGGGTGCCCTACGCCTACAAAGCCTTTGAGGATTACCGTCTGGGTGGCGCACAACTGTCCCAGCCCGCGGTAGAAGCCCTGCGCAAGATGCTGAAAGGCGAAAAGGTCGAAGCCGCAGATGTAGGCATGAGCGCACGGGAATGGCGCGAGTTTATGGATATTGTCAGCTAGGCGGTTCCTAAAGCGAGAGTGCGACGCGAGGGCGGCCTGCCTGTGGGCATGGCGGACAAAACGGATCTTGCATGGTTTATGTCACTGCCCAATTTACAACTCTAGCGGCAGGTCGCATCCAAGATACGAATTTGTATACGGGATTACTTTGTGGAAGCAGTCTAAATGACCTCCAGAACCAAAAAGCAGCATTTTGTACCACGATTCTATTTGGTTAAATTTTGCGATCCGGAGGGGTTTGTTTGGACTTACTCAGGTGGGGATGAACCGCGTGGAAACAAAGCAGAAGCTACTGCCGTCGAGACGAATTTCTATAGCCCAATCGGCGCAGACGGCGAACGCTTTGATGAGGCTGAAGAATTTCTGGCAGTTATTGAAGGTAACGCCGCACCTCTCTGGGGTGAACTCTGTGCGGGCAAAGTTTTGAAAGGTGAAAAACGTGAACACGTTGCACTGTTCCTAGCTGCCCAATACTTGCGTTCGCCCTCTACCGTCCGTGCTGGTGCCGAAATGATGGCCATGGTCGCACATCACACGTCTCAATTCATCGCCACTGATAAAGATTTTTATGATCAATCTGTCGACAACTACGAAGAGGAAACCGGCAAAAGAATTTCTCGCAAAGAACGCGAAAAGATGCGCAAATTATTGAGTGACTCTAACAACTTTTGCATTAATGTTCTGCGTTCAGCCGGCCTGCCGGTGCTCGGCACTATAGGAGATCTCGCGAACATTTTCCTGAACATGAAATGGGTAGTTGGACGCAGCGAGGACCAGCATCTAATTACATCGGACAGTCCGGTCACTCGGATTTCTGACCCCAAAACTCATAATAAGGTCTATGGCGACGGCGCGTTTGCAAATAAGACAGTAAGGGTCGGCTTTCCGCTTACACCCTCACGTGTCTTGGAACTGACATGGCAGGGTGAAGAGAAGGAGCGGTTGGTGGAAATACCGAAAAAAATGGCTCGAGAGATGAATGGGATCAGGGCGGCGCAGGCCGAACGTTTCGTATATGCCTCGAAAAGCGATTTTGGAATAGAGAAACTATGCAGAAAATGGTTGGAGCCAGAGAGGTTGAACAAGGTTGTAACGGGTATTAACACACCTTCAATTCAAGTTAAGCGGAAGTTCTAGCGGGTACGGGTTCCGAAAAGTGGCCTCCGCGCAAACCGCAGCATTAATCAATTTGGGCTTAAACCGGACAATGCGCTTAAAAGCTCTGAAGCGATCAACTGCCCCAAATGATGCACTAGGACGAAGCTTCCCGTCCGTTTTTATGGCGAACACGCTTGGTTCAACCAAGTTCCGACCGGGACATTGCGCTTGTGTTATGCGGCATCTGCATGACCGCACTGCAATAATCCACACTTGTTTCCAACCAATCGCAGGCCGATAGTCATACCATGATGACCTTTGGTTCCATTTCCCTGCGCACTCTCCGCGTGCTCTGCCTGATGATATTGGCTGTTGCACTGGCGGGGAGTTTTGGCGCGGTTAGCGGATGGGACGACACGGCCCGCGCAACCCTGACAGAGCGGTTGGACACGCCAGAGCGCAGTATCGCGCAGGGCGGCAGACAGGCTGTGCTGGCGCTGGCGAGCGATGATGTGCAGGGCGGGGATGATCCCCTGTCAGGGCTGGTCGGGCGGACAGTTTTTGACCCTGCGCAGGGCGTGCGGCTTGCTGTAACAAGCAGCAAAGCGAATTTGCGGGGACAGCGGTTCTGCCAGCAAACCCCGATCCGTGCGCCGCCTATTCCTGTGTAATCGCCCCTTTTCAGGGGATCGCAGCCGGACCGATAAAACCTCCGGCGCAACCTGATCACACAGTTGAGAGAAAACACATGAAAGACAACAGTCGGACGCATATCCTCGCGTCCTGGATCCTGAGCATCGTCATGATGGCTCTGCTGGTCGGACTTGGCCAGCTCGCGCTTGATCTGCTTTAAGCGCGGCGCATTTGAAAAAACTGCGGTGGCGGCAGGATGGCGGCCACTGCCTAGGGTGCGATCATCCATTCCCCATCTGGCCAGAAGGCGTGGAAAGCAAAGGCAAACATTACGTCATGGACCACGTCACGGCCCTGCGCATCCCGCACGCGGATCGTGCCCACATCCCTGCCACGGGCGATCTCCCCCGTATCTAGGGCCGAGGCCTGACCTGATTCCCAACTGATATGAACCCCGGCTTCCGAAACGCCTCCGGCTGCGCGCACACGGGCCACCGGCCACGCCCTGTTGCCGACCCTGACCACCCGCGCGACAGGGGCGATGCCGTGAGGCGGCATTTCCCCGTTATACAGGAACGGACGGGCAGAGCTGTCATAGCCCTGATACGGATTGCGTCCGTAGGGGCGACCAGCAGCGGGCTGTTGCATGACCAGACCGGAGGCACCGTTGCGGGTTTTGAATTCCCGCCAGCTTTCCATCCAGCCCGGCAGCATGGTCAGTTCTGTTCCCGTCAGATCCCCCACAATGGCAAGGCCAACTGCCTGTTGCCACCAGCTTTCGGTCTCGCGGTCAAACATCACCATATCGGAATTCCGCAGCTTGCCAGACACCCCGAAAGTCAACACACCGTGGGCTGTGCGCCGATCAAAGGTCACAGCCGAATTACACAGCGGGCAGAAGGTGACGGCAACCGGAACGCCGCCGATCGAGTCGTTTACGATTTCGTGCCAGATCAGATAGCGGATCGGATAGGCCCGCTCGGGCTGACCCGACAGCGCGACTGTCATCACAGGTTCATTCGGTTGCAGGGTGGTCTCGGCAGAGGTTTCATGAAATTTGGGCGCATCAATCGCCGGAATTCCGTCACGCGGCGGCCCGCCGGATTGAATTTCTGCCCAATTGTCGACGGTTTTCCTGCTAAAATCAGTGCCCGGCCATTCCCGTTTCCAGACATCGGGTTGCGACACAACAGGCGAAGCCACCAGAAACGCGGCGGCGAACAAGGGTATGAAACGGTGCATATCTTTCCTCCCAGATAGATGACGCGGTCTGCCAAAGGATGCCCGCGCAATGCCCGTCTGCATAGTCCAACCACGGCATTGTGAAATCGCGGCATCCTTGGTCAAAGCCGCGTCATTCCGGCAAACCCCGCGCGGGTGGGGAAGAAAACAGGCCAAAGGAGCCGATTTTTTCTCCATTTTACTCTTGCAGCCCGAAAGCTGTGGCGCTAAATACAGCCACAGTTGGGACGTGGCCTAGTGGTAGGGCAACGCTTTTTGGTAGCGCAGATCGTAGGTTCGAATCCTACCGTCCCAGCCAACTTTCTTAAAATAGTCGTTTTGTGGTCAGGTTAAGACCTGCATGTTTTTGCGTTACACCTAGCATGCTTGTCGTTTTGCCGATGCCGTACAAAATTTCTCTAATTAAGCGGACACTCGCAATACTAGACTTGTCAATCTTAGGTTTAGTTAATAGCTTGCCCCAGTCCGAATAAGTTTTTTCTTTTTTGACACAAAATGATAATATCCGGAGAGTATTCATGTTTCGATTTGTTCTATTGGCCAGCATTGCTTTGGCAGCTTGTACACAAACTGCAGTGACAAACTACAATGGGAACAGCATTCGTATCCAATCAAGTAGTAGGAATATTACGCAAGAGGTCCTATCGGAAGCCCAACGAATTTGTTGGACGCAAGGACTTCAAGCAGAATTTGCGTCAACACTATCTCGTTCTACCGACTATTTTACCTACAACCACCTTTTCCTTTGTCTGACACGAGCAAAACCAAATGCAGGTTTGCCGAGAGCTGCAGTCAGCTCACCCAGTTATTTGGAAACCACATCTACGCTTTAGGAACGATAACCGGACGGGAAGTTGGCTAATGTCATTTTTTTCACATCACCGAAGATTTTACAGCTAGGCTATTAACAGGTGCAGACTATGGACCTGTTACAGTCCTGTACGGCACCTCACCACCCGCAAGTGTAGGATAAAAATCAATTCATTAAAAAATAAGAACTGCAGCCAAGAGCTTTCGCATAGACTGGCGGCTTTTTAAAAGTGGATATGAAAGAAACTGGCTGGGACGGTAGGATTCGAACCTACGATCTGCGCTACCAAAAAGCGTTGCCCTACCACTAGGCCACGTCCCAACTGGGGCGCTGTTTAACCTTAACCTTGCCGGTCTGCAAAGGGTAAATTGCGAAAAACGACCACTTGTTTTGCGCGGGGCTGCTGGATAAGGCAGGGCATGGAAAAATTTGATGTTTGTATCGTGGGTGCGGGCGCAGCGGGGCTGATGTGCGCGATTGAATCGGGGCGCCGCGGGCGGTCTGTGCTTTTGCTGGATCACAGCAAGGCACCGGCAGAAAAGATTCGGATCTCCGGTGGCGGGCGCTGTAATTTCACCAATCTGGACATTCGTCCCGAACGGTTTCTGTCCCAAAACCCCCATTTCGCCAAATCCGCGCTAAGCCGCTATACCCAGTTCGATTTCATCGACATGGTGGCCCGCCACAACATTCCCTATCACGAGAAAACCCTCGGGCAGTTGTTCTGCGACAGTTCTGCAAAGGACATCATCAACATGCTGCTGGAAGAGGCGCAGGCGGCAGGTGTAGAGTTACGCCTGAACACCTCGGTTGACACCGTATCGCGCGATGATGGGTTTAGGCTGTCAACCACGGGTGGTCATGTTAAGGCGCAGTCTCTGGTCATTGCGACGGGCGGCAAGTCCATTCCCAAGATGGGCGCAACCGGCTGGGGCTATCAGATTGCCCGCCAATTTGACCTGCCACTGGTGGACACGCGTCCCGGACTCGTGCCGCTGACCTTTGCCGAACAGGACTTGCAGCAGACAAAGCCGCTGGCCGGAGTCTCGGTGCAAGCGCGGGTGAGCACGCCCCAAATCGGTTTCGACGAAGGGTTGCTGTTTACCCATCGGGGCTTGTCGGGGCCGTCTATCCTGCAAATATCTTCTTACTGGCGGGAAGGTGATGAAGTTTTTGTCGATCTGGCCGCTGGCGAGAACACGTTTGACACGCTGCGCACTGCACGGGGTCAAAAGGGGCGCGTGTCCTTGGCCAAGGCGCTGGCGCAGATCGTGCCTGCGCGACTGGCGGAGCAGATCCTCGGGGATGTGCCGCTGAAAGGCAATCTTGCGGATCAGAGCGATTCCAACCTGCAAACCCTGCACGCGCGGGTGCATCGCTGGGCGGTGAAACCGGTCGGATCAGAGGGTTATCGCACGGCGGAAGTTACACTTGGCGGGGTGGATACCGCGGCGCTGGACGCAAAAACAATGGCTGTGCGCAAACTTCCAAACCTGTTTTTCATCGGAGAAGTCGTCGATGTGACCGGCTGGCTTGGCGGCTATAACTTTCAGTGGGCCTGGTCGTCCGGCTGGGCAGCAGGGCAGGTGGCCTAGGCCATTATTCTTCGGGAGCCTGCCGTGTTAACAAATCGTTGTCCTGTCGGGCATCCCGCTCTTCGTTCACTATATCCTCGAGCGTCTCATCCGCGCTGACATCCTTTAGATCCACCTGTTCCGGTGTCTTGCCCGCCAGCGGTTTGGGTGTGTCGCTGGTCGCGGCGGCAGATGCCGGTTCAGACCTGCCCGCACTTTGTGACACCAGACGGTAGGTCGGCTCCGGCATTTCAACTCCGGCCTCTTCGAGCGCGGTTTTGATCACCTCGATCGCCTCCCCCCGTGCAAGCACGAGAGAGCTGTCCTGCTGGTTCACCCATCCCGCACAGCGCAGGGTGATCGTGCTGTCGCCCAACCCCTCGACCCAAACGCCGGGCGCTGGGGCGTCGATCACAAACGGCAGGTTTTTCAGCGCGGTCAGGGCGATTTGGCGGGCTTGCGTCAGGTTTGTGTCTCCGGCCACGCCGAAATCTATCGTGAAGCGGCGTTCGGCATTACGGGAGTAATTGACGATCCGGCTTTTGAAAACGGTGGAATTGGGGATGCGTATGTGGTTGCCGTCAAAGGATAAAAGGATCGTGGCGCGGCTGGTTAAACGGATCACCATGCCCTCATCGCCATTAATCTCGATACTGTCGTTGGGGCGGAAGGGCTGGCGGATCGACAACATGACAGAGGCGATGAAGTTCTCCACCGTATCGCGTACCGCGAAACCGATTGCCAGACCGATAATCCCCGCCGCGCCAAGGATGGTGGACAGCAGGGCAGTGGCGCTGAGAATATCCAGCGCCACCACAAGCGCGGCGATCCCGAAGACCAACCGGATGATCTGGCGGTAAATATCCGCAATGAACATATTCGGCGCCAGTCGATCCCACGGCTGTTTCATCCGCGCAAGCAGAATGCCGATCACAGCCACGATCAGAAACGCCGCCAGCGCCACCAGCATCAGCGGCAGATAGGCAACGACACGGTGCATCCTGTCGCTGAACCGCTCCATCAATGGATCGAGCCGCTCTGCAAGGTCGGTGCTTTCGATCACGCGATTCTCAACGGCGACGACGCCTTCGATGCGGTTTACCAATTCTCCCAGACGGGTGACAGAGGCCCCGTCAAGGGTTGTGCCGCGCAAGGACACGATGCCGTTGCTGACGCTGACCGTCACGTTGGAATAATTCTCCAGTTCTTCCAGAATATCGCGGATTCGGCTGGCGATGGCGGCATCGGTTGCAGCATTGTCTTCGACGGCAATAGTGCCGGTGGGTTGCTCGGTCTCGGCGGTCTGGGCGCTGGCAGGCAGGGTGCCACACAAAAGCAGGAACAACGGCAGCAATAAAAATAGGCGCATCAGATGTCTCTTGAATGAAAAGCGTTGCGTAAAACCTTGCACAGTTTGAAGAAAAGTCAAACCGCCGCCCCATAAAAAAGGCCGCCAAAGGGTTGGCGGCCTGTTGTGGTTCAGCTTGATCCGGCTGCGGGATCAGATGGTTTGGTCGTAGTCGCCAACAGCCGGTTCGGTGCGGATCACCGCGTCCAGATCGGCAAAGATCGCACGCATTTCCGCGTCGCTTTCGGGGCTTTCGCAAACAACCACCAGATTTGGCGTGTTGGACGAAGCCCGCACCAGACCCCAAGCGCCGTTGTCCAGCATCACGCGGGCACCGTTCACGGTCACAACATTGGTGATTTTGCGTCCGCCAAGGCTGCCGCCTTCGTCAGACATTGCGACCAGTTTTTGCACCAGACGGTCCAGAACATCGTATTTTTCCGTGTCGGAACAATAAGGCGACATGGTGGGTGTGGCATAGGTCACGGGCAGGGCGCGGCGCAGGTCGGCCATAGACATATCGGGGTTGCGGTCCAGCAGTTTGCACATTTCCACTGCCACACGCATGCCGCAATCATAGCCCCGGCCAATAGGCTCTGCGAGGAAGTAATGGCCGGATTTTTCAAAACCCGCCAGTGCGCCAAGCTCTTTAACCCGTCGTTTCATGTGGCTGTGGCCGGTTTTCCAGTAATCTGCCTTTACGCCGTGCTTTTTCAGTTCCGGATCGCTGGCGAACAGGCCGGTGGATTTCACATCTGCCACAAAGGTCGAACCGGGGTAGAGCTTGGACAGGTCGCGGGCCATGATAACGCCCACTTTATCGGCAAAGATTTCCTCGCCCTCATTGTCCACAACACCGCAGCGGTCGCCGTCTCCGTCAAAGCCGAGTGCGAGATCCGCGCCGCTTTCCTTCACCGATGCGGCCATGTCGTGCAGCATCTCCATCGCTTCGGGGTTGGGGTTGTAATGGGGGAAGTTATAGTCAAGCGCATTGTGCGAGGGGACCACTTCGACGCCAATCCGCTCCAGAATCATCGGGGCAAAGGCGCTGGCGGTGCCATTGCCGGTGGCGCAGACGACTCGCAATTTGCGGGTCATTTTGAAATCGCCGCACAGATCGTCGATATAGGCTTCGCGCACGCCGTCCACAAACTCATAAGAACCGCCTTCGCGGGCCACCTGTTCGCCGTTGAGGACGATTTCACGCAGGCGACCCATTTCGTCAGGACCATGGGTCAGCGGGCGCTGAAAGCCCATCTTCACGCCGGTCCAGCCGTTGGGGTTGTGGCTCGCCGTGACCATGGCCACAGCGGGTGCGTCCAGATGGAACTGGCTGAAATAGGCCATTGGGGACAGGGCAGGGCCGATGTCGCGCACGCGGATACCAGCGCGCATCAGGCCCAGCATCAGCGCGTTTTTGATGGTCAGGGAATAGTCGCGGTAGTCATTGCCCACGGCGATAACAGGCTCGATCCCGGCCTCGTGCATCTGGGTGCCAAGCCCCATGCCAAGCGCTGTGATGCCGGGCAGGTTGATGTCGTCGGGATATTTCCAGCGGGCGTCATATTCGCGAAAACCCGTTGGGGTGATCATCGGGTCGCGCAGGAATTCCCACGTGTTCTGGGCCACTGTTGCCGCAGGTTTCGTCATGGAAAAGGCTCCAATATTAGGGTTTGGTTAAAGTCGGAAGGGATCGGATTTTGCCAGCCGGTCAAAAGCCATCAGGCTTTCGAGCAAGGCCCGCATCCGGTTGAGCGGAATCATATTCGGCCCGTCAGAGGGCGCGTTGTCCGGGTCTTCATGGGTTTCGATGAACACGCCGGCAATTCCCGTGCTTACGGCGCAGCGGGCCATAAGCGGCGCAAATTCGCGCTGCCCGCCGCTGGAACCGCCCTGACCACCAGGCTGTTGCACGGAATGGGTTGCATCCATGATGACAGGATGGCCTGTGGCAGCCATCTGGGGCAGGCCGCGCATATCCGCAACAAGGGTGTTATAGCCAAAAGAGGTGCCCCGTTCGCAGGCCATCACCCGCTGGTTGCCGGTGCTGGTCACTTTTTCGAGCACATTGGGCATTTCCCAAGGGCTTAGGAACTGGCCCTTTTTCACGTTGATCGCAGCACCCGTATTGCCTGCGGCCAGCAGCAGATCGGTCTGGCGGCACAAAAAGGCAGGGATTTGCAGCACATCCACAACTTCGGCCACGGGGGCGCATTGGTCGGGCAGGTGCACATCGGTGATCACAGGGCAGCCGAGTTTGGATTTCACATCGGCCATCACTTGCAAACCGGCGTCAATCCCAAGCCCGCGTTTCCCGCTAAGCGAGGTGCGATTGGCTTTGTCAAAAGAGCCCTTGAATATGAAACCCGCCCCAACAGCGGCACAGGCATCGGCCATTTCTGTAGCGATCATCAGCGCGTGTTCGCTGCTTTCAAGCTGGCAGGGGCCCGCGATCACCACCAATGGCCGGTCGTTGCCAACGGTGACATTTCCGATGTCGAAACTTTGCATTTATGTCGTTACCTGTTCTCTCAGGATGCTGACAGTGAGGGACAGCATCAGATAAATTCCGGCAAACACGATGAGAGCCAGAAGGGTGTTTTCAAAAGCGCGGGGGTAGGTGGCCTTATCCGGTGTCACCGGCGATACCCCCCGCGAGATGTAGCGGGTCTGGCGGCTTGCCTCAACCCGTGCGCTTTCAAGATTTTGCAGCGCAGCGGCCACCAGTTGCTGGCGCACGACCAGTTTGCTTTGGGCTTTGTTCAGCTCTGCGTTGATGTTCACGAGAGAGTCGTTACTGCCGACCCCCTGAGAGACTTCGTTGCGCTTTTCATCCACTTTGCCCTGCAAAAGCGTGATTTCATCCTCAAGAACGCGCACTTTTGTGACATTCGGGCGGGTGTTTGCCCGAAGGCGGGCCAGTTCAAGCTGTTTGGCGGTTAACTGGCTTTCCAGCTCTCCGATCTGGCCCATGATCAGGGCGTTTTCCCCGGCGGTATCAAGGGTTGCGGTCTGGCGTTGCAGGCGGGCAACCTCGTCATAGGCTTCTTCCATTTTGGCTTCGGCCTCTTCATAGATTTCCCGCGCTCCGGTCATCTGGTCGCCGCGCAATCGGGCGGTCAATTGGTCTACCTGTTCCTCGGCATAGCCGATCAGCGCCTGAGAAATGGCTTTGGAAGCTTCCGGTGACGGGGCGATGACCTCCATCTTGATGACGCCTTCAGTGGGATCAAAGCCGATAATCACACGCTTTTTATAGACCTTATAGGCGTCTTCATTGGTGGCATCCGCCTCAAGACGTTGCAGCACATCAATGCTTTCATCCTGAAACAACTGGCGGAACCCCGGATCCTCATCAAGGCGCAGCATCGCATCCCGAGAGGTCAGATAGCCCTGCACGGTAATACTATCCGTCACTGTTTCCAGCGGAGAGCCTGAGAACAGACCGGAGGCCCCAGTCGCACCGGGGGCATCCGCGCTCTGGATGACAAATTCGGTGTAGGTGGCATACATCGGTGTTGCCACTTTATAAAAATAGTATCCCGCCAGCAGGGTGGGCAGAAAGACATAACAGGCGAGTTTGATAAACAGGATGCCAAGCCGCTTGCGACGGCGCTTTACCAGATCCCGCTGGATCTTGCGCACTTCCTGCTCGCGGCTGTCATCGTCTATCACTTGGGGTTTGTGATCCGAAATGGCTGATTTGCGCACCGTTGCTGGCAGCGCGACACCGGGTCCGGGCTCATCCGCGCCGTCAACCGGAGTAAGCACGCTTGCCATGTCCTGACGGCCGAAGGGGTCAATTCCCTGACGGCGCAACAGGCGCACGGCATCCAGATCGGATGTGGGGGACAGGTTGTGCCGTTGCGCCAGCCGCCGTGCAATCCGCAACTGGCGTCCTGTCAGGTTTTCTTTCTTGATCTGTTCGATTTCTTCACGGGCCGAAAGCTCCCGCGCGCTGGCAGGATGGGCTACCTGCTGGCTGACCTGCCGGTCATTATCGGCGTCATCGGATGACGATTGGTGCCGCTCCACTTCGACCTGACGCTGGTGGCGCATCTGGACCTGCTGCTGTGGCGCAGTGCTATCCGTTCCGTCGCCGGCAGTGTTCGCAGGATCACCACCGTCCGGCTGACCGCCGCCGCGCAAAATCCGAAAGTTCTTTGGGCTATTGGGCATAGTTGTAAACCTGTTTTGCCTCTTCCAAGGTGTCATACATTGTCAGTCGACCATTGCGCAGGACCGCCGCGCTTTGGCAGAATTTCTCAAGAATATCGGTTTGGTGCGACACAATCACGACAGTGGCCTTTTGCAAGCGTTCCCGCAGCACCGAACCGGCCTTACGGTTGAACTCTGCATCGGTGGAAGACGGCATGCCTTCGTCAATCAGGTAAATATCAAATTCCAGCGCCAGCAACAATGCCATCATGAAGCGTGCGCGCATTCCTTTGGAATAGGTGGCGATCGGCATCTCGAAATATTCTTCGAGACCACAGATATACCGGCAGAAACTTTCGATGTAATCGGGGTCCAGGCCGTAAAGCCGTGCAATATAACGGGAATTTTCCACCGCGTTCAGCTTGGGCAGCACACCCCCCATATAGCCGAGCGGAAAGGAAATCCGCGAGGACCGCAGGATTTCCCCTTCATCGGGTTTCTCAAGACCGGACATCATATTGATCAGAGTGGTTTTGCCGGTGCCATTGGGCGCCAGAATACCCACCGAACCGCCCAGATTGATGCGGAACGACGCCTGATCCAGAATGACCTTGCGTTGTGTGCCGGTCCAAAAGGACTTGCTGACGTTTCTAAACTCAATCATCCGGGGATGTCCCTGGCTACCTCAATCGAACTACGCTTAACACGCTTTGTCGGGCTATTTTATGGCCGGCACTGCAAATGCCCGTTATTTTGTTAAGCCCGTTCGGTGCAATATGCCTGTTAGTACTGTGGGAATGCAATAATATATGGTTAATTTCTTGCAAGTAGGCAGCGGAACGTTGCTCAAACAGCGACAGACCGGGGTGCGGGTTCGAGGCGGGGCAGGTGCCAGAGGTTACAACCTTAAGGGGTGTGTCCGGTTGCGGGTGCGCTAAAATAGCCTAGCACCCGGTTCCGATTGCGGTTTTCCTAAGGGTTCCCTGTTGATATAACCGCCCGGACTTTACTGCCGGAAAGATGGAACACTGATGCGAACAATTTTGTCTGCTTTTGCACTGTTCGGCCTGTGGCTGCTGATGTCGGGGGTCTACAAGCCGCTGGTCGTCGGGCTGGGCGCCGCATCCGCGATATTCGCTGTGTATATGGTGCGGCGGATGGATCGCGTGGATCAGGATCACCTAAAGATCCCTTTGAATCCGTTCTATTTTATCACCTATCTGTTCTGGCTGCTGTGGGAGGTCGTGAAATCCAACGTGACCGTCACGAAATTGATTCTCGCCCCGCATCTGAACCTGCGACAGCATATCTTTCGCGTGCCAAACACGCAAAAATCCGAACTGGCCGAAGTCATCTTTGCCAATTCGATCACACTGACGCCGGGGACGGTTACGGTTGAAACCGAAGGCGATGCCTTTTGGGTCCATGCGGTCAGCTTTGATGACAGCGACCACGAGGCGCTGGCGGATATGGACCGGCGGGTCACATCTATTGAAACGGGGGCAGCATGATGTTTCTGGTGGCAGCCGTTGCGCTGTTTGTCACGATGGTTCTTATTCTCGTGCGGCTTTACGCCGGGCCGATTGTCTATGACAGGGTGCTGGCGGTGAATTCCTTTGGAACGGCCACGGTGCTGTTTATCGCGGTGCTCGGCTTTTTGACGGGCCGTCCGGATTTCCTCGATATTGCGTTATTGTATGCGCTGATCAACTTTGTCGGCACCATCGCTGTGCTCAAGTTTTTCCGCTACCGCGCCCTCGGGGATATTCCGCAAATTCCGGCCCATCCCGGCGAGGAGCGTTGATTATGGACATACCGGCACTGATTATCGAAGTCCTGTCATGGGTCAGTATTGTCACGGGCAGTTTTCTGATGATTGTCAGCGGCATCGGCCTGCTGCGCTTTCCCGATTTCTGGTCGCGCACCCATGCCGCTTCGGTCGGGGATAGCGGCGGGATGATCCTGTTGATCCTTGGCATGTGTCTGCAAAGCGGGCTGACGCTGATCACGGTGAAACTGATCATAATGGGGATGTTTCTGATCATCACCGGCCCGACCGCCACCCATGCGGTGGCCAATGCGGCGCTGGTGACGGGTTGGCGTCCGAAAATTGCAGAGGATCTGGAGCCCGAGCAGGGCGTGCCTTATTCCGATCTGCCCGAACCAACGGTGCGTGGCGAATGACCGAGACGATTGTAAACTTTATCCTGTTTTCCATGCTGGTGATCACCGCTTTTGCCATCGTGCGGCAGGACCGTCTGTTCACGGTTGTGATGCTGGCGAGCGTGTTCTCCCTGCTGACGGCCATGCTGTTTGTTGCGCTGGATGCAGTGGACGTAGCCTTTACCGAGGCCGCTGTCGGCGCGGGGATTTCCACCGTTCTGATGCTTGGCACCATTGCGCTGACCGCGCGCGGGGCAAAACCGGCGTCGCGGCCCAACACTTTGCCGCTGCTGGTGGTTCTGGTGACAGGGGCGGGGCTGGTGTACGGCACGCTGGATATGCCGAATTTCGGGGACCCCGAAGCCCCGTCGAACGTGCATCTTGCGCCCCATTATCTGACGAACTCGATCGAGGAAATCGACGTACCCAATGTGGTGACAAGCATCCTTGCAAGTTATCGGGGCTTTGACACGTTGGGCGAAACGGCTGTGGTCTTTGCGGCGGGTATCGGGGTTCTGATGATCCTGTCGGGGCTGCGTCACCGCCGCCGCGAGGACGAAGAAGAGGAAGAAGACGCATGAAAGAGCACCATCTGATCCTGCGTGTCGTCACCAAAACGCTGGTGGGCACGATCATCCTGTTTGCCTTTTACGTGCAGTTCCACGGGGATTACTCGCCCGGCGGCGGTTTTCAGGCCGGCGTGATCATGGCCGTGGCCTTCATCCTCTACGGAATCGTTTTCGGCCTGCATGAAGTGCAGCGCGTCCTTCCGGCATGGGTGGTGCACAAACTGGTCGCACTGGGCGTGCTGGTCTATGCGGGAACGGGCATCTGGAACATGTTTCTGGGCTATGAATTCCTGCATTACGGCAGCTTCACCCCTGATCACATGTCCCACGGCCAGCACAGCGGCATCCTTTACGTAGAGGCCGGCGTGGGCATCACCGTGACCGGAGTCATGGTGGCTATTTATTACGCTTTTGCCGGACGCACGCCGCGTCTTGGCAATGATGACTGGTAGGACGCAATGACACTGGAATTCTTTATCGGCCATATCAATTACTGGCTGTTCATCGTGTTGATGATGACCGGATTTTACATCGTTGTTGCCTGTGGCAATCTGGTGAAAAAGGTGGTTGGTCTGAACATCTTTCAGGTAGCGGTCTTTATGCTGTATATCTCTATCAGCAAGGTCACCGGCGGCACGGCGCCGATCTTTCCGATCGACCGGATGGGCAAGATCAAGGCCGACCCCGAAATCGTCTATTCCAACCCGCTGCCCCATGTTCTGATCCTAACCGCGATTGTGGTGGGGATTGCAACCACATCGCTGGCGCTGGCGCTGATCGTGCGCATCCGCGAAGCCTATAATACCATTGAGGAAGACGATATTCTGGAGATCGACGCCCGCACCGCCCGCGCTGAAAACATCATTCACGGCGAAGCGATGGGGGGGCGTGCATAATGGCAACTGCTTCTGAAACGCCGCATATCGCACTGACACTGCGGGACCATCTGCCGATCCTTCAGGTGCTGATTCCGCTCTGTGTTGCGCCGCTGATCGTGCTGCTGGGCGGGCGCCGCATGGCGTGGGGTCTTGCCTTTCTTGCATCGGCCCTATCGCTGGTCGTGTCCTTCCTGTTGATGATGCAGGTGATGGACGGCAGCTTTATCAGCTACCATCTTGGGGGCTGGGCTCCGCCTGTGGGGATCGAGTATCGCATTGATGCAGCGAACGCCTTTGTGCTGTTCCTGATCTCGCTGACGGCGACACTGGTTGTGCCCTTTGCCCTGCGCTCTGTCGCGGATGAGATTCCGGCCCGCAGTCACACGCTGTTTTATGCCTGTTTCACGCTTGTCCTGACCGGATTGCTTGGGGTTGTGGCCACGGGCGATGCCTTTAACGTCTTTGTGTTCCTAGAGATTTCATCCCTGTCGACCTATGTGCTGGTGTCTCAGGGGCTTTACCGCGACAAACGCGCGCTGAGCGCCGCCTATGACTATCTGATCATGGGCACCATCGGGGCGACCTTCTTTGTGATCGGCATCGGCTTTCTCTATATGACCACTGGAACGCTCAACATGGCAGACATGGCAGAGCGTCTGGTCGGGCAGGGGGACAACCGCACGGTTCAGGCGGCTTTTGCCTTCATCGTTGTGGGTATGGGGCTGAAAGTGGCGATCTATCCGCTGCACCTGTGGCTGCCTGCGGCCTATAACTATGCGCCTTCGGCTGTGACCGTGTTTCTGGCGGCAACCTCCACCAAAGCGGCGGTCTATGTTTTGCTGCGGTTTATGTTCTCGGTGTTCCAGCCGGAGTTCGTCTTTGACACCAACCTTCTGTTGTGGATTCTCGCGCCATTCGCATTGCTGGCGATGTTTGCGGCCAGCCTGATTGCAGTGTTCCAGACCAATTTCAAACGGATGCTGGCCTATAGTTCCATCGCGCAGATCGGCTATATGCTGCTTGGCATTTCGCTGTTCTCGGTCACAGGGCTTAGCGCAACAATGGTGCATCTGTTCAACCACGGCATCACCAAAGCGGCGCTGTTCATGGCGGTTGGTGCCTTGGTGCTGCGGTCTGGAAATACGTTTTACGACCGGATCGAAGGCATGGGGCGGGTGATGCCGCTAACAGGTGCCGCTGTGGTGCTGGGCGGTTTGTCCCTGATCGGTGTGCCCGGTACGGCCGGTTTCATCTCCAAATGGGTGCTGGTTCAGGCCGCGTTCGAGGCCGACCTGTGGTGGATTGCCCTGCTGATCGTGGCATCGTCGCTGCTGGCGGTGATCTATATGTGGCGGGTGATCGAGGTGTTATACCTGCACACCCCCCATCCCGAAGCAATCCACAAGGAAGCCCCCCTCAGCATGGTGATCCCGATGTGGATCGCAGCAGGGGCCTGTGTCTGGTTCGGGATTGATACAAGCCTGACGATGGGCGCTGCCAATACAGCGGCAATCGGATTGATGGGCGGTACCGACGGTATGGCGCTTACGCCCACGGTGGGCGGACTTCTTGGCAACGGGCATTAGGGTAGAAACATGGACACGAACACGCTCATCTTTCTGGCCCTGCTGCTGCCTGTACTGGCCATGTTTGGCAATATGGCCTTCGCCCGACAGGACAACCTGCGGGACGGGTTTACCTTTGTCTGCGCCATCCTGACCTTTGGCGCGGTGCTGGGGGTGCTTGGTAATCTGGGCAACAGCACATCCGAAGAAATCACGCTGTTGGAAATGCTGCCCGGCCTGCAAATCGCGCTACAGGTTGAACCGCTTGGCCTGATGTTTGCGCTGGTGGCGTCCGGCCTGTGGATCGTGACCCATATCTACGGCCTTGGCTACATGCGCGGCAATAAAGAGAAACACCACGCCCGTTTCTTCGCCTGTTTCTCAGTGGCGATTTCTGCGGCAATCGGCATTGCCTTTTCTGCCAACCTGCTGACGCTGTTCCTGTTTTATGAGGTTCTGACCGTTTCCACCTATCCGCTGGTGGCCCACAAGGGCACGCCCGAGGCGATCCGCGGTGCGCGCACCTATCTTGGCGTGTTGATCGGCACCTCTATCGCGCTGTTCCTGACGGCGATTATCTGGACCTATACACTGGCGGGAACGCTGGACTTTGTGCCCGGTGGTATCCTTCAGGGCAAGGTTGAGGGACTGCTTGTGCCGATCCTGCTGGGGCTGTTTGCCTTTGGGATCGGCAAGGCCGCATTGATGCCCTTCCACCGCTGGCTGCCTGCCGCGATGGTGGCTCCAACGCCTGTGTCCGCGCTGTTGCATGCTGTGGCAGTTGTGAAAGCGGGTGTGTTCACCATGCTGAAAGTGGGCGTTTACACCTTCGGGATCGATTTTCTGGCTGATACGGGGGCGTCTGACTGGTTGATGTGGATTGCCGCCTATACCATTCTGGCCAGTTCCATAGTGGCCTATCAGCAGGACAATCTGAAACGGCGGCTGGCCTATTCGACGGTGTCCCAGCTTAGCTATGTGACGCTGGGTCTGGCGCTGGCGACACAGATGGGGGTTATGGGCGGTGCGCTTCAGATTGCCATGCACGCGATGGGCAAGATCACCCTGTTCATGTGTGCCGGTGCGATCTATGTGGCCACCCACAAAAGCAATATTTCCGAGATGAAAGGCTTGGGCCGCAGTATGCCCTTCACCTATATCGCCTTTCTGATCGGCGCGCTTTCCATCATCGGCCTGCCGCCCCTTGGCGGAAGCTGGTCAAAATGGCTGCTGATGGTGGGGGCTGCGGATGCGGACCACAAGATCATGATCGGCGTGCTGATGGCGTCTTCCCTGCTCAGCCTGAGCTATCTGCTGCCGGTTGTGGCGCAAGGTTTCTTCAGTTCTTCGCCCGCCAATCCCTATAACGGGATCAAGGAGGCGCCGGCTTTCTGTTACATCCCCCCCGTCTTCACGGCCATCGGTTGTGTGATCCTGTTCTTGTATGCAGGCACATTGGTGGAATTCCTCACGCCCATGCTTGGAGTACCCCAATGAGCAAACACAAAGACTTCGCGACCGACATTCCCCGCGCCACTGAGACCGATGTGACCTACGCAAAACGGTTGGAACAGGAAGGCCAGCGCGAGATATACATCCGCAAGGCCCTGCGTGCCCATTTCGATATGACCATCGAAGAGGTCATTGAAACCTGCGCCACGCTCAACCGTGCCCGTGGATATGAGCTTAACGTGCTGCGGTCCCGCTTTCCGGCGCTGACCGAGGCGCGTTTCGCCTATAAAATCGCCCAGACCCTGACCATCCCCAAGGACGAAGCGCGGGACTGGGCCAAAAAGATCATTGCCGCAGAGGACAAAGGGTAACTATGTCTGATCAACAGCAAACCGAGCCTGCAGCCCCGGACGCTGGCAGCGACGGGGACCATCACATGACCCGCAACGGGCAGCAGGATAGCTCCGGCTATCCGGCACTGGGGCGGGTTTTTACGGCCTTGTCTGCGCCCAAGGCGGGCAAAGCCCTGTTCTATGCTCTGGTGATCCTATGCGCCGGATTGTTCCTTGCGGATTTCCTCTATCACAAGCACACCTATGTTTCGGTTGAAAAAATTCCCGGCTTTTACGCGCTTTACGGATTTTTTATAACCGGCGGGCTGGTGCTGTTGGCGAAACTCTGGGGCGGGTGGGTTCGCCGCCCCGAGGATTATTACGCCCCTTGTGACGTAGACCCCGAAGCCCACCCCCAAGACGATCTGGACGAGGAGCGCCACAATGGTTGAAGCCTTCCCCATTGCTTTCCTGTTCTTCGCCGGAGCCGCGCTGCTGGCGCTGCTGCCCAAAGGCGCGTTGCGGGCAGGGGTGTTGTTGGTGGTGCCGCTGGTCGCGCTCTACCTGATCTGGAACCTCCCCGAAGGCAATCTGTTTTCCGCCCAATTGCTGAATGTGGAACTGGAACTGCTGCGGGTAGACCGTCTGTCCCGTATTTTTGCAATCATCTTTTGTATCGCGGCTTTCCTTGCCAATCTCTATGCCCTGCATGTGCGCGACACGGTGCAACAGATTGCGGCGCTGCTTTATGCCGGTTCCGCCATTGGCGCGGTGTTTGCCGGTGATCTGATCGCGCTGTTTCTGTTCTGGGAAGGCACGGCGATCACGTCGGTCTTTCTGATCTGGGCACGCCGCACCGAAGGGGCGCTTGCCACGGGGATGCGCTATCTGATTATTCAGGTTTCTTCGGGCGTAATGCTGCTGGCGGGAACCGTGCTGATCTGGCAGGAGACCGGCTCTTTCACCTTTGACGCCATGACCCTTGGCAGTCTGGGAACATGGTTGCTGCTGCTGTCCTTCGGGGTCAAAGCGGCCTTCCCGCTGATGGGCAACTGGCTGTCCGATGCCTATCCTGCGGCCACTGTGACAGGGGCGGTGATCCTGTCGGCCTTTACCACGAAACTGGCGATTTATGCGCTGGCGCGGGGGTTTCCCGGTACGGAACTGCTGATCTATGTGGGCGCGGTGATGACGCTGCTGCCCACGCTATACGCTGTGCTTGAAAACGACCTGCGCCGCGTGTTGGCCTATTCGCTGAACATCCAGCTTGGCTTTATGGTGGTTGGGGTTGGCATCGGGACAGAGCTGTCGCTGAATGGCACTGTGGCCCATGCTTTTGCCGGTATTCTTTACAAGGCGCTGCTGTTCATGGGCGTTGGCGCGGTGCTGTACCGCACCGGAATTGCAAAAGCATCGGAACTCGGCGGGCTGCACAGAACCATGCCGCTGACGATGATTTTCTGCGCAATCGGCGGGATGTCGATTGCAGCCTTTCCGTGGTTCTCGGGCTTCATTTCCAAATCGCTGATCCTGTCTGCGGCCTCCCATGACGGGTATTACGTCATCTGGGCGGTACTGCTGTTTGCCTCTGCGGTGACGCTGCACCATTCCTGCCTGAAGATCCTGCACAAAGTGTTCTTTGGTCGCGACAGCGGGTTGCGCCCAAAAGAGGCGCCGGTGCAGATGCTGCTGGCAATGGGGATCACCGCTGCGCTGTGTATTGCGCTTGGGGTGTTTCCGGCGATGCTTTATGATCTGCTGCCGTTCGATGTGGATTACGCGCCCTATACGCTGACCCATATTGTCACTCAATTCCAGCTATTGCTGTTTGCACTGCTGTCCTACGTGGTTCTGGTCAACACCGGCCACTATCCAAAGATGACGCGCAATGTGTATCTTGATACCGACTGGAGCTACCGCCGTATGGCACCGGCTGTGATCGGGTACGCAGCCTTGATGATCGGGCGGATGTGGGACGGTGTCACGCGCTTTGCGCTGCGCCAGTTAACCGATGTCGCAACCGGCCTCTACAAGACCCACGGCCCTGAAGGGCGCATCGCGCGGGTCTGGCCGACAGGGTCAATGGTGTTGTGGGTCGCTGTCCTGCTGGCCGCTGCGCTGCTGGTAAATTTCTTCTAAAGAAGCCTATACAGGACTTGTCATAAAAACGGGGCGGTTTTAAGCCGCCCCGTTCTGTATCAGATCCACGCCGCCCAAAGCAAACCAGCCATTAGCGAGCCGGTAAAGCCAAAGCTGATATAAGCGGCGAACACTTTGGGCTTCACAATGGCCCAGACCGCAATTGCCGCCGGAATACAACTGACCGATCCGGCCATCATAAAGCTCATGGCGGCACCCTGGCTCATGCCTTGGTCAATCAACCCACCGACCAGCGGGGCTGCCGCATAGCCGTTCAGATAGGCCGGCCCCCCCACCAAAGCGCCCAGCAGGATCGGGCCGAACCCCTCACCGCCGAGGATGTTTGCGATCCATTCTGCGGGCACATAGCGCACCATCACAGCCTCTACCGTATAGGCGAGCGTCAGCCATTTCAGCAGAAACACAAGGTTATGGGCCGCTGTGTTCTTGAACTGGGTCAAACGGTCGGACTCCTGCCAGAAGCGCCAGACCGGCTTGCCGGTGAATGGATTGGCGCTGCATCCACACCCTCCGCCTTGGGCGTCAGGGCGCAAGGGATCTGTGAAAAGGGCAGTGCGGCTGAAGGCCATGACCACAAAACCGCCGAACAGCCCGAAAGCCACCGCCGCGATCGTCTTTGCGATGGCAAAATCCACCCCCAGCGCGGCACTGGTGATGATGAACATCGGTGGATCCATAATCGGAGAGGATAACCAGAACGCCATCACCGCCGCCAGTGGCACCCCCATTGCAAGTAGGGCCGCCACGAAGGGAATAACCTCGCAGGAACAAAACGGTGCGATCCCGCCCACAAGGGCCGCAAGAACCACCATTCGCGCAGGGCTGCCCTTAAAGGCCTCCGCTACAATACCTTCGGCCCCTGTGGCTTTCAGATAGGCCACCATGAAGACGGCAAACAGGATAAACGGCGCCGTGCCCATCACGGAGATCACCGTGTCCTGACCCACGCCAAGCAGATCAGCGGGCACCAACACCGCCACCGCGCCAAATATCAGGGCAATGGCGATCCAGGCTTTGTCCGGTTTGAAGCGCTGCCAGAAATCCGGATTAGTGGTCGACTCGGTCATATCAGCTGTCCTCTTGGTGCTGGTCATGGGCATCGCTGTGATTTGCATCGGCACAGCAGTTTTTCAGGATGAAATTCGAAAGGGAGCGGGTCATGTCATAGGCCACCGAAGAACAAATCACGCTGCGCCCCTGTTTGGCCTGTTCCACCAGCCCTGCATGAACCAGAAACCGCAGGTGGTGGTTCAGGGTCGAACCGGGCACGCCGGTGCGTTTGCCCAACTCGCCCATCGAAAGCCCCTCCGGTCCCGCCCGCACGAGAGTTTGCAATACGCCGAGGCGCTGTTCCGATCCAAGCGCCGCAAATGCCTGCGCTGCATCTTCGATACTGATGTCTTTTTCGATTCCATGTGTCATGGGATTATATTTCTAGTTTAGTAGAAATAAATCAACCCTTATTTCTACAAGGCTAGAAATATAGAGGTATTACCCTCTCTTTGCCTTGCCCCGAAACCCTGTTACATGGCCACCAATGAGCAGTTTTTCGGACCACATACAAAAGATCCGCGATTGCCGCCTTTGTGCAGAGCGGTTCGCCGTCACCAAAACGGCCCACCAACCCCGCCCCGTTGTCTGGTTGTCCCAAACTGCGCGGATTATGGTGGTAGGGCAGGCGCCCGGTGCGCGGGTCCACGTCTCGGGCCGTCCCTTTACCGACGCCTCGGGGGAGCGGCTGCGCCAGTGGATGGGCGTCGATAGCAAGACGTTTTACGATCAGAACAGGATCGCGATTTTTCCGATGGCATTCTGTTTTCCGGGTTATGATGCAAAAGGATCGGACCTGCCGCCCCCAAAGCTGTGCGCTGATCAGTGGCGGGCGGACACTCTGACCCTGATGCCGCAGATACGGCTTACCCTGCTGATTGGCGGATATGCACAAAAGTGGCATTTGAACACGAAGTCCATGACGGAAACGGTAAGAAACTGGCAGAAATACGATCCCGCCATTATCCCGTTACCACACCCGAGCTGGCGCAATACCAGTTGGCTAAAGAAGAACCCCTGGTTCGAAACCGACCTGATCCCCCATTTGCGCAAGCGCATAACGGAGCTTTTATGACCCCTCTTGATACTGCCCACGCCGCTATGGAAGCCGCACCGGACGACACCGCAAAACGGATGGCGTTTTACGAACGTGTGGCCGACAGCGAAATGTTTCTGGTGCTCGAAACCGAGCCCGTTGCCGACCGCATTACCCCCGCGGTGTTTGAGGTCGAAGGCGCACGATACGCGCTGGTCTTTGACAGCGAAGAGCGTATGGCGCGCTTTACCCAATCAATTACGCCGTTTCTGGCGATGGCAGGCCGCCAGATCGCCGCTCTGCTGGCAGGGCAGGGAATCGGGCTTGGCCTGAACCTTGCCGTGGCGCCGTCTTCCATGTTGCTGCCCGATACGGCGGTGGACTGGCTGAACGAAACGCTGGGGAAAGGACCGGAAGCGCAGGAGGCTACGCCAAGCGCGATTTATCCGCCCGGCACATTGCCTGAAACGCTCATCACGGCGCTGGATACGAAACTAGCAACTATGGCCGGATTGGCCAAATTCGCCTATCTCGCGCAGATCGAATACGAAAACCGGCCCCGCAGCCATGTTATGGCCTTCATAGAGGCCATCCCCGAAGCCCAAAGCGCCATCGCAGCCGCCATTTCCGAGGCACTGACGTTTTCAGGGATCGAGGCCGGAACGCTCGACGTGGTGTTCCTGAACGCGCAAAATCCGCTGAGCGGCGCGCTCGCCAAACACGGCCTGCGCTTTGACCTGCCGGAACCGGAAACCCCTAAAACCCGCAGCCTTGAGGCGCCCGGCTCAAATCCCGACAAACCGCCGATCCTGCGTTAATCCGCTCTGTCGGGTGCCTCCGGCGGGAGTATTTGTCGGAACATTGAAACGGCTCTTTTTGGGGGAAATATCCTCAGGGGGTGTGGGGGCAGAATGCCCCCGCTGCTGGATTAGTATTTGAGCGCCGGGTCAATCAGGTGAAGGGCGTTTTGTCCTTTTTCCACCCGTGCGATGTTTTCTGCGACGACCCGCGCAGCCGTGTCTACGCGGGTTTCAGAGGCGACGTGGGGCGTTACCAGTACATTCGGGTGGTGCCAGTAGGGGTGTTCGGCGGGCAGCGGTTCCGTGTGGAACACATCCAGAGTGGCCCCTGATATTTTACCACTGTTCAGGGCGGCCAGAAACGCGTCGTCGTCGATCAACTGGCCGCGACCCGGGTTGATAAGGGCGGCACCGTCCTTCATCTGCGCAATCGTCTTTTCGTTAATCACCTTCTCGGTCGCAGGCGTATTGGGAAGAAGCGTGACGATGATGTCTGCCTCACGAAGCGCTTTTTCCAGACCTTCTGCACCGGCGTAACAGGCAAAGGGGGCGTCGTCTTTTTGTGTCCGGCTCCAGCCGATCACGTTGAACCCATAGTCGTGGGCGACTTTGGCGCAGGCCATGCCAAGCGCGCCAATGCCAAGGATGGCAACTGTGCGTTCTGCGGGCAGGGGCGGGGCCCAGTCCATCAGCCAGTCTCCCGGTTTGGCGTTGGTGAAACGGTCCACTTCCAGATGATGGCGCATGATATGGCCGAAGACGTAATCGGCCATGCCCTGAGTCATGCCCGGATCGACCATTCGGGCCATTGGCTGGGTCAATGTCTTGTTTTTAAGGAGCTTGTCGGGGCCTGCCCAAAGGCTCTGGATCAGCTTGAGGTTGGAATAGACGCTCAGGTCATCGTCCTCACGTGCTGGTGCGTAAACCAAATAGTCGATGGTTTCGGGGGAGTCTGTGTGATCCGTTAGCGTGAATTCCAGACCTTTCTCTGCAAAAGCGGTTTCCAGCGGGGCACGGTAAACGGGCCATTGTGCCGCGCGTGCGGAAAACAGGATATTGATCATTGCAAAGCCTTATCTTGGTCGGTGGACATGGGCGCTTTGTACCAGTCCGAAGGCGATCAGCAAGACCATCATGGCCGATCCGCCGTAGCTGACCAGCGGCAGCGGCACGCCCACCACAGGGGCCAGACCCATGACCATCGACATATTTACCGCGAAGTAGAAGAAAAAGGTCGTTCCGACCCCAATTGTCACCAGTGACCCATAGCGGTCCCTGTTTGACAGGGCCGAAACATAGCAAAAGATCAGGATCAGCCCGTATAGCGCCAGCAATACGATGCCGCCGACAAAGCCGAATTCCTCTCCCAGAGTGGTGAAAATGAAGTCCGTGTGTTTTTCAGGCAGAAAGTTCAGCCGCTGCTGGGTGCCTTGCATGAAACCGCGCCCCGTCAGACCGCCCGACCCAAGCGCAATTTTGGACTGGGTGATGTGATACCCCGACCCGAGCGGATCGGATGAGGGATCAATGAAGGTCTCGATCCGTTTGTACTGATAGTCTTTCAGCATTTGGTATTCGGTGTCTTTGGAGGCGATAACCGCTGTTACCAGCAGCACGATGGACAGGATCGCAATGCCGAAATACCAGAAACTGACACCGGCGATGAACATGACTATCGCGCCTCCGGCCATGATCAGTAGCGCAGTCCCAAGGTCCGGCTGGCCGAGCACCAGAAAGGTTGGCAGCAGGATCAGCAGGATTGGCAGCGCAACCCAGAAAGGACGGGAAATGCGCCGTTCGTCCAGCCAGTCGTAATAGAGCGCCAGCACCATCACCACCGCCACTTTCATCAACTCGGAGGGTTGCAGTGTCATGAATTTCAAATCGATCCAGCGTTGCGCCCCGCCACGGGTTTCCCCGATATAGGGCACCGCCACCAGCAATGCGATCCCGATGATATAGGCGAAGGCACTGATTTCACGCCAGAAATTGATCGGGATAAAAGCCATGAAGATCATCACCCCCATGCCGAGCGCAAAGCGGATGATCTGGGGTTGGGCCCAGCGTTCGATGTCTCCGCCAGACACGGAATAGAGCATCAGAAAGCCGGTGCAGGCCACGGCTGTCAGCAACAGGGCCAGCGGCCAGTTGAAGTAGAGCACTTTGGATAGGCCGGTGGGTATGGTGCGGATATTCTGTTCGAGATAGCTCATGCTTTGTCGTCCGGGCGCTCCCGTCCGGCGCGCACGTCTGTGGGCAGCGAGCGGTAATCCATATCTTCGGAAAGTTCGAGCGCTTCGAGCATGATGTCCCGTGCAATCGGCGCAGCGACCGTGGAGCCGCCGCCGCCGTGTTCTACAACCACGGAGATCGAGAAGCGCGGATTGTCGGCCGGGGCATAGGCCACAAACAACGCGTGGTCGCGGCGTTCCCAAGGCAGGTCACGGTTGCGGATGACGCCGCGTGCGCGTTCTTCCTTGGTGATGAAGCGGACCTGACTGGTGCCGGTTTTTCCGGCCATATCCCAGCCTTCCTTGCGGATGCGGGACCGTCCGGCGGTGCCGCCACGCTCGTTCACGACGCCGTACATGCCTTTGCGCACGGCGTTCAGGTGTTCGGGATCAATATCAAGGGGCTCGCGTCCTTTGACGGGCTGGGGGCGGTTGTCGATTGCGTTCACCAAACGGGGGGAAATTTTGGTGCCAGAAGCAATTCGCGCTGTCATCACCGCGAGCTGCATCGGGGAGGCGAGCACGAAGCCCTGACCGATGGAGGCGTTCAGCGTATCCCCGATCACCCAATCAGCATCCCTGCGCCGTTTTTTCCAGTCCTTGGTTGGGGCCAGCCCTTCGCGCACGGCGGGCAGTTCCAGTTCGTGTTCCACACCGATGCCCAACTCTTTGGCCATCGCAGAGATATTCTCGATGCCCACTTCCTGACTGATCTCGTAATAATAAACATCGCAGGATTTTTTCAGACTGTCGTGCATGTTGACCTTGCCGTGGCCGCCCCGCCGCCAGCAATGGAACCGCCGATTGTGCAGCTCCAGATAGCCGCCGCAATAGACTTTGTCGTCGGGCTTCACAAATCCGCCTTTCAGCGCAGCGAGGGCTGTAACCATCTTGAAGGTAGACCCCGGAGGATAGGTGCCGGTGACGGTCTTGTTCAGCATCGGTTTGTAAATATCCGTGTTCAGCGCATTCCAGTCGGTGGTAGAAATGCCGCGCACGAATTTATTGGGGTCAAAGCTGGGTGCAGAGGCCAATGTCACGATATCGCCGTTGCGCACATCCATAACCACGGCAGCAGCGCTTTCTTTGCCAAGCCGCTCCATCGCATAGCGTTGCAGGCGGTTGTCGATGGTCAGTTGCACATTGGCGCCGGGCTGGCTTTCCTCGCGGCCCAATACCCGCATGACGCGCCCGATGGAGTTCACTTCAATCCGTTTAACGCCGGATTTGCCCCGCAGCGGTTTTTCGATGCGCCGCTCGATCCCGTTCTTGCCGATCTGGAAACGGGGGATCAACAGCAGCGGGTCATCGTCATCGGTCTGGCTGAGATCGTAATCCGAAACCGGCCCGACAAACCCCAGAATATGGGCAAAATCATCGGCTTGTGGGTAGATCCTATAGTGCCCGAGCTCTGGCGTGATGCCGGGCAAGGCGGGGGCGTTCGCGCTGACCGCGGCGATATGTTCCCAATCGAGATCTTCGGCAACCGTGACTGGCACAAAGCCGCGTCGCTTGCTCATTTCTTCCAATGCGCTGGTGATGTCGGATTCGCTGATCGGAATGATGGTCGCAAGACGGCGCAGGACGGTTTCAGGGTCGCCCGATTGCTCTCGTACCATGTCGATTTTGTAATTCGGCTCGTTATAGGCCAGCGGTTTGCCCAGACGGTCAAAGATCAGGCCACGCACAGGGGGGATCAGGCGGATGTTGACGCGGTTTTCCTCAGCGAGCAGGCGGAAAGACTGGTTCTGCTCTACCGCGATCCGGCGCATCTGAACGCCAAGCGTGCCAATAATACCCGCCTGCAACCCTGCAAGCAGGATTGTGCGGCGTGTCAGCATCTGGCGCAGGCGACCGGGTTTGACAGGGCGTCTCATAGTCTTTTTCCCCAAGCGTCCAACTCCCCGGGACGGGGCCGCTGGAAGCCGAAACCGAATTTCATCACGCCGACAATAACAGGATAGAGCAAAATGGTGAAAACCATAAGATAGAGCTGCTCTACAAATCTTGGTGTATGGGTCAGGGTCATCAGCAAAATGATCTGTTGCAGGATGGTGATGATGAAGAAGATCGTGCCCATCCAGAGCCACTCCAGTCCGAAGCTATACTCGCGAAACGCCTGAATGTTTGAGCGTACCACCTCTGTGCCGAGTACGATCAAAAGGGTGAACAGGCCAAGCGGCGCAAGGGTAAGGATGTCCCGGAAGAAAAAGACCAGAAACACCGCCCAAACCGGCGCCCATTCGGGTTTGCGCACTACATAAGCCATTGTGATGCAATAAAGAATATCAGGACCGGGCAGGGCGCCCGCGCTAAGGTCAAAGGGGACGATAGACCACAGGATGATGGCAAATCCGGTCCCGATATAAAGCGAGCGGCGGGCCCAAAGCTGAACCAGCGAGACATCATCCATCGGGGCCTGCACTCACCTGACCGGGCAGGGTTGGACCGACAAGACGGCCGGGTTCGGAGATCGGCGCAGAGGGCAGGTGGCGGATCACGCGCAGAAATTCCAGACGGCGATAATCCGCCGCCAGCTTCACCCGCAGACGGCCGTCGCCGCTCAGAAACACGGTTCCCGCCAGCAGACCCGGCGGAAACACCCCGCCATCGCCCGTAGTGACAACCCTGTCACCGGCGCGCACCTGATCCACGCCGTCGATAAACTCCAACGGGGGCAAGGGGGTGTTATCGCCCGCCAGAATGGCCTTTTGGCCCGAAGGCGTGACCTCTACCGGGATGCGGCTGGAACTGTCGGTCAGGAACAACACACGGGAGGCGTTCTTGCCGACACCGGAAATCCGTCCCACCAGCCCCAAACCGTCCATCGCCGCCCAGCCGTCAACCACACCGTCATGCCGCCCGATATTGATCAGCGCACTTTGGCGGAAGGGGCTGCCGCTGTCTGTCAGCACGACTCCGGTGGTGTAGGTCAGTTTGGGGTTCAGTTTGACGTTATTCAGA
This sequence comes from Neptunicoccus sediminis, assembly GCF_001719615.1. GTDB lineage: Bacteria > Pseudomonadota > Alphaproteobacteria > Rhodobacterales > Rhodobacteraceae > Amylibacter > Amylibacter sediminis. The sequence continues at coordinate 183,196 of NZ_MDVX01000003.1, forward strand.
TCTAGCAGTTTCGCGTTCTTTTGCTCCAACTGGATGGCAGCCTCTTTCCAGGCTTTCATCTGTTGCAATTCACGGCGAAGTTCCTGATTTTGCTGGTAAATACGCGAATAGGCCTGAAAATCCGAAATCATGTTGGACATATGGGCCACGGGCGCGAACACCCATTCCAGATTGGGCACAACCCGATCAATCATCGCCATGCGGAACCGTTCGGCACGGGGATTGTCGATCCGCCAGATCATGAAGATCGCGACCAGAAAAACCAGCAGGACAGAGATCAGCACGCGCCTTACGACGCGGCGAAAATAGACCTCGCTGTCATTTTGATGGGCCATGAATATCCGTCACAGGCATTAGCTGTCGAAATCAATAACATGAAGCAGTTGCTTTTCATATTCCAGCGATTTACCGGTGCCAAGTGCTACGCAGTTCAGGCTCTCGTCTGCGACAGAAATCGCCAGTCCGGTCTGTTCGCGCAGGGCCAGATCGAGTTCCCCGAGCAGTGCACCGCCTCCGGTCAGCATCACGCCGCGGTCCACAATATCTGCGGCCAGATCGGGCGGGGTGCTTTCAAGGGCGGTCATAACCGCTTCGCAGATTTGCTGCACCGGCTCGGCCAGCGCATCCGCGACCTGCGCTTGTGTGATTTCGGTTTCTTTCGGCACACCGTTTAACAGGTCGCGCCCGCGAATTTCCAACGATGTCCCGCGCCCGTCTTCAGGCATACGGGCCGTGCCGATGGTGGTTTTGATCCGTTCCGCAGTGCTTTCCCCGATCAGCAGGTTTTGCTGGCGGCGCAGATAACTGATGATCGCTTCGTCCATCCGGTCCCCGCCCACGCGCACGGACCGCGCATAAACGATGTCTCCCAGCGACAGAACCGCAACCTCGGTGGTCCCGCCACCTATATCGACAACCATGCTGCCTGTCGGGTCGGTGATCGGCATACCGGCCCCGATTGCAGCGGCAATCGGTTCTGCAATCAACCCAGCCTTACGGGCCCCGGCGGAGAGAACCGACTGGCGGATCGCGCGTTTTTCAACCGGAGTCGCCCCGAAAGGCACGCAGACAATCACGCGCGGCTTGGTCAGGGTAGAGCGTTTGTGCACCTTGCGGATGAAGTGTTTGATCATCTCTTCGGCCACGTCGAAATCAGCAATCACACCGTCGCGCATCGGGCGGATTGCCTCGATGGAACCCGGTGTGCGGCCCAGCATCAGCTTGGCGTCTTCCCCAACGGCCAGAACCCGTTTGACACCGTCCTTGATGTGATAGGCGACAACCGAAGGTTCATTCAGAACGATGCCTTTACCTTTGACATAGACCAGCGTGTTTGCTGTCCCCAAGTCAATTGCCATATCCACAGAAAATAAACCCTGAAGTTTTCCATACATGCGTTGCCGCCTTTGCTTGCACGAATTGGTACCGTGCAGAAACACGGTGCAGAAGGCCTGTTTATAGCGAGGTCGGACGCGCGGGGTAAAGGTGGGGCTTGTGAAAAATAGGCGTTATCGCGCCAAGAATAGGGGGGCTTTGCCCATTCTTTCACTTAATACTTGCACATAACGAACAACGGGCAGATTTTTGCAACCTGCCCGTTGTCTTATTCAAGAATCAGGCTGTCTACGCCGGAGCCGTTTTTTCGCGGCGCACCAGCAGCTTGTTCAGGGCGTTCACATAGGCCCGTGCGCTGGCCACAACGGTGTCAGTGTCGGCGGATTGGCCCACCACAATCTTGCCGGCCTCTTCCATCCGAACCGAGACAGTTGCCTGCGCATCTGTACCTTCGGTCACGGCATGCACGTTGTACAGTTGCAGTGTCGCGCTGTGGGGGAACAGCTGTTTCACAGCATTGAACGAAGCGTCCACCGGACCATCGCCCGTGGCGGAAACGCTGTGGTCAACGCCGTCGATTGTCAGGGTCAGATCGGCCTGCTGCGGACCTTCGGTGCCGCAAACCACCCGCAATGATTTCACCTGTACACGATCGTTCGCCGCATTGGTGCCTTCGTCGTTCATCAGGGCGAGCAGGTCGTCGTCGTACACTTCCTTCTTGCGATCGGCCAAGGCCTTAAACCGGACAAAGACATCCTTAAGCTGGTTGTCCCCCATCTCATACCCGAGGTCTTTGAGCTTGGAACGCAACGCCGCACGGCCCGAATGTTTGCCCATCACAATGTTGGTTTCGGACAGACCCACGTCTTCGGGGCGCATGATCTCAAAGGTTTCGGCGTTCTTCAGCATGCCGTCCTGATGGATGCCGCTTTCATGGGCGAAAGCGTTCTTGCCGACGATGGCCTTGTTGTACTGCACCTGAAAACCGCTGACGGTGGCGACACGGCGGCTGATGTTCATGATCTTGGTGGTGTCAATATCGGTGCGGTAGGGCATGATGTCGTTGCGCACTTTCAGCGCCATGACCACCTCTTCCAGTGCGGTGTTGCCCGCCCGCTCGCCCAGTCCGTTGATGGTGCATTCCACCTGACGGGCTCCGGCCTCAACCGCAGCCAGAGAGTTCGCGGTCGCCATGCCCAGATCGTTGTGGCAGTGGGTGGCAAAGATAATTTCATCCGCGCCCGGCACTTTTTCCAGCAGCATCCGGATCAGCTCTGCGCTTTCGCGCGGGGCGGTATAGCCCACGGTGTCGGGGATGTTGATCGTCGTCGCACCGGCCTTGATCGCCACTTCAACCACGCGGCAAAGATAGTCATCCTCTGTGCGCGTCGCATCCATCGGAGACCATTGGATATTGTCACAGAGGTTGCGGGCGTGGGTTACGGTGTCGTGGATCCGTTCCACCATCTCATCCTGATTGAGATTGGGAATAGCACGGTGCAGGGGGGAGGTGCCGATAAACGTGTGGATACGCGGTTGTTTCGCGTGTTTGACCGCTTCCCAGCAGCGGTCAATGTCGCGGTTGTCCGCGCGGGACAGACCGCAAATCACAGCATTCTGGGAACGGGCGGCAATTTCGCTGACCGCGTTGAAATCCCCTTCACTGGCGATTGGAAAACCGGCCTCGATGATGTCCACACCCATTTCGTCCAGCAACTGGGCAATCTCCAGCTTTTCATTGTGGCTCATGGTGGCGCCGGGGGATTGCTCCCCGTCACGCAAAGTGGTGTCAAAAATCAAGACGCGGTCTTGTATTGCTGTATCGTTCATTTCAGTATCTCTTTGATTTACTTAGCTTTTCGGGTTCGTTCCAGCGCGGATTTGACTCTCCCCTGAGCGCACGCGCCGGACCCCGACACGCTCAGAGGCGGCTAAGTAGTAGAAGCGCAGCAGCAGTGGCACCAAAAGCGGTGGCGATATTATGGATATGTGTCTGCGTAATCATGCAGCCTTTATACGCAGATTTAATCCGGTGAAAAGATAAAAAACACGTAAGGGTTCAGGGCGAGATCAGATTTTCACTGCGGCGGTATCTGGATGTCAGGCAATAATGCCAGAGTTGAGCAAGTCAGTTCAGGTTCTTGGTCCCGCGGCAAACTGGAACCCCGCGCAACAAATCCGATAAACTGCGCGCTATAGCTTATTGAACGTGAAGCCGAGCGTTTCTGTGTGATCGGCGCCCAAACGGGGGCAGCGCAAGGGGCGTTCAAGCCTCCGCCCGTTTATCCGGTTGGTGACCTGGCACATAGATCTTGCCACCCTGAGGCGTGTGTGCCGCTGACGAAGCGGTCCGACCGGCAGCTTTGGAATGGAACCGTCTGGCGCTCGCCTCGAACTCCTCCGGCCGAAGCGCCCGTCGCTTGCGGGAAGCTATAATTCCTAAAAACCGCTCCGCCTGAAGCACGTCCAGCTTGAAAAAGTCCCGCTGCATGCCCGCATTCATAACGCGCTTGAACTCTGCATCGTGAAGTGTGGTCACGCCAAAGGGACAACTGGTAAACTTGCGCTCCGAACACCGCATGATCGCACGAACCTTTATGTCTTTGTGCATCCGGTGGCTGGCAATCCGCTCCATCGTTGCATCTACATCTTCGGTTTCTCCCTCCAGCACCTGAAAAATCCGCTGCCTGTCAACGAACAAAAAGCTGGTAATGCCCGACTCTATATTGCGGCGGACACATTTTTTTTGCAGCGTCAGCAAAGCCAACGGTCCGAGCCGTCCGGTGATCCGGCTCTCATAGTGTAACCGTTTCAACATCAGTTGCCCTTTCACGCTGCGTTCGGCTGTTGATGAGGAACATAAGGGCAGGAGTGTAAATTAATGGTAAACAGTCGGAAATTTATTGCCAGCGATGTTCCAGTTTCTCAATCGCGGCAATCCTTTCGGCGGTTTTCGGATGGCTCATCAACCAGGCGAGCGGCTGGCCGCTGCTTCCGGCCAGCGCGTCAAGTTTGGTAAACAGGGATTTCTGCGCAGCGATTCCGATGCCCGATTTGGTCAAAAGCGCCGCAGCATAGGCATCCGCTTCATACTCATCCTGCCGCGACAAACGGGCCGCCAGCAGCCCTGACAACATCCCCGCAAGCCAGATGCCAACCCCCGGAATAAGACGCCCCAACACCATGCCAAGCGCGACTCGAATAGCATTTTGTCCTGAAAAATCAATCATTCGCCGCCGCGAATGCCCAAGCGCCACATGCCCGAGCTCATGGGCGATGACGCTGGCAATTTCTTCGGCGCTGACCTCACCGCTTTGGTATTTCCTATAAAAACCGCGGGTGATAAAAATGCGCCCGTCCGGCGCGGCAAGCCCGTTCACCGGATCAATCTCGTAAATATGCACTTTGACCTGCGCCAGATCCAGCGAATCGGCCATGCGTTTACACAGTTTTCGCAACACAGGATCGGCCAGTTCAGTAGATTTCGCATCCAGCTCCGATTGGGTCCGCCAGATTGAAAATCTATAATAAACAAAGCCGTAAAGCAGGGCGAGAAGGATCGGAGTCAGTTTCAGCATATTTTAAGATATGGGAAGTAAGCTGGGAAAGACCAGCCCCTGCATGAAAGGAAAGTAAATGAATAGAAAAGCCTGCGAAAGATATGTGCCTGAAACAGAAAACTGCCCCTGACAGCACAATGTGTCAGGGGCAGTATGGGGATCATTACGATGAATCTGAATGCGTCAGCGATCAGGCGATGTCGAACACGAAGTCAGTTGCATCAATATCCGCTGAATTGGTGGATTTCAGCAAGGCAAAGTCATCGCCGTCATGGGACAGGATAGTTTTGCCGCCGGCCTGCCGCACGTCAATGTCGGCAAAGGACAGCATTGTGTCATTCAGCACCATGATTTTGTCGACACCGTCTTCATAGTCTTTCACCACATCGCGGGAATGATCCGGATGGGAAACATCAAAGACAAAGGTGTCGGCTCCGGCACCGCCTGTCAGTTTATCCTTATCGGCCCCGCCGTCGAGCATGTCATGGCCCTTGCCGCCATCTAGTTTGTCTTTGCCTTTGTTTCCTTTTAGGTAATCATCGCCGCCGGCACCGCGAATTTTGTCATTGCCGGCTTTGCCTTTGATCATGTTATCCGCGCTATTGCCGAAAATATCGTCGCGGTGGGCAGTCCCAATGGCGTTTTCGATCAGCGAATCCGCTGCGCCGCTAATACCGTCTTCAAAGGCTGCGATAATGTCCGAGCTGTCCGAACTTAAAGGCACAACCGTACCGAAACCAAAAGCATCAACCAGAGCCTGATAGTCGGCCGTAACGTCAGAAGTGACAGCAAACACGGGTATAATCCCCGCGTCGAGCAGCGCGGCTTTAACCATCTCGACCGAGGGATAATCCTCACCGGTGCCGTCTCCACCCGGACCGTCCAGCACGGTGTCTCCATTATTTGCGGTGTCCGGATTGTCGCCAGCGAAATGGGGTCTGGCGTCCGTGGTCAGCACGACAACTTTAAGAGAGGAGGAGCTCCAGCCGACCTCGGCAGTGCGCAAGGCAACTTGCAATAGACCCGTCATCTGGGATTCCGGCCCGTCATTTCCGCTACCGGTAGAAAGGCCTGTCACCGCTGTCTTCCAGACATCCGTGTCGCTGGTTAGACCAAGCTCGGTCTTGTATTCGTGATCCCCAAACGATCCAAAAGGTGACAGCGGTTTATCAATAAAAGAGGTCAGCCCCAAACGCACATCATCCGCCAGCCCGCTGACCGAGGTGATGAGGTCGTCCACCAAACCGTTCACCGTAACGAGGTCATTGGAGAAGGAGCCGGACAGGTCCTGCAGAAGCACCAGTTCCAACGGGCGCTCGGAGTCTTTGAGGCCAGAAATTTCGATCACACGGTCGTCCACGTAAGACAGGGCACCGGGCGACAGGTCAATGTCCGCGCCGGTAATGCCGCCCGCGAAATTCAGTGTATCAATGCCCGAGGTGTCGGTTATCAGCGACCAGTCACCCGCATAACCGTTAACGAAATATTTATCGTTACCGCCACCACCAAATACCTGATCGTCACCGGCTGTCATGACAATCTTGTCATTCCCGCTGCCGCCAAACATGACGTCGTCTCCGATTCCCCCGATCAGAACATCGTCCCCGGCTCCGGCGTCCAGGGTGTCATCGCCATTCAGACCCGCAAGAAGATCGTTTCCCTCCATGCCCACAATCATGTCGGAAAACAGCCCGCCAACCAAGCCGTCGTCTTCTTCGGTCCCAATAAAGTCAGCCATTTCTAATTTTTCTCCCGTTAGAGTTTTTAAACGCATCCGACGCGATCAAGATTCGCCGGAGGCTATGCTAAATGAAGGGGCCAATGCCCCGTAAGGCCTTATTATCCGGTCAAAAATACCAAAATCCAGCCTCAACTTAAGGTTATAAAAAAAACAAATCTGCCGACAACCATTTTACGGCAAAAAAGTGATCTTGCTCACTAAATTGGTTGAGTTTTTACGGAAGGGTAAAAAGGCTATCGGTGTTTAACGTTTTCTTCACAGGTAGGCGCTATGATGTGGGTCTGAAGGACCAATTCGTGGCGCTCCGAACTTTACAATTCGTTAGCGGTGCTTCCGTCGGGAACCGGTTGTTCCAGCAGGGCCCGTTCATTTAGCCAAGGATGAAGGGCGACCGCACGTCGCAAGTAGATATGACCCAGCGCTGTCCGGCCGTTGCGAATGTGGATTAATGCGATGCCGGATAGGGCGCCAAAATGGGCTGGCTCCAGTTCGAGAGCGCGGGTCAACAGGTCCAAAGATTTCGAATCCTGTCTTCGCAGGAAATAAACGAATGCCAGTTGGTTATGGCCTTCGCCATATTCAGGACAATAGCGGATTAATCGGGTGAGCGTTTCTTCAGCCAGAATGTAATTCCCATAGCGGATTGCGTCCACGCCGGAATCCAGCATTTCTTGTGAAATTTCGTCCGGTGCCACGTGCCAGAATTGCCAAAGCGCATTGGCTGCGCGCTGTGCTGTTCCATAATCGTCAGCTTTTGCAAGTTTCTCTAACAGGTCAGATCTTTCCGTCTGACGTTCCGGCAGCGCAGGGCATTCCGCCGCTGTCTGTCCAGCCAGCATCGCTACAAATATAAAGGAGCGAAAAAACATGTAAAAAGCCTGAAGGCGCGATGCCAACCTGTCAAGCCACCCGCAAGAGGTTCACCCGAATGTGTCCAACTTTTCCAACCGCAGGCGACTAGCGGCCCAATTCTTTCATAGCCGCTTCGATGCCCTTTAGCGTCATTGGATACATGCGATCGTTAAAGATTTCCTTAAGGATCATGGTCGAATGGGTGTACTGCCAATATTGTTCTTTTACCGGATTGATCCAGACCGAGCCGGGCCATTGTTCCTGCGCCCGTTCCAGCCAGACCTGTCCAGGCTCCTCATTCCAATGCTCGTTCGCGCCGCCCTTATAGACAATTTCATAGGGGCTCATCGCGGCGTCACCGACGAAAATACATTTGTAATCAGATCCATAGGTCCGCAATACATCCCATGTGGGGGTTTGCTCGGTCCAGCGCCGTGCGTTGTCCTTCCAGACACCTTCGTACAAACAATTATGAAAATAGAAATATTCCATATGTTTGAATTCGGTTTTTGCCGCCGAAAAAAGCTCTTCGATCAGCTTGATGTAACTGTCCATTGAACCGCCAACGTCAAGGAATAACAGTACCTTAACCGCATTGCGGCGCTCGGGGCGGGTGATGACGTCCAGATAGCCGTGTTCAGCAGTCGCCCGGATTGTACCGTTCAGGTCCAGCTCGTCTTCGGCCCCGGCGCGGGCCCATTTCCGCAGCCTCTTTAACGCGACCTTAATATTACGTGTGCCAAGCTCTACAGAATCGTCGAGGTTCTTGAAATCTCGCTTGTCCCAAACTTTCGTCGCCTTCTGGTGACGGCTTTCCTTTTGGCCGATCCGAACGCCTTCAGGATTGTAACCGTACGCCCCGAAGGGAGAGGTGCCCGCTGTGCCAATCCATTTATTCCCGCCCTGATGGCGCTTTTCCTGCTCTTTAAGGCGCTCTTTCAGGGTTTCCATCAGCTTGTCAAACCCGCCGAGGCTTTCGATTTCGGCCATTTCTTCGGGTGTCAGATGCTTTTCTGCCAGTTTGGTTAACCAGTCGTCGGGCACATCCACGGCGTTCAGGATGTCATCTACAGAGAGGTTTTCCATGCCTTTGAACACATCTGCAAATACCAGGTCAAATTTATCGAGATTGCGTTCGTCTTTCACCATCGTGGCACGGGCGAGGAAGTAGAATCCCTCCACATCGTAGAGCACAAGGCCGGTTTTCATGGCTTCAAGAAACGCCAGATACTCCCTCAGGGAAACGGGAATTTTCGCAGCGCGGAGGGCTTCAAAGAAACGCAGGAACATTTAGACCAACCCCAACCAGTCCACCATAACCGTTGCAAAGAGCGCAAGGAGGAAGAAAATGATGCCGTGAATGACACTATACTGCAGTTTATCCGCGGTTTTGCCGCCAAATTTGCGGGCGCGGTACCACCCGATAATTGCGCCGATCAGGAAGGCCGGAATTGTAAACATAGCTTAACTTTCTTTCTGGGGCAGGCGGGGAGGCAGGTTTGCAATGAAATCGAGCCGCTTGTTGATCTCGCTTGGCGGATGGATGCCGTACTGCCCCCATGCAACGGCTTCCGTGCGCAGCGCGGTGGCTTCATCTGTGCGCCCTGCAAGTTTGTAGATTTCCGCTTTCATAGCCAGAAGGCTGAACATCAAACGGCCGTTTTGTGCGGTTTTTGCGGTAATTAAACCGCTTTCGATGAACTGCAGCGCTTGGCGGAACTCTCCGCTCGACATGGCAAGGGATGCCATCTGCAATCCGGCCTGGGCGGTGTGAATGTCGTACGGTCCGAAGATCTTTGAGAAATTTGCGTAGGCACGGGCATAGTCTGCTGCAGCTTCCACACCATTTGTGGCAGCGGTGACGCGGGCGCGGGCGTAGTAACTAAAGCCGAGCCGGTGATCGGTCATCCCCAGTTGCTGTGCAATGCGCACCGCATCCGCCGCGGCCTCGATACGGGTTTTGTCAGAAGCATCCGGCCCGAGAGCGATCTCGATCTTACGCACCCAGGACCCCGGCGATTCCTGTCGATGCAGCGGAGCAAGACCGGCACCCTGCGGATTCACACGGGCCAGAATGCGGGGCAACACGGCGGCGACTTCGTGTTTTGCCATGCCCGAGTGCAATTCCGGCGCGTACATAGCGCGCAGGATCATCATGTCGTAAGGGGTTAAAACAATGTGAAAATTATCATCGTTAAAGACAGAATCCGGCAGGCGATAAAGATCGTTTAGCGGTCCGATGGCCTGTGCAAGTTCTTCGTGCAAGCAATCCCGCGCGTCCTGCGGGGAAATATCGCGCGGCATGAAAACCGCAGCCCTGCTGCGCACCTCCAGAGAGGTCCAGTCTGCGCGGCGGTTAAAACGGTTCTTGCGAAACTCTGCCCAACTGCTCATGCGGGGGACCACGATACAGGCGGCGGTGGGCGCGGCGCGGCGCAACTGGCGTTTGGACACCATTTCGATCACGATATTGGCCGCAGCAGCGGTTTGAACCCGCGAAATCGGGATATTCGCCTCTGTTTGCAAGCGTTTGATCAGCCGGTCGAGATCCTGCCCCACCACCTGATGTGTCGGGTTTACCAGAGCCACCGTGATCGGCCCTTCAAAGCGGGACAACTTTGTCAGATCCTGTCCGCTTTCCAGTGCGAAGGTCAGGTCCAGAAATTCCTCAAACACATCCAGATTGGAGCGGGCCACACCAGCGGCCGGGGGCGGCGCGTGAAAGGTTTTCATCCCTGACAGTTGGACGGTGGGATCGGAGCGTTTGCTCACCACATCGGCCATCGGTCCTGCGCAGGCAGAGAGGGCCATCACCGACAGTCCGAAGGCTGCGCCGCGCCAGAAATTCATATCTGATACTTTACAAAAGGGGCCAGCGTAGCCACGCCGTCATAAAGCTTTCGCGCGACGGTGTTATCTTCCGCTGTTAACCACCAGACCTGCGGGCAATTATGTTCCTTTGCATGGGCGACGACGGCGTCGATCATGGCTTTGCCCGCTCCGGTGCCACGGATATCGGGGCGCACGTAGAGGTCGTTTAGATAAATGCGGTTCTCTGGCCCCCAGAAATGGCTGTGATACAGAAAATTAACGATACCGACGACACCGTGGTCTGGCGTTTCGGCCACCATCGAAAACATGCCTTCCTGCGGATCGAGAATGCGCTTCCACGTTCCGGCATAGACGTCTTCATCGCGGCTGGTTTCGTAAAAGGCCAGATAGTCCTTCCACAACGCCCGCCAGTCGGATTCATCCGCCGGAGTTACATAGCGAACGCTTGTGGTCATCTGTTGCCCCGCGCCATAAAGGCGAGCCGCTCAAATAGATGCACATCCTGTTCGTTTTTCAACAAGGCACCGTGCAGGCGGGGCAGGGCGTCCTTGCCGTCCCGCTTCATATCCGCAGGGTCGAGGTCCTCAACCAGCAGCAGTTTCAACCAGTCCAGCACCTCAGAGGTGCTGGGCTTTTTCTTCAGCCCCGGTGTTTCGCGTATGTCGTAGAACTGTGTCAGAGCCTCTGCCACCAGCGCGGGTTTGATGCCGGGGAAGTGAACTTCTACGATTTGTTTCAAAGTCTCCATTTCTGGAAAACGGATGTAGTGGAAGAAACAACGGCGCAGAAAGGCGTCGGGCAGTTCTTTTTCGTTGTTCGACGTGATGATCACGATCGGACGTTTCTTGGCTTTGATTGTCTCGCCGGTCTCGTAGACGTAGAATTCCATCTTGTCGAGTTCCTGCAACAGATCGTTCGGAAATTCGATGTCGGCTTTGTCGATTTCATCAATCAGCAACACCAGACGGTCGCCGGCTTCAAAAGCTTCCCAAAGTTTGCCTTTCTTGATGTAGTTTTTCACATCATGGACACGTTCCTCGCCAAGCTGACTGTCGCGCAGGCGGCTAACCGCATCGTATTCGTACAGGCCCTGTTGGGCCTTTGTGGTGGATTTGATATTCCATTCCAGCAGCGGCAATCCCAGTGATTTGGCCACCTGAATCGCCAGTTCGGTCTTGCCGGTTCCGGGTTCCCCCTTGACCAGCAAAGGGCGTTCCAACGCGATTGCAGCGTTCACTGCTACGGTCAGATCGTCGGTGGAAACATACTGTTGCGTGCCTTCAAACTTCATTTTTCTGCTTTTCCCTGATAGCTTGGGGGCAATCTAGTATTCCCGTCACAATGCTGCAACCTAAGAAGGAAGTGGGGTGACAATACGTTACGACTCGGATATTGGATGCGCAAACGTTGGGTGAGAACGTCATGGCACTGCATAGTGATTTTTTTAGGGAGAAAAGAATGAAAGCTGAAGTCATTCTTGATGCCGACTACCGTCCGGTCGACAGCGAACCATTTATGAACGAACGTCAATCAGAATATTTCCGGCGCAAGCTACTGGCCTGGAAGGCGGATCTTCTGTCAGACAGCAAAGACACCATCGAAGGTATGCAGGAAGGCGCACGGAACATTCCGGACGTTGCTGACCGTGCCTCCGAAGAAACCGACCGCGCTTTGGAATTGCGCACACGGGACCGCCAGCGCAAGCTGGTTGCCAAGATCGACAGCGCCCTGCGCCGGATCGAGGACGGGTCTTACGGTTATTGCGACGAAACAGGGGAGCCGATTTCCCTGAAACGTCTGGATGCCCGTCCGATTGCGACACTGTCCCTTGCCGCACAGGAACGGCACGAGCGTAAAGAAAAGGTTCATCGGGACGATTGATCACCGATAAATCCTGAGAAATGATGAAGCCGGTGCAGATGCGCCGGCTTTTCTTGTTTTCAGGTCGGGTTTGATACGGATCAGAGCAACCGTGTTGCATCCTTGCGGGCGAAGGACTTCATGTCTGTTCCGTGGTCGTGCATAAAGCGGCGCACCCGTTCGGGATCATGTTTGGACAGGCTGCGCAGCCACCAGCTTATGGATTTCTGGATAAACCATTCGGGATCGTTCACATAGCCCGCAGCCCAGCCGAGAATACGCTCCCGCTGCGCCAGTTCTTCGGGTTTGGGATGGGTGGATTTGGTCCAGGGCAGGGTGATCACCAGTGCTGCACGGCGCACCCAGAGGTTTTCATCCTGTGTCCAACCCTCGACCGTATCAAGCCGTACGTCGTCCAGAAACAACCGTCTTGCACCCGCGCCACAAGCGTGATCGGCGATTGCCCAAGCGTCAAACATGGGCACCCAGCGACAGATTTCCTCCCAGACCGCCTGATCCGGTTTGATCCGTGCCTGCGTCAGTAGTTTAGCCGCCGCAATGCGGGCTTCGTGGATGTTGCTGTCCCAGAGATAACCCGCAATCTCAATGCGTTGCGGAATATCCGTTTCCTTACGCCAGTCTTTGTACAGCGCATCAAGCTGCGGGTTGGAAACGCCCAGATAGGGGCGCTCCACCTTGTGATAGGCGGCCATTTCCGCAGCCTTTTGCCGGTCTGCCAGTGCCTTGATGTCTTGCAGCGCCTGTTCGGGGGTCATTCCACCGTCACCGATTTGGCCAGATTGCGCGGCTGGTCCACATCCGTGCCTTTATAAACGGCAGTGTGATAGGCCAGCAGTTGCGCCGGAACCGCGTAGACAATCGGCGCGAACATCGGATGCACGGTCGGCATAACGATGGTCTGCCATGCACCTTCGCCGGCCTCTTTCGCGCCTTGGGCATCTGTCACCAGAATGATCTTGCCGCCCCGTGCCATCACTTCCTGCATGTTGGACACGGTTTTGTCGAACAGCTCGTCCCGGGGCGCCATAACCACCACCGGCATATGTTCGTCGACAAGCGCGATGGGGCCGTGTTTCAGTTCGCCACTTGCATAACCTTCGGCGTGGATGTAGCTGATTTCCTTCAGTTTTAACGCGCCTTCAAGGGCCAGCGGGAACATCGCGCCGCGCCCCAGAAACAGGGCGTCGCGGGAATGGACAAGCTGCGCGCAGGTCGCTTTGATCGCCGCTTCCTGTTCCAGCGCAAGGTTCATCACACCGGGCAAACCATGCAGGGCCGCCACAAGTTCGGCCTCCTGCGCTGCGTCAATATTACCCCGTTGCCGTGCTGCCTGAATGGCCAGTGCGGCCAATACGGTCAACTGGCAGGTGAACGCCTTGGTGGAGGCTACGCCAATTTCCACGCCTGCCAGAATGGGCAGGGAGACGTCCGCTTCGCGAGAGATGGAGCTTTCCGGTACATTCACGACGGCAACCGTTTTATCCACGTTGTCGCTGCAATAGCGCAGGGCGGCCAGAGTGTCGGCAGTTTCACCGGACTGGCTGACAAAACAGGCGTAAGAGTTCCGGCTGAGCGGCGGCTCGCGGTAGCGGAATTCCGACGCAATATCCAGTTCCACAGGCAGGCGGGCAAGTTGTTCGAACCAGTATTTCGCCACATTACAGGCCAGATAAGCCGTGCCGCAGGCCACCATAGTGACTTTGTCGATGCTGGCGAAATCAGGATCCGCGCCGGGCAGCTGGATCGATTTCCCGTCCGCTGCAGCATAATGTTTGACAGCCTCTGCCAGAACGCTCGGCTGTTCGGCAATTTCCTTGGCCATAAAGTGTTTGTAGACCCCTTTGTCGGCACTGATCGCACCGTGGGAAATCTCGCGCATCTCGCGGTTTGCACGGGCACCGGAGGCATCTGTGATCTCCACACCGGCGCGGGTGACGACGGCAAAATCGCCTTCTTCCAGATATGTCACTTTATTGGTCATCGGGGCGAGTGCGAGCGCATCGGACCCCACAAACATTTCCCCGTCCCCATGCCCAATCGCCAGAGGAGAGCCTTTGCGCGCGGCGACCAGAAGATCGTCCTGCCCGTCAAACAGGAAACACAACGCATAGGCACCTTCAAGACGGGCCACAGTCTGACGCGCGGCCTCAATCGGATCAAGCCCTTGTTTCAAAATGCTTTCGCAAAGTTTAACAACGGTTTCCGTGTCGGTCTCAGTCTCAAACCCGATGCCCTGCGCAGACAGTTCCTCGCGCAGTTCGCGAAAGTTTTCGATGATGCCGTTGTGGACAACCGCCACATCTCCGGCTTGATGCGGGTGGGCGTTTTGCACATTCGGTGCGCCGTGGGTGGCCCAGCGGGTGTGACCGATGCCAGCCTTGCCCTTGATCGGGTCATGCACCAGAAGGTCTGACAGGTTAACCAGTTTGCCAACCGCGCGGCGACGTTCCAGTTTGCCATCCTGCACGGTCGCAATACCCGCACTGTCATAACCGCGATATTCAAGCCGGCGCAAGCCGTCCACCAGAATAGGGGCGGCTTCGTGATTGCCAAGGATGCCTACAATACCACACATCTTAATTGTCCTTTGACTGAGCAGCTTTGGCTGCGCGTAATTTGTTCATTAATCGCAGCGCCAGACCGGTTTTGTTCACCTGTTTGGCACGGGCAATAGCAAGATCACCTTCACCGGCATCCTGTGTGACAACCGAACCGGAGGCTGTCATTGCATCATCACCGATCGCGACCGGCGCGACCAGTGCCGTGTTTGATCCGATAAAGGCACGTGCGCCAATGACGGTCTTGTGTTTGAAAACACCGTCATAGTTACAGGTGATCGTGCCCGCCCCGATATTGGCGTCCTCACCGATCTCGGCATCGCCCACATAAGACAAATGGTTGATCTTGGCGCCGGATGCCACCAGCGCGGCTTTCACTTCGACAAAGTTGCCGACTTTTGCGCCACCACCGATTTCGGCACCGGGGCGCAGACGGGCATAGGGGCCAATGACCGCCGCTTCGCTGACGTGGCACCCCTCCAGATGGGAAAAGGCACGGATATGCGCACCGCTTTCCACCGTGACATCCGGGCCGAACACCACGTTTTGTTCGATCACCACATCGCGCCCGACATAGGTGTCATAAGCGAAATGCACAGTTTCGGGGGCGGGCATCGTGGTGCCGTTTTCCATTGCCTCCAGTCGCGCACGGGTCTGGAACGTGGCTTCGGCTGCGGCCAGATCAACGCGGGAGTTTACGCCCAAGGTTTCCGCCTCGTGGCAGGTAATGGCCGCGCAGGGCAAATCCTTGTTTCGCGCCAGACCTACCAGATCGGTCAGGTAATATTCTTCGCTTTTGTTGTTGTTATCAACGGCTTTTATCAGGTCAAACATAATGGCGCGATCGGCGCAGATCACGCCGGAGTTGCACAGTGTGATCGCCAGTTCTTCAGGGCTGGCGTCCTTGGCTTCGACGATCCGTTCCAGACCGCCCTTTTCATCCAGCACCAATCGTCCGTATTTCGCAGGCTCTGCAGCATCAAAACCGAGCACAACAACACCCGCACCGGATTGGCGGGCAGAGAGCATGTCTTGCAGGGTTTCTTCACGGATAAATGGCGTGTCGCCGTACAGGACGATTACATCTCCGCCAAAATCCGCCAGTGCATCGCGGGCCTGATCGACGGCATGGGCCGTGCCAAGCTGTTCGTCCTGCGTCACGATCACGGCGCTTTCGTCGTAATCCGTTGCAGCCTTGGCCACCGCAGCGCCGCCATGTCCGGTGACGACAACAATACGGTCCGCCTCAATCGACTGCGCCGCACGCATGGCATGCACCAGCAGGGGCGCATGGGCCACTTTGTGCAGGACTTTGGGAAGATCCGATTTCATGCGGCTGCCTTGTCCGGCTGCCAGAATTACCACTGCTACAGGCATCTTGCCCCCTCGGAAATTTTCTGTTCCATGTCACCTAGCCTAAAAGCAAGGCCACAAAAAGGGGGCCGTGCACAAGAAAACTTTCATTGCGTTACAAGCTGTGGCATGTGGGCGAAAAAGGGAACGGTATGAAGTCTGTTATTTTCGATCTGGACGGGACGCTGGCGGATACCAGCGGTGATCTGATTGCTGCGGCAAATGCCTGTTTTGACGGGTTGGGGCACGGTCTGCTGCTGGACCCCGAAGCGGATATGCTGACGGCCTTTCATGGCGGGCGGGCCATGTTGCGACTGGGGTTCTCGCGGATCGGGGCGCCTTGGGACGAGTCTACGGTAGATGCCCAATATAACGTGCTTTTGCGTCATTACGGTGAAAATATCGCTGTGCATACAAGGCTCTACCCAAATGTCGAACAAACTTTGGAAGAGCTGAAATCCCGCGGCTATCTGCTGGGCGTTTGCACGAACAAGCCCGAGGCACTGGCCGAAACCCTGATGGCGCAGCTCGGGGTGCGTTCGATGTTCGGGGCCTTGCTCGGGGCGGATACGCTGCCGGTGCGCAAGCCTGATCCCGAACATCTGTGGGAAACCATCCGCCGCGTGGGGGGCGATCTGGAACGGTCGGTTCTGATCGGGGATACGGACAACGACCGCTCTGCCGCGCGCAACGCGAATGTGCCAAGCGTGTTGGTCACATTCGGCCCCTCCGGTCACGGGGTCGCAGAAATGGAGCCGGAAGCCCTGCTGCATCACTACGATGAACTGCCGGATCTGGCCGACCGTCTGGTGCGCTGAACCGGACGGTTTCGCAATTCCCGAAGTCCGGTTTGCGTTGCGCTTTAGCAATCTGCAACCCATTGATCTTTAGCGGCTGTTCCTGTTGGTTGTGCGCAGAAACCAAAGGCGCCAAAATGTCCCAGATTTTCACCGGAAATTTCACCCAGCAAGAACCGCTCCCCGAAGAATCGATAGAGGCCGCAGTGCGTGTGATGCGTCACGGGCGGTTGCACCGCTATAATCTTTCGGACGGGGAAAAGGGGGAGACCGCGCTACTGGAGGAAGAATTTGCCGCCTTTACTGGGGCGAAATATTGTCTGGCGGTGGCATCGGGCGGCTATGCACTTGCGGCTGCCTTGCGCGCCGCCGGCGCACAGGCCGGAGACGCGGTTCTGACCAATGCGTTCACCCTTGCCCCTGTGCCCGGTGCGATTGCCAATGCAGGCTGCACGCCAGTGTTTGTCGAGGTGACGGACAAGCTGGTGATGGATCTGGACGATCTGCAAATGAAGATTGCGCAAACCAAGGCGCGGTTCCTGATGCTTAGCCATATGCGAGGACACATCGTTGATATGGATGCTCTGATGGCGATCTGCGACCGGGCCGGTGTGCAGGTGATCGAGGATTGCGCCCACACGATGGGGGCAGCATGGAACGGGGTGCCAAGCGGCCGTCACGGGGTGGCAGGGTGCTATTCCACCCAAACCTTCAAACATCTGAACTCGGGCGAGGGCGGGTTTCTGGTGACAGATGATGCAGAGCTGGCCGCCCGTGCGATCATGCTGTCCGGCTCTTATATGTTGTATGAACGGCACACCGCCGGACCGCCTGCCGAGGTTTTCGAGCAGATCAGACTGGAAACGCCCAATTGTTCAGGGCGGATGGACAACCTGCGCGCGGCGATCCTGCGGCCCCAGTTGCGCAATCTGCCGGATCAATGCGCGGCGTGGAATGCCCGCTATCAAAGGGTCGAGTCCGGTCTTGCCAATACCCCCGGTGTAAAGGTGATAGAACGGCCCGAAGCGGAATCTTATGTGATGTCCTCCTTCCAGTTCCTGTGCCCCGATTTCACGGCGGAGCAGATGGTTGCGCTGCAAAAGCGTACCGCAGCACGGGGGGTAGAGCTGAAATGGTTCGGCGCGGACACGCCCGTAGGCTTCACCTCGCGCCATGACAGTTGGCAGTATGTTTCCGCGCAATCCCTCCCACAAACCGACCGGATTCTCGCCGGACTGATGGATATGCGCCTGCCGCTGACCTTCTCGCTACAGGACTGTGATGTAATCGCGCAGATCATCCGCGAAGAAGCCGGCATCCTGCATCAAGCCGGCTAGCCCGACGTCCCTGACAATTCCATCCCGAAGTTCGCCTCTTTTTGGTGCAAATATCCAAACCCGCCCCCGCCACTGGCAGGGGGCTTTCAGGTCGTTCTATTCTGACTGGACAAAAGGGGATACCGCTCCTATTATGTGAACGAGTGTTCAATTAATTGCCGGCGCAAAGCCGGCCAACGATCTGGGAGTTCGTATGTTCACCTCTTCAATGAATTTCGCCTGTGGCGAGGAAATCGAAGCCCTGCGCGATATGGTGCACCGCTGGGCGCAGGAACGGGTTGCCCCGATCGCGGCGGAAATCGACCAGAAGAATGTGTTTCCTGCAGAGCTGTGGAAGGAAATGGGCGATCTGGGATTGCTCGGGATCACGGTAAAGGAAGAATACGGCGGCGTTGATATGGGCTATCTGGCCCATACAATCGCGGTAGAGGAAATCGCGCGGGCCTCTGCCAGTGTATCCCTGTCTTACGGCGCCCATTCCAACCTTTGTGTGAACCAGATCCATTTGAACGGCACCGAGGAGCAGAAAAAGAAATATCTGCCCGGTCTGATCTCGGGCGAGCATGTGGGCGCATTGGCCATGTCCGAAGCGGGTGCAGGCTCTGACGTTGTGTCCATGAAACTGAAGGCAGAAAAGAAGAACGGGTATTACACGCTGAACGGCACGAAATACTGGATCACCAACGGGCCGGATGCGGACACATTGGTGGTTTACGCAAAAACCGATCCCGAGGCTGGCCCACGCGGTATGACGGCCTTCCTGATCGAAAAGGACATGAAAGGTTTTTCCACCAGCGCCCATTTTGACAAGCTGGGGATGCGCGGATCCAACACGGCCGAACTGGTGTTCGATGATGTGGAAGTGCCGTTTGAGAATGTTTTGGGCGAAGAGGGCAAGGGCGTTAACGTCCTGATGTCCGGTCTTGATTACGAACGGGTTGTTCTGTCAGGCATCGGGGTCGGCACCATGCACGCGGTGCTGGACCACATCATGCCCTATATGGTGGAGCGCAAGCAGTTCGGTCAGAGCATTGGTAATTTCCAACTGATGCAGGGCAAGATCGCGGATATTTACGCGGCGATGAACTCTGCGCGGGCCTATGTCTATGCGGTGGCTTCTGCCTGTGATCGGGGCGAAGTGACCCGTCAGGATGCAGCGGCCTGTGTGCTTTATGCCTCTGAAAAAGCGATGGAAGTTGCGACCCAAGGGGTGCAGGCCATGGGCGGGGCAGGCTTTTTGAATGACAGCCCGCTCAGCCGGATCATGCGGGATGCCAAGCTGATGGAAATCGGCGCAGGCACGTCGGAAATCCGCCGGATGCTGTGCGGGCGCGAGCTGATGAAGCTGCAGGAAGCCTGATGCTATCCGCGCGGGCCATAGCTGTTTGCCTTTTGTCTGTGGCGTCCCTGCCTGCCGCAGCGCAGGAGTCTTCGGAGCAGACCCGCGTCGTGGCTTGCCTGTCAGGGATGGAGCAGGGGCAGACAAGCTGGCCAGAGTGTCGCAGTCTGCTGTTCCATCCGTGCGAGACATTTCCTGTCGGGGGTGAGGATCACCTGACTTGTCTGGCAGAACAGAAAGCAGACTGGCGTGCGCATCTGGATGCAACCACCCTGACCCTGAACGCGCGTCTGACAGCAGAAGGCTCCGGCCAGTTAACCGATCTTCTGGGGCAGTGGTTCGGCTATGTCGGCAATAAATGTAACGGGGTCGCGCAGGAAAAAGCCGATATAAGCGCAGACGCGGCGCGGCTTGGCTGCGAGATCAGCGAATTTGCCGGACTCTCGACCGAGTTTGACAGTTGCTTGCAAGGCAAATCCCTCTCGCCTTACTGTATCGTACAGGAGTAACGCCATGTCCGGTAAACCGCCAAGCATCAGGAATATGCACGAGGCTATTGATCATGTCATCGCACAGCAACGCGCCTATGAGGAAAAACGCCCGACCCGTTTAGGCAAGGGGACCGAATGGGCCACATCGCTGGTGGGGCCGGTCATCGGGCGGTTCGTCAAACCGGAATGGGTGCGTGCGGCTGTGGATGCCTCCGACAATTCTGCTGGATTTACCCTGCCAGCGATGGATCACGATACAAGCGATCCGGCCGCCTGCGAAGTGGCTGCCATACGCGTGCAGGGATGGGCGCAGGGGCTGAATGCCTCTTCAGGTTTTGCGGCAGGTGTCTGGGGCGCTGCGGGGCTGGCGGTTGATGTGCCCGCGACGCTGGTGCTGGCCGCACGCACGGTACGGGCAACCGCTGCGGCCTATGGATTTGGCGGGGACAGCGAAGCGGAACGCGCCTTCCGGCTGATGGTGTTGGAAGTGGCCAGTTCCGGTGCCTCTGACAGTCGCAACGAAACGCTTCAGCGCATTAATAAGGCGGCGAAAATGCTATCCGATCCGGCTGTGCGCAAGGCCGTTGACAGCTCGCTTGACTGGGTGGGCGCGAAAGTCGTGGACCGGATCGCCCGTCAGCTTGGCGTGTCCCTTGCGGGGCGCAAGGCAGGGCAGGTGGTGCCTGTGGTCGGCGGGTTGGTGGGCGCAACTGTTAACGCAAGTTTTCAAACCGATGTGGCCCGCGCGGCCCGTTATGCCTATTCGCTGCGCTGGATGATGGAGCGTAAACTCCTGCCAGCGCCGCAAGACAACAGTAAGGACACCGTATAATGGAAGCCAAGGAAACCCATCTGGCGCTGCTGGATCAGATTGCACAGGCCGCACAAGCCGCAGCCCTTGGCGGCGGCGAGAAAAGCCGCGAGCGGCATGTATCCCGTGGCAAGATGCTGCCCCGTGAACGGGTTGCCAACCTGCTTGATCCCGGTTCACCGTTTCTGGAGATCGGGGCCACGGCTGCGCATAATATGTATGACGGCGCAGCCCCCTGTGCCGGAGTTATCGCCGGTGTCGGGCAAGTGCAGGGCCGTCAGGTTATGGTGGTGTGTAATGATGCCACTGTTAAAGGCGGCACCTATTACCCGATGACGGTCAAGAAGCACCTGCGCGCACAGGAAATAGCCGAGGAAAATCACCTGCCGTGTGTTTATCTGGTGGACAGTGGCGGGGCGAATCTGCCCAATCAGGATGAGGTTTTCCCCGACCGTGACCATTTCGGGCGTATCTTCTTTAATCAGGCCAATATGTCCGCCAAAGGCATCGCACAGATCGCGGTTGTGATGGGGTCTTGTACCGCAGGCGGGGCCTATGTTCCGGCCATGTCCGATGTCTCGATCATCGTAAAGGAACAGGGCACGATCTTTCTGGCCGGTCCACCGCTGGTCAAGGCGGCCACCGGCGAGGTGATCAGCGCCGAGGAACTGGGCGGCGGTGATGTGCATACGCGCCTGTCCGGTGTGGCGGATTATCTGGCCGACGATGATGCCCATGCGCTCGCACTTGCCCGTCAGGCTGTCGGGGCGCTTGCGCCGCCGGTAAAGGCTGCGCTGGCTTTGAAACCGGCTGTGGCCCCTCAGTTTGACCCCGAAACTATTCTGGATGTGGTGCCAGCAGATCTGAAAACTCCCTATGACATCCGCGATGTGATTGCGCGGATTGTGGACGGGTCTGTGTTTGATGAATTCAAAGCCCGTTTCGGCACAACATTGATCTGCGGTTTCGCCCATATTGAGGGCATGCCCTGTGGCATCATCGCCAACAACGGCATTCTGTTTTCCGAAAGCGCCCAGAAAGGGGCGCATTTTGTAGAGCTGTGTTCGCAGCGCAAGGTGCCGCTGATCTTTTTGCAGAATATCACCGGCTTTATGGTGGGAAAAAAGGCCGAATCCGAAGGTATCGCGCGGCACGGTGCGAAACTGGTGACAGCCGTTGCGACGACCTCTGTGCCCAAAATCACCATGGTGGTTGGCGGCTCTTTCGGGGCGGGGAACTACGGCATGGCGGGGCGGGCCTATTCGCCGCGCTTTATGTGGTCCTGGCCCAACAGCCGGATTTCCGTGATGGGCGGTGAACAGGCCGCTGACGTGCTGGCCACCGTCAAACGGGACGGAATGGAGCGGCGCGGCGAAAGCTGGAGCGAGGAAGAGGAAGCTGCCTTCAAAAAGCCTACCCTTGATATGTTTGAGGAACAGAGCCACCCGCTTTATGCCTCGGCGCGGTTGTGGGACGACGGGGTGATCGACCCGCGCAAATCCCGCGATGTGCTGGCGCTGTCCCTGCGGGCCTGTCTCGACAAACCGATTGAGGATACCCGCTTTGGCGTCTTCCGCATGTAAGCTTATGCAATGAATTATCGTGCGGGGGCTGCCCCGCACCGAACAAAACAACGCCTGCGCGCGATGCTGCGGGCACAGACCGGAGATGTCGGGATGTTTAACAAAATACTGATTGCCAATCGGGGCGAGATTGCCTGCCGCGTGATGGAAACCTGTCGCAAGATGGGCTTGGCCACTGTTGCGGTCTATTCCGATGCGGATGCCACTGCCCGACATGTGGCTATGGCGGATGAAGCGGTGCGGCTTGGGCCTGCACCCGTGGCAGAAAGCTATCTGCGCGGCGATGCGATCATTCAGGCAGCCCTTGATACCGGCGCACAGGCGGTGCATCCGGGCTATGGTTTCTTGTCGGAAAACCCCGATTTTGCGCAAAAGCTGGCGGATGCAGGGCTTGTGTTTATCGGGCCAAGTGCCGATGCCATCCGCGCAATGGGGCTGAAAGATGCGGCAAAGGCCCTGATGGAAGAGGCAGGCGTGCCGGTGGTTCCGGGCTATCACGGGGACATTCAGGAGGACGCATTTCTGGCAAAACAGGCCGAAGCCATCGGTTATCCGGTGCTGATCAAAGCAGTCGCGGGTGGCGGCGGCAAGGGGATGCGCTTGGTTGACGAGGCCAAGAATTTTGCCGCAGAACTATCCTCGGCCCGTTCCGAAGCGGCCACAGCCTTTGGCAATTCGGATGTGCTGGTAGAGAAATTTGTGCAGAACCCCCGTCATATTGAAATTCAGGTCTTTGGCGACAGTCACGGCAATGCGGTACATCTGTTTGAGCGGGATTGCTCGCTTCAGCGCCGCCATCAGAAGGTGATCGAGGAAGCTCCGGCACCTGACATGCCTGACGCCGTACGCGAAGCAATGGGCGCAGCGGCGGTGCGGGCGGCTAAAGCGATTGGCTATTCCGGTGCGGGGACCATCGAATTTATCGTAGATGGCTCTGGTCCGCTGCGCGAGGATGGTTTCTGGTTCATGGAAATGAACACCCGCCTGCAAGTGGAACACCCTGTGACCGAGGCTATCACCGGACAGGATCTGGTGGAATGGCAGTTGCGGGTGGCCAGTGGTGAACCGCTGCCCAAATCGCAGGAAGACCTGTCAATCAACGGTTGGGCGTTTGAGGCGCGGATCTACGCCGAAGACGCCGCACGGGGGTTCCTGCCCTCAATCGGGACGCTGTCCCATCTGGCGTTTCCGGCCGGTGCGCGGGCAGATACCGGCGTGCGGGCAGGGGATGCAATTACGCCCCATTACGACCCGATGATTGCCAAGCTGGTGGTGCATGGGGCGACCCGTGCACAAGCACTCGGCAAGCTGGAACAGGCGCTGGCGCGCACCGAGGTGGCGGGCTGTGTTACGAACCTTGCATTTCTGGGGGCGCTGACCCGGCACGAAGATTTTGCCGCAGGGCGCGTTGATACCGGATTGATCGCACGGGATCAGGAATCGCTGGTAGCAGAAGATGAGCCGACACCGCAGATGTGGGCCTTGGCTGCGGTCAAAGCGGCCGGACTGGATCTGGCCATGCCGCAAAAAGGGTTCACCCTGTGGGAGCCGCTGGCACGGACTGTGCCGCTGGATCACAAGGCAGGGGCGCAGGATGTGGTCTTGCGGGCCTTGGGGGAAGGTAAGGTGCATTGCACTGTTAACGCGGAAAGTTTTGAGGTCGCAACACGGGATGTCTGGCGCATTGACGGCGTGAAACCGGACTACCGCGCTGTGGCCCACGGGGGCGGCATCAGCCTGTTCGGGGCGCAGACCCATCACTTTGCCCTGCGCAACCTGCTGGATCGCGGCGCCAGTGATGAACAGGGGGCGGGCACTATCCTTGCGCCCATGCCCGGAACAGTCAAAGAGGTCATGGTCTCGGCCGGGGATACCGTCTCAAAGGGCGATACGCTGGCAATTCTGGAAGCGATGAAGATGGAACACCGCATGACCGCGCCCTTTGATGGTGTTATTGCAGAAGTTCCGGTTTCGGCGGGGGGGCAGGTGACAGATGGCGCCCTGCTGATCCGCATGGAAGACCCAGAGGAGGCCGACGCCGCATGAGCAAACGTGCAGAGATATTCGAGGTCGGCCCCCGCGACGGGTTGCAGAATGAAAAGACCATGATCGCCACCACCGATAAGGTGAAGCTGGTGGATATGCTGTCCGCCTGCGGGTTCCGCCGGATTGAGGTGGCAAGTTTTGTCTCCCCCAAATGGGTGCCGCAGATGGCCGACAGTGCCGATGTTCTTGCGGGCATTTCCCGCGCAGACGGGTGCCGTTATGCCGCTTTAACGCCGAATAAGCGCGGCTTTGAAGGCGCTGTTGCCGCCCGCGCCGATGAAATCGCCATCTTTGCCTCTGCCTCTGAAGGGTTCAGTCAGGCCAATATCAACTGTTCTGTAGCCGAAAGTATTGAACGTTTCGTGCCAGTGGCAGAAGCGGCGAAAGCGTCCGGCCTTCCGGTGCGCGGCTATATATCCTGCGTGACCGACTGCCCGTTCGACGGGCCGACCCCGCCGGAGAAAGTGGCAGAGGTCGCCGCGTCCCTGCGCGATCTCGGCTGCTATGAAATCAGTCTTGGCGACACGATTGGTCAGGCCACACCCGAAACGGTCACAGCGATGCTGCAGGCGGTACTGGCAGAGGTTCCCGCTGAAAAGCTCGCCGGACATTATCATGACACCGCAGGGCGCGCGTTAGAGAATATCCGCGCATCTTTGGAGTTAGGTGTCACAGTATTTGATGCCTCTGCCGGCGGGCTGGGCGGTTGCCCCTATGCGCCGGGTGCATCGGGTAATGTAGCAACAGAATCGGTGGCTGCGATGCTGGCGGAAGCCGGATATGACACCGGCCTTGATCTAGATGCTTTGGCGCAAGCGGCAGAATTCGCCCGAACCCTGAGGACTTAACGTGTTTGAAACGATTTCACTGAATACTGATTCCCGTGGCGTGGCGACGCTGACACTGGCACGGGCAGACAAACATAACGCGATGAACGCGCAGATGATCCGCGAGTTGACGCAGGCGGCGGCGCAGATCGCACAGGACGGCGAAATTCGCGTGGTGGTGCTGGCCGCAGAAGGGCGCAGTTTCTGCGCCGGTGGTGATCTGGGCTGGATGAAGGAACAAATGGCCGCCACTGCGGAACAACGGGCGGCAGGGGCACGGGAACTGGCCGGAATGCTCGGTGCGTTGAATACCCTGCCAAAACCACTGATCGGTCGCGTTCAGGGGCAGGCCTTTGGCGGCGGCATCGGGATGATGTCAGTCTGTGACATTGCAATTGGCGTGCCGGATGTGAAATTCGGTCTGACCGAAACGCGGTTGGGTCTGATTCCGGCAACGATTTCGCCTTATGTGATTAAGCGCATGGGGGAACCGATGGCGCGGCGGGTGATGATGTCGGCGCGCCTGTTTGACAGCGCAGAGGCGCAGGAACTCGGCCTACTGGCCCGTGTGGTGGATGCTGACGCGCTTGATGATGCGATAGAGGCCGAGGTGAAACCCTATCTCTCTGTCGCCCCGCGTGCGGTGGAGAAAACCAAACGTCTGATCCGCGGACAGGGCGGTGACATAAGCGCGGCGCAGATAGAGGACAGCATCAAGGCGCTGGTAGAGGCTTGGGAGGATTCCGAGGCAACAGACGGGATCAACGCCTTCTTCGCCAAAGAGAAAGCCCCTTGGGCGGGGTGATCCAGCGGCCGTCAGGGGCGCAGGCCCGCCTGTAGGGTGGTTTCACACGTGGGCGTCAGTCTGCGTGCTCTAGGATTTGCAGATCGGCCAGCCAGCTTGCGGGCAGATCTCCGGCGTAAACATCGCGCATATAGGTATATTGCGGCGCAAGTCTTTCCACGATCTTGCGCCGCAGCGCAGGACCGAGCGGCATTTTGACCGAAACATTGCGGCTGCGTTCAAATTGGGCGGGCAGCGGGCTGATGCCAAGGAACTCGCACAGCCGGTCAATGGCCTCTTGCGTGAACAACTCTTCATAAAAGGCGAAATGCAGCTTTTCGGGTGGAAAAACCGAACGCAAATTGCGCATGGCGGTCACATAATCATAGCGTTCGCGGTAACGCTTGTTGTCAAACACGCCGTCTACCTTGGCTTCCAGCTCTGCAAGCGTCTCGAAGTTTTCGGAGAACCGCATCTGCGACCAAAGCCTGTCTGCCGGATTGCGCAGCAGGAATATGATTTTTGTCAAAGGATACTGGCTGCGGATCAGCTCCAGTTCCTCCCGTTCCAATGCACAATAAGCAGGGGTGATTTCCCCGAAAACCTGCGCTTCCCCGACGCGTCTGCGGAAAAACCGCCGGTACGCCCCGAGATCGCTGCCCATCCGCAGCCTTTCGCGCAGCGCCACAGCGCCTTTGGCGGGCAAATCGGGATCCGCGGCCAGTTCCGCTTCCCGTGCTTTCAGTTTTTTGCGAAACATGGAGGCCGGCCAGTTGTCCTCGCGGCTGCGATTGCCCCAGAAATGCATCTCCTTGATCGGAGAAAAATACACCTCCGGATGGTCCCGCAGATAAAATGACAGCCATGTGGTACCGGCTTTTTGCGCGCCAACCCCCAGAAAAAAGGTGCGCCCCTTCAGAATTGCAAGTTTTTCAGCCAAATTCGGGCTCTTTTTCAGTTGGCGACTTGCAAAAAAGGCTACGCAATCGCCAAGATGGCGACAAGCCAAATCCATCCCGCCGCCCTGCGCCTGCGCAAGTAGCAGAACATTCGGCACTTTCTTTGGGTTCTGGCCGCAATTCCGGCGGACCCTTGGTTGACCTTGGTACGGGGCAGGGATAGTTAAACGATGCCGACAACCAGATTTGCGCGAAGGAGTCGCCTATGGAAGACCTGCTCAGAGAATACCTGCCGATTTTGGTGTTTCTGGGGATAGCTGCGGGCCTCGGACTCGTGCTGATCCTTGCGGCGGTTATTATTGCTATCCGGAACCCAGATGCCGAAAAGACTTCGGCCTATGAATGCGGGTTCAACGCATTTGACGATGCGCGGATGAAATTCGACATCCGGTTCTATCTGGTGTCCATTCTGTTTATCATTTTCGATCTGGAAGTTGCCTTCCTGTTCCCATGGGCCGCCTCCTTCAAGGATGTTGGCGTTCTGGGGTTCTGGTCGATGATGGTGTTCCTGGGCGTCCTGACAATCGGCTTTGCGTATGAGTGGAAAAAAGGAGCACTGGAATGGGAGTGAGCACAACTGCCAACACCGCTGGTGTGGATAAAGAGGTCGTCACCCGCGCCCTGAACGAAGAGTTGCAGGACAAGGGCTTCTTGCTGACCTCAACCGATGACATCATCAACTGGGCGCGCACAGGGTCGCTGCACTGGATGACTTTCGGTCTGGCCTGCTGCGCGGTCGAGATGATGCACACCGCCATGCCCCGCTATGATATGGAGCGTTTCGGTACGGCGCCCCGCGCGTCCCCCCGCCAGTCCGATCTGATGATCGTTGCAGGCACGTTGACCAACAAGATGGCGCCTGCACTGCGCAAGGTTTATGACCAGATGCCAGAACCCCGCTATGTGATCTCTATGGGGTCCTGTGCGAATGGTGGCGGGTATTACCACTACAGCTATTCCGTTGTACGGGGCTGTGACCGGATCGTTCCGGTCGATGTGTATGTTCCGGGCTGCCCGCCGTCTGCCGAGGCGCTGCTTTACGGCATCCTGCAATTGCAACGCAAAATCCGCCGCACCGGCACAATCGTTCGCTAAGCTGCGAAAGGAAGACGCTCTTATGTCAGAGGCTCTTACAGAACTGGGCAATGCACTGGCGGCTGGTCGCAGCGATGCTGTGCTGGCCACCGAAGTGACCAAAACCGGCGAGCTGGCCGTGCAGGTGTCCCCTGCGGCCCTGCCGGATTTCGTGGAATTCATCAAAACCGAAAGCAACGCACGATTTTCAACACTGGTGGACATCACTGCCGTGGATTAT
This sequence comes from Neptunicoccus sediminis, assembly GCF_001719615.1. Classification (GTDB taxonomy): domain Bacteria; phylum Pseudomonadota; class Alphaproteobacteria; order Rhodobacterales; family Rhodobacteraceae; genus Amylibacter; species Amylibacter sediminis. Next base: position 211,597 of record NZ_MDVX01000003.1, read on the forward strand.
CCCGGTCGGGACAAGCGGTTTGAAGTGGTTTACCATTTTCTGTCCATGTACACCAACCAGCGCATTCGCGTGAAGGCGGCCGTGCATGAGGACGAAGTGGTTCCGTCGATCACCGCGGTGCATCCCTCTGCCAACTGGTTTGAGCGGGAAGTGTTTGATATGTACGGGATCATGTTCTCGGGGCATCCGGACCTGCGCCGCTTGCTGACGGATTATGGTTTCCGCGGCTATCCGCTGCGCAAGGATTTCCCGACAACGGGTTATACCGAACTGCGCTATGATGAGGTGGAAAAGCGGGTTGTTTATGAACCTGTAAGTCTCATTCAGGAATACCGTCAGTTCGATTTCATGTCCCCGTGGGAAGGTGCGGAATACATCCTGCCCGGTGACGAGAAGAAAGAAGAGGCTGCAAAATGATGGACGGCACCTTTAACGATGCACAGGTGGGCGAACAGCGCATCCGTAACTTCAACATCAACTTCGGTCCGCAGCACCCTGCAGCCCACGGCGTTCTGCGTCTTGTGCTAGAGCTGGACGGCGAAGTTGTCGAACGTTGCGACCCGCATGTGGGCCTGCTGCACCGTGGCACCGAAAAGCTGATGGAAAGCCGCACTTACCTGCAAAACCTGCCGTATTTCGACCGGCTGGATTATGTGGCGCCGATGAATCAGGAACACGCCTGGTGTCTGGCGATTGAAAAGCTGACAGGGGTCGAAGTGCCCCGCCGTGCCAGCCTAATCCGTGTGCTTTTCTCTGAAATCGGCCGTATCCTAAACCACCTGATGAACGTGACCACTCAGGCTATGGACGTGGGCGCACTGACGCCGCCGCTCTGGGGGTTTGAGGAACGCGAAAAGCTGATGATCTTTTACGAACGGGCCTGTGGTGCGCGACTGCACGCCGCATATTTCCGTCCGGGCGGGGTGCATCAGGACCTGCCACAAGACCTGATCGACGACATTGGCACTTGGGCCACGGCGTTTCCGGCGATCCTGAAAGACATCGAAAACCTGCTGACCGAAAACCGCATCTTCAAACAGCGTAACGTTGATATCGCTGTGGTGAGCGAGCAGGAAGCGCTCGACTGGGGGTTCTCCGGTGTGATGGTGCGCGGCTCTGGTATGGCGTGGGATTTGCGCCGCTCGCAGCCCTATGAATGCTACGACGAGATGGATTTCCAGATTCCGGTTGGCACCAATGGCGACTGCTACGACCGTTACCTCTGCCGGATGCAGGAGATGCTGGAAAGCATCAAGATCATTCACCAGTGTATCGACAAGCTGAACGCCGAAGGGCCGGGCGATGTGCTGGCACGGGGCAAGATCACGCCGCCCAAACGGGCCGAGATGAAAACCTCGATGGAAGCGCTGATTCACCACTTCAAACTCTACACCGAAGGCTTTCATGTGCCAGAGGGTGAGGTTTACGCCTGTGTCGAAGCGCCTAAAGGCGAATTCGGGGTCTACCTTGTGTCGGACGGCAGCAACAAACCCTACAAAGCCAAGATCCGCGCGCCGGGATACCTGCATCTTGCGGCTATGGATCATATCGCCAAGGGCCATCAACTTGCTGATGTTGCGGCCATTATCGGAACACTTGATATCGTTTTCGGAGAGATTGACCGCTAATGTTACGCCGTCTGCACCCTGACCAACCCGACAGTTTTGCCTTTACGCCCATGAACCAGAAATGGGCCGAAGCGCAGTTGACCAAATTTCCCGAAGGCCGTCAGGCCAGCGCTGTGATCCCGTTGTTGTGGCGGGTTCAGGAGCAAGAGGGCTGGATTTCCCGCCCTGCGCTTGAGACCGTGGCCGATATGCTGGGCATGGCCTATATCCGCGTTTTGGAAGTGGCGACATTCTACTTTATGTTCCAGTTGCAACCCGTTGGTTCTGTGGCGCATTTTCAGGTTTGTGGCACCACCTCCTGCATGATTTGCGGTGCTGAGGACCTGATCGGCGTCTGCAAGGAAAAGATTGCGGCACAGCCCCATGCGATCTCTGCTGATGGCAAGTTCAGCTGGGAAGAGGTCGAATGTCTGGGCGCTTGCACCAACGCGCCGATGGTTCAGATCGGCAAGGATTATTACGAAGACCTGACCGCTGAACGGTTTGCCGAAATCATCGAGGAATTTGCCGCTGGCAAGGTTCCGACACCCGGACCGCAAAACGGCCGTTACGCAGCAGAGCCTCTGGGCGGTGCAACGGTGTTGAAAGACTATGAAGCAGGCCGCGCAGAGCATAACGCTTCTGTGGGTCTGGCGACCGACATCGGGGATACAATCAAGCGGATTCAAGGGGACGAGGTTCCGATCCTGACCCCTTGGCTTGACAGTGGCAAGAAAAAAGCCACCGCGAAAAAGGACAAACCCGCGCCCAAGGACGGTGTCTCCGCAACCCCGAAACACACGGTCAGCGCGCCGGAAAGGGCCACCAAGACGGACGCAGAAGAAAATCGCAGCAAGGGCAAGCCCAAAGTGACCACGGCCGCAAAAGCCGCCGAGGAAGAGGGCCCCGCCGTGACCAGTGACTCCGGTGTGGCAGAAGTTGCGGAAAAGAAACCCCGCACATTGAAAGCACCACGCAAGGCAGGGCCTGATGATCTGAAACGGATCAAAGGCGTTGGACCGAAGCTGGAGGCAACCCTGAATGAAATGGGGTTCTACCACTATGACCAGATCGCCAAATGGCGCCCTGAAGAAGTGGCTTGGGTCGATGCCCGTCTGAAATTCAAAGGCCGCATCGAACGGGACGGCTGGATTGCCCATGCAAGCGAGCTCGCCGGCACCAAAGGCAAAGGCTCTGACAGTTAACTGCCAGCGAATACAGGTAAAACCTGACCTTCAGGGCAGGTGTGGCAAAGTCTGTCGGCTTTGCTAATATGAAAGGAAGACCGATTGGCCAAAGACCATCCAGATCCGGCGTCCGCGCAAATACGGATCGCCTCTATCGTCATAATCGTGACGATGGTGATATGGATGGGGGCCAGTTGGATAGGCGGGATGATCGGACTGCCCACACGCTTTGCGTTTCTGTTCGATTTCGCCGCTCTGGCCGCGTTCTTCTGGGCGCTGGTTGTTTTGTATCAAGCCTGGCGCAAACGCCAGAACATGAAGGATTAGACGATGCTCGCTGATCAGGACCGCATCTTTACAAATATTTACGGTATGCACGAGCGCACGCTCAAAGGCGCGCAGCAGCGTGGCCATTGGGATGGCACGGCCAATATCATCAAAAAGGGCCGTGAGTGGATCATCGACGAGATGAAAAAATCCGGTCTGCGCGGTCGGGGCGGTGCGGGCTTTCCGACCGGCCTGAAATGGTCTTTCATGCCAAAAGAGAGCGATGGTCGCCCGTCCTATCTGGTTATTAACGCTGACGAATCCGAACCGGGCACCTGTAAAGACCGCGAGATCATGCGCCATGATCCTCACACGCTGATCGAAGGGGCGCTGATCGCCAGTTTCGCGATGAATGCGAACACCTGTTACATCTACATCCGCGGTGAATTCATCCGCGAACGGGAAGCTCTGCAAGCCGCCATCGACGAGGCTTATGACGCCGGATTGCTTGGGAAAAACGCGGCGAAGTCCGGTTGGGACTTTGATCTGTTCCTCTCTCACGGGGCAGGTGCCTATATTTGTGGTGAGGAAACAGCGCTGCTGGAGAGCCTTGAAGGTAAAAAAGGCATGCCGCGCATGAAGCCGCCGTTCCCTGCGGGCGCGGGTCTGTACGGCTGTCCGACCACGGTGAATAACGTGGAATCCATCGCTGTGGTGCCCACAATCCTGCGCCGTGGCGCGGAATGGTTTACCGGCTTTGGCCGTCCGAACAACGCGGGCACCAAGCTGTTTGCTTTCTCCGGTCACGTTAACAACCCCTGTGTGGTTGAGGACGCTATGTCCACACCGCTACGCGAGCTGATCGACCGTCATTGCGGTGGTGTTCGCGGCGGCTGGGATAACCTTAAGGCGGTGATTCCGGGCGGTGCGTCCGTGCCGCTGCTGCCCAAAGACATGTGCGACGAAGCGATCATGGATTTTGACTGGCTGCGGGAACAACGCTCCGGTCTGGGGACGGCTGCGGTGATCGTGATGGATCAGAACACCGACGTTATCAAAGCGATCTGGCGTTTGGCTGCCTTTTACAAACACGAATCCTGCGGCCAGTGCACGCCGTGCCGTGAAGGCACCGGCTGGATGATGCGGGTTATGGATCGGCTGGTCAAAGGCGAGGCCGAGGTCGAAGAGATCGACATGCTGCTTGATGTGACCAAACAGGTTGAAGGCCACACCATCTGCGCCCTTGGCGATGCGGCCGCCTGGCCCATTCAGGGGCTGATCCGCCATTTCCGCGACGAAATCGAGGACCGGATCAAGCATAAACGCACCGGCCGCGTTAGCGCGGTAGCTGCTGAGTAAATCCGAACTCTGCCTAATTTCTCAAAACGCGCCCTGTCAATCGGGGCGCGTTTTTGCTTTGGCGAAGGCAATATTTCGCCCCTGTAACACGCTGTGAACCGCGTGTTATTGCATAACACGGCGATCACCCCATTTATTCCTTCTGAGCATTGACCCGATCCATCGGGCAAGACAGGAGAATAATATGCGTATTTTACTTACTGCCGCACTGACCGGCATGATGGCGACGACTGCACTCGCGAATCCCCCGCTGCGCGAGGTGAAAGAGATCAACGACGGTCTGCTGTATGTGGGGCTGGCCGATGAGATCCGCAAAAACTGCGACAGCATTTCCGGCCGTATCTTCAAAGGGGTAGGGCGCTTGCGTGCGATTCACAAACAGGCGCAGGATATGGGCTATTCCAAATCGGAAATCGAAACCTTTGTGGACAGCCGCGCCGAGAAAAACCGTCTTAAGGCACGGGGCAAAGCCTATCTGAAAGCCAATGGCGCAAGCCTTGAGGACAAGGCCTCTATGTGTGCGCTTGGCCGCAAGGAGATCGCCAGAGGCAGTGCCATTGGCACCCTGCTTTACGAGAGGTAACTAACAAAAATACTCAGGTATTAACCTGATTTCGCAAGGGTTTCCGTTTCAGAGCCGCAATGGCTTTGAAATGGAACTTTGTGGCTTTTTTACCCCCAAATTTGCTTTTCTTTGGTTGAGGCCCGCGCCAAGCTGCGGTATCTGGCTGTACGGCGGTGTTAGACCGCTGTTACTCAAAAGTAAGCCCAGAGCGCGGCGCGCTCGATTTGGGAGGCGGCATGACCGATTTGCGCAAAATCATCATCGACGATACCGAAGTAGAAGTGGATGGCGCAATGACGCTGATCCAGGCCTGCGAAGTAGCTGGCGTCGAAATTCCCCGGTTTTGTTATCACGAAAGACTGACCATCGCTGGCAACTGCCGCATGTGTCTTGTCGAAGTTGTCGGCGGCCCGCCCAAACCTGCGGCCTCCTGTGCCATGCAGGTGCGCGATCTGCGTCCCGGACCCGAAGGCCAGCCGCCTGTGGTGAAAACAAAATCACCTATGGTTAAGAAGGCCCGTGAAGGGGTCATGGAATTTCTGCTGATCAACCACCCGCTCGATTGCCCGATTTGCGATCAGGGCGGCGAATGTGATTTGCAGGATCAGGCGATGGCCTACGGGGTGGATTTCTCCCGTTTCCGCGAAGCCAAACGCGCGGTGGACGATCTGGATCTGGGCCCGCTTGTGGACACCCAGATGACCCGCTGTATTTCCTGCACCCGTTGTGTGCGGTTCACTAGCGAAGTTGCCGGGATCACCCAGATGGGTCAGACCGGTCGTGGCGAAGATGCCGAGATCACCAGCTATCTAAACCAAACGCTCGATTCGGAATTGCAGGGCAATATTATTGATCTGTGTCCGGTTGGTGCGCTGACATCCAAGCCTTATGCCTTTACCGCCCGCCCGTGGGAGCTGAAAAAGACCGAAACCATCGACGTGATGGACGCGCTTGGCTCTAACATTCGTGTGGACACCAAGGGTCGCGAAGTGATGCGTATCCTGCCGCGGAACCATGATGGTGTGAACGAAGAATGGCTGTCGGACAAATCCCGCTTTATCTGGGACGGTCTGCGCCGCCAGCGTCTGGACCGCCCATATGTGCGGATTGACGGCAAGTTAAAACCGGCCAGCTGGGACGAGGCTTTTGCCGCAATCAAAACCGCTGTTGACGGAAAGTCCGTTGCCGGTTTGGTGGGCGATCTGGTCAGCACAGAAGCCGCCTTCGCGTTGAAATCCCTGATCACCGCTATGGGTGGTGAGGTGGATTGCCGCGTAGATGGTGCGAAACTGCCAGCGGGCAACCGTTCGGGCTATGTTGGCACCGGCACGATCGAAGACATCGACAGTGCCGAGATGATCCAGTTGATTGGCACCAATCCACGGGCCGAAGCGCCAGTGCTGAACGCGCGTCTGCGCAAGGCATGGATGCGCGGTGCGGATATTGGTCTGGTGGGCGAAGCGGTTGATTTGACCTATGATTATGCCCATGTTGGCGCCGATGTATCCGATCTGGCGGGTCTGCTGGACGGGGATCACGGCGATGTTCAGGACAAAGCCTCTCTTGTGATCATCGGGCAGGGTGCCTTGCAGGGTGACAACGGGGCGGATGTTCTGGCCGCCGCTATGGCGCTGGCCGAGAAAACCAATTCCAAATTCATGGTGCTGCATACGGCTGCCGGTCGTGTGGGCGCGATGGATCTGGGCTGCACCAGTGTGGACGGCCCCGAGGCGCTCGTTTCGCGGGCGGATGTGGTGTTCAACCTTGGTGTTGATGAAACCGAAATCGCTGCCGGTCCGTTTGTGATCTATCAGGGCAGCCACGGGGATCGCGGGGCGCATCGCGCTGATGTGATCCTGCCGGGCGCGGCCTATACCGAAGAGAGCGGCATCTTTGTGAACACCGAAGGGCGTCCGCAAATGGCGTTCCGCGCCGGTTTTGCGCCCGGGGAGGCGCGGGACAACTGGGCAATCCTGCGGGCTTTGTCCGGTGTTTTGGGTCACACACTGCCGTTTGACAGTCTGACAGCCCTGCGCGCGGCCATGATGGGCGAAGTGCCCCATCTTGGCGCGATTGATCAGGTGCCGGAAAATGACTGGCAGCCGGTTTCTGGCAAAGCCCTTGGGACGGGTGCACTGGAAAATGCGATCAAAGAGCATTACCAGACCAACCCGATTGCGCGCGCCAGTCAGGTGATGGCAGAGCTGTCCGCAAATGCGGCGGCGCGGCGTGCTGGCAAGCTGGCGGCAGAGTAACCTGTGAAACCCGCACTGATCATATCCACTTGCGCGGCTCTGGCCGCCTGCACAACCGGAGAGACTCCGGCTGTGGAGAGTGATATTGTGCCGGAATACGGGACAGTTCAGACCAAACTGCTGGAAGGCAATCTGGTCAGTTTTGACGTCAACATGCGCGGTGCAGCTTCGGAGAAGGACGTTCTTGCCTTTACCGATTGCGTTGCCGCGCAATACGCGTTGATCCGCGGCAGCGGTTTTGCACGGCGGGTGCGCAACGATGTAAGCCGCCAGCGCGGTAACTGGATCGGGCAGGGGGTTTACACCCTGTCATCCGCCCATCCGGGCGGTCGTTACGTTATAGATGCAGAAGTTACGGCAGCCGATTGCCGTGCTAACAACATTCCGATGGTTTAAGAGGCGGATTATGGACGGATTTTTTGCAACCAACCTTGGCACACTGGTGATTGTGATCGGCCAGTGTCTGTTGGTCACGGCTTTCGTGATGATCAGCCTGCTGTTTTTGGTTTACGGCGATCGTAAGGTCTGGGGCGCGGTGCAAATGCGGCGCGGCCCGAACGTGGTTGGCCCTTGGGGCTTGCTGCAAACCGTGGCGGATGCTGCGAAATACGTGTTCAAAGAGGTTCTGATCCCGGACGGGGCCGATAAAACGGTGTTCCTGCTGGCGCCACTGGCCTCTTTCATCCTCGCCCTGATTGCATGGGCGGTTATTCCGTTTTCCGAAGATATGGTTCTGGCAAACCTGAACGTTGCGGTGCTTTACATCTTCGCCATTGGCTCGCTGGAAGTTTACGGCGTGATCATGGGCGGTTGGGCGTCCAACTCCAAATACCCGTTCCTCGGCTCTCTGCGCTCTGCTGCGCAGATGATCTCTTACGAGGTGTCCATCGGTTTCATCATCGTTGGTATCATCATCTCGACCGGATCTCTCAGCCTTGTGGATATTGTGAAGGCACAAGAGGGTAACTGGGGTCTGTTCAACTGGTACTGGTTGCCGCACTTCCCGATGGTTTTCCTGTTCTTTATCAGTGCGCTGGCTGAAACCAACCGCCCGCCGTTCGACCTTCCCGAAGCGGAATCCGAACTGGTTGCAGGGTATCAGGTTGAATATTCTTCAACGCCGTTCCTGCTGTTTATGGCTGGTGAATATATCGCCATCTGGCTGATGTGTGCGCTGACGTCTATCTTCTTCTTCGGTGGCTGGCTGTCCCCGATCCCGGGTCTGCCGGACGGTGCGCTGTGGCTGGTGCTGAAGATGTCCTTCTTCTTCTTCCTCTTCGCAATGGTAAAGGCTGTGGTTCCACGCTACCGCTATGACCAGTTGATGCGCATCGGTTGGAAGGTCTTCCTGCCAATGTCCCTGATCTGGGTTGTTGTTGTGTCGATCCTTGCATTTACCGACGGGGATGATCGTAATCTCGGCGGCCTGTGGGCACGCTGGCAAGTGGAGGCGTCAAACTAATGGCTTTTGACTACGCACGCGCAACCAAATATTTCCTGCTGCAAGACTTCTTTGTCGGCATGAAACTGGGACTGAAGTATTTCTTCGGCCCGAAGGCGACATTGAACTATCCCCACGAAAAAGGCCCGCTCAGCCCGCGGTTCCGTGGTGAACACGCGCTGCGCCGCTACCCCAACGGGGAAGAGCGTTGCATCGCCTGTAAATTGTGCGAGGCGATCTGCCCTGCACAGGCCATCACCATTGACGCGGAACCCCGCGAGGACGGTTCCCGCCGGACCACCCGTTATGACATCGACATGACGAAATGTATTTACTGCGGTTTCTGTCAGGAAGCCTGTCCGGTGGATGCGATTGTGGAAGGGCCGAATTTCGAGTTCGCCACAGAAACCCGTGAGGAACTGTTCTACGACAAGGCCAAACTGCTGTCGAACGGCGACCGCTGGGAAGCCGAGATTGCACGTAATATCGAAATGGATGCACCGTACCGATGACCGACAAGCCAGGCATTGATACCTATCCCAAAGGAGCAGTCCTGCTGCTCGCTTGCGGGGGGGCGGTATGAACGACTTAAACAAGATGTTTGAGGGTTTTCTCAAGCAGAGCCAGCAAATGGCGGACCAGATGGGCAAGGAGTTTGCGAAAACCCAGGCCCAGTGGTTTGACGCCACCAAGGACATGATGCCCGAAGGCGTCGCCGCCATGATGCAGGAACTGGTCGGGGAGGGCATTGACGCCAAAACCCGTGCGCTTGCGACGATTGCGGGTCTGACGGCAAAAGGGGCCGAGGACACTGTGGTTCTGACCACGGCGATCAATCTGGCCTTGTCCGCTGGCGCATCGAAACGTGAAATTACAGAAACAATCCTGCAAATGACCAGCGTTGGTGCTGTGACAGGCGCACAAAAAGCAATCATGGTGGCTATGTCCGCCTTTGCCATGGATGGAGCGAAAACATGAGCGTCACTGCATTGGCATTCTATCTCTTTGCGATAACCGGCGTCGGGGGTTCCCTGATGGTGGTGCTTTCGCGCAACCCGGTGCACTCGGTGCTCTGGCTGATCCTGTCCTTCTTTAGTGCGGCAGGCCTGTTTATCCTTATGGGCGCGGAATTTGTCGCCATGCTGCTGGCGATTGTTTACGTGGGCGCGGTTGCGGTTCTGTTCCTCTTTGTCGTGATGATGCTGGACGTGGACTTTGCGGAACTGCGCGGTGGTATTCAGCGCTTTATGCCGCTCGGCCTGTTGATCGGCCTGATCCTTCTGATCGAACTGGGGCTGGTTTACGGTCACTGGAACATGGCGGATAACGCGGATGCGTTGCTGCAATCGCCCACACCCGAACTGTCCGAAGCCCACAACACGCTGGCGCTTGGCCAGTTGATCTACACCGATTACATCTACCTGTTTCAGGCGTCCGGTCTGATCCTGCTGGTGGCGATGATCGGGGCCATCGTGCTGACGCTGCGCCACCGCGTGGATGTCAAACGCCAGAACGCCTTGCACCAGATGCACCGCGATCCGGCCACGGCGATGGAACTTAAAGACGTTAAATCAGGGCAGGGGTTGTGATGACTGTTGTCTGTACCAGAACCGGAGCATTGTGATGATTACGCTTGAACACTACCTCACAGTTGCCGCGATGATGTTCGTAATCGGCATCTTCGGCATCTTCCTTAACCGGAAGAACGTGATCGTCATTCTGATGTCCATCGAGTTGATCCTGCTGTCGGTCAATATCAACCTCGTCGCCTTTTCCACCCATCTGGGGGATCTGGTCGGCCAGATTTTCACGCTGTTTGTGCTTACCGTGGCCGCAGCAGAGGCCGCCATCGGCCTTGCAATTCTAGTCTGTTTCTTCCGGAACCGCGGCACGATCGCGGTGGAAGATGTGAATGTGATGAAGGGGTAGAACGTACCAATGGAAACCATTCTCCTCTTTGCCCCTCTGGTGGGCGCGCTGATCTGCGGCTTTGGCTGGCGGGTATTGGGCGAAACGGCGGCGACCTATGTGTCCACCGGTTTGCTGATGCTGGCAGCGGTTCTGTCCTGGATCATCTTCTTTAGTTATGACGCCCATGACGGTGTTCAAGTCACGCCAATCTTCCGCTTTATCGAAAGCGGCACATTGTCCACCGACTGGTCGATCCGGATCGACCGACTGACAGCAATCATGCTGGTTGTGATCAACACAGTTTCGGCGCTGGTTCACATGTACTCGCTCGGCTATATGGCCCATGACGAGAACTTCAAAGAAGGCGAGAGCTATCGCCCCCGCTTCTTTGCCTATCTGTCTTTCTTTACATTCGCGATGTTGATGCTGGTGACAGCAGACAACCTGTTGCAAATGTTCTTTGGCTGGGAAGGTGTGGGCGTTGCGTCCTATCTGCTGATCGGTTTCTACTTCCGCAAGCCGAGCGCGAATGCGGCGAATATCAAAGCGTTTGTTGTGAACCGTGTCGGGGACTTTGGCTTCCTGCTCGGGATCTTCGGGCTATACTACCTGTCTGACAGCATTAACTTCGCTGAAATTCTTGATCCGGAAAACGCCCGCAATATCGCAGGGCAGTCGGTCCACTTCCTGAGCTGGGATGTGAATGCGCTGGAAGTCATTACCTTCCTTCTGTTCGTCGGTGCGATGGGTAAATCGGCGCAACTGCTGCTACACACATGGTTGCCAGATGCGATGGAAGGCCCGACGCCTGTGTCTGCGCTGATCCACGCCGCGACGATGGTAACAGCGGGTGTGTTCATGGTCTGCCGTATGTCCCCGCTGATGGAATACGCAACCTTCACGCCGAATTTCATTGTGTTCATCGGTGCCACGACTGCCTTTTTTGCAGCGACTGTGGGTCTGGTCCAGAACGACATCAAACGGGTTATCGCCTATTCCACCTGTTCGCAGCTTGGTTATATGTTCGTTGCCGCAGGCGTTGGCGCCTATCCGGTGGCCATGTTCCACCTGTTTACACACGCTTTCTTCAAGGCGATGTTGTTCCTTGGTGCAGGCTCCGTGATCCACGCGATGCATCATGAGCAGGACATGCGGAACTATGGCAACCTGCGCAAGAAGATCCCCTATACCTTCTGGGCGATGATGATCGGTACGCTGGCTATCACCGGCGTTGGTATTCCGCTGACACACATCGGCTTTGCCGGTTTCCTGTCAAAAGATGCCATCATCGAGAGCGCCTTTGCAGGCGGGACCGGTGTTGCGACCTATGCGTTCATCATGCTGGTGATCGCGGCCTGTTTCACGAGCTTCTATTCCTGGCGTCTGATCTTCCTCACCTTCTTTGGCGAGGCACGGGGCGATAAACACACCCACGATCACGCCCATGAGAGCCCGATGGTTATGGTGATCCCGCTGGCAGTTCTTGCCCTTGGCGCGATCTTTGCAGGGATGTTCTGGTACGAAGATTTCTTCGGCCACCACGTTGAGGAATGGTTTGAATACGCGGTTTACATGAACCACGACACGAATACCGTCATCCATGATGCCCATGACGTGCCGAAGTGGGTCAAAGTCAGCCCGTTCGTTGCCATGCTGCTCGGCTTTATCGTGTCTTGGATGTTCTACATCAAGAACACTGCACTGCCCAAGAAACTGGCTGCGCAACAACACATCCTTTACCAGTTCCTGCTGAACAAATGGTATTTCGACGAGATTTACGACGTGATCTTCGTGCGTCCCGCGAAATGGCTCGGCACCTTCCTATGGAAGAAAGGCGACGGGGCTGTGATTGACGGCGGTCTCAACGGTCTGGCCATGGGCATCGTGCCCTGGTTCACCAAACTGGCGGGTCGGGCACAATCCGGCTACCTGTTCCACTATGCCTTCGCGATGTTTGTCGGACTGGCTGCACTTATTACATGGTTTGCGATCGGCGGAGGCGCACACTGATGGACAATCTTCTATCTATTGTTACCTTCCTGCCCATGCTGGCAGCCCTTATCCTCGCGGTTTTCCTGCGGGGCACGGATGCGGCCGCACAGCGCAATGCCAAGATACTGGCATTGGTGGCGACACTGGCAACCTTTGTGATCTCTATTGCGATCTACACAGAGTTCGATCCCTCCAACACCGGCTTCCAGCTGGTTGAGGAATACGAGTGGTTTGGCGGTCTGACCTACAAACTGGGCGTTGACGGGATTTCGGTTCTCTTTGTTCTGCTGACCACTTTCTTGATGCCGGTTGTCATCGGTGCCTGTTGGAGCGTGAACGAGCGGGTCAAGGAATATATGATCCTGTTCCTGATCCTTGAGACCCTGATGATCGCCGTGTTCTGTGCGCTCGATCTCGTGCTGTTCTACGTGGTGTTCGAGGCTGGTCTGATCCCGATGTTCCTGATCATTGGCATCTGGGGCGGTCAGAACAAAGTCTATGCGGCGTTCAAGTTCTTCCTTTATACGCTGTTCGGCTCGATCCTGATGCTCGTTGCCATGCTCGCCATGTGGTGGGATGCGGACACAACAGATATTCCGACGCTGTTGAACCACGAATTCTCCTCCGAGGCGTTCTCGCTTATGGGGTTCCAGATCATGGGTGGGCTGCAAACACTGCTGTTCCTTGCCTTCTTTGCCAGCTTTGCCGTGAAGATGCCGATGTGGCCGGTGCACACATGGTTGCCTGACGCACACGTTCAGGCGCCAACAGCCGGTTCCGTGGTTCTGGCGGCGATCCTGCTGAAGATGGGGGGCTACGGCTTCCTGCGGTTCAGCCTGCCCATGTTCCCTGTGGCAAGCGACCTTCTGGCCACCTTTGTGATGTCCCTGTCGGTTATTGCGATCATCTACACATCCCTCGTGGCGATGATGCAGCAGGACATGAAAAAGCTGATTGCCTATTCCTCGGTTGCGCACATGGGTTTCGTAACCATGGGTATCTTTGCAGCTAACCAGCAGGGTATCGACGGTGCGATCTTCCAGATGATTAGTCACGGCTTTATCTCTGGTGCGTTGTTCCTGTCCGTCGGCGTGATCTACGACCGGATGCACACCCGCGAGATTGACGCTTACGGCGGTCTTGTTGTGCGCATGCCGGCCTATGCACTGGTCTTTATGTTCTTCACCATGGCCAACGTCGGTCTTCCGGGTACATCCGGTTTTGTCGGAGAATTCCTGACCCTTTCGGCGGCGTTTCAGGTGAACACTTGGATTGCCTTCCTTGCCACCACCGGTGTGATTTTCTCTGCCTGTTATGCCCTCTGGCTCTATCGCCGCGTGGTTTTCGGAGATCTGATCAAGGAAAGCCTGAAAACCATAACCGACATGAACACCCGCGAGCGTCTGATGATGGTGCCGCTGGTGGTGATGACCCTGCTGCTGGGTGTTTACCCTGCACTGGTGCTCGATCTGATCGGGCCGTCGGTCGCACATCTTGTCGAAAACGTCCAATCTGCACTGCCTGAGACCGCTACCGCGGTTGCCAGTGCGCCCAGCCACTAACGAAAGCGCAATTAGATGATTTCCAGCGATCTGAATATTGTTCTGCCAGAACTGATCCTTGCAGTCTTCGCCATGATGGCGCTGATGTTCGGGGTTTACACGAAAAAGGACGAGACCGCGCCCGTGATCACCTGGGCCACGGCAGGGGTTATGATTGTGCTCGGCCTGTGGATTGCCTTCTCTCCGATGGCAAACCGCGACGCCTTTAACGGTGCTTTCATTGACGACACCTTCGCCCGTTTCGCCAAAGTCCTGATGCTTTGGGCCAGCGCGATCATGCTGTTGCTGAGCCAAGATTACCTGCGCCGCAATGATATGTTCAAATTTGAATACCCGATCCTGATCGCGCTTGCGACTTTGGGTATGATGATGATGGTTTCTGCCGGCGATCTGATGTCCCTCTATATGGGGCTGGAGCTGCAATCTCTTGCGCTCTATGTCATCGCGGCCTTCCGTCGTGACAGTCTGAAATCCACCGAAGCGGGTCTGAAGTATTTCGTCCTCGGGGCGCTGTCCTCTGGTATGCTGCTTTACGGGGCGTCCTTTGTTTACGGTTACACCGGTACAACAAACTTTGCCGGTATCGCCTCCACCATCACCACCGGTGAGCATCTGGAGCTTGGTCTTGTCTTTGGTCTGGTGTTCCTCTGTGTTGGGCTTGCGTTCAAGATTTCTGCCGCACCGTTCCACATGTGGACACCGGATGTTTACGAAGGCTCGCCCACGCCGGTTACAGCCTTCTTCGCCACCGCACCGAAAGTTGCGGCAGGGGGGCTGTTTGCCCGCGTCATGTTTGATGCTTTCGACGGCGCACAGGCGGACTGGACACAGATCGTGGCCTTCCTGTCGCTGGTGTCCATGTTCCTTGGCGCGGTTGCTGCGATCGGTCAGACCAACATCAAACGCCTGATGGCCTATTCTTCAATCTCTCACATGGGCTTTGCGCTGATGGGGCTTGCCGCAGGGACCGAGGACGGCGTCAAGGCGTTGCTGATCTATCTTGCGATCTATGTGGTGATGAACATCGGGACATTCGCCTTTATCCTGAACATGGAAAAAGACGGCCGTGCAGTCACGGACATTCGTAGCCTTGGCCAGTATTCCAAACAGGCACCGGGTCGTGCGGCTGCTCTAACAGTGCTGCTGTTCTCGCTCGCCGGTATCCCGCCAATGGTCGGTTTCATCGGTAAGCTGTATGTGTTCCGCGCTGCTGTCGGGGCGGATATGGTCTGGCTGGCGGTTGGCGGTGCGATTGCTTCCGTGATCGGCGTGTTCTACTACCTGCGCATCATCTACTATATGTACTTCGGTGAAGAGACAGATGGTCTGGACGGCAAAATGCCCGGCCTGCATTTTGTTGCCCTGATGGGGGCCGCCGCCTTGATGCTGATCGGGATCATCAATCCCTTCGGGATCGAAAACTATGCTGCTCTGGCCGCGCAATCCTTGCTGAACTGATGCAAGGCTGGCCGGAAGGTACAGGCAAATTCGTCTTTGACACCATCGACAGCACGATGGCCGAAGCACGCCGGCAAGCCCCCGCAACAGCGGGGGCGGCTTGGTTTTTGTCCCATGAACAAACCGCAGGATCGGGCAGGCGGGGGCGGCCTTGGTCCAGTCAGAAGGGCAACTTTGCTGCCTCTCTGCTGATCCGCCCCGACGCTGCGCCGGACAAACTCGCCCTGCGCAGTTTTGTGGCGGCTCTCGCGCTGTATGATGCTTTGGTGGAATGTACAGGGCGCAGCGATGCTTTTGCACTGAAATGGCCGAATGATGTGCTGCTGAAGGGCGGCAAGCTCGCCGGTATCCTGCTGGAGACCATTGCCGAAGGCCCAAACCGCTATGCTTTGATTATCGGCATCGGGGTCAATCTCGCCAACCGTCCCGAGGCCGGAAAACTGGAACCGACCGCTCTTGCGCCGAAATCGCTGAAACAGGATATGGGCGTCAGCATCGCACCGGAGTCTTTTCTGGGCGCGCTGGCGGTTGCCTATGCGGATTGGGAGACTAGGTTACAAACCTACGGCTTTGCCCCGATCCGCGAGGCTTGGCTGGCCCGCGCCGCCAACATCGGCAAGCCGGTCACGGCGCGATTGGCGGATCGCAGTATCGAGGGCATTTTCGAGACGGTAGACGAAACAGGCGCGCTCATACTACAAGCACCCGACAGGCAGCACGTGATCACGGCTGCCGATATTTCACTTTAAGGATCCCAGATGCTGCTAGCCATCGACGTAGGCAATACAAACACCGTCTTTGCAATCCATGACGGGACCAAATTCCTGTCAGAGTGGCGCTGCGCGACGGAACAGGCCCGCACTGCGGATCAGTATTATGTCTGGCTGCGAAACCTGATGTTGCTGAACGGGATCGCGCCGGACATCGACCGCGTGGTGATTTCTGCAGTCGTGCCACAAGTGGTGTTTAACCTGCGTCTGCTGTCCGACAAGTATTTCGAATGCCGCCCCGTTGTGGTGGGCAAACCCGAAGTGAACCTAGGGGTTCCGGTCCGTGTGGACACAGGAACACTGGTAGGGGCCGACCGACTGGTGAATACCGTCGGGGCCTATGACCGCTACGGCGGCGATCTAATCGTGGTGGACTTTGGCACAGCCACGACATTTGACGTGGTGGATCAGGACGGCGCCTATATCGGCGGGGCGATCTCTCCCGGTGTGAATCTGTCCATCAAGGCATTGCACGAAGCAGCCGCCGCGCTGCCCCATATTGATGTGACCATGCCAGAGAATGTAATCGGCACCAACACGCTCGTCTGTATGCAGGCGGGGGTGTTTTGGGGCTATATCGGCCTGATTGAAGGCGTATGTAAGAAAATCCGCGAAGAGCATCCCCGTCCGATGAAGATCATCGGGACAGGGGGGCTTGCGGGCCTGTTTGAACGGGGCACCGACCTTTTTGACAGTATTGACGGTGACCTAACCATGCACGGGCTCGTCCTGATTGCAGATAAAAACCGAGGCGACTAAATGAGTAAACCCGAACGTTTGATCTTCCTGCCACTGGGTGGCGCCGGAGAGATCGGTATGAACATGTACCTTTACGGCTACGGCCCTGCGGGTAAGGAACGCTATATCCTTGTGGATGTTGGCGTGACTTTTCCGACAATGGACGGCACGCCGGGTGTGGACCTGATCATGGCGGACACCGCCTATATTGAAGCCCGCGCGGACCGGCTGGAAGCGATCTTTATCACCCACGCACACGAAGACCACATCGGTGCATTGGGTCTGCTTTACGGGCGCTTGGGCGTGCCGGTTTATACCCGCAAATTTACCGGCGCTGTGGCGCGGGCGAAGATGGAAGAGCACGGACAGGACATCGACCGGATCGAAGTGATCGGCAGCTTCCCCGAAATGGTAGAGCTTGGCCCGTTCAAGGTTGGCTTTATGCCGGTTGCCCACTCTATTCCCGAAGCCTCCGGTCTGGTGATTGATACGCCAAAGGGCCGGATCGTTCACACGGGCGACTTCAAACTCGACCCCGATCCGATCGTGGGCGAGGCGTATAATCCTGCGCTGTACCGCGAAATTGCCAAGGACGGTGTTCAGGCGCTGGTCTGTGACAGTACCAATGTGTTCTCGCCACTGGCCGGACGCTCTGAAGCGGGGCTGGGCGGCAACATCACCCAGATGATGAAAGAGGCGACCGGCATGGTTGTCGCCACGACCTTTGCGTCTAACGTCGCGCGCCTGAAAACACTGGCACAGGCTGGTGTGGATTCAGGCCGTTCAGTTGTGGTGCTGGGACGGGCGATGAAAAAGATGCTCGGCTATGCGAATTTTGCCGGTCTGATCGACAATTTCCCGCCGACCATCGACATTGAAGATGCCCGCGATATTCCGCGCGAAAACCTGATGCTTCTGGTCACTGGCAGTCAGGGCGAACGCCGTGCGGCCTCGGCACAACTGGCCAATGGCAAATACCTTGGCATGGAGTTGCGGGAAGGCGATACCTTCCTGTTTTCCTCCAAAACCATTCCCGGAAATGAAATCGGTGTTGGCCGGATCGTCAATAGTTTCAGCGAGATGGGCGTAAAAGTCATCGACGATGATAGCGGTCTTTATCACGTGTCCGGCCATGCAAACCGGCCCGATCTTGAAGAAATCCACGGCATTTTCAAACCGAAGATGCTGGTGCCGATGCACGGCGAACACCGCCACTTGCGCGCCCATGCGGAACTGGCCGAGGCCAAGGGCATCAGTGCCGTCATCGCCGCAAATGGTGCGATGGTTGATCTGGGGGGCGATGCGCCGAAAGTGGTCGAAAACATCGAAACAGGGCGTCTGTATCTGGACGGAAAGTCGCTGATCGGTGCCTTTGACGGCGTTGTGCTGGAACGGATGCGCATGGCGATGCGTGGTACCGTGGTTGTCAGCCTGCTGCTGGAAGACAACCAGCAGATTGGCGAAAGCTGGGCCGAGGTTTTGGGCCTGCCTGAAACTCCGTCTAACAGCCCGTCCTTGCAAGAGGTTCTGGAACGCGAGATCGACGGGGAACTGTCCGGTGCGAAACGCAATCTGTTGGCCAGTGACGAACAGTTGGAAAAGCTGGTTCTGCGCACGGTCTCTCGTGTTTGTAAGGATCTGACCGGCAAGAAACCTGTCGCCAAAGTGCTGATCAACCGGTTGGTCGATTAGGGCTGCGTAAAACGCTAACGAAAAAGGGCGTTCCGAGATATTCGGAATGCCCTTTTTTTGTTTCGAATTTAGCGAAAAACTGCGAAATGCCCGTTAATCAAACAGGGCAGTGCATCAGCTTGTGCTTTCGCTCGCCGTGTCTTTGGCGGGTGTGTCCTCTGCGGCCGGTGCGTCGGGCGCAGGGGCAGGCGTTTTCGACTTTTCCTCTTCCACAGGGTCCTCAGCCTTGGCTTTGGATTCCTCCTCCGGCGTTTCGGCTGGCGCGTCAGATGTCTCCGCGGCAGGTTCTTCCTTCGGCTCTGTCTTTTTCACAGCCTTCTTGCGCGGCGCACGTTTTTTCTTCTCCGCCACCGGCTTTTCCTCTACAGGCTTTTCCTCAACGGGCTGGGCCTCAACCGCTTGATCTTCCACGGTTTCGATTTCAGCTTCTGCCTGCTCCTCGGATTTCTTCGCCTTGGAGCGTTTGATCTCAAAAGAGCGCATCAGAAAGGCGGGGACGTGATCGCCCATGCCAACCACCGGAGCCTTGGAATCAGAGCGACCGCGTTTTTGCTGCTCGGACTTCTGATTGCCATTGCCGGCACTTTTGTCATTCCGGCTGCGTGTATTCCGGCCATTATCGGATTTCTGCGCCGTATTGTCTTTTGCGGGAGTTTTTTCCGGCTGGCTCTCAGACTGAACCGGTTTCGCGGCGGCTTTGTCGTCCTGTGCATCGGATTTGCGCGGCTCGGATTTGCGAGAGCTGCTGCGGGATTTCTTACCGTTGGACAGGGCAGGTTGCTCCATCCGGTCGATTTTCTTCTCAACCAGCTCTTCGATTTTTTCGAGGTATTTCTCCTCAAAAGGGGCGCAAATTGTGATGGCTTTGCCGTCCCGACCCGCACGACCCGTGCGCCCGATCCGGTGCACATAGTCTTCGGAATGGATCGGCACGTCAAAATTGATCACATGGCTCACGGCGGGCACATCAAGTCCACGGGCAGCCACATCAGAAGCCACAAGCAGTTTAAGATCACCGTTACGGAAGGCTTCGAGCGTTTTTGTTCGCACGCTCTGGTCCAGATCGCCGTGAATGGCGCCCGCATCAAAACCGTGTTTTTTCAAAGACTTCATCACAATATCCACATTGGATTTGCGATTGCAGAAGATGATGCCGTTGTCCACCGCTTCGCCTTCGGCCTTCAGGATCTCACGCAGTACTTCGCGCTTTTCCTTGGCTTCGCTGGTGCGGTTGGACGGGGAGAACATGCAGATTTTCTGCGTGATGTTTTCCCCTGTGGTCGCCTGACGCGCCACTTCGACCCGCTCGGGATTTTGAAGGAATTCCTGCGTAATCCGCGTAATCTCCGGCGCCATCGTAGCCGAGAAAAACAGCGTCTGGCGGGTAAAGGGTGTCAGCTTGAAAATGCGTTCGATGTCCGGAATGAATCCCATATCGAGCATGCGGTCTGCTTCGTCCACGACCATGATCTGAACACCGTTCAACATCAGTTTGCCACGCTCGAAATGGTCCAGCAGACGGCCGGGCGTAGCGATCAGAACATCAACACCACGATCTATTTTCTGGTCCTGATCCTTGAAGCTGACGCCACCAATGAGCAATGCCATCGTCAGTTTCAGATTTTTTGCATAGATTTCAAAGTTTTCTGCAACCTGCGCGGCCAGTTCCCGCGTCGGGCAGAGCACCAAAGAGCGGGGCATACGCGCCCGCGCACGCCCTTTGGCGAGCTTTGTAATCATCGGCAGGGTAAAGCTGGCAGTCTTGCCCGTCCCTGTTTGGGCAATACCCAACACATCACGTCCCTGCAGGGCAAGGGGAATGGCAGCGGCTTGGATTGGGGTCGGGGACACATACCCGGCCTCATCAATGGCCTTGAGGACCTTGGGGTCCAGGTCCAGATCGGAAAATTTTATCATTCGAGCCTTATCGTTACGGCGTTGATTCATACCGCAAAGTTGGCTGCGGCTGGGGCCCCGTATTGGGCCCGTTCCTCTGCGCACTGACATAAATGTTTTTACAGCGGAGTCAACGCAGCGCACCCCTTTCGCAACAATAAGCCGAAAATGCGCGGTCTGTTGCTGTATATGGATCAATATTTTCCCTAAAACCGTGACTTTCTGCACAAAGCCGGCGTGGGCAAGGTATTCCCGCAGATGCCGGTTCATAGTATACTGCGACCAATTCAATAAAATATTTATTTATTCAGAGGAAGTACCATGCGACTGATGTCCGGCAGTTGGGGCAAGACCTATGCCTCTTTGATCAGCGAATTTCCCAAGACCTATGCCTCGTTGAATATCGACAAGAAATTTACCGACAGTTTGAAAGACCACAAACGCGTGGTCGAGAATTTGAAGAAGGCCGACAAACTTATAAACGGGTTTGCAATGGCGCGGGACGGCAACAGGGCACCGTTTCTGGAACCCTACACAGGTGCGGTTGCGGTGTGCAAATCCAGCCACAAGGCTTTCGCAGCGAAGTTGAAAGCCAATTATAATAAGTACAAGCCCAAGGCGAAGATCCTCCAGAAGACGTTTGATGCATCCTACAACGCATTAGTTAAGGATTTGCAAACGCTGGTGGATCAGGCGGACAGCCAGGTAAAAGGGATGAAGCAGGAGATCAAAGGAGATGAGGCCAAAGCGGAAAAAACCGCCAAAGCCATGATTGAGTTGCAAGGGAAAGAGGACAAACACTATCAGGCGTTCTTTAAATGGAAGGAACAGCTTGAAAAGAAGGCAGATATTAAAAAATGGAACGCCGAGTTTCCCAAGATGATCAAGCCATTGGACAAGACTTACGGGGCGGCCTCGGTTTGGGCAAAGAACAATAAAAAATTCAAAAATAAAGCATTTCTTAAGGCTTATAAGTCACTAAAGCCCTTACTCGGCCAATTCAAAGTCAAAGAGGATGCAGATGAGGAGGCGCTATGGGAAAAGATGGACCTTTACCATAATCCGGTGATTGATTGCTCTCGGGAATTTGGTGATATGGAATTCAAAGACGATAAAAAGCCGAAGATCACTGTGTGACGCGGACGGTTTGGCGTTGCTTTGTGAACGTGACGGTTGGTACGTGCCGGTTTGAAAGCGGGCCGGTTTAGCCCGCTTTATAAGGAGTTTAGATCACCAGCATTTCTTTAGTGCTGGTCAGTTTCAAATCGGGATAATCCCGTTCCACACGGTCAATATCCCATTGCAGTCGGGTCATAAAGACCGGATCCCCGTCGTGGTCATGGGCAATATGGCCCTTGTTCACGTTGATGAAGCTGTCAACTTTGTCCTGCGGCCCGTTCAGCCAGCGGGCAGAGGTGAACTGGGTCGGTTCGAAACGCACAGGAATGCCGTATTCCAATTCAATCCGGCTGGCGAGCACTTCGAATTGCAAGGCCCCCACAACGCCGATGATCCAGCCTGCGCCAATGGCGGGTTTGAACAATTTGGCAGCGCCTTCTTCGGCAAACTGGTTCAATGCCTTATCCAGATGTTTTGCCTTCATCGGGTCGGTTGACCGAACCGATTGCAACAGCTCCGGTGCGAAGGAGGGGATACCGGCAAAATGCAGCGCTTCGCCTTCGGTGAGCGCGTCACCGATCCGCAATTGGCCGTGGTTGGGGATGCCGATGATGTCGCCAGCCCATGCTTCCTCGGCCAGTTCACGGTCGGACGCCAGAAACAACATCGGAGAGGCAATGGCCATCGGTTTTTTGGTGCGCACATGGGTCAGCTTCATGCCTCGCTTGAAATGCCCCGAACACAGGCGCACAAAGGCGATCCTGTCGCGATGCTTGGGGTCCATATTGGCCTGAACCTTGAACACAAAGCCGGAAACCTTCTTTTCGTCCGGTAAGACCTGGCGTTCGGCGGCGGGGCGCACTTGGGGTTTGGGACCATAGGTGCCAATCCCGTCCATAAGTTCCTGCACGCCAAAAGAGTTGATCGCAGAGCCGAACCAAATTGGCGTCATGGTGCCGTCCAGAAATGCCTGATGATCCAGTTCCGGCAGCAGTTCGCGCGCCATCTCGATTTCTTCGAGCAGTTTTTCCAGCAGATGTGCGGGGACATGTTCTGCCAGTTTGGGATCGCTCAGACCGCTGATCTTGATCGAATCCGAAACCACGTTTCTGTCGGCGCGATCCATCAATTCCAGCCTGTCATTCAGCAGGTCGTAACAGCCCATAAACTCCCGTCCGACGCCGATCGGCCAACTGGCGGGACTGACGTCAATCGCAAGATTTTCCTGAATTTCGTCAATAATGTCAAAGGTATCGCGGCTTTCGCGGTCCATCTTGTTACAGAAGGTCAGGATTGGCATATCCCGCATCCGGCAGACCTCGAACAGCTTTTGCGTCTGGCTCTCCACCCCTTTGGCGCCGTCAATAACCATAATCGCGGCGTCTACAGCGGTGAGCGTGCGGTAAGTGTCCTCGGAAAAATCGGAGTGACCGGGCGTGTCCACCAGATTGAACCAATAGTCGCGGAATTCAAACGACATAGCAGACGCGGAAACCGAGATGCCGCGGTCTTTTTCCATCTGCATGAAGTCCGAGCGGGTGCGGCGGGCCTCCCCCTTGGCGCGCACCTGTCCGGCCATCTGGATCGCACCACCATAGAGCAGAAATTTTTCCGTCAGCGTGGTTTTACCCGCATCCGGATGCGAGATAATTGCGAATGTGCGGCGACGGTCGATTTCCGGCGGCAACACGGGCTGGTTTGAGGTGCGATCTAACATGCGTGTGCGTATAGTTAAGCTTTGCGGGCGTGGCAAGAAAACAGCGTTGGACCGGCGGAGTTTGTAAGAAATTTCGCCGTAATCCGCCAAGAGTGCGCAGCTCCAAGCCGGTGTTAACGCAAATTAACTAGGTTCCCGACTGTCCCACAGCAAAGGAGCCGAACCGTGACCACAAAAGCCCAGGAAACCGCCAACGCAAATCTGGTGTATGAACTCAAAAGGTTGCAAAGCGATTTTCAACGGCAATGGGTTAAGGGATCGTTACCGCAAGGATGGAATGACATCCCGCTTCTTCACCCTGTTGCGCCGCCAAAGACGGAAATTACGCTAAGTCTTGATGACGATCTGCTGAAATGGTTCCGCAAATTTGGCACAGGGTTTGAGGCGCGGATCAATTCGATCCTGCGCATCTACTGGCATGCGCTGCAATCGGGGTTGGTGCAATCCCATTGGGATGCGGATGCCGTGGGGCCGAAGGATTATTCCCTGATTGAAGATATGTTGAAACAAAAACTATCGGATCTGCGCAGGGACGCAGGGGACGACACCAAAGATGTCACGGCGCTGGTTACGGAAATTGAAACCAGTCTCGCGCTGATCCGCAAAGCCCATGAGGATGGGGCTAGATGATTCCCTTTTCCTGCAGGAAGGCTTTGTGACTGCGCGACACCGGAACAGTCGCGCCATCCGACATTACAAGTGCCACTTTCTGGCCGTTGCGTTCCACGTCAATAATCTCGGAAAACCGGACCCAGTGGGACCGATGCACCTTGGCGCCGTTTTCAGAGTTCAACATGGCGACAGCATCTCCGAAACGCATGTAAAGCATGTGAATGCCTGTGTCGGTATGGGCCTCGATATAGTGGTCGTTCATCGCCAAACGGATCAGATAGCTGCCGCCATTCGGCCCCAGACGGTGCAAAAAAGGACATCCTTCAGGTTTTGCCTCCGGCTCCGGTTCCGTTTCGGGGAGCACAGTTTCAGAAGGTGGCGTATCGGGCAGCGGCGGCGGTGGGGCGGGCATGCGGAGCGGCTGTTCCTGTGGCGGCACCGCTTTTTTGCGGTTGGCGTAGCTGACCCAAAGACAGCCGTGCACAAACAGATCAACGGCCAGGATCAGGGATAGCACAACAATCGGGTGGGGCATATCTTGCGGGGCGTAAAACATGCTGGCAAATTCCCAACTGACCAAGGTAAATGGCAAGGCAAAGATTGGCAGGTTGATCAATGTGCGCTGCCAATAGGGCAGGTGTCGGAAGGCAAGATTCGTCCAGACCGACGCCAGGCAACCGTAGGTCGTAGAGGTCAGAACAATCGCGCCCCAGAAATACAGCCGAAAGGCAAAGCTGTCCTGCCGATAGGTATCAAACGGTCCGATAAGGGTGCAGATTATGGTGGCGCCAATCATGATCGTCAGGGTGGCCGGATGGGAAACACGGCGCTCTGTCGCGAAAAAAACCCGCTTGAGAAAGGGTTTAGAGAATGGATTTTCACGAAAAACGGTCATGCGTTAATGATCTCTGCTTCTCTTACGTTATGCCCGCGATTTGCGGGGCCCCACGGGAATCACAGAGTCCCTGACACCCGGTTTTCCGGCTAATACATTGTAATATTGTAGAGAAAACAGGGGAAGGCAAGGGATGCTACTGCTGGTTGAATCTTCTCGCGCGAAATCTCCACCCTATGCCATTCACGAAACAACCCATGCAATTCACGTAAACACCGTTGTTTTCGCCCTGATAGACCGTCAACAAGAGGATACCCGAAGCGGTGTCGTGCTCGGGGGCGTTGGCCGAAGTTTCCGGTGTCGCGTAGAGAGTACTACGGCCAACGCCATGAGCAGCACTGCATCTTTCCAGCCCTAAATTATTGCAAATCCTCAAGCACCCGATGTCCCGGAGAAACCTCCCGATAGCGAGAGGGCGAGGGGGTATATCCCACCGGAAAGATCGGGCTTGGAATCGGTTTGAAGTTCAGCTCTCTGTCGATTTGCCTGTCATGGGGATCAGGGCGGGGCACTGCGGACAGCAGGGTGCGTGTGTAGTCGTGCTGGGGATTTTCGAAAATTGCCGCCCGCGGGCCTATTTCAACGATACGCCCCAGATACATCACCGCAACCTGATGGGATACCCGTTCTACCACTGCCATGTCGTGACTGATGAACAGATAGGACAGCTCCAGTTCCGCCTGAAGTTCCATCATCAGGTTTAAAACTTGCGCTTGTACCGATACATCAAGGGCGGAAACGGCCTCATCCGCGACAATCAGTTTCGGGTTCAGTGCCAAAGCGCGGGCAATGGCGACGCGCTGGCGCTGGCCGCCGGAAAACTCGTGCGGGTAGCGATCGAGAAAGGTTTCATTCAGGCCGCAGCGGTCAAACAACTGTCGCGCACGCTCGCGCATTTCAGAGCGTTTGCCGATGCCGTAATTGATCATCGGTTCGATCACCTGATCCACAACCTTGCGGGTCGGATTAAGCGAAGCAAACGGGTCCTGAAAAATCATCTGCATGTTGCGCCGCGCTTCATGCAGGTCCGCGCCGTTCATCTCAAGAATATTGACGCCATTGATGACGACTTCACCGCTCAACGGTTCTTCAAGGCGCAGAACCGAACGCCCCGCCGAGGATTTGCCACAGCCGCTTTCACCCACCAGCGACAGGGTTTCGCCCCGTTTCAGGGTGAAGGATACGTCTTCGACAGCATGAACATTGGCCACGGTGCGGCGCAACAACCCGCCTTTCACCGGATAGCGGGTGGTCAGGTTCCGGACCTCCAGCAGCGTCTCGGTTCCTGCGATGATCGGCCGGGGCGGTTCTGCGCGGGTCTCCCCCATAATCGCCATCGGTTCGGGGTTGGGTTTGCCTGCCATCTCCCCGAGCTTGGGCACCGCCGCAAGCAGGGCGCGGGTGTATTCTTCCCTGGGATTGTTAAAGATTTCCGCGACCGGACCTTCTTCCACCAGATTGCCGCGAAACATGACGACAACCCGATCCGCCATCTGCGCCACCACCGCCATATCGTGGGTGATAAACAGAACTGCGGTGCCGGTTTCCTCTTTCAGCCGGTTGATAAGCGAGAGGATCTCGGCTTGAATGGTCACATCAAGCGCGGTCGTCGGCTCATCCGCGATCAACAGACGGGGTTCGCAGGCCAGCGCCATAGCGATCATCACCCGCTGGCGCATCCCCCCCGAAAGTTCGTGGGGATATTGGGTCAGGCGGCGTTCCGGTTCGGGAATCCGCACCCGTTGCAACAGCTCAAGAGCACGGGCCTCTGCTGCGGTGCGGGACATTTTCTTGTGGACCCGCAAGCCTTCGGTCAGTTGTCGCCCCACGGTAAACACAGGATTGAGAGAGGTCATCGGTTCCTGAAAGATCATGCCGATCTGGTTGCCGCGAATGGTGCGCATCAAATCCGCATCCGCTTCGGTCAGGTCGCTGACGCTGCCGTTGGAGGCGGTGAAATTCAGTTTGCCAGAGGCGATCCGGCCACCGCCATATTCGATCAGCCGCATCAAGGACAAGGAGGACACCGATTTGCCAGAGCCGCTTTCCCCGACCACACAAACGGTTTCGCCCGGATTGATGTGAAAACTCACATCCTCTACCCCGACCACAACGCCGGAGTTGGTATCAAACTCCACCCGCAGATTTTCAAAGGAAACGAGGGGTTGACCGTCGGGCATGAAAGACTCCTGAATTTTCTTGAAGGAAACCTTGCGGCGGGCAGGGGCGTCCTGTCAATAAATTCGGTGCCTCGGGTGGGCGGTGTGCGGGTGTTTTAATCCATGCGGCGTGAATTTAGTCAGAACAGCAGCGGCACCTTACGCCCGATTGACTGACTGTCACGGATTTGACGGGACAAGGCGCGTACCTTGTTGATCCGGTCCGGATCTGCGGGATGGCGGCTGGTCCGGCCAGAGGATTTGGGCAGGCGGTTCAGCAGGGTAATCGCCTGATCGGGGTTATACCCTGCCGCCATCATCAAAATCGTGCCGTTGCGATCGGCCTCATATTCAAACTGTTTGGTATAAGAGGCCAGCGCCCGTTGTGCGCCATAGCGGGCGGCTTGATTGACATCGCGCCCTTCGGCTTTGGCGGTCTTGGCGCTGTTCATTGCGCCGCGCAGCACTTCTTCCTGCCCGCGCGTGATGTGGCGGGCGATTTGATGGGCCATTTCATGGGCCATCACCATCGCGAATTCGTCATCTGTTTTCAGAAATTTAACCATTGCGTGGTTAAATACGATGACCGGACGGCCAGCGCCATCGCGGGTAAATTTGGCGTCCGGCGGGTTGCCCCGATCCAGTGCGACCACAAACTGAAACGCACAGCGTGCGGCTTTTTGTTCGGGGTGGGCCTTTTGGCACGCCCGTTTTGCCACAGGCAGCAGTCGTTTGTGCACGCGGGAAAAGCGGATCAATCCTTCGCTTAGTAGCACGTTTCGTTGCCCTGCGATAACAGGTGCTGTTTGCGCTTCCATCAGGGGCGGCGCGGGGCGGTCATTCTCTGTGCAGGCCGCAAGAAACACCAGTCCGCTCAGGCAGAGGCCTGTTAACAGGGTTTGCATCAAACGGGGCATCGGGCTTTCCACTTATCGGTTTTTTCGGGGGGGCTGGCGGTGTTATTTGGCAGAAATCCTGCAAGCGCAAGCTTTGGCTGATTTCCCCGCCGATCCGAGCAAGGGACCGCCGATGGTTGAAACAGCGAGGCGCGATAAGGCGAGCCGTGAAGGGAGCGGTGAAAGAAGGAAGAGCGAGTGGCTGCGATTGTGTTAGCTGCCCAGTCTTCGTAGTTTGTGCCCAACACGAACAAAGGAGATTCGGAAATGGATTTGGGCATAAAAGGAAAACGTGCGATTGTTTGCGCGGCGTCAAAGGGTTTGGGCTTTGGCTGTGCCGAGGCGCTGGCAGAGGCCGGTGTCGATCTGGTCATCAACGCCCGTTCCGACGGACCGTTGCAAGAGGCCGCCGAAAAGCTGCGGGCGCACGGGGTTGAGGTGACAACCGTTGCCGCCGACATCAGCACTGAAGAGGGCCGCGCCGCGGTCCTGAAAGCTGCGGGTGAGGTGGATATTCTGGTGAACAACGCCGGTGGGCCGCCTCCGGGTATGTGGAGCGATTGGGACCGTGAAGATTTCATTAAAGCGCTGGATTCCAACATGTTAGCACCCATTGCAATGATGAAAGCCTGTTTGCCTGCAATGATGGATAAGGGTTGGGGACGTGTGGTTAACATCACCTCCCAATCCGTAAAAGCACCGATTGCGGTTCTGGGTCTG
Organism: Neptunicoccus sediminis; assembly: GCF_001719615.1. Taxonomy (GTDB): domain Bacteria; phylum Pseudomonadota; class Alphaproteobacteria; order Rhodobacterales; family Rhodobacteraceae; genus Amylibacter; species Amylibacter sediminis. Next base: position 240,415 of record NZ_MDVX01000003.1, read on the forward strand.
TCAAACTCGGCGCGGGCCGGTTTGACGGGCTATGTGGCCGGAACCTCTCGTCAGGTCGCTCCGAACGGCGTGACCATCAACAACCTGCAACCGGGTATTCACGCCACAAATCGTGCGGAATCGCTTGATAACGGTGTGGCGGCGCAACAGGGCATCAGCGCAAAAGAGGCCAAGGCGCAGCGTTGCGAAACTATTCCCGCCCGTCGCTATGGCACCGCTGCGGAATTTGGCGCCACCTGTGCGTTTCTCTGCTCGCAGCACGCGGGATTTATCGTTGGCCAGAATATCCTGCTGGACGGTGGGGCAGTAAATTCCACCATGTAAGGCAGGATCTGCTGCCATTAACTGGCAGCGGAGTCTGTTAGCTTAAAAGTCCGGTCGCGTGTTGCGCGGCCGGATTTTGAGTATTTGGGCAACATTGAAGCAGGGGGACGCATGGCACAAGCGCGGTTCAGTCTTAAGGATGCTTTATTTAACGCGGACAAGACTGCCTATCTTGGCGGTTTGCTGGCGCAGGCTGACGGGGGATTCGACCGGGCCGGATTTGAGCGGGATGTGATGGCCAGACTACCGGAGCTGGAGCTTAAACAGCGGATTGATCACATTGCAGAGGTTCTGACGCGCTACTTGCCTGCGGAGTTTGAAGCTGCTGCCGATCTGATCGCGCGGGCTTTGCCGCCGGAGCTTGATCCGCAGAAAACCGATGATGATTTTGGCGATTTCATCTTTGCCCCATTCGGCGCTTTCGTTGCGAAACAGGGAATGGAGCAGCCGGAGCATGCGCTTGAAACGCTCGCAACGTTAACCAAACGGTTTTCTATGGAATATGCCATACGGGATTTTCTGAACGCCCGAGAAGCGCTTGTGATGGAGGTCATGCAGGACTGGGCACAAGACAGCAATTACCATCTGCGCCGGTTGGTGAGCGAGGGGACGCGCCCGCGATTGCCTTGGGGACGCAAAATTGCGCTCGACTACCATGCGCCGCTGGTATTTCTGGACAGGCTTTATGCTGATCCGACCCGATATGTGACACGTTCCGTGGCGAACCATCTGAATGATATATCAAAGTTTGATCCCGATGTGGTGCTGTCCCGACTTGCCCGCTGGCGTGCAGAGGGGCGGCAGTCCGGCAAGGAAATGGACTGGATCACCCGTCATGCCCTGCGGGGATTGGTCAAACAGGGCCATTCGGGGGCGCTGGACCTGCTGGGCTATCACGCCAAACCGCCCGTTGCGCCGCCGGAATTGCGTGTGTTGACGCCGGATGTAGCTATCGGCACTGCTTTGGCGTTCGAGGTGAACTTGCGGGCAGAGTCGGATGTGGATTTGTTAACTGATTACGCGCTTGAATTTCTGAAGGCGGATGGCCGTTACAGGGTTAAAGTGTTCAAGCTGAAGCAATTGCACCTGAAAGCCGGGCAGTCTGTCACGATTGGCAAACGGCACAGGTTGCGAGGCGATGCCACCACCTATCGGCTGTACCCCGGTGCGCAGCGAATGAAATTGCAGGTGAACGGGGTGGTTCGGGCGGCTGGCACATTCAATCTGACGCAGGCTTGACCCAAAGTGGCCTTGCTGTAGCCGCTTTGCGCTGTTATCTGACAAAATTCAGTGGTTAATCACAGCGGAGTGCCCTTTGGCCGTCCAACATCCCCCTCGTCTGGAGTTACAGAACATCACCCGTCGGTTTGGCGGGCAACAGGCCGTTGCGGATGTGTCCCTGACGCTCGACGCGGGAGAGGTGATCTGTCTGCTTGGTCCTTCGGGTTGCGGAAAATCCACCACGCTGCGCATTGCCGCAGGGGTGGACCGGCAGAGCGGCGGCACGGTCCTGATCGACGGCGCGGTGGTGTCGGATGACCGTCACCATCAAGAACCTGAGAACCGCTCTATCGGGTTGATGTTTCAGGATTTCGCCCTGTTTCCCCATCTGGATGTTGCAGGCAATGTGGGGTTTGGTCTGCGCGGGTCGCGGGCTGAAAAAGAGACCCGTATCAATGACTTGCTAGACCGCGTTGATCTTACGGGATACAACGGGAAATACCCGCACGAGTTGTCTGGCGGCGAACAGCAGCGCGTGGCGCTGGCCCGTGCGCTGGCCCCGAAACCCCGTGTTTTGCTGATGGACGAACCCTTCTCCGGTCTGGATGACCGGCTGCGCGATGACGTGCGGGATGCAACGCTGGAACTGCTCAAAGACGAAGGGTCGGCGGTTCTGCTTGTCACCCATGAGCCGGTTGAGGCGATGCGCATGGCTGATAAAATTGCGCTGATGCGGGACGGGCAGGTGGTGCAGATGGGCGCCCCCTACAACATTTACAATGCGCCTGTGGACAAAGAGGCGGCGGCGTTTTTCTCGGATATCAACGTGGTGCCGGGTGTGGTTAAAAACGCCCTGACCAACACGCCCTTCGGCCAGTTTCTGGTTCCGGGCAGTCACGACGGCGACGAGGTCGAGATCATCATTCGCCCGCAACACCTGCGGCTTGATTTTGATCGGGACGGGCGTGGGCCTAATCCGACAACTAAAGAGGGCACTCCGGCGCGGGGCATTGTCAGCCGGGCCCGTTATCTGGGGCATTATTCTTTGGTGGAATTCACGATGGACTATGACGGTTCGCAACTGCAAGTCACGATTCCCGGTGTTTTCCTGCCCGAAAAGGGCCGTGCCCTGTGGCTGTCCATGCGACGCGACCGCTGTTTTGTTTTCCCGAAAACATGACCGGTTAATTTTTCGTTAAACGGTCGTGAAAGAACCGTGAGAAATGACAGGCTTGGTGGGCAGAAACGTGAAAGCGTTTTAAACAGTGATTTTTGTCACTTTCTAATTCGGTTCAAGCAGATTTACCTTAGGTTATTCCCTTATTTTTTCGGAGACGACCGTGCCCGATTATTCCAACCCACTTGCTATTTTTGACGGAGTGTCCACTCTCTCGCTTGTGTGCAACACGATCGGCGTGATCGGTTTCATGATTTACATGAGCAATTACACGCTCGTGACGTTTCAACGGATCGACAGCCGCGGGGTACTGTTCTTTTGTCTGAATACGCTGGCGGCAAGTTGTGTTCTGATCTCGCTGAGCCAGAATTTCAATCTCGCCTCTGCCATGATCCAGATTGTCTGGATCTGTCTTGGCAGTATCGCGATCCGCAAACGGCTCGCGCGGCGGCGCAAGATTCCGGATCATCCGTTCCAAACGCCCGCTTTCCCACCCGGTGCCCCCCAAAGTGGCGCGATCTGATAGAAGATTTGGGGCAAATCCCCGTGATCGGCGGTGTTTGGGGGTTTGAAAGCGCCGGTAAAACCCCATAAATGTGTTTCGTACTGCACTGGCGCGCAGGTCGCGCCGCACTCGGAGACATATAATGCTACCTACACCAATGTTCATTCAAAACATCGGCCTTCCCGGCCTTCTTCTGATCGCCGTTGTCGTGCTGGTCCTGTTCGGTCGTGGCAAGATTTCCAACCTGATGGGCGAAGTGGGCAAGGGCATCACGTCGTTCAAAAAAGGCGTGGCCGAAGGCAAGGACGAGCTGGAATCCGCCTCTGGCGACGACGCGAAAGATGTGACACCTGAAAAAGACAAAACTTCAGTCTAACAAGCGCGGAGCGCCTGCATGTTTGATATTGGCATGGCTGAAATGATCGTGATCGGCGTGGTTGCGCTGATCGTGGTCGGGCCAAAAGACCTGCCGCAAATGTTCCGCAAAGTGGGGCAGTTTGTGGGCAAGGCGCGCGGTATGGCGCGTGATTTCCAGCGGGCTATGGAACAGGCGGCTGACGGGACGGGGGTGAATGAAATCGCCTCCGATCTGAAAAGCGTGACCTCTATGAAAAACCTCGGGTTGGACGATGCGACAAAATCGTTTCAGGACTATCAGAAGAGTTTCGAGCCTGAAAAGGTAGACGCTGCTGCTGAAAAGGCCCGCCGCGAGGCGGCCGTGGCCGAGGCTAACAAGGCAGCAACGAAATGGCCGCCCGAAGCCGTGCCCGAAGTGGCCAATTCCGAAGTGGTGGAAGAGCCGCTGCAGTCGGCGGCTCCGGCCAAGGTGAAAGACCCGGCAAAGAAGGCGCCTGCGAAAAAGCCTGCTGCCAAGAAACCTGCCACAAAAAAGCCTGCTGCTGCCAAAAAAACTGCGGCAAAGAAACCCGCAGCAAAGAAGCCAGCGGCGGCAAAAACGGCGACGAAATCTGCTACCCCAAAAACAACGGCGGCAAAAACAGCGGCGCCGAAAAAGCCCGCAGCCAAAACATCCGGTAAGGCGGCTGAGACCAAATCATGAGCACAGATGAAATTGAAGACAGCTCGGCGCCTCTGATCGAGCATCTGGCCGAATTGCGCAACCGGCTGATTTATTGCGTTTATGCACTGCTCGCCGGTGTGATGATCACCTTTTACTTTGCCGATCCGTTGCTGGACTTTCTGGTGCGGCCTCTGGCGAAAATCCTGATCGAATACGGTCAGGACCCGACGCTGATTTTCACCTCCCCGCAAGAGAAGTTCTTTGCCTTCTTCCGGATTTCCTTTCTGGGCGGCTTTATGCTGGCCTTTCCGGTGGTGGGCTATCAGCTTTGGCGGTTTGTGGCACCGGGACTCTACAAAAACGAGAAGGGGGCTTTTCTGCCCTTCATGATCGCCTCGCCCCTGTTGTTCCTGCTGGGCGCGGCCTTTGCCCATTACATTGTGACACCGCTGGCGATGCGGTTCTTTGTGGGATTTGCCGACATCATACCGGCCCTTGCGGATGCGGTGGCGGGGGATGATGCGGATGTGATGGCGCAGGATCCATCCCAGATCAAAACCGTCATTCTGCCATCCATCAAGGAAAGCCTTGATATTACGCTGAAATTCATCTTCGCCTTTGGCATTTGCTTTCAGTTGCCAGTGTTGTTGACCCTGATGGGCATGGCCGGTCTGGTCAGCTCTGCGGGTTTGCGTTCGGTGCGCAAATATGCGGTCGTGGGTATTCTTGTCCTCGCCGCGGTTGTGACGCCGCCTGATGTGATTACCCAGATGATCCTGTTCGTGGTGGTTTACATGCTGTACGAGATTTCGATCTGGCTGGTCATCATGGTAGAGCGCAAACAGGAAGAACGTCTGCGCGAAGACGGACTGGCCGAAGATGGCACAATGGAACGACACCCCGAAGACATGGAATAAGTTATGAGTGAGTTAGACGCGCTGACCCGCATTGCCGAAGCACTGGAGCGGATCAGCCCGCGCCCGATGCCGGCCCCTGATTTTTCGCAGGCGGATGCCTTTGTGTGGCATGTGGGTCCGGACCGGCTGGAGCCGGTTGATAAGGTGAACAGAGTGGAGATCGGCCTTTTGGTGGGGATTGACCGCTCTCGTGATATTCTGATGGAGAACACGCTGCAATTTGCCCGTGGCTTGCCCGCGAACAACGTTCTGTTGTGGGGCGCGCGGGGCATGGGGAAATCGTCACTGGTGAAGGCGGCCCATGCAGAGGCAAACCGTCAGGTTGGCGGGTTGAAGCTGGTGGAAGTCCAGCGCGAGGATCTGCCTTCAATCGGCCGTTTGCTAAATGTTTTGCGGGCCGCATCGCACAGATTTTTGCTGTTTTGTGATGACCTGAGCTTTGGCCATGATGACGCCCATTACAAATCGCTCAAGGCGGTGCTGGATGGCGGGATCGAAGGACGCCCCGAGAATGTGGCGTTTTATGCCACCTCGAACCGGCGCCACCTGATGCCCCGCGATATGATCGAGAACGAACGCTCCACCGCGATCAACCCGTCCGAAGCGGTCGAGGAAAAAGTCTCTCTGTCGGACCGCTTTGGTCTGTGGCTTGGCTTTCATCCCTGCGATCAGGACCAGTACCTCTCTATGATCCGCGGCTATTGTGACGCCTATAACATCTCTATTTCGGACGAGGATCTGCGGGCTGAGGCGATTGAATGGCAGCAGACACGGGGCAATCGCTCCGGTCGGGTGGCCTGGCAATATGTGGTTGATCTGGCCGCACGGCGCGGTGTGCAGCTAGGCTAGGACCCGTGCATTTTCAGGTTTTCATTGTCTGATAAGAAATAAAAAGCGCCCTCGGGCGCTTTTTTCCTGTGGGGCTATGCGGTGTCCCTCTGGTGCAGAGGGAAGGGACCACCCGATTTACGCTGCAGCAGCGATCTGTTTTCCTGCGCCGTCCGCCGTTACGCTGCTTTTATTGGCGTCTTCTTTCACAAGACTGTCCGGTATGGTGACAGAAAACTTCGTGCCGGACCCGAGCGTGCTTTCAACCCTGATGTCGCCACCGTGGGCTGTGGAAAGTTTCTTGCTGATCGACAGGCCAAGTCCGGTTCCGCCTTCCTTGCGATTGTCAGAGGATTCAAGCTGCGTGAATGCCTGAAAGATAAGGTCCAGATCTTTCTTTGGAATGCCGCAGCCGTTGTCTTCTACCTCAAACAGGAACCCTGTGCCCTCGCGTTTGGCGCGAACGGAAATTTTCGACGCTTGGGAAAACTTCAGAGCATTGCCAATCAGGTTGATCAGGATTTGCTGGCACCGGCTGCGGTCTGCCATGACGGTCATTTCATCGCATTCAGTTTCTAGCACCGCCTGTTTTTCACCCGCAAGACCTTTGAACTCGTCTTCGACTTCGTCCAGTAGTTCACGCGGATCAAACGCGGTTTTGGCCAGTTTAATATCGTTCAGTTCGATGCTGGTGTAATCGAGGATTTCGTTGATGATCGTCAAAAGATGTTTGCCGGCAACCTTCACACGTTCGCCGTATTGCTGGGCCTGATCCCCGACGGAATGGAAATGCTGCTCGGTAATTGGTTCGTCAGGTTTCAGTCTGGCGGTGGTTTTATCCTTGAGAACTGACAGGAAGCCGGCGTAGCCGATGATGATTGTCAGGGGGGTGCGCAATTCGTGGCTTAGCACGCTCATGAATTCGGATTTCGCGCGGCTGGCGCTTTCGGCTTCATCCCGTGCCTTGCGCAGCTCTTCTATGCTTTCCATTCTGGTGCGGTTTTCGATGAAATAAGTGAACAACCCGCCAAGAACGATCAAGGTTGCCGTGCCCGCAATGACGAAAGCGATCAGTTTGTACTCGTCCGGATTTGCATAGTCGAGGGCGAGTTCTACCGCAGTCACCTTGAATGCGGCCATGCCGGTGAAGTGCAGTGCGATGATCCCGAGGCTGAGTGCGAAGGTCATCCACAAAGTGCTGCGTTTGCTTTGATTTCTGCCAAAGAACAGGGCCAGTGTGGCAAGGATTACCGAGAGGATGACGGATGCGACCAGATAGGTTTTATCCCATGTGACAATCCCGTCCACGCGATAGGCGACCATTCCCGTGTAATGCATCGCAGATACTGAAAGTCCAAAAATGATACCGCCAATGGCTGTTGCCACATTGGTTTTGAACATTCCGGAAATCAGAATGCCGATCGTGCAGCCAAAGATTGCAATCAACAAGGAGGCAAAGGTCAGTTGCAGGTTGAAATGGACGGGCGCGTTGGGTTGATAGGCAAGAATTGCGATAAAATGGGTGCACCAGATCGCAATGCCTGCCGTGGCAGCCGCGACAAAATACCAGATCACGGCCTGTGCCTTGGGACGGATCATAGCGTGCCGGTACAGACTGGACACAACCCAGCTTCCAAAGGTGCAGAGTAAAGCCGCCAGAAGCACCAGGGCAAAATCGTGTTCTGAATGCATGGAGTGGAGGACAGTTAACATATTATAATTCTCTCAGCGATCTTTAGCGGTCTATGATTGGAGATGGTGGCTTAACTAAGGCGGCATTGAGACAGTGTTGCTGGCTTTCATGCCATAATCTTTACAGGTTAAGGACATCGTCAGATTGCGTGTTCTATCGGCGGAATTTTAATTCCACAACCGCCTTTCAGAGAATAAAAAAATACTGCTGCTTTTATGTCTAAATAGCTGAAAGAATTGGATGAACAGCCGGTGCGCTATGACGCTGGTCTTTGTGATTGCACACGTGTTAATCTGCGCAATGCGCAGGGTCAGGTGGAGATATAAACGAGGTATCCGGCGTAACAGACATAAGATCCGAACAGCAGCGTGCCGATAAAGCGGCGCAGGGCAAAATACCGGATACAGGCCAGCAGGATAAGCGTCATCCCCGTCAAAACCGCCATATCCACCCAAAGCACGGTGGAGTAATCAAACGGGCGGATCAGACCGGACAGGCCGAGAATGCCAAGGATGTTAAAGATCTGGCTACCCGCCACATTGCCGAGAATCAGATTCGGGCGTTTGATCCGCGCCGCCGCGATACAGGAAGACACTTCCGGCAGGCTCCCGCCCGCTGCGATTACAGTTGCGCCGATGACCGCCTCGGAAATTCCCATGATTTTGGACAGGCTGACGGCGTATTGCACTGCCAGATCGGAAAACAGCGCCATTGCAGCAGCACCGCCAATCAGAAAAATCACAGCCAGCCACAAAGGGGAGCTGGCGTCGATTTCTTCATCGTCGGAGCCGTCCGCATCGCGGATGGAGATATACATATAATAGGCGAAGGCCACCAAAATTGCCCCCGCGTAGACCAGGCTGAACTGGGATGTCACCATCCCTGCATTGGTCAGCAGCGTGTTTGCAAGCAGGGCGAGCGTGCCGAGCAGACCGACAAACACGCTCTTCATATATTCCGGACGGGCGCGGTCAAAGCTGAGCATGAATCCCGCGATGCCGACGCCCAAACCGATATTGACGATGTTGGACCCGACGATGTTAGAGATCACAATGTCTCCGGCGCCTTCAAGGACCGCGGATATGTTGATCGCCATTTCAGGGGCGGAGGTGCCGATGGCCACGATGACCGAACCGACCAGAAATTCCGGCACGGACAGGCGGTGGGCCACGGAAACAGCGCCTTTAACGAAAAAACCGGCAGAGATTACCACCACGGCGAGACACAGCGGGAGCGCCACGAGCAAAAAAATCATTGATTGGCCCAAGGCTTACCCCACTCATATAATTCCGGCGTTTCGGATTGAGGTAGTGCCCATATCGTCCGGGTGCAAGGGGGGGCTGCAAAAACATCTCTGTCACGCAGATCAGGTTGCAACGCAATCTGGTCGGGGGGCAAGGATCGGGTCATTTTGCCCGTTCCGCAAGTTTTCGCTCTGTATGCAACGGTATACTATCGACTTCACCGGATCTATCGGCTATGGAGCAGCGAGCAACATTCGAGAGGTTTCCAATGTCAGATATTATCTACACCAAAGTGGACGAAGCACCGGAACTGGCTTCCGCATCCTTCCTGCCGATCATCCAGAAATTCGCCGCCGCTGCGGGCGTTTCTGTTGGCACCAAGGACATCAGCCTTGCAGGTCGTATTCTGGCGACCTTCCCAGAGCATCTGAAAGAGGAGCAGCGCCAGTCCGATGATCTGGCCGAACTGGGCCGTCTGGTGAAAACAGCAGAAGCCAATGTCATCAAGCTGCCCAACATCTCTGCCTCTGTACCCCAGCTGGTGGCCGCAGTGAAAGAGCTTCAGACCCAAGGCTACGCGCTGCCGGATTATCCTGAATCCCCTGAAACCGACGCGGAAAAAGAAATCCGTGCGAAATACGACACGCTGAAAGGCTCGGCTGTGAACCCCGTTCTGCGCGAAGGGAACTCCGACCGCCGTGCTGCAAAGGCCGTCAAAACCTTTGCCCAGAACAACCCGCACCGCATGGGGGACTGGTCTGCAGACAGCAAGACACGTGTGGCTTCCATGTCTGGCGGTGATTTCTTCTCTAACGAAGTTTCGGCAACGCTCGACAAGGAAACCGGTGCGAAAATCGTTCTGGAAACCGCCAGCGGCGAAACTGTTCTGAAGGACGGTCTGTCCTATCCGGCCGGAACCGTGGTTGATGCTACGTTCATGAGCGCGGCGAAACTGGATGCTTTCCTTGCCGAAGAGATCGAAAAGACCAAGGCAGAAGGCACGCTGTTTTCGCTGCATATGAAAGCCACGATGATGAAGGTGTCCGACCCGATCATCTTTGGCCACGCTGTGAAAGCCTACCTTGCCCCTGTGTTTGAAAAGCACGGTGATGCGCTGAAGGAATTGGGTGTGAACCCGAATTCCGGTCTGGGTGCACTGATGGCAAATGTTGCCGGCAATGACGAGATCATGGCCGACATCAAAGCCTGCATGGACGCCCGTCCGCCAATGTACATGGTGGATTCCGACAAGGGCATCACCAACCTGCATGTGCCATCCGATGTGATCATCGACGCCTCTATGCCTGCGCTGATCCGTGCGGGCGGCAAGGGCTGGGGTCCGGATGGTCAGGAAGCGGATGCGAATTGCGTGATCCCTGACAATTCTTACGCCCCTGTTTACGACGAAGCGATCAACTTCTTCAAAGCCAACGGCAAGCTGAACCCTGCAACTGCGGGTACAGTGCAAAACATCGGTTTGATGGCGCAAAAGGCAGAAGAGTACGGTTCCCACCCGACCACGTTTGAGCTTGCCGAAGCGGGTACAGTGAAGATGATCCTTGACGATGGCACCGTTCTGCACAGCCACAAGGTTGAAGCCGGTGACATCTGGCGCTCTGCCTCTGCGCGCAAGGCCCCGATTGAAGACTGGGTCAATCTGGCAATCGACCGCCAGAAGGCCGAAGGTTGCCGCGCTATTTTCTGGCTTGATGAAAACCGCGCCCATGACGCTGAACTGATCGCTTATGTGAAGCCGATCCTTGAAGCCAAAGGCGTTGCCGACAAGTTCGAAATCATGGCCCCGCGTGAGGCGACCCGCGCCAGCCTTGAAACCATCACCAAGGGTGAAAACACCATTGCCATCACCGGCAACGTGCTGCGGGACTATCTGACCGACCTGTTCCCGATCCTTGAACTGGCAACTTCGGCCAAAATGCTGTCCATCGTAAAGCTGATGAACGGGGGTGGTCTGTTTGAAACAGGCGCTGGCGGTTCTGCACCAAAACACGTGCAACAATTGATGGAAGAAAACCACCTGCGTTGGGATTCCTTGGGCGAATTTTGTGCCTTGGGCGAAAGCCTGACCTTCCTTGCAGATGCACGGGACAACGCCAAAGCGCGTGTTCTGGGCGAGGCCGTGGATGCAGCGACGCAAGGTATTCTCGACAACGACCGTTCGCCTTCGCGCAAAGTGGGTGAGCCTGACAACCGCGACAGCCACTATTGGTTTGCGCGTTACTGGGCCGAGGCACTGGCGGCACAGGGTGACGATGCCGAACTGGCGTCCCACTTTGCACCGATTGCCAAGGCGCTGGCGGAAAACGAAGAGAAAATCGTCTCCGAACTGGCTGCTGCACAGGGTAAAGCCGTTGATCTGGGGGGATACTACCACACAGACGATGCGAAAACTGCTGCTGTGATGCGCCCGTCCGAGACGCTGAATAACATCATCGGCTGAAACACCCGTTAGCGCTAGACCTTCAAACCGCCCGTCGTGAAAACGTCGGGCGGTTTTTCTTTGCTGCGGTTTTTACTGGCTTGCGGCGCAGTCCGGCATATATCCGCTACATGAAAAAAGCATTTATGACCCATGTCAGCGCGCTGGCCCTGACCAAAACCTCCGACGGGCTGATCAATCCGAAACTGGTCCTTGCGTGGTTGCTGAACGCGCTTGGTGCGCCGGGCTATCTGATCGGGTTTCTGGTGCCGGTGCGGGAATCCGGCTCGCTGTTCCCGCAACTTCTGTTCGCACGAATGCTGGAGCGGCGCAGCCAGCGCAAGTATTTCTGGGCGGGCGGAGCTGCGGTTCAGGGGATTGCGGCCTTTGGAATGGCTGCGGCAGCAGCGTTTCTGGACGGGGCGGCGGCGGGGTGGACGATCCTGCTCTGTCTTGCGGTCTTGGCCGTGGCGCGGTCGGTGTGTTCGGCCAGCTTTAAGGATATTCTTGCCCGCACTGTGGACAAGGGGCGTCGGGGCAGGGTGTCCGGACTGGCGGGAACCCTGTCGGCGGTGGTGGTTCTGCTTTTTGCCCTTTTGCTAAGTTTTAACATCCTGCCACGGGAACCCGTTGTCATCGCTATTGCGATTGCGCTGGCAGGCGTGTTGTGGCTGCTGGCATCCTTTATCTTCACTACGCTTGATGAGCCGGAGGCCGAAACATCAGACGATGCAGAGCAGTCTTTGAAGGGGCTGTCGGAACCGCTGCGCGAAGACGGCGAGTTCCGCACCTATATCGCCACCCGCGCACTGCTGATTTCAACAGCACTCGCGCCGCCGTTCCTGATCATGCTCGGCGGCGGCGAGAGCGAGAACGGTTTTGGCAATCTTGGCCTGCTGATCCTCGCATCCTCTATTGCGTCTATCGTGTCCTCTTACCTGTGGGGCACATTCGCAGATTACTCCAGCCGGAAGACCTTGATGGTTGCAGGCGGCGTGTCGGCTGTGATCTTCGCGCTGGCAGCTCTCGGCGGTGCGTTCGGGGTAGGTGGCGGCTGGCTGATTGCGGCTTATGTCTTCTTTGCCCAGATCGCCTATCAAGGGGCAAGGGCAGGGCGCAAAACCCACCTGACGGATATGGACAGCCACGACCGAAAACCGGTTTATACCGCGCTGTCCAACACGATGATCGGCATGCTGTTGCTGGCAGGCGGTGTTTTCGGCGTCATCGCAGACGCCGCCGGACCGCAACTGGTGCTGGGGATCATGGCAGTGCTGAGTGGTGCGGCGGTGATCGTCGGAAGCCGGTTGTCCGAGGTTCAGCAGGAGAAGTAAGGGCGGTTTCGCGCCTTACCGCATCACAAAGGGGTTCGCCATTGGCGCATCAGAGGTGTTGATCCACGTGGTTTTGGTGCGGGTGTAATCGTGGATCGCATCCATGCCCGCTTCACGTCCATAGCCTGAATGATTGGTGCCACCGAAGGGCGCAATGGGGGACACGGCGCGGTAGGTGTTGATCCAGCAAATCCCCGCTTTCAACCTGTCCGACACCCTGTGCGCGCGAGCCAGACTGCGGGTGAACACCCCTGAACCCAGTCCGTAGGGGGTGCTGTTGGCCAGCGCAATCGCTTCCTCCTCGGTATCAAAGGGCAGCAGCGACATGACTGGGCCGAAAAGTTCGGTGTTCAGCGTAGCGATGCTGTGATCCGCACATTCCACCAGCGTCGGTGCCATATAATTGCCCGCACGCTCCAGCGGCGCACCGCCAAAGTGGATTCTTGCCCCCTGTTCCCGCGCCTTGGCGAGCGTTGAGACGATCCGCGCAATCTGCGTTGGGGTGCACAGCGGCCCCACATGGGTGGCAGACTCCAGCGGATCACCGACTATTATGCCTGCGCTGGCTTTTGCGATCCGTTCAATCAAATCAGCCAGCACCGAACGTTGTATCAACCCCCGCGATCCGGCGACACAGCTTTGCCCCGAGGCGCCGAAGTTCCCTGCGATCAACCCGTTTGCCGCACTGTCGAGATCCGCATCCTCAAACACAAGGATCGGGGATTTACCGCCCAGTTCCAGCGAAGTGACGGCGAAATTCTCGGCAGAGTTGCGCACCACATGGCGCGCGGTATCAGGGCCGCCGGTAAAGGCGATCCGGTCCACGTCCGGATGGCGGGTCAGCGGAATGGCGCAATTCTCTGCATCTCCGGTAATCACGGATACGACACCGGGCGGAAAACCGGCCTGATCCACCAGTCTGGCAAACTCCAGCATGGGGGCGGGCGCAATTTCGGATGCTTTCAGCACCACCGAACAGCCCGCCGCCAATGCAGGGCCAAGTTTTGTTGCGGTCAGGAACATCTGCGCATTCCACGGCACAACGGCTACCACTACACCGATAGGTTCGCGACGGGTAAAGACGTGCATATCGGGCTTGTCGATAGGCAGAACCGCGCCCTCGATCTTATCCGCCAGCCCCGCGTAATAGCGGTAATAATCCCCGACATAGCCGGTCTGGCTGGCGGTTTCGGCCAGCAGCTTGCCACTGTCGGTGGTCTCGATCCGCCCCAGTTTTTCTGCGTTCTGTTCGATCAGATCCGCCAGCCGGTGCAGCAGTTTGCCCCTTTGCGTCTGGGTCATGTCGCGCCAAGCCGGATCGTCCAGAACGCGGCGGGCTGCCTTGATCGCGCGGTCCACATCCTGCGGTGCGGCGCAGGCGAAACTGGCCCAGTCCTCTCCGGTGGCGGGGTTAGCAGAGCGCAGAACCTGCCCGTCATGCCCTTCGCAAAAGGTGCCATTAATATAAAGCTGGAAGTGGGGGAGATCAGTCATTTCAATCCTTAAGCAAAAGCGGGCATTACATCGTCAATAAACCGTGCAAGCGAGTCCCGCTTGCGGCTGTAATCCATGCCGCTGTCCACCCAGAAGGCGTATTCGTCATAGCCCAGATCCTCATAGCGTTTGATCCGGTCGATCACTTCCTGTGCGGTGCCGATGGTCAGATCGCGGCGCATGTTTTCGGGGCACATCATCGTGTTTGCGGCCATTTCATCCTCTGACAGGGTTTCGATCAACCCCTGATGCACGGGCCGCTGGTTTTTGAACCATGCACCGAAATAATTGTAAAACCGCGACAGCTCTTTTGCGGCACGCGCGGTGTCGGCGTCATCGGCGGCGACATAGGTGTGGTGCAGCAGCATGATTTTGGGGCGGGGACCGTCATAGGCGGTGCACGCCTCGTTGAACTTTTCCATCAGGCTTTGAATTTCGCCAATCCCCTGCCAGAGCGGTGTAACCTGAATGTTAAAGCCGTTTTCCACGCCGAAACTGTGGCTGTTAATATCCCGCGCCGCGATCCAGATCGGCGGACCGTTTTCCTGCAGCGGTTTGGGGGCAGAGGTGGTTGACGGGAACTGGTAAAACTCCCCCTCATGGATGCAATCCCCGTCCCAGAGCGGGCGCAGCAAGGGGGCGGTTTCGCGCATTCTCTGTCCGGCCTCCCACGCGTCCAGCCCCGGGCGAAGCCTTTCGTATTCATAGGAATAAGCCCCGCGCGCAATGCCGATTTCGATGCGTCCGTCAGTGATCAGATCGGCGGCGGCAGCTTCGCCGGCCAGTTTGATCGGATGCCAGAAGGGGGCCACAACGGTGCCTGTGCCAAGACGCAGGTTCCTGGTGTGATGGCTGAGGTCCACAAGGGTCAGGAACGGGTTGGGCGCGATGGTGAAATCCATGCCGTGATGTTCCCCCGTCCAGATCGCCCGCATGCCGCCGTCATCCGCCATTTTCGCCAGCGCGATCAGTTCGTCCCGCAGGCTGGCGTGGCTCTGGTCCGGTGTGATCCGTTCCATGTGGGCAAACAGTGAAAATTCCATCGGATGTATCCTCTGCGGGGTGATCTATTGCGCGGCGATTTGTGGTGCGAAGTTGAGATAGCGGCCCCCGCCATAGCCAAGGCCAAGCGTGTCGCTCTGGGTGAAAGCCAGCACCTGACCGATCAGAATGCTGTGGTCGCCCATTGGGATTGATTGGTGGGTCTGACAGGAAAACTGTGCGGCGGCATTGTCGATCAGGGGCAGACCGCGGGCGTCGATCCGGTGATTTACCTGCGCAAAGCGGTCGCCTTTGTAGCGGGCAAAAATATCCGCGATGTCATCCTGTCCCTGTGCCAGCACATTCACCGCAAAATGGGAGCATTCCGAAAAGGCGGTATAGTTTGACAGAAATTTGCCCGGACAGACCAGCAGCAGCGGCGGGTCGAGCGATACGGATGAAAAGGAATTGGCGGTAAAACCGATGGGCGTTCCGTCCGCCCGTCGCGCTGTCACCACTGTGACGCCGGTCGGATAGCTGCCAAACGCCACGCGCAGTTCTTTGGGATCAATGGGGGGCATCAGCAGGTCTCCTTCAAAAATCCGGTCAAAATCCGGTTTACATCGGCACTGTGAGTCATCGGGGCCATATGGGCCGCGTCGGTCAGGATTTCGGCCCGTCCTTGCGGTGCAAGTGCGGCCATCTGTTCGGACATGGCGGGGGTCGAATTCGGCTCTCGCCCGCCGGTGAGGAACAATGCGGGGCAGTGCAGGGCCTGTAGATCGCTTTCCTGTGGTCCGTCTTCTTGCGCAAAGACGCGGTAGGCATCGCGATAACCGCGCGGATCAGCTTTGCGCAGCCAGCTTTCACAGGCTTTGCGTTCCTTTGAAATTTCAGAACCAAACCAACGGTCAAGCGGTATCGCTGGGTCCGCAGTGCTGACACCGTTCAGACTGTCCGCGCGGGCTACGACCGCAGCGCGGGCGTCCGGGCTACGGCGGTAAATCCCACTGAGCGCAGCCACACCGGTGATTTTCCAACGATGCCGGATTGCCAGATCAAGCGCAATCATTGCGCCAAAGGAATGGCCGATCACCGTGGCCGGTTCGTCGATAATTTCCGCGATCCGCCCCGTGTAAGAGGCAAGCGTGGGCTGTTCCGTAAAACGCAGGCTTTCTCCGTGTCCGGGCATATCCACCGCCAACACGCGGTAATTCTGCGCCAGCGCGTCGATCTGTGCGCCCCAAGCTTCTGCCCGCAAGCCAACCCCGTGGATCAGAACCACAAGCGGCCCTTTTCCTGCGGTGATTGCTGCCAGAGCGCCGGTTTCAGACCGCGGCCGGATTGTCCAGATCATGTCCCAAATCCTTCAGATCCTGATAGCGATCACCGATCCGGTGATGTGGCCGTCCGTTCATCGCAGCGCCCAGCACCACAACGATTTCATCGTCGCGCGGGGCATCGGGAATGGCGAACTGGATGGTCAGATAATGGGACCGGCGGCCCGCGTCGTTCTTGTCCATCAGCGGCACGGCAATGGGCGCATTGGCCCCGCCACGGGTGTTGGTGAAAGCCAGATAGGATTTCGCGCCTACGGCTTCGCGGTAGTGGTTGCCAAAGCGCAGGGTGTGGATCAGGCCGGAGGCATGTTCGATCTCGCCGTTCAGACCGACAACTGCCGCTTTGCCATAGGCTTCGATACTCTCTCCGGACCCTGCCAGCGCGATCATCCGCTCTGTCATCAATTCGCCCAGAACAGGGCCATAGGCCATAATCTCGGGCTTGAGATTTTCGACATAGCGTCCCGCCCAAGGGTTTTTCACAACAGCCGCCACAGCAAACATGCGCCATGGCGTCTTGGCGGGTTTGAAGCCTTCGATCAGGATTTCTTCGTCAAAGGTGACGATCTTTCGGATTTCCGGTTGCATGGTGTATTCCTTCACAGCGTTGCACAGATCATTGTCCGCACAGGAAAATTTGACAAACGAAGGATTTGCAGGCTTAGGTATAAGTCTTACTAATGGATGGATTGATCATGGCCAAATCCCTGCCGCCGCTCACGTGGTTCCGCGCCTTTGAAGCGGCCGCCCGACATCTGAGCTTTACCGCTGCTGCGGAAGAAATTGGCATGACCCAATCTGCCGTCAGCCAGCAGGTAAAATCACTGGAAAGCAGGCTTGGCGTTGCCTTGTTCATCCGGCAGGCGCGGGGGTTGATGATCACTGATGACGGGCGAAAACTGATGCCGCAGGTGACATCTGCGCTTGAAACGCTCGGGGCTGCTGCGCGGTCTTTTGAAACCGGATCGACGCAGAACCTGCTGACCATCGCGTGCTCTGTAACGGTGGCGCAATGGTTTATTGCGCCACGGCTTCCCAGTTTCACCAAGCGCCACCCCGACATCCGTTTCCGGTTTCTCAGCACGATCTGGCCCGATGATTTCAACACCATTCGCGCCGATGTGGAGATCCCGTTCGGGTCACACAAGCAGTTCGGGCAAGGCGCGGTTTTGCTGGAACCGAGCGGTCTGGTGGCGATGAAATCGCCGCATCTGGCGGGCGAACTGAAGGATCTGCCGCTGATCGAAGCTGTGGGCACCTCGTCGGGGTGGAAAAACTGGAAAACCGCCGAAATGCCCGAATTGGTCCCGCAAATCTATGTAGATTCCTTCGGGGCGGCGCTGAATATGGCGGTGCATGGCAACGGGGTGGCGCTGGTCAGTGAGGTGCTGTCCTATCCGGCCCTTGCCTCCGGTGCGCTGGTGCTGGCCCACGGCCGCGTGGCACCTTCGCAGGAGGGGTATTTTCTGCGGGCAGATGAACGTAATCCTACGGCCCGACTGTTTCGCGACTGGATAATGGAGCAGGGGCAGGCGTGACGGATTCGTTGTGATTCCGGTGCGCGGAGCCGACCCAGAATCAGATTGGGCAACGGATTAAGACAGGGAGGCGACACAGGCGTCGCTAGGGGGCGAATCGGCAATATCAGGACGCTGATGCGGCGTCGATGTTTTTCAAATCGAAGCAGGAAGTGCGGTTTCGGTTGCGTCGGTAATAGGTCCTAAAAATCTGTAGTTTTTATTAAGAAATTACAGAAAAATCCGGCTATAGCCATATAGCAGACAGGGGTCGGATTTCTCCGTAACCCACTCAAAACGCTTACAATAGAAAGGAAGGTTTTGGTGGAGCCTAGGAGGATCGAACTCCTGACCTCTTCGCTGCCAGCGAAGCGCTCTCCCAGCTGAGCTAAGGCCCCGATGCGTACTCTTCAGTGCGCCTGTGGTGTTTAGGAAAACCCGCTTGCAGGTGCAAGCGGAAAATCCATTTTTTTTCAGCTATCGTCATCCGGAGATGCAACATCCGCAATTTCTTCCAGCGGAACGGTCTCATCGTCGTCATCTTCGAGCACGTCATCGCCCAGATCCACATCCACGTCGTCCTCATCGTCGAGCACGTCGAGATCATCAGAATCATCAGCCTCGGTGGCTTTCTTGATCGCGGATTTGTCTTCCTTGTCTGCCATCGTCGTTTTCGACTTGTCAGACACAAAGTGGGACAGAGGATATTCTTTCCCGGTGTAGGGGCTGACGACCGGGTCTTTGCCGAGATCGTAGAAACGCTTGCCGGTTTCAGGGCAAACGCGTTTCACTCCCCATTCTTCTTTTGCCATTGGATAACCCCTTGGTACACTGTTTTTGCGAGTATCGCAGCCAACTGCCATAGAGCAAGAGTGTTGTCAAAGGCTGAATGGGGATTTTTACCCTGACCACGCTTTGGGCGCTGCTTTGGGATTGCCTCTGGCACAGGCGGCGCTAAGGATATGCCCATGCCGGAGAGTTTTGAAATCGGGGCGCCGCCCATTGCTGTTGTGTTGAAGAAATCCGCGCGGGCGCGGCGGTTCTCGCTGCGTATTTCCAATGTGGACGGGACGGTTAGCCTGACCATGCCAAAGCGGGCGGCCAAACGGGATGCGATGGCCTTTGCGACCGCGCAAGAGGGCTGGATGCGCAAGCATCTCGACAAACAGCCCGACCGGGTTATCCCTGCATTTGGTGGAACGATCCTGATCGACGGAATGCCTGTCGCGCTGACACAGGGGCAGGGGCGCACCGTTGAGTTTTCAGAGGGGACGCTGCTGGTTCCGGGAACCGAGGAGCAACTGGCCGGAAAGCTGCGGGCTTACCTAAAGACACTTGCGCGGGATCGTCTGTCGCAGGCCTCTGAACGCTATGCGGCGATGGTGGGGCGAAAGGTCTCTAGGATTACCCTGCGCGATACGCGGTCCCGTTGGGGGTCCTGCACCAGTGATGGTAATCTGATGTATTCATGGCGTCTGGTGATGGCGCCGCGCGGGGTTCAGGATTATGTGGCCGCCCATGAAGTGTGTCATTTGCTGGAGATGAACCACTCGGCGGCTTACTGGGCGCATGTGGCGGCGGTCTATCCGGACTATCAGGCGCAGAGGCAGTGGCTGCGGGATAACGGCGCGTTGTTGCATCGAATTGTTTTGTAAGATGTTTTTCGTATGACCCTGCAGATATGAAGCGTCATATATGAAGCTTCATATAAGACGCGTCGATTAAGACGCTTCATATTTGCAGGGTGATCGGAACAATTACCCGTTTCGCAGCCCGTATCGGATAAGCGCCGTTTCCACACGTGCGCCTGAATTTCCGCCTAATCTGACATTGACAAAGCCCCAGATTGTGATCACAAAAAATCCATGAGCAAACCCGATCGTCCCGCAGAAACCTCTACCCCCACCCATGAGCGGGTCTTCCGCGCCTTGCGTTCCGAGATTATGCACGGCGAGATCACGCCCGGGCAGGCGATTACCATACGCGGCATTGCCGATACGTATGGCGTCTCCATGACCCCCGCACGAGAGGCCGTGCGCCGTCTGACAGCCGAAGGGGCGCTGTCCCTGTCCAAAACCGGTCGCGTGTCCGCGCCGCAGCTTAGCACCGAGCGGATTGAGGAACTGGCCTCCATCCGTGCACTTTTGGAACCGGAACTGGCCGCGCGGGCGCAGCCTCGGGCGCATCTGGCTTTGATTGAACGGCTTCAGAATATCAACACCACCATCGAACAGATGATCGTAAAAAAGGACGCTGTGGGCTACATCCGCAGCAATCTGGAGTTCCATCGCACGCTTTACTTGCGGGCGCAGGCTCCGGCGATGTTGGCGATGGTAGAAACCGTGTGGTTGCAGCTCGGCCCGACGATGAGCGCCCTTTATGCCCGATTGCAGCGCCCGAATGCCGCCGGAAACCACCGCACCGCGATTGCGGCTTTGCGGGCGGGGGACGAACCGGGGCTGAAACTGGCTATTCGGGCCGATGTGACCCAAGGTTTGCGTATGCTCGGGAGCTGACCCCTAGAAAAACACCGAGACCAGCAGGTTCAGCGCCGACAGTCCCAGCAACAGATGGATGAGCTTGCTAAACCCCGCATTTCCCATCCGTTCAAACACCCGCAACCCGATGGTCGCAGCAAGCAGCGTTAGCGGGATCACGAACAGGGCGGTGTAAAAGAACTGCTTGTCCAGAAACCCCCAATAGGCAAACAGGCTAAGTGAAAACAGCCCCATCGACAGGTTAAAGGCTTGGAATACGCCGCGCTTTTCCTGTTTGCTCCACCCGAACAAGCCCGCCCAGATTGTCGTCACCACACCGGACAGCGCAGAAATTCCGCCAAATACGCCCGCCAGAATACCCACGGGAAAGTGAAACCGCTCTGCCTGTCGGGGCAGGGACAGGCGGTTTTGCAGCACGCGCACAAACAGCAGGTTCAGACAGATCAAAAGGGCCACGCCCGCTTTGAACTGGGGCAGTGGCACAAGGGGCAGCAGGGCGATGCCGAAGGGCACGCCGATCAATCCACCCAGCGTCAGAGGCAGAGCGCGTTTCACCTCTATCATCCGCCAGATCCGTGGCATGGTTAGCAGTTGGCCGCAGGCCATGCAGGTGGCCATCAAGGGAACAACAGTGGTCGGGGGAAGCACGATCAGCCAGAATCCGGCAGACATCAAGGCAAAGCCGAATCCGGTCAGACCGTTTACAAAACCGCCGGCAATCGCGCCGGCGGCCAGAAGGGCGAGTTCCACTAGGCGTTACGCATGAATAGCGCCGTCGCCGCAAGCCAGTGCAGCTTCACGGACCGCTTCAGAGAAGGTCGGATGGGCGTGACAGGTCAGCGCCACATCCTGCGCAGAGGCGCCAAATTCCATCGCCACACAGATTTCATGGATCAGATCACCGGCGGAGGGGCCGATCAGGTGACACCCCAGAATCCGGTCGGTCTTTTTATCTACCAGAAGTTTTACAAAACCATCGCCCTGATGCACTGCCTTGGCGCGGCCGTTGCCCATGAAGGGGAATTTGCCGACCTTGTAGTCCACGCCTTCCTCTTTCAATTGCTCTTCGGTTTTACCGACAGAGGCCACTTCGGGGGTGGTGTAGATCACGCCGGGAATAACGCCGTAATTCACGTGGCCATGCTTGCCCGCAATCTGTTCCGCCACGGCCATGCCTTCGTCTTCCGCTTTATGGGCGAGCATCGGACCTTCGATCACGTCACCAATGGCGTATACACCGTCAATGTTTGTGCCCCAAGTGTCGTTGGTTTTGATCTGACCCCGTTCGGTCATCTCGCCGCCCAATTCGGTGAAGCCCAAGCCGTCGGTGAAGGGTTTGCGGCCGGTTGCGACCAGAACCACATCCGCATCAATCGTGACGGATTCACCTTTCTTGCGGGTTTCATAGGCCAGTTTGGCTTTGGTTTTGCTGGCTTCAACGCTTTGCACAGCGGCGCCGAGAACAAATTTCAGCCCCTGCTTTTTCAGCACCCGTTGCAGCGCCTTACCGGTTTCCTTGTCCATGCCTGGCGTAATGTGGTCGAGGTATTCGATCACGGTCACTTCAGTGCCAAGACGGGAGTAGACAGAGCCGAGCTCCAGCCCGATCACGCCGGCACCGATAACAGCCATGGTTTTGGGCACTTTAGGCAGTTCCAGCGCACCTGTAGAGGTCACGACGACTTTCTCGTCCACTTCAACACCTTTTAGTGCAGACGGTTCGGAGCCTGTGGCGATGACGATGTTTTTCGCCTTATGCACTTCGCCATCAACGGAAACCTCGCCCTTGCCGGTGATCTTGCCCCAGCCGCGCAGGTAGTCGATCTTGTTCTTCTTAAACAGGAATTCAACACCATTGGTGTTCTGAGCGATGGTCTCGTCTTTATAGGCCAGCATCTGTTTGAAATCCACAGAGGGGCTTTTGCCTTTCAGACCCATTTTGGCGAAATTATGCTCTGCCTCGTGCAGCATATGGGAGGCGTGCAGCAGGGCTTTGGACGGGATGCAGCCCACGTTCAGACAGGTGCCGCCAAGGGCGCCACGGCCTTCGACACAGGCGGTTTTCAGGCCGAGTTGCGCACAGCGGATCGCACAGACATAGCCGCCCGGGCCACCACCGATGATGATTACGTCATAGTCTGCCATGATAGGTCTCCTTTTAGGTGTCAGTCGCCCAATACGGCCAGTGTGCCGTCTGGGGTTTGATAGGTTGCGGTGATCGCGGGTGTTGCCGCGGGGATCACCTCAATTCGGTCGTCTACTAGGCCAAGGGCACGGTAGAGCGATGTCAGTTCGTCCGCCAGCGGGGTGCGGATTTCAAGCCGGTGCAGGGTCAGGCCCTGTGTATCCATGCTCTCGCTTACATGGGGGCCTTCGGGCCATTGCAACAGCACCGGAACCGCGCCTTGGGCGTTGAGTTTCCCATCGGGGCGCAGCGCAATGTGCCAGCGCAGATCGCCCCGTGACGCGGTCACGGAGTCGCCAAGGTCAAAACCGTGTTCGCGGTAGATCGCCATATCCCGTTCGATGTCATCGGTGCGCAGCAGATAGGTCTGGATACGCGGCCCCGCCTTCAGGGCTGCGCGGGTGGATGCGGCGTCCAGATCAAACAGGCGCGGGGTTTGTGGTTCATCCTGTTCGGGGTCAGGGGCGATGATCTCCAGATAACTGCCCCCGCCCGTAGCGGTCAGCGCGTTGTGGGTGCCGCGACCGGGATGGGCACCGCCGAACGGCACAGTCACGCCGCTTCGGGCTTTTACATAGTCAACGCCTTCGGACAGGGTGGCTGCCGCCAGCGCAATATGGTCGAGCGCAATCATACCAGTGCAGCCAGCAGCATGAAGAGGGTTGCAAGGAACCCGACGAACCAGATGATCGAACGACCGGGCGCGAGGCCATAGTAATAGGCCGGAACATAAAGGATACGGGCGCCTAGATAGACCCAAGCGCAAATCGCGGTAAAGCCGGTAGACTGCTCACCCAGAGTCACCACCACGACGGCGATGGTAAACAGGATCAGCCCTTCAAAATGGTTGTTAAAGGCGCGGAACAGGCGGCCCGGCTTTTCGGATAGCAATTCCTGCACCGGCTTGCCCAAACGGGAGGGGTCGCGTGGCGACATGGTCTTGCCCGGTCCCACGTCCAGATTGGCCGTAATCGACATCAGCGCGAATTGCACCACTTGCAGCAGGGCCGCATAGGTCAGGACTGTGATCTCTGTACTCATTAATTCTGGTCCGATCCGGTCCGGCAGAGTGCTGCACCTCCGACAGGAACACGGGGTGTGTGTCGGGGATGCAAATGGGGGGCGCTTGGGGTCATGTCAGGGTCAAAGCGCCGCGAGATAAAGATAGATGGTGGCAAGGAAACCGGCGGCCCAGACCAGCGTGCGCAGCCAAGGAATGCCGAACCAGTAAATCGGCGCATAGAGGATACGCGCAATCAAAAATATCTGAGCGGCCAGCAGGGTGCTGGCTGTGGTTGCGCCGGTTACGGCCAGAATCAGAACCGCAGGGGCGAACAGCGCCAGTGCAACGACTGAATTGTTCAGACTGCGTTCAACGCGCGCGCCCATGCCGGACAGTTCCCGCCCTTCGTCACGGGCGGTCGCCAGATAGGGCAGGCCCAGTTGCGCCGCACCAAATGACGCCTGCACAACAATCGTCAGAATGACAAGCAAGCCATAGAGGGCAAGTATGGATAATTCGGAGGTCATGGGTATTCTCCTTTGGCTGGTTTTGCGGTGGGCAAACCCCACCCTGCCTTTCACGGTAGGGCGGGGATCAGCCTATCGCAATCACAAATCCATAAGCAGGCGGCGGGGATCTTCCAGCGCTTCTTTGACCCGTACAAGGAAGGTCACAGCCCCTTTGCCATCCACGATGCGGTGATCATAGGACAGGGCCAGATACATCATCGGACGGATGACAACTTCACCGTTGATCGCCATCGGGCGGTCCTGAATCTTGTGCATCCCCAGAATACCCGATTGCGGCGGGTTCAGAATGGGCGAAGACATCAGCGAGCCGTACACACCGCCGTTGGAAATGGTAAAGCTGCCGCCCTGCATATCTGCCATAGACAGTTTGCCGTCGCGGGCCAGACCACCCAGACGGGCGATTTCCTTTTCGATCTCGGCAAAGGACAGGCTGTCCGCATCCTTGACCACCGGAACCACCAGACCTGTTGGCGTGCCTGTGGCGATACCCATGTTCACGTAGTTCTTGTAGACAATTTCGGTGCCGTCGATTTCGGCGTTCACCTCGGGGACTTCTTTCAGGGCGTGGTTACAGGCTTTGGTAAAGAAGGACATAAAGCCCAGTTTTACACCGTGTTTCTTCTGGAACAGCTCTTTGTATTCGCTGCGCAGGGCCATCACCTCTGTCATGTCCACCTCGTTGTAGGTGGTCAGCATGGCGGCGGTGTTCTGGCTGTCTTTCAGACGACGCGCGATGGTCTGACGCAGGCGGGTCATTTTCACCCGTTCCTCGCGTCCGGCCTGATCCGCCGCAACCGGAGCCGATGCCGCCGCCCGTGGTGGTGTAGCGGTTGCCGGTTTGGACGCCCCGCCAGAGGCTTCGGCCTTAAGCACGTCTTCTTTCATGATCCGTCCGTCACGGCCCGTGCCTGTGACCTGATCCGCTGTCAGACCTTTTTCTGCCATCAGTTTTTCAGCAGAAGGCGCGTTTTTCATGCCGTCGCTTGTCACCTGTGGCGAAGCGGTTGCAGCAACGGCCTGTGGTTCGGATTTGGCAGCGCCACCGGCGGCACCCGCTGAAATCAGCGCAAGCTTGCCGCCCGCTTCGACCGTCACACCGTCCCCGGCGTAGATCTTGCTCAGGATACCGGCGGCAGGGGCAGGAACCTCAACAGAGACCTTGTCAGTCTCCAACTCGCAGAGCATTTCATCCGCCGCCACTTCATCGCCTTCGGCTTTGAACCACGTGGCAACGGTGGCCTCGGAGACACTCTCGCCAAGGGCGGGAACCATCACGGGAACCTCTTCGCCGCCTTCAGCCGGTTTGGCTGTGTTGTCCGCAGGCTGAGCATCGTCTTTTGCGTCTGCGGGGGCATCTTTCTTGGCCGGAGCCTCGGTCGCTTCGCCGCCTTCGCTGATCACGGCCAGCAGCGCATCAACGCCAACGGTTTCGCCCTCTGCGGCAACGATTTCACCCAGCGTGCCCGCCACAGGAGAGGGAACTTCGACGGTGACTTTATCCGTTTCCAGTTCGCACAGCATTTCGTCCACGGCTACACTGTCGCCGGGTTGTTTGAACCATGTGGCGATGGTCGCTTCGGTTACGCTTTCGCCCAAAGTTGGTACTCTTACGTCGGCCATGGTTATTTATCCTCTAATGTCAGCGCCGCATTCACCAGCGCCTGTTGTTCTGCTTTATGTTGGCTTGCCAGTCCTGTTGCCGGCGACGCGGAGGCGTTGCGACCGACATAGGACGGGCGGGTGTTCTTATGTTCGATACGGGTCAGAACCCACTCGATATTCGGCTCCACAAAGGTCCAGGCCCCTTGGTTTTTGGGTTCTTCCTGACACCAGATGAATTCTGCATTTGGGAAGCGTTGCAGCTCTGTCACCATGGAATGGGCAGGGAAGGGGTAGAACTGTTCCAGACGCAGCAGGTAGATGTCATCAATGCCCCGCTTGTCCCGCTCTTCCAGCAGGTCGTAGTAAACCTTGCCGGAACACAGAACGACCCGTTTGATCTTGGCGTCATCTACCAGTGTCGTGTCCGAGTTGCCGTATTGCGCATCATCCCACAGCACACGGTGGAAGCTGGAGCCCTCGGCCATTTCCGCCAGTGTGGAGACTGCGAGTTTGTGGCGCAGCAGGGATTTCGGCGTCATCAGGATCAAGGGTTTGCGATACGTCCGGTGCATCTGGCGGCGCAGGATGTGGAAGTAGTTCGCAGGCGTTGTACAGTTCGCCACGATCCAGTTATCCCCGCCACACATGGTCAGAAAGCGTTCCAGACGGGCAGAGGAGTGCTCCGGTCCTTGGCCCTCATAGCCGTGGGGCAAGAGGCAAACCAGACCGGACATCCGCAGCCATTTGCTCTCGCCGGAGCTGATGAACTGGTCGAACATGATCTGCGCACCGTTGGCGAAATCCCCGAATTGCGCTTCCCAGAGGGTCAGGGCGTTCGGTTCGGCAAGGGTGTAGCCGTATTCATATCCCAGCACCGCATATTCCGACAGCATGGAGTCGATGACTTCGTATTTCGCCTGTTTGTCCGCGATGTGGTTCAGCGGCAGGTAGCGTTCTTCGGTTTTCTGGTCGATGATACCGGAATGCCGCTGGCTGAACGTGCCGCGGGTGGAATCCTGACCCGACAGACGCACCGGATAGCCTTCGCGCAGCAATGTGCCAAAGGCCAGCGCCTCGGCTGTGGCCCAGTCGATGTTCTTGCCAGTGGCAAACATCTCTTTCTTGGCTTCCAGCAGGCGGGACACCGTGCGGTGAACGTTAAAGCTGTCGGGCAGGGTGGTCAACGCCTCGCCCACATTGCGCAGGGACTCTTCGTCTACGGATGTGGCCCCGCGCTGGTAATCCTCGCCCCGCTTGTCCAGATGGGACCAGCGCCCGTCCAGCCAGTCGGCCTTATTGGGTTTGTAGGATTTGCCCGCCTCGAATTCCTCGTTCAGATAGGCCTGAAACGCGGCTTTCTGATCTTCGATTTCGCCTTCGGGGATCAGACCGTCCTTGACCAGCCGTTCGGTGTAAACCGCCAGAGTGGTCTTGTGCTTCTTGATCTGCGTGTACATTTCGGGGTTGGTGAACATGGGCTCGTCGCCCTCGTTGTGGCCGAAACGACGGTAGCAGATGATGTCGATCACCACGTCCTTGTGGAACTTCTGGCGGAATTCAATCGCAACTTTGGCGGCGTGGACCACTGCCTCGGGATCATCGCCGTTTACGTGGAAAATAGGCGCTTCAACCATCAGCGCAATATCGGTGCAATAGGGGCTGGACCGCGAGTTGTGGGGCGCTGTGGTGAAGCCGATCTGGTTGTTCACCACAACATGAATGGTGCCGCCGGTCTTATGGCCTTTCAGACCCGACAGACCGAAACATTCCGCAACCACACCTTGTCCGGCAAAGGCCGCATCGCCGTGCAACAGGATCGGCAGAACCTTGGTGCGCTCTGTATCGTTAAGCTGTTCCTGCTTGGCCCGTGCCTTGCCTAGAACCACAGGGTTCACCGCCTCAAGGTGAGAGGGGTTGGCGGTCAGGGACAGGTGCACCGAATTGCCATCAAACTCACGATCCGAAGACGCGCCGAGATGGTATTTCACATCGCCGGACCCATCCACGCTGTCGGGTTTGAAACTGCCGCCCTGAAACTCGTGAAAGATCGCGCGGAAGGGTTTTTGCATCACGTTGGACAAAACGTTCAACCGGCCGCGGTGGGGCATGCCGATGATGATGTCCTCAACGCCAAGTGCGCCGCCCCGTTTGATGATTTGTTCCATCGCAGGGATCAGGCTTTCGCCGCCGTCCAGCCCGAAACGTTTGGTGCCGGTGTATTTCACATGCAGGAATTTCTCAAAGCCCTCGGCTTCGACCATTTTTTGCAGGATCGCCTTGCGGCCTTCCTTGGTGAAATGGATTTCCTTGCCAAAACCCTCTATGCGTTCCTTTAGCCAGCTGGCCTGTTCTGCATCGGAAATATGCATGTATTGCAGCGCGAAAGTACCGCAATAAGTGCGTTTCACGATCTCCAGAATTTCGCGCATGGTGGCTGTTTCCAGACCCAAGACGTTATCTAGGAAAATCGGGCGGTCCATATCCGCCTCGCTAAAGCCGTAGTTTTCGGGGCGCAGTTCGGGCAGGTCTCCGGTCTTGCGCATGTTCAGCGGGTCAAGGTCAGCGGCCAGATGGCCGACGATCCGGTAGGCGCGGATCAGCATCAGGGCGCGCACGGAATCCAGCACTGCCTGACGGACCTGCGTTTCAGAAATAGCGACCCCTTTTTCCGCTGCTTTCTCGGTGATTTTCTTCTCGGCATTCGCGCTCGGGTCCGTGCCCCACTGACCGTCCAGCGCTGCTGTCAGTTCGTCATTGGGCTGGGGCGGCCAATCCGAACGGGCCCAACTGGGGCCAGCGGCTTCTGCCTGCACATCACCTGCCGGATCATCCAACGACCGGAAGAAATCGCCCCAAGCGGCATCAACCGCAGAGGGGTCTTTGGTAAACCGCGCATAAAGCTGTTCGATATATTCAGCATTATGTCCCTGCAAAAAACTCTCAGCATTAAACTGGTCGTTGGAAGGAAGTTCGGTCATGGTTTGTGGTCCTTTGCGGGATAGCTCAGGGAGGTTGAGATGATAGCAGAGGCCGGAACATTGGTTCGCAGGCCGGATTTCAAGGTTTTCTTGTCCATAAAGACAAGCTGGATGGTGCGGGTGTTGCCGAAGTCCGTTGCTCTGAGGGTTGGCACGCGGGCGAACCCTTTGCTGTAAGCTAGGGGCGCATGTTGATTTCGCAAGGGGGCGGTGGTGGCTTCGCTCAGCGCAAAGTCACAGGTGACATGGATTTCCATCAGCGAGGTTCTTAACCACGACAGCAACAGCAGTTCGGACTCCCGCCCGACCTTTCGGGTCAGAATGCGGGTCTTGGCGTTGGGCAGGTCTTTTTTGCGAAAATACCCCTGCGCGGCCTTGCGTTTCAGATCCAGCACATAAGATTGCGTCTGGCCACCGCTGTCGCCCGCGAAAAACTGCGGCATGCCGATCCAGGCGAGGGATTCGATCACAGGTGTGCTCGGGCGGGTGACACGGCTCCAGCCTTCCGCGCTCAGGCGGGCTTCAACATCGGTCAGGTCGCTTGTGGGGGTTATACAGGCTGCGGTGTCAAACGCATGGGCCGAAGCGGGCGCCAGCGCCACAAGGCACAGCGCACACAAGGCGCGACGGGCGCGCCTTGCAAGAGTAAAGCCGCCAGTCAGGAATGCGTGCGCAATCTCCGCGCAACCATCGCGGCGGCGGGGCATCAGCCGATAGCCTTGAGAACAGCTTCACCAAGTCCGGCAGGGCTGTCAGCTACAACGATGCCAGCGGATTTCATCGCTTCGATCTTGTCTTCCGCGCCACCGACGCCACCGGCAACAATCGCACCGGCGTGACCCATGCGACGACCCGGAGGCGCTGTGCGGCCTGCGATGAAACCGGCGCAAGGCTTGGAACGGCCCTTTTTGGCTTCGTCTTTCAGGAATTGTGCGGCTTCTTCTTCGGCAGAACCGCCGATTTCGCCCAGCATGATGATGGAATGGGTGTTATCATCTGCAAGGAACATTTCCAGACAGTCGATATGCTCGGTGCCTTTGATCGGATCACCACCGATGCCAATCGCCGTGGACTGACCCAGTCCAGCCGCAGATGTCTGGCCAACCGCTTCATATGTCAGCGTACCGGAGCGGGAAACGATGCCCACAGAACCCGGCTTGTGGATGTGACCCGGCATGATGCCGATCTTACATTCGCCCGGTGTGATAACACCCGGACAGTTCGGACCGATCAGCAGGGATTTGGAGCCTTCCAGCGCCCGTTTCACCTTCATCATGTCCAGTACCGGAATACCTTCGGTGATGCAGACGATCAGTTCCATTTCCGCATCAATCGCTTCCAGAATGGAATCCGCAGCAAAGGGCGGGGGCACGTAGATCACAGACGCATTGGCTTCGGTCTTGGCTTTGGCTTCATGGACAGAGTTGAACACCGGCAGGTTCAGGTGGGATTGCCCGCCTTTGCCCGGTGTCACACCGCCTACCATCTGTGTGCCATATTCAATCGCCTGCTCGGAGTGGAAAGTCCCCTGAGAGCCGGTGATGCCCTGGCATATAACTTTGGTGTTCTTGTTTACGAGTACGGCCATAGTGTTTGTTCCTTGGTAATTTGGGGTAGGGCGGGGTTCACCCCGCCGGAAAGCGCTGGCGGGGTGAACCCCGCCCTACATTAGCCTTTGACCTCTTTGACGATCTTCTGTGCAGCATCGCCCAGATCGTCGGCAGCAATCACGGCAAGGCCGCTCTCGTTGATGATCTTCTTGCCTTCTTCCACGTTTGTGCCTTCCAGACGCACAACCAGCGGCACCTGAAGACCGACTTCTTTCACAGCCGCAACAACGCCTTCTGCGATCACGTCACAGCGCATGATACCGCCGAAGATGTTGACCAGAATGCCTTTGACGTTTGGATCGGAGGTGATGATCTTGAAGGCTTCGGTCACTTTCTCAGTCGTCGCACCGCCGCCCACATCAAGGAAGTTGGCAGGCTCTGCACCGTAGAGTTTGATGATGTCCATAGTGGCCATCGCCAGACCGGCACCGTTCACCATACACCCGATTTCACCGTCCAGCGCGATGTAGTTCAGATCGAACTTCGATGCGGCGAGCTCTTTGGGGTCTTCTTCGGTTTCATCCCGCAATGCCAGAATATCCTTCTGACGGTACAGAGCGTTGCCATCAAAACCCATTTTGGCGTCGAGGCACTTCAGATCGCCCTTGTCGGTCACGATCAGCGGGTTGATTTCCAGCATTTCCATGTCCCGCTCGACAAACATCTTGTAAAGTTGCGAGATCAGTTGAACGCATTGTTTGACCTGTGCGCCTTCAAGACCCAGTGCAAAAGCCACGCGGCGGCCGTGGAATGCGGACAGGCCGGAGGCCGGATCAACCGAGAAAGTCACAATCTTTTCAGGGGTATTCGCGGCCACTTCTTCAATGTCCATACCGCCTTCGGTAGAGGCAACAAAGGAAACGCGGCTGGATACGCGATCGACCAGCAGAGCGAGGTACAGCTCTTTTTCGATGCCGGAACCGTCCTCGATATAGATGCGGTTGACCTGTTTGCCTTCGGGGCCTGTCTGATGGGTGACAAGCGTGCGGCCCAGCATCTTGCGGGCTTCCTCGGCGGCTTCTTCCACGGATTTGGTCAGGCGCACACCGCCTTTATCACCAGCGGATTCCTCTTTGAACGATCCTTTACCGCGTCCCCCTGCGTGGATCTGGGCCTTGACCACCCAAAGCGGGCCGTCCAGCTCTCCTGCGGCGGTCTTGGCATCCTCGGCGCGCAGAACCACGCGGCCGTCAGATACCGGAGCACCGTATTCTTTCAAAAGTTGCTTGGCTTGATATTCGTGAATGTTCATGCGAGCTGTCCCTTAGGCAAAGAATTCACCCGTTGGTCGCACATCCAGAACAGTGTTTGAAGGGAAAAAGGATAATTTTTCCGTTATCGGCGTAAATACGTCATTTTGTGATCACACGTCAAAATTATGTGATCACAAAGCGTAGGGGGCGTGGAGGCGCCCCTTGATTCGGGGGCCTTTGGTGCACGCGGAACGCCCTTGGAGGCTTTCTCCCCAAGGGCGGATATACGATTTCACGCCCGCTTGACGCCTCCGGTCTCAGGCAAGATCGTCAACCAGTTCCATCTTGGTCATGCCCATGACAACAACCTTGTTTCCGTTGTTGAAATCAAAGATCACGTCCCCGTCCACCTCAT
This sequence comes from Neptunicoccus sediminis, assembly GCF_001719615.1. GTDB lineage: Bacteria > Pseudomonadota > Alphaproteobacteria > Rhodobacterales > Rhodobacteraceae > Amylibacter > Amylibacter sediminis. Next base: position 272,462 of record NZ_MDVX01000003.1, read on the forward strand.
GGGCATATTTATCCATGAAGGCCGCGATGCTGGTGGGGTCGCCTTTTTTGTCCTCGTAAAGATTGTGGTCGAAGAACAGCGTGTCCACATCATCCTGAAAATCCGTGATGGTCAGGCGGTCGTTCAGATCGGTGTGGAAATAGAAATTGTCTTCGCCACCGCCACCGGCGACAGTGTCATTTCCCTTGCCGCTGTGGATGTCGTCCTTACCGGCACCGCCGAATATCAGATCACGGCCCTTGCTGGTCTGGATGTAGTCTGCACCGCCCCCGCCATAGACTGTCGCTCCGTTGGATTCATCCCAGATGTAATCATTGCCGCCGCCGCCATAATAAAGGTTCGTGCCGATGCCAAACCCTTCCATGTTGTCCTTGCCGCTACCGCCGTAAAGTTCGTTGTTGCCGTCCTCGACAGACATCCAGTCGGCGCCGCCGCCGCCAAACAGCATGTCGTCTCCGGCAAAACCGGCGATACTGTTGGCGCCGTTCGTGCCGGTCAGGTGATCGTGGTAATGGGTGCCGTGGAGGTTCTCGATCTTTTGGTAGCTGTCACCGGCCGCTGACCCTGCATTCGCACTGTCGTTTTTCAGGGATGCTGTCGCGCCGGTTTTGGACAGTTCGTATGAAACCGTGTCCTTGCCTTTCCCGCCGTAGTATTCATCCGCACCGGTGCCCCCGTAAAACACATCGGCACCGTTTTGTCCGAAGAGTTTGTCATCGCCGGACCCGCCCTTAAGCTGATCACCGCCGGCACCGCCGAACAGCCGGTCATCACCGTTCCGTCCGTCCAGAAAATCGCCCCGCTTGCCGCCCTTCAATACGTCGCGCCCGTCGTCGCCATAAAGATAATCCGACGCATTGCCGCCGAAGATTTTGTCGTTGCCCTTACCGCCATAAGCCTGCATCTCGTAGGCGCCGCCGAACAGTTCTGTTTCAAGGTAGATCTTGTCGCCGCCACCGCCACCAAAGGCGACACCATCGCCTTCCAGCAGGTAAAGCTTGTCGCGCCCGCCATCGCCGTAAAGCTCGCTTTGCTCTGGGCCACCAAACAGGGAATCCTTGCCGGCGCCGCCAAAGAGTTGATCTGTACCAAACGAGCTCGAATAGCCGGATGCGCCGCCGTAGAGATGGTCTCTCCCCTTGCCGCCATAAAGAAAATCCTGATCGTCGCCGCCAAATATCGTATCATTGCCGTCTTCACCATCGATCAGGTCCGAACCTCCAAGCGCTTTGACCGTGTCGTCGCCAGCGCCAAGCTGGTAGCTATCGTCACCTTCCGTCCCGGTAACGTCATCGTTTTCGCTGACGGACACATGATCTGTGAAGCGGGTGAAGCTGAAAGACTGGTTCGCAGCAAGATCGCCAGAAAGGATCGGGCCTTCTGCGGTCAGGCTGGACACGAAGCTGCGAAGCTCCTCGGAGGATTCAACCCTGACCGGATCACCCGCGATATTGATGAAAACGAACTCTGTCCGCGACAGGTGGATCAGCATGACATCAGTTACATTGCCGGCCCCCCATTCAAGTCGTCCAACGTCAATATCCTGAATACCTTCCACGCCATTGAAAACCGTACCGTCGATGACCACCTGCTGCGGCACCGTCAAAAGCTCGACCGGAGACAGCCCGCGCGGGTCGTCGTCAAAATGCGCATAGCTCAGGGTTTCGCCAATGTGATTGAACGTCATGGTGACGGTGCTGTTCTGGTTCACCAGTGTCAGCACATTCTTTTTGTCAGTTGCTCTAAATGCGCTAAAAGTATGTGTAGTCATAAATCCCTCCGAAATTCCGGCGTAAGTTAGCGGAGGTGCAGCAGTATTTCAAGATTTCGAGCGGCGTAAAACCGGGCATATAAGCGCCAGCTCCGGCGCAGGTGCAATTCCAGCGCCGGAGCTGACTTGTAATCAATTGAAATGGACCGGATGCTGCCTATTTGCGGCTGATGCGACCGTCCGTGTAAGGCTTGTAAGGTCCGTTCGCTGCGAGGTATTCCGCCAGAACATCCGCCACATCCGGTCCGAAATCATAGGCGTTCTGCGCATCAATGAACATCTTGTAGCCGTCACCGCCGCCCCGCACATAATTGTTTGAAACCACACCGTAGGTCGCCGCCGGATCAATCGGTTCAAACCCGTCACCCTTGGCCACCATTACCTCTGCAATCCGGCCTTCACCCGCAGGTTTGGACGGGTCCCAAGTGAACTTCAGCCCTGCCACCTGCGGGAAACGGCCCTTGATCTCTTCGACCTGACTAACCCCGTTTTCCAGCGCGTCGATGACGGTCTGACCGCTGACCTGAAAGGTGGACAGCGTGTTCTGGAAGGGCAGCACGCTTAGCACTTCGCCCATCGTCACCTCGCCCCCGTCGATCGAGGCCCGCAAACCGCCGGAGTTGGCAATGGCGATGTCTATGCCCTGATCTTTCACCCGGTCCAGCATGGCATCGGCCACCAGATTGCCCATGGCGCATTCTTCAATCCGGCAGACCTCGCGGTTGCCCTCAACGGGTTCGGCTGTTTCCGCAACCACCTTGTTGCGGATCTCATCCAAGGGAACGGCTGCTTCGGCAATCCGCGCCTTGGTGTCGGCGTCTTCGGCAATTTCGCCGTCAACAATGACAGGTTCGCCCTTGGCCAAGACAATCTCGCCCGCGTCGTCAAAGGTGACGTTCAACTCGCCCAGAAACTTGCCATAGGCGTAAGCCTGCACAATCGCGGTGTTGCCGACCATTGTGGGATAGGGGCCTTGGGCGCGCTCGTTGGTATTGCTCAGCAGTGTGTTGGTGTGACCGCCCACGATCACATCTACACCTGTAGTTTCAGCCGCAACCTTCTGATCCACCATATAACCGGAGTGGGACAGCACGATAATCTTGTTCACGCCCATTTCCGTCAGCCGGTCCACCTCGCCCTGAACTGCATCTACTGGATCGGTGAAGATGATATTCGGTCCCGGACTGGCGAGCTCATGGGTGTCGTGGGGCGTCAGACCGATCAGGCCCAGTTTTTCGCCGCCCCGTTCGATCACGGTGGATTTGGCCAGTTTGTCCTTTAGAAGATCCTCGCCAGAAACATCCGCGTTGGACATCAGAACCGGAAAATTGACCGCATCCATAAACCCGCGCAGCACTTCGGGGCCGTCGTCAAATTCGTGATTGCCCACGGTCATCCCGTCATAGCCGAGCTTGTTCATCATTTCGGCCGCCAGCTTGCCCTTATAATAGGTGTAAAACAGCGAACCCTGAAACTGGTCGCCGCCATCCACGAGAATCGCATTGTTGGACCGGGCGCGGGCCTCTTTGATGGCTGTCACCAGACGGGCCGAACCACCAAAACACTTGCCTGCGTCATTGTCCTCGGTCGAACAGCCGCTGTCGTATTTGCTGATCGGCTCGAACCGCGAGTGGAAATCATTCGTGTGCAGGATGGTCAGGGAATAATCCGCAGCCGCCGCAGAGGCGCTTAGCGCGAGGGCAGAAATAGTGGTCAGTAGTTTGGCAGACATGGAAAGGCTCCTAAAAGTCGAATGGGAGAGCGGGCGGCGCCTGTGCGAGAGGTGCTCCGTCGGTAAACATAGGGTTGAGTGTTCCGCCTCGTCTCTGTTCTGTCAAGGTTTCCCTAGGTGGAGGGGCGAATTCCGCCTTTTCACGCCGCGCTGCTTGGGGTAGCTACACTGCAGAGTATTTTAGACAGCAAAACGGAAAGCAGGCAGCCGTGCGGATAATGATTACCAATGATGACGGAATTTCCGCGCCCGGATTGATGGCGTTGCATGAAATTGCCAGCGCAATTGCGGGCAAGGACAACGTCTGGACCGTGGCACCGGCGTTTGAACAATCCGGTGTGGGTCATTGCATTTCTTACACCAAGCCGATGTTGCTGACCGAACTGGACCCGCGCCGCTTTGCGGTGGATGGCTCGCCCGCGGATTGCGTGCTGGCGGGGCTGTTCGAGGTTATGAAGGACAATCCGCCGGATCTGATCCTCTCCGGTGTGAACCGTGGCAACAACGCGGCGGAAAACACGCTTTATTCCGGCACGGTCGGGGCCGTGATCGAAGCCGCCATGCATCAGGTGAAATCCATTGCCCTGTCCCAGTATTTCGGACCGGACAACCGCGATCTTGATGATCCGTTTGCGGCTGCACGGGCCAGCGGAGAAGAGGTCGTGCGCCGTCTTTATGACGAAGCCCCGTGGCACGACGGCCCTTACGAGCTGTTCTATAACGTGAATTTCCCGCCCTGTTCGGCAGCGCAGGTGCAAGGCACCAAGGCGGTGACACAGGGCTGGCGTGCGGATACCGAATTTACCATCGACCCCCACACGATCAACAACCGCCGGTTCCTGTTCATTCAGGGCGGACCGCAGGACCAGCCGACCGAACCGGGCAGTGATGTCCATGCGAACCTGCAAAACTATGTCTCGGTGACACCCATGCGGGCCGATCTGACCGCGCATCAATCTATGGCACAGCTTCAAAAGGTCTTTGCCTGATGGTTAATGCGCAATCCATGATGCAATATATGTTCGCGTTGCGCGCAGCCGGCGTCACGGACAAGCGCATTCTGAACGCGATGGAGAAAGTCCCACGGCATCTGTTCGTGCAAGGTCACTTCCAACCCCGCGCCTATGAAGACATGGCCCTGCCAATTGCCAGCGGCCAGACAATCAGCCAGCCTTCGGTGGTGGGTAAAATGACCAAGGCGCTGGATGTGGGGCCACGGGACAAGGTGCTCGAGATCGGGACCGGATCGGGCTATCAGGCGGCGATCCTGTCCCATCTGGCACGGCGGGTTTACACCATAGAGCGGCATCGCGGTCTGGCGCGAAGTGCGCAGCGGGTGCTCGACGAATTGCGGCTGGCGAATGTGATTGTGATGACGGGAGACGGATCTCTTGGGCTGGAGGATCAGGCGCCCTTTGACCGTATCCTTCTGACGGCCGCCGCAGAAGACCCGCCTGCAAATCTCTTGGCGCAATTGCGTGTCGGGGGTATTATGGTATTACCCGTTGGGCAAACGGATGCGGTGCAACATTTGATCAAGGTGGAAAAGCTGGAAAACGGCTTTGAATACACAGAGTTAGAGGCGGTACGTTTTGTGCCGCTGGTAGAGGGGATCTCTCCGGATCCCTAAGAAAATAGCCTGAAACTGGGCAAACGATTGAGGTGAGCGGTATGACGAAGGGTATGACAGGACTTCGCAAGAGTGCAATTCTACTGACAGGCGGCGCAATTTTGCTGATGGGGTGTGACACCAGTCCGGGCAGTCTGACCGACAGGCTTGACCGCAGGCCGAACACGAATAACGCCGTTGTCGAGTCCGCCCCGAGGCCCAAACCCGACAGTCGCGGACTGATCACCTATCCCCATTATCAGGTCATTGTCGCCAACCGGGGTGACACCATGAACGATGTGGCCAGCCGTATCGGTATGACCGGCGTTGAACTGGCCCGTTACAACGGACTCGACCCGAATTACATGCCCCGCTCTGGTGAGGTTCTGGCCCTGCCCAAAGGCGTTGTTATTCCGGTCGGCTCGACATCTGTTGCTGCGGGTACCTCTGCTGGCACGGCTGCTGGCACCAATAACATCGAAGCGATTGCCTCTACGGCGATCGGGCGGGCGGGCAACCAGCAAACGGCTGCGGTGCAACAAGGCCCCGAACCGATCCGCCATGTGGTGGAACAGGGCGAAACCGCTTATTCTATTGCGCGGCTGTATCGTGTGTCCGTGACCTCTCTGGCAAGCTGGAATGGTCTGGGCAAGGATCTTGCGGTGCGCACCGGCCAGCGACTGCTGATTCCCGTGGTTGAAGACGGCACACCGGCCCGCCAGACACAGCAAGTTGCGGCGGTGGAACCGGCACCGGGGCAGGGCTCCATCACGCCGATCCCGCCAAGCGCTGTTGAACCTTTGCCCGAACCCGTGGAAGAGGCGGTTGTGCCCGACAGCCCGAACCTCGCAGCCGAACGCACCCCTGCTGGCGCGTCCCGCAAGCTGCTCAAGCCGGTGTCCGGCGAGGTTCTGCGCGGCTATTCCAACAAACCCGGCGGGAATGAAGGGCTGGATATTGCAGCCGACAAAGGCACCACAGTGAAAGCCGCCGAAAACGGCGAAGTCGCACTCGTGTCCTCGGCGGGCGGCAATTCCAAGATCGTCCTCGTGCGCCACCCAGACAATCTGTATACCGTCTATTCCAATCTGTCTGACGTGTCCGTCAGCAAGGGTCAGAATGTGAGCCGCGGACAATCACTTGGCAAAGTTGCGGGCGGTTCGCCCGGTTTCGTGCACTTTGAAATCCGGCGCGGCACCGAGAGTGTGGACCCCACACCTTACCTTTAATCCGCTTCACCTTGGCTGTGTAAGGCTTTGTAATCCAATAAAAAACCCCGCCAGTCCGGCGGGGTTTTGTGTTTTCGGACAGCCCAAGCGGGTTTGGCGTCAGGCCATAACCCCGTCGGCTGTGATCATGGTTTTACCACCCAACCACGGATGCAGCGCCTCTGGCAGTTTGACAGACCCGTCTTCCTGCTGGCCGTTTTCCAGCACCGCAATCAGACAGCGCCCAACCGCCAGTCCGGAACCGTTCAGCGTGTGCACAAACTCCGGTTTTTTCTCGCCAGTGCGTTTGAAGCGGGCGTTCATGCGGCGGGCTTGGAAATCTCCGCAGACCGAGCAGGAACTGATCTCGCGGTAGGTGTCCTGACCGGGCAGCCAAACTTCGATGTCGTGGGTCTTGCGCGCGCCAAAACCCATATCGCCGGTGCACAGGATCACCGTTCGATACGGCAGTTCCAGACGTTCCAGAATACCCTCGGCGCATTTTGTCATCCGGTCCAGTTCGGACAGGCTGTCCTCGGGGCGGGTGACGCTGACCATTTCGACCTTTTCAAACTGGTGCTGGCGCAACATGCCCGAGGTATCCCGTCCCGCCGACCCTGCTTCGGACCGGAAACACAGGGAATGGGCGGTGTAGCGGCGGGGCAGGGAAGCCTCGTCCATCATCTCGCCAGCGGCAAGGTTGGTCAGTGTAACCTCTGACGTGGGGATCAGCCACCAGCCGTTCGTGGTCTGATAGCTGTCCTCGGCAAATTTCGGCAACTGGCCGGTGCCCATCATCGCCTCGTCGCGCACCAGAACAGGGGTGTTGACCTCGGTCAGTCCATTGTCGCTGGTATGGGTGTCGATCATGAACTGGGCCAGCGCACGGTGTACGCGCGCCACGGCACCCGACATCACAACAAAGCGCGAACCGGACAGTTTCGCCGCCGCCTCAAAGTCCATGCCACCTTGCACAGCGGCCAGTTCGAAGTGCTCTTTCGCCTTAAAATCGAAGGATTTCGGCGTGCCCCACTTGCGCAGTTCCACGTTGTCGGACTCATCCGCGCCAAGGGGCACGTCGTCATGGGGCAGGTTGGGGATTGTGGCCAGAAGGCCCTGCAAACGCTGGTCCTCGGCTTTGGCTTCCTCTTCCAGAGTGGCAATTTCTGCCTTTTTATCCGCCACCAGCGCACGCAAGCGTTCAAACTCTGCCTCGTCGCCCTTGGCCTTGGCCGCGCCCACCTGTTTGCTGGCCGCATTGCGATCCGCCAAAGCGGTTTCCGCCGCCGTTATCTTGGCACGGCGGGATTCATCAATGGCGAGGATTTGGGATGACATCGGCGCCAATCCACGTTTCGCCAGTGCGGCATCAAACCCTTCGGGGTTGTCACGGATCAGTCGAATATCATGCATCGTCCTTAAGCCTTTCAAAGTAACGGAGTCGGTGATGATGGCGGGATATAGGAAACCGGCGCCAAGGTTAAGAGGGTTTGTTCAACAGGGGCTTTGGCCTGTTGCGGGCGTGATGCGGCGGCACCTGTCCGGTTTCGCCAGTGCATTAACCATGTGTTAACCGCTTTGGGTCAAGCTGGGGTCATGGGTAAGTTTTGGATCATATTCGGATTTTGTGTGGCTTTTGCGGGCTGTGATACGCCATTGGTCGGATTTGACTATGAGCAGAGCAATCGGCTCAACGTGGGGGAAAACCGCTTTCTGGTTTATTACAACGATGCAGAGGCGCAGGCCCTGCGGTTGAACAACCAGTCCCTGAAGGGGTTGAAACAGGCGGTGTCCGACGGGGTCACGGCGATTGAAATCGTGACGGGATGTGAGGTGAAAGCAGTGCTTCCGAAATCCGACACGGTCCTGACCCGCGCCAGTTTGAAATGTTAAGTCGACGTATTGTAAGGAATAAAACTGTGTTCAAAGGTATTAAACTCTCCTGTCTGGCCCTGATTTTGGGGGCCTGTGTCGGGCGGGATCTGGAAATCACCGCCAAATTCGATCCGCGTGAGGCGGCTTTTGTCAAACAGGGGGGATCGGCGCATCTTTCGGGGCAGGCGTTTATGCGCCAGAACGGAGGCGGCGTTGTGACCTGTGCGGGCGAAGAGGTAAATCTGTTTCCCGCGACCCGCTACGCGACAGAGCGGTTTGCCAAGATCTACGGCGATGTGTCGGGCGGGCGGATCAATGTGTTTCAGGGGGTGACGCAAAAAGGCGTACCACCGGAATATTTACAGTATCGCCGCATTGCGATGTGCGATGCGGAGGGGGATTTTGAGTTTAACGGCGTGGCGGCAGGGACGTATTACGTGCAGTCACGGGTGCTTTGGACCGTGCCTAACAGCTATTTCCCTGAGGGCGGTTCGGTGGCCAAACGGGTGACGGTGCGTCCGGGCCAGAAACTGCGGGTGCTGTTAAACTGACAAAGTTTCGGGGCGGGTGGCTCAGGTCATCCCCGCCTGTTTCTTTACATTGCGCCACAGGCTGAAAAAGGCTTCGGACGGCAGCACCTTATCCGTCCATGTCTCAGAACGGGGTGTCAGGATATTGACCGGAAGAACGGTAGAGCCATCGCCCACCGTTTCAGCCAGTTGCTGTTCGTCGAGATGTTTTGCATCGGTGAAATCGGTGCTTTTCACCGCCGCAAAGCTAAGTTCGGTGGCCGAGAAATTCGCGTTCTGGAACTTCGCCAGCGACAATTGCGAACCGTGTAGCACAGCCCAGTCGAGCCACGCATTGGACAGGGTCGCGCCGGACAGCCATGCCTCGGTTAGATTGGCCTTGAACAGATCAGCCCCGATGAGCGAGGCATTCTTAAGCCGCGCCCCCCGCAGATTGGCTACACACAGGCTGGCCCCGTTGAGGCTGGCGTCATCCATTATGGCATTGGCCAGATGGGCATTGGTCAGGTCGATCCGGTCCAGATGCACCCCCCGCAGGTCAAGCACGTATTTTTCAGATTCTTCCAGCGCAATGGCATCCTCAGAACGGCGACCCAGAATGGTAGCGGCCGCCTGAATATCCGCGCGCGGCACCGCATAGGTCAGACAGGCGGTCCTGTCGCTGTCTTCCAGATCGGTCCGCTTGATCTTGAGCCGGCGGGCGGCGTCGATTTCATTCTGGCGGGTAGCGGCGGCGTCAATATAGGGCGCATTGGCGTTTTCGCGGATATAGGCGCAGATGGTCTCGGTGATGGGGATATGGTCGCGCGGGCTGTCCTTGCCGATCCGCTCCAGCAGGTACAGCGCCCCCATGCGCACCTCAAGGTTGGGCTCGGATTGTTGTTTGTTGTCCCGCCAGACAACCCGTTCCGCCCCCAGTTTTTCCACCGCTTGGGAAATCCGGTCGGTCAGATAGCTTTCTTCATTCGCGCGGGTGCGCCGCTCGGCGTGAAAGGCGTTCATGATCAACAGCGGCATGGACAACAGCCCCACCAAAGAGGCGATCATCCCGACAATCGCCAGCACGTGCCAGCGCATGGATTCAACGCCGATAGCCTCGCCAAAGGAAATCGCCAGCATCCAGATTGAGAAAAACACCAGAAATATGAGAGAAATCCAGATCGGAGACACCAGAATCGACATCCAGCCTATCACCCGCAGCAGCGGTTTTTCGGTGCGGCGAAAGAAATTCAGCCGCCGCCGCCAGACGCGCCACATCTTGTAACGCAGGATCAGGATCAACAGCAGAACACCGGCGGCCAGAGCCCAGGGCACCATCTCTGGCGACAGAGAGGTGGGAATCGTAATTGCCGGTAGATCGAGCACCAGCCCCCGTTCTGTTGTTTCCATAGACTGTCCCCCCGACAGATGCGCAAAGCATTTTGGATAATTCTTACAGTAGTATAGCGACCAGAGTGCGCCGGATTTCTTGTGTTATCAACTTATTTGACGCAAAGTTTCTGTCGGGCAAGGGGGCAATTTCATTCATCGTTTCCGTTTGGGAAACGAAACACGCAGGCCGCGATGATTTTGCCCGATAAGGGAAAACCGACCGCAGCGGAGCGGTCACAAAACCGTGGCATCTGGCAGTTTGCGGGCAGATTGCGCGATTCGATCTGTTTTCTCGCTGCATTAGCTCTTGTCAGCGGCCTTGCTATCCCCCATCTGAAGTTCTAGGTTCCACGCGGAAATTCGGTGGCTGAACGGCTGCCCGCTACAAAGGATAAAAATATGTTTGCAAGTCCTGCTTATGCACAGGCAGCCGGTGGTGGTTTGGGTGGAATCGGGGGCTTTGTGCCGCTGATTCTGATCTTTGGCATCATGTATTTTCTGATGATCCGTCCCCAGCAAAAGAAGCTGAAGGAACACCGCGCTATGGTCGAAGCCCTGCGCAAAGGGGATCAGGTTGTCACCGCCGGCGGTCTGATCGGCAAAGTGACCAAGGTTAAGGAAGACAATGAAGTCGAAGTCGAACTGGCCACAGGCGTTAAGGTTCGTGTGGTCCAATCCACCATCCAGACCGTTCTGAGCAAGACAGAGCCGACAACGTAAACACGCCAGAATGCGCATCGGTCTCCGGTGCGCATTTTCGGCTATAATAACAAGAACAAGGGCAGAGCATGCTTCAATTCCCCCTTTGGAAAAAGATAGTGATCTGGGGCATTTGCGCCCTTGGAATTCTTATGGCCAGTCCCAACCTGCAATATACGCAGGTGGAACAATACAATGATGCTACCGCCGCGCTGGAAGCGGGGGCGGAGGAAACGCCGGAACTGGCGGCAATGGCCGCACAATGGCCGTCCTTCCTGCCATCGTCTCTGGTGAACCTTGGACTTGACCTGCGGGGCGGGGCGCATTTGCTGGCAGAGGTCCAACTGGGAGAGGTTTACGCCGCCCGAATGGATGATCTGTGGCCGTCTGTGCGCGATGCGCTGCGCGGCAAACGCAGCGAGATCGGCACCATCCGCCGCGTGGACAGCCCCGAAGACGAGCTGCACGTGCGCATTTCCAAACCCGAAGCCATTGATGCAGCGGTCGCAGCCGTTCGCGCTTTGGCCCAACCCGTGGTTTCGCTGACAAGTGCGGGACAGACCGACATCGAAGTCAGCTCCAACGGGGCAGATGTCATCGTGCGTCTGTCCGAGGCCGAGAAACTGGCCACCGACCAGCGCACGCTGGAGCAAACCCTCGAAATTATCCGCCGCCGTGTGGATGAGGCCGGCACACGAGAGCCGACAATCCAGCGGCAGGGCACGGATCGTGTTCTGATCCAGGTGCCTGGCATCGGTTCGGCAGAAGAACTCAAGGACCTGATCGGTACCACCGCGAAACTGACGTTTCACGCGGTTGTCGGGCGCACGTCAGATCAGAACGCCCGCGTCCAGTCCCGCCAGATCATGCTGCCTTCCGAAGACGAGCCGGGGATTTTTTACATCCTCGAAAAAACCCCTGTCATCAGCGGCGAACAACTGGTGGATGCGCAAGCGGCCTTTGACCAGAACAATCAGGCGGCTGTCAGCTTTCGGTTGAACCCCTCGGGGGGACGGATTTTTGGGGAATACACCGCCAATAACATCGGCACGCCTTTTGCGATTGTGCTGGATGGGGGCGTCGTGTCCGCACCAACAATCCGCAGCCATATTCCGGGCGGTTCCGGCATCATCACCGGCAGATTCAGTGTGGAAGAAACCGCTAAACTGGCGATCCAGTTGCGGGCGGGGGCCTTGCCTGCGAAAGTGACCTATCTGGAAGAACGGACCATCGGGCCGGAACTGGGGCAGGACAGCATTGATGCGGGGCGTATCGCCTGTATCGTTGCCTTTGCCGCTGTGCTGATCTTCATGGGGCTCAGCTATGGCACCTTCGGCCTGTTTGCCAATGTGGCGCTGATTATCAACGTTGCCCTGATCTTTGGACTGCTCAGCGCGATTGGCGCAACATTGACCCTGCCCGGTATTGCGGGGATCGTGCTGACCATCGGGATGGCGGTGGACGCCAACGTGCTGGTGTTTGAGCGTATCCGCGAAGAGTTGAAATCTGCCAAAGGCCCGGCCCGCGCGATCGAGCTTGGCTACGAGCGGGCGTTCTCGGCCATTGTGGATGCGAATATCACCACTCTGATCGCCGCAGTCATCCTGTTCGTCATGGGGTCCGGTCCGGTGCGCGGCTTTGCGATTACCCTTGGCTTTGGCATCGTGACCTCGGTCTTTACGGCAATCTGGGTAACGCGACTGCTGATTTCCACATGGATGCAATATCGTCGTCCAAAGACAATCGAAGTTTGAAGGAGCAAGAAACATGCGTTTGAAACTGGTTCCCGAAAGCACGAATGTTAATTTCTTCGGCATCACCTATATCACGGTGGGCCTGTCAGCGATGGCGATGGTGGCCTCTGTGGTGCTGTTCCTGACGATGGGGTTGAACTATGGGATCGACTTCATGGGAGGGACAACGATCCGCACCGACAGTGAGACAACTGTGGATGTGGGGGTATACCGCGATGCGCTAACGCCGCTGAACCTCGGGGATATTTCCATCACCGAAGTGACCGATCCGACGCGGCCTGACCTGAATGTGGCGCAAATCCGTATTCAGGCGCAGGACGGGGCGCAGGCAATCACCAACGAGACTATTCAGGCGGTGAAAGCGGCGCTGACCGAGGCGGATAGCACCATCACTTTCCCATCTGTGGAAAGTGTCGGGCCAAAGGTCTCCGGAGAGCTGGTCTGGACCGCGGTAGAGGCCGTTGTTTTTGCTGTTCTGGCGGTTTTGTTCTACATCTGGCTGCGGTTTGAGTGGCAGTTCTCAGTGGGCGCGGTGCTGGCGCTGATCCATGACGTGACCCTGACCATCGGTGTGTTCAGCCTGCTGCAAATCAAATTCGATCTGGCCATTATTGCGGCGCTGCTGACGATTGTGGGCTATTCGCTGAACGATACGGTGGTGGTGTTTGACCGCGTGCGGGAAAACCTGCGCAAGTTCAAGACAACTCCGTTGCAGGATGTTCTGAACCTCTCCATCAACGAGACCCTCAGCCGGACGGTGATGACCTCTGTCACAACCCTGATCGCGCTGATTTCCCTGTTTGTGCTGGGCGGCGATGTGATCCGCGGTTTTGTGTTTGCGATGATCTGGGGCGTTTTGGTGGGGACATATTCGTCGGTCTTTGTGGCCTCCAGCGTGCTGCTGCGCCTTGGTGTGACACGGGATAAATCCAAACCTGACAATACCTCGGGCAACCAGTTCGCCAACATCGACGCCTGACGTGCACACCCTGACAGAACTGGTGCAGCTGCCCGGACTGTGGTGGCTGCTCCTTGGGGCTGCCATCGCCGGCATTGTGCGCGGTTTCACAGGGTTTGGCACCGCGATGGTCTATCTGCCCTTCGCCAGTGCGGTGGTCAGTCCGGTCACTGCGCTGGTTTCCTTGATTTCGATGGATATTTTCGGCCCGCTGCCAATGGTGCCCAGTGCGCTGCGCAAGGGGCAGCCCCGCGACATCGTTCTGATGGGTTTGGGGCTGGTGATCATGCTTCCGGTTGGACTGTGGTTTCTGGTGCGTATGGAATCAGACACCTACCGCTATGTGGTTTCTGTCACCACTTTGATCTGCGTTATGGTTCTGCTGTCGGGGTTGCGCTATAGGGGGCAACTGTCCAAGGGCGTGATCGCTGCTACAGGGGGGCTTGGCGGATTTCTCGGCGGGGTTGCCGGGTTGCCCGGCCCGCCGGTCACGGTGCTTTACATGGCCAGCAGTTTGCCCGCCGAAACCGTTCGCGCCAATATGATCCTCTATCTGATCCTAGCTGATCTGGCGATTTTTCCGGTTCTCGGGATGCAGGGCGTGCTGGGCTGGGAGCCGATCCTTATCGGGCTGCTGGCGCTGCTGCCCTATATGGCAGGAACGGCGGTAGGGGCGGCGTTGTTTGATCCTGCCAAGGAAAACCTGTATCGAGCGGCAGCATTCGTCGTGATTACCGTGTCGGCCCTGACGGGGCTGCCGCTATGGGGTTAGGCCGCGCGCCAGAAAAACAGGAGAAAGCCTATGAAACTTTCAGAAGTCACCTTCGGTTCACAACCGCCTGTGGACGCCTATGGTCCGGGGTTCTTTCGGGTGGAAAACCAGCCCCGCGACGGCGCCCTGTTGTTAAGTTCGCAGGGTATTTCGGATTGGGCGGGATTGCAGGATCCCGCACCGCTGCTGGCCCTTGCAGACAGTTATGACATTCTTTTTGTGGGTACGGGTGCGGATATTGCGCCCTTGCCCGCCAGCCTGCGCGAGACGCTCGAAGAAGCGGGTGTCGCCGCCGAGGTCATGTCCAGCCCGAGCGCCTGTCGCACCTATAACATCCTGTTGTCCGAAGGCCGCCGCGTAGCCATCGCCGCCTTGCCAGTCTGAGCTTGGAATAGGGCTTGGCTTTGCTGGCGGAGGCTCTAGGTTATGGGCTATGAAAAGACTTTTACATCTGTCCTGCCTTACGGCGATCCTGCTGGCTGCACCGGCGGCTGCGCGGACCTATAATTGTGTGCTCAAAGACGCCAGAAACAGCGGATGGGCCCCCGAAACCCTTGCGTTTGAGGTATTTGAAGGCGACACCACGGCGCGTGCCTTTGACCCGATCACCTATTCGATCAGCGGCCAACTGGCCACCGCGCAGGTTGTGACCGCCAATTCGGTGCGGGTGTCGCTGAACTGGAAATCCGGACGCTATGACAACCCCAAAGCCCGCCCCACGCGCGATTTTTCAGGGCGCGGGGCGCTGCCGATTACCTTTACCGCAACGTTGCTAAGGGGCGGGAACAAAATCCTTTTACGGGCCAGCCCAAGCGGTCTGAACAGCTTTTTCACCGCCAAGGGAGCCTGCGTCGAAAGCAACGCACCCTTGGAACAACTGATACCTCTCTAGCCTCTTGCACGGGGCGGGAAGGTCTGCGTCGAAATCATCCATGCCGTCGGGCACAGCAAAAGCCTGATTTGGTTTGCAAAACAATTTCAACGCATTAGAGATAGGCAAAACACGGGTTTTACCGACAGGTGAAGCGCGATACAATCACCCCGACGCCAGAGCAGTGCTTTGGCCAGACTAAACAGAAAGAGGATACTATGGCTTTTGAACTTCCCGATCTTCCCTATGCGCACGATGCTTTGGCAGATGCCGGCATGTCCAAGGAAACACTGGAATATCACCACGACCTGCACCACAAAGCCTATGTGGACAACGGCAACAAGCTGATCGCGGGAACCGAGTGGGAGGGCAAGTCCCTCGAAGACATCATCACCGGCACTTATGATGCGTCTTCTGTTGCCCAGAACGGCATCTTCAACAACATCAGCCAGCTTTGGAACCACAACCAATTCTGGGAAATGATGGGTCCGGGCGAAAGCAAGATGCCTTCCGAACTGGAAGCCGCCCTGAAAGACAGCTTCGGTTCTGTTGACAAGTTCAAGGAAGACTTCTCTGCAGCAGGTGCAGGTCAGTTCGGTTCCGGTTGGGCCTGGCTGGTAAAAGACAAAGACGGCGGTCTGAAAGTGACCAAAACCGAAAACGGCGTGAACCCGCTGTGCTTTGGTCAGACCGCGCTGCTGGGCTGTGATGTGTGGGAACACTCCTACTACATCGACTTCCGCAACAAACGTCCGGCCTATCTGTCGAACTTCCTCGACAAACTGGTAAACTGGGAAAACGTCGCAAGCCGCATGTAAGCAGCAGGGCGCGGTCCTGCGCCATGACGACAGATCTTTTGACCCGCTCCCAAACCTTGGGGGCGGGTTTTTTCATGCAACCTTGTCGTCCTGCCCCGCGTTGGCTCTGTGAACCGGAACAACTTAGGAGGATCAGATGGCTGAACTGAAAAACGGGACTTGGGTGCTTGTCGCAGACGGTGAAAAAGCGCTGTTTCTGGAAAACCTGACCGATGGAGAAGATCCGCACCTGCAAGTGGTCCGTAAGGAAGAGCAGGACAATCCCCCCCACCGGGAACAGGCTGCCAACCGACCCGGACGGATGCCCGATGTGGGGCAGGGACAACGTTCTGCACTGGCGGATACGGATTTTCATGAGTTGGAGAAAGAACGTTTCGCGGCCCAACTGGCAGACATGCTGTACCAGCGCGCCCATAAGGGCCAGTTCAAGCACCTTGTTCTTGTGGCTGCACCCAACATTCTGGGGGAGCTGCGCAGTCAGATCCATTCGGAAGTGTCCGATAAGGTGGTTGGCGAGATTGCCAAAACCCTGACCAATCACCCGCTGGATGAAATTGAGGATATTGTGAAAAAAGAACTGGCCGCCTGACGCAGTCGGTGCCGGAAAAACAGCGGTGCGGGGAATATGCCCGCACCGCTTCATTTGGGGGCTAGCCGTTGGCAGGGGATAGCCGGTTCAGGACTGCCTCAACGGTTTCGTCCACAACAAACAACTGTTTCAGACTGCCATCGGCAAAACCCTTATCTACCGTGTGATCCACCAATGCCAGCAGCGGGTCCCAGTAGCCGTCGATATTCACCAGAATAATCGGCTTGGCGTGGAGCTTTAGCTGCGCCCATGTCAGCACCTCAAAGAACTCGTCCAGCGAACCGGCGCCGCCCGGCAGGACCACAATCGCGTCAGAGTTCTTATACATCACCTTTTTACGTTCGTGCATGGTCTCGGTGACGATAAAGGCCGACAGGTCCCGTTTGCCGACCTCCCAGTTCAGCAGGTGTTCGGGAATGACGCCGAAGGTTTCGCCGCCGGCCTTTTGTGCGGCGGTGGCAACCGCGCCCATCAATCCGACATCTCCGGCCCCGTAGACCAGCCGCATGTTCCGTTCCGCCAGTCCGGTGCCAAGGTCGATCGCTGCCTGTTTATAGGCCGGATCGGTCCCGAAACGGGAGCCGCAGAAGACGCAGACAGAGAGGTTTTGGGTATTTAGGGGCATTGCAGGCTCTTTGTTATTGGCATTTTGAGATTGGGTTTTCTTAGTGTATCACGGTAGCGAGCCGGTGAAACGGCAAAACGCTGCCCCGAGAAGACCACGATTTATGTCCAAGCTGCCTTCGATTTCCGTCCCGATCCAGATTGCCATCGCGGGTGTGACGCTCGCTATAATCATGGCGCTGATGGTGTTCCTGCGGGATCCTTTACCGCCGGAACTGGTGCCAACGCGGGAAGAAACCACCTTGCAGGACACGTCACTAGGGACGCAGCGCGAATCCTCGTCCCGGACTACGACCCAGTCCGGGCGTGTGCAAGAGACTGCGACGGCATCCAATAGCACCGCGCAAGTTAACGCGGATGATCCGGCCGCCCCGCGCGAAAGGCCGGCCGATTTCGGGTTCGTCGGAACTGACGCTATAAAGGAAGAGGAACCGGTTGAGACTGCCAGCCCGAACACGGCGGGGCGCGATACAGCACCCGCCGTATCTCCCGCAACTGAGCGAGAGCCAACAGCAAGCGACACCGCGGCCGCGCTGTCAGAGCCTGTAACCGCAGAGGAAACGGCAGGCGAAACCGCAGAAGAAACGGCAGCGGCAGAAGCGCCCGTGGCAGAACCTTTGGTGGCACAAGAGCCAGCAGAGCGGCTGAACACCCCTGATGTAGCCGATACCCCTGTCACAACCCTTGCCACTGCCAGCGAAGCTGTCGGTCCCGTGAACGAAACCGATACGGCAGCGCTTGAAGACATCACCGAGCCACGCGTGCAGGATAACCTTGCAGAACCGGCGGAGGCATCCGCGCCGGATCTGGCGGTCAATTCGTCCCAACCCGCCGCTGCGCCAGAGGTGCAAGCCACCACCGCACAGCCCGACCCGACCACGAAAGCCCCGCGATTTGATCTGGTGCGGGTGGATAACAGCGGCGCAACCGTGATCGCAGGACAGGCGGCGCCCGGGGCGGAGGTGCAGGTAACGCTTGGAAATGCCCCTCTGGAAACCGTTCGGGCGGATCAAAGCGGTTCTTTCGTGGCTATTGTCCAGCTTCCGGCGGGAAATAATCCCCAGACGATGGGGCTGGAGGAATTACGGGATGGCGATGTTGTTTCAGCCTCTCCCCAGACGGTGCTGGTGGTGCCGCCGCAACCCGATACGCCGGAAACCGCGCCCACCATTGTCGTGGCCGATACCCAAGGGGCTGCGGTGATCCAACCGGGCCAGCCCCCGTTGCCCGAAGAACTGTCTGACGATCCGCTGAGCCTTGATACCATTTCCTACGATCAGGGCGGCGCAGTGGTGCTGGCGGGGCGCGGCAGTGGCGCACAATTCGTGCGGGTTTATGTGGACAACCAGCCGGTCCAGACCGAACCCGTGCTACAGGATGGCAACTGGCGCGTTGTGCTGCCTGCGGTGGATCAGGGGGTCCACACGCTGCGGGTGGATCAGATCAGCAAGGCCGGAGATGTGCTGTCCCGTGTCGAAAGTCCGTTCAAACGGGAAGCACCGGCAGAACTGGCCGCCGCTGCCCGCAATGCGCCGGATAAATCAACAGTGGTGGTGCAACCGGGCCATACGCTTTGGGCGCTGGCCGAAAGCCGTTACGGGGACGGGGTGAAATACGTCCAGATTTTCCGCGCCAATCGGGACCGGATCAGGGATGCGGATTTGATCTACCCCGGACAGGTGTTTGACCTGCCAGAGGCGGCGGCGCCAAATTAAGCCTTCGCCGCTCTGGTCAATCCGGTCGCCGGGAACTATCTAAGAGCCTTCAAGAGAAGGCGTCCCGATGCGAAAATCCACTATTACCACTTCTGACATTGATCGCAAAAGCGGCATGCGCACCATCCGCAAGGTGATGCCCTATCTGTGGCCAAGCGACAAGCCCGAGATCAAGACCCGCGTGATCGCCGCCCTTGTGGTGCTGGTGATTGCCCGTTTGATCGCCGTTGCGACCCCGTTTTTCTACAAAGGCGCGGTGGATGCACTGGCACCGGTGGCCGAGGAAACACCCCCCGTTCTGATGTTGGCGATGGGCGCGGTTGGTCTGACGGTGGCGTACGGTGCGTTGCGTCTGCTGTCTGTAGGCTTCAACCAGTTGCGCGATGCGATTTTCGCCCGTGTGGGCCAGCGGGCGCTGCGCAAACTGGCGCTGGAAACCTTTGAACATATGCACGCGCTTTCGCTGCGCTATCACATCACCCGCAAGACCGGCGGGCTGAGCCGGATCATCGAACGGGGCGTGAAGGGCGTGGATTTTCTGCTGCGCTTCTTGCTGTTCTCCATCGGACCGCTGGTGCTGGAACTGGTGCTAATCGGCGGTATCCTCTTTTTTGTATTCGATGTCTGGTATCTGGCTGTGGTGGTTGTAACCATCTGGCTTTACATCTGGTTCACCTTCAAGGTGACCGAATGGCGAGTGCAAATCCGCAAAGAAATGAACGATCAGGACACGGACGCCAACCAGAAGGCCATCGACAGTCTGCTGAACTTTGAAACGGTGAAATACTTCGGCGCGGAAAAGCGCGAGGCGGCCCGTTACGACGAAAGTATGAAAAATTACGAATCCGCGGCCCTTAAAACCAGCTACTCGCTGTCCTTCCTGAACTTCGGCCAGTCGTTCTTTATTTCAACCGGACTGGTGATCGTCATGGTCATGGCCGCGATGGGCGTGCAAAGCGGGCAGATGACGGTGGGCGATTTCGTCATGGTTAACGCCTATATGATCCAGATCACCATGCCGCTGAACTTCCTTGGCACCGTGTACCGTGAAATCCGTCAGGCGCTGGTGGATATGGGCGAAATGTTCGATCTGTTGGAACAACCCTCGGAAGTGACAGACAAGCCTGATGCGAAGAAGCTGAATGTCACGGGCGGTGAGATCCGCTTTAAAGGGGTGGATTTCGGCTATAGCGGGGAACGTCAAATCCTTAAATCGCTCGATCTGGTGGTGAAACCCGGTCAGACGGTTGCGGTGGTCGGGCCGTCCGGTTCTGGCAAATCCACCATCGGGCGGCTGTTGTTCCGGTTTTACGATGTGAACGGCGGTTCGATCAAGATTGACGGTCAGGACTTGCGGGATGTGACGCAAGACAGTCTGCATGATGCGCTTGGCATTGTGCCGCAGGATACGGTGCTGTTCAACGATACCATTGGCTATAACATTGCCTACGGACGCGAGGGCGCTACCCGCGAGGATGTGATCACTGCCGCCAAGGCTGCCAAGATCCACGACTTTGTGGAATCCCTGCACGAAGGCTATGACACTGCTGTCGGGGAACGGGGGCTGAAGCTGTCGGGTGGTGAGAAACAAAGGGTCGGCATCGCACGGACCTTGCTCAAGAACCCGCCGATCCTGCTGCTGGATGAGGCGACTTCGGCGCTGGATACCGAAACCGAACGGGACATTCAGGAAAGCCTGCGGGCCATGGGGCAGGGGCGTTCGGTGATTACTATCGCGCACCGTCTGTCCACTGTGGTGGATGCAGACCGGATTATGGTGCTGGAACAGGGTGTGGTTGTTGAACAGGGCACCCACGACGAACTGGTCGCGATGGGCGGGCGCTATTACAGCATGTGGCAGCGCCAACTCTCTGAACAGGACGAGGAAGGCAGCGCCGTCGCCTAAGGCGGTAAGGCTGGACCCAAACAAAAGCCCCCGCCGGAGTGGATGCTCTGGCGGGGGCTTTTTCGTTTCCGTGAAGTCCTGATTACTCGGCTGCTTTCAGGGGCGGTTTGGGGCTGGCGGATAGCTCTGTCACCGGCGCAGGGCCTTCCACCGCGTCATCCCAGTGGATTTCCCCTGCACTGGCGTGACGCGCCTGTTTGCGCTGCCTGCGGTCCTGCGCAATGCGGCTGCCCCGACCGCCCAGAACCGTTCCTGCCAGTGCGCCGGCACTATAGGCGCCGGTGGTGAACCAGACCCGCAGCGCCAGCATGGAAGGCGTGAACACCAGCGTCAGCACCGTAGCAATGCCAAGTCCAAAGACCACCGCAGTGGCAAGTTGCTTCCACCACAGCGCGGTTGGTGCATCTATGGAATAACCGCCATTGTAAAAGTCGATAGACAGGCCGAACATCATCGGTGCCAGACCTGCCATTGTTGTGATGGTGGTCAGCAGAACGGGGCGGATGCGGTCCTCTGCGGTGCGCACAATCGCCTGTAGCCGCGGCATGTATTCCGCATATTCCTGATAGGTGTCGATCAGAACAATGTTGTTGTTCACCACGATTCCCGCCAGCGCCACAATACCAGTGCCTGTCATGATAATCGAGAACGTCTGGTCCATCACCAGCATCCCGATCAGAACGCCTGTGGTGGACAGAACCACGGCCAACAGCACAAGGATGGAGTTGTAGACCGAGTTGAACTGCGCCAGCAAAATGACGAACATCAGGCCGAGCGCACCTGCGAAAGCCTTGCCAAGAAACGCTTCGGATTCCGCCTGATCCTGCTGGTCGCCCTGCCATGACCATTCCACACTGGGCGGCAAGGGGGAGTCCTCTTGCAGCCATTTTGTCATCGCCTCAATCGCCACATTCCCGTTAAGCGGCTTGGCCCCTTCCACATCGCCTGAAACGATGTCTCCGTCAGCGTCAACAAACAGTCCGGGTTCTATATCCGCTTTAACATCGAAATAGCGTTTGGTGTCGAAGCGGTCGATCTGTCCCAATTTGTCCACGGGCGTGCGGGTGATGAAATTGCTGAGCGGGATCAAACCCGAAGCGGTCCGCACCCGCAGCGTGTCAATGGTAGAGAGCAACCGGTCGTTTTCCGGCAGCCGCACGCGGATTTCGATTTCATCATCCGAACTGTCCACCCGCATGGTGTCGAGCATCAGACCACGGGTCACAAGCTGGACCATCGCGCCCACTGACAGCACATCCGCGCCGTAGCGTCCGGCCTGTTCCACATCCACGTCGATCTGCCAGTCAATACCGGGCAGGGGGCGGGTGTCCTCGATTTTGATCAGCCCCGTGGTATTGTCGAATTTGCGCCGCACAATATCTGCTGCGGCTTGCAACTCTTCCCAATTATCCCCCGTTACCCGCAGGTTCAGCGGCTTGCCGGATGCAGGCCCCATCGCAGCCTCGGAAATTTCTGCCTGAATGCCCGGAACGGTTTTCAGACGCTCGTTGATGCGGTTCAGAATGTCGTTGCCGGACCCACGGGGGCGTTCGGTCCATTTTACCAGTTCGATCTGCACCTGTCCGATACTGTCGGTCGGGGCAATGGCGCCGCCGGTGTTCTGGTTCAAACCGCCTTCTCCGGCAAAGGCAAACAGGCTCTCGACCCCGTCCACCTGCATAATCTCGGCTTCGACCTGACGGACCAGACTGTCCTTTTCTTCAAGGCTAAGATTGCCGCGGGCCCGCACATAGGCGATGGCTCGCTCCGGTTCGGTTTCAACGAAGAACTCCACGCCTTTGGAATGGGTGCCGAAATAGCCGAAAACCGAGACAACAAAGAACCCGATTGCGGCAATTGTCACGATGGGCATCACCGGATTGCCTGCGATCAGGTGGATGACCCAGCCAAAGGGCGTGCGCTTGTAGCCGGCCTTTATCTTCTTTTTCTTCTGCTGCGGCCCGAGCGATCCACCCGTCGCCGCCAGCGCCAGACAGCCCAGCAATATGGCGATGACAGCTCCGGCCATTTCGCCCCGCAACAGCATCAGGACTCCGTTGAACAGGATTACCGCGCTGAGAACCATCATAATCAGGCGCAAGGCCCAGTGGACCTTGGCGCGCAACCAGTCCGAAACCCGCCCGAGAATGGCCGAAATCCGCCCCGCAACCCCGCCCACGACGGGCAGATAGACCAGCGCCACCAACAGGGAAGCGGACAGGACGAAGATCAGGGTGACTGGCAGGTTGCCCATGAATTCACCCGGCACACCGGGCCAGAACAGCATTGGCAAAAAGGCACACAGGGTAGTGGCTGTAGAGGACACGATCGGCCAGAACATCCGCTTTGCCGCCGCCGTATAAGCCCGCATCGGGCCGACACCGCGGGTGATTTCCTTATCGGCGTATTCCACCACCACAATGGCCCCGTCCACCAGCATTCCGACCGCAAGGATCAGGCCGAACATAACAATATTGGAAATCGAAATCCCTGCCACCGCCATGATTGCAAAGGACAACAGAAAAGAGGTGGGAATGGCAAAGCCCACCAGCAGCGCAGAACGTACGCCAAGGGCAGCCAGCACCACGATCATCACCAGCGCCACGGCCGTCAGGACCGAAGCCTCAAGCTGGCTGACCATATCGGCCACATTGGTGCTTTCGTCCATAGAGTAGCTGACGGTGATACTGTCGCGCAATTCCTGTGGCCACTCCTGTTGCGCAGCCTCGACCGTGTCACGCACCAGTTGTACCGCGTTGATCAGGTTGGTGCCCTTGCGTTTGACCACCTGCAAGGCCACGGTGGTCTGCCCGTTATAGCGCGCTGTGCCTACCTGATCCTCAAAGGTCAGTCGAATATCGGCCAGATCGCCCAGCGTGATCACACGGTCGCCGTTCACCTTTACCGGCAGATTGTACACATCCTGCGGATCATCAAAGGCAGACGGGATCTTGACCGAAAACGCCCCGTTCGCGGTTTCCACTTCACCGGCGGCAATCAACTGGTTGTTGTTGGTGACAACATTGATCAACTCGCCAGCAGTGACGTTATATGCCTCCAGCTTCAGCGGGTCGATCAGCACCTCGAGCATTTCGTCCCGATGCCCCGCCAGTCCCGCCTCTAGCACGGGTGTCAGGGCCTCAACCTTGTCCTGCAAGTCTTTGACAACGCGTAACAAAGTGCGTTCGGGTATGGCGCCGGACAGGGACACCACAAGCACCGGAAACTCCGAGAAGTTAATCTCGTTGATCGTGGGTTGATCCGCGTCTTCGGGGAAATCGGCCTGCGCCTGATTAACCTTGTCGCGCACATCCGCTATGGTGGCGGATTTATCCCAGCCAAATTCAAACTCCAGCGCCACACCGCCATAGTTTTCTGCCGCCGTGCCAGAGATTTTCTTCAACCCGTCCAGATCGCGCAGCTTGCTTTCCAGCGGTTTGACCAACAGCTTTTCGCTATCTTCCGCCGAGATACCGGGAAACTGGACCGATACGAACAGGGCCGGAATGTCGATGTCCGGTTCACCCTCTTTGGGCAGGTTTACATAGGAAAACGTCCCCGCGCCCAGCGACAGGGCGATCAAGGCAAAGATCATCCGTGCGCGGGCAGAGGCCCAGTCGACGATACCGATCATGACGCATCCTTTTGATAGGTCACGGTCACACGGCGCCCGCTTACGACATATTCCTGCCCGACGATGATCACATCCGCCTGTTCCGGCAGACCGCCGACCCAGACCCCGTCAGGGCTTTCGTTCAGGATGCTTACCTGTTTGAACGCCGCCGTTTCCCCATCCACAATGCGCACGCCAAGCTGCCCCTGATCGTTCAGGGTCAGCGCAGATTGGGGCAGCAGGTGTCCGGTTTCACCGTGCAACGCAATGTAGATTTCCGCGGTGGAACCGTCGCGGATGGACAGGTCTTCGTTTGGCACCGTCACTTCGACGCGGAAAGTCCGTGTCAGCGGATCGGCACTGCGGGAAATGAAGGTCAGCTTGCCTTGTACCTGCTGCCCGCCGATCAGCCGCGCCCCCGCAGGGCCGCCAACCGAAATCCGCTGCACCTGTTGTTCCGTGGCATAGCCCACTAGTTTGATCGGATTAAGCGCAATTACCCGCGCACAGGTGCCGCCGGTTTGCAGCAAGGCGCCAAATTCCGCCGTATCGGATTCCAGCAGACCGGAAAACGGCGCGTGAATCTCCAGTTGTTCCAGTTCCTTCTTAGCCCGCTCCACCACCGCTTGGGCCGCTTGCAGGGCAGCAACGCGGGAGATCGCAGTGGTTTCGGACGCATAGCCTTTTTGCACCAGACTGGCAGAGACATTGTTATTGGCCTGCGCCTCGGCCAGACGGGCCTCGGCTTCTGACAGGGTTGCCTCTCGGGTGCCGGGGTCCAGTTTGCACAGCAACTCCCCTTCACCGATCAGCGTTCCGGCCCGCAAAGGCGGTGAGATCACCTGCCCGCTGGTCTCGGCCTTTACGTCCAACAGGCGAAAGGCCGCCGTCTGTCCGCGCAACACAATGCCACGGGCCACCGGCTGGGCCTCGGATTTTTTCACCAGCACGGAAACCGGCGGCTTGTCTTCAATACCGTTTTCGACCGTTTCCTGCGCAGGCGGCTCTGTCTCGGCCCCGGCAAATGCCAGCAGGGCCTCCCGCTCAAGAATGAGCATATAGGTAAAAGCACAGACGAGCGCGGCTGTCAGCAACGGGGTAAAGCGCATGTAGAAACCTCTTTGCATCGCAGCACCCATTGCGCAGCGATTGGCGTAAATAAGCAGTGCTCTCTGAATAGGGGCGTGAACCCTTGCTGACAAGGACAGCTTGCACGTCAAGGGGCCATTTCTGCGCCTCTGCGGGGGGTTCTTGCAAATGCGCCTTGGCAAACTTGCCCGCTTCGCAGTATTGTCCGCCCGAATTCGGGTCAGGAGACAACTGTGAGCGATAGCGATTCCTTTATTGAAGAAGTCACCGAGGAAGTTCGGCGCGACCAACTATATAAATACGTGCGCAGATACGGCTGGATTGCTGTTGTGCTGGTGGTTGGTGCAGTTGGTGTGACAGGTTTTCTGGAATGGCAAAAGGCAAGTCTGGCCGCAGATGCGCAAGCCCGTGGTGATCAATTCGCCGCCGCGCTTGACGCCGATGACCCTGCTGCACGGGCAGAGGCACTGGCCGCACTGACCGCCAATTCCGGTCCGGCTGCGGTGATCGTAGAATTGCGCCGCGCCGCAGAACTGGCCGAGGCCGGGGATGTAGACGGGGCTGTCGCCGCCTATGACGGGGTTGCCAACAGCGCTGCCGGTCCGGTTTATACGGAACTGGCACGGCTGAAATCAGTCATCCTGCAAGGCACGGCAATGGATGCTGCCGCACGTCAGGCCGAACTGGAATCGCTGGCTGCACCGGGTGCGATTTATCGTCCGCTGGCGCTTGAGCAACAGGCGATTTCCGCGCTGGCAGCCGATGATAAGGACACCGCAATCGCGCTTTACGCAGAGCTGGTACAGGACAGCGAGTCAACAGACGCGCTGCGCAACCGTGCCTCACAGGTTCTGGTGGCCCTTGATGCGGAAATTCCGGCAATGTCCCAATTGCTTTCCGAGTAAAAAAAGGCACAATTGCAGTTACAACAGGATCAATCCAAGATCGGGGCCGAGCAAGTGGTAAGCAGTCGTAATTTAACAAAAACAAGCAAACTCGGACGTGCCGTCGTGGTATCTCTGCTGCTTGGAACCGCGCTTGTGGCCTGTTCCCAACAGGAACCGCCCTTGCCGGGCGAGCGGCTGGACCTGCGCGAACCCTTCCTGCCCGAAGGGGCAGGGACGGAACCCGCTCGGGTTGACCGACTGGCCCTGCGCGCGCCCGCTGTAAACGCTGAGTGGACCCACCGCAACGGCTCGGCGCAGCATCTGATCCGCCATCCCGCACTCGGGCGCAGCCTGTCGCGGGTCTGGAGCGTTGGGATCGGTGCGGGCAACAGCCGCAAAAATGCCATCACCGCCAGCCCTGTGATTGGCGGCGGGCGTATCTATTCGATGGATTCCGCCGGTTCACTGCGGGCATTCACCCTTGCGGGGCAGCCTGTCTGGACTCGTGACCTGACCCCGCCGAATGAGAAAAAAGGCGAGGCATCGGGCGGCGGTGTTGTGTATTCCAACGGGCTGCTTGCGATCACCACGGGCTATGGCGAGGTGATCCTGGCGGACGCGGCCACAGGCGCCATCCGCTGGCGTCACCAGATGACGGGCGCCATTTCCAGCGATCCGCTCATCGTGGGCGATGTGGTTGTAGCGGTTGCCCGTAACAACGTTGCAATCGGACTGGATATATCTAACGGACGCCTGCTGTGGCAACAGATCAGTCCGGGCGATACCTCGGGCATCGCGGGGGCAGGCGCTCCGGCGGCGGCTGGTAAACTTGCCGTTCTGCCTTTTGCATCCGGTGAAATCGTCGGAGCCGTCACCAGCAACGGGTTGCGGGCGTGGTCCGCAACCGTCACGGGCAGCAATAAGGGGCAGGCGCGTAATCTGGTCTCCGACATCTCCGGCGATCCCGTGATTGATGGCACAACACTTTATGTTGCCAACCAGTCAGGCCGCCTTGCGGCGCTTGACCGGCGCTCGGGTGACCGGCTCTGGACCGCCAAAGACGGCTCTTACTCTCCGGTTTGGCCTGCGGGCGGTGCGGTCTTCATGATCACCGACCGCTTTGCCGTTAAGCGGTTGAACGCATCGGACGGAACCGAGGTCTGGTCGGCCGAACTCCCTGATTTCAAAGCAGAACGGGATCGCCGCAAGCGGGCAACCTATGCCTATTTCGGGCCGGTTCTGGCGGGCGGACAGTTGTGGGTTGCGGGCAGCGACGGATTGTTGCGCAGCTATAATCCGGCGGATGGCGCGTTGACCGGAACGGTGGAAATTCCCGGCGGTGCGGCCTCTCAACCGGCAATCGCGGGTGGCAAATTCTACATCTTCTCGGCCAATGGCCAGTTGCACGCCTATCAATAAGCCTTTCCAATAGGGTTGCGATCCGTTAGAGCGCGGTTTCAACCCATACACAGGTTTCTAGTTATGTCTTTTACGCTGGCCATAGTCGGGCGTCCCAACGTTGGTAAATCCACTCTGTTCAACCGTCTGGTTGGACGCAAACTCGCGCTGGTTGACGACCAGCCGGGGGTCACGCGCGACCTGCGCGAAGGCGATGCCCGCCTTGGCCCGCTGCGCTTTACGGTGATCGACACCGCCGGTTTGGAAGAAGCCACCGACGAAAGCCTGCAAGGGCGGATGCGGATGCTGACCGAACGGGCCGTCGAAATGGCCGACATCTGTCTGTTCATGATGGATGCCCGCGCCGGTGTTATGCCCGCCGATCAGGTGTTTGCCGAAATCCTGCGCAAGAAATCCGCGCGGGTGATCCTTGCCGCGAACAAGGCCGAAGGCAAAGCCGGCGAGACCGGATATTACGATGCGTTTTCCCTTGGTCTGGGCGAACCTGTGCAGCTTTCTGCCGAACACGGCGAGGGCATGGACGATCTGCTGCGGATGCTGGAACCGCTGGCCAAGGAATTTGAAGACCGCCAGATCGAACCGGAAACCGATGTGGATGTCTCCGACGAGCATGAGGATTTTGAGGATGAGGATGTGGAAATCACCTATTCCGCCTCCAGACCCCTGCAAATTGCGGTGGTTGGCCGCCCGAATGCGGGTAAATCCACGCTGATCAACAAAATTCTCGGTCAGGACAAACTGCTGACCGGCCCTGAAGCGGGCATCACCCGTGATGCGATTTCGACCAATGCCAACTGGGACGGTATTCCGTTTCGGATCTGGGATACCGCCGGAATGCGCAAGCGGGCCAAAGTGCAGGAAAAGCTGGAAAAGCTCTCCGTCTCCGATGGGCTGCGCGCGGTCAAATTCTCCGAAGTCGTGGTGGTCCTGCTTGATGTAGACATCCCGTTTGAACAGCAGGACCTGCGTATTGCCGATCTTGCCGAACGGGAAGGCCGCGCTGTTGTGGTTGCGGTGAACAAATGGGATCTGGAAGACGACAAACAGGCTAAGCTGAAGGAATTGCGCGAAAGCTTCACCCGTTTGCTGCCCCAGTTGCGCGGCGCACCGATGGTGACGGTTTCCGCACGCACCGGCAAGGGGCTGGACCGTCTGCACGCCGCAATCCTGAGCGCGCATAAAGTCTGGAACCGGCGGATCAGCACGGCGCGTCTGAACCGCTGGCTGACCGGAATGCTAGAGGCGCACCCGCCACCCGCACCGGGCGGTCGCCGCATCCGCCTGCGCTACATGACACAAGTAAAGACCAGACCGCCGAGCTTTGTGATTATGTGTTCGCATCCGGATCTGGTTCCTGAAAGTTATAACCGTTATCTTATCAATGGCTTGCGGGCCGATCTTGATATGCCTGGAACACCGATCCGCCTGTTCATGCGCAGTCAGTCGGACAAAAACCCGTATCGGGACAAGAAAGAAAAGAAAGTGACCAAGTTGAACAAACACACCGAAGGTCGCTATCGCAAAGAGGCCGGACGGGGCGTCAAACCCAAGTCTTAAAACGGCTTCTTCTGGCAAAAAATATCCCCGCCGGAGGCTCCCGTACTCTCGGGCTCCGGCGGGATCAGTTGGCAGGCTCTGCCATGTCCTCGGGCAGTAGCGCCATAAACTCTTCGCGTAATGCCAGCGCACGTGCATTTCCGGTGCCGCCAGCCAGCAGGTTGTCATGCTCGAATGGATCACGCTGGTGATCATAAAGTTCCTCTGAACCGTCCCAGTAGAAAATATAGCGATGTGTGGCGCTGCGCAGGGATAGCGCGGTCTGTGCCAGACCCTCCTTGCTCTGCTGCGTCCAGACCGATCCTGCATACCCGCGCATCGCCGCAGTTTCGCCTTTTAGCAGCGGCAGCAGGTTCTGACCGGAAAACTGCGGCACAGGGGGCTGTCCCGCCACTGCCATCAGCGTCGGGGCAATATCAATCAGCGACACCGGCTCGTCGTAGCGTCCTGCTGCAATCTGCGGTCCCGCGATCATCAAGGGCACTCGCAAGGACCGCTCCCACAGGGTGAATTTGTGAAATGCCAGCTTTTCGCCCAGTTGATAGCCGTGATCGGACCAGAGTAACAGGGTTGTATTCTCCCACAGACCCGCATCGTCCATATGGTCCAGCACCCGCCCAAGCAGATAATCCGCATAGGCGACAGAGGCGAGATAGGCTTTGAGAAAATCCTGATATTCCCCTGTCCGGCTGACGATGCGGCGGAACTGGGCGCGGCTGTTGGCATAGGCCTTGCCAGCGGCGGACAGGCCTGATTGGGGCGCCTCTGCCGTTGGGTCAAAGCTGTTTTGCCCCAGCCCCGGTGGGTTGGCCACTGTGTCGGGCAACATGTCAAAAAACCGCTGCGGCACCACGAAGGGCAGGTGCGGACGGTAGAGCCCCAAGGCCCAGAACTGCCCCTGACTGCCGCGTTCCATCCGCGCAATCATCGCACTGGTGTTTGCATCGTCGTACAGATCATCGCCATCGGGAATGGCCCCGAAGTCTATGGAGGGGCCGAACTTGCCGGTTTTCGCCAGACGGCTGATCGGCGGGAACAGTTCCGAATTGCTTTGGGGGAAACTGTCCCAATCTTCATAGTCGAACTGCGGCTTGTTGACATGGAACACTTTGCCAAGCCCGTGGGTTTCAAATCCGGCGCTGCGCATCCGACCGATCAGAGAGAGCCGTTTGCCCTTTGCGTAATGGTGGTGCCACTTGTGTTTATTCTCATAAACGCCTGTTTCCCAAGGGTTTTGCCCGAAAAGCGCTGCGGTTCGTGCGGGGGAGCAGGCAGGCGCCGGACTATAGGCTTGGGTAAACACGGCGGCGCGTTTTGCCAGCCGTGACAGGTTCGGCGTTATCGCATCCGGATGCCCGCCAAGGGGTTCGATCCAGTCGTTCAAATCCTCGATCGAGAACAGCAGGATATTCTGGTGCGGCTTATCCATGATTTTTAACCATGACGCTTATTCACGATGGGCGGTCTGGGAAACGGGGATGGCGAAATCTTCGGGCAGCATCAACTGATGGGCCTCACGTATAGCGGCAAGTTCGGGGTCCTTTGCCGCAGTCGGATCAGCCAGCAGGTTCACATGCTCGAACGGGTCGCTGCGATGGTCGTAAAGCTCCTCTCCGCCATCCCAGTAAAGAATATAGCGATGACTGCGGGACCGCGCTGACATCGCCAGTTTCGGACTGTCGGTCTTGAACTCGCGCCCCCAAACCGCCACAGCGCTGCCCCGCATTTCTGCACGGGTATGATCCATGACGGGAGAAAGATCCTGCCCTTCAAACTGCTCCGGCAGGGGCAGCCCTGCGCGGGCAAACAGGGTGGGGGCGATGTCACATAAGGAGACGGGTTCGTGCACCTGACCTGCCTCAATACCGGCGCCTGCGAACATCAAAGGTACGCGCAAGGCCCGCTCCCAAAGCGTGAATTTGCGGAAGGCCAGTTTCTCGCCCAATTGCCAACCGTGATCGGACCAGAGCACCACCAGCGTATCCTCCCACAGGTCACAAGCATCCATCCGGTCAAGCACCTTGCCAAGCAGTTCATCCGCATAGTTGATTGAGGCGAGATAGGCTTTCAGCAGGTCTTTATACTCGTCGTTGCGCCCCAGTATCCGGCGCAACATGGCGGAATCATTGGCAATCATTTTACCGGACTCCGGCAGCGGATCATGCAGCGAGGTATTGGCCGGATCAAACCGGTTCAGCCCCAATCCCGGCGGATCGGTAATAACCGCGGGGAAGCGGTCAAAATACTTTTGCTGCACCAGAAACGGCAGGTGCGGCCGATACAGCCCCAGTGCCCAGAACTGGCCCGTAGCCTTGGGTTGCAGGCGTTCGACCAGCCAGTCGGTGTTGTGGTCGTCGTATTGCAGGTAGCCTTCTTCCAGCGGACCGAAATCCGTATAAATGCCCACTTTGCCGGATTTTCGGGTCTTGCTGATCGGCTCAAACCCTTCAATCTGGATGTCGTTGTAACTGGTCCAGTCGCTGTGATCGAAATGCTTGGGGGCTACGTGGAAAACCTTGCCTGCGCCGTGGGTATCAAAGCCCGCATCGCGGAACCGCCCGATCAGGGACTTCCGTGCGCCGGGTTCAAAAAAATCGTGCCATTTGTGGTTGTTGGCATAAACGCCGGTAGACCAAGGATGACGGCCAAACAGCGTAGAGGTGCGGCTGGGCGAACAGGCGGGCGCCTCGGCATAGGCGTTCTGGAACACCTGCGCACGGGCGGCGAGACGGGTCAGATTCGGGGTGATCGTGTCGGGATGGCCGCCCAGCGGTTCTATCCAGTCGTTCAGATCCTCAATCGACAGAAAGAGGATGTTTTTAACCTTTGATGTGCGCACGATCCTGCCTGCAGACTGTTTTTTTCGCAGTCTGCTGGAAACCGTCGGGAAAGGGAAGGGGGATTGCACCCCTGCGTTGCAACCGGACGGGTCAGATTGTGCGGGTCAGAGCAGCGCGACGAGTCTTGCGGCTTCGCTGGCGCAGGGCGTCAGGGCTGCGCGGTCTTCGCCGGGATAAAACCGTGCCCGTGTCGCTGTGGGCATCGGGGCCGGTTCAAAACCGATAACCTTGCGCCCGCGTCCCGAACCTTCGGCCGCCCAACTGTCAAACAATGCTTTTTGCGCGGCCTTGGAGGCGCCGTAAGCGGCGAAGAATTTTTCTCCGGCACGGGGGTCAACGCAATGGACAGCGGTGCCTTTGCGGGCCTCTAACAGCGGGTCGATGTTCACGATCAACTGCTGCGCCATACGCACGTTGGTGTTGAACGTATTGTCCCAATCCTTTTGCGCGGCATGGTTCGCAGGCGACAGAGGCGGCGCGTGATTAATGCAATGCACCCACAAATCCAGCCCGCCCCAACGCTCGTGAATTGAAATGCACAGCCGTTTGACCGCCTCTTCGTCCTTCACGTCCAGCGGCACCAGCGTGGTGGTGCCGCCTTTGGCTTGAATACGGTCATCCAGCTCTTCCAGAGCGCCGGTGGTTCGCGCCAGAGCAATCACGTGATGGCCTTTGGCGGCCAGTGCTTCGGCCGTGGCAGCGCCCAGCCCGCGCGATGCGCCGGTTACAAGTGAAACAGGTTGGGTCACGTCTTACTCCGCTGCTTTCATCAGAAAGCCTTTTTCGATCTGGTCTGCCGGTTTCACCGGATATTCGCCGCTGAAACAGGCGTCACAATAGGCCGGAGACGCATTGTCACGGCCGATTTCAACGCCACAGGCGCGGTAGAGCCCGTCAAGCGTGACAAACTTCAACGAAGCCACTTCCAGATGGTGGCGCATTTCGTCCTCGCTCATGGTGGCGGCGAGCAGTTTTTCCCGCTGTGGCGTGTCTACACCGTAAAAACAGGGCCATGCCGTAGGCGGTGAAGCAATGCGGAAATGGACCTCGGCAGCGCCGGCATCCAGTATCATTTCCTTGATCTTGCGCGAGGTCGTGCCCCGCACAACCGAGTCGTCCACCAGAATGACCCGCTTGCCTTTGATCAGGGCGCGGTTCACGTTCAGTTTCAGACGCACGCCCATGTTGCGGATCTGCTCTGTCGGTTCGATAAAGGTGCGGCCCATATACTGGTTGCGCACGATGCCCATCGCGTAGGGAATGCCGCTTT
This sequence comes from Neptunicoccus sediminis, assembly GCF_001719615.1. Lineage (GTDB taxonomy): Bacteria > Pseudomonadota > Alphaproteobacteria > Rhodobacterales > Rhodobacteraceae > Amylibacter > Amylibacter sediminis. The sequence goes on from NZ_MDVX01000003.1 coordinate 305,939, forward strand.
CCTGCGAATAACCGATGGCGGCCGGCGTGCCGGAATCCGGAACGGGGCAGACCAGATCAGCCTCGACCGGAGATTCCTTGGCGAGTTCGACACCGATCCGGCGGCGGGTCTCATAGACGGATTGACCGCCAAGAATACTGTCGGGACGGGAGAAATAAACGTGTTCAAAGATACAGGGACGCGGTTTGGCTTTCTCAAAAGGGTAAGAGCTTTCGATACCCTTGGCCGAAGCGATGATCATCTCGCCCGGTTCCACTTCGCGGATGAACTCTGCACCGATAATATCGAGCGCACAGGTCTCAGATGACAGCACCCAACCGTCCCCGAGTTTGCCCAGAACCAGCGGCCGGACCCCCAGCGCATCGCGCACACCGATTAGTTTGGTGCGGGTTTGGGCAATGACGGAAAACGCGCCCTCAACACGGCGCAGCGCGTCTTTCAGACGTTCTGGCAGCGTGGACTGGTAGGAACGGGCGATCAGGTGGATGATACATTCACTGTCGGATGATGACTGAAAAATCGACCCGCGCGAGATCAGCTCTTTGCGCAGGGAATCCGCATTGGTCAGGTTGCCGTTATGGGCAATCGCGCAACCGCCAAGAGAGAACTCTCCGAAGAAGGGTTGCACGTCGCGGGCTGCGGTGTGGCCCTTGGAACCGGATGTGGAATAGCGCACATGCCCGATCGAGTTTGATCCGGGTAAGGTTTCCATCAGGGAAGCTTTGGTGAAATTGTCGCGCACATAACCAAAACGCCGTGCGCTGTTGAAACCGTGTTCGGGGTCATAGGCAACGATCCCGCCGGCTTCCTGCCCGCGGTGTTGCAGGGCGTGCAGCCCCAGAGCAACGAAATTGGCGGCGTCCTGGACGCCGATAACACCGAAAACGCCGCACTCCTCTTTGAGTTTGTCGTCGTCAAAAGGATGGGAAAGAAACGGCTTGGTCTGACTCAGCATGGGGAGATTCCGAGATTGGCAGCAGGTAGGCAGGGTATAACCTGCAAGCCGGTGAACGTCTATGGCCGAGTGTTCATCAAAATGTCATACCAAATGTCGCAGCGCAACCAGCGTGGAGCGCGACCAAAGACGTGCGCAAGGCATGTGCGCAACAAAAAAACGCGCGCCGGATGATCGCGGCGCGCGTTTGTCAGAAAGGGTGCGGGATCAAATCCTGCAAGGTGGCTCAGGTTTCAGAGGTGTTCTCTGGTGTAGAGGGCGTTGTGATCCCCGTATCGGACGGACCGTCAGCGCCACCACCACAGGTGCCAACAAAGGCTTCATAGCGGTCTTGCAGCCAGGTAGGGACCTCGGTGGGCAGCATTTCTGCCAGACGCGCCTGACTTTCGGACAGAACCGCGCGGGATTTGCTATTTTCAACAATCTCCAGACGGTCGCCCGCAGGGAAGATATTGTCATAAAGGATAAAGGCAATCAGCACCAGCAACAGCCCCCGTGCAACACCAAAGAGGAAGCCGATCCCCTGATCGACACCGCCGATGGCGGATTGCTGCACCATGCCTGAAAACAGCGGCGTGAAGATTGACACCACGATCAGCGCAACCGCAAAGATGATCGCGAAGGCAACGATCAGGGACAGTACACAAGAACCGCCGATAATGTCGGAGACAACGGGAATTTCCTTAACCAGAGGTTCCACCTGCGGTGTCAGCACATAGGCCACCACAGCGGCGATGATCCAACCTGCAATGGACAGGACTTCGCGAACAAAGCCGCGCGAATAGGCCAGAATGGCCGAAATTAGAACAACAACAGCAACGCCGCCGTCCACCAGTGTGAAACCTTCCATGGTATCCTCTTCTTCAGGCCTCTATGTCGCCAAAGCAATCAGCGATAAACGTAGCCACATCATTCACTTTTTTTAACGTCATGCCAGATGTGCTGGCAAGTTTCATGCGGGATGGCGCAAACGCGCCACTAAAGCCAAGCTTGGCTGCCTCTTTCAAGCGGGCTTCGGCCTGAGAGATCGGGCGCAATCCGCCCGACAGGCTGATTTCGCCAAACACCACCAGATCCCCCGGAAGACTGGTGTCCTGACGGGCCGAAATCAGCGCCGCCGCCACGGCCAGATCGGCTGCAGGCTCGGTTATTCGCATGCCGCCAGCCACGTTGAGATATACGTCCATCCCCGCAAAGGACAATCCCGCGCGGGATTCCAGCACCGCGAGGATCATTGACAAGCGGCCGCTGTCCCAGCCCACCACCGTGCGCCGCGCATTGGCCAGCGCGGATTGCGCCACAAGCGCCTGAATTTCCACCAGCAGCGGGCGGGTGCCTTCGATACCGGCAAAGACCACTGAACCCGGGGCCGGTTTTTCTCGATCAGACAGAAACAGCGCCGAGGGGTTGGTGACTTCCTCAAGACCGGCACCGGTCATCTGGAACACCCCGATTTCATCCGCAGGGCCAAAGCGGTTCTTCACGGCGCGCAGGATACGGAACTGGTGGCCGCGCTCGCCCTCAAAATAAAGGACCGTGTCGACCATATGTTCCACGACGCGGGGGCCGGCGATCTGGCCTTCCTTGGTGACATGGCCCACAAGGATCACCGCCACACCGCGGCTTTTGGCAAAAGTGGTTAGTTCATGGGCAACGGCGCGGACCTGCGACACGGAACCGGGGGCACTGTCAATGTGATCGGCCCACATGGTCTGGATCGAATCAATCACCACCAGATCGGGCTTTTCCGCCTCAAGCGTGGTCAGAATATCCCGCAGGTTGGTTTCAGAGGCCAGTTGCACCGGCGCCTGTGTCAGGCCCAACCGTTGCGCACGCATCCGAATCTGGCTGGCGGCTTCCTCTCCGGAAACATAAATCGCTTTCTTGCCGGTCATGGCAAACCGCGCGGTGGCCTGTAGCAGAAGGGTGGATTTCCCGATGCCGGGATCGCCGCCCACCAAAATGGCAGATGCAGGGACCAAACCGCCCCCCAACACACGGTCCAGTTCCTCTATCCCGCAGTTGGAACGAGGCAGGGGCGCGTCTTTGGTAGTAAGGTCGGACAGCTCTATCCGGCGGCCCTTGGCGGCACCGATGGTTTTACCCTTGGGACCAGCGGCCAGAGGCGCCTGTTCCTGAATGGAGTTCCACTCACCACAAGCATCACAGCGCCCCGCCCATTTCTTATGGGAGGCACCGCAGGCAGAGCAGGAAAAAGCGAGAGATTGTTTGGCCATAGGCGCAAATAGGCCAAAGCGGGTGGCAGGATCAAGCTCTTTGATCGGGGTCCGGCGTTTTGTCGATCAGGGTGATAGCGTAAGAGACGAAAACGCACGCAGTGAACAGGTACAAGCCCCAGCCGGTTTCCAGTCGGCCAACGCCAATGCCCTTGGCCGCAACGATATAAATCGCGATCAGGAAAACATCTGCCATGGCCAAACGGCCAAGCATTATCAGGACAGGTTTGAGGCGGCGCGACATCAGGTTGAACTGGATCAGGGACGTGCCGATCACCTTGGCCAGAGGGGCTACCAGCGCGAGAAACGTGACCAGAAGGGCGAGAAACACGTCCTTTTGCCAGAGCGCCTGAAGGCCGGATATGACGCTGATTTCATCCAGCGCAAAGAACGGCAGCAATCCCGCCCGCAGCAGCGGTGCAAACCATGCAACGGGGAAGAGGATCAGAAGGCAGAGATTGGCGGCTTTGAGCATCGGTGCCACGGGGGCTGGGGACGGGTGGGTATAAAGATGAGTATTTGTGGAACATTGAAGCGGATCAGCGCACGGCCTCTATCGGGCCTTCGGCGCGGGCGTTGATAAACTGGTCGAGATAGGGATCGCCGCTGCTGTCCATTTCGGATACAGGGCCGGTCCATTGGACAACCCCTTCGTGGAGCATGGCAACTTTATCGGCAATGGCGCGGACGGATGACATATCGTGGGTGATGGTCATGGCGGTTGCGCCCATTTCCACGACGATCTCGCGGATCAGCTCGTTAATTACGCCGGACATGATCGGGTCGAGTCCGGTAGTGGGTTCATCAAAGAAGATAATATCCGGTTCCGCTGCAATGGCGCGGGCGAGGCCGACACGTTTTTGCATGCCGCCCGAAAGTTCGGCGGGAAATTGGTCTGCCACTTCGGGCTTCAATCCGACACGTCGCAGTTTTTCAATGGCCACATCGCGGGCGTCAGATTTGGAGAGTTTTCCCTTGCCGCGCAGCAGACGGAAGGCGACGTTCTGCCAGACCGACAGGCTGTCAAACAGTGCACCGCCCTGAAACAGCATGCCAAACTGCGCCAGAAACGCATCGCGGTCGCCCTCGGTTGTATCTGCGCCATTCACAAGAATCTGGCCGCTGTCCGGTTGCACCAGACCAAGCACGGATTTCAGCGCAACCGACTTGCCGGTGCCCGATCCGCCAATGATCACCATGCTTTCGCCCTGTTCGATGGTAAGGTTAACACCGCGCAGGACGTGATTGTTTCCGAAAGATTTTTTGACGTTGATAAGCTGTATCATGAGGTGAAGAATATCTCTGTCAGAAGGTAGTTGGCAGCGAGGATCAGCACGCTGGCGCTGACCACGGCATTGGTTGTGGCGCGGCCCACACCCTGTGCGCCGCGGCCCGAATTATAGCCGTGATAGCAGCCCATCAGTGCGACGATAAACCCGAATGCGGCGGCTTTGACCAGACCGGAGAAGACGTCTTCAAACTCCAGAAAGCTCCAGGTGTTGTTGATGTAGGTGGCGGCGTTGAAACCGAGCCGCTGTGTGCCCACCAGAAAGCCGCCCATGATGCCGATGACATCTCCGATAAAGGCAAGGATCGGCATGGCGATTGTGGCGGCGAGCACGCGGGGCACCACCAGATATTTCATTGGGTTGGTGGATAGTGTCGTCAGCGCGTCGATTTGTTCGGTCACGCGCATCGTGCCAAGTTCCGCAGCAATAGAGGAGGAAACCCGCCCTGCAACCATCAAGCCGCTTAGAACCGGACCAAGTTCGCGCACCATTGCGATTGCGACCACGGAAGGGACCACAGCTTCGGCGCTGAAACGGGCACCGCCGGAATAGATTTGCAAGGCCAGAGCACCGCCGGTGAACAGGGCGGTTAATCCCACAACAGGCAGGGAAAAATAACCGATATGCAGCAACTGGCGGCCAAATTCCGCCAGATAGAACGGCGGGCGCAGCAGGTGGCTGATGGTCAGAACGGCAAATATTGCGATGCGCCCGATCGCGGCGCAGAGCCCGAGCACAGACCGCCCGATGCTGCCCAGAAAGGCGTCAAGGAATGTAAGTGCCTGCATAATCTACCCTTTTTTGCGGTGTTAACCGGATTTAGACTGTTAAGCCAGCCGGTTTCGCGATTCCGCGACGCTGTTTTACCCCTTGTAGACGCGATTGTAACGCGCGCCAAGGGAGGTGAGAATTTCATAGCCGATGGTGCCAGCGGCATCCGCCAGATGGTCCACGGTCTGGATGTCGTTCAACAGGTCAAGATGATCGGGAATGGTTTCAAGCTCGGTCACGTCAACGGTGATCAGATCCATCGACACTCGGCCAATCAGCGGGCAGGGGGTGTCACCGGCGTAAAGGTTCAGATTGCCGTTGCCGATGGCACGGATCAACCCGTCCGCATAGCCTGACGCGATGGTCGCCACCTTGCTGTCCCGCGTTGCTGTCCAGTTCGCGCCATAGCCGACAGTCTCGCCTTTTGTAACGCGGCGGGTCTGGATCACGGGGATCGCCAGACCAACCACCGCTTTGGCATCACCGAAAGGTGCGCCGCCGTACAACCCGACACCGGGACGGTTCAGGTCAAAATGGTAATCGGCCCCAAGCAGGGTGCCGCCCGTTGCCGAGAGGGATTTGCGGGTGGTCAGCCCGTCGGTCATGGCGCGGAAACAGTCCAGTTGCGCCCTGTTCTGCGGGTGGTCCGGTTCATCGGCGCAGGCCAGATGAGACATGACCAGTTTCGGACCAGCTGCGGTGATCTGCGCCTTCAGACTGGCAAATTCCGCAGGCTCCATCCCGAGCCGGTTCATACCGGAATCAAGCTGGATGCCGAATGCCTGACCAATGGGAAGAAACTCGTTAACCTGTTCAGGGGAATTCAGGAGCGGGATCAGGTTGTGGGCTTTCAATAGCGCCGCATCATCCCCGCAACACCCTGAGAACACGTAGATTTCCACGTCCGGACCGGCGGATTTGCGAACTGCAACACCTTCTTCTGCAACGGCAACAAAAAAGGTTTTCGCTCCCGCTTTCGCCAGCGCCCCTGCCACATGCCCGGCATCCAACCCGTAACCGTCTGCCTTTACCACTGCGGCGGTTTCCACAGACAGGGCAGAGCAAGCGTCGAGCGCCCGCCAGTTTGCCACAAGATTTTCAAGGTTAATGGTTAGGGTTGCTACAGCCATGACGTGTTCCTTTTCTTGCGAGATGTAGGGACACCAGAGCATTGCAGAGGTCAAGAGGATTTATCGGCGCAACCGGCCTGCGCGGGACGCGGGGCCGGGACCCCGCGCCATTATGGATCGGTTTAATATTCTTCTTCGCGGTCTCTTTGCCACGGTTTGGCCAGATCGCTGAAGCGGGTGAAGCGGCCTTCAAACGCCAGATCGACCGAGCCGATGGGACCGTGACGCTGCTTGCCGATAATGACTTCGGCCTTGCCCATCAGTTCTTCCATTTCGGCCTGCCAGGACATCATCTTTTCGGCTTCGTGTTCTGCCGGTTTTTCCCGTTCCTTATAGTATTCACCGCGGTACACAAACATGACACAGTCCGCATCCTGCTCGATCGAGCCGGATTCCCGAAGGTCCGAGAGTTGCGGGCGTTTGTCATCACGGCTTTCCACCTGACGGGACAGCTGGGACAGGGCGATCACGGGGATGTCCAACTCTTTCGCGATGGCTTTCATACCTTGGGTGATCTCGGACACCTCGTTCACGCGGCTGTCTTTGGCCGAGGCGGGGCGCACAAGCTGCAAATAGTCGATGATCAGCACGTCCAGACCGTGGGTCCGCTTCAAACGGCGTGCGCGGGCGGCAAGCTGGGAGATCGGCAACGCGGCGGTGTCGTCGATGAACAGCGGACAGTTTTCAAGATTTTTCGCGGCTTCAACAAAGCGGCGGAATTCCTCTTCGGTCATGTCACCGGCACGGATTTTGTGGGATTCAACCTCGGAGGCTTCCGACAGGATACGCGCGGCTAGCTGCTCTGCGGACATCTCAAGCGAGTAGAAACCGACAACGCCGCCTTCGACCGCGCCTTCCTTGCCATCGGGCGTAACGCCCTTTTTATAGGCTTTGGCGATATTATAGGCGATGTTGGTCGCCAGCGAGGTTTTCCCCATAGAGGGGCGTCCTGCAAGGATCAGAAGGTCGGATTTATGCAGCCCGCCCAGTTTGGCGTCCATGTCTTTCAGGCCGGTGGAAATCCCCGCAAGCCCGCCGTCCCGCTGGTAGGCGGTGTTGGCCACATTCACCGCTTCGGTCACGGCTTTGAGGAAGGACTGAAAGCCGCTGTCCACGCTGCCCTGCTCCCCTAGCGCGTAGAGCCGTTGCTCGGCGGCGACGATCTGTTCCTTCGGCTCGTCATCCACGCTCATGGCGGTGGCTTTGGCGCTGATTTCCTCACCGATGGCAATCAGGTCGCGGCGGATCGCCATGTCATAAATCATCTGCGCATAGTCCCGCGCGGCAAAGATCGACATGGAGGCACCGGCAAGACGCACCAGATAGGCCGGACCACCCAATTCTGCGAGCCCCGGATCCTCTTCAAGAAACGCTTTGATCGTCACGGGCGAAGCCAGCGCGTTCTTCTGGATGCGCCGTGCGATCACTTCGAAAATGCGTCCGTGGACCGGATCATAGAAATGGGTTTCATTCACCAGAGAGGCAATGCGGTCATAAACTTCGTTATTGACCAGCAAAGCCCCGAGAAGCGCCTGTTCCGCTTCGATGGAATGGGGCAAGGGGGCCGATTTTTCACTGCTTTCAGGGATCGGACCGGGGTCCGGTATTGCTGCGATTCCGCTCATCTCGTCCTCTTTTTTTGATTGCCAGCAATGTGGGATATTAGGCGGTAAATGGCAATCTTCAAAACAGGGCGGATTCTATGTGGATAAGGGGAAAAAGCGGTTGGATTGGCTGGCTTACACAGAGACATTCACAGCGAAAAATATTTACGCGTGGAATGGGGTGCCACAAAATATAGTGGAAAACTTTTGCATCAATACAATTCGTGCTAGGTTTACCCCGTGAGGACGCGAATCGGGTGTGGGTTGTCTGCGTGCAAATCCTCGTCTCGGTGATGCGCAAGCGGATCCGATTTTTGTGCGCTGGCCACCCAACATTGCTAACTCCGGTTAGGCTCGGACTGTTGTTCTCTAAACTGCCTCATGACTGTCCTTCCCTCCGAGGTCGGCGGTCATTTATCAGGTGCACTTACCCGGCTGCTACGGCAGCCGGGTTTTTTATGGGGATTTGCGACTTAGGACGCGGACCAGTACAACGGGAATCCCGGATCAAACAGGGTGACAGGGCCTTCGCCGGTTTCGATCTTTTGGGGATAAGCCACCGGGGTATCGTGTTTCGTAAGGGTCAGCGTGGCTTCGTTTTCCGGCAGGCGGTAATAGGCCGGACCATTCAGCGCGGCGAAGGCTTCCAGATTGTCGAGCCTGTTTTCCTCTTCAAAAACATGGGCGAGACAGGCCATCGTGTTGGTGGCAGAAAACACGCCCGCACAGCCACAATCACAGAGTTTGTTCGGATCGGTATGGGGCGCTGAATCGGTGCCAAGGAAGAACCGTTCGTCCCCCGATGTCGCAGCGCGGCGCAGGGCAAGACGGTGTTCTTCCCGTTTGGCAACCGGCAGGCAGTAGTAATGGGGTTTGATGCCGCCCACCAGCAGGTTGTTCCGGTTGATGATCAGATGGTGCGTGGTGATGGTCCCGGCGAGGTTTTCCTCGGCCTCACTGATGTAATCAATCCCGTCACTGGTGGTCACATGCTCCATCACGACACGCAGTTCCGGCAGGCGGCGGCGCAGGGGATCAAGTTTCGTGTCGATGAACACAGCCTCGCGGTCGAAAATGTCCACATCTGCATCGGTGACTTCGCCGTGAACACACATGGGCAGGCCGATTTCGGCCATTTTCTCTAGCACCGGCATCGCCTTGTTGATGTCTTTCACACCGGAGGCGGAATTTGTGGTGGCACCGGCGGGGTAGAGTTTGACCGCATGGATCAGCCCGTCGGCAAAAGCGGCAGCCACATCTGCCGGATCGGTGGTTTCGGTCAGATACAGCGTCATCAGCGGCTGGAAATCACTGCCTGCGGGCAGGGCGGCGAGGATGCGCTCTTTATAAGCTGCAGCGTCTTTGGCGGTGACAACAGGGGGCACCAGATTTGGCATGATGATCGCGCGAGCAAAGTCGCGCGCGGTTTCGGGCAGAACGCCGCGCAACATATCCCCGTCGCGCAAATGCAGGTGCCAGTCGTCGGGGCGGCGGATGGTAAGGCTGGTCATGCGAGAATGCTCCTGTGTTGTTGCCTGCTGATACAAAACTCAACGGCTGGTGGGCAAGGAGTTTCGGGCGGTTGCATTACGATGCAGCGGGTCGGGTGAGTATTTCTAGAACATTGAAGGGTGGGAAAATGACGTAATGTCGGGCGAATGGGGCTTGTTTCCGGGCGGCGGGCTTGCTAGCGATTGCCTATTCTCAGGGCGGGGTGCAATTCCCCACCGGCGGTTACAGCCCGCGAGCCTGTCACAGGGCAGATACCGGTGAAATTCCGGAGCCGACGGTATAGTCCGGATGGAAGAGAATGGAGCTGTGTTCCCGTGTCGGGAGCAGAGGTCTGAACGCTCTGGGTCTTGTCTTGTTGAAAGAAAGGAACAGAGCAATGACAAAACCCGCTAAAATCGCTTTTATCAAAGCCCGCTGGCATGCGGATATTGTGGATCGTGCTTACGAGGGATTTCTGGCCGAGATGCCGGATGCGGACGTAAAGCCCTTCGATGTGCCCGGCGCGTTTGAAATGCCGTTTCTGGCCAAGAAACTGGCCGAAACTGGAGAGTTCGACGCAGTCGTTGCGGCGGCATTGGTTGTGGATGGCGGGATTTACCGTCACGATTTCGTCGCCGCTGCGGTTGTGGACGGGTTGATGCGGGCGCAGATGGACACGGGCGTGCCGGTGTTTTCCGTCAGCCTCACCCCCCATCACTATCAGGAAACCGCCGAGCATGAGGCGTTCTACAAGGCCCATTTCGTCAAAAAGGGCGCCGAGGCTGCGGCTGCGGTCAAATCGGTACTGGCGATGTAATCCATGCCAACGGGCGGCGCGTTTACTGGCGCGCTGCCTCCATTGCGGGGATCAGTTTCTCGCGGATGATGCGCTGGGTCACAGGTCCGGCTGCACGCATCAGGATGGTGCCATCAGCGTCAAGCAAAAACGTCTCTGGCACGCCGTAGACCCCCCATTCCAGCGCCGCGCGTCCGTCAACCGATGATGCCCCCACATAAGGGTTGCCCAGTTCGTCAAGGAAGGCCAGCGCGTTGGTGGCGTTGTCTTTGTAGTTCAGCCCGATCACCGGCATGCCGTTAGCGGCCAGTTCTGTCAGATTGGGATGTTCGACGCGGCAGGGACCACACCAGCTTGCCCAGAAGTTCACCAGCTTGAAATCACCACTGCGCAGCATGTCTTCGGTAGCGGGCGGCAGATCCCCGAGGGGATCAACCTGCAAGACGGGGGCCGGTCTGCCGATCATCGTAGAGGGCAGCGCATCCGGATCAGAGCGGTTCAGCCCCAGCAGGAAGGTTGCAGCAATCGAGAGAAACAGCACGGGCGGCAGCACCACCCACGGGGAAATGCGTTGGAACATGCGGCTCATTTACGGCTCTTTCGTTCAGCGTCTTCAAGGGTTTTGCGGGCCTTCGCGGATTGGCGCAGGCTGATCACGATCAGCCCGACCAGCAAAAGCAGGGCAACAGCATAGGCAGAGAGCACATCGCTGGCGTATTTTCCAAGATCAGGGATCATCTGGTGGCCTCTCGTGCGAGAACCGCGCGGCTGCGGCGCAGGCGGATGTGCATCCTTGTGCGCAACAGAACAAGTGTGACGAACAGGCAGATAAACCCGACAATACAGATCAGTAGCGGATAATAGTAACTGCCGTCGATGGGGCTTTCTTTGGTGGCGGTCAGGGTCGCGCCCTGATGCAGCCCCTGATTCCACAGGTTCACCGCATAGCGGGACAGCAGCGCAAAGACAGAGCCAACCATGCACAGGATAGAGGTCAGATCGGCGGCGGTGTCGTCATCCTCAACTGCTTGCCACAGGGCGAGATAGCCGAGGTAGAAAACGAAAAGGATCATAAAAGAGGTCAGCCGCGGATCCCACGCCCAATAGGTGCCCCACATCGGTTTGCCCCAGATCGCGCCGGTAAACAGGGCAATCAGCGTCATGGTAATGCCAATCGGTGCGGCAGCCCGTGCCGCCAGTGCCGAGACATGATGCCGGCGCACCAGCCAGACCAGAGAGGCCACCAGCATCATCAGCCAGATGTTAATTGCCATCAAAGCCGCAGGCACATGCAGGAAGATGATCTTGACCGTGGAACCTTGTTTGTAGTCATCCGCCGTAAAGAAAAACCCCCAGACCAGACCGGTCAACAGAAGCGCGGCGGACAGAAGTGTGGCGGACGGCAGAATACGGCCCGAGAGAGCCATGAACTTAACCGGATTTGCATATTCCCAGAGCGACATAGACCCGTGTTTAGCGGGTTTTCACACCTCCGCCAATGGACATCGGGTCACAGGTTCGTAACCCGCCCGATGTCCTGATGTGGGAAGGTTCAAATCAGTAGCGGCCGAGCTCTACCCTCGCCGCACCAAGCGCTTTATTCTTGCCGGTCATTGCAAAGACATCAGCAAAATACCTGTTCCCTTTTCCGCCAGAACACGGGGGGAGATAGCCTTTGGAGGCGTATTTCCCACTGCTGCGGGCTTTGGAGGCTATGAAAATACCGTTTGGCAGTTTTTTCACATTGGCCGGGATTGCCGGAAGCTGCGCTTTGGAGCCTTTCACCGGAAAGCCGATGGCGCCGTGGCCGCCTTTGGTAGACAAGGGCTTGTAGTCACGGTCGTTATATTGAACCAGAACCCACTCTGTGCCGGCGGGCAGACCGCTGATCACCATGGGCGGTGTCGCCCCGTTTCCACCAAACAATTTGCACTGTTGACCGGCGGGGATTTTCTTGCCGTTCCAGCCTCCGGCGAGTTTTACTTTGAAGTCAGCGGCGAGGACGGGGCCAGCGGCCAGAGACAACGCAGCGGACAGGAGGATGGCGCGGAAAGGTGACATGGAAATTCCTATTAGTTAGTTTATTAAACAAGTTTCATTATAAAATTTGTGATGTTTTCATCAACGCAAATTTGCCCGCAGAGCCATGGCTGCGGCGGCAGGGATCAAGGCTAGAGTCAGCAGGGTTAAGCCGCTTAGCAGTGCGAGCGAGGCAACAGGGGATTGTCCGGTCACAGCACGCGTAACGACTTGCGCGCCAAGGATCAGGGTGGGGATGTATAGCGGCAGCACCAACAGGGACAACAACAGCCCGCCCCGTTTTATGCCGACCGTAATCGCTGCACCAAACGTTCCGATGAAGGAGAGCGAGACCGTGCCGACCCCAAGGCTCGCGATCAGCCAGATATACCCCTCAACCGGCAGCCCAAGCAAATAGCCAAGCGGGGCGCTGGCTAGGGTCAAGGGCAGGCCGGTGGTGATCCAATGGGCGGCGGCTTTGGCGCTGACCAGACCTGTCAGCGGAATCGGGGAGGTGGCAAGCGCCTCAAGCGTGCCGTCCTCTGCGTCCAGTTGGAACACACGGTCCAGCGAGAGCAGACAGGCCAGCAATGCGCCGATCCACAGGATGCCCGGTGCAATCCGCGCCAGCACCGCGCGGTCCGGTCCGACGCCGAACGGCACGAACATCACGAGGATCAGAAAGAACGCCAGCGCCAGACCAAAACCCCCGCCAGAGCGGACGGCCAGCAGGATGTCCCGTTTGAACAGCGCCAGCATTAATAGGATCCTTGCAGGAACGGGTCGGCTTCGCTCTCTGTCTGTGCGTCCCGCAGGGCCGCGAAATCTGCCACATTAAGACTGCGGGCTTGGGGCAGGGCGATGTCCAGATGGGTTGAGATAATCGCGATGCCGCCGCTGTCGCAATGGGTTTGCAGAATTTCGGTGAAGCGGGCGACATGGGCGGTATCAAGGGCGGTGGTGGGTTCGTCCAGCAACCAGATTTTACGCCCCGACACATGCAGACGGGCAAGGCCAAGCCGTCGTTTTTGACCGGCTGACAGCGTGGCGGCGGGACGTTCAGACAGATCGTCCAGATCAAAGCGGGTCAGCGTGTCCTGTGGCGCGTTCTGATAGATTCCCTGCCAGAAGGTCAGGTTTTCCGATACGGTTAACTGGGGTTTTACCGCGTCCAGATGGCCGGTGTAGACCAAATCCTCGGGTGCTGTAGACATCGTGCCACGGGGCGCGGGGCTTAACCCTGCTAGCGTGCGCAAGAGGGTGGTTTTGCCCGCACCGTTCGGGCCGCGCAGGATCAGGCAATCGCCAGCGTCGAGCGAAAAGGAAACCCCGCTCAAAACGCGTCTTTGCCCGCGCAGGCAGTCTAGATCGGTGACGGTCATCATGGGCGAAGCCTTACGGGAATTGGCGGCGCGGGGGAAGGGACCAAAGGGCGCAGGTTAGAGCAGCCCCCATTTGCGGAACAGCCAGACCAGCAGGCCGCCCATCGCCACCAGACCCACCGTCACAAGGGCAAAGGCGCTGGGGTTTTCAGTGCCCGGAATGCCCCCCACATTAATGCCGAGCAATCCGGTGATCAAACCAAGGGGCAAAAAGATCGCCGCGACAGAGGAGAGAATAAACATCTGCCGGTTCATGGTTTCAGACCGTTTGTCGAGAATCTGGTCGTGTACGACCTGTGCACGGTCGCGGATCGCGTCGAGTTCCTCGGACAATAGGGTAATACGCTCGGTGGCTTCGCGCAGACGGGCGAGATCGGCATCGGACAGCCACGTAAAATCCTCGATCAGCAGGGTGGTCAGCGCATCCCGTTGCGGCATCATATAGCGGCGCAGGGTGATGGCGGTGCGGCGGATGTCCCCCAGATTGCTGCGGTCGGGCAGGGTGCCATCGTCCAGAATCATCTCTTCGATACCGTCAAGCTGCTCGTTCAGTTCAGAAACAGTCGGTTCGGCGCGATCCGCCAGCCGCTGGGTCAACCGCCCGAGGAAATCCCCCGGACTATGGGCCGTGTGGCCGCTGGTGGCCCCTGACTGGATGTCTTCAAGGGCGCGCAGCCGCCGTTGGGCATAGCTGACGATACAGTTTTGCGTCACCCAAAGGCGGATCGACACCATATCCTCGGCCCGCGCTCCTTCGTTCAGGTTAACGCCGCGCAGGATGATCACTGCACCGTCCCCGTGGGGCGTGCAACGGGGGCGGGTATCCTCTGCGGTGATGGCTGCCTCGATCATCGGGGGCAATTGCATCTGTTCCAGCCAAGGGGCGGTGGAGGGGTCTTCACGCACCAGATGGACCCAGAGAAATCCGGTTTCGGGCGGGGCAGGTGCGGCGTTAGGATCAAGTGCAACAGCAGCGCCAGCGCCGTCAAACAGGAAGGCGCAACTGGTGTGGGGGGCGGGATGACTGGCAACAGTGTTCATGCCGCGACATTGCCTTTCAATCAATGGGATGTCATCTACAAATGCAGTTTTGCAGCGCAGGTTTGACGCCTGACAAACTTGTGTAATTCAATCGGGAAATGCAGGGGGGCGCCAATCCGCCAGCCCCTCGGCGGTTTATTGTGCACAATTGTATACCGACACCCTTGCAGGACTCGGCAAAATGGTGCATTGACGGGCCAGCCAGTTCTATTCACCCAGTTTCGGAGGACCAACATGACCGTATCCGTCGGCAACGATACCAGCAAAACCCGCAAAACCCTCAGTGTTGATGGCGTTTCTGTGGACTATTATTCCATTCCTGCGGCCCAAGAAGCAGGTCTGGGGGATTTTACCAACCTGCCAGCGGCGCTGAAGGTTGTTCTTGAAAACATGCTGCGCTTTGAAGATGACGGGCGCACGGTTTCCGTGGACGACATCAAAGCCTTTGCAAAATGGGGCGAGAACGGTGGTAAGAACCCGCGCGAGATCGCCTATCGTCCGGCACGCGTGTTGATGCAGGACTTTACCGGGGTTCCGGCTGTTGTGGATCTGGCAGCGATGCGGGACGGGATTGTGGCGCTTGGCGGAGACGCAGAGCAAATCAACCCGTTGAACCCTGTTGATCTGGTCATTGACCACTCTGTTATGATTGACGAATTTGGCAACCCGCGGGCGTTCCAGATGAACGTGGACCGCGAGTATGAGCGCAACATGGAGCGCTATACATTCCTGAAATGGGGTCAAAGCGCGTTTAACAACTTCCGTGTTGTACCGCCCGGAACCGGTATCTGTCATCAGGTAAACCTTGAGTATCTGTCCCAGACCGTCTGGACCGACGAAGACCAGAATGGCGTTGAAGTGGCCTATCCGGACACTCTGGTGGGCACAGACAGCCACACAACAATGGTGAACGGCGCGGCTGTTCTGGGTTGGGGTGTTGGCGGCATCGAGGCCGAAGCAGCCATGCTCGGCCAGCCGATTTCCATGCTGATCCCCGAAGTTGTCGGGTTTGAACTGACCGGCGCAATGGTCGAAGGCACAACAGGCACCGACCTTGTTCTCAAGGTTGTGGAAATGCTGCGCGAAAAAGGCGTTGTTGGCAAATTCGTCGAATTCTACGGCTCCGGTCTCGACAAACTGCCACTGGCAGACCGCGCAACAATCGCCAACATGGCACCGGAATACGGCGCGACCTGTGGTTTCTTCCCGATCGACGCCGAAACCCTGCGCTACATGCGCACGACAGGCCGCGACGAAGCCCGCATCAAGCTGGTCGAAGCCTATGCCAAGGAAAACGGCATGTGGCGCGATGCGGATTACGCACCGATCTACACCGACACCCTATCCCTCGACATGGGCACCATCGTTCCGGCAATCTCCGGCCCGAAACGCCCGCAGGACTATATCGCACTGGACAAGGCCAGCACCACGTTCAGCGAGTATGTCAAGGGTCAACGCACGGCCAAAGACACCAGCGAACGGGCGGAAGTCCGTTGGGAAGGTGAGGGCGGACAGCCCGAACCCCGCGAGATTCCGGGCGATGAAGGCCACCACCAACGCGGTTATGTTGCCACCGATGAGGGCAACTACCAACTGCACGACGGGTCTATCGTTATTGCCTCCATCACATCCTGTACCAACACATCCAACCCTTATGTGATGATCGGTGCCGGTCTGGTGGCGCGGAAAGCCCGTGAAAAAGGTCTGACCCGCAAGCCTTGGGTGAAAACCTCCCTCGCGCCGGGCAGTCAGGTGGTTTCGGCCTATCTGGAAGCGGCCAACCTGCAGGAAGATCTGGACGCCATCGGCTTTAACCTTGTGGGCTACGGCTGTACGACCTGTATCGGGAACTCCGGTCCGCTGGAGGCTGAAATCTCCAAGGCCATCAACGACTACGACCTGATCGCTACGTCGATCCTGTCGGGCAACCGGAACTTTGAAGGGCGGATCAGCCCTGATGTGCGCGCCAACTATCTGGCCTCTCCGCCACTGGTTGTTGCCTACTCTCTGGTGGGTGACATGAATGTGGACATCACCAAAGAGGTTCTGGGGCAGGACAAAGACGGCAATGACGTCTATCTGAAAGACATCTGGCCTTCCACACAGGAAATCGCAGAGCTGGTCGAGCAAACCGTGACCCGTGAAGCCTTCCTTGAGAAATACGCCTCTGTCTTTGAAGGTGACGAGAAATGGCAAGCCGTTGAGACAACGGACAGCCTGACCTACGACTGGCCTGCATCGTCCACTTACGTGCGTAACCCGCCATATTTCCAAGGTATGTCCAAAGAGCCTGCGACCGAGATCAGCAGCATCGAAGGCGCGAAGGTTCTGGCGTTGCTGGGCGATATGATCACAACCGACCATATCTCTCCGGCGGGGTCGTTCAAACAGTCCACACCGGCCGGTCAATATCTGACCGACCATCAGGTGCCTGTGCGCGAATTCAACTCTTACGGCTCCCGTCGCGGGAACCACGAGGTGATGATGCGTGGGACATTTGCCAACATCCGTATCAAGAACGAGATGCTGGACGGTGTTGAAGGCGGTTACACCAAAGGTGTCGATGGCGAACAGACCTCGATCTATGATGCGGCTATGGCCCATCAGGCCAACGGCACGCCGCTGGTGATCTTTGGCGGTGTTCAATACGGTGCCGGTTCCAGCCGCGACTGGGCGGCCAAAGGGACTGCGCTGCTGGGTGTGAAAGCGGTCATCGCTGAGAGTTTTGAGCGGATTCACCGGTCCAACCTCGTAGGGATGGGTGTGGTACCGTTTGAATTCACCGGCGACGACACACGTAAATCACTGGGTCTGACCGGTGAGGAAACCGTGTCGATCAAAGGTCTGGAAAGCGTGAAACCTTTGCAAGAGGTTCTGTGTTCCATCACTTACCCGAACGGCGATGTGAGAGAGATCACGCTGAAGTGCCGGATCGATACCGAAGTGGAAATCGACTACATCAAAAACGGTGGCGTTCTGCACTATGTGCTGCGCAATCTGGCGAAATCTGCCTGATTTCACTGGTAAAATACCGAACGGAAAAGGCGTCCCTTGCGGCGCCTTTTTTGTGTCTTGAGGGCGGGTTTTGGATATTTGATCTAAAAAGAGGCGGGGCGATCAGGATAAAACCGCGCGGTAGAGTTCCCTGCCGCTAAAGACTTTTGGTCCGCCCTGACTGGCTTGCCGGATCAGCTCCACCAGTCTGGTGTTCACGGGCGCGACCTGACCGGTGGCGGTGGCCAGATCGACGATTTCGCCGTTGATCGTGTCGATCTCTGTTGGCTTGCCCGCAAAAAGATCCTGCGCCATGGAGGTTTGCGACTGCGGGTCGAGTTTTTGCAAGCGGAGCGCGATGCTGTTGAACAGCCAATCCGGTGTGCGCAGCATCTGGACAATGCGACGGGCGGACAGGGGGCCGGATTTTGCATGGGCGATCTGCGCGCCTTCATAAACATCCAGCGCCTCTTGCAGCGCGGCGGCATAGACCAGACGGTAGGGGCGTTCACGCAACTGGTGGTACAGGGATTTGCCAGAGAGCGCGTTTACCGGATTATTAAGGTTGAGCAACAGCTTGCCGTATTGCACCGCGCGAATGTCATTGCTCAGTTGGATATGTTCAGTGCCGATATGTCCGATCAGATCCTCAGTTGCAGCAGAGCGTTCCAATACCACCTGCCCCACGGAGGAGCGGCGCAGGGTCCCGCTATCGCTCCAGACCACGTTGAACGGCACCATACCGGCGGAAATGACTTGCTCAGGCAGGGCAGCCCTGAGTCTGCGGGCGGGGGCGATACCGTTGAGCAGACAGAGGACCGGCGTATCGGTGGCGCTATGGCTGCGAATATCTGCGATTGCCGATTCGAGCGCCGTTGATTTCACCGTCACTACAATAAGCCCCGCAGTTGCGAGCGTTTCGGGATCACAGTTGATCAGTGGATTTTGCGCCAGTTCCGCACCGCTGAAACGGGGGCCGTTTTCCACGCTCAGGCCGGTTTTAGGCAGGTTTAGCAGCCGGTCCCGCCCGAGAAGGGTGACAGGCACCCCTTTCGCGGCCCAATGAGCGCCGAGATAGCAGCCAATCGCGCCAGCGCCCAGAATTACGACAGGAGATCGCGGTGAGATCATAGCATGTTCCAAAGTTGTCCGGCGTCTTCCCATCCTAAAGCCGCTTTGCCCAACAGCGATAGCCCCCTGGCCGGTTTGTAACATTTACCTCTCGAAACCTTTATTGGTAAAAGCGGTGCAGGGACGGTTATAACAGGGTAACACACTTTGATGCGAGCACAGTTCATGCGCAGATTTCTGGCCGCTCTGGCCATTTCCACAACCGGATTAATGCAGACGGCACAGGCGGAAGGTTCGCTGGTGCTGGTGGAGCTTTACACCTCTCAGGGGTGTTCTTCCTGTCCGGAAGCGGATGTGATTCTTGCGGAAATTGCCAAGCGCGATGATGTTCTGGCGCTGGGGTTGCACGTGGACTACTGGGATTACCTCGGCTGGCAGGACCATCTGGCGCAACCGGAATTTACCGAACGTCAGGCGGCGTTCAACACGAAGATGGACAGCAAATACCGGCTGGTCACGCCGCAGATGATCTTTAACGGGCGGGATTATGTGGCCGGTGCGAAACGCCAGAAGATCCTCGATTATGTTGAGATGCTTGCAGCGGAGCCGGAGCGGGCGGGCATGGTGCTTTCACGGGATGGCGCTGCGCTTAAGATTGTATTGACGCCGGTAGAGGGGCTGTCGGCCCCCGCTGACATTCATCTGATTGCCTTTGAGCCTAGTGTCGAGGTGAAGATCGAGCACGGTGAAAATGCAGGACGCCACATCGACTATGTGAACACGGTGACAGATTGGTCCACCATCGGCCAGTGGAACGGTACCGCCCCGATGAGCCTGACCCATCCGATCGAAACATCTGCCCATTATGCCGTGGTTGTGCAGTCCGAAAACCTCGGTCCGGTATTGGCGGCGCGGCGGTTGGATTAAACCTGCCGCGGGTCAGATGCTTACCGGTTTCTTCGTGCCGAAGCTTTCCCGATACCAGACGTAAACCCCTGCAAAGACGATCACTGCGCCGCCAATAACTGTGGCGCGGTCCGGTATTTCTGCGAAAAAGGCAAAGGCCCAGAATGCGTTGAACAGCAGGGTCAGATAGCCGAAAGGCGCAAGGAAAGACGCTTCGGTGACAGTAAAGGCGCGGATCAGGAACAAATGGCCGATGCCTCCGACAACCCCCATCATCGACATGCGACCGACATCCGCCAGCGACGGGGTCGACCAGACGAAGGGGACGATAACGCAGCTTGCGATACAGCCGATCAGGGCAGTGTAGAGAAAGCTGGTCCAAGGGCTTTCTTCCTGTCCCAGAAAACGGGTGGAAATCGCATACCCGCTGAAACAGGCTGCCGCCAGCGCGGGGAGCAGCGCAACCGGCGTGAACACATCCGAACCGGGGCGGATGATGATCATGGCCCCGATCAGGCCGATAGAGACACCGATCCAGCGGCGCGGGCCGACTTTCTCTTTCAGAACGAAATAGCCGGCTATTGTCATGAACAGCGGTGCAATTTCAAAAATTGCAGTGGCGGAGGCCATTTCCATATAGGCCAGCGATGTGAAGAAACACATGGTCGCGCCGAACAGAAAGGCCGAGCGGATCACCTGTAGCGTCAAATGCTCTGTGCGCAGCAATCGCCGCAATTGGGGCGACAGCACGATGAAGGCGATCACGGTTTGCGCGGTGTAGCGGGCCCAGACGACCTCTAGCGGGTGATGGCGCTGCGAAAGGGATTTCGCAATCGTGTCCATGATGGAAAACAGAAAGATGGTCAGGATGAACATCAGCGCACCCTTGGCCAGCGGTCCAAGCCCGCTCCAGTACCGGTTGAGCGCGGTCATTACGGGTGCCGTGCGGTGGCGACACCGATCATGGCATCGCGGCTGACCAGTGCGGCCAGTGCGGTTTCGTCCAGTTTGTCCGTTCCCTCGGGGCGGGCGGGGAGCACCAGATAGCGCATATCCGCGGTGCTGTCGTGAACACGGACCTGCACGGTATCGGGCAATTCCAATCCGAATTCCGCCAACACCTTGCGCGGTGTTTTTACCACTCGAGAGCGGTACGCCCGTTGCTTGTACCAATCAGGCGGCAGGCCAAGCAGGTTGCGCGGATAACAGGAGCATAGGGTGCAGACGACTACATTGTGAACCTCTGGCGTATTCTCCACCGCGATCAGCTTTAGCACACCCGGTTCCACACCGATTTCGCGGATCGCTTCGGTGCCGTTTTGCAGCAGGCGCGCCTTAAAGGCGGGATCAACCCAAGCCCGCGCCACAACCTTTGCCCCGTCCGCCGGAGAGCGACGGTCCATCTGCTCCACCGTTGCGGTGATTTCCGCGGCGGTGACGATACCCTTTTCGATCAAAAGCTCTCGCATTGCGATTTCCATTGCCTGCCAACGGGTTAGCTTGTGATCCTGATCCGGTTTGTAGGGATGTCCCGATGGGCTGAGCCCTTGAGTGTCATCAGAATGGTCATGGTGGTCATGTGGCATTGATCGGGTCCAACCAGTGTTCGTAAATTTCGGCCTCTAGGATGTCGGCAGGATTTTCCGCCTCTGCCCCCCAGAGTTCGCCCATCGTAAAGCGAACCCTAAGCAGGCGACGGCGGCTGGCTTTGTGCCCATAGGCGAGCTCTTCAGGATTTGCGAAAGGACCGAGTTCACGCTCGATCTCTCCGGTTTTGCCGCGCAAATACATAGGTGCGCGAACATGACCAGGCGGGTGCCAGTTCTTGACACGAACCTTTTGCGCGCGCTCCATCACTCACCCGATCCGGCACATTCGCCATAAGTCTCGCCGCGGGACTGTACCTGTTCCATCCGCTCCGCCAGTTCTGCGATGGTATAGACGCCGGCTTCAAGAAGGTTCTGGTTCACCGATTGCACCCAGCGTTCGTAATAGGTCATGGTTTCAAAGGCGTCCTCGCCCATGTCCTCCAGCACGCGGCGCAATCCGTCCACGGTGAAATAACCCTTGGACGAGGTAAGCACCTGCAATGCATCCACCCGCTTTTCCCAAAGCGCAAAATCATGCTCTTCGCGGTTGATGTCTCCGGCAGGCTGTCCGCCCATATCGTGCCAGCGGTGAATTTTATCAGTTTCCATGAAGATGACGTTAGGGGAGTTGGATTAGAGGGGCAAGCCACGTAACGTAGGGTCAGATAAGAACGGAGAAATGAGATGACACCGGATCGGCCGCTGGACTATATCCCGCGCATTCGCGCCTATTATCAAGCGCTTGGCTATGGTGCGCCTTATGAATGGGCCGTGCATGAAAGGGTGCCTTTCGCCCCGCTTGCCAAACCGCTGAACGCGGCGCGGATCGGGATTGTTACGACAGCAGCCCCGTTCAAGGCGGGCGCGGGCGCACAAGGGGCAGGGGCGCCCTATAATGGCGCGGCCAAGTTTTTTGAGCCTTTTGCAGCCCCCGTTAAGCCGGAACCTGTTCTTGGCATTTCCCATATCGCCTATGATCGTGTCCATACTTCAGCGGCGGACCAGCGCAGCTATTTCCCCTTGCAAGCGCTGCAAAAACTGGCAGATGCCAAAGAAATCGGCGCGGTTGCAGAGCGGTTTTACGGGCTTCCTACAAACCGCTCTCAAACCCGCACGCGCGAGGATGCGGCGCGGCTGGTCGGTTTTGCGCAGGAAGACGCGCTCGACGGGGTGGTGCTGGTGCCAAATTGTCCGGTGTGCCACCAGTCGGCGGCAATCGCGGCCCACAGTCTCGAAGCCGCGGGGATTCCGAGCGTGGTCATGGGCTGTGCGCGGGATATTGTTGAACGGGTCGGGGTGCCCAGACTGTTGTTCAGCAATTTTCCCTTAGGCAATGCAGCGGGCCTGCCGGATGATCCGGAAGCGCAACTGGAAACCGCCCGTCTTGCGGTGACGCTGCTGGCGACTGCGAAACAGCCGCGCAGCACGGTACAGTCCCCGATTGTCTGGTCGGGTGCAGCGGACTGGCAGAAGGATTATTCCAACGCCGATTTGCTGAGCGCAGAGCAAATTGCCGCGAAACGGGCGGAATTTGATCGGGTGAAAGCACAGGCGAAAATCGTTAAGGCGCAATAACCGGCCCCGCAAAGCAAAAGGCGCCCGAAGGCGCCTTTCAAATTCTGTTGTCACCGGAAATTGGAGTTGCCGCTTACTTGCTGATGGGGCCGATCATCATAATCATCTGACGACCTTCCATCTTGGGCATGTTTTCCACTTTACCAGCCTCGGCTTCGGTCACTGCATCCGCAACACGGTGCAGCAATTCTGCGCCCAAACGCTGGTGCGCCATTTCCCGACCGCGAAAACGCAGGGTGATCTTTACCTTGTCGCCATTGCTCAGGAATTTGAAAACATTACGCATTTTCACTTCAAAGTCGGCGTTATCCGTATTTGGACGGAATTTGACTTCCTTGACTTCGATGATCTTCTGCTTCTTGCGGGCTTCGGACTCGCGCTTTTGCTGTTCATATTTGAACTTGCCGAAATCCATGATCTTACAAACAGGCGGCTTGGCATTGGGCGAAATCTCAACCAGATCCAGCCCAGCCTGAGCAGCCAGTTCTCGACCTTTCGCGGGCGTAACAACGCCGACGTTTTCGCCTTCTGCTCCGATAAGACGGATTTCATTGGATGTAATGCGTTCATTGACGCGGGGGCCAGTGTCGCGCTGTGGTGGCGCGTGATGAGGTCTGCGGGCTATCGGTTTCTAGTCCTTTGTAGCTTTAAAATGTGCTTATTATGTAGCTCTGCACTGCGAAAGGTTCAACCTCCCATTTCAGATCGGTCGGGAAATCGCAAAGCGCCGCCGGAAATAGGCGGAGTGAGCCATTTAAGTCTTGCATGCCTTGTTCAAATCCCCAAGCTGAAAAGCGCATAATTGCCACTGCCGGTTTCGTGGTGGCCTGTTACAAAGACCAAGGGATGGAAATGAAAAAGATTGCTGGAATTATCGCGCTTGCGTTGGTGGTGCTGATTGCTGTGTGGGGCTTCGTTGATAAAAACGCACGGGACCGACAGGCCAGTTTCGAAGCCGCAAAGAACGAAGCCGAAACCGCGCAAGTGGCTGCCCAGACCGCAGCGCAATCGCACACCGATGCAATGGCGCGGGCCGAAAGCGCAGGTGCCGCAGTAGAGACAGCCCAGCAGGATGTGGCCGAAAAAGAGGCCGCGGTGAAGGCGGCTGCAGATGCGGTTGTGGCGGCTGAAGACGCAGTTGCCGCAGCCGAGGCTGCACTTCCCGCGGCCGAGAAGCTTGTTGAGACTGCAGCGCAAGCCGCCCAAACCGCCCGCGACGCGGTAAAACCGGCATCTCTGGATGGACCGGCTGCAACGCTTGAAGGGGCCAAAGCAGCCCATGCCAAGGCTCAGGACGATGTCATTGCAGCTCAGGCTGCGCTTGATCAAGCGGAGTCCGACGGTCAGGACGAACTGGCGCAGGAAGCTGTGGCCGAGCGCGAACTGAACGCCGCGCTTGCAGCGGCTGACGCATCTGCCGGACCAGCCCAGAACGCCCGTGATGTGGCTGATCAGGCCGAAGCGAATGCCAATGCCGCCGAAGCGAAACTGGCTGACATAGAAGCCCAAGCCGGTGCCACCAACAGCACAGAGACCCAACCGGCGGTGGACGAGACTCTGCTGGATCAAACCCGTACTGCCGCAGACACTGCACGCGAAGCAGCTACAGCCACGAAGCAAGCGCTTGATGCGGCGGTTGCCAAAGCGCAAAGCGATCAGGCTAAGGCAGAGGCCGCACGGGAACGGCTGGACGCCGCGACAGAGACCGCGCAGCGCTTCAAAGATGCCATCACCGCTGCGCAATCCGCCGTCAGCGATGCAGAGGCCGCAGCAGAACAGCGTCGCGCCGAACTGGCGCAGGCCCAGTCCGAATATGAAACAGCGGCAGCAGCCGTTCGCAAGGCCGAGGCCGCGGCGGGTGAAGCCTCCAACGCGCAAGCGCAAGCAGAAGCTGCGCTGCAAACAGCACAAGAGGCAATCGAAGACGCCAAGGCCCGCCTGCAGGACGCCAAAGCCCAACTTGACACCGCGCAACAATCCGAAGCGGACGCACGTGCCGCAGTCGAAACGGCCCAGAGCGAGGCCGTGACCGCGCAAGAAGAAGCCACCCGGGCAGCAGAGCAGGCAGCCGCACGCCAGTCCGCCGCTGACGAGGCTAAAAGCCGTTTTGAGGCGCTCCAGTAACCTCCGACTCACACTAACCTGTCAGGGGTAAAAATAATCTTAATTACAGAGCGGCGGCAATTTTGTCGCCGCTCTTGGTTTCGGCGTGTTTCAGCCTATATGCTTTTCCACCAGTAACTTAGCTCTTGTCGTTGAAGTCCTTTCCGCGCAGATGCGGGGGCGGTTCAATACTCAAGAAGAAATGGAAGAATACAGTGAAGAACTTATTAATCATTGGTGGTGTAATCGTTGTAGCTGCGGGGGGATTCTTGGTTTGGTCCCAGAATCAGCCAGACGATACTGTCGATGTGACGATCACGACGGAGGCTGACACAGGTGCCGACGAAACAGTGGCGGTAGAGGCCGATGTCGCCACAGATGTAGAAGAGGATGGTCAGGCAGATGCCGGAACCGCGTCTGACGCGGCGCAGACAGCAGAAACTCTGGAAGAGACCGCACAGGAGGCGGTGCAGGACATTCAGGACACGGCTGCGGCCACCATCGAGGCCGTCACAGAGGCCGCTTCGGAAGCAGTGGCTGATGTGGTAGAGTCCACGGAACAGGCTGTGGATACCGCTCCGGAGGCGGCTGCCGCTGCTGTGGAGGCTGTAAAGGATACGGCGGCTGCTACGGCTGAGGGTGCTGCGGATATGGCAGGCTCTGCTATGGAGAGCTTGAACGACACGGTAAATTCCGCAATGGAAGCCGCCAGCGAGGCGGTGGACGCAGCCCAAACGACGGATAGTGCAGGCGAAGCGGATGCAACTGTCAGAGTGGACTCTGCAGATGAGACCCAAAGCTCCAATTAAGTTTCCTAAAAATTAAGTAAAATCGGGGCCGTTTTGCGGCCCCTTTTTTTTGTAGCATTGAACAATTCACCCGGCGACAGATTAAATTAAGGAAGTAGCACCATTTCGCGTTCATAACGGTTTTCCTCTGTTGTTTCATCATCATAGGTGATCCGGACCGTTACAGTTCTGATCGCACCAAGCGGAAAACCCGTATAGATTTTCTGATCATCAGCCAGTGCATTGGGATTGGACAGATCTTCGTTGCAAGTTCCTATTGGCCAGCTCTTAAAGGTTTCTTCATTATTCACCCTGTAATCTATCGCTGTCAGCCCACAACGCCATGACAGGAGGTGCGTAAAATACAACAAATCCTGCCCATCGTATTCCCGCACCGCGATCCAGTTGCCCTTGGTCGCTGTCAGGATCGGCTTGATCTGCGCCGCACTTAGGAATTTTGCCTGCGCTGACGCAGGTTGGGGTGGGACCGATATTATGAGAGGAGATAGAAACAACACAGCAGCAACAGATGCAGGGCGGCACCAATTACGCCCGCGGGTCTTAATGGCCGTAAATTTCAGGGTGTTTGCAAAGATATTGGACATAGCAGGACCTCTCTACCCTGAAACTCTGCAGTTTTGCGGCAGAGTTGCAAGAAATTTGACCTGACGGGGTTGAGTCCATTCCATTTTTTGCCCTGATTGGCTATAGGTCGGCAAAATCAGAACGGGCAGTGACAGTGGCACAGGACTATAACGTTTTTGCAATCGTACAGGGCGGTCGGCTTGAATATGAAGCGGTGCTTTTTGTCGCCTCGTTCTTTCACCGGAACCCGAATTTTACCGGACGTTTGATCCTAGGGGAGCCGCAACCGTCCGAGCGTTGGGACCACGATCCACGCATCCAGAACCCACAGGTGCGCCGCCTTTTGTTGGACCTCGGAGCCGAGATTGTGCCATTCCAGAACGGGGTCTTTGGCAGCCGCTATCCAAATGGAAACAAGATCATCGGTCTGACGGCACTGCCAGATAACGAGCCTTTCGTGTTCTTTGACACGGACACGATTTTTACCGGACGGCTGAACAACGTTCCGTTTGATTTCAACCGGCCGACCGCCTCCATGAAACGGGAGAATACCTGGCCGGAGGTGGATCTTTATGGACCGGGTTACGGTGAGATGTGGAAATCGCTCTACGACAAATTTGATCTGGATTATGCCAGCTCGCTGGATCTGTCACAGCCGGATGAATACTGGAAGCGATACCTTTATTTCAACGCGGGGTGGTTTTTCTACAAAGACCCTGCCGAATTTGCCACCTATTTCACCCATTACGCCAGCGAGATCGAACGCGATCCGCCATGGCAAATCGAGACGCAGCAGCTTTATCCCTGGCTGGATCAGATCGCGTTGCCGCTGGTGATCCACAGGCTTGGCGGGGCGCGGGATACGATTCCTTCCGGCCTGCTGGATGGTTCCGTCAGCTGGCACTACCGCTATGTGCCACTGCTCTATGCGACTGCACCGGATGAAACGGTGGAGGTTCTGGAAAAAGTGCTCGCCCCGAATCCGATCAAGAAAGTGGTGAAGGCACATGAACCGTTCCGCCGTCTGGTGTTTCAGGGGAAGGGCCGGAAGCTGCGGGATATGTTTGACCGGAATGACCTGCCGCGCAAGGAACAGGCTATCCGTCAGCGGATCAAGAAGGCGAATATGTGGTATCGCTAACCCTGTAGAGCAGGATTATTTGCTGCGGGACTGTTTCTCAACAATGCCCGATGTGCCTTCGCGACGTTCCAGCTCTTTATAAACATCTTCGAGCTTTACATCGCGGGCCGACAGCATGATCAGCAGGTGGAACAGCACATCGGCTGCTTCCTCGGTCAGTTTCTTCCGGTCCCCCTTCACCGCTTCGATTATGGCTTCTACGGATTCTTCACCGAATTTCTCGGCACATTTCTCGGGGCCCCGCGCGAACAGTTTCGCCGCGTAGGATTTCTTATCGTCAGCCCCTTTACGGGAATCAATGGTGCGGGCCAGCCGCGTCAGTACATTTGCCATGTTATCAGAGCCTTACCGGTATTCCTGCGGCCTGCATGTGCTGCTTGGCCTCTTGAATTGTGAAATCGCCAAAGTGGAAAATGGATGCCGCAAGTACCGCCGATGCGCCGCCTTCCTTCACGCCGTCCACCAAATGGTCCAGCGTGCCGACACCGCCCGAAGCGATCACGGGGATGCTTACAGCGTCGGAAATAGCGCGGGTCAGGGGCAGGTTGAATCCGGCGCGGGTGCCATCGCGGTCCATGCTGGTTAACAGGATCTCTCCGGCGCCTCTGGCCGCCATGTCTTTGGCAAACTCTACTGCGTCAATTCCGGTTCCTTTGCGCCCGCCGTGGGTAAAGATTTCCCATTTTCCGGGCGAGACGGTTTTCGCATCAATCGCCACAACAATACATTGTGAACCGAAGCGGTTGGCCGATTGTGCCACCACATCAGGATTGGCAACAGCGGCGGAGTTGAAGGAAACCTTATCTGCCCCCGCCAGCAGCAGATTGCGCACATCATCAGGGGAACGCACGCCACCGCCGATGGTCAGCGGCATAAAGCACTGTTCCGCAGTACGCCGCGCCACATCAAACATGGTGCCCCGATTTTCCACCGTGGCGGCAATGTCGAGAAAACACAATTCATCCGCGCCAGCCGCATCATAGGCTTTCGCAGATTCCACGGGGTCGCCCGCATCTATCAGATCCACAAAGTTCACGCCTTTTACAACGCGGCCGTCTTTCACATCAAGACAGGGAATAATTCGGGTTTTAAGCATTTCGTTTCTTCAACCAGTCAAGCGCGTACATGGTACAACCGCCGAGTAAAATCCATCCCACAAGGAACGCCCAATTGGACATGAAACCCACAGGGGTAGAGGTGTCATACAGCCAGCTGTAATCGCGTCCCCAAGCCGTGCAATTTGTGACAGTGCCATCGATATAGGCGCAGCTTCCGATCATATCCGCAATCACTGCAAAGATCGTGGTGCAGAGAAACACCATCAACGGCAGGGTGTAAAGCACGATGAGGATCTGTTTCAGCCTCATGCCTTCAAAAGCGCCGCCGCGTCGGCCACATTGATCTGTCCGTCATAAAGCGCACGGCCCGAGATAGCCCCGTCCAGCGGCGCACCGCAATCCTTGAGTGCCTGAAGATCGGCCATGGACGAAACGCCACCCGATGCAATCACAGGAATCGAGACGGCACGGGCCAGATCGGCGGTTGCCTCGACATTGGGGCCTTGCATCGCGCCGTCACGGTTGATGTCGGTGTAGATAATCGCGGCAACGCCTGCATCTTCGAACTGGCGGGCCAGATCGGTGACGTTGACGGTGGTTTCTTCGGCCCAGCCGCGGGTCGCGACCATACCGTTACGGGCATCTATGCCGACAGCCACATGACCGGGAAAGGCTTTGGCCGCTTCGCGTACCAGATCGGGGTTTTCCACCGCAACTGTGCCAAGAATGACCCGTTGCAGACCTTTGGACAGCCAGCCTTCGATGGTAGCCATATCGCGAATGCCACCGCCCAGTTGTGCGGGGACTTTGACAGTTTTCAGAATGTCTTCGACGGGACGGGCATTTACCGGTTCCCCCGCAAAAGCCCCGTTCAGATCCACCAGATGCAACCAGTCGCAGCCCTGATCCACAAACGCCTGTGCTTGCGCGGCCGGATCGTCGTTGAAAACGGTCGCCTGATCCATTTCGCCTTTGTAAAGACGCACGCAGGCGCCGTCCTTAAGATCAATCGCAGGGTATAGAATCATGGTAGGGCCTGATGTTTTGTCGTTCCGCTTTCCTCTATCCCCATAGGCGCGGAATTGCAAAGGTCCGGTTGCCCTAGGGTTTTGCTTGACCGGTGCCGGTGCTCTGCGCAGGATTGCCAAAACTAGGGAGGTTACGATGAAGAAACTGGCAGTTATCGCCACACTCGCGTCGCTGGGTGCGCCGGCTTTTGCAGATGACATCTATGGCACATGGCGCACGATTGCAGATGACAACGGAAACTCCGGCCATATTCAGGTCGGTCCATGCGGCAGCAAGATTTGCGGCGTTCTGGTCAACTCTTTTGACAGCAATGGCAAGGCGTTCAAATCTGAAAATCAGGGGCGCAAGCTGATCTGGAATATGGTAAACAAGGGCGGCGGCACCTATGGCGGTGGCAAGGTTTATTCGCCGGACCGCGACAAAACCTACTCCGGCAAACTGGTGCTGAGCGGAAACAGCCTGAACGTCAAAGGCTGCGTGCTGGGCGTGTGTCGCAGCGGCGGTACGTGGGCGCGGGTAAAATAAGCGACAGGTCTGAAGGGGCCTCTGTTACGGGGCCCATTTCAGGAAGTTTCCGATCAGTCGCAGGCCGGTAGCCTGACTTTTCTCGGGGTGGAACTGGGTGCCGATGATATTGTCACGCCCCACGGCAGCGATGATGTCGCCGCCATAATCCACTGTCGCCACGATGTCCGCCGGATCTTTTGGCACGAGGTGGTAGGAATGCACGAAATAGACGTGATCCCCTGCGGAAATCCCTTCAAATACAGGGTGCTCCGGTGATTGGTTCAGGCTGTTCCAACCCATGTGCGGGATTTTCAACGATGGATCATTTGGCGTCAGGGCAATCACTTCGCCCTTGATCCAGTCAAAGCCTGTGTGGTTGCCATGCTCGCGGCCCCAAGTGGCCATCATCTGCATGCCGACGCAAATACCCAAAAACGGATTGCCCGCCTTGACCTTTTCTTCAATCGCGCCGAACAGCCCGTCAATCGCGCCGAGTTCCTGACGGCAATCGGCAAAAGCGCCAACGCCCGGAAGGACCACACGATCCGCACGGCGCACCTGTTCGGGATCGTCTGTTACGATGATGTCACCACCGCCCACTTCACGCGCCATCCGCTGAAAGCTTTTCTCGGCAGAGCGCAGGTTGCCGGAGTTATAATCGACAATCGCAGTAATCATTCGGAGAGGGTGCCTTTGGTGGATGGAATCGCATCAGATTTGCGCGGGTCGGTTTCAAGTGCGGTGCGCAGGGCCTGTGCGACTGATTTGAAAGCGGCTTCGACGATGTGGTGGCTGTTGAACCCGTCAAGCGCTTCGACATGCAGGGTTATACCGCCCTGCATGGCAAAAGCAGTAAAGAATTCGCGCACCAACTCGGTGTCAAAACTGCCGATTTTCGCGCTCGGCAGATCGACCTTCCAGACCAGATAGGGCCGTCCTGACAGATCAAGGGCAGAGCAGACCAATGCGTCATCCATCGGCAGCAGGCAGGAGCCATAGCGCCGGATGCCACGTTTGTCGCCAACCGCTTCCGCCAGCGCCTTGCCCAGCGCAAGCCCCACATCTTCGACGGTGTGGTGGTCGTCAATGTGCAGATCGCCCTTGGCCCGCACCTTCATATCAATCAGCGCGTGGCGGGACAGTTGGTCCAGCATGTGATCGAAAAAGCCGACGCCGGTTTCATTGTCATAGACGCCGGTCCCGTCGAGGTTGATTTCAACCGTGATGGCGGTTTCGGCGGTGTTTCTAGTCAGGGTCGCTGTGCGCATGGGGCTGGGCCTTTGCTGGTGTTTGGCGGCGTTATAGGCTGGCTGTGCGGCTGTTCCAAGGGGGAAGATGGATCAACCCGCAGCGCGACTGGCAATGTTGCAGTCGCGCCGGAAATCTGTGTTACTTAGGACTGAAGGGAAACAGATGGGTGCGATAATCGGACAGCAGGGGCGCAAGACGGGATTTATCCTGTTCCGACAGGCGGCGACGCTGTTCTGCCAGATGCGCTGCGGCACCTTCGGCATTGGCCAGCACCGCAAGCTCTGCCCAGAGCGCGGCACGAAGGGGATCGGGGGCAGCGAGTCCTGCACCGCTGGCATAGGCTTTGGACAGATGCAGTTGCGCTGCGGGATGGCCTTTGCCTGCCGCCCGTTTCAGAAACTCCACGGCCCGCCAAGCGTCTTCGGGGTGCCCCAACCCCAGCGCATAAATGCGCCCCAACAGAAATTCTGCCTCGGCATTGCCCGATTGCGCAGCAGGGGTAAGCCGCGCAACAGTTTCGCCAAATTGCCCCCGCTGGAACGCATCGCGGGCCATCTGCATATCCGCAAGCGCAGGGGCTGCAAGAAAGCAGGCGGCAATGGCAAGTTTGCGCATCCGATAATCCTTTGTAGTGCAGGGCTTTTCGCAGGATTAGCACAGGCGCAGGAGTTGCCCAAGCCTTTGATGCCGCAAGACTACCCGCAGTATAGCGCCGCAGAGGTGGCACTTGGCCGCGCGCTGTTCTTTGATCCGTTGCTTTCAGGCAACCGGAACATTGCCTGCGCCACTTGTCACAATCCGGCCTATGGTGGCAGTGACGCTCTGGCGCTTGGCATCGGGGAAGGGGGCACGGGTCGCGGCGCGGCGCGGCAGATGGGACGCGCGGTGCAGCGGCAGGCCCGCAATGCTCCTGCGTTGTGGGATCTGGGTGCGCGGCAGGTGCAGCGTTTGTTCCATGACGGACGGGTGGAACAGCGGGGGGCGGTGGTGCGCACGGCCGCCGAAGGTCAGTTGCCAAGCGGTTTGAACAGTCTGCTTGCGGCGCAGGTGTTATTTCCCCTGATCGCCCGCAGCGAAATGGCAGGGGCGCCCGAGAGCAACGAGATCGCCGCCGCAGCGCAGACATCCGCGCCCGAGGCATGGGCCATGATCGCGCGGCGGGTGGGTGCGATTGCAGGCTATCGTGACATGGCAGCACCGGCAGACATCGACATTACCACAATCGCAAACGCGCTGGCGGCGTATATCTCAACCGCGTTTCGCAGCATGGGGTCGGATTTCGACAGGTATCTGGGCGGCGTGCGGTCTGCCCTTGATCCGGACCAGCGCGCAGGAATGGCGCTGT
Organism: Neptunicoccus sediminis; assembly: GCF_001719615.1. GTDB lineage: Bacteria > Pseudomonadota > Alphaproteobacteria > Rhodobacterales > Rhodobacteraceae > Amylibacter > Amylibacter sediminis. The sequence goes on from NZ_MDVX01000003.1 coordinate 338,596, forward strand.
TCTACGGGAAAGCGCAATGCAGCCAGTGCCATAGTGGTCCGCTTTTGTCGGATCAGGCGTTTCACAACCTTGCCCTGCCGCCCTTGGGACCGGGCCGTACCCGCCGGTTTGATCCGGTGGCCCGTGATGCGGGAAGACTGGCCGTAAGCGATGATGTCAGGGACAGCTACCGCTTTCGCACCCCGTTTTTGCGCAATGTGGCGCAGACCGCGCCTTACGGACATAACGGCATCTTCCCAACACTGGAGTCCGTGATCCGTCACCATATGGACCCGCTTGGCGCCAGCGCAGATTTTATTCCGCCAGAAGGGATCACCCACTGGCAGGATGTGACAGAACTTCGTCGTATCCGCGCTGCTTTTCTGGCCTATCCCGCCAAAGCGCAGGTGCCAGCCACATTGCACCAGCGACAGGTGGATCAGTTGATCCGTTTTCTGCACAGTTTGTCCGCGCCACAGACCGACCAAGTGGCGGTGCCCGAGACGCTTCCCTCTGGCCTGCGACCCTTCGGGGACTGAGGTGGTTGCCCAAGGGTTAACTTTCTAATTGTTGTGAGCATGGGGGAGTCCTGCTAAGGTTGGGGGACCGTATCCTTGATACGTGTTCCCATTTTTGTTGATTGGTCAGACTAAATGATTGACCCGTATCTCTCGATGATCGCTTTTGCCGTCGTGGTGGATTACAACTCCGTCAAGGCGGGGGCGCGGGAACTCGGGCTGTCCGAAGCAAAAACAAGCGCACTGATTTCCGACCTTGAAGACCGTCTGGGCAAGCAACTGCTGATCCGTCGCGCCCGCTCGTTCGAGTTGACGGCAGAGGGAATGCGCATCTACCAGACCGCGCGGGAGATGCTGGAAATCGGCACAGAGGGGCTGCAATCCTTTGGCGGGGGTCGCAAGACACGGGCGCAGGTGTTGCGGTTGGATTTGCCGGTGCTCCTGTCCGGCGGCATCCTGCGCGAAGTGGTGCAAGATTTTCTGCTTGCCCATCCCAACGTCAGTATCGAAATCAACTTTGAGCAAGACACCTCTGAAAAAGGACTGGAACTGTTCGATCTGGTGGTGTCCTCTGACAGCCCGACCAGCACCGACATCAGTTTTCGCAAGATCGAAGGCACCGGCGCGGCGTTTTATGCCGCCCCTGATGTGGCAGAGCGGATGAAGGGAACGCCGGTACAGGAAATACCGGCGAAAATTCCGATCCTGCTGTGCAGCGATCATTCTGCCTCTGACTGGGCAAAGCTGTTTTACCGTGGCGCGGGCAGTGTTTTTCCGGCGATTTCCTATCGGATCAAATGCGATGACATCGAGTTGGTTCACAACCTTTGCCGCTCTGGTGCGGGGCTGGCGATCCTGCCGAAATCGCGGGTCGGAGCGGATCTTGCCAGCGGACGTCTTGTGCCGGTGCTAGAGGAATTACCTGTCCGCCAGCCGGAATTCTTTGCCCAATGGCGCAAGAACAACGGGCGCTTGGCACTGATCAAAACGTTCCTTGATCACGTGGATGACCGTTTGCAGCGTTTGCGTGCAGAGGTGTCGCATCGTCCGAGCCCCTGAATTTATTAGAAAAAGGCTTGCCCAAAGCCGCAGGCTGTCCTTAATGGTGCCATGGTAGATACCCCTGGAAAATTATCGCTCTGGGCGATTGAGGTTTTTATTGCGGCTGTTGAAGAAGGCTCTGTGTCCAACGCCGCCAAACGCCTGTCGGCAAGCATTTCCTCCGTCTCCCAGCAATTGACCAATCTGGAAGCGGCTTTGGGGGCGAGCCTGCTGGATCGCAGCATTCGTCCCCAGCAGTTGACCCCTGCGGGCGGGCTGTTTCTGAAGCGGGCGCAAGCCATTCTGTCAGAGGCCAATCAGGCCAAGGCAGAACTGGCCGTATATAATTTTTCGCAGATGAGCCGTTTGCGCCTTGGTCTGATCGAAGATTTCGACGCCGAAGTTACGCCCGCGCTGATGGAGCAATTGGCCGGAGCGCTGAAAGGGTGTCAGTTCCTGCTGGAAAGCGCCAGCAGTTACACATTGACCGATGCGCTTGACTCCCGCGCCCTTGATCTGGTGGTGGTGGCGGACCTGAATATTGCCGAAAAATGGATGCAAGTGCATAGTCTTATGCAAGAGCCCTTTGTCGCGGTGGCGCCCAAGGGCTATGTGGATCAGTCCAAGCCGGTGTTCGAACAGCTCGAAAAACTGCCGTTTGTGCGGTATTCCTCCCGTCAGATGATGGGTCGCCAGATAGAGGCGCATCTGTCGCGCCAGAGGATCAATCTGCCCAACAGGTTTGAATTTGGCAGCTATCATGCCATCCTTTCAATGGTGGCCAGCGGGCGCAGCTGGTCGGTGACAACGCCGCTCGGCTATATGAGCGCGCAGCGCTTTCACGGGGCGCTTGATGTGATGCCACTGCCGTTCAAGGCGCTGACCCGCAGTATTTCCCTGATCGCCCGACAAGGGGAAATGGACAGTATCGCAGGGGACGTTGCGGCCCTGATGCGCCCGCTGATCCGCAAGAAGCTGATGCAGCCCTGTCTTGAGAAATTTCCCTGGATGGGGCCGGATTTCCGCGTGGAGTAGCAAAGCACAGGAGAAGAAAACATGTGTGGCCGTTTTGCCCTGACCCTTCCACCGGACGCTGTTGCCGGCTGGTTCGGCGCGACAGAGATCACCGCGCAGTGGGAACAGCCGCGCTATAACATATGCCCGACGCAGGATATTCCGGTGGCGGTGTTCCATGACGGGGCGCGTCATCTGGTGCCGATGCGCTGGGGGTTCCTGCCCAAATGGTACAAATCCCCGACCGATGGTCCGCTGCTGATCAACGCCCGCGCAGAAACCATCGCTGAAAAACCCGCTTTCCGCGACGCAGTGCGCAGCCGCCGCTGTCTGATACCGGCGGATGGGTTTTACGAATGGCACCGCGAAAAGGGCAAGGGCAAGGAACCGTGGTACATCTATCCCTCCGACGGGCCGTTGATGGCCTTTGCGGGGATCTGGCAGGTCTGGACAGGTGCCGAGGGCCAGCGCTCCGTCACCTGCGCGATGGTCACAACCGAGGCCGGACCCGACATTGCAGAGGTCCACCACCGCGAACCCGTGACCGTGACGCCCGAAAACTTTGGCCTGTGGCTGGGAGAAGAAGGCAAAGGTGCTGCTACGTTGATGGAGGCTGCCGATCCGGCCTATTTCGCCCGTCACCGTGTCGGGCTTGAGGTGAATTCAGGTCGTGTCGAAGGCCCGCAACTGCGTGAACCATTGCCTGATTGATCGCGGTGCAAACTTGTGTAACCTGTTGCAACGACCCATCCGCGAGCAGGTGCGCCCATGCGATCCAAACCCTATGACATGCCGCCGCTGACCATGTTGCGCGCGTTTGAGGCTGCCTCCCGTCGCGGCGCCTTCAACGAGGCGGCTGCCGAATTGAACGTCACGCCCGGCGCTGTCAGTCATCAGGTCAAGGCGCTGGAGAAATGGCTGGGGCTGGCGCTGTTCACCCGCGGGCACCGCTCTGTGACGCTGACAGATGACGGAGAACGCCTGTTTGCGGTGCTCAGCCACAGCTTTCGCGATATTTCCGCCATCACCGCGTCGCTGCGCAATCAGGCAGAGACGCCGAAAGTCGAAATTGCTGCGACGACGGCGGTGTCCTCTCTCTGGTTGACGCCCCGCATCATTTCCTTCTGGCGCGAATATGAAGGCATCCAGATCAACCAGCAAATCTCGGACCGGCTGTTACAACGGCCGATCCACGCAGATCTTGCCATCGAATACCGGCTGGCGCCCCCTCGGGAACCGGAACACATCCGCCTGTTCGGGGATATGCTGGTGCCGGTCTGCACGCCCGCTCTGGCCGAACGGCTGCACGGCGCAAGTCTGGAAGAACTGGCGCGTGAGCCGCTGATCAACATGGACGCCCGCAACGAGAACTGGACCACATGGGCAGTCTGGTTCGACATGATGAAATACCACGGCCCGATCGCTCCGGCACGACGGGTGAACAATTACTCGATCGCAATACAACTGGCGCAGGAAGGGGCAGGGCTGGCGCTTGGCTGGCGGAAACTGACGGCGCCCCTGCTGGATCAGGGCAAACTGGTGACACTGGACGACCATAGTTGCGCGGCCCCCGGTGCCTTTTACCTGATCGCCGCCAACCCCGACATGCCCGAGGCCACAAGAACCCTTTATGACTGGATGCGCGCCCGTCACATGAGCTGATCTCATCTCAAAAACAAGTTTCTCGATCTTGGCAGCCCGTCTTTTCCAAAAGCATAGTCAGCGGCAGGAAACCATTTTCAGACGGGTGACAGGATGACAATCGCTCTTTCGGATTTGAACGCAGTGACACAGGATGTGGCACAGGCGCGGGGGCTGCCAAATGCCCATTATACTGATCAGGATGTCTTTGATCAGGAACGAAAATCCGTCCTGTTTGACAATTGGTCCGGTGTCGGATTTGCCAAAGATGTGCCAAATACCGGCGATGCCAATCCGGTAGATTTTCTCGGCGTGCCACTGTTGATCCTGCGGGACCACGCAGGACAGGTGCGGGTCTATCAGAACACCTGTCGCCACCGCGGGATGATCCTGCTCGACAAGGCGGCCAATATCCGCGGCACCCTGCGTTGCCCCTATCATAGCTGGTGCTACGGGCTGGACGGGCGGCTGCGCTCGACCCCGCATGTGGGCGGACCGGGGCAGAATATCCATGACGACATTAAACGGGACGAACTGGGCCTGATCGAAATCTGCAGCTACGTCTGGCTCGGGGTGGTCTATGTGAATATCTCCGGCACCGCCGCCCCGTTCGAAGAGGTCCATAAGGACCTGATGGCCCGCTGGTCGATGTTTGACAAACCGCTGCACCACGGCGGCGCAGACAGTTCCTTCAGCCTTGAGGTGTCCTGCAACTGGAAGCTCGCGGTAGAGAATTACTGCGAAAGCTATCATCTGCCTTGGGTCCACCCCGGACTGAACAGCTATTCACGGCTGGAAGATCACTACAACATCACGAAACCGGATCGCTACGCCGGACAGGGCACGCTGGTTTACCGCCAGCTTGCCGGAGAGAACGGTTCGGTCTTTCCCGATTTTGCAGGGCTCGGGGCAGAATGGGACACTGGCGCGGAATACATCAGCGTGTTCCCGAACGTCCTGCTCGGGGCGCATCGCGACCATTATTACGCCATTTTGCTGGAACCTCTCGCGCGGGATAGGACCCGCGAACATATCGAGATTTTCTACGCCACACCCGAAGCAACCTCCCCTGAATTTGCCCCCCTGCGAGAAAAAAACACCCGCCAGTGGAAAGAGGTTTTCGAAGAGGATATTTTCGTGGTCGAGGGCATGCAGAAAGGTCGCCACGCACCTTATTTTGACGGCGGAAAATTCTCTCCGGTGATGGACGGACCAACCCATCTGTTTCACAAATGGGTGGCCGACGCGCTGATCCGCGCTGCACCCCAAACGGACACATGACCCCGCTGGATCAGGCCCTGCTGGCAGCCCATAATGCGCAGGACAGCCGCGCACTGGTGCAGCTTTACCAGCAGGCCGGAAAATCCGCGCTGGCAGAGGATGAAACGCGGGGCTGTTTCTACCTGACCCACGCCTATATCTACGCGTTGGAGGCGGGTCTGCCCGAGGCTGAAACCCTCTACTATACGCTTCGCTCTTACGGGCGCGAAGCCTGAAACCCGCTTCAATGTTCCAAAAATACTCAAATCCCGCCGCACAGCCAGTAACAGGAGTCAGCAGATGAAAACCCACGCACAAGCTGTTGTCATCGGAGGCGGTCTGGTGGGCTGCTCGATCCTCTATCACCTCGCCAAACTGGGGTGGCGCGATGTGGTTCTGCTGGAACGGGACGAACTCACCTCCGGGTCAACTTGGCATGCGGCGGCAAACCTGCACGGGCTGCATGACAATAACAACATCTCGAAAATCCAGTATTATACGATGAACCTTTATAAAGAACTGGAACAGGAAACCGGGCAGGGCTGCGGTGTGTTCCAGCCCGGTTCCATCTATCTCGCCCAGACAGAGGCGCGGGAACACCAGTTACGTTTACAGGAATCCAAAGCACGGTATTTTGCAGAGAAATTCTACGAACTCACCCCCGAGCAGGCGTTGGACAAGAATCCCCTGCTCAATCTGGAGGGGGTGCGTTGCATTATGTTTGAAGAGGACGGCGGCAATGTGGACCCGTCCGGCGTAACGCAAGCTTATGCCGCCGGAGCGCGCAAGATGGGGGCAGAAATCCACCGGTTCTGTCCTGCAACCGCGACTACCCCGCAGCCCGATGGCAGCTGGATCGTAGAAACGCCGAACGGCAATATCCATACGCAATGGGTGGTAAATGTCGGCGGGCTCTGGGCGCGGGAAGTGGCGGCGATGGCGGGGGTAAAACTGCCGCTGCAACCGACCGAGCATCAGTATCTTGTGACGGAAACCATCCCCGAAATTGCTGCCATGAAAGACCGCCTGCCTTCGGTGGCGGATCGGGACGGGGAATATTACATGCGTCAGGAAGGCAACGGCCTGCTGATCGGCGCCTACGAGAAACATCTGAAATTCTGGGCCGAAGACGGCACACCGCAGGATTTCGGGCATGAGTTGTTTGACGGAGACCTCGACCGGATCATGGAGAATCTGGAGCGGGCGATGGCACGGGTGCCCGTGGCAGCAACGGCAGGTATCAAACGGGTCATAAACGGGCCGATGATCTGGTCGCCCGACAGTGCCGCGCTTTATGGTCCTGTGCCCGAACTGAGGAATTATTTCTGCTGTTGCGGCATTATTCCGGGCTTTAGCCAGTCAGGTGGTCTGGGTCTGATGACGGCCCAGTGGATCGTAGAGGCAGAGCCGGAATTTGACATGTTCCCTTGGGACCTCAGTCGCTTTGGTCCTTGGGCGGATCGCAAGTTCACGATGGAGAAAGTGGCAGATCAATACGCCAACCGCTTTGCCATCCATTTCCCCTATGAGGAACGGCAGGCGGGGCGCGAAACGCGGTTGCGTCCGCTTTATCAACGTCAGAAGGAAATGGGGGCGGTGCATGGGCTGAACTACGGCTGGGAGCATCCGCTCTGGTATGCCGGAGAGGGGCAGACGGGTTGCGAAACCTATGGTTTTACCCGTCAGGACTGGTTTGAACCTGTCGGGCAAGAATGCCGGGCCTTGCGGGAACATGCTGGTGTGATTGATATATCGAACTTCGGAAAATACGAGATCACCGGCGCAGGTGGTGCCGACTGGCTGAACCGCGTGGTGGCCAATCACGTCCCGACAGAGGTTGGTCGCTCTTGTCTGACCCCGATGCTGGGTCTGCGGGGCGGAATTGCGGGGGATTTCACGATCACCAAGCTGGCAGAGGATCATTTCTTCATGGTGGGCACCGGCATGGCCGAACGCTATCACCAACGCTATTTCCAGATGGTGCCGTTGCCTGACGGGACGGTGTTCAAATCTGTGACCGAAGCCCTTTGCGGGGTGAATGTTGCCGGTCCGAAATCCCGCGAACTGCTGGCGCGGCTGACACAGGAAGACCTGTCAAACACCGGCTGGCCGTTCATGCGGTCCCGCAGGTTTACCATTGCCGGAATCGCGGCGATCGGGATCAGGGTATCCTTTACCGGCGATCTGGGCTGGGAGATTTACGTGGCGGAGGCGGACCAGATCAAGCTTTGGGATGCGTTGTTTGACGCGGGGCAGGACCTCGGGGTTGTTCCGGTAGGCAGCCGTGCGCTCGGCGCTTTGCGGATTGAGAAAGGCTACGGGTCATGGAGCCGCGAGTATTCGCCGGAATACTGGCCGCAAGAAGTGGGCTTTGCGCGGCTGGTGAAGATGGACAAGCCAGCGTTTCTGGGCCGCGCCGCCTATGCTGCGATCAAGGACCGGCCAGCGCGGGAAAAGCTGGTTTGTTTGCAGATTGACGCAGAAAACGCGGATAGTTCCGGCGGAGAGCCGGTGTTTCTGCCCGATGGAACCCCCGTGGGGCGGATCACTTCGGGGGCTTACGGGTATACAGTTGCGGCTTCCTGTGCGCTGGCCTTTATCAAGACCGCCCATGCAGAGGCGGGAACCGTGCTGGATGTGGCGGTGTTAGGCCGGCCCCACCGCGCGGTTATTCTGGCAGAGCCGCCGTTTGATCCTGCGGGCCATCGTCTGCGCGGATAAGGTGGGAGATGGATATTTGAACCAAAAAGAGCCTGCGCGTCAGAGCCCCAGCCGGTCCCGCAGCGCATACCATGACATGGCGAGCACAAGGCTCGGGTAGCGCAGGGCGCGACCGCCCGGAAAGGGGATGGTCGGCACGCGGGCCATGACATCGAAATCCTCGGACTGGCCTGCGATAGCAGCGGCGGTGATCCGCCCTGCGAGCGTTGCAAGAGCGACGCCGTGGCCCGAATATCCCGATGCGGTCAGGATGTTGGGGGAGAGGCGTGCAAAATAGGGCATCCGGTTCACCGTAATGGCCAATGTGCCGCCCCAAGCGTAGTCAAGTTTGACATCTTTCAGTTGCGGATAAATCTCCAGCATCGGTTTGCGCACCAGTGCGCGGATGTCCTTAGGGAAACGGTAACTGTAGGTTTCGCCACCGCCAAACAGCAGCCTGTGATCCGCGGAGCGGCGGTAATAATTCACCACAAATTTGCTGTCGGCTATGGCCACATCCTGTTTGATCAGCGCTTCGGCGCCATCTTGTCCCAGTTGTTCTGTGGCGACGATGAAGTTGTTGATCGGCATCACCCGAGAGGCGGTTTTTTCGTGCAGCCCGCCTAGATAGCCGTTGCAGGCGACCACCAGATGGCTGGCGGTGATCCGGCCTGTCGCGGTGCTGATTGTAACCGGATCCCCCTGTTGGATGCCCGTGACCTCGCTTTGCTCATAAAGGATAACGCCCGCATCCTGTGCGGCGCGGGCCAGACCCAACGCAAAGTTCAGCGGGTGGATATGGGCCGCCCCCATATCAAGCGTACCGCCGTGATAGACCTCGGTGCCAAGCAGGTCACAGGTGGCCGCGCGGTCGAGCGGTTTGATGTCGGTATAACCGTAGGTTTTGTTGAGATGCTCTGCATAGGCATGCTCGTGGGGGACATCGGCGGCGTTCCAGTCCACATGGGCCACACCGGGCCTATGGGCGCAGTCGATCGTGTGGGTCTCGCACAGGGATTTGACCAGCGTCTTGGCGTCTTGGGATAAATTCCACAGGTGGCGGGCATCATCCGGCCCCACCATCTTTTCAAGGTCCATCTGGTCGCGGCGCTGGCCGGAGCCGACCTGTCCACCATTGCGCCCCGAAGCGCCCCAGCCAACGCGCTGCGCTTCAAGCAGGATGACGCGGTAGCCCCGTTGCGCCAGATGCAATGCGCTCGACAGGCCGGTAAACCCACCGCCTATGACGCAGACATCCGCTTTGTGATCGCCTTCCAGCACGGGGAAGGGCGGCAGGGTGTTGGCGGTGGCCGCGTACCAGCTTGCAGGGTAGCTTCCGCGTGCGTCATTGGCGTGCAGCAGGTTCAATGGCATCAGACGCTCATTAACAGGTGTTCCCGTTCCCAAGGGCTGATGACTTCCTGAAACTCGTCATATTCCTTGTTTTTCGCCGCTGTATAGACCGCCGTGAACTCAGGTCCCATCATTTCGGCCAGTTGTTCGTCTTCGGCCAGCAGGCTGAGGGCTTCGTACATGGTCGGGGGGATGTCGCGATCGGCGTCATATGCCTCGCCGGAGGCCGCGATCCGGGGTTCCAGTTTGTTCTTCATGCCGAGATAGCCACAGGCCAGCGATGCGGCGAGACCGATATACGGGTTGCAATCCATACCGGCCACACGGTTTTCCACCCGACGGGACTCTGGCGGGGAGATTGGCACGCGGATGCCGGTGGTGCGGTTGTTTTCCGCCCATTCCAGATTGATCGGCGCCGAGAAATTCGCCACGTAGCGCCGGTAGCTGTTCACATAGGGTGCGATAAACGGCGTGGCGGCGGGCAGATGGTGTTGCAGACCGGCGATGAAATGGCCAAAGGTTGGCGTTGCCTGACCCTGTTCGTCGTTAAAGATGTTCTTGCCGGTGGATGTATCCAGAACAGAGTGGTGGATATGCATCGCGGAACCGGGCTGGTCCCCCATCGGTTTGGCCATGAAGGTCGCATAGCAATCATGGCGCAGGGCGGCCTCTTTGATCAGACGTTTGAAGTAAAACACCTCATCTGCCAGTTTGATCGGATGACCGTGTTTGAGGTTGATCTCTACCTGACCGGCGCCACCTTCCTGAATGATCGTGTCGATCTCAAAGCCCTGATCTTCGGCAAAGTCGTAAATATCGTCGATCACAGGGCCGTATTCATCCACCGCCGACATAGAATATGCCTGCATAGAGGCCGCAGGCCGTCCGGTCCGCCCGAGCTTTGGCACAACCGGCTGGTTCGGATCGGTGTTGCGGGCGACAAGGTAAAACTCCATCTCGGGCGCAACCACAGGTTCCCAGCCCTCTGCCTCATAGTAGGACAGGACACGGCGCAGTACATTGCGCGGCACCAGCGGCATCGGCGCGCCGTGGACATCGGTGACGTTATGGATGATCTGAAGCGTGACATCGCCGGTCCAGGGCGCGGCGGTCGCAGACGAGAAATCCGGCGAGAGCACCATATCCCCTTCGGTATACTGGTTTTCGATGTTCTCAATATCAACGTAAGAGCCGGTCACAGTCTGATAAAAGATGCTGTCGGGCAGATACATCGGGTCGAGCCGGCCGAATTTGCGCGCGGGCATACATTTGCCGCGGCTGATGCCGGTGGTGTCCGAGATGATACACTCTACTTCTTCTAGGCGGCGGTTGGCGATGTAATCCTGCGCGGCTTGCGGGATTCTTTCGATCCATTTCAAACTGTCATCCATGGGCCATTGCTCCTTTGAGAATAGAGGTAAACAGGTCGGCCATTTCACTACGGGCGACAGGCAATCGCGTGCTTTCTATCGCGGCGAGCCGTTCTGGATCGGGAACCACGCCAACAGCGCGTGTTTCGGCCAGTCCGGTAACAAAGGCGGCTGTGAATTCGGGGTGGGGCTGGATTGTGTAGATATGATCGCCAATGGTCAGCGCGGCGTGTTTGCAAAACTCTGTTTGTGCCACGGTTACAGCACCTGCGGGCGGGGTTGTCACCTGATCCTGATGCCACGCAAACAGGGGCAGGGTGCGCCCGTCGGCCATCGGGTAATCCACCCGACCGACCGACCAGCCGCCGTTGAATTTTTCAACTTTGCCGCCCAATGCCTGTGCGATGATCTGATGACCGAAACACACGCCGATCAGCGGGCGTCTGGCTTTGTGCAGGGCACGGATCAGCGATTCGAGCGGTGCAATCCAAGGGAGATCTTCATAGACGCCGAATTTGGAGCCTGTGATGATCCAGCCGTCGCATTCGTTGATATTTTTGGGGAACCGGCTTTCAATCACATCATAGGTTTGAAAGTCAAAGCCGCGGTCTGCCAGCAGGGTCTGAAACATTTCGCCATATTCGCCGTGTTGGGCCACGAGCTGTTCGGGGGATCTGCCAGTTTGCAGAATACCGATTTTCATAATTCACCTGTAAAAGTTGTTTGGTCACAGGTTGCACAGACTGGCAGGGGCAGGCAAGCGGATAGAACGATGTGGCTGGCCCACTTGCCAATTGCGTGGTGGTGCCTTACCCCTTTGACCAGCAAATTATATATAATAACGGAAAGTGACATCATGACCGCGCAAGCGCCAAGCCTGAAGGCAAAAGACAAACCGGAGTTGGGTTCGTACCAGTGGGAGGACGCGTTGTTGCTGGAATCCCAGTTGAACGAAGAAGAGCGGATGATCCGCGATGCGGCAAAATCCTACGCATCTGAAAAGCTCGCCCCGCGTGCGATCAAGGCGTTTGCCGAAGAATCCACAGATCCGGAAATCTTTCGGGAAATGGGCGAAATGGGCCTGCTCGGCACCACCATTCCGGAAGAATACGGCGGGATCGGCGCGGGTTACGTGACCTATGGTCTGGTCGCGCGGGAAGTAGAGCGGGTGGATTCGGGCTATCGCTCGATGATGTCGGTGCAATCCTCCTTGGTGATGTACCCGATCTATGCCTATGGCTCTGAAGAGCAGCGCAAGAAGTACCTGCCAAAACTCGCCAGCGGCGAATGGATCGGCTGTTTCGGCCTGACAGAGCCCGATGCCGGTTCCGATCCGGGTGGCATGAAAACCCGCGCTGAAAAAGTGCAGGGCGGTTATGTGCTGAACGGCTCAAAGATGTGGATCTCCAATTCACCGATTGCGGATGTGTTTGTGGTCTGGGCCAAATCCGAAGAACATGGCGGCAAGATCCGCGGGTTTGTTCTGGAAAAAGGCATGAAGGGACTGTCTGCGCCCAAAATCGAAGGCAAAATGTCCTTGCGCGCGTCGATCACCGGTGAAATCGTGATGGACGGCGTAGAGGTTTCGGACGATGCCTTGCTGCCGAATGTGGAAGGTCTGAAAGGACCGTTTGGCTGTCTCAACCGTGCCCGCTACGGCATCGCGTGGGGCGCTATGGGTGCGGCAGAGTTCTGCTGGCACGCAGCACGCCAGTACGGAATGGACCGCAAACAGTTCAACAAACCGCTGGCGCAAACCCAATTGTTCCAGAAGAAACTGGCAGATATGCAAACCGAGATCACCCTTGGCCTGCAAGCCGCCCTGCAAGTGGGCCGTTTGATGGATGCCGCCAATGCCGCGCCCGAGATGATTTCCATCATCAAACGCAACAACTGCGGCAAGGCGCTTGATATTGCGCGGATGGCGCGGGACATGCACGGCGGCAACGGGATTTCGCAGGAGTTTCAGGTCATCCGTCACATGATGAACCTTGAAACCGTGAACACCTATGAAGGCACCCATGACGTTCACGCGCTGATCCTCGGCCGGGCGCAAACCGGCCTTCAGGCGTTCTTTTAACGCGCCTTGAAACAAATCCGGCCCTGACGATCAGCAGATCGCAGGGCCGGATTTATCAGGCTGGAACAGGCATAAAGCCTTCAGCCGCAGATTTCTGTCCGTTTAACCGTTGTCGAGCGACGCAATCACCCGTTGGCGGGCCAAGCCGCTGTCACGGTCATTCACGCCCAGCAGGTTCACCACGAGACGCAGGAAACCGTCTTCTTCATGGTCCCGCTGTCCGTCCGCCATAGCCACCCGCCAAAGCGCCTCTACCACGCCAATACGATCCTCATAGGGAACAGCATCCTTGACGATCTTGGTAAACCGCACGGTGTCCGGAGCTTGTGACTCCAACCGTTCCGCATCGGCTTTCAACTCTTGCGCCGCTTCCAGACCGAGCTGGTAGCGATCCTGTAGCACATCCAGAATCATCTGGTGTTCTGCAGGGTCATAACGGTCATCGGCGCGGGCTATCCGCACCAGAAGCGTGGCAAGGGCCGCGCGGGCATCTTCGGGCTGAAGATCGGCGCGGGCATCAGGAACGGTAAAGAGGTCTATCAGAGCTTGAAACATGATCGAAACCTAGTGCGCTATGTCCGTTTGGGCAAATCCAATTCCCGTGATCGGGTTAAACCAGCCGCGACTGGTCTACGGCGGCCTTGATAAAGTCGCGGAACAGGGGGTGGGGTTCAAACGGCTTGCTTTTCAGTTCGGGGTGGAACTGCACGCCGATATACCACGGATGATCCTTGAACTCGACGATTTCGGGCAGACGTCCGTCGGGGCTCATGCCTGAAAATTCCAGACCGTATTTCTCCAGATCCTCGCGGTATTGGATGTCAACTTCGTAGCGGTGGCGGTGGCGTTCGGAAATGGCGGTTCCGCCATAGATCTCAGCCACTTTCGAGCCTTCGCTCAGCGTTGCGTTATACGCGCCCAGACGCATGGTGCCGCCCTTATCGTCATCGGCATCCCGCTGGATGGTGCGGTTGCCCTCTACCCATTCCTTGAGATGATATACCACAGGCGTAAAGCGTTTCTTTCCGGCTTCGTGGTCAAATTCCTCGGAACCGGCATCCTTCAGACCCGCAAGATTGCGGGCCGCTTCGATCACGGCCATTTGCATGCCAAGACAGATGCCAAGGTAGGGCACCTTGCGGGTCCGGGCAAATTCGGCCGCTTTGATCTTGCCTTCGGTACCCCGTTCGCCAAATCCGCCGGGCACCAGAATGGCGTTGAACCCTTCGAGATATGGGGCGGGATCTTGGGTGTCGAACAGTTCTGCATCGACCCATTCGATCTTGACCTTCACGCGGTTGTGCATGCCGCCATGCACCAGCGCCTCGGCAATGGATTTATAGGCGTCTTCCAGCTGGGTGTATTTGCCCACAATCGCCACGCGCACGGTGCCGTCAGGGTGATGGACCCGATCGGACACATCCTTCCAAGTGGCCAGTTTGGGTTTGGGCGCAGGGGTGATCCCGAAAGCATCCAGAACCGCCTGATCCAGCCCTTCCTTGTGGTAGGCCAGCGGCGCATCGTAGATCGAGCCGAGATCATAGGCCGCGATAACGGCCTCGGGGCGCACGTTACAGAACAGCGCGAGTTTCTCCCGTTCTTTTTCGGGAATCGGATGTTCGGAGCGGCACACCAGCACATCCGGCGCGATGCCGATGGATTGCAGTTCCTTTACGCTGTGCTGGGTCGGTTTGGTCTTTAACTCGCCGCTGGCGGCCAGATAGGGCAGCAGGGTGAGGTGCATGTAAATGCAGTTGTTGCGCGGGCGCTGGTGGCCGAACTGGCGGATGGCTTCAAAGAAGGGCAGACCTTCGATGTCGCCCACAGTGCCGCCGATTTCGCAGAGCATGAAATCCACTTCATCATCACCGATTTCGAGGAATTCCTTAATCTGGTTGGTGACATGGGGTACAACCTGTATGGTTTTGCCCAAATAATCGCCGCGCCGTTCTTTTTCCAGTACCGTGGAATAGATCCGCCCCGAGGACACGGAATCAGTCTTGCGCGCAGCGACACCTGTGAACCGTTCGTAATGGCCAAGGTCCAGATCGGTTTCCGCACCATCGTCGGTCACAAAAACCTCGCCGTGTTCAAACGGGGACATCGTGCCCGGATCGACGTTCAGATAGGGGTCCAGCTTGCGCAGGCGCACCGAATAGCCGCGGGCTTGCAGCAAGGCACCCAAAGCGGCAGAGGCCAGACCTTTGCCAAGGGATGAAACCACGCCACCGGTGATGAAAATATAACGCGCCATAGACTGGAAAGCTCCCGTGTCAGAAAAAAACTAGTGGGCCGATAACCTGTTCAGCCCCGCTACTCACGGGGTTTAAGGATAACGGGATTCGGGGTGGCAAAGCAAGACCTGCCACTTTGATTCATGTGTGATTTCGGGGTGATTTGCCCATGATCTTGTAGAGCACGGGCAGGGATCAACTATGTATAGGGTTTAGTCTTCCGCTTTGGGCGGTGTGGCCGGACCATCTGCCGCAGACGGTGGCAACAGGTTGCCGCCAAGCGGTGTGGTGCTGTCCTCGGACTGGGATGCGGCCGGGGCTGTCAGGTCGCCGTTCAGCAAGGAATTATTCCCGTCCTCACGGGCTGCGATGATCGTCAGCGCAAGGCTGGCTGCCATGAAACCGGCGCCCAAAATCCACGTAAACTTGGCCGCAGGTGATGCAGGGGGGCGCCCTGACATATTGCCGCCACCGCCGCCAATGCCCAGTCCACCACCCTCAGAGCGCTGCATCAGCACGGTCACAATCAGGCTCAGGGCCAGAATAAGAAGGATAACAAGGACGATGTTCTGCATGTGCGGTCTCGGATTTTGTGCCTGTGGGCCGGATCGTGCGGCTTCGGGGGGTGTCTAACGGATTGTGCTGGGGGTGTCTATTGGGAAGTGCAGACACCGGACGAATTGGCGAATGATGCACAGATAGGGGCTGTGGAGGGGTGTTTCATCATCAAAACGGCCAAGAAATGACGCAACCGGATCACGTCCCTGTGTCAGCACGGGGCATTGGTGCGGATTTCCCCAGCATTCTGGGGGTTTTTACCGCCAACAGCAGCCTGCGGCGATTTTGGTGTTTCAGCCGCTCCGTTGGGTCGTTATACGGGGTAGGGTTTTTTACACATCAAGAGGCAGCCAAAATGGCCAATGTAGTAGTTGTCGGCGCACAATGGGGTGACGAAGGCAAAGGGAAGATTGTTGACTGGTTGTCAGAGCGTGCGGACATCATCGCACGGTTTCAGGGCGGTCATAATGCCGGCCACACTCTGGTGATCGACGGCAAGGTGTACAAGCTGAATGCGCTGCCCTCTGGTGTGGTGCGTGGCGGCAAACTGTCCGTCATCGGCAACGGTGTGGTGCTTGATCCGTGGCATCTGGTGCAGGAAATCGCCAAGATTCGCGAGCAGGGCGTCGAGATTTCCCCCGAATCCCTGATGATCGCGGAAAACACGCCGCTGATCCTGCCAATCCACGGTGAACTGGACCGCGCACGGGAAGAAGCGGCCTCCAAGGGGACCAAGATCGGCACCACAGGGCGCGGTATCGGTCCGGCCTATGAAGACAAAGTGGGCCGCCGTTCGGTGCGGGTTGCCGACCTTGCGGATGAGGCCACATTGATCGCCCGCGTGGATCGTGCGTTGCAACACCATGATCCGCTGCGCAAAGGACTGGGCATCGAAGCGGTGGATCGCGACGGGTTGATTGACCAGCTGCGCGAGATTTCCAAGGAAATCCTGCCGTATGCCGCGCCGGTCTGGAAAGTGCTGAACGAACAGCGCAAGGCGGGCAAACGAATTCTGTTTGAAGGGGCGCAAGGCGCGTTGCTGGATATTGATTTCGGCACCTATCCCTTTGTGACCTCGTCCAACGTGATCGCAGGACAGGCTGCCACGGGTGTGGGGATTGGTCCGGGCTCTATTGATTATGTGCTGGGCATCGTCAAAGCCTATACCACACGGGTGGGCGAAGGCCCGTTCCCGACCGAACTTCAGGATGCAGACGGTCAGCGGCTGGGCGAACGTGGTCATGAATTTGGCACCGTAACAGGCCGTCAGCGCCGCTGCGGCTGGTTTGACGCGGCACTGGTGCGCCAGACCTGCGCAACTTCGGGTGTGACAGGAATCTCCCTGACCAAGCTTGACGTGCTGGACGGTTTTGAAACCCTGAAAATCTGTGTGGCTTATGATCTGGACGGCAAGCGTCTGGACTATCTGCCGACCGCAGCGGATCAACAGGCCCGTTGCACACCGATCTACGAAGAAATGCCCGGCTGGTCGCAAAGCACCGAAGGCGCGCGGTCCTGGGCTGATCTGCCCGCCGAAGCGATCAAATATGTGCGGCGTGTGGAAGAGCTGATCGGCTGCCCTGTGGCCATGCTTTCCACGTCACCAGAGCGGGAAGACACGATCCTCGTGACCGACCCGTTTGCCGATTAAGGAAAGATTGAATGGCATTATCCTATAAAGCGCGCCGGCGCTGGTCTCTGGTTCTGCTGCTGGTTTGGCTGCCGATCTATTGCGTCATCGCTGTGACAGTGATGAACGCAATTCCGCGACTGCCCATGCTGGTAGAACTGCTGGTCTATATCTTTCTTGGCGTTGCTTGGGTATTGCCCTTCAAATTCGTCTTCAAAGGCGTTGGCAAGGAAGACCCGGATCAAACTTGATCCGGGTGCTTCGCTCTCGCGCTCCGGATAAATTCTGGAATTTTCCGACCCCCGTCATATCTCTGTTACAAAAGATTCATATAGCGGTCGCGTTCGCGGGAATCACCGCTATCGTGGAGGACTCTAATGGTCAAATCAGCTCGCCCTAACAAGACACTCGACCGGGATCTCGGCAGCCGTGTCTTGCTGGAAAACGCCAACTATGCCATTCGCAAACCACTGGTGGCCCCCGCATTGGGCGGGGTGTTCATTGTGGTTGCGATCCTGCTGACCAGTCTGGCGTTCGGATGGGCAGGTAATGGCCTGATTATCGCGCTGGCCGCCGGTCTCGGGGCGTATATGGCGCTGAACATCGGCGCCAATGATGTGGCCAACAATGTCGGCCCTGCTGTGGGGGCCAATGCGCTGTCTATGGGCGGGGCGCTGATTATCGCAGCCATCTTTGAAAGTGCCGGAGCCTTGCTGGCAGGCGGCGATGTGGTGGGTACAATTTCCAAAGGGATTATCGACCCCACCGCCGTTTCGGAACCCCGTGTGTTTATCTGGGCGATGATGTCCGCGCTGATCGCATCTGCGGTCTGGGTGAACCTTGCCACATGGGTCGGTGCGCCTGTTTCCACGACACACTCCGTTGTAGGCGGTGTGATGGGGGCGGGCATTGCCGCTGCCGGGTTTGCCGCAGTGAACTGGTCCATGATGAGCCAGATCGCGGCAAGCTGGGTGATCTCACCCGTGTTGGGTGGCGTGGTTGCGGCCCTGTTCCTGTGGCTGATCAAGTCGCAAGTGTCAGATCAAGAAGACAAAATTACCGCAGCGCGGCGCTGGGTGCCGATCCTGATCGCTGTCATGGCCGGTGCGTTTTCAACCTATCTGGCGGTGAAGGGGCTGAAAAAGATTGTTTCTATTGATCTGCAATACGCGTTGCTGATTGGCGCGGTGTCTGCGGTTCTGTTCTACTTTGTCTCTCATCCGATGATCCGCAAACAGTCCGAGGGCAAGGAAAACACCAAGGAAACCGTGCGCAAGCTGTTCACGCTGCCGCTGGTTTGCGCGGCGGCGCTGCTCTCCTTTGCCCATGGTGCGAACGATGTGGCCAACGCGATTGGCCCGCTTGCCGCGATTGTACACACGGCCGAAGCCTCCGAAGTTGTCGCCAAAGTGTCGATCCCGATCTGGGTCATGATCGTTGGCGCCTTTGGCCTGTCCTTTGGCCTGCTTCTGTTCGGCCCGAAACTGATCCGGATGGTTGGAGAGCAAATCACCAAGCTGAACCCGCTGCGCGCCTATTGTGTGGCGCTGTCAGCCGCGATCACCGTGATTGTGGCAAGCTGGCTGGGTCTGCCGGTCTCCTCTACCCATATCGCTGTTGGCGCGGTCTTTGGCGTCGGCTTTTTCCGCGAAGCCCACTGGCGTGTGACCCACAACCGCGAGGTCGTGCAGCAGGTGGTCGAAACCGAAGCAGGCAAGGCAAACAAGAAAAAGCGCAAACACCGCAAACTTGTACGTCGCTCCCACTTCCTGACCATCATCGCGGCGTGGGTCATCACCGTGCCCGCCGCGTCTATACTGTCGGGGCTAGTGTTTGTGCTGTTGAATACAGTGGCGGGGTAGGGCGTTCGTCACGGATGTAGAGGAAAGGCCTGTCCTGCGAAGGACGGGCCTTTTTTGTAGAGGGACGCGACCGCACCTTTAGGGGGTGTTTCTGTGATGGCAGTATCGTAGCTTTCGGGGCATCTTCGGAATGGGTAACTGACCAGTGGAAGATGGCACAGTTCAGTGCTCGGTTCCCGATCCAAACGACCATTAGGTCCAGCGCTTTATCCAATAGATGTATCTGATCTAAAGCCCTTAAGGGTATTTATTGCTCTGCCACCAACGAGAAAGGGCCGCCCCTTGGGACGGCCCTTCGATATGTTTTGAAAATGCGCGTTTACGCGAAGACCTCGCTAAGCGCCTTGTCCATTGCGACTGCGATTTCGTCGATGTCGTCTTTGGTCGAGATCAGCGCAGGTGACAGGCACAGCGTGTTGTTCAGGCCGGGCAGGGAGCGGTTGGTCATGCCGATGATCACCCCTTGCGCCATGCAGTTGGCGACAACCGCTGCGACTTTCTTTTCGTCCATCGGTTCCCGGCTGTCGCGGTCTGCAACAAGCTCTGCGCCAAGGAACAGACCCTTGCCGCGCACCTCACCGATGACCTTGTGCTTGTCCATCAGCTCGCCCAGTTTGCCCATGCAATATTCGCCCATATCAATGGTGTTTTGCAGCAGGCCCTCTTCTTCGATAATCTTCATATTTTCGATCGCAGCCGCCGGACCGGAGGCACAGCCGCCAAAGGTGGACACATCGCGGAAATAGTTCATCGGGTCGTCAACATTGTCTTTAAAGTTGTCGAAAACCGCTTCGGTTGTCACCAGACAGGAAATCGCCGCATAGCCGGAGGCGACACCTTTGGCCATCGTTACAAAATCCGGCTGAATGCCGTAGTGCTGGTAGCCGAACCATGTGCCGGTCCGACCCACGCCGCATACCACTTCGTCAATGTGCAGCAGGATTTCGTATTTTTTACACAGTTCCTGGATGCCTTCCCAATAGCCTTTGGGCGGCACGATCACACCACCGCCGGCGGTGATCGGTTCCAGACAGATTGCGCCGATTGTGTCGGGGCCTTCGCGCAGGATCACTTCCTCGGTGGCTTTGACGCAGGCTTCGCCATATTGCTCGGCGGTGACGCCAAACTGGTTGCGGTATTCCAGACAATGGGGCACTTCGACGAAACCCGGGGTGAAGGGGCCGTATTGGGCGTTCCGCTCTGGCTGGCCACCCGCAGAGAGACAGGCAATTGTGGTGCCGTGGTAGTCCCGCTCGCGGTAGAGGATCTTGTGTTTCTTGCCGCCGTGTTTGGAATGGGCGATCTGGCGCACCATTTTGAAGGCTTTCTCATTCGCTTCGGAGCCGGAGTTGGCGTAATAAACGCGCTTCATACCGGGCATTTTGTCGATCAGCATTTTGGAGAAAATGGACCCCGGAATAGAACCGGCAGTTTGGGCGAAATAGTTCATCTTGACCAATTGGTCACGAACCGCATTGGCAATCCGTTCGCGGCCATAGCCGACGTTAACGGTCCAGACGCCACCGGACACAGCGTCCAGATGTTCCTTGCCACGGGCATCCCAAACGCGGTTGCCCTTACCCTCTACGATGATCTTGGGATCAATGGTTTCAAAAGGCTTGTGCTGGATCAGGTGGTGCCACACATGGGCACGGTCTGTCTCAATTATTTCTTCGATGTCGTTGGTGGTTATCGCATCCATGACGGGCACCTTTCAGGGTTATAAGAGGAGGTCACTTGGGGCGTACCCTGCGTGATTATCTGACAATAGGAAAGGGGCAAAATGCTGCCGTTTCATAGGGCCAGAGTTTTCACCGAATAGCGCCAGTTGAACCGATGCGGAGACTTTGGACTCAGTTCATATCCAGCGCACGCTGGCGGAGGATCTCAAACGGGATGGTCTCTAGCGTGTTGATATGGGTGGATTCCAGCACCACATGGGGCGCAGAGCCGAACGCATCTGCCTGCACCCAGCGATCTGCGCAAAGGCACCAGCGGTCGCCCGGTTTCAATCCCTGAAAGCCGTACTCCGGACGGGGTGTGGACAGGTCGTTGCCTCTGGACTTGGAGAAAGCGAGAAACGCTTCGGTCATCAGGCAGCAGACGGTGTGTTTGCCTTGATCGGCGGGACCGGTGTTACAGCAGCCGTCTCGGTAAAACCCCGTCACAGGGTCGCTGGAGCAGGGCTTCAGGGCCTCTCCCAATACGTTGAGGCTTTCGTCCATTTCACTCTTGGTCACGGTGCTATTTCCCTTATGCGTGTCCCTATTGATAGGCCGCGCAAAAGGGGTTTGTCACGGGCTAACAGGAAGAAATCTGTCAGCGTTTTAATAGGTCACGCGGGTTTCAATCGCGTTTTCCAACATCACATAGGCCCATGTCTGTTCACCGCCACGCTTGCGGATTTCGCCAAGCTGCTGGCGGGCGGCGTCCATATTGCCATCTGCCACATAGCCTTGTCCCATATAACTGCGGGCGAGAATGTAATCGGGGTCAATTTCGAATGCCTTTTGGTAGTAAGTCAGCGCAGTTTGTAAATCCCCGAGCTTGCGGTGGGAAAAACCCAGATAGTTCAGCACGCGGGGATCGTCCTTGTTTTCAACCAAAGACAACAGCCGGATCGCATCCTTGAACTGGCCGTCGTATGCCATGCCACGGGCGTTGATATAAAGCACCTCGTCGCTGAACATGCCATGTTCAGCCTCAACACATTTTTTTGTTTTCGGGTCGAGCACCATCCCTTTCTTTTTGCAGGTTGCCTCTGTCGGGGTGGCGCTGCTGTTGCCGTCCCCTGCGGCCAGCGCAGCGGTGGCGATGGACAAACCCAGCAGGCCGGAGCCAATGGTTGCAATGATATTCATAGTAAAACTCCCAAAAGTTTCGGAAAGATGAATGGCTTAGTAATTCTTGCAAGCTTAGCCGAAAAAAACCGCTGCAACAGCATTTATACGTAAAAGTGAGCAGGCCCGAAAAACGCGGGGATCGTGCAAACCGTGATCTTTGACATTTCTATCTGGCGCATCCCCGCACTAATCTTGGGGATAGCGCAACGCAGCGGAAGGTTTTGTTATGTATCGGATATTTCTTGCAGGACTGGTGACGGCCCTCGTCATGCTCCAGGTTTCAACCGCCTCTGCGCAGGGGGCGCGGACCCGTGCACTGGGAGAGGATCCGCCCCTGACCCGTAACCAGCCCAAAAGCGCGGCCACCCATTACAGCGAGGCGAAACTGGCGCGGCAGGCAAAGGCGTTTCAAAGGACAATGGCCGAGGGGATCGTGGCGGGGGCGGCTGTCGGGCTGCTGGCAGATATGCTGAGCAGTAACGACAACAACTCCGGTTTGCAGATCGGTATTGGTTCGGGTGCGCTGGCGGGCAGTTATGTGGCGCGGCTACAGCAGAAATACCGCCGCAAGGAACTGCGGCTGGAGCGGATACGCAATGACGTGAACCGCGCCAATCAAGAACTCGCAGCTTCTATTGCGACGATGCAGGCAGTCGTGGCTTTTCAGCAAAGCGAGCTGAACGCGCTGCGGGCCTCGGGTGCGAAAAAGCGGCAGATCCGGCGGGAATTGAAGCAGGCCAAAGCCAATCTCAACAATATGAGCAAGGCCATAAAAGGCGCACAGAAATGGGAAAAGGAATTCAAATCAACCCGTTCCTTGCGTCTGGTGCGGGGGCAAACCACCGGAATCGATCGGGAAATCGCGCTGTTGTCCCAGCGGATCGCAGCGATGAAATCGGTCGCGGGTCAGATGAAAGGTGTGACCAAATCATGAGAGTGGATAACCTGTTAACAATCACCGCATCTGTCCTGATCCTCGCCGGATGTGTCACTTCCGAAGATCCCGGCGACGGTGGATTTTTCAACGGCGTGGCGGGGGCCAGCTACGGCACCTATGAGCGGCGTGTGGCAAGCCGTCAGGCGGCGGTAGACAGTGCACAGGCGGAAAACGCGCGGCTTGCGGGTGAGCTTGCACGGTTGCGGATGGAACACAGCCGCGCCAAATCCGACCTGATCGCAGCCCGCGCCAACGCGCAGACCGCCGGTGTAAGGCTGAGCGCTACGCAAGAGGGGCAGGTGGCGGCTGCGCTGCGTGCCGATCCTGCGCGGGTCGAAAGCCTGAGCAAAGCCATTGCCGATGCCCGCCGCCTGACAGAATCCATCAAGGGCTTGGCGGGGTAGACCGGACAGCGCGTAGTACAAAGGAAAAGGCCCGCTGAAACCAGCGGGCCTTTCAAATTTGATCTGAACTGACAAACAGTCGGGAAGATTAAGCTTTTGGCTCTTCTTCTTCGCCGGTTGCTTCTTCTTCAGCAGCCGGAACATTGTCTTCCAGATCGTCAAGCGCAGCACCGCCGATGTCGTCGAACAGTTCGGAGATTTCAAATTCTGCTTCCGCTTCTGCTTCGGCTTCCAGTTCCTGAATGGATTTACCAGAGGCTTGCAGTTCGGCTTCTTCAGCAGAACGGGCAACGTTGATTTCGATGGAACATTCGACTTCAGGGTGCAGGACAACACGCATTGTGTGTACGCCCAGTTCCTTGATCGGAGCTTCCAGAACCATCTGTTTCTTGTCGACTGTGAAGCCGGCTTCGGTTGCAGCAGTTGCCGCGTCCCGCGTGGAAACAGAACCATAAAGCGAACCGGCGTCGGATGCGGAGCGAATCACAACGAACTGTTGTCCGTCCAGTTTCGCAGCCACTGCTTCGGCTTCTTTTTTGGTTTCGAGGTTTTGTGCTTCAAGTTGGGCTTTGCGGTTTTCAAAGCTTTCCATGTTGCCTTTGGTGGCGCGCAGCGCCTTGCCTTGGGCCAGCAGGAAGTTACGGGCGTAACCTTGCTTAACGGAAACTACATCACCCATTTGGCCCAGTTTGGCCACACGTTCGAGAAGGATAACATCCATGGATTTTCTCCTTACTTCACAGCATAGGGCAGCAGCGCCAGAAACCGTGCGCGTTTGATGGCTTTGGCCAGCTCGCGTTGTTTCTTGGCAGAGACTGCGGTGATACGGGACGGAACGATCTTGCCGCGCTCGGAAATGTAGCGTTGCAGCAGTTTCGTATCTTTATAGTCGATCTTCGGCGCATTGTCGCCAGAGAACGGGCAAGATTTGCGACGACGGAAAAATGGTTTGTTGGCCATGATTTAGCGTCCTTTCTTAACGTTCGCGGCGACGTTCGTCGCGGGAGTTTTTAGCTTGGATTACAACGGAAGGGCCTTCTTCGTGCTCATCAACTTTGATGGTCAGAACGCGCATTACGTCATCGTGCAAACGCATCAGGCGTTCCATCTCTGCAACAGCCGGCGCAGGCGCGTCTGTTTTCAGGAAGGCATAGTGGCCCTTGCGGTTTTTGTTGATTTTATAGGCCATTGTTTTCAGGCCCCAGTATTCGTTCTCGACAACTTTACCACCGTTGTCTGTCAGAACGGCGCCGAAATGCTCAATCAGGCTTTCGGCCTGCGCGTTGGAAAGATCCTGACGCGCAATAAATGTGTGCTCGTAGAGCGCCATTTTATCACCATATGTAAGCGTGCTTCAAAACCGGGTTAATCTTCCGCCCCCCGGTACGAGAGGCATCCGCGTGAACGTAAATCTGCGGAAGATGGGGCGGGTATAGCGAAGCCTGAGGTGAATGCAAGCTGTAAGCGTGCTGGCGGGGCATTTGCCGGTTAATCCGGCTCGCGTGTTGAAGTTTCTTGTCCCCAACCGTAACAGACTCTAAAAATACGTGAAGCAAAAAAGAGGCATCAATGACACGCGCATTTGTATTTCCGGGCCAGGGCGCCCAGACCATCGGTATGGGAAAGGCCTTTGCGGACGCCTATCCTGCGGCGAAAGCAGTTTTTGACGAGGTGGACGAAGCCCTGGGCGAGAGCCTCTCCGGTCTGATCTGGGAAGGCGACATTGAAACCCTGACCCTGACGCAAAATGCACAGCCTGCGCTGATGGCCACATCCATGGCGGCGATGGCGGCTTTGGAAGCCGAAGGCGTATCGGTTACGGCGGCGTCTTATGTGGCGGGCCACAGTCTCGGGGAATATTCAGCGCTTTGTGCCGCCGGTTCTATCTCGTTGGCAGATACGGCACGCCTGCTGCGCATTCGCGGCGAGGCGATGCAAAAGGCGGTTCCCGTTGGCGTGGGCGCGATGGCAGCTCTGCTGGGGCTGGATTTTGCCACCGCCACCGAAGTTGCAGAAGAAGCCGCACAGGGCGAGGTCTGTCAGGCCGCCAATGACAATGATCCCTCCCAGGTGGTTGTGTCCGGCCACAAAGCCGCCGTTGAACGCGCGCTGGTGATTGCCAAGGATAAAGGCGCGAAACGGGCGATGCTGCTGCCGGTCTCTGCACCGTTCCACTGCGCATTGATGCAACCGGCCGCAGACCGGATGGCCGAGGCGCTGGCCGAAGTGACCATCAACGCCCCTGCCGTGCCCCTGATTGCCAATGTTCGGGCCGAAGCTGTTTCTGATGCCGCCATGATCCGCGATCTGCTGGTAGAGCAGGTGACAGGGTCTGTGCGCTGGCGCGAGAGCATGGGTTATGCTGCGGCGCAGGGTGTAAGCGAAATCTATGAAATCGGTGCCGGTAAGGCACTGTCGGGAATGATCCGCCGGATTGCCCGCGAAATTGAATGTGTGGCTGTGAATGACCCTGACGGGGCCAAAGCCGCAGCAGAAAAGATTGGATAACCGGATGTTTGATTTAACAGGAAAATGTGCATTGGTCACAGGCGCATCGGGCGGTATTGGCGGGGCGATTGCGACCGCATTGCACGGGCAGGGCGCGACTGTGGCTCTATCCGGCACCCGCGTTGGTCCGCTGGAAGAGCTTGCTGCAAAACTGGGCGATCGGGCTTTTGTAACACCGTGTAATCTTGGCGATGCCGAGGCTGTGAATGCGCTGGCGGGGCAGGCGTCCGAGGCGATGGGCGGTTTGCATATTCTTGTAAACAACGCGGGTATCACGCGGGATAATCTGTTCATGCGCATGAAGGACGAGGACTGGCAGGATGTGATCGACGTGAACCTCACCTCTACCATGCGACTGATGAAATCGGTCATGCGTCCGATGATGAAGCAGAAATGGGGCCGTGTGATCAATATCACTTCGATTGTAGGTGTGACGGGCAACGCGGGGCAGGTGAATTATGCGGCCAGTAAGGCGGGCATGATCGGCATGACCAAATCCTACGCGCAGGAAATCGCATCCCGCGGGATTACAGCAAACTGCGTGGCTCCGGGCTTTATCGAAACCGCGATGACCGCAGAATTGGGCGATGCGGTGAAGGACGGGATGCTCGGCTCTATTCCCATGGGGCGTATGGGCGACGCGGGGGAGATTGCGTCAGCGGTGGCCTATCTGGCGTGCGAAGAGGCCAGCTACATCACCGGCCAGACCCTGCACGTGAACGGCGGCATGGCGATGATCTAAGCCTGCGATCCATACCGGAGTGTCCCCGCAAATGCGGGGATGCCTGCGGCGCGGATATTTGAAGAAAATGGAGGAGCCGGGTCGCCTGATCCGGCTTTTTTAGTTTTTATAGATGGCGCAGACACAGTTGAATTTGCGAAGGCGGTTGCACAATTGCTGGGCCGCCCCGCGCGAGGGGGCGCCGAGGCGTGCCACGAAATAGGGTTTGCGGCCCCGTACCTGTGGTTTTTTGCGGATGTAATCCGGCTTTTGGCTGCCGATTTCCGTGTCGCAGGCGTGGGAGTTGCGCTGAAAGCTGCTGGCGGCCTTGGCCTGTGTGGAACCGGCGGCGAGCTGGACGCCCCACGGTGGCAGGCTTGGGACGGGGCGCAGGGATTTCAGCTTATTGACGCGACTGGTTCGGGCCAGTGCAAGGCATGCGGGCATGAAGGCTTGATCCGGCGAGAGTGCCATATCGAGCGCCTTTGGCGGAGCGTCGCGCCAGTCCAGCGCGCTCTGGCCGGTGATGATGCGCACGTAATCCTCGGTTTCCTGGGCCAGTCCGCCAGTGCCTGCGATAAATTCCGCGGCCCGCCGCTCGCCGCCGTTATAGGCGACAGCGGCCAGTCCTGCGTTGCCAAAACGCGCGATCAGTTCAGAAAGGTAATGGGCCGAATGATCCAGTGCCTCTGCCGGATTGTAACTGGCACCAAGGCCGCGCAGTTTTGCAGTGGCAGGCATGAACTGGGCCACGCCCTCGGCTCCGGCGGGGGACAGGGCGTAGGGGTCAAACCGGCTTTCCTGCCAGATCAGCCGGGCGAAAAAGCCGGTGTCGAGCCGGTGCAGTACGGCAGCATCACGGATCGCCTGACAGGTGTCATAGGCGATGAAATCGTTGCGGATACACCAGACCGACCCCCAGCGGCCCGTGTTGCACTGGCGGTCGGGTGGTTCGGCAAACACGGGGGAGGACAGCAGGAAAAGGATGAAAATCAGGCGCATAATGGGGGATATAACGCGAGGATCCGGCATGACACGTTAAAATCGGGCTTTAATAATTGCGTGCCGGAGGTTAGGTGAAATAGAGCATCCTGCATGTGAATTCACTTCTATCAAGAGCAACCGTCATATGTCCTTTTTCAAGAAACTCAAAGACCGCATGTTCAACTCTTCGTCCAAGATCGAAGAAGGGCTTGATGCGATTGTAGAGGATGGCGGGACCGCCGAAGCAGAGTCCGGTGAAGCGGAACTGGCCCGTCAGGCCGAAGCAGAGGCCGCTGCCGCACGACAGGCGCAAGAGGCACAGGCCGCCGCTGCACGGGAACTGGCGGAACAGGAAGCGGCTGCGCGCGAGGCAGAGGCTGCCGCAGAGGCGGCCAAGGTGGAGCGCGAAGAGGCCGCACGGCGTCACGCGGAACAACTGGAAGCCGAAGCGCAGGAAACCGCACGACTTGATGCAGAAAGCCGCGCCAAGGCAGAGCAGGAAGCAGAAGAAACCGCCCGCAAGGCTGCCGAGGCCACAGAAGCCGCGCGACTGGCGCGGATTGAGGCCGAAGAGCAGGCCCGTCGTGAGAGAGAAGCAGAAGCCGAGGAGCGCCGCCGCGCAGAGCAGGCCGCAGCCGAGGCCGAAACAGCCCGTGAGGCTGCTGCACAGGCGGAGGCTGCCAAAGCCGCGCAAGAGGCCGAAGCCGCCAAGCCGGGCCTTTTGGGGCGTTTGTTCGGCGGTCGCACAGCCGACAAGACAGTTGTGCGCCGTGCGCTTGACGATGCCATGCTGGAAAGCATCGAGGATTTGTTGATCACGGCTGATATGGGCGTTGAGACCGCGATGCGGGTCTCCGCTAATCTGGCCGAAGGACGTATGGGCAAGAAGCTGTCCACCGCAGAGCTGAAATCGCTGCTCGCCAGCGAGGTGGCGCGGATCATGGAGCCTGTGGCCCGCCCGATGCCGCTCTATGCAAAACGTCCGCAGGTGGTTCTGGTGGTCGGGGTTAACGGCTCTGGCAAGACGACAACCATTGGCAAACTGGCCAGCCAGTTCAAGGCGGCGGGCAAATCTGTGGTGATTGCTGCGGGCGATACCTTCCGTGCTGCCGCCGTGGAACAATTGCAGGTCTGGGGAGAGCGGGCCGGCGTTCCGGTTCTGACAGCGCCCGAAGGATCCGATCCGGCGTCACTGGCGTTTGACGCCATGACCAAGGCGGAACAGGACGGGGCCGATCTGTTGATGATCGACACGGCGGGGCGGTTGCAGAACCGTCAGGATCTGATGGAGGAACTGGCCAAAATCGTTCGGGTGATCCGCAAGAAAGACCCCGAAGCGCCCCATAACACGCTATTGGTGCTGGATGCGACCACGGGGCAGAACGCGCTGTCTCAGGTGGAAATTTTCCAGAAGATCGCAGATGTGTCAGGGTTGGTGATGACCAAGCTGGACGGCACCGCCAAGGGCGGTGTGCTCGTGGCGCTGGCAGATCGTTTTGGAATGCCGATCCATGCCATCGGGCTGGGAGAGCAAATCGACGATCTGGCGCCCTTTGATCCGGAAGAGTTCGCCCGTGCCCTGACAGGACTGGAATAAACGCGCAGGGTTAGCCTGTCTCTGTTTTTTCCGAACCTTCATTCTCATCATCGTCGCTGTCGTCGGTCTCCGATGGGTTTTTCACGGGCCGCGCCGCCACACGGTTCACGATCCATAGGATGATCAGGGCGATCACGGTTGCAACCAGTGCCAGCGGGATACGCCCCGTACCACAGCTAAGCCCGACAGCACCCACCAGCCACATGCTTGCCCCCGTGGTCAGCCCGTGCACCTTGCCGCCGGAAATGATGATAGAACCGGCGGCGAGAAACGCCACGCCGGAGGTAATGGCACTGATCAGCTTGATAGGGTCGGCCTTGATCCGGTTCTGATCTTCGGTATCCAGCGCAATCAGGTCCAGCGCCACGATCGCAAACAGGCAGGACGCAACGGAAATCATCATATGGGTACGCAATCCGGCGGCGCGGGCGTTGTGTTCCCGTTCCCAACCGATAATACCTCCCATAAGCGTTGCTGCGAACATACGGAAGATAACAATACCCAGTGGTACGACAGAGCCGTTGATCTGGAATTCACTGGCAAGGGCAGAGTACATGGTAAATCCTGATATTGGGGGCCGGATATGACCGAGTGGTTACTAGAAGTAGACGGAACCCAGTTCGGACGCAATCTTGCGCTGGCTCTGGCGATACTGGCGGCGGTGCTGCATGCTGTCTTCGGTGCGCTGCAAAAGGGAAAACTCGATCCCTGGCTGGCGCGGGGTGCGATTGATGTAAGCTACAGCCTGATGTCACTGCCGGTGATCCTGTTCCTTGTGCCCTTTCCGGAACCACATCTGTGGCCCTTGTTGATCGGGGCGATGGGTATTCATCTAGTGTATAAATTCTTTCAGGCTATGGCTTATGCGCGGGGCAGCTATACGGTGGTCTATCCGGTGGTGCGGGGCATGGGGCCGCTGGTGACGATGTTGTTTGTGGGCGTATTGTTTCAGGACCGCTTTCACGAAAGCTATAATCTGGTGCAATGGTCCGGAGTAATCCTGCTGTCTTCAGCCATCTTTCTGCTGGCGGGGATCAACCTGATGCAGGGCGGCATTGACCGGCGTACGATGGGTATGGGGCTGTTCTATGCGGTGCTGACAGGCTTTGGCGTGGCGGCCTATACCACTTGGGATGCCTATGGGGTGCGTGCGACGCTTAACCCGTTTACCTTTATCTTCTGGCTGTTCTTTCTGGATGGATTGGTGTTTCCGTGGTTTGCGCTGTATCGCTATCGCAGGATGGAAATGCAGCCTGCACTGCGCGCGATGGCGGTGCGCGGCGTTATCGGCGGATTGGTGGCCTTCGCGAGCTTTGGGTCTATCATGTTTGCCACACGGCTGGACAAAGTCGGAGAGGTCGCGGTGCTGCGGGAAACCTCTGTGGTGTTTGCCGCGTTGATCGGCTGGCTGTTCCTGCATGAGAAAGTCGGTCTTTTGCGCACAGCCCTGATGGTAGCCATTGCAGGCGGTGCGGTTTTGGTAGAGTTTAGCGGCTAAACCACAAGAAACGACAGTTTAGAGGCAAAAATTCATGAGTGAGAAGTCAATCAACCCGATGCTGAAACTCGGGCTGGAACTTGGGCCGGTTGTCCTGTTCTTTGTGGCCTATACACGGATCAAAGACCGCGAGTTTGAGATTTTCGGCCAAAGCTATGAAGGCTTTATCATTGCCACTGCCGCGTTTATTCCGGTGCTGCTGGTGTCTACCGGCCTGCTTTGGTGGCTGACGGGTAAACTGTCACGGATGCAGTTGATGACGGCGGTTCTGGTGGTTGTTTTTGGCGGCATGTCGATCTGGTTCAATGACGACCGTTTCTTCAAGATGAAACCGACGATTATCTACCTGCTGTTCGGCGGGTTGCTGGGCATCGGCCTTTTGCAGGGGAAATCCTATCTGCGCAGTGTGATGGATGAAATGGTGCCCATGACCCATGAGGGCTGGATGATCCTGACCAAACGGGTCTGCGCATTTTTTCTGGCCCTTGCACTGGCAAACGAACTGGTCTGGCGCTTCATGTCTACCGATGCCTGGGTCAATTTCAAAACCTTCGGTCTCACCGCGCTGGTGTTTGTTTTCTTTATCGTTCAGGGACCATTGTTTGCCCGTTACAGCACCGAAGAGGATAAATCGGAAAGCTAGTCTTCAGTCATAAGCCTGTTACCTGCTGAATATAGAGGGTTGTTCTGGGAAAGCATCTATATATAGTTTTCCTTAAGGTGACGGGCGGGAGGCCCCGCTCTGATGCCAGATAATCGCAACAGAGCAGGGATGCGTGACGCTAATGACTTCCGAGTTTACACAAGACTTCATCCGAAATCCGGCTGGGCTGCGGGAAAACCCGGCACTGGTCCTGAACGCGGATTTCAGGCCGCTCAGCTATTTTCCATTGTCGGTGTGGCGCTGGCAGGAGGCTGTAAAAGCGGCCTATCTGGACCGCGTCACAATCGTGGCAGAGTATGAGCGAACAGTGCATTCGCCCTCTGTCGAGATACGCATTCCCTCGGTGATCGTGTTGAAAGATTACGTAAAACCGGCGCGAACAACGGCGTTTACGCGGTTTAACCTGTTTCTGCGGGACGAATTCACCTGCCAGTATTGCGGGTCGCGCGGGGATATGACCTTTGACCATGTGGTGCCACGGTCCCGTGGCGGAAAGACCACGTGGCAGAACGTTGTGGCCTCTTGCGGGCCTTGCAATCTGCGCAAGGGGGCGCGTTCCTTGCGGCAGGCAAATATGAAACTGCGCCGCACCCCGATGCAGCCTTCGGCCAACCAGTTGCTGAACGCTGGGCGTAAATTCCCGCCAAACCACCTGCATGAAAGCTGGATGGATTTTCTCTACTGGGATGCCGAACTCGAAGCCTGAGTCGCCAGAGTCCTGAATGCCCTAGCGGGTTTTTGGCTGAAACGCCGCTGCCAGCCAGACCAGCGCCAGACCAAGCGAGATAACGCCGTTCCAACCTGCCATAGACAGGCCGAACATCTCCCACGGGATTTCGTCACAGCGCACCATTGGCGCCTCAAGTATCTGGTTTAACAGATCCTTCACCGCCAGTTCTCCGACCGGACCAGAGGTACAGGTGCTTGGACCTTCCCACCATTTCCACTCCACTCCGGCGTGATAAAAGCCGATGGCAGAAGTGCTAAGGGCCGCCGCCGCGCCAAACAGGGCCAGAATGCGATGGGGAAACAAGGCCGCGACCAAGCCGATCAGAACGGCCACGGCATGGGGCCAGCGTTGGTTGATGCACAGCTTGCAAGGGGCCAGATCGCCAATGTGCTGAAACCCGAAAGCCGTGGCCAGCATCAGCGCAGAGCCAAGCGCGGCCAGTAGGATAAGTCTTTGTTGCATCAGAAGTATTTCACCGCCCAGAATCCGAGAACCAGAAGTATTAGAAACACAGTGAACACCAAGGCAAGGCGGCGTTCAATGAAATCACGGATGGGTGCGCCGAAGTGCCACAAAAGCGCCGCCACGATGAAGAACCGCACACCGCGCGCGATCAGCGACCAGAACAGGAAAGACCAGAAGGGCAGGTCGGTCGCGCCTGACGTGATGGTGATGACCTTATAGGGAAACGGGGTGATCCCGGCAAAAAGAACCGCCCAGTGGCCCTGTTCATTAAACCGCAGCTTGAAGGATTCAAACGCCTCTGCCTTGTGGTAAAACTCTAGGATCGGGCGTCCGATGGCGTCGAACAGCTCTGCCCCGATGTAATAGCCAAAGGCGCCGCCCAGAACCGATGACACCGTACAGACCGCCGCCAGCGTGAAGGCGCGGGTCGGTGCGGCAAGGATCAGCGGGATCAGCAGCACATCGGGCGGGATCGGAAAAACCGAGCTTTCCACAAAAGCGATAACGGCCAGTGCCGCCAGCGCCCAGCGGGATTGGGCCAGAGACAGAATCCACTCGTAAAATCTGCGTAACACTGCAAGCGCCTCTCGTTTTTTGTTTCTCATGCCCCGTCGTCCGGTATGGGTCAAGCCTTGCGCCCCGACGCGGCTGCGCTAGTTTCAATAAAAATCACATTTTCGGGAGTGCTGAGATGAAATGGAGAGGCCGGCAGGGAAGCCGTAACATAGAGGACCGCCGTCGCTCCGGCGGGGTACGGGCTGCGGGTGGCATCGGCGGTTTTGGACTGCTTGCTGTGCTGGCGATCGGATATTTCCTCGGGGTGGATGTGACGCCATTCCTTAATACCGGTGGCAGTCAGATCACCAGCGGGCGCAGTGTGGAACTGACACCGCAAGACGAACAGGCGGCGCAATTTGTCTCGGTGACGCTGGCGGATACGGAAACCATCTGGGCCGAAATTTTCGAACAGCAGTTGAATGCCACCTATCGTCCCGCCACGATGGTCCTTTTCAAAGGCGCGACCCAATCCCCCTGTGGCGGTGCAAATGGCGCTTCGGGTCCGTTTTACTGTCCTACAGACCGGAAAGCCTACCTCGACACGGATTTCTTCACCACTTTGTCCCGCAGGCTTGGTGCGTCGGGGGATTTTGCCGCTGCCTATGTTGTCGCCCATGAAATCGCCCATCACGTTCAAAACGAACTGGGCATTCTGGCCGAGGCGAACAAGGCCCGCGCGCGGATGGGGCAGGCGGAGAGCAACCGCGTTTCCGTAATGATCGAACTGCAAGCGGATTGTTTTTCCGGCATCTGGGCCCGCTATGCACAGGACCGGCTTGGCACGCTGGAACGGGGCGATCTGGGCGAGGCGCTCAACGCCGCCCGCCAGATCGGGGACGATACGCTGCAACGTAACGCCGGCCAGCGTCCGAACCCCCACAGTTTTACCCACGGCACATCCGCGCAGCGCCAGAACTGGTTCCAGCGCGGTTTTGAAACCGCCGACATCCAGCAATGCGACACCTTCGGAGCCGCGTCGCTGTAAGTGAGGGAAAAACCCGATTTTTCCGTTGACGCGGATAATCGGGAAGGCTAAATCACCCAAGCGTTGCCCGAGTGGCGGAATTGGTAGACGCAGGGGATTCAAAATCCCCCGCCGCAAGGTTTGCCGGTTCGAGTCCGGCCTCGGGTACCACTTGAAATTATTGGACAATTTCCTTTAATTGGGGTCGTCCTGACAATTCCTTGCGCAAAACCCCCGATTTCTACAGTTTATATCTTGTCGGTTCGTTTGATCGGCTGAGTCCGGTGCTGATCTATCGTCACGGGCAGGTTCGATGGCGGGCGGACGAGGCAACATTCCGTAGAATCGCTTTTTGTGGTAGGAATGGTTCATCTTGGCATTTCAAAGGCGCTGTTATGGGAGCCCACGACACAGATTTCATCGAAGCGGGACGTGGTGAAAAAGTCATCCTGATCCATTCAAGCGTCGCAGGCGCCAGACAGTGGCGCAGTTTGATGGCGGCACTTGCGGATGAATTCCATGTCATTGCGATTAATCTGTTCGGGTATGGGAAAACGCGCGCTTGGGGAGCGGACAGCGGGGCGCAACGGCTGGAAGATCAAGCCAGATTGATCGAGCCTTTCCTACCGGAAAAAGGCGAACAATTCTCGCTTGTCGGGCATTCGTTTGGCGGGAGCGTCGCAATGAAAGCGGCTGCGTTGTTCAGGGAGCAGGTAAACCGTCTGGTCCTGATAGAGCCGAATCCGTTTTACCTTTTGGACAAGCACGGGCGCGCCGCCGCCTATCAAGAGGCTGTGACCCTGCGCGATCTGATCAAGGCACACGGCAAAGCCGGATCGTGGGAGATCGCTGCCGAAAAATTTGCCGATTACTGGACCGGAGCAGGCAGTTGGAACGCCATGCCTGACGACCGCAAGGAAAAGTTTTCCCAAGCATTAAAGCCGAATTTTCATGAGTGGGATGCGGTAATGAAGGAAGAAACCTCCCTGCGAGAATGGGAAAGGGATCTGCCCGCGCAGACGACCGTTCTAACCGCCGCCGACACGGTCAATTCCATCGACGAGATATATGAACTGCTGCGCCAGAATATCTCGGGGTGGAATTTTGAGCAGATCGACAAGGGGGGCCACATGGCGGTCCTAAGCAGCCCCGAGCAGGTTAATCCGCGCATCATCGCCGCTTTGCGCTGATCGCCTGCCAGACGCTAACCAAGCCTGAGCGCTGCACCACCACATCGAAAATCTGACCATGTGCGTGATCCTGCGTGGTTATAAACCTGTCTAAATCGGCCCTGAGAACGGGCCACGCCTTTGCTTATCCCAACAATGCACGATTTCGCGTTCAAATCGTACATGTTCACGCTTCATTCACTATACGTATGTTCAGGTTCTTGGTTTAACCCCATTTTGTACTCAATAAAATTAGTGGTTGTAACGAGCAAAATACGGCGCAAAGCAGCGTTATGATCCTTGATTTGCGGCACATTCAGGTCTCAACAGGGACGGGGGGATGACATGCTCATTGCTCTGTGCAAGGGGCGCGTTATAACTTTGCGATCACTGGAGTTTGCAAAGATGAATACCTTCCCCGCGCTTTCTGACCGTCATTCCGACCCCGCGATATACCCGCCGGGCGTTGCCTATATGGATGGCCAGTATCTTCCGATAAGCGAGGCGAAGATTTCCGTGCTGGACAACGGATTTCTCCACTCGGATGCGACCTACGATGTTGTGCATGTGTGGCAGGGCGCATTTTTCCGGCTGGACGATCACCTTGATCGGTTCTTTGCCGGAATGGAAAAACTGCATATGTCGATCCCGCTCGATCGCGCTGCAGTGACGGAGATCCTCAAAAACTGCGTGGCACTGTCCGGTTTGAACAACGCCTATGTTGAGTTCATCTGCACGCGGGGAACGTCCCCCACATTCAGCCGCGACCCGCGGGATGCGGTCAACCGATTTATCGCCTTTGCGATTCCCTTCGCCTCGGTTGCCAACCCTGAACAGATGGACCGTGGCCTTCATGTCGCTGTTACCGATCTGGTCCGGATTCCGCCTGCGTCAGTTGATCCGACCGTGAAGAACTATCACTGGCTGGATCTGGTTCAAGGATTATACGCGGCCTATGCGCAGGGCGCTGAAACTGCGATCCTTTTGGATGCCGAGGGGAATATTGCCGAAGGTCCCGGTTTCAACGTTTTCGCTGTGAAGGAAGGGAAAATCTACACGCCCGAATACGGGGTGTTGTTGGGGATAACGCGCCAGACCATCTTTGACATCGGTAAAGACTTGCAGATCCCTTATGTGACGGGTGATCTGTCGCCCGAGGATCTACGGCTGGCGGATGAAGTGTTCGTGACCTCTACCGCAGGCGGGGTGATGCCTGTGACCAAGGTTGATAACACATTCATCGGAACCGGATCGGTCGGGCCGATAACTCAGCAAATCACCCGAGCCTATTGGCAGATGCACAAGGACGACCGCTTTCGCACAGAGATAAGCTATCCCTGAAACGGTCCTTCAAAACGTAATCACGGGCCTTCTGTTCCGCCGATCTACTGCCAGCTAGCGGGCGGTATGTCTGATTGTAGCTATTGTTCGCCCCCTCACGACCCACCGTTTCCCTTGTGCTCAGCTACAAACTCCGGTTGATCTGTGGGCAATCCCCTTGGGGAAATGAAACGCATGCTTACATAGGCTGATATGAAACATTTTTCTCTTCTCGATCTCTCACCTGTCCCCGAAGGCCAGACCACGGGGCAGGCTTTGCAAAATACGGTTGAACTGGCGCAGCTGGCGGAAAAGGCGGGGTATCATCGCTACTGGCTGGCGGAGCATCACAATATGCCCGGCATTGCCAGTGCTGCGACCGCTGTGGTTATTGGCCACGTGGCGGGGGCGACCTCGACCATGCGTGTGGGGGCAGGGGGTATTATGCTACCCAACCACGCGCCTTTAATGGTGGCTGAGGCGTTCGGCACGCTCGCCACGCTTTATCCCGACCGGATTGATCTCGGGCTCGGGCGGGCACCCGGGACGGATATGGCAACTGCGCGGGCCTTGCGGCGGCATATGTCGCCGGAAGATACTTTTGTGCAGGACGTGCAGGAGTTGATGGGCTATTTCGACGATATGCCCGACAATGCTCCGGTGCGTGCCATTCCGGGTGTTGGCACACAGGTGCCGGTCTATATCCTCGGGTCGAGCCTCTATGGGGCGCAACTGGCGGCGATGCTGGGGCTGCCTTATGCTTTTGCCAGCCATTTTGCCCCTGCCATGCTGGATCAGGCGCTGGATGTGTACCGTCGATCTTTCAAGCCGTCACCCATTCTGTCCGAACCTTATGTGATGGTCGCAGCCGGAGTTTGCGCGGCGGATACGGATGCACAGGCAGAATATTTGCGCTCCTCGCAATTGCTGGCTTTTGCGCGATTGCGCACGGGCAAACCGGGCAAGCTGCCGCTGCCTGTGGATGATGTGAAAGCGCAAATCCCTCCTGCCGTGATGGAAGGCGTGGAACATGCGCTGTCAGTGTCCGCGGTTGGTGCGCCGGATACTGTGAACAGCCAGCTTGAAATCATTCTGGACCGCTACAAACCGGACGAATTGATCGTCACGGCGATGATTCACGATCATCAGGCGCGGCTGCGGTCTTTCGAGATTGCAGCGGATGTGATGTCAGGGCTGGTAAAGCCCTGACAGGATTGAAATGGCTTAAACGTCAACCCAGCCATCGGGTGTCTTCATCCGGTGGTGAATGGTGTTTTGCTGTCCCAGCGTCTGTTCCAGAAAGCAGCCCCTTTTCGCAGCTTCGATCAGTTCGATAACCTTGTCCTGCGGATCGTCGCTGTCGATCAATACGTCGATTTCAAATGACTTCGGCGCGGTTTCGTAGACGCGGCCCTTGGCCTCCCAGTTCCAAACAACGCGGGTTTCCACGTCCAGATCCTTCACTGTTACCTTCAGCCGTTTCGCAAAGGCGCGGATTTGCGTCATGATGCAGCCCGTCAGTCCCCCGACAAACAGCGCCAGTGGCGGCGGGGCAGAGGCATCACCGCCGTGAAAGCTGCCTTCATCTGTGGCCATGTGGAAGGGGCCTTCGGCAAAGGGCTGTGACATGGTAACTTCCAGATCATTGCGCATCTTTCCGGTGGCGTGGCCTTTACAGTCAAACTGCACCAGTGCCTGTTGCGGTTGCTCTTCTGTATCGCTCATGGGAATTACCTCTCGTTCCAGTGGATCATCGGCAAGCCGGCCACGGGGGATTTGAAATAGGGGATAGTGGTGCCGCGCAGGCTGCCAATGTAGACGTTCGTCAGATCGGGTCCGCCGAAAGTGATACTGGCCATCCAGTTGGCGATGCTGCCTCCGCAGGCCAGTTGTAAATCGGGTGTGACCTTGTCTTGCGCAAAAGCCTTTAGCAGCGCCTTACCTTCGGGGGAGCCATTGTCGTCATCCAACAGGATACGCAGATCCCCGTCGGGCGTGATCGCAAAGATGCGGTCGGTCATCACATGGGTGCCCCAGAGATTGCCATAGGCGTCAAAGGCGATCCCGTCGATAAAGGCGTTGTGGCTTTCGGGGCCAAATGTTTCTCGCCCGCTCAGGTCTCCGTTGTCGGCCACCTGAAAGCGGGTGATCCTCATTCCACAGGTTTCCACGGCGTAAAGATGGCTTTCATTCCCATCAAAGCGTATTTCATTGGTGAAATGCAGCCCGTCCGCCATGATCCGCAGGCCCTTTTCATCGGCCATAGCGATAAAGCCGTCGATGATGTTCGGACTACAAGCCTCCATCCAGTTCGGGATCGTGGTGGAAACCGTCAGCCACAGGCGGTCCTTGCTGTCGCGCAGCACAAAGTTGACCTTGCCAATGGGCTTGCCGTTGATGCTGTCGTAAAGCACCTCGCTGTCGCCTGTGCGCTTCATCAGTTCAAGCCGGTCGGTTCCGAAGTTCGAAATCAGGATGTCGCCACTGCGGGCA
This sequence comes from Neptunicoccus sediminis, assembly GCF_001719615.1. Lineage (GTDB taxonomy): Bacteria > Pseudomonadota > Alphaproteobacteria > Rhodobacterales > Rhodobacteraceae > Amylibacter > Amylibacter sediminis. The sequence continues at coordinate 377,691 of NZ_MDVX01000003.1, forward strand.
AAAGCCAGTCCGTTGGGCAGGGTGCCGGTGGTAAAGCGGCTGGCGTCATCACTGGCTTGGGCAAAGCCGGTCTCAACCTTTTGCGCGATCAGGGTCTGGGTTCCGTCTGGGCGTATGTGTACCACACCGCCCCGTGCGTCCGCTGACCAGAGCGAGCCGTCCGGTTCCGCCAGAATACATTCGGGGCGTTGTAGGTCCGTGCCAACTGTATTCAGGCTGTCCGGGTCGATCGCAAAGCCGTCGATGGGATTTCCCATGGCTTAGGCTCCTTTAACGATCCGGTTTGCGAGAATGCCGATTTTCTCGATCTCCAGTTCAAATCTGTCGCCATCCGACAGACGTTTGCCCAGTTCCAGACCGCAGCCGGTGCCAACCGTGCCAGAGCCGATGACTTCCCCTGCATAGACGGTTTCGCAGGCCGAGATATGGGCCAGAATTGCGCCAAAGTCGTGGTGCATCTGGCGGCTGTTGCCACCGCCCCAGCGTTCGCCGTTCACCCGTGCCTCCATATCCAGTGCAACGGGATGTGGGACTTCGTCAGCGGTTAGGATATAAGGGCCAAGGATGTTTCCGGTGTCAAAATCCTTGCCTTTACAGGGGCCAAGCTGCCCCGGCATTTCTGCCATTTGTGCATCACGCGCGGATACATCGTTCAGGATCGTATACCCGAAAATATGGTTGATCCCGTCTTCGGCCCTAATATTCTTGCCGGTTTTGCCAACAACGATGGCCAGTTCCAGTTCAAAATCCAGATGCTCGGCATAGGTGGGCCACTGCACGTCTATGCCATGCCCGATAAAGGACATGCGGTTGCCTTTGTAATAGATCGGCTGCTGATACCAGACGTCCGGCACCTCGTGTTTGCGGCCTGTGGTTTCTTCCATCACTTTAAAACAATTGGTCAGGTGATCCTCAAACACCAGACAATCCCGGTATTGCACTGGCATGATCGGGGGCAGAAAGGTCACATCCGCCTGCGCAATCGTGGCGGATTGCTGGGGGTGATCGACCAGCCCGCGGGCAATGCTGAGCCCCCTTTGTCCGGAGTCAATCAGGCTCTGCATAGAGGTGAAATCCCCGTCATCCTGTCCGGCGGCTTTGGCTGCGGCACGCAGATTAAGAAGACGGTCGTCATAAATTGCAGCCACCAGCAGCGGGCGGTCGTTGTAGGTAACAGTGGCAAGGCGCATCGGAATTACTCCGTGAAAATGGCAACGGCGCGGGTGAAACCGGCGGAGGCTGCCTTGATTTTGAAAGGGAAGCAGGAAATCTCAAATCCGGTCGCGGGCAGGCTCTCCAGATTGCTGAGTTTTTCCATGTGGCAATAGCCGATGTCCATACTGGCGCGGTGGCCTTCCCAGATGATTGAGGGGTCTTTGGTTTCGGCATAAATCTTTGCGGTCAGGGCAAAGGGGGCGTCCCAGCTCCACGCGTCTGTTCCGGTGACGCGCACGCCCCGTTCGGTCAGATACAACGTCGCCTCGCGGCCCATGCCGCAGCCTTTCAACAGGTAATCCGGCTGGCCATAGGCGGCACCGGCAGAGGTGTTCACCACAACAATATCAAGGGGTTGTATTTCGTGATTGATGCGTTTCAGTTCCGCCTCTATGTCCTGCGCTGTGACCAGATAACCGTCCTCGAAATGGCGGAAGTCCAGTTTGACGCCGGGGTTCATGCACCATTCCAGCGGCACTTCGTCGATGGTGATCGCGCGCTCTCCGTTGCTCATGGTGGAGTGGTGGTGGTAGGGCGCGTCCAGATGGGTGCCGCAGTGGGTGGCCACGGTCAGTTTTTCAACCGCCCAGCCTTCACCCCCCGGAAGGTCCTCTTTCTGGAGACCGGGGAAGAAGGATAAAACCTGCTCGGCGGTTTGCTCGTGGGTCATATATTCGATTTCAGGCAGCATGATCGGCGGGTCCGAGGCAATGCCGGTTTCCAGCGGAACAGAGAGATCTACAAAGCGACGGGGCATAATATGTCCTTTCCTAAAGCAATGCCGTGGCGAGTTGCGGGAAGGCGAGCACAAGGCCGAGCACCACCAGCATCAACACCGCAAAGGGCGCTGCGCCATAAAAGATGTCCCCGAGCGTGATGCTCGGATCATCCAGAGAAGATTTGATCACAAAGACCGATATGCCAAAGGGCGGTGTCAGCAGCCCGATTTCAACGGCGATGATGGTGATGATTCCGAACCAGATCAGATCCACTTGCAACAGGGACAGAACCGGCAGCATCAAGGGCACGAGGATCAGCATGATTGACGAACTGTCCAGAATGGTGCCCATCAGGATCACCAGCAGCACATAGGCAAGGATCACGCCCCAATAGCCGATTTCCGCGGTTGCAACAAAATTGCCAAAGCCCGCAGGTACGCCGCTTAGGGCCAGCATCCGCGAATACATTTGTGCTGCAATGATCAGAAAGGAAATCGCGGCGGTGATCAGGCCGGTATCGGTCAGAACCTCCCAGAAATCCTTTAGGGTAAGGGCGCGGCGCAGCAATCCGATGATGATAGCACCGGAACAGCCAATGGCACCGGCCTCAATCGGGGTGAAGAACCCGCCGTAAATCCCGCCCAGAACCAGACCGATCAACGCGGCGATGGGCAGACCTTTGGCCAATACCTCCCGCGTGGTCAGCGTATCCGTATCGTCAGAAGGATCGGTAATGCCCTCGCCAATCAGTTTGGGCTTGAACAGAGCCACCAGAAAGATCCCGAGGCAGAACACAAAGGCCAGCAACAGTCCGGGCAAAACGCCGGCGATGAACAGGTCCCCGACGGATTGTTCCGTCAGCAGGCCATAGAGGATCAAAAGCAGGCTTGGCGGGATCAACATCCCGAGCACCGAAGATCCGGCGACAACCCCGACAGAAAACCGCTTGGAATAACCGTGGCGGCGCATTTCTGGTACGGCAATGCGTGTGAAGACTGCCGCAGAAGCAATTGAAATTCCTGTAATAGCTGCAAAAATGGCATTGGCCCCGACCGTGCCAAAACCAAGCCCGCCGCGGACCCGCCGGAACATATGATTTGCCACGTCAAAAGCATCGCGCCCCATGCCCGTGACCGAAACGATAAACCCCATCATGATGAACAGCGGAACCACGCCGAAGAAATAGCTCGATATGGTTTCAGAGGCGGCCAGCGCCAGCAGCTTGCCTGCCAGCAGAGGCGACCCCTTGATCAACCAGACGCCGACGAAAGACGACAACATCAGCGCAAAGGGCACCCAGAACCCCAGATACACCATGACAACCATCGCACCAAAGGAGGTCAGGCCAATTTCAAACGGGCTCATGACGTGGGACCTTTCGCAGCGAACAGCGCGAACAGGCTGGTTACGGCATGCAGCACCAGTTGCACCAAAAGGGCCGCACAGCCAATCAGGATGATCAGTTTCACCGGCCAGATCGGGGCGGTGAAATCGCCCACTGTGCCTTCATAGGTGCCTCGTACCCATGCTTTGACGAACAGGGGCTCACTTGCCGCATAAAGCTGCCAGATCAATGCGATAGCGGCCAGAGTGAATATCAATTCCAACAAGCTGCGCAGGCGCGGTGCGCGTTTCTGGATGTAATCGAGCACCGCATCGGTGCGGGTCAGACGGCCTTTACGAAACGCTTGCGCCACTTGCAAAAAGACGATGGCGACGATGGACATTGAGACGATTTCAGGCACGCCCGACACGGGGGTGTTAAACCCCACGCGCCCGATCACATCGGCATTCACCAGCACCATTACCGCAAGGATCAAAAGGGTGCCGATCACGTTCAGCACAAGCGTCATTACGTCTGCAATCCGGCGGATGCACTGAAACCACGGCGGCAGAAACGCCTGCCCGGAGTCGGCATGAAAATCGGTCATAATCGAAAGGTCCAGTCAGCTTGGAAAAAAAGGGGCGGGCAAACGACCCGCCCCAGTCAGGGAGATTACTCTTGATCCCAGTTGCGAACCGGCGTTGCACCCGCCTCGCGCATGGTGTCCATGTAGGATTTCAAAACGCGGGTGCCGCCAACGCCGTCCGCATCCAGCTTGTCGGCCCAGATTTTGGCAACATTATCCATGCCGTCGGCCCATTCCTTGCGGAAGGCTTCGTCCACCTGTTTAACGGTCGCACCGTTTTCTTCCATGATGCTCAGGAATTTGCCAACGGTTGCGTCCAGATCCTTGTGATAGGCGATCCGGTTGGTAATCGCCGCCCCTTTCAGGGCCTTCTGCACCATCGGGGGCAGGGCGTCATACCAGTCCTTATTGGCCGCGATACCACCGGCATATTGCGCACCGAACCCGATGCGGGTCACATGGGGCGCAACCTCATACAGCTTGCCCGGCACAGCGGCAGAGGCAAAGACGATCACACCGTCATAAACGCCGGTTTTGATCTCGTTGTAATAGGTGGTCAGGTTGCCCGAGACCCCGACAGCGCCAGTGCCTTTCAGCCAGTTCACAGCCGGACCGGGCGCGCCGATCTTCTTGCCTTCGAGATCCGAAATGCTGTCCACGGGGAAATTGGTCATCAGCAGATAGTCGTCGATGCCCGTAGCCCCGCCCAGATATTCCAGACCGTTTGCCTCCCACGCCGCCTTCATATCCGCATCTGTGGCCTGTAGTTTGTCCATCCATTCCGCCACAACGGTAGAGTCGCTGGATACAAACGGCGTGAAATAGGTGACGTTCTGCACGGCGAGCTTGGCCGGATCAAACAGGCTCGACACCAGACCGATTTCCGCGAGCCCTTCCTCGGTTGCTTCCAGTTCGTCACCCACTTTGGCCAGCGACCCGCCGTATTGCTCGCTCCAGTTGATGGTATATTCCGAATCCTCCAGCGCGGCATTCACCGCCGGAATAAAGGTCTGGCTGACGTGTTTTACCCAGCGGAAAACCGGGGGATGTCCGGCCACCACCGTGGCGCTGATTTCTTCGGCCGTGGCAGGGGGCGCGGCGACAGTCGCTCCGGCCAATAGGGCCACCGCTACGGCGCTGTTTTTAATCAAATGTTTCATTCTTTTCCTCCCAGAAGTGAATTTCGATAGTATATAATCAGCCAAGCGCCCTGATACCGGAGCAGATGAACGGGACGATCTTGGTCAACATCTCATCCGCATCCCCGTCGTCGCACAGACCATCGGACAGGCGGGCCGGACGTCCGGTCTTGGCCATCATGGTCATGCCCACGCCAATGGCAAACATATAGGCCCAAACCGCATTGGCGCGGGTCAGGCCGGGTTCTACCTGCATAAAGGCGCGGATGAATTTCTGCGCGATAGGGTCGTAGTATTTCTCGGTCAGCAGTTGTTCCCGCTCCGTTGCGGAATTGGCTGTCGTAACCAGAATCTGCGCAAAGGCACCGCCGTCACTGGCTTGCGAGAGTCCGGCCTCAATGGTGGGGCGGAACAGCGCCTCAACGATCGGTTCTAGATCGGGCCTCTGCGCCTGTTGCAATATCTGGTCCAGTAGCATGGCCCGCGTTTCATTGATCTGTTTCGACCGGCGCGACACCATAGCCTCAAACAGAACTTCCTTGGATTTGAAATGATAGTGGATCAACCCCTGCGCCACTCCCGCACGCTCCGCAATCTCGCGCATGGTGGCACCTTCGTAACCGCAGCGGGCAAAGACGGTTTCAGACGCATCCAGAATAGCATCAAAACGGGATTCCTTAGCCGCGGAAAGAGATTCCACCCCTGCTGACTGCGCCTTCGTCTGTCCCAAAATCAAAGCCCTCCCAAGCCCGTGATTTCCACTGAACGGAAATTAACTGGTCACTCAGTCAGTATTTGAAAGGGCGCGAGTCGTGTCAAGAGCGCGGGCGTAGTGACGTACGGGAATAAGGTTGGACTGACTGGGGAACGAGAGTGAATGGCGGAGAGACAGGGATTGTCCGACGAAATTACAAATCGTTTAAAATCAATAACTTGTGAAGGGTATTAGCGGACAAATAGTATCACATTTAGTATCCAAAACACTATCCAAGTTACCCCAAATTTACCCTGTCAAGCGGATTTTGCATCTTTTTCACGTGGCTCTGGTTGATCCGACAGTTAATGATTCCATTACATTTGATGCTGATCAATCAAATCAGCGATTTCAGATTCATCAAATGGTAGACCGTCAGGCGCTGGTGACATTAATTCGAAATGGGCAATATCACTTTTACTATTTTTGAATAGCCAAACTGCCAACAACAGCCAAATTTGTGTTGCGGCGTCTTCGTCCATTTCTGGTAGTTCGTCCATAATGGCTATTGCTTCGTCTACTGGCACTTCTGCGCGATCTAATCGCCCTACTAGTTTGTGACCATTTTTCATCAAATAAAGTGGCGCTTTATTCATTACATTAAACATCTTGTTTCCTCTTATATCTTATCATGAATCAATTCGGCTATTTCTGCGTCATATCTTTCAACGGTTCTTAAAATATCGTCTACTTCTTGTGAAAAAAATGACATTGGCTTTTTTTCTTTTGATGACCTGTCAAATTCGTCTTCAATTATCGCAATCACCATTAACGCCACACGCTCTTTAAATTGTTGTCTATTCATTATTGCACCTTTTTCAAAAGCTGTTCTTTCTTTTTTTCAAACGCTCTTTGACGTGCTTTTGCGCGCACGGTAATCGCTTTTACTTCTTTGTTGTAAGCTTCTATATTTCGTAAAATTTGGTAAGGGCTAATATATTCGTTTTCCATTTTGGTATTCCTCTTTGTTTTGTTGTTCATACCTTTATTTAGTAAATCGCGATTTTTGCCCCTTGACCGGATAAGAAATGGAATTTAGAAAAACGACAGGAACAATAACAAAACGGAGTTTAAAAAAATGAAAATGGATTTTTCGAATATGTCTTTGGAAGAACTGATGGATGCACAGCAACAGTTGACCAACGCCATTGAAAACAAAAAAGAAGAAGCTATTGCTGATTTGAAAGAAAAAGCTGAAATGCTTGGACTCACAAAAGAAGATTTGTTTGGAACAAAGACACGCAAGAAAGCTGCACCAGTTTTCCGCCATCCTGACGATCATTCACTAACTTGTGGCGCTGCTGGACGAAAGCCAGCTTGGTTCGCAGAGGCTGTTGAAAAGTACGGTGAAGACGCTGTTCGGATCGAAAACCAGTAATCATATCCCCTGCTTAGTAAAAAACCGCGTCATTTGATTGTGACGCGGTTTTTTTTTATTTTTCGATTATTCGTTTTATTTTCTCACAGTGGTGTTGTGCCTGTTGCAGTAAAAAAATGTCATATTCTGTAATTTTCGTTGTTTGCACGTAGTAAATTGATGCGAATAGGATAGCTGCAATAATGATCATGATCATGATTACACGCCAATGCCAATTTCTGCTAAAATATCTGGTGTAAACGCCTCTTTTTTACCATCCACAATTTTCTTTTTAATCGCGTCATCATAATCAATTTGAAAAGACGCATAGGTAGCTTTGAAATCGGTTTCGGCAGAAAATGCTTCTTTTCTATTTGGGTGCACCCTATGCGCCAATAGCTCAACTGTTGCACCATTCTTTGAACTTAAATTTTTGATACGATATTCCAACATTCGCGTGGAACCGTGTTTTATCCAAATATACCCGTCTGGCATGGTGACACGTGCAAGATATGTGAAAGCAGCTTCGTTGCCGTTTCTAGCGCCACTTAGATCACACTCGCGGCAACGAATGGACGAACGGACTAGATTGCTGGAATGGACAGTCTTTGGTGCACCACAATTTTCACATTCAAGCTCAACGTGAGCTTTTTTAGTGGAACGTCCGACATATTCAAACCCGCGCTCTTCTGCTGATGCTATGTATAAATCTGTTGTTTCTTTTCTTGTTTCGCCATGAATCCTGCATTTTAGTGAACGTGTTTGGCTGTACAAATGGCCATGACTGACTTCTTTGACGCAATCACAAGTTTTGTTTTTTAATCTAACTTTCTTTTTTCCATTCGAATTTGTGATTTCTGATACAATATCCCAATCTTTGGCGGCTGCAATTTTTTTTAATTTGTTTGTAATCATTTCCTTTCTCTTTGTTTAATGTCTTGTTCAGTAGAAATTCTCATTTCTTATTATTATTTAGTAAAAACGAAATTTTGGGATTATTTAAATGAAACACCAGAATAACCAATTTTTTGACGTAGGGCGGCGATGTGCTCTTGCCTCAATCTATTTTCTTTGTCTCTCCAAACTTGCTGTTCCTGATCTGTCATTGGCGTCAAGTTGTACCAACTTTCATTACCGCCAGCCCAAAAATGATTCAGATAATATTGTTCCCTTTCAATAACGTAATTATAACTGGTTGAGTGATCCAAAATAACACGAGAAAAATATTCGGGATTTTCGTTAAATGCCTCAACAAACAATTTTCCACTACCAGCATAGCAATAGCCTTTCTGTCCATTGTGAACGCCAATATATTTCATACCGTTCTTTTCATTTTCCCAAAGGTAAACAAACGGGTCACATTGCGTGACAGTGTTTGCAGTAAATTTGTTTCGAGCCAATATCTCATTCTTAATATATAGTGACATTTTTCCTTTCCTATCTATTCTTATCCTGCTTTTTGGTTTAAATAGTTGGTCATGGCATCTTGTAGAAGGTCAAACACTTTTTGAGCGTCATCAAAGTTTTCTGGTAATACAAAATCGTTTGGCTTTTTCATGCCATAACGTCCTAATTTTTCCTTTTTCAGCATCTTGTTATGCAATCTTATCACTTTAACAGTGGTGTCTTCCAAAAGAACTTGGTTGTTCAAAATGGAATTGGTATTAGCAATGTCTTTCAAAGCTGGAACCAACAATGTCATAAATTCGCCTCTACCTGCTACCACGTCACACTTTTTGACACGCTTGGAATTAGCGAATAAATCGAAAATAGTTTCTGTTTTGGGGGTCTTTGGTGCAACAGGTTCTTTGTCATAATCGGTCTGAAATTCGACTCCATATTTTATGACAGTTACTTCGCGCATGACAGTTTCAAGTTCGTCTGCATAATCAGCGTCAACAATGAAACTGTCATGTACACACAGAACGGGTATCCCCTTTTTAACAAAGTGCATAATTACACTTTCTGCAATCTGCGCGTCTTCATTCATTAACTTAATGCCAGCATCTGCACAGATGTAGCTTTTTGCCCAAGGGTGAATTTCAACAAAACGGTTGATATATTTTTTGATGTAATCGTGTTTGCTTCCCTCAACATGGGCAATCAAGTTGGCATGTTTGTTGGTGAATGATCTACAAGCTTCCAGCACCGATTTTGCATTGATAGCAATCAAAATGATTAGTTTCAAAATCTTGCGCTGCTGCTCTGAATTAATGGAAGTATCAAGAACACCAACTTTATAAGGGTCTTTCTTGCCTAGATCGACGCCACACCTAGCAGCAATTATGCGGATATGTAGACCAGAGTAATCAATCTCGACAGTTCTTTTACCATTGATTTCAAGTTTTTTGCGGGTTTTGGATGGTAGCTGTTGCCATGCACCGCCATAAAAACGACCGCCATGAAACCAATTTCCGCGATTAAAGACGCGACGAACGAACTTATCTTCATTCAAATCGTGCTCAATAACCATCCCAGCTAAGGCGTGTTCTGGTCGGTTGCTATAGTCTTCTGCGTAAACTTCCTTACCTGCAATTGTAAAATGGGTGCTGGCTAGTAGTTCGTTGTACAGTCTTAGGTTAGCTCTCATGAGTACAACAGCTTCATTATCAGAATAGTCTAACAATTTCCCGTCTGCTGATTTCAAAATGATAGATTCACGTTTCCCGTGATCAATAGAATAGCCGCTGACACGCTCAAAATAGGCTGTTAGCTCGGCATTGGCCTTTATTCTAGTTTGGCTGCTGGTGTCGTTTAGGCGGTCATAGTACCCCTTGTGCATGGTTATCAGACCAACTTTCACCATATGATCTAGAATAGGCATAATCTTATTCGTTATACCGTGCGCATTGTAGCGGCTCTTTCTAATGTAAATGGGGTTTCTTTCGTCAAGACTAACGCGCAAATAGAAATCGGGATTCTTGCGGTGTGTTGCTATCAAATTTGACAGGATAACATCTAGAATAATGGGAATATTTGGTTTTGGACCGCCTTTCTTTGAAATCAAATCATCAAAGTTGTATTCAGCATATATGCTATCTGAAACTGTGCGGAAACTATCACCAGTAATAACAACTTGCTTTAAAGATGGGCAGTTGCGAAACGCTGGTAGTGTGTGGAAACTTTCGTTAATTAACTTGTCATTAGACATAAAAAATACCTCAATTAGTGTTGAAAACTAAGAGGCGATTACATGGTATAATGAAAAATCAATTCGTGTCTTAAGCTTTCTTTAAAAATGAAATTAGACGTTCAAACTATGGTAAAATGAAATTTAAGTAGTGTCGGGGGCTGCGCTGCCCCCTTCACCTTCCATTTTTAAAGCTTAATGCCTAACAGTGGTATTTAGTAATAAAGAATGCTTAAAAGGGTAGCTATTCCCAATTATTTTAACATTTTTACATGAAAAGTTTTCATAATAACTAAACGAATCATTAGAAAAATTAATGATAACCACTAAAGAAACTATATCAAACTTTCAATGTCTGGTCAATAGATTTGGAAACAAAATCATAACATTCATTAATGAATCATTAGTGGGAAAAATCTGACGATTTTTCGTTTCACGTCCTGATATTTTAATTAAATTCTAATCAACAGTAACAATAACCATTAATTACATTCACCAGTGACTCTTTAGAGAATGGGGAGAGTAGTAGAGTACTACGTACTAACGGTTAACTATGTGATATGGGAAATAGGGTTAACCGTTAGTACGTAGAGATACATCCCCCTACTACCTATTCAGGTGTCACTGGTGTTTTTTTTGTAAAAATATAGGTTAACCGTTAGTACGTAGAGAACCTATTCCCCCTACTACCTATTCAGGTGTCACTGGTGATTGTCATAATGATTGAACAAAGAATAAGAACAAAGAGACCTGCGCCAGCAGGAACAAAAATCGCCAGATTTTTTTCACATTAATTATCCACTAATGAAAACAAGAAAAAGATTATTCATCCGGTTTACCGGCGTAACAACATCAATTATAATAACAGTTAATGATTCTTAAACAGGTAAAGGAAATGACATTAGAAGAAATTGAAAAGGAATTTTATATTCACGAAGGACGTTATTACAGACGTAATGGAAGTATCATTAAGAAAAGGTCAACTGCTGGAACATATGCATTAAAGCTATCAGGAACCAATAAAACGTTCAAAGCTATTCGTGAAGCATTTGGAATCTACATTGGTGAAAGAATAATAGGGACGAAGGTAATTGCAATTGACGGTGATGAATCAAATGTATGTCCAACAAATATGAGATTGGAAAACCATCTTCAAACAACGCATAACAGCAGTCAAATTGTTATGCCAATTGACCAGAATGATCGTGAAACATTAGCGATTGCATATCAGAAAGCAATTAATGGTGACGTGAATCCATTTAAGTTTAATGGCGTTAATCTGAAAATGTCCATTAATGACAGCGGAAAGTTAACAGTTAAGGGACAGAATGGTGCAACATTTGAAAGGAAAATTAGAGGCAAACCTTTATTGAAAGGTAACTTAATAGCGATCTTGGTTGGCACATATTATGCCAGCCTATTAGAAAAGGTGATAATCGAGCAAAAACGGTAAATTACTAAATACAATCACAAGACAAGACAACAAAAGGAAAAGACAAATGAAAAAGATTTTAATGACAGCAGCGACAGCAGCAATGGTAATGAGTGGCGCAGTTGCACCAGCTTATGCAGAAGAAAAAATGGGCCTTGTTGATCCATTTACGAAAGAAGAATGTGTAGAGGTAGTTGAAGCAGTTGCAGAATATGACAGCCTTTGGTCATGGGAAAAGAAAAAGATTTTACCCCATGTAGAGAAAATGTTTATTCAAAGTATGACAAACAAAGACAAGAAAACAGACCGTGATCTATCACCGAAAGAAATTGTGTTCTATGTTTTTGCTGGTGAAGAATATCCAGAAAGATTTGACCAGTTTATTCTTAACGTAAGCGGCGCTGTTACAGTATCAATGTTGGAAGACGAAGAAATTGGCGGCATGGCTGTATTTGCTGGTGTCATGATTTCTGGTATAATTAAGAAAACACAGCCAGAGCTTTTAGTTAAGATTGAAGATTGTAAAAACACCTAAATAACGATGTTCAGTCAGAGCGGGGTAGTTTTCTTTGTCTATCCCGCTCGTTTATATTTGTTACATAAATGTCACACTCCCAAAACGCAAAAAGGGGTGCGACAATATAGCACACCCGCAGTGAATTTTTTTACATGTTAGCAAATGGCTCTTTTTTGATAATGACTCGCAACTAGACCGCCCATTGTGGCGGTTTTTTTATGTCTGCTTATGTCTGCTATCAGTCCAATTATGGAATATGCCTTTCACTTCGCCTTTATGCTTTTCACTGTCATGACAGGCTTTGCACAATGACTGGTGATTACTGCGTGATACAAACAATTTCCAGCCAGCATCGTCAGCAGTGCGAAATGGTATAATGTGATCTACCACAACAGCAGGTGTAACCACGTCCATTCCAATGCAGCGTTCGCACAGTGGATATTGCGACAACTGAACATCACGAATAGCCGCCCATACTTTAGTATTATAAAATTTGTGGTGTTCGTTACCTATTCGTTTTACGTCATGACGCTTAAATTTCTTAGCTCTACACAGATCGTCATCACAAGAAAAAGCACGGCAACCACTCATCTTTGTACATGGTCTGTTAGCTCGTTTATTCTTCATTTTCGCATTTGTTTTGAGAATGAATCCAGCCCAAAAGATGCACCACTAAACAGGAATACAGGGCTAACCAGCAATTCACCGATTTCTTTAAAATATTCGTCATAGAAGCCAGCGGCGAATAGCAGAAACATTACTACCAATAGCGCAATTGCCACTTCTCTTTTGTATGTTTTATTTTCCATCATTCATCACGCTTGTTACTTTATTTTTTCTACCGAATAGACCGTCACAGAAGTGAATGGCCTCTATTTTCATTTCTTCTAGTGGATAGCTGCTGTACACCAACCAAGGACCAGCTACGTTCACCCCTGCTGGCCTTGAATGATAGCTATCGCCGCCATGCTGATCTAAAAATTCGAATTTGACTCTGTAGCCAAGTGGGTCTGACATTCTCAATCCGACAAAATCGCAATCCCGATATTTTTTAAATCTCACAAAAACGCGCTGTAAATCGGCATCTATATTCGTGGATTCAACCGTTTCAATTTCTGAAACAACTGGAAATATCACCGATTCCAAAGACGGTTTAGCAAATATCGCTAAATTGATTGCCAATATTGTATAAGCCGAAATTACCAGACTCTTTAATTTTGTTTTCTCTTTCATAATGCAGGACCGCCACTAATCAAGAATCCAATTAGTCCCGTTATTCCTGCCAATATCAAACCAACCAAAACTTTAACAACAGCATCTTTAAAAGTTTTTAAATCTCGGCCATTGGTGTCAACTTTGCTTTCAATCACGCCAATTTTTGCAGAGTGATTAGATATTGTTTCTGAATGTTGATCTAATCTTTTTCTGACGTAATCGTAATCATCCATTTATTTGTTCCCCTTATTGTACAAAATTATTTAGGGATAAACTGCTCATTTCCACTAAATACCATTGAATTAAATGAGATATTAAAAGAGGAAATGGGAATTAATGGCTGGCAAAAAGGGGCGTTCTGGCGGACATAATAAAAAAAGTTTAGCTGAACACAAATTAGAAGGCACATTTAGAAACGATTTACATGGCGGTTTAATAGTTCCAGTTGAGCGGCTATCGCACTTGGATATTCCCTATTTTATGCAAGCTGGCAGTGACGTTTCAAAGCAAACAATATTCAATACATTTTCCGACTATTTGCACAATCAAGGGCAGACGCAAGAGGAACACGGAATCCTGCTTTCGTTGTTGGTTGATCAAATTGTTATGTATCGCGATGTTATGCAATTGTATGAATCCGCGCCAAAGAATGAACGAGCTACGTTAAAAATAGACCGCAAATTAGCGTCATCTGTTTTATTGGAAATTAGCCGTTCAATAATCCCCATGTTGTCTGAATTTCATTTAACGCCAAATACGCGCGTACCTTTAATTGAAGGTACGACAGTTGAGGTAAACGAAAATGAGTCATTAATGAATGGATCATAACCAAACAGAGAAAGGAAATGACAACAAATTTTATTTTAGAAAGGAAATCGACGGTTGAAGACGCGGTTGAATATTCACGAAAGGTAGCAGAGGGCGAATTAATAGCTGGTGAATATGTAATTAAACAGGCGCAAAAGTTCTTAAATGATGTTGAAAAACGTCAATATAACAAAGATTTTCGTTGGAAATTTGATGTTAAAAAGGCTGGCCACGTGCTGGCCTACATTCAAGCGTTAAATTTTGTCGAAGGGCCAGTTGCTGGTTCAAATATCATACTACAACCGTGGCAAGCATTCTTGATGGTTAACCTATACGGTTGGATAGATAAGAACGACAGCGATATAAGACGCTATACCCGCGCCATAACCTTAGTTGCACGTAAAGCAGGGAAATCTACCATTTTGGGCGCACTTGCCTTGTATGAGCTTATGTTTGCACCAGAGGGTAGCCAGATTGTCACTTTGGCCACGCGTAAGGAACAGGCAAAGCTGGTGTTCGGCATGTCTGGCAGAATGAAAGACGTTTCAGACCCAATTTTAACAAAAGATGTTAAGGAAACTACAAACAATCTATCCAATCTGGCCAAGTGGAATCGTTACGTTCCCTTGTCAAAAGATTCAAAACGTCTGGACGGTCTGAATATTCGTTTAGCTGTTGCTGATGAAAGTGCAGCGATCACCGATCCTAACCTAATTAACGTGGTCACATCTTCAATGGGCAACCAAAAAAGCCCGTTGATCGTGCATCTAACAACAGGACAGCCCGGAAATGAAAATAGCTTTTTCCTAGGTCAACTGGATTATGCGAAGAAAGTTTTAGACGGGATATTAGAAGACGAAAGAATATTCTGTTTAGCCTATCAAATTGACAGCGGCGACGATTGGCAGGACTTGCGAAACGTTATCAAGGCACAACCAAACCTTGGCGTGTCTGTAAAAAAAGATTTCTACCAAGAGGAATTAGAACAAGCCAAATCAATCACCACAGTAGCCGCAAATTACAGAACGAAATATCTAAATGAATTCATTGAAACAAATGAATCTTGGATTCCTATTGAGAAATGGAAAAAGAACGCTGTTGAAAAAATTAATCGCAATTTACCCCTTTATATTGGTCTAGATTTAGGCGCTACCAAAGATTTGTCATCTGTTGCGATGGTGTTTGGACCTGATACCAACGGCAAATTTTATGTAGATCACCAATGTTTTATTCCAGAAAAGGCATTCAAAGAGGCGGCAAAGTACGTTCGCCAAGTGTATGCAGACGCGCGTGATAGTGGCAAATTGATTGTCACAGAAGGTGAAGTAGCTGATCACGCTGCAATCCGCGATTTCATCCACAAAATAGCCAGCAAATATCAGGTAGAAGAAATTTGTTTTGACGATTGGTCTGCAATTACTTTGACAAACCAGCTTGCAGAAGACGGGTTTACAATGGTTGATGTTCAACAATCTATGAAGGCTCTTTCACCAACAACCAAAGAAGTTGAAATCAAAATTTTGAATGGTGAATTGATTAGCGAAAAAGACGAATTTTTAAACTGGATGGTTTCGAATTGTCGCATCTTTGTTGATACGAATGAAAACGTAAAAGTTCGTAAAGGTGAAGACGTTAATCTAAAAATTGACTCCGTAATTGCTATCATTATGGCAATGGTAAGAGCCAATTTAAACGAGCCAAAACCAAATTATGGTTTCTATTTTGGTGAAGACGATATCGAAACTGAAACAGAAACTGAAACTGGAACAACCGAATACGAGTTCTATTAACACTAAATAATAGAAAGAAAGGAAATAGATTTTTGAGGAAATAATTAATGTTTGGAAGATTATCACAATGGTTAACACCAAAAGAAACACCACAAGCACAATCAAGATATGATTTTTATATTAGTGGCGCGTCAAAAGCGACCGAATTTGACGTTCAAATAGCCCGTCAAAATCCGACTGTGCTAAATTGTGTAAACATATTATCAGAACAAATTGGGCAATTGTCTTGGTCTGTTGCACAGAAAGATTCAGAGTCATTTGAACCTGTTGACCATCCATTGAACGCGATTTTAAAACGTCCAAATAACAATATGTCTGCCAGTGAATTTAAAGAAAGATTAGTTTCCGACATTCTATTTTATGGCAATGCGTATGTGCAAATTTTTCGTGGCAACAATCGGGTAACTGATCTTGTACCACTAGACCCTGCTGATATTACGCCGCAAATGAACCAATTTTATATTCGCAGTTATCGCCACACAAACGGCACGATCTACAAAGAAGCAGATATCATCCACATTCGCGACATTGTAGGGCAGAATGTTGAGGGTGACAGCAGGATAATGTTGTCAAAAGCACTAATCGAACAAGACACGGCATTAGACCAAAATTTAACGAATAATTTTCGTAATGGCACGTCTGTTGGCGGTGTAATTGAAGCACCAACATCTGTTGAACCAAATATTCGAAAAGCGATTGTTGAGGGCTGGCAGAAAAGATTTGGTGCTGGTGGCACGTCTGTTGGTGGAACAGCTATTCTAACTGACGGGATGACGTTCAAACAGCACCTGCCAATGAAGGCAAGTGATGCTGACAGCCAAGCTTTGAAACAACAATCTATGCGCCGAATAGCTGCTCTATTTAACGTGCCAGCGCAATTTTTGAATGACACTGACAGCGCCAAATTTAGCAACATGGCACAGGCTAATTCCACCTTCTACAACCGTGGATTGAAACCAATTGCAAACAACATCGCGGACAAACTAGCGGCTGCATTGCTCGGAAAAGATACCGAATACACAATCGGTTTTGACAGCACACGATATGCGAAGGGTGACATTCAAATGAACAGCAAAGTTGCTCTTGATCTATTCACAGGTGGATTAATGACAAAAAATGAAGCCCGTGAAATGGCAGGTTTGCCAAAAATTGAAGATGGTGAATCTTTCATTGAAACACCGTCTGCACCACAACCAACTAGTCACAACAACTATGAAACAAATGATCCGAAAGGACCAAGAACAAGCGCGGGGCCATCCAATGAATAAGAAAAAGAAAGAAACAGTTTACAAAAACGCAAAACCAGAAACGCCAAATTCCTACGTTGTTAATTGCCCAAATGGCAACCAATACGTTGTTAAAAATGTAGACGATTTTGCATCTGCATATGGTGCGAATGAAAAGGAATTAAAGGAAAAAGGATGGAAAATTAAACCAAACTAACAAAATCCAAAAATAACTATCCTAAAGCCCGTTTGATTAAGTTCAAATGGGCTTTTTTTGTTTTTAATTCCCGTTTTTGAAAATCCCAATTGATTCAAATGACTAAATAATAATGAGGAATAAAATTTAACGGGGTTCAATAATGGACAGCACTTTTACTAAATCATTCCACATTAAGATGGAAGATTTTGCAGATGATGAAGGCACATTTACGGCCTATCTAACTACGTTTGAAAACAAAGATAAAGTCAATGACATTATCAAGAAAGGCGCATTAGACAATTTCATAACTGGTTTTTCACCAGATGACAAAATGTTGCCAATGTTTTTCAACCACAACACTAAAGATTTACCTGCTGGTGAATGGACAGATTTAGTTGCTGATGAACATGGCGTTTTAGCCAAAGGGGTAATCTTTACTGAAACCAGCCGTGGCGCTGACTTATACAAATTAATGAAAATGGGAAAGTTGAAAGACGTTTCCATTGGTTTTGGCGCAAGAAAAGATTCAGTTGAAAAAAATGAATTCGGTGGAAACACATTTAGTGAAATTCACCTTTTAGAAACAAGCGTTGTTGTTAATCCAGCAAATGCGCTTGCTAACGTTGTTTCCGTTAAATCGGAAGACGGAATGATTTCTACAAAAGCACTTCGTGAAAGTTTGAAAGGCGTTGGAATGACGCCACAAGAAATCAAAGCACTATTCGAAAATGGTTGGAACGGAATCGTTCAATTACGCAAAGCCGAAAACGTGGAATGCGAAAAGGCAGAGCAATTGGAACGCATTTTAGCGGCCATTAAAAATTATTAATCCTAAAAGTACGTACAAAATTAAGAGGAATTAAAAATGGAAATTGAAACACAAATTAAAGAGATGTTGGACGAAAAATTTGCAGGCGTTGTTAAGGAAGACGCGTTGGAAGCTTTTGTTAAATCCGATGTTTTTGAAAATTTTAAAAAGGAATTGGAAGCTGAAAAAGCAACCGTTCAAGAAATCAAAACAGAATTGGAATCCGCAATCGCAAAATTTGAAGCGGCACCAGTAATTAATAAAGAGGAAAATTTAATGGAAGATATTACACTTTCAAAAGCTTTTGATGACGTGGAAGAAAACGGCAAAGCTGGCGTTGCAATTGAAACAAAGGCTCTTAACCAAGCACAAAATGTAACTGGTGCACCTTCACAAACATTCGGTGTTGCATCTGGTCTACACGAAGACAACCCATTCCGCCTATTGGCACGTAAAGAGATTACAACTGCAACAACTGCAAAAGTTCCTTTCTTCGCTGGTGGCGCATCTGGCTTCACTAAGAATGGCGCTACACGTGGTACTGCAAACACTTCTACAGATTCCACAATCACTGAAAAGACAGTTTCAATCGGTTCTTATGACCGTCTTGAATATGTTTCCAACGAAACAATTTCTGACATTGTGAACTTTGACGCAAGCATGATTAACCAAATCTTGGGTCTGGCTGTTGAAACAGAAGCTGCCGAACATGTTACAACAATTGAAGCTGTTGCTTCCCCTGTTGTTGCGGATGCTGCTGCTGCAATCACATTGGACGATCTACGCGAAATGGTATTCGGTCTATCCGAAAAGTACCGCAAAAACGCTGTAATCGTTATGTCTACAGGTGCGTATTCGCAATTGCACACTTTGACAGCTTCCACAGGTAGTGAACTTGTTTGGGACGCAAAAGAAGGCGTTTACAAGCTTTGGGGCCGTCCTATCGTTGAAAACAGCTTTATGGCCGATCCTGCTGCGGGTGAAGTTGTTGCTGCAATCGCTGATTGGAATCGCGCAATGGTCATCGTTGACCGTGAAACAATCGAACTTGAGCGCAACACGGCTACTCCGGGGAAAGTTGGTTATTATGCCAACTACAGAACTGGTCACGCAATGTTGGATTCCAACGCAATCAAAACTTTGAAAATGGCTGCTGCTTAATTTTAGGCAACACCAGCACCGCCCCTTTTCTCATTTCGGGGCGGTGCAAATTTCATGTTTTTTGAGGCTAGTTTAATGAAAAAGATAGTTACAAGTTCTACTACATCACCAGTAACGGTGAATGAGCTTAAACAACATCTGTTGTTGTGGGGAGACGATTCCTATGACAGCGAATTAGACAGCATTCTATTAGCTGCATCTGATTACGTGGCAGGTTGGTTAAATAGACCAGTTGGCGCAACTGTTTATTCCCAAGGCTTCAAAGATTTCAATATTCAATTGGATCATGACGGAACTGGAATAGTTGTTAAATACTTCGACGATAATGCAACTGAACAGACATTAGCATCTTCAAATTACATTGTTGATTCAACAGGTGATAGAACACGAATAGTTGTTAAAAACGAACCAATAATTGGAAATGATTATTCCTTTCCTGTTCAAGTTCAATATTCAACAGGCGCAACAACTGTTTCAGCAAGAGTGAAACACGCAATTTTAATAGCGTCTGCAACATTATTTGAAAACAGAGCCGAAAATTCTGAAACCCAAAAATACAATTGCGCGATGACAGTTGCCAGATTGTTAGGACCAGAAAGAGGGGTTTTTGTATGAAAATAAAAGCAACTTTCTACCGCCCAACGATTACAAAAAACGAATATCAAGAGGATGTTAAAGCTTGGGGTTTAGAATTTTCAACTGGTGTAGATGTTAAAACAGTTTCGTTTAAAGACAAATTGGCTAATCAGCAAAGTGTTAGTGACGAATCCATTTTAGTTTATTGCAGAAAAAATAGTAACAGCCTTTCAATCAAATCAGGTTGGCAAGCTCGTTTCACTGATAATTCAATTTTTGAAGTTTCTGGAATAGACAGCGCAAAAGGCAAAATGGGTGAATTGATCCTATTTTGTGAGCGGGTGAAAGATGGAACAGTTTAAAAAAGACATTTCTCAAATGTTGGCAACTGCTGTTTCACCTACAAATGTTGTTCCTTTGGTCAACAAAGAAGAAACAAGCCCGACCGTTGTTTTCAGTTTTCGTAATGGCCAACGTGAAATTTTTTACAAAGATTCATTCGGATTGGCAGAAGCGGAATTAGTAGCTGACGTTTACGCGGATAGTTACAGCAAATTGGCAAATTTAACCAATCAAATTGAAACAGCCTTTCACGCTTTTAGTGGAACAACAGGCACAACCAACATTCACAAAATGGAAATCGTCAACAAATTTGAAACAACATCTTTTGACGGAAATCTATTTAGAACAATAATCCAAATTCGCATTTTAATGTGAAAAATTTAAAAAGAGGTATTTAAAAAAATGGCAGGTATTTCAGGACGCCAAGTAGGCGGATTAATTACATCACTTTACTACAGTGCAACAAAAATAGCGTCTAAGGATGAAGCGAATACAGCGGCTGCTGCGATTTCAGCAAATCAAGTTGTAGATTTGGCTGATCTTGGCACTTTGAACAAAACACGCGCTGTTGTTGACGTTCCAGCATATGGCGAAGATTTCGTTAGTAAATTGGTTGGTCAAGCTAGTGCAGATGATTTTTCAATCAATGTCACTTACAACAATGACAATGCTGTTCACACGGCTATTCGTGACGATGACGGTAAAACAGAACATTCTTTCATTATCAAATTCGAGAATGGTTCTGCTGTAACTTATGCAGTTTTTGACGGTTATATTTCAGCAGCAGACGTTACTGCACCGCTTGATGACCGTATTCAAATGGATATCACAGTTGCAAGAACAGGCGCGGCTACATGGATTGATATAGCCTAAATAACAATAACGAAGGGGCTGCAATCGTGGCCCCTTTTCACAACAAGATATTACAAGAGGAAACACTAATGGATCAAAAAAACATGGATGACATGAAATTAGATTATTTAATTTCACAATCCGAAAATCTAGACGGGAACTATTGGTTCTCATTAAAAAATCAAAAATATTTCGCTTTTATCATCGCTAAAGACCTGTTGATTGATGGGATGGACGTAGACGAAGCTGTTGAAACAGCAAAGCAATTTGTTGACACATTTTACGTCAAAGCAATCAAGAAACACGCTTGGAAAATTTAAAAAAGACTAAACAAGACAAAATATTACAAGAGGAAAGGAAATGTCAAAACTATCAAACATCGTGAATAGAAAGCCGTTAGCAACATCATTTGAAGGGCTATTTGTTCGCGATCTATCATTAAAACAAATCGAACAAGATTTCTCAAATCTACAAGCTGAACTAGAACAAGATGCACCAAAAGCAATTGTTAAAGTTTTTGTTGGTCTACTATGTGACGAAAACGGCGAGTCATTTGAAGACGTGCAAGATTGGGAATCTATTCAAGAGCTATTCAGCAACACCACTATTGCGGCGATCATGGAAGAAGTAGGCGATGCGCTAAACCCTAATTCAAAAAAATAATAGGGAGTTGGCAGAGACAGGTTCGCGCATTGTTGCTTTCAAACGGTAGCACGATTGAAACAGTAGACAATCTATCACATTCAGATGCAAAAGACATTTTCGCTATGTGGCGTGCTGGCATGATTGGCAATTTGAAAGATTATGAGATTGGTTATGCCAATTACATTCAACTTCATGGATTAAGAGACACAATTTTAGGTCTAATGTTGGGCAAAAAGCATAAGTCAAAACCGCCTATTCCATTTCATGAAATGTTTAAAACAATTGATGACTATATGTTTCTTGGTCAAGGTAGCCAATTGCGCCAAGAAAAGGCTGTTAACTCCCAAATTTTGGCAAAAAAGGCAGTGGCTATTTTTGGTGGAAGTTCAGAAAATGGACCGCCAACATGGTTAAAAGATGCTTTAAATGACTAAATAATAATGAGGCCGCTCTTATATGGGTGGCCTTTTTAATAAGAGGAATCGACGTGACGAAAACAGAAGTGAAAGGGTTGAAGGATTTAGAAAAAGCTTTGTTAGAGCTTGGCAAAGAATACGGGAATCCAAAATACGCAGTACAGGCAATGCGACCAGCTATTAAGGCTGCAATGAATGGTGTTGATTCCGACATTGAACAAAACACGCCTGTTGATACCGGCGAATTGAAAGAAACAGTCAAAACCAAAATTGGCAAGCCATCCCGCAAAATGTTGAAATCAAAACATTTCAGTCAGACAACAATCATTGCAGGTAGAACAGGCTATTTTTGGAAAGGTGGCAGTTTCTGGTTTCAAGCTCTGTCAGTTGAATTTGGCAACGACAAAACACCAACATTTGCACCATTAAGAACCGCATTTGACACTAATCATTCTGGAATGTTGGACAGATTTAAAGACACTTTAGGGCCAGCAATTGAAAAGAAAGCGAAGGCACTTAATAAGAAAAGAGGTAAAAAATAATGGCTACTCTGGCATCTCTGGATATTGCGATTGGCGCAGATTCCGCACGATTGAAACGCGATTTAGACAAGGCAAACAAGAACACCAAAAAGTTTGCTAACACCGCTAAAAAGAACATTGATAAAGTGTCGAAAAGCTTTCGTGCTGTTGGTGCTGCTATGGCGGGTATTGCGGCTGCTGCTGGTGTCAAATCTCTACTAGAAAATGCAGATGCGCTTGGCAAAAGTGCGAAGGCTGCTGGCATAAGTGTTGACGCATATCAGCGACTACGTTTTGGGCTAGAACAAGCTGGCGTGTCACAATCTGCTTTTGAAAAATCCACATTAAAAATGAATAAAGTGATGTTGGACGCATCACGCGGTTCAAAGACAGCTACAGACGCGCTATCACGCATTGGCCTTACATTTGCTGAACTAGATCGAATGAAGCCAGAGGACCGCTACACGGCTGTTTTGACAGCTTTGCAAGGTGTTGGTGATAAGGGTGAAAAAGCTGCGTTATCAGTTGAACTTTTAGGCAAAGAATTTGGCAACCGTGACGTTGATGTTGCTGGAATGGTAGCGGCTGGCGAAAGCTTGAATGTTTTGTCAGAAGAAGCAGTAAACGCAAGTGCAGGTGTTAACGATGCTTTCAATCTAATTGGGACTAATTTCAGAAACCTTTTGTCAAATGCTCTTATTCCGCTAATTGACAATCTAACACCAGTTTTCAATTCCATTTCAAAGTTTTCTGCTGACAATCCAATGATGGCTAGTGCGATTGTTGGCACTGGTCTGTTGACTGTTGCGGTAGGCGCTTTGGGATTAGCCTTTAGTGTCCTGTCATGGCCGATCTTGGCTGTTACGGCTGCTGTTGCTGGCTTGGTTGGAATATGGGCAAATTTTGACACTATCGTTAGAGCTAGTGACGCATATCTAGGCGAAAATTTTGGTTATACGTTAAGCGGCATTATTGAAAAAGTTTCGTCTTTGGCGTCATGGGTGGTAGAATATCTAACACCAGCATTCAAAATTTTAATTGAATTTGTGAAAGCTAGTTCAACAATCGTTGGCAACTTTTTTGGTATTTTGAAAGACGTTTACAATTTAGATTTTGCCAGTGCTGGTGAAAGAATGAAAAATTCATTTTCGGCTGTTGCCACGTTCTTTGGTAACATTTTTGGAGATGCAATTAGCAATCTTGTAGAGAACACAAAAGCGCAGTTTTCATGGGCATTTTCTGCTGTTGCGGTAACATTTTCAAACTTATTTGGTAAAGTAGTAAATGCCATTTTGAAACCGATTGAAACAACGGTGAACAATTTAATTGCTGCATACAACTCCGTCACGCGGTCTGACCTATCTGGTATAACAATTGCTGGTTTCAAACCACAAGAAATTCCAAGTGCGCCTGAATGGAAAAAGGTAACAACAAATCTTGGCCAAACCACTGGCACAGGACTAGGAACCGATGGCCGACTAATACCAAATACAGATTTGGGTAGAGATACAGGCACAGGTCTTACAAGTGCGATCCTGCCAACAACACCAACTACACCAACAACACCAGATTCAGGTTTTGGCACAGGCACAGGTTCTGGTTCTGGTTCTGGTAGTGGTTCTAGCTCTGGCGCTGGCACAGTTGCGGGTGAAGAAGAAGAGGTAAATTCCGCTTTTGTTGGATCACTAAAAACTGGCTTGGCAGAAGCTTTAAAAACTGGCGATTGGAAAGAATTTCTTGAAGACACATTTGACAATTTCACCAACCGAATTGTTGACGAATTTGCAAGTGGAATGGTTGACGGTCTTCTAGCTGGTCTTGGACTTGACGAAGAAGGAATTGAATCTTGGTTCGAACAATTTTCTGGCAGTGGTGCGAAGCTTGGCGAAAAAATCACTGACGGTTTTGATGGTGTAAATGTTGAAGGTTCAACAAATGGATTTTTCGGAAAATTAACAAGCGCATTTTCCAGCGGTCTATCAATGGCTGGCGATTTTCTGTCATCCGCTTTTGAAGGTCTAATGTCATCATTTGGTGGCGGTTCTGGTGGCGGATTAGGCGGCATTGGTGCTTTCATTGGCACAATCTTTGGCGCGTCAGAAGGTGGCATTGTTGGCGATAAACCAACCCCATTCAAGAGAATGAAAATTAACGGAATTAATACAAATCGTGATCACCAGCCATATTTGTTAGAGGCTGGCGAATTAGTTGTGCCAAAAGATGAGGTTGGCGGATTCCTAAATAATGAAGGAACAAGTAGCCAAACGGTTAATTTCAACATTACTGGTGACATTAGCAGACAAACGGAAAGCGAAATATTGAAGCTTGCACCAACTATTACTGAAATGGTGAACCGTAATAATAAGGAAAGAGGCATAGCATAATGACAGCATATTACTACAAAGGACAAAAAATTATTACGCCATACAATTTGATAGATAACAAAACTGTTTTTGTGAATGAATCGCTTAATAAAAAGAGAACAACAATTGCTTTGGATGGACAGAGATTTGACATTAATTTTTCAATTGAGCCTAGTCATGATCCTTCTGAACTAATGGTTGCTCACATGGCAGATTTTCACAAAACAGAAACAATGATTTTTCCACAATCTTTAGGAATGGAAGAAAAGCGAACTTATAATGGCAATTTAGTTGTTAAGAATAATGTTTCTGCTGGTGCTGATCAAATAGTTGTTAATTCGACAACCGATAATGGCACTACAAAGAAGCTTCCAGCAGGTTATTTTATCAAGTTTTCTGGCCACAACAAAATTTACATGGTCACTAACATTATGCACTTGAATAGCACCAATGACAAAACTTTGAAAATATACCCAAAACTTCAAAAGAATGTAGACGCGTCTGAAACTGTAAAGTTCGGTGATGACGTTATTTACACATACGAAAGAGATTTAAAAACAGCCCGTGGAATGTCCTTTATTGGTGGCGTTCTGGCAACAACAGGAACAATTAATTTGGTAGAAAAGATATGATATACAATCACACAAGAATAAAAGAGATTTTAACTACAACAGGTGAATTAAGCTATTTTGCACTATTAACCTTGGAATGGAACGCCACACGCTATTTGACCAGCTTGGCGCGTGATGTTGAATGGAATGGTAACAGCTACCTTTCAGACACTACCATGATGCAATTTGAAAGCCCAAATTCAACTTCTGTTGTGGATAGGGAAGCTTACACACTTTCATTAAATGGTATGGACGAAACACTAACTAACGAAATCAAAGCTGGTGTTATTCATAAGCCCGTGGAAATGCGATTGGCGTTTTCAATTGATGGTGTTCCGCAATTAGGACTAGATGACACTCTTTTAGTTTATCGTGGCGCGGTTGCAGAACCAAAATTTGTAACTGACGATGGAAAATTGATTTGGGATATTGAATGTACTGCACCGCTATCAAATTTGGATGCACGTTCAACAATCTTTACAACAAAGAACGCAATGCAAAATCTGTTTCCAACAGATACTTGTTTTAATCAAATCCAAAAGAACAATGAAAAATCAAGTGTAGCTTGGGGAAAAACTTAATTTCCAATTGTGGGAATTTTTTTCGAATTGATCACCTAAATAAAAGAAAGAAAGGAATATTAGAGGATAAGAAATTTAAATGGTATTGAATTTATTCATTCAATTTTTGCTAACAATTGTATCAATGGCAATGCAACGAAGACGCCAAAAGAAGATGCAAAAACGTGCGGATGAAGCAGCAGAAGCACAAAAAGGTTTTGATATTCCAATGGACGGTGAACCGATTCACCTACCATTGGTTTACGGTTACGGCAAAATAGCTGGTGTTCGCGCTACTGTTCACGTTGCAGACAATGGTGAAATTGTCCCTATTCCTACTGGCTTCCAAGATTTAGAAATTAATCTACCTGTTGGAACTTACCTTGGCGAAAAGAAAGAATTTTTGACAATACAACAAGCTTTCTGTTTCGGAGACATTGAAGAATTTTTAGATTTTGAAGTTGATGGCCAAAATTGGGATTGGGAACAATTTAGTCACCACATTCGCTATTCAACAGTTGGTGGTGTAGCTGATCCAACTGCTAATAAGTTTGGCGTTCCTAATGCTGAAACCAACAAATTTGAAAATATTGCATGGGCGAACATGACATTCCGTTTGAATAGGGATGATCCAGAATACGCGGGTGCACCAGATGTTGTTGCCTACGTAAAAGGTACGCGCATTCGTGACATTGTTTTGAATAATGGCACATGGGAATTTTCCAATAATTACATTTTTTCAAACAACAGTGCTCTGGTATTAGCAGACTATCTTACACGCGATCCTGCAAAGGGTGGTGCTGGTATATCTGACGATAGAATAGACATTGCGTCATTTGGTAAGGCTAAGGGCATCTGTGATCGAGTAGTTGACACGGCTGCAAAAGTGCGTGGTCGCGTAAACGGCATAAGACCTGTTCAAGACGGTGATGAGCTACCAGAAGCAACTACAAGAACTGTCAGATTGTATGAATGTAATATCAACATTGATACTGCCAGAACACGCCGCGATATTATCGAAACATTGCTAGAAACAATGGCGCAATCTGATTTGTCTTATGCTGGCGGCAAGTACAAATTGATTTTGGATTATCCACAAACAGCACAAGAGCAGGAAGACTTGATTGCTGCTGAATATTCAGACGACGACATAATTGGAAAAATCGAATTTGCTGTTGCTGGTGCTGGTAACAAGTTCAACCGATGCGAAGTTAAATTCCGCGACGAATCCTTAGATTTTGCGACTAACTCTGTTAGCTGGCCAAAACGCGATTCAAATGTGCATTTGGCATTTTTGGCAGATGATAACAACGTTCCAAACGAAACGTCATACACAATGACAGGCGCGACACAGCGCAAGATTGCGTTGGCTAAAGCAGAAGAAATTGTTCGTGCATCTAGAAGTGCAAAGACGCTAACAATCAATCTTCCAAATTATTCAATTGTGCACGAAATTGGTGATATTATCCGTATCAATTCTGTTGCTGCTGGCATCACGAATGAATTGTTCAAAATTGTTTCAATGCAAATGTCTAATGAAGATTTGCAAATGCGTTTTGAACTAGAAGCTTTTGATAGAAATACACTCGCTTGGAATGTTGACGATGACGAAGTTGAAGACGCTGTTGTTATTCCAACTGCTGTTGTTCCAAATGTTACTAATCTACAATGGACAGATGGTGCACGCAAAGTAGGCAAAACATCAAACGGTTGGTTAAGCTGGACAGCACCAACCACTACAGACGTGCGCAGATTCCATATATGGGCAAAACAACCAGCTAATACAGAATGGGAAAAAATCGGCCAAACAATCCGCAAGTTTTTTGATATTCCAGCAGATTTCAATGTTGCTGGTGACGATTACCAATTTCTTGTAAAAACTGAAAATGCGGCTGGTCACATTAGCCAAGGTGCAATGGTCTTAGCTGATCAAATGCCAAATCTTGTTCCTGTTAGTGATGTTTCAAAAAATGTTGGCATTAATACCGTCAAGCTGAAATGGGATAATGCTAATCCGTCATTGGTTGCGGAATATCGCGTCTACATGGGTGGCACGTCAACTAGATCGTCTGCTGTTCTATTCGGCACGACTACAAATAAAGAAATGGTCATTTCACCGCTTGTAACGTCCACATACTATTTTTGGATAGATACGCACGGCGAAGACGGTTCTGTTGCGGCAATGAATAGCCCGATCACGGTAACTGCATTTGAGCTTGGTATTAAAGGCGGTGACATTTCAGCAAATACAATTTCATGGTCACAATTAGCGATCACAGTTCGCAATGACATGGATGACGCTTTAGCAGCGGCAAATAGTGCTGCACAATTGGCGAATAATTACGCGCAAGTTGCAAACACTCATGCAGAAGCGGCAAAGGCGTCTGAACTTGCTGCAAACACATTCCAAACGGCTGCAAATACTTTTAAAAATAGTGCTGAAATTTTCAAAAATGCGGCAAATGTTTCTGCGAATAGTGCATCTGTAGCTGCTACAAATGCGGCTAATTCCGCGTCTGCATCTGCGAATAGTGCGTCATCTGCTGCTGCTTATGCGAATAGCTCTGGCACATATGCTGCTGCTGCTGCGAATAGTGCAATAACGGCTAATACTCTTGCTGGACAAGCTGGTGTATATGCAAACAGTGCTGCTACGTCTGCTGCGAATAGTTCGTCATTTGCAACTGCTGCTGCTACATCTGCTGGTGTAGCTGCTAATTCCGCGTCCGATTCATTATCTGCTAGTAAAAAGCAGATGCCAGACGATTTCACAAATGGTGATATGTTCTGGTCAAATAGCATGCACAAGCACAATGACGACAGTGGTATTGGTGGTAGAACATTCATTAAAACAACCAACGAAGGCGAGAAAGTTTGTGAATTAGTTGCAGATACTGGTTATACGTTTCTTGCGAATGCTGGCTATGTTGTTCCAGTAGCTGGTAGAAAATACCGCGTAACTTCTGTTTCGCGTCAAGTTGCTGGTGTGCTTAACCGTTCTGAAACGACACTTGGTTTACGCATACACACAAGCACAGGTGGATATAAGACAAGCTCTGGCACAACGCCAACTTATCCGTCAATGGGTGAATGGATCACAGAAACAGCCATTTGGACTGCACCCGATCCGATCACAACAACATCTGATTATGCTGGTATTAGAGCAAGTTTCTTGACTAGGCCAAATGGCAACAGTGCAGACGTTTTCCAACTTCGTTCGCTAAAATTTGAAGATGTTACCGAAAGCTTTAAAGCAGAAGGTGGTGCAGAAGCTGCTGCGAATAGCGCAAGCTCTGCTGCTGCATGGGCTAATACAAGTGGCCAGTATGCTAATTCTGCGTCTGTGTCAAAAGTGGCAGCAAGTACATATGCAAATAACGCGGCCAATAGTGCGTCTGCTGCGTCTATATCTGCGGCAACAGCAAATTCCCATGCTAACACGGCTGGCCAATGGGCTTCAGCGGCAAATAACAGTGCAACAACGGCTAATACCTATGCTGGCAACGCGCTGGTATATCGTAACCAAAGTGCGAATAGCGCGTCAGAAGCTGCTAACAGTGCGTCACAAGCATCTACACAAGCTGGCATTGCTGTTTCTGCAAGAGATACCGCTCTAACTGTTAGTAAAAAATTACTTCCAGACGATTTCGCCAATGGTGATGATTTTTGGTCATTAAATTTGTACAAGCACAATGATGACGGTGGCATATCTAGTAGCAGAACATATTTTAAGACAACAACAGACACGAATGAAGACGTTTGTGAAATTGTCAGTGGAACATATAACACATATGCGCGATTGGCGCATGCTGGCTATGTTGTTCCTGTAGCTGGTAGAAAATACCGCGCTACTGTTGTTGCACGTCAAGTTGCAGGTTCATTAAATCGTAGTAGCTCTGCATTCGGCATACGTGTGCACAGCAGCACAGGTGGATATACAACGGGTATAACTGGAACAATCACCTATCCGTCAATGTATGAATGGACAACTGAAACGGTTACTTGGACTGCACCAGAACCAATGTCGCCAACGTCTGATTACGCGGGATTGCGATCTGTTTTCTATGCTAATGCTAATGGCAACAGTGCAGACATTTTCCAAGTTCTTATTTTGAAATTAGAGGATGTTACAGAAAGTGTTGCTGCTGCAAATTCCGCGTCAGCAGCATCTACAAGTGCAGGTAATGCAGAAGCATTTGCGAATAGTGCTGGCCAATGGGCGTCAGCGGCAAATAACAGTGCGACAAGTGCTAACACTTATGCGGGTAATGCTTTAGTTTATCGCAACCAGAGCGCGAATAGCGCAAGCGAAGCTGCTAATAGTGCTACAAATGCTGCTAACAGCGCGTCTTATGCGTCTGAACAAGCTGGCGTTGCTGTTACAGCAAAGGACGCGTCATTAATAGCTGGTAAAAAATTGTTACCATCTGATTTCACTGCTGGTGATTTGTTCTGGTCAAATAGTCTGGATAAAAATAACGACGGAAATGGTCTCGAAAACACGGCTACCGTAATTAAAACTAATGGCGCTGGCGACGAAGTTTGTGAGGTAACAGCAGGGACAGGGTACAACACTCTGGCGCAAGCTGGTTACATTGTTCCTGTTGCTGGCAGACAATATCGAGCGACATTAGTTGTTCGCCAAATCTCTGGCACGTTGAACCGCAACAGTTGCGGGTTTGGTGTTCGTGTTCACAAAAGCGGTGGCGGGTACAAAGAAATGGGCTTTAGCTCTGTTTCATTTCCAGCGATGCAAGAATGGACAACTTTAACTGTTGGATGGAATGCACCTGCACCCCTTTCACCGGCAACTAATTATGGCGGTATTAGAGCAAGTTTCTTTACACAACCAAACGGCAACAGTAACGATGTGTTCGAAGTTCGCTCATTATCGTTAGAAGATATTACAGAAAGTTCGGCAGCGGCTAACAGTGCGTCAGCGGCATCTACATCTGCGGGTCACGCCTTAGCGCATGCAAACACGTCTGGGCAGTATGCCAATGCAGCTAATACAAGCGCAGTTTCTGCGAATACCAGCCGCTCACAAGCGTTAACGTACAGAAATGCGGCGGCGAATAGTGCTAGTGAAGCTGCGGATTCCGCGTCTGCTGCATCTGTAATTGAAGGCACAATTACGCAATTGGTTTCTAGTGAAAACTTTTCAAATCCTGTTTTAAAGAAATTTGATACAGTTTGGCCATCTGGTTACACTGGTATGTCAACCGAAACTAATCGCACAATTTCAACGTCACAAACTGGCGGTAAATATTACGGGTATCTGCAATTTGACACTAGCACAACTAGCGGTAGTGTTAACAAACCTAAGATCGAAATTAGGTCTGATGCAACTGACAGCATTATCAACATGCCAGACAGTTCTAAAATTAAAGATATTTCTGGTTTGCGTGTTAACGCCGAATTGGAACGTAGAAGTGGCCAATTTGGCGGTAGTTGTATCCGTGTACAATGGGAAGCACTTGGAACAGGCGGTTCGTCACAAAGTGTATTCTATTTCTTTAAAGATAATTTAATTGAAGGTGGCGCATATAGAAAGATTCAAACAATTGAATTTGACGCGATCCAACCTGATGGTTTCGTTGCTGGTAGTGACGGTGCAAGATTAGTTGTTGCCATTCATGGTAGCTCTAATTTTGGTGGCCATACACAACAAACGTGCGTGTTAAGATTGCACAAATTAGGTGTTAAAGCTCTTACTAAAGGCGCGTCAACAGTCATTCAACAAAGTTCAATAACCGATTTGAAAGGTAACATGGAAGCTGCAATTGCTTTACGTGCAACGTCTAATAACGCCAATGCAGAACTTGAATTGATTGCATTAAATGATGCTGAAACAGGGGATACCGTTAGCCAAGCAAGAATAGCGGCGGATCAAATTTTGTTGGATGGTTCGGTTCGCGTTCCACAACTTAAAATTAAAGAACAATTAAAAATTTCGGCAAGAAACGGCTCAATCAGTTTTGGTAAAAATGGTGCTGGTGATGCATCTGATGGTATTTGGGTCGGCAACAACACCGCACAGGATGGCAGCAAAGGGTTCGGCATGTATGCTAGCCGTAATATCGGTAGTGAGCAACAATCTATTCGTTTAACAAAAGACGATGGTTTGTTGATCAAGAACGCGCAGTTTGCGATTGGTAGTGGTATCGCGTCCAAATTAGGTTTTGAGAATAGCACAAGCTATACTTTGCCAAATGGTACAAAAGTGTTAAATATATCACTATCTGGCGCTGGTGGCGGTGGTGGTGGCGGACAAGCTGGCCACTATTCAACTGCTGGTAGTGATGGTTCAAATGGTGGCAACACGGTCATCTATTTGCGTGACGGTAGCACAACTGTAGCAACTTACACTGCTAATGGTGGTGATGGTGGCGAAGGTGGTGCTGGCCCATACAATGAAAATACCGCTGCGGAAACAGAGAGTGAAGCAAACAGCTTTAGCCCATTTGGTGACGGTGGCGAAGGTGGCGACGGATTGACACAACGCGATTTTCGTTCACATCACGGTAGAACTGGTGAAGCTGGTCAAGTTAGAACATGGGAAAACATTGACGTTAGCGGTCTATCATCACCAAATATTGTTGTTTCAATCGGTAATGGTGGTGCTGGTGGTTCTGCTGGTGGTGGTGGGGCAGATGCTGGCTTAACAGGCGCTAAAGGCTATGCAGAAATTTCCACAAGTGGCGACACTGCTTTACCTGCTGGACCTGTTTCATATGAGCCATCAAAAACTGGCACTTGGTCTTATTCCAATCTGAATAATTACGTTAATTTACCATCCAAAAGTGGTGCACGTGGAGCATATTATTTGCTTACAAATGTTCCAGCAAGCTACCAAATTAATTTGGGCACTCACATTATTAACAGTCCAAAAGATGGAACGATTGGGTTCTTCACAAAAGACAGACCAAAGTTCAAATGTGGAACTAGCGTTACTTTAAATTATTACATTTACCCGTTGGGATAAGAGGAAAAATGAAAGATTACTTAATTTACGATCCGGAAACAAATATTGGGGTGATGACGGCGCGTTGTCACCCTAAAGAAATGTTAGAATATGATCCAGCAGAAGAACCATACATTGAGATTGATTTTGAAATTACCGTTCCTGATGATTGGGAAATTGTAGACGGGATAGCACAAGAGCGCGTGAAACCAATCACCAGCGAAATGGTGAATGTTGAGCGGGATAAGCGAATAGCGGCTGGTGTGTCATTTGATGGCCATCTATTCGATTTTGACAGTGCATCTAAGGAAAATATTACGGGTGCTGGTAGTCTGGCAGGTATGGCTGTTCTAAGCGGTGCTGTTGTTGGTGATTATGGCTGGAATGGTGGTGTTGATTTCGCTTGGTTGGATAGCTCAAATGTGGCTGTAAAAATGGACGCGCAAACAATGTTTCAATTTAGTCAAGTTGCTGCTGGTCATGTTAGGGACCATATTTTTGCCGCTAGAACTTTAAAAGATATGGCTATTATTCCGCAAGATTATAAGGACGATTCATATTGGCCATAAAACGAAAAACCCCTGCTATTTTGTGACAGGGGTTTTTTTTTCATTTAATCCATTTGTGATTAATTTTATTTAAGGCGTCGTATCGCGTTTTTAGTGCTGGACCGTT
>NZ_MDVX01000004.1 GCF_001719615.1 Neptunicoccus sediminis
CGTAGCTGGATGCAACATCACCCATTGAATGACCTGTAATAAAATCAGATATATCTTTTTTGACGTCAACATCTCGCATCAAATCTTTCAATGTGCCTCTAAATGAGTGAATAACCTTTTCCTTATCCGTAACAACATTGCGAACAATTTTCATGACGTGCTTAGATGCGCTGGTGCTGGCTTTACCGTCAGAATCTAAATTATAATCAAACAAACGCCCATTACCTTTTTTCAATTTAACAATATCTGGAATTGGAACTAATCGTTTTGAACCTTCATTTTTGACAAGAGCAGATGTTAAATCAAAATATCTAATTCCATCTGTGACGTGATATTGCGACCAATCAAGCAAAGCAACTTCGTCTAGTCTCATTCCAGTTGTTAACAGCAGGGTGATTAACAGCCGATCCTGTTTTTCCATTTTTTGCGCAAAAATAGCGTGTAATTCTTTTTCAGAAAACGGCCTATATTTTTTCGATTTAACGCCATAGCCAGCCAGTTTAAGTTGCACAAATGGATTTTCTTTAATGTCACCAGCTTTTTCTGACCATGTAAGCAAAGCTGAAACTGCACTAATTTTTGATTTAATCGTTTTGAAAGCTTTGCCGCTAACGTGCATTTTTTGCGCATATTCATAAGCATGTTGTTTGGTGACGTCTGTTATTGGCATATCACCAACTGCTGTAACAAATTCAGTTATAGCCCGTTTTGCGGCAGATTTTGTTCTGTCCCGATCCCAATGACGATTTTCTAGATAATGGTTGTAATAGATTGAAATGTAGTTTTCGCTAATGACATTAGGGGAGTGAATTTCGGTTAAATGTTGGTCATCAACAGCCTTCATTTTGTCCATTTCAAATGCATAATTTTCGTTAAGAAACAGTTTTTCAGCAATTGGAACAAGATTGGCAAAAGCGGGATTTGGAATGGAAAACAGGTTAGTTGTTAGCTCTGAAATTGCACTATCAACAATATTCAAAACGTCTCTTTTTCCCTTTTCACTTTTCATCTCTTGACGAACGTCAGTGTCTGGCAAAACTTTTGATACAATCGCTTGCATCATATCCAAAGTTTCTTCGCTCAACTGGTCAACTTGGCTGGCGCTTGCACGATCAAAATCACGGTAAATGGCTGCTGCAATATCGTGCATCTTCTGGCCAGCTATCCGCTTATCAGCAGTGCCAGTGCTACGCCGCATCTGTATACGGTTGAAAGAGGGTCGCAATTTCTCTGGAATGGTAACAGTGACATACCATTTTTGCTTTGCTTTATAGAAAAATAGCGTTGGTGCTGGATAGGTCATGATTGGATTTCCCGAATGGTGCTACTACACAAATAATACCCGTGATAGTATCCATAAACGATGACTTGGCGTTAAAATCAAGGAAAAAAGGGGTTTTGGGGAGTATGGCGGAGAGACAGGGATTCGAACCCTGGGTCCCCAGAAGGGACAACGGTTTTCGAGACCGCCCCGTTCGACCACTCCGGCACCTCTCCGCGGGGTGTTGCTGGTCGCAACGGGCGCTTCTTAGCTAGGGTTGGGACGCGGCGCAAGGCTGAAAGCACTGGACAGGGGCAGGTTGGCTTGTCAAAAGCGCAAGAAAACGGAAATCGGGTGACTTATGGCGGGCGCGGGCGCAACGATCAAACAGGTTCTGGATGCAGCAGAGCAGGCAGCAAAAGCCGGTGATGTGGCGCGTGCTGTTGCACTTTACCGGCAGATTCTGACCAAAGCGCCCAAGCATTCCAAAGCCAAGAAAGCACTGGCCCGGCTGGAAAAACAGGGCGGAGCGGCCAATCGCGCCATGACGCAGGCCGATGCCAATGCGCTGGTGCAGGTCTTGAACGGGGGCGATTTTGCGCGGGCCCGTCAGGTGGCCGAAGAAATGGCGCGGGCCTTTCCGAACGAACCGTTTATTTACAACATTCTGGGCTACACATGCGGTATGCTCGGGGATCAGAAAGCGGCGATTGAGGCCTATAAATGGGCGATCAAGCTGAACCCGAATTTTGTCGAGGCGATGTCGAATTACGGCTCCTATCTGGTGCAGATCGACCGTGCGGCGGATGCGGTTCCGGTATTGCAAAAGGCTGTGACCAAAAAGCCCGATTACGCCGAGGCTCATCACAATCTCGGCGTTGCCTATGCTGCGGTCGACCAGCTAGACAAGGCTATGCAGCACTATGACCTCGCTCTACGTCACGCGCCGCGCTATGCCAACGCGCTAAACAGTCGGGGCAGTCTAAAGTCCACGCTGAATGATCGCATCGGGGCAGAGGCGGATTTTCGGGCAGCTTTGCAAATCGCGCCGAATGACACCGGCGCGATGGTCAATTTGGGTGGCGTTTTGTCCGCTGACGGTAAAAGTAGCGAAGCGACAGAGATTTTGGAAAAGGCGGCTGCGCTTGATCCGCGAAATATAGAAACTTTTGTGCAGCTTGGTATTATCCTGAATGAATCGGGTCGGAATGAGGCCGCTCTCTCGTCCTTTCGTAAGGTGCTGGAGATTAACCCGAACCACGCCAAAACACTGCGGTTGATGCTTGGTCTTGTGCCGGCTGAGGAACGGGCAGGGGTGGTGGAGCATATCCAGCGGTTGTTTGAGGATCCGGCGACGCCCGATCTTGATAAGGTGCAGTTGGGGTTTGCCCTTGGCGAGCATTATGAAAAACAGGCGGCGTATGAACAGAGCTTTGTCTGTCTGGATCAGGCCAACCGGCTGTATCGGGCAGCACTTCCGCCTATGCCCCAAAGCGACGACGAGAAGTTCGACCGGATTACCGGGCTTTTCGACTCGGACGCCTTTGCCAAGCTGAAAGACGCCTCCGATCCAAGCGATGCGCCGGTGTTTGTGCTTGGGATGATGCGCTCTGGCACGTCTTTGGTGGAGCAGATCATCGCCACCCATTCTGCGGTTTATGGCGCGGGAGAGCTGAACACCGCGACTGATCTGGCCAGACCGCTTTATGACAAAGGCAGCAGGGCAACCCTTGCGGATGCGAGAACGTTCACAGAAGGCTATTTGCGGGATCTGCTGCGCAACGCCGGCGATGTACGCCATGTGGTCGATAAGATGCCGGGGAATTTCTTTAACGTCGGTTTGATCCGTACCCTGTTTCCCAACGCGAAGATCGTCAATACGGTGCGCGATCCGCGGGACAATTGCTTTTCTATCTACAAAAACTTCTTTGACACCTACGCCCATCAATACGCCTATGATCAGGGCGAACTCGCCCGTTTTGCCAATCGCTACAAGGCGATGATGAACCGATGGGACGAATTGTTCCCCGACGCCGTTTACCATATCCGCTACGAATCTCTCGTGACAGATCAGGAGGCCGAGAGCCGCAAGCTGCTGGCCTATCTGGGCCTGCCGTGGGAAGACAGCGTTCTGGAGTTCCACAAGACAGAGCGTGCGGTGCGCACCGCCAGTGTCAATCAAGTGCGTCAGAAGATTTACCGCTCTTCGGTGAAATCCTGGCAGAATTACGAACCCTACCTGCAAGAGCTGATCGACGGTCTGGACCGCGAACTCTGGGGGGATGCGTTTGTTGACTGACACGGCCTGTGCCATAAAGACCGGAAATCTGCGCAAACGGGTTGACAACAGGGCAGTGATACAGGATACCCCGCCCACCTGACCGACATCCGTCCGTTGGGTTCTTTTAATGTCGTCTTTTATAGACGCGCCGTCCGAGGCAGGGTCCAACCCTACAAACACCGCCGGTTCTGATCTTTGGGTCAGGTCACAGGGGGCCGCAGGACGCGGTAGATAAGAAGGTCGAACATATGTTCGCAGTCGTAAAAACTGGTGGCAAACAGTATAAAGTTGCTTCTGGCGATGTGCTGAAAATCGAAAAGATTGCAGGTAACGCCGGTGAAACCGTTCAATTCAACGAAGTTCTGATGCTGGGTGGCGACAAAACCACCGTTGGCGCACCAACTGTCGAAGGCGCTGGTGTTCAGGCTGAGATCCTTGAGCAGGGCAAAGGCCCCAAGGTTATCAACTACGTCAAACGTCGTCGGAAACACTCGTCCCAGCGTAAAAAAGGCCACCGTCAGCAACTGACCGTTTTGCGGATCACTGACATTCTGGCATCTGGCGCTGACAAATCCGGCGTAACTGCTGCTGTAAACGGTGCGGGCTTTGTGGCCACTGCTGCTGTTGCAGAGGCGGCTGCCCCGAAAAAAGCCAAGGCAGACAAGAAAGCAGCCCCTAAAGCTGCGAAAAAATCCGAAGCAAAAGCCGAGAAAGCTGCTCCTGCGGCCGAAGGTGCTGACGATCTGAAAAAACTGTCCGGTGTTGGTCCAGCTCTCGAGAAGAAACTGCACGCTGCCGGCGTGACAACTTTCGCACAGATTGCTGGCTGGGGTGCTGATGAAATCGCTGAATTCGACGAGAAATTGTCGTTTAAGGGTCGCATCGAGCGCGAAGGTTGGGTAGACCAAGCTAAAGATCTGGCTAAAGGCTAAGGAGAGAACTCATGGCACATAAAAAAGCAGGCGGTTCATCCCGTAACGGTCGCGACTCCGCAGGGCGTCGTCTTGGCATCAAAAAGTTCGGTGGCGAAGCTGTCATCCCGGGCAACATCATCGCGCGTCAGCGCGGCAATAAGTGGTGGCCAGGTGAAGGCGTCGGCCAAGGCAAGGATCACACGATCTTTGCAACAGTCGAAGGCGCCGTGACATTCCGTAAGGGATTCAAAAACCGCACCTTTATTTCTGTCCTCCCTCAAGCAGAGGCCGCAGAATAAGCCGAACCAAAATCGGAATTTCAAAATTCTTAAGGGTCGGTTGAAAAACCGGCCCTTTCCCGTTTTTAGAGGTCATTTTTTATGGGCGTTGCAACCGCAACATTTCTGGCTTTTGCGGCCAGTCAGGTGGGCACACCGGGTCCGGCAAACATGGCGTTGCTGGCAACGGGTGCGCGCTACGGGTTGCGCGATGCCCTGCCGTTTGTTGCAGGGGTGGCCTTTGGCAAACAGTTGATTATCTGGCCCATCGGGTTTGGATTGATGGGGTTGGCGACCCAGCTGCCCTGGCTGTTTACAACGCTGAAATTCGCATCTGCGGCCTATATTTTCTGGCTGGCGTGGAAGGTTGCAAACCTGAAGCTCTCGCCCGGACGGGCCGATGATGATGCGCCCGGTTTTGCGGCGGGTCTGGTGGTTCATCCGCTAAACCCCAAGGCTTGGGCAATGATTACCGCCGGATTCACCAATTTTGTGGATCCCGGCACACCAACGTTACAGGCGACCGCTATCATTGCGGCCTGTCTGTTTGCCTGTCAGATTGTTTTGCACCCTTTGTGGTGCTGGGGAGGAGACAGACTGGCGGCGACTGTTGCAGGGAAGCCTGCTGAACGTTGGCTTATGTGGGCGCTGGCTGCGCTTACGGTCTTAAGTGTGTTATTTGTATTGGTTCAGGGAGGTTGATCCATGATACAGTCTGAAATTTCCGGCCAGATGGTCATTCCGGCAGGGCGGTTTACGCTCCGCCCCGTGCGGCCCTCTGATCTGGGGTTAATCGAACTTTTCGCCGGGGACGAGCGGCTGGCCCGCATGACCCGCAACATCGCCCATCCGTTACCACCGGGCGCGGTTTCCCTATTCCTTGATCGTGTCAGCAAACCGGACAGCGCCGAGAAAGTCTGGGCCATTGACGGCACGGCACAGGACGCTGGCGAGTTGTTGGGTCTGATGGAGCTGGAGCAGGTCACAGAAGGCCAGTCCGAAGTCAGCTACTGGATCGCACCGCAGTTCTGGAACACCGGACTGGCGAGCGAGGCGCTCAACGCGCTGGTTGCCGCAAATCCGCTGGATGACGTTTCGATGGTCGCCAGCATCTTTCAGGACAATCCCGCTTCGGCCAAAGTTGTCACCAACGCAGGCTTTGCCCTGATCGGTGAAAGCGAAGTGTTCTGCCTTGCCCGTAACGGCATGGTGGATACATGGGATTATGTGCTGCGGCTTAAAGAATAGACAACAGTCGGGTTGAGCCGCATCATTCCTTGATATATCCGTGGC
Organism: Neptunicoccus sediminis; assembly: GCF_001719615.1. GTDB lineage: Bacteria > Pseudomonadota > Alphaproteobacteria > Rhodobacterales > Rhodobacteraceae > Amylibacter > Amylibacter sediminis. Next base: position 6,028 of record NZ_MDVX01000004.1, read on the forward strand.
GCAACCTGACAGAAAGCCAGAGACTATGAAATTCCTCGATCTCGCCAAAGTACACCTGAAATCCGGCGCTGGCGGCAACGGCTGCGTGTCCTTCCGCCGTGCCGCCCATGAAGAATATGGCGGACCGGATGGCGGGAATGGCGGGCAGGGCGGTGATGTCTGGGCCGAGGCGGTTGAGGGGCTGAATACGCTGATCGACTTCCGTTACCAGCAGCATTTCTTTGCGCAAAACGGTCGGCCCGGCATGGGCAAGCAACGTTCCGGTAAAGATGGCGAAGATGTGGTTCTGCGCGTTCCTGTGGGCACCGAAATTCTGGAAGAAGACGAAGAAACAGTGATTGCCGATCTGACCGAAGTGGGCCAGCGGGTTCTGCTTGCGGCGGGGGGCAATGGCGGCTTTGGCAACCTGCACTTCAAATCCTCCACCAATCAGGCCCCACGGCGTGCGAACGCCGGCCAGCCGATTGTGGAACGCACCGTCTGGCTGCGTCTGAAACTGATTGCGGATGCAGGCCTGTTGGGGCTGCCGAATGCGGGGAAATCCACCTTCCTTGCGGCAACATCCAATGCGCGTCCGAAAATTGCGGATTATCCATTTACCACGCTGCACCCGAACCTCGGGGTGGTGGGTGTCGACAACGCCGAATTCGTGATCGCAGATATTCCCGGACTGATCGCTGGCGCCCATGAAGGTAAGGGCATCGGGGACCGGTTCCTGGGGCATGTGGAACGCTGCGCCGTTCTGTTGCACCTGGTTGATGGCACCAGCGATGATGTTGTGGCGGATTACCACACTATTATCAACGAGTTGGAGCAATACGGCGGTGAGCTGGCCCATAAGCCCCGTGTCACTGCGCTTAACAAAATCGACGCGTTGGACGATGTAGAACAGGCCGAAAAACACAACGCGCTGGAACAGGCGTCCGGTGGCGAGGTGCTGCAAATTTCAGGTGTGGCCCGTGAAGGTCTGACCGAAGTTCTGCGCGCTGTGCGGGCGCAAATCATTACACGGGATACAGCGGAGGCGGCACCGGAGGACACCGGATGGCGTCCGTAGAAACCGTGGCCGACCTGCAAAAAGAGAACCCGCTGCAAACAGCCCAGCGGGTGGTGATCAAAATCGGCTCGGCGCTGTTGGTAGATGCCGAGAGCGGAAAGCTGCGGCTCGACTGGTTGAAATCGCTCGCCAAGGATATTGCCGCACAAAAACAGCAGGGCCGCGATGTTGTCGTGGTCAGCTCCGGCTCTATCGCATTGGGGCGGCGGGTGCTTGGCCTGCCGGACGGGGCCTTGCCGCTGGATCAGGCGCAGGCTGCGGCTGCAGTGGGGCAGATCCGTCTGGCGCGGGCCTATGAAGAAATCCTCGCACCTTATGGCATCGACACCGCGCAGGTCTTGCTGACGCTGGATGATAGCGCGAACCGGCGGCGCTATCTGAACTCCCGCGCGACTTTCGGCGCTTTGCTCAGCCACGGGGTGGTGCCGATCGTGAATGAAAACGATACGGTTGCGACTGATGAAATCCGCTTTGGAGATAACGACCGTCTGGCAGCACAGGTGGCGTCAATGGCGGGTGCTGATGTGTTGGTGCTGCTATCGGATGTGGACGGTTTCTATTCTGCCAATCCGAAAACCGACCCGACTGCGCAGAAGTTTGAGACTGTGACCGAGATCACCCCCGAACTGGAAGCGATGGCAGGGGACGCGGGCACTGCGGCGGCCAAGGGCGGGATGAAAACCAAACTGATGGCAGCAAAGACCGCAATGCGGGCGGGCTGCGCGATGGCGATTATGGAGGGCAACCAGCACGAGCCGCTGGCCGCCTTGCAAAACGGCACCGCCTGTTCGTGGTTTCTTGCAGCGACCAACCCGCAAGCCGCACGCAAACAATGGATCGCAGGAATGAAGCCGCGCGGGACGATCATCGTTGACGCCGGCGCTGTTGAAGCCTTGAAATCGGGGAAATCCCTGCTGGCGGCCGGTGTTGTGTCGGTGCAAGGTACGTTTGAACGGGGTGATCCTGTGCGGATCGCGGATCTGGAAAATAATGAATGCGCACGGGGACTTATCAGTTACAGTTCAAGTGAATCGGTTGCGATTTCCGGGTGCCGCAGCGTCGAGATTGCCGGGGTGCTCGGCTATGCAGGCCGCGCTGCGCTGGTTCACCGTGACGATATGGTGATCTGACACTTTAGGAAAATTCGAGGGACGAAATGGATATTCAGGCAGAGATGCAGCGCATCGGCGCAGATGCCAAGGCCGCCAGCAAAGAGCTGGCCTATGCAACGCCGGCACAAAAAGAAACCGCCTTGAATAAGGCCGCTGATGCGATGCTGGAACGGATGTCCGACATCATCGCCGCTAACGCCAAGGATCTGGAATTTGGCCGCGAGAAGGGGCTTTCGCCTGCGATGATGGACCGCCTGTTGCTGGACGCGGACCGGATTCGCGCCATGGCGGATGGTGTCCGCTCGGTTGCGGGGCAGGATGATCCTGTCGGAAAGGTGATCGCTGAATGGACCCAGCCGACAGGTTTGCGGATTGAAAGAGTGCGCACACCGCTCGGGGTGATTGGCGTGATTTATGAAAGCCGTCCCAATGTGACCGCGGATGCCGGAGCATTGTGCCTGAAGGCGGGGAATGCCGCGATCCTGCGCGGCGGTTCCGAAAGCTTCCATTCCTCGACTGCGATTTATGAATGCCTGAAAACCGGACTGGCGGCGGCAGGCCTGCCTGAAACCGCGATCCAACTGGTGCCAACGCGGGATCGTGCGGCTGTTGGGGAAATGTTAACAATGACCGATTACATAGACGTCATCGTTCCCCGTGGTGGCAAGGGGCTGGTTGTTCGGGTGCAGGCGGACGCCCGTGTGCCGGTTTTTGCCCATCTTGAAGGGATTTGTCATATCTATGTGGATGCCAGCGCGGATATTGAAAAAACCCGCGCGGTTGTTCTGAACGCGAAGACCCGTCGCACTGGCATCTGCGGCTCGGCAGAGTGTTTGCTGGTGGATCGCGCCTTTTTTGACGCGCATGGCGCCCCTTTTGTTGAGGATCTTCTGAAGGCGGGTGTAGAGGTGCGTGCAGATACCGGCTTGCAGGGTATCAAGGGAGTTTCCAGGGCGGCTGCGGATGATTTCGGGCATGAGTTTCTCGACATGATCATCGCTGCGAAACTGGTAGACGGCGTGGACGGTGCGATTGCCCATATTCAGGAATACGGCTCGAACCACACCGATTGCATCATGGCAGAGTCCGCCGCGCCGGTAGAGCGTTTCTTCTCTCGGTTGGACAGCGCAATCCTGATGCACAATGCTTCAACCCAGTTTGCCGACGGGGGAGAATTTGGAATGGGTGCAGAAATCGGCATCGCCACCGGAAAGATGCACGCACGGGGACCGGTGGGGGCAGAACAGCTTACCAGTTTCAAATATCTGGTGCGGGGCAACGGAACCACACGCTCTTAATTCCTCAAATTTAATGCGTTTAATCAGACACTTGCGCGGATTGCTTTGAGCATCTGAAATTCGGATATAAAAAAACCCGCTTGTGCGGGTTTTTTTGCATCTTTGCGGGAACTTTTGTGAACCTCGCGCGTTAACTTGTTAGAAACGCAATATTAACCGCCCCAAGTGCGGACAGGACCACAGTCAAGATGGACAAAGTTCGAGCGATAGTATTTCCCAACGCCCCCTGCATTGCAGGCGAGACCGGCTTTGGAAATCTGCGAGACAGAACGGGAGCCGAGACGAAGGTCCGCAGCCATACCCTTGATGTGATAGCTGGATTTCGCAACGCCACGAGAGCGACCGCGCAGCATGTTGTTGGTGCGTGCCGTGCGGTATCCGGAGAGAACCAGAAACGGTTCTTCAGTATCCAGAAGATTATGGGTCGCTGCGATCAAATCTACGTTGCGACGGTCCATGTTGCGCACCGCGTTCTGGCGCCAGTCACGCATGAAGTAGTTGATTTCTTCCAGCGCCGGTTCGACGTATTTGCCTTCGATCCAGTAAATCGTGTTCAGCGATTCACCAGTCCGTTGGTTCCGCAGGTTCACTTTGCGAATGTTGCCAGCACCTTTGTTGTAGCTGGCAGCCTTGGCGAAATGCGGAGCGGCTGGAATCATGGTAACTGCTGCAAAAGCGCCCAGCAGTTTGCGGCGCGATAAGATATCGGTGGATGTGCCCATCATGGATAATTCTCTGTCTCGTCTCTGCGGCCACACTTTGTCGTGGCTCATTAGTGTCCCGGTAACATTTGATGCCGTTTTATTGCACATTCCGATTCGACCGCCAAGTTCTTCATTCTGGATAAGCGTTTTCCTGCTTATTCCTGCCAAACCCGCCTTATTCGTCCGAATGCGTGATAACCGTCACACACCACCTTGCTTGGGCGTGGTAGATAAACCGCGATTTGGGCGAAAGTTAGTCAAAACCCCGTTTAAACTAGGCGTGAGAGCACGTTTGGGGTAGACGGGAATAAAAGAACCGACAGTGTCAAAGAGGGATTAATGTATTTTTTTCGTACCGGTTTATTTGGTGTAGCCACCGCAGCCGCAATCACACTGGCAGGGGGGCTTACCGGATCTTCGGTTCTGGCCAATACCAGCAAGGTTGACCTCTCCGCCGCGATTCTTGCCGATACCTCTATCGCAGCAGATGCGCGGCAGTTTTATCTGAACCGCAACTATGAACCGCTTTGGGTCGGAACCGAAAACCAGTCCCGCGCCAGCGCCCTCATTGATGCTTTGCGCAACGCGCCCGATCAGGGGTTGCCCGCAGTAAAATACCGCATCGCAGAGCTGGAAGCGGCCCTGCGCAAAGCCCGCGACGGGGACGGGTCCGCGACGGAGCTTCTGGCAACACGGATTTTCCTTGATTACACGCAAGACCTGTCCTCCGGTGTGCTGGAGCCGATCAAGGTGGACCGCGAGATTGCGGTAAAACCGCCGCGCCGCTCTGAGCTGGCGCTGCTAGAGGCGATTGCCAAAAGCTCACCCGCCGGATTCTTCCGCGCTCTGGTGCCAAAACACCCCGAATACACCCATCTTCTGAACGAAAAATCCCGTCTGGAGCGTCTGATCGGGCAGGGCGGTTTCGGAGAGCCAGTGCCATCCGTGACGATGAAACCCGGCACGTCGAGCAAACATGTAGTGGCCCTGCGGGCCCGCCTGTCCCGTATGGGGTACGGGGATCTCGGGACTGAGCCTGCCTATGACGAGACGGTGATCAACGCGGTCAAAGCCTTTCAGGACGATTATGGTATCAAGGTAGACGGCGTTGTCGGGCCGGGAACGCTTAAAGTTTTGAACACACCTGTTAAGGCGCGTCTGAAACAGGTTCTGGTTAATCTGGAGCGGGAACGCTGGATGAACCGAGAACGGGGCCGCCGCCACATCGTGGTGAATCTCGCCAATTTCAGCTTTAACCTTTACGATAACAACCGCGTGTCTTTTTCATCCAATACGGTGATCGGAAAGATTTCCAAGGACCGCACACCGGAATTTCACGACGAAATGACCCATATGGTCGTGAACCCTACATGGCATGTTCCACGCTCTATCACGGGGAAGGAATATCTGCCGCTGTTGAAGAAAGACCCGGGCTTTCTGGCCCGCCGGAATATGGTAATGGTTGGCAGCAACGGGCGTGCGGTGAACCCCTACAACGTGAACTTCTCCCGCTATAATGCGCGGAATTTCCCCTTTAACATCAAACAACGTCCGTCCAACAACAACGCCTTGGGGCTGGTGAAGTTCATGTTCCCCAACAAATATAATATCTACCTGCATGACACGCCGTCCAAAAGTCTGTTTAACCGCGATGTTCGGGCGTTCAGTCATGGCTGTGTGCGGGTCGAAAAACCCTTCGAATTTGCCTATAAACTGCTAGAGCGTCAGACGGCCAACCCGAAAGGCGCGTTTCAATCGTGGTTGAACACCGGACGGGAGCAATATGTGAATCTCGAAACGCCGGTTCCGGTCTATCTGGATTACCGCACCGCGTTTCAGGGTGAGACAGGCAAGATGAACTATCGCAATGACATCTACGGCCGCGATAAAACCATCTTTGACGCGCTCAGCAAGGCCGGGGTAGCCTTGGACCCCGTTCAAGGCTAAAAGCGCGATAGTTTTCGGAAATTCGGGCGCCGGAACGGGCGCCCGTTTTCGTTTCCGGACTGCGTTATGACGAATAATACGACGAAGACCATCAGGAAAACCTCGGGGGCAACGTGGCCAGATTCACCATTGAACAGATCGCATCGGAACTCGGCGCCAAGGCTGTGGGCGACACCGCCTTTCAGGTAAACGCGGTTGCAGAACCGGCCACTGCGGAAGCGGACCAACTGGCGCTTGCGATGGAGCCGAGCTATGCCGAGCCGTTGCAGGCCGGAAATGCGCAGGCCGCGATCCTGTGGGACGGGGCGGACTGGCAGGCTCTGGGGTTGAAGGCCGCGATCTTTGCACCACGGTCGCGATATGTGTTGTCCGGTGTGACGCGGGTGTTTGAACATGCCCCCGATATTCCGGAAGGAATCCACTCTTCAGCCATTATTGATCCATCTGCGCACCTAGGCGAGAATGCCTCGGTCGGCCCGTTCGTGGTGATCGGTGCGGGGGCCGTCATCGGGCGGAATGCGCGGATTGCCAGCCATGTATCCATCGGTCGGGACGCGCAGATCGGGGTAGATGCGACGATCTATCAGGGCGTCCATATCGGGGCGCGTGTGATTATCGGGGACAAGTTTTATGCCCAGCAGGGGGCGGCCATCGGGGTGGACGGGTTTTCCTATGTCACCCCGAAACCCGGCGCTGTTGAGGAAGCCCGCGCCACGGGGAAGATCACCGAAGCCAGCCAGACCGAAGGGTTTGCGCGGATCAACTCGCTCGGGTCGGTCGTGCTCGGGGATCGGGTAGAGGTCGGGGCGAATGCGACCGTGGATCGGGGCACGATTGCCAACACCGTGATTGGCGATGGCACCAAGCTCGATAATCTGGTGCATGTGGGGCATAACGTCAGCGTCGGGCAGAACTGTCTGTTGTGCGGTCAGGTTGGTGTGGCTGGCAGCACCAAAATTGGCGATCGTGTGGTTCTGGGCGGTCAGGTCGGCGTAGCGGACCACATCACTATCGGCTCTGACGTGATCGCGGCGGGCAAATCCGGTATTTCCAGCAATGTCCCTTCGGGCCGTCTGATGATGGGCAATCCGGCGATGAAAATGGACCTGAATATCGAATCCTACAAGGCGCTGCGGCGTCTGCCCCGACTGGTGGCCAAGATTGCCAGATTGGAAAAGACTGTTTTCAAGTCGGACGAAACTGGGTAATCAAAGGGCCAAGACCGAAGGCGAGAAGAGTGCACCATGTCTGTCAGTGAAAAGATCCGTGAAATTCTGGCCGAACAGGCTTTGCTGTCCCCTTCTGATGTCCCTGATGAGGCCAGTCTGGAAGACATCGGCATCGACAGTATGGGGGTGGTCGAGGTGATTTTCGCTATCGAAGAAACCTTCTCTATCGAGGTGCCGTTCAATGCCAATGATCCGCAAGCTTCGGCTTTTGATGTTTCTTCGGTCGGCGCGATAACGGCAGCGGTCAACCAGTTGATCGCAGAGCAGAAAGCGACAGGTTAACCCGTGAACCGCCGCGTTGTGATCACCGGTCAGGGCGCAATCTCTGCGCTGGGGCCAACTGCCAAATCGACCCTCAGTGCAATGATGGACGGCGTCTGCGCCATCACCTCGCTGGAATTTCCAAATGCGGACCGGCTCTCGGTCGGGATCGGTGGTCAAATCAAGGAATATGACCCGTCGGCCCAATTCTCCCGCTCTGAACTGGCGCTATTTGACCCTTTCACACAATTCGCAGTTCTCTCTGCCCGCGAAGCTGTGGCACAATCGGGGTTGGAATTCGGGGAGGCGCTGTCACTGCGCAGCGGCGTAATCCTCGGTTCTGCGGGGGGCGGATTACAAACGCAGGATGAAAACTACCGGCTGGTCTATGAGGACGGCAAGAACCGTGTGCATCCTTTTGTGGTGCCGCGTCTGATGATGAATGCGGGTTCCAGCCAGCTGTCGATGATTTTCGGTCTGCGGGGCGCGTGTTACACAATCGCAACTGCTTGTGCGTCTTCCAATCACGCGATGGGACAGGCATTCCACGCAATTAGAGGCGGTTCGGCGGATGTGATGCTGACCGGAGGCAGCGATTCCATGCTGTGCTTTGGCGGGTTAAAAGCCTGGGAAGGCTTGCGCGTCATGTCTTCGGATGGTTGCCGCCCGTTTTGTGCCACGCGCAACGGGATGGTGCAGGGCGAGGGTGCAGCGGTCTTTGTGTTTGAGGAACTGGAGCACGCCCGCGCCCGCGGTGCGCCTATTCTGGCAGAGGTCGCAGGGTTTTCCATGACCGCTGATGCAGGTGATATTGTCGTGCCCAATCAGGACGGCGCTGCACGGGCGATCAGGGGCGCACTGGCAGATGGCAATCTGTCGCCAGAGCAGGTCGGCTATGTGAACGCCCACGGCACGGCAACTGCGGTGAACGACCGGACCGAAACCGCCGCGCTGCGCAACGCACTTGGCACGGCAGCCGACCGGATCGCGCTGTCATCAACCAAATCCATGCATGGCCATATTATGGGGGGAACCGGCGCGGTAGAGCTGCTCTCTTGTATTGCGGCAGTAAAGGATGGCCAACTTGCCCCGACAGTGAACTACCGCACGCCGGACCCGGAATGTGATCTGGATATTGTTGCCAACACAGCCCGCGAAACGCCGGTAGAAGTGGCCATCAGCAACGCCTTTGCCTTTGGCGGTCTGAACGCGGTTCTGGCCCTGAAACGGTTCGGTTAAAGCCAGAATTCCCCAACGAAAAAACCCGCCGGAGCGGGTTTTTAGAAACTTTACAATTGTAAGTTTTTCTTACTTCGGTTCGATCGCAGTCCACGCAGCAGTAAAGCCGCTCAGCGACAGGTCCAGCCCGAGAGGTTGGTCCGGTGCGGTGACAGATGCGATGGTCACAACCGCTTTGTTGCCCTTTTTCATCGCGTTAATTTCCGCTGCGGTCATACCGAAACGGGCGTAACATCCCAGATTGTCACACCATGTGTATGGGTAGCGCTTCGCCTTGGCGGAATCGACTTTCATAAGGACCTGCGCTGTCAGCAACGACCCGAGCGGGGTCGCCAGATCGACGCCGGCCACAGCCTTGCCACCCTTTGGCAGCGCCTGCATGTCCAGTTGCGCAATCGTGTTGCCATCTTCGTCTTTCAACAGGTTGAACAGGCGGCACTCTTCTTCTTCGCCTTCAACCGCCTTGATGCAACGCACCTGCCAGTCGCCGTGCTCTTCGCGAAGATAGCCCTGACCTTCCTCTGGTGCCTCATTCTCTTCTGCGACCTTGTATTCGCTATCCAGCGTGGAGTTTTCTGCTGCAGCAGGCGCTTCGGACTGGGTCTGCGTCGTCTCTGTTTGTGCAGTTGTTTCCTGGGCATAGCCCATAGGAGCGGCCAGTAACGCGGCCAGTGCAAAGGGGATCAGAGTAGTCTTCATCAGGATGCCTCTTGGCTGTTTCAATTCATTTGGGGTTACATAAAACGATTTGGCCGGAATGTCAGGAAAAATTTTGTGATGTGCGGGGCCTTGCCCATTTCATTTCTCTCTTGAGCAGTCGCACGGGTGTACCCGGCGGGCCTTGGCACCAATGAGGGAAAAGCCTGTAAACTTGCGCGAAAATGCCCCCAAACATAAGCTGTCAAACGCGAAGAAGACGCTTGGAGTATTCTCCTAAGCGTCTTCGATTCTGCGTTTGCAGTTCTCCCCGTCGGACTAGCCGATCATTTGTAAAGGCACGCTAAGACAGAATTTTCCCCGCGTCAACAGTGGCTTGCTTTGTAAACTTTGTAACGAATTAGGGATATACTAATCTCCCCGTTCTTTACCCGATGGTCAAAAAATCGGCGGATTCCGCAGTGGCACCACCGGAATAAATGGCTATTCTTCCTTCAAACAGGCAGGAGCATACCACATGGATGACGCAAAATCCCTCTTTATCGGCGGCGGAGGCCCTGATTATGCAGACCCTCAATCCCTCATCCTGAAATATGCCAACAGGCACGGGTTGATCGCGGGGGCCACGGGGACGGGCAAGACGGTAACGCTGCAAATTCTTGCCGAAAGCTTTTCCAAAGCAGGGGTGCCGGTGATCCTGTCCGATGTGAAAGGCGATCTTTCGGGGCTGGCCCGCGCCGGTTCACCGGATTTCAAACTGCACGGGGCCTTTACCAGCCGCGCGGAAAAAATCGGCTTTGATGACTATGGTTATGATGACTTTCCCGTCACCTTCTGGGATCTGTTCGGGGAGCAGGGCCATCCGGTGCGCACGACAATCTCCGAGATGGGGCCGCTGCTGCTCTCGCGCCTGATGGAATTGACCGATGCGCAAGAGGGCGTTCTTAACATTGCTTTCCATGTGGCGGACGAACAGGGACTGGCGCTGCTGGATATGAAAGATCTGCGGGCGATGCTGGTCTGGTTGGGCGAAAATGACGATGCTGTTTCGCTGGAATACGGCAATGTGGCCCGCAGTTCGATTGGCGCGATCCAGAGACGGCTTCTGGTGCTGGAAAATCAGGGTGCGGATGCGTTCTTCGGGGAACCGGCGCTCGATCTTAATCATATGATTTCGACCACACAGGGCGGGCAGGGGCGGATCAACATCCTTGCTGCGGACAAGCTGATGCAATCGCCGCGGCTTTACGCGACTTTCCTGCTGTGGATGCTCTCCGAACTGTTTGAAACCCTGCCCGAAGTGGGGGATCCGGAAAAACCCAAGCTGGTGTTTTTCTTTGACGAGGCGCATCTGCTGTTTGACGATGCCCCCAAAGCGCTGCTCGACAAGGTTGAACAGGTGGCGCGGCTGATCCGCTCCAAAGGGGTGGGCGTGTATTTCGTGACGCAAAATCCGGCGGATGTGCCCGAAGACATCCTCGGGCAGTTGGGTAACCGGATACAGCACGCGCTGCGGGCCTTTACACCAAAAGATCAAAAGGCCCTGCGGCTTGCCGCTGAAACATTCCGTGCCAATCCCGCATTTGACACCCGCGAGGCGATCACACAGGTGGGCGTGGGAGAGGCGCTGGTCTCCACGCTGGAAAAGAAAGGCATGCCCTCTGTGGTGGAGCGCACGCTGATCCGGCCGCCTTCCTCGCAACTCGGACCAATATCTGAGGCACAGCGGGCCACGCAGATTGCGCAATCCCCTGTGGCCGGCCTGTACGAAGCCGCGGTCGATCGCGAAAGCGCCTTTGAGATCCTGCGCAAACGGGCCGCCGACGCCGCAGCCGAGGCGGAAAAACAGGAACAAGAGGCGCAGCAGGCACAAGCGGCCGAGCAAGCCGAGGCAGACCGCGCCCGCGAATTTCAGCGCGCCCGCCGCTATGATGGCAGCTCAGGCCGCAGCAAAAGCACCAGCACGCGCAGCTCCCGCAGCGACAGTGTCGGCACGACTTTTGCCAAATCGCTGGCCAGACAACTTGGCACAAAGACCGGGCAAACGCTGGTCCGTGGTATTCTTGGTAGCCTGTTCAAGGGGCGTTGAAGGCTCTTTTTGGGGGAAATATCCAATTCCGCCCCCCGCCGGACAAACGGATGTGTCGGGGAGGTCGCAGGGGGCGAGAACCGGATAGTTCCTAAAGTGTTCTACAACCGTTCCGTTAATGTTCGGTAAATATTCTACAGAGGTTTGATCCGCAGCTGGGTGATCTTGTTCTGCTCCCGGTCGATGATTTCAAACCGGAAGCCGTGGAAGGCGAAAACCTGTCCAGCGTCAGGGATCATCTGGGCTTCGTGGATAACCAGTCCGGCCACGGTATTGGCCTCATCGTCGGGCAGGGACCAGTCCAGTGCGCGGTTCAGGTCGCGGATCGTCATGGCGCCGTCGATCAGGTAATGCCCCAGCGTGTCGATCTCCGGTGTCGGCTGGTCGTCCACATCGTGTTCATCCGAAATCTCGCCAATGATTTCCTCGATAATGTCTTCCAGCGTGATCAACCCTTGCAAGGCCCCGTATTCGTCCACAACCAGCGCAAAGTGGGTCTTGCGGCGCAGAAACTCGCGCAGTTGATCATCAAGCGTGGTTGTTTCAGGCACGAAATAGGGCGTCATGGCTACGTCCAGCACATTAAACCCGTCAAGGTTGGGTGCTGCATCCTGTTCGCCCCGCAGGATCCTGTTGACGGCACGCAGCAGGTCTTTGGCGTGAAGCACGCCGATAATGTTTTCGGGATCGTCCTTCCAGACCGGCAGACGGGTATGGGGTGAGGTCAGGCACTGGTTGATAATATCCTGCGGCGCATTGGAGGCATCGACCATCTCCATATCAGAGCGGTGCAACATGATCTCTTCAACCTCGCGGTCCTTCAGATCGAGCGCACCCAGCAGCCGGTCGCGATCATCGCGATCCACGGTGCCTTCCACATGGCCCAGAGAGATCGTACCGGCAATTTCTGCCTGCGCGGCAGAGGCTTCGCTTTCGGCTTCCGCGCTGACGCCCAGCGTCCGCAGGATACCCCGCACGATCAACTGCACCAGATTCACGATGGGTGCCAGCACTGCGACGACGATCGTGATGGGCAGGGACACAAGTGTCGCTGCTTTTTCGGATTGCAGGATCGCATAGGTTTTAGGCAGCACTTCGGCAAAAACCAGCACCAGAACCGTCATGATCAGGGTAGCTAGGGCGACGCCGCTTTCTCCGAACAGGCGCATAAACAAGCTGGTCGCCAGCGATGCTGCAAGGATGTTCACAAGGTTGTTGCCCAGCAAAACCGCCCCGATCAGACTTTCGGAGTTTTCCGTGAGGCGCAACGCACGGCTGGCCCCCGGCGAACCGCGATCCGCAAGAGAGTGCAGCTTCCCCCGTGAGGCTGCGGTCAGGGCGGTTTCACTGCCCGAAAAAAAGGCCGAAATCGCCAGCAGGCAGATGATCCCGCCAATTGTCAGCCACGCGCTGATGTCCATTGTAGCGGTTGCGGTTTGCGCCGTATCCATCCGGTTTTTTCCTTACAAAAGGCTGTGTTGTTGCAATCTTACCCTGCTTGCAAATAAACCGGAATAGGGCCGCGGATCAATCATCCGCGTCAGTTTAACCGCATCGCCTTTGCCAAAAGGGTTTCATGGGGCGCGGGAAGGCTTAGTCTTCGGCCAGCGGATGACGCTCCATCACCAGCTTTTTAAGGTTTTCATCCAGAACATGGGTATAAATTTCTGTGGTGGCCACATCCGCATGGCCCAGCAGCATCTGGATCACCCGCAAATCGGCCCCGCCCGCCAGCAGATGTGTAGCAAAGGCATGGCGCAGGGTGTGGGGGGTGACAGCATCCGGACTGACGCCACCGTTTACCGCAAATTCCTTGACCAGCGTATAAAACCGGATGCGCGTCAGGTGGCCGAGCTTCCCGCTGGAGGGAAACAGAAACCGCGAGGGCTGTTTGCCCTTCAATCGGGCGGCGTCTTCATCCCTGTCACGGCGTTTTAGCCATGCCGCCACCGCCATTTTTGCCGGCGGAGACAGCGGCACCAGCCGTTCCTTGTCGCCTTTGCCCCGCACCAGCAACATTTCGGGATTGCCTCTTACAGCGGCAACAGGCAGCGAGACAAGTTCGCTCACCCGCATTCCGGTCGCATAGAGAAGCTGGATCAGACAGCTGTTGCGCAAGCGGTCGGTTTCACTACGCCCTGTGGTCTGGGCAGCTTCCAGCAGGCGGTCCACTTCTGCTTCACTCAGGGTTTTGGGCAGGTGGCGTTTCTTTCGCGGCCCGCGGATTTGCGTCGCCGGATCATCGTCGCGCCAGCCTTCTTCGAAGGCAAAGCGGAACAACTGGCGCAGAGAGGACAACCGCCGCGCCCGCGTTGCCTGCGCCATGCCTCTCTGGTCCAGCGAGATCAGATACCCCTCCACATCGTCGCGGGTGGCACGGGCGAAATCGGTTTTGGCGGCGGCGAGAAAACCCGAAAATTCCCGCAGGTCGGCGGCATAGGCTTTGAGCGTGTTCTCAGAAGCATCATGTTCCGCGTACATGGCTTCGAGAAAGGTTTCGATCCAGTTCTGCATCAAATCTGTTGGGCTTTTTGCAGCAGGACCGCCAGCGCGATTTGGCGGGCGTCGTCCTCCATTCCGGCCAGCAACAGGGCGGACAGACAGGCCTCAACAGCAAGCGGATCGGCATAGCGGGAGGCAATCAGGTCCGTTGTCGAGCGCAGGATCGCCTCTCCGAAACGGCCCTGTCGCGCATCCGTGACCGCAGAAACATCAAGTGTGGTGCCATTGAACGCCGCCATAACCGCAGCTTCAATATCGTTTTTGGGGTTTTGCAACGGTTGCGCTTGCGCGATGGCCTGTAAAAAAGCCTCGGCGCTGTCTTGCGGTTCGTAATCAAAGGTCAGGTCGGCGTAATCGCTTTGCACCAGCCACAGACGATAGCGGATCGCGGCGGCCTCGGGCGTCAGCTCCATATCCCGCAGCGCATCGGCGGCTAAACCGGAAAGGGCAAATTCCAGCCCGACAGCACGCAGGCTGCGATAAGCATCGGGCAGGGCGGCAGAGACCGCCTCTGCATCGTCATTCTCGATCGCCTCGATCAGCTTTTGAACCGCAGAAATCCGCACCCAGATGCCACCGGATGCCGCCGGTTCCCCGTCCTGATAGAGCGTGATCAGACGATCGGGCGGGATCGCACCGGAGCGCACCAGCCGTTCGGTGGCCAGCACCTGATTGCGCCATCCGGTCTGGCTGTGCAGGTCGCCGTGCAAAAACGCCAGAGGCAGCGCACGTCCGCTACGGGGCAGGGCCAAAGCCTCGCGCATGGTGAAATCAAGGGCGTTCAGCGGCACGGGCGGCGGCGGTGCCTCACTTTCCTCAAACAGTTCGGGATCGAGAAAACGGGCGAGCAGTTCTTCGTCGTCTTCACTGATCTGACCAAGTACCTTGGCAGTGGTCAGGGTCAGGGCGGCGGCGGACCAGTCATTGGCGCGGGCCAGACAAAAGACGCGGGCCTTGTAATCGGGTGACAGGCTCGGGTTGCGCAGCATGGCGGCACAGGCGAATTGGGCGCGTCCGGCCAGCAATCCCACATCAAACGCCCGGCGAAACAGCGCGGGCGTATGCTGTCCGGCACGATCAAGCAATGCCTCGGCCTGTTCCAGCGCACCGGCGTTGATCAGATAATCCACCCGCGCCAGCAACAACGCGCCTTTTTTTGAAACGTTGCGCGGCGGGTCTACTTCGCTCAGGACAATGCGCTGCCAGAGCGCGTTGATCCGTGGCAAGGCCCCTTCATGAAAAGGGGCCACCAGACGGGCCAGCGTCGCCACATCACTATCGCCCCAGAATTCCTGTGGAATACCGGATTGCGCAGGGCTGAGGATGCCCACCGCATCGGTCTGGACCGTATCAAGCTGGCTTGTGCGGATGGCTTCGGTGGTGATCCCCCCGACCAGTCCTTGTGCCAGTGCACCCAGAGGGGCACAGCTTAGAAATACGACGCTACAGAATTTATGTGTCGCCAAGCGTAACAGGGACTGTCACCTCTGTTTTGGGGGCGGAAAGATCGCCCACGAAAGAATATCCCAAAACCGCCAGAAATGCGAGGATCAGTACTAAAATGAGAAAACGAAAGATCCTGCCCATGGATTTTGCCTCTATTGCCTTCTTTTCTTGTTTTACCCCCTGATGTTGCCATCAAGAAAGGCCCCTGTTCGGACCTCTGAGGGGTTGTATGAAGTTTAGACAATGTTATCACCCAAATTGGTATTTGATAATGGGGCATCGGCAGGAACTTGCGTATTTTCCTGCGACCCCCCGAACTTGGGGACGGGCAGCATTGGGCTATCACTTGAAAAAAACCGTTGTGCTGGTCGGCTTGATGGGTGCGGGCAAAACTGCGGTGGGCACATTGGTCGCACAAAAGCTGGGCGTGCCGTTCCTTGATTCGGATCACGAGATCGAACGGGCAGCCAATATGACTGTGGCCGAGATCTTCTCCCGCGATGGAGAGGAATTTTTCCGCGCCAAGGAAAGTCAGGTGCTGGAACGTCTGTTACTGGGCGCACCCTGTATCCTGTCCACGGGCGGCGGGGCTTATCTGGCAGAGGCCAACCGCACGATGATCGCAAGACATGGTGTGGCCCTGTGGTTGCGGGCCGATCTGGAACTGCTGTGGTCACGGGTGCGGCACAAGACGACGCGGCCCCTGTTGCGCACTGACAACCCCAAGGAAACGCTGGCCGGGCTGCATGAGGTGCGCACACCCATCTATCAGAATGCAGAGATCGTCGTGGACAGCGAAGAAGGATTGTCACTGGAAGATATGGCGCAGAGGGTCATTGCGACCCTGTTGGCCGATCCAGATAGTGGCGTCACAAAAGGAGCGCGATAATGCGGGAACAGGTAAGCGTTGATCTGGGCCATCGCGCCTATAATATCGAAATCGGCACCGGATTGCTGGCAGAGGCAGGCAATTACGTCAAACCCTTCCTGCGCCGCAACAAGGTTGCGATTATCACCGATGAAACTGTGGCGGCAAAGCATCTGCCTGCCTTGCTGTCGGGGCTGGAGGCTGCGGGAATAGAGGCCGTGACGCTATCGCTTCCGGCGGGTGAGGCCACCAAAAGCTGGGCGCAGTTGCAGCGCACTGTGGAATGGTTGCTGGCAGAAAAGATTGAACGGGACGACATCCTGATCGCCTTTGGCGGTGGTGTTATCGGTGATCTCGCCGGATTTGCAGCGGCCGTTGTGCGCCGTGGTATACGGTTTGTGCAGATGCCCACGACGCTTTTGGCGCAGGTGGACAGCTCTGTTGGCGGGAAAACGGGGATCAATTCGCCCCACGGCAAGAACCTTGTAGGCGCGTTCTACCAGCCGCAACTGGTGCTGGCGGATGTGTCATTGCTCGATACGCTGGAAAAGCGGGATTATCTGGCAGGCTACGGCGAAGTTGCGAAATACGGCTTGCTCGGGGATGCGGATTTCTGGGAGTGGCTGGAGGAAAACGCTGCGGCTGCAGCTGCGGGGGATGTAGCCAAACGCATCTATGCGGTGAAACGTTCTTGCGAGATGAAGGCGGAGATCGTGGCGCGGGACGAACAGGAACGGGGGGATCGCGCCTTGCTGAACCTCGGCCATACCTTTGGTCATGCGCTAGAGGCTGCGACAGGCTATTCGGACCGCCTGCTTCACGGTGAAGGCGTGTCCATCGGTTGTGCGCTGGCCTTTGAGGTGTCCCAACGGCTCGGTTTTTGTGCGCAGGAAGCACCAAGCCGTGTGCGCGCCCATTTCAAGGCGATGGGCATGAAATGCGACCTGTCGGAAATCGACGGACCGCTGCCCGATGCCGAAGGACTGATCGAACTGATGGGACAGGATAAAAAGGTTAGCGACGGGGTGATCGGCTTTATCATGGCCCGTGGTTTGGGAGAGGCTTTTGTCACCCGTGACGTAGACCTGACCGTGGTAAAATCTGTTTTGTCCGAAGCGCTGGCCGCCCGTTAAGAGGCTTCGGCCTTGCGGGTGCGGCGGCTTTCAATCACGCCGGAAGCCAGCGCAACACCGGCGGCGACGATCAGGATGCCGAGCCATTTGAAGGCCGAAATCGGCTCGTCCAGAAACACCCATCCGCCAATTGCCGCGATCACCGGCACCAATGCGGCTGCGGCGGCTGGAATGGCAGAGCCAAGGGTGCGGATGGCGTAGAGAAAGGTGAAATTGGCGACAAAACCGGCCATGAACCCCTGAAACACCTGAATCGCGAGGATCGGTGCCGGCACCGAGAACAATCCGGTTCCCAAAAACGCCACTGCCGTCAGAAAGGCCAGCGAGGACCACCCCAGAATAACCACTGCGCCGTCAATCGGGTCCAGCGCGGAGACGTTGAAGCGGACGGTATAGGCCGCCCAGCAACAAGATCCGGTTAGAAACAACAGATGCCCGCGCCAGCTGCCCGAGGCGGTGTTGAGGATCGCCTCGAATCCGCCAACGGCCAAAGCCCCGATCAGGATCAACGCGATGCCGGCATATTGAATGCCCGCATAGGCCCGCCCCAGAAAGATCAGGCTTAAAGCTGCGACAAAAACCGGCAGCATCGAAGGCGTAAACAAGCCGCCGTCTACAGTGGGCGCATACTGATAGCCCGATGCCAGCAGCAGCGTGAACAGGGTGCCACCCCCGCCGCCGATAATCAGGACATCCAGCCAGTTGGCCGTTTTCGGTTTGATCCCCCGTTTCAGGATGAACGGCAGCACCGCAATCGCCGCCGGAACCGAGCGCAGCACCCCCATATCAATCGGAGAAAGCTGCTGTGTCATGGCCGCCCGTGTGGAGACCAGATAACTGCCCCAGACAAAAACAGTCACCGCAAGGGCGCCCCAGGACAGTATGAAACGGCGCATCAGGCGGAACAGGATGCGCCGCCGAGGACGCAGAATTTGGCACAATGGGGATGGTTCAGCTTCACAGGTTTCTCGGCCTCTTCCAAAGTTCTGCCCAGATTGAACTGTGGATCATAGGGCAGGAGGGTACAAGCCAGAACCGACAGATGCTTGTCGCCTCTGTGTTTCACCACCATGCGCGAGGAGGCACACATCACGTCATGGGGGGATTTGTTCAGGATACCCCAGCAGGCCGTGGTGATCTCGGGAACTTCGGCGGTTTCGTCCATTTCGGGAAACAGCATGGTCTGGGCAGGGTGGTTCGGATCAATGTCAAACCCGTGCTTTTCATAAAGGGCGGCGTAACCGGCGCGGCTGTCTGCATCGCTGTCGCCCCAGATCGTGCGCCCTGCTACATGCATGGGAATGCCCGCATCCCGCAGCCACGCCATACCTTGCAAGGTCAGGGCAAAACTGCCCTTGCCCCGTTCCTTGTCGTGGTTTTCAGGATCGTAATGGTCCACCGAAATCCGCATGGTCAGCTTGCCCGGATGGGCTTTGTGAAGGGCCAGAATTCCGGCCTGCACCCGTTTGCGCATCATCGGGCGCATGGCGTTGGTCAGGATCAGAACCTCATAACCCCGTTCCAGACAGGCCGCCGTAATATCCACCATATCGGGGTTCATAAAGGGCTCGCCCCCTGTGAACGCGATCTCTTTTGTCGGCCAGCCCCGTTGCTCGATCTGGTCGAGATACTCCTCAACCTCGGCGCGGGTGATATAGACCAGACTGTCATTGGTGGGAGAGCTGAAGATATAACAGTTCTCACATTCGATATTGCACAGGGTTCCGGTATTGAACCAAAGGGTCGTCGCCCCGTCCAGTTCCACAAAGGCGCGGGTCTCGCCTTTGGCGGTGATGTCAGGATGTTCGAATTTCCCTGTCGGGTGCAGATCGGGACGTTCGAAATTCTGGTGGTTCATGGTAAATGCCTGTGGTTGCTTGCCTGATCGCTAACCGATTGTATGTTCATTATCAAAGGAAAGCTTGCAAACCCCACGTAGTTGTGACTGTATGCGACACAATTACGTTATCGCTAACATGAAGACATGCAGAGGTGCCCAGATGGTCGCAAAAACTATACCGGTCGATCCTTTTGATCTGATCATTATCGGCGCCACAGGGGATCTGGCGCGGCGCAAAATCCTGCCCGGGTTGTTTCGCCGGATGTGCGCAGGCCAGATGCCCGAAACCGCCAGAGTGATAGGCGCCTCCCGTGGAGAGTTGGATACCAAGGGCTTTCAAAGCTTTGTGGCAGAAGCCTTGGGCGAATTTGCAGGCGATACCGCCAAGGACAAGGATGCGGTCGCGCGGTTTCTGGAAATGCTTGAATATGTCTCGCTGGATGTGTTCGGGGATACGGGGTGGAAAGACCTGAAATCCAAACTGCGCCCTGATGTGATCCATGCGGTGTATTTCTCTGTCGGGCCCAGCCTGTTCGGAGAAATCGCGCGTAAGCTGTCTGGTTTTGGCATAACTGATGAACACAGCCGGATCGTGGTGGAAAAACCCTTCGGGCATGATCTGGAAACTGCCAAAGCGCTGAATGCCGAGCTGCGGGCCTGTTTTGCAGAACACCAGATTTACCGGATCGACCATTATCTTGGCAAGGAAACCGTGCAGAACCTGATGGCGGTGCGGTTTGGCAATGCGCTGTTTGAACCGCTGTGGAATGCGCAGCACGTGGATCATGTGCAGATTACCGTGGCCGAAACCGTCAGCGTCGAAGGGCGGGGCGGCTATTACGACAAATCCGGTGCCATGCGGGATATGGTGCAGAATCACCTGATGCAGCTTTTGTGTCTGTCTGCGATGGAACCCCCTGCGAAATACGGGGCGGATGCGGTGCGAGACGAAAAACTCAAGGTGATCCGCGCCCTTGAACCCGTTGCCCCCTCAGAGGTGGTCCGCGGCCAGTATGCAGCGGGGCGCGATATGGACAGCTATCTGGATCACGCCGAAAATCCTGACTCCAAAACCGAGAGCTTCATCGCAATGAAGGTGAAAGTGGCAAACTGGCGGTGGGCCAGTACGCCGTTTTATCTGCGCACCGGAAAACGGCTGCGCGGGCGGATGTCGGAAATCGCGATTGTGTTCAAAGATCCGCCCCATTCCATCTTTGAAGGGGATTTCAACCGCAAGGGCAACGTGCTGGTGATCCGCCTGCAACCGGACGAAGGCATCACACTGCGCGTCACCATCAAGGAACCGGGACCGGGGGGAATGCGCCTGACCGAAGTGCCCCTTGATATGACCTTTGCCGAGGCATTGGGGGATCAGGTTTCGGTCATGCCGGACGCCTATGAACGGCTGATTATGGATGTGATCCGCGGCGACCAGACCCTGTTTATGCGCGGTGACGAGGTCGAGGCCGCATGGGCTTGGGTCGATCCGATTATCGAAGCTTGGCAGGACGCGGGCAGCCGCCCCGTGCCGTATGATCCGGGTGGTTCGGGACCGGATGACAGCCTGATGCTGCTGCACAAGGACGGACGCCGCTGGCGGGAGATCAAACCATGAGCGAATTTATCGAATACGACAGTCGGGAGGCTCTGTTTCAGGGACTCGCAGATCGGGTGGAAGACCAGTTGCGCGCCGCGTTAAAGGCCAAGGGTACTGCGACACTTGCGGTTCCGGGCGGAACCACTCCGGCGCCTTTCTTTCACCGTCTGCGCAGCGCCGATCTGGATTGGTCCAAGGTCAGGGTGATGCTGACGGACGAACGGTTTGTGCCGGAAACTTCCGAGCGGTCCAATACACGGCTCCTGCGCGAGAATCTGTTGCAGGACAAGGCCGCTGCCGCAACGCTGGTGCCATTTTATCGGGCGGCTGAGGCACCGGAAGATGTGCTCGACAGTCTGCGCGCGGGGATCGAATCTGCCCTGCCTCTGGATGTTTGTGTTCTGGGTATGGGCGCGGATATGCACACCGCCAGCATCTTCCCCGAAGCGGACCTGCTGGCAGAGGCATTGGACCCGCAAGCGCCGGTTCTTTTGCCCATGCGTGCGCCAAATGCGCCCGAACCCCGCCTGACGCTGACAGCCCCTGTATTGCAAGCGGCCAGATCGGTTCATATCCTGATCGCGGGGGCCGATAAGAAAACCGCCTTTGCACGGGCGCAATCGGCCAATTCACCCCTTGAAGCGCCGGTCCGGATCGTTCAGGAACAAGCTATAACCCATTACGCGGACTAAGGAATTATTCTATGACCCTTTGGAAATCCCTGTCGCAAAACCAGAAAACCAACGCCGACCGCTCTATTCTGGGGCTGTTTGACGATCCCGACCGTTTCAAGGCTTTTTCGGCACAGTGCGGGGATTTGCTGCTGGATTATTCAAAAACCAATCTGGATGCAGAGGCCAAGTCCTTGCTGCTTGAACTGGCAAAATCCGCGGGCGTTGAAACAAAACGCGACGGAATGTTTGCAGGGCAGGCCATTAACCAGACCGAGGATCGCGCCGTGCTTCACACTGCTTTGCGCAATCTGTCGGGACGGCCTGTGACCGTGGATGGCAGCGATGTGATGCCAGAGGTGCTTGGCACGCTCAAAGACATGAAAACCTTCGCCCGCCGCTTGCGGGAGGGAGACATCACTTCGGCCAGTAACGCACCCTTTACCGATGTGGTGAATATCGGGATCGGCGGGTCTGATCTCGGGCCTGTTATGGCAAATATCGCCCTGTCGCCTTATCAGGACGGGCCGCGTGTGCATTTTGTGTCAAACGTGGACGGCGCGGATATTCACGACACGCTGAAAGGGCTTGATCCGGCGAGGACACTGCTGATCATCGCGTCCAAGACCTTCACCACCATTGAAACGATGACCAACGCTGAAACCGGAAAAAAATGGCTGCTACAGGCAGTGCCGGAAGATAAAATCGGGGACCATCTGGCGGCGCTGTCCACGGCGCGGGATAAAACTGCGCAGTTTGGCATTCCTGAGAACCATGTGTTCGGCTTTGCCGATTGGGTTGGCGGACGCTATTCGGTTTGGGGGCCAATCGGTCTGTCCTTGATGCTGGCCATCGGGCCCGACGATTTTACGGAATTTCTGCAAGGTGCCGAGGAGATGGACACCCATTTCCGCGAAACACCGCTGGAGGATAACCTTCCGGTACTGCTTGCGCTGGTGGGGATCTGGCACAACAACATCTGCGGCTATAACACCCGCGCGGTGCTGCCCTATGACCAGCGGCTTTTGCGGCTTCCGGCCTATCTTCAGCAACTGGATATGGAGAGCAACGGCAAAGGCGTGGATATGGAGGGCAATCCGCTGCCCCGTCACTCCGGCCCGATTGTCTGGGGCGAACCCGGCACAAACGGCCAACATGCTTTTTACCAGTTGATCCACCAAGGCACCCGCGTTGTTCCTTGCGAGTTTCTGGTCGCACGACGCGGCCATGAAAATGAACTGGCCCACCAGCACCGCCTGCTGCTGGCGAATTGCCTCGCCCAGTCCGAGGCGTTGATGATCGGGCGCAGTCTAGACGCGGCCCGCGAATTGATGCGCGAACAGGGGTTTGAGGGGGCGGAACTGGAAAAACAGGCCGCCCACCGCGTATTTCCGGGCAACCGTCCCAGCGTGACCATGATGTATAACATCCTTGACCCGAGAACGCTTGGCAAGATCATCGCGCTGTATGAACACCGCGTGTTTGTGGAAGGGGTGATCTGGGGCATCAACAGCTTTGATCAATGGGGGGTGGAACTGGGCAAGGTGCTTGCCACGCGAATGCTGCCCTTGATTGAAGGCGAGGCCACATCCGAAGATAAGGACGGCTCCACCCGCGGATTGCTTGCAACCCTATAATACGGCAAAGGCTCCGGCTGATACCAACCGGAGCCTCCGCTAGACTGCCCGTCATGCGTGCCTGATTATCGTCTTGGATTATTTCGGCACAAGCACCCCGTTAACCACGTGGATGACGCCGTTCGACTGCATCACATCGGCGGTTGTGACCTTATAGGCATTGCCACTTTCGTCATAGATGAACACCTGACCACCGGGGGTCAGTTTTGCCGACAAAGCATCGCCGGACACCGCGTTAAAGTGATAAAACCCGTCTTTGCTTTTCTTGGTGGCTGCGACAATGTCCGACGCCGTCCATTTGCCGGAAACAACATGTGCTGTCAGAACTTTGGTCAGCATCTCTTTGTTTTCCGGTTTCAACAGCATGTCCACAGTGCCATCGGGCAGGGCGGCAAAGGCGTCATTGGTCGGGGCAAAGACAGTAAACGGCCCTTCGCCTGCCAGCGTATCCACCAGACCGGCAGCTTTGACAGCGGCGACCAGTGTGGTGTGATCTGCTGAATTAACCGCATTCTCGACGATGTTCTTGTCCGCAAACATTTCAGCACCGCCCACCATCGGGTTTTTCATGCCATGGCTTTCCGCAAATGCGGCGCCCCCTGCCAAAAGACCTGCAACCACTGCACCTACCAGAATATTTTTCACGATTGTTCTCCCTAGATTGAAACGCCATCCATCGGCGTGTTGTGCAAGGGATACGGAGGCCGGCAAAATGCGGATCGTTTTCGGCGGTAACATGTTTGTGTGGTCGCGTGATCAAGCCGCGCAGCCGCGGTGCAATCACAGGAAATTTGCGTAAACCCAGCGGTTTAACAGAGACCAAATCGGGGGGACTGGAGCGGGTAACGAGAATCGAACTCGTAACTAAAGCTTGGGAAGCTGCCGTGATACCTTTTCACCATACCCGCTCTGTGAGGGTGATTTAGCGGCTTTGGGGATGGCCGTCAATCGTGGATCGGGGGCTTGGTGCGGGAAACCCTGCACCCTGTTTTATCAGGATGCAGGGCCCAATTATGCGCCGTTAGCCGCGTCTGCGCCGGCGTCTGCCGCCGCCACCGCCCGATGCGCTATCGCTTTCGCTGCCGGTGTTGAAATTCACGTCCGGCAGGGTGACGTGGGTCTCAAGAATCGGGAAGGGCTCTGCGCTGTTGGGAATGGCGCTGGCGTTGACGAAATGCTCTTGGAAGCGGGGTTCAATTGCGGTTTCGATCTTGTGGATTGCTTTCACGGTTTCCTCAATTTCACGCCGCGCGGCCACATTCAAAAGCGCAATCCGTGCGCCCGTTCCTGCAGCGTTGCCAGCACTTGTGACCTTTTCCAAGGTACAATCGGGGATCATGCCCAGAACCATCGCGTGTTTGGGCGAGATATGGGCCCCGAATGCGCCCGCCAGAACGATCCGGTCAACCGTTTCCACGCCAAACTTATCCATCAGCAGCCGCGCACCGGAATATAGCGCTGCCTTGGCCATCTGGATTTCACGGATGTCGCGGTTTGTGACCGTGATGCGCGGCCCGCCCTCGGCGGTGCCGTCCCAGACCAGATAGGAATGGGTGCGCCCGTCAAGGAAGCAGCGGTCGGTGCCCACCTGCGCGGGGGAGCCGATCAGCCCCGGACCATCCACAATCCCCGCCAGCCGCATTTCCGCGACCATCTCGATGATGCCGGACCCGCAGATGCCGGTTATTCCGCTGGACAGGATGCTCTCGGCAAATCCCTCCTCGTCGGACCACAGGTCAGAACCGATGACGCGGAAGCGGGGTTCTTTGGTAACAGGGTCAATTTCGACCCGTTCAATCGCACCGGGGGCGGCCCGCTGGCCGGATGAAATCTGCGCCCCTTCAAAGGCGGGACCGGTGGGGGAGGAACAGGCAAGCACCTTTTCCTTATTGCCCAGCAGAATTTCCGCATTGGTGCCCACATCCACCACCAGCACAAGGTCGTCTGATTTATCCGGTGCTTCGGACAGGGCTACGGCCGCGGCATCGGCCCCTACATGGCCTGCGATACACGGCAACAGATAGACCCGCGCCGCCGGATGCAGGTTCAACCCCAGTTCCAATGCGCGCAGGGAAATACTGTCGGAACTGGCCAGCGCGAATGGTGCCTGACCCAGTTCAAACGGATCAATGCCAAGGAACAGGTGGTGCATCACCGGATTGCACACAAACACCGCGTCCACGATCAGCGACTGGTCGATGCCCGCTTCGGCCGCGATATTGGTGAACAGGGTGTTCATGCCCTCCCGTACTGCGCGGGTCATTTCCTGTGCGCCGCTTTCGTTCATCATAGAATAACTGACACGGCTCATCAGGTCTTCGCCAAAGCGGATCTGCGGGTTCATCAACCCGCTAGAGGCCACCACTTCGCCGGTTTGCAGATCACACAGGTGCCCCGCGATGGTGGTAGAGCCAAGATCAACCGCCAGCCCGTAGATGGAGCCTTCGTAAAAGCCGGGCCAGATGTGCATGATCCGCGGGCTGAACATATCATCGCCCAGATGTACGGCGCAGGTGACTTTCCATTCGCCCTTGCGCAGGATCGGCTGCATGGTTGCCAGCACGCCGAGATCGGCCTCCAGATGGGGCAGGTCCCATTGGTCGCGCAGTGCTTTGACCAGCCGCTCCAGATCGCCGGTAGGGTCGTGCATGTCGGGTTGCTGTACCTCGACAAAGAACAGTTTGGTGGAGGGGTCCATCACGATGTCCCGCGCCTCGGCCCGTTTGCGCACCACCTGTTTGTGGACCTGACTTTCGGGGGGCACGTCAATCACCACGTCGCCCTGCACCTGCGCCTGACAGCCGAGCCTGCGCCCGTCGATCATGCCGCGTTTGGATTTGTAGCGTTCCTCAACCGAATTCCATTCGGACAGGGCGTCATCCTCCACGGTGACTCCGTGTTTGGCAAATTCGCCGTAAGAGGGCTGGATCTGGCATTTGGAACAGATACCACGCCCGCCGCAGACACTGTCCAGATCCACACCAAGCTGTCGTGCCGCGGTCAAAATCGGTGTGCCGACCGCAAACCGCCCCCTTTTGCCGGAGGGGGTGAAAATTACCAGTGGATCGTTCGGAGTGGTCATGTCAATCGGCCTGTTCTACTTGGGAGGAACCAACAG
Source organism: Neptunicoccus sediminis (assembly GCF_001719615.1). Lineage (GTDB taxonomy): Bacteria > Pseudomonadota > Alphaproteobacteria > Rhodobacterales > Rhodobacteraceae > Amylibacter > Amylibacter sediminis. Next base: position 32,433 of record NZ_MDVX01000004.1, read on the forward strand.
GGCGACAATAGGCAGGTGGCAGGAAATGGAAAGCCAACCCGCGTCAGTTTTGGGCCAATTGCGGCATTAATTCCGGAAAATCCGGTCAGAACAAGGTAATGCCCATAAAGTAAAACACCGCCGGCACCGGCGCGACTGCAAGGGCCAGTGTCAGCAGCGCCCAGACAGGCCGAAACAGGCGGCTTAGCCCTGCCGAAAAGCAGATGCCGCCGCCGCCGCCCAGCACGATATTTCCCGGAATATTGATCAGGATCGCCAGAAACAGATAACGCCAGTTTACAAACAGCGGCCCCAAGGCTCCGGGCAGGCGGGATTTCATTAGGCGGGTGCGTTGCTCCAGATCCAGCGGCTCAGTGTCTTGCACCATGAGCGCGGTGCGGTGCAGGCCAAACCCTGCCAGAAACCGCGAGAGTACAGGGTAGGGCAGCAAATGCCCGACCAGAAAGGCAAGGGACAGACCGATAAGGGTAAACAGATACACCAGCGGCGCGATCTTCGCCCCTTGCAGTGCCATTAGCGCAAAGCCGATTTCCACACCGGGAACGAAAGGAACTGCGATAACAAGGGCATAGGCCAGCAGGATCAGAAGCAACATCCCCGTCAACATCAGCTTTTTGCCGCCGCTTTCAACCTGTTCGACCTCTTCGCCGAGCCAGTTCACCGCGAAATGTAGCGCCAGCGCCAGCACCACGACAAAAATGATCCGCGCCAGCATTCGGCCAACACGCAAAGGGCGTAAGAGGGGTGTCGGATCAGTCACAGGAGGTCCACTTCTGGACCTCATCTACAGGCTCGGGGCCGTGCTGCCAAGCCTGCAGCGTGTTAAACGGTGTGTCAGGCGTTAGGCGCACGTCCCGCATCGCGCAGGGCGTTCAGGTCCAGACGGCTGTTATCCATCGCCAGTTCTCCGTCCCTGTTGCGCGGCCATTCTGCCTGTGGACGGTCCCAATAGAGCTCTATCCCGTTGTCGTCCGGATCGCGAAAATACAGCGCCTGACTGACCCCGTGATCCGCCGCCCCGTCAAGCGTTATTCCGTGTTTGTCCAGTTGCAACAGCGCCCGCCCCAGATCGGCCCGTGTCGGGTAGAGCAGGGCAAGGTGATACAATCCCGCAGCATTCACCGGCGCTGGCGGCTGGTTTTTTGAATGCCAGGTGTTCAGGCCAATGTGGTGGTGATACCCGCCCGCTGCAACAAACGCCGCCTCTGTGCCATAGCGTTGGGTCAGGGCAAAGCCCAGAACCCCGCAATAGAACGCCAACGCGCGGTCGAGATCGGATACTTTCAGGTGGACATGGCCGACAGAGGTGCCGGCAGGTGCGGTGTAGGTGTTTGTCATCATCGTCTCGCTTTCGCCGCCTAATCTAACCGCAGATTGGGACTGAACAAACAGGCGAAGCAAGAAGAGAGTGTTCCGGCCAGCGCAACGATGCCGCGCTGGCCGGAGAGTGTATCAGCCGCGACGACGCCGCCCGCCGGTGCGACGGCCCCGTGCGCCGGCTTCCTGTTCGCCTGCTTTGACGGGCGCTTTGTTGAAGTTGATCCAGTCGCTGCCATGGGCGTCGTTGTTCATCAACAGGTTGGCTGCGCGGATCGCGGTCATCTCGCTGCCCGGTCCGAATTTGGTAGAACCAAGACCCGTGACCTGTGCAAACAACTCCATGTCCATATCGTCCGGCACGATGATGCCCGCTTCGGCCAGTTCAGCCTTCTTGGCATCCAGTTTGGTCTGGTTGACCGGCGCTGCCACCGGATTCATGATCGCAGAGGTCATCCCCGCCGCAATTGCCATTGGCAGGAAAGCGTTGTTGACACCGTGACGGTTCGGCAGACCAAAGGATACGTTAGAAGCCCCGCACGTGGTGTTCACGCCCAGTTCTTCACGCAGGCGGCGCACCAGTGCAAAGACCTGCAAACCGGCCGTAGCCATCGCGCCAATCGGCATCACCAGCGGATCAACCACGATGTCATGGGCGGGAATGCCGAAATCCGCCGCCCGCTCTACGATCTTTTTGGCCACCTCAAAGCGCACATCTGGGTCTTCGGAAATCCCGGTGTCGTCATTGGAAATTGCCACAACCGGCACGTTGTACTTCTTAACCAGCGGCAGAACCATCTCAAGCCGGTCTTCCTCGCCGGTGACAGAGTTCAGCAGCGGACGGCCTTCGGCGGCTTCCAGACCGGCCTTAAGCGCACCGGGAACGGAACTGTCGATACACAAAGGCACGTCTACAAGCCCTTGCACCATTTCCAGAATGGCGCGCATCAGTGGCGGCTCTGTCTCGTTGGGGTTGGGGTTGGAGTTGTAAACAACCCCTGCGTTAATATCGAGGATATTGGCACCGGCAGCCACCTGCGCGATAGCGTCTTTTTCAACAGTGGAAAAATCCCCGGCTTCCAGTTCGGCAGCAAGTTTCTTGCGCCCTGTGGGGTTGATCCGCTCTCCGATCACACAGAAGGGTTGATCAAAGCCGATGATGGCGGTTTTGGTTTTGGATTCGACGACAGTACGGGTCATTCAATTCGGCCTTAGTTTTGTTGCGCGGCGGGCAGGGCGGAGCTTCCGCCATGGTCCATTGCCCAAGTTGCGTTTGTTTTAATCCCCCCGAGCGGGAAGAAGTGGACCTGCTCGATGTTGAACTCCGGATTCGCGGCTTTATGGGCCGCCAGTTCGGACACAATGCCGGTCGGCTCGAACGGCATCAGCAGCTTGGTGACGTCCTTAGCCCGTTTTTGCAAGACCTTCAACGATGGCCCAACGCCGCAGGCAATGGCGAATTTGATCATGGTTTGCAGCTTGGCCGGCCCTGCGATCCCGATATGAATTGGAATATCAATGCCTTGCGCTTTGAGGTCATTTGCCCATTCGATCACCGGCTTGCTGTCGAAACAGAACTGGGTGGCCAGTGCCATCTGTGCATCTGTCCGCTCAGAAAACGCCTGTTTCCAGCTGAGCGCTTCGTTTACGTTCTTGCGCCCGCCATCGGGATCAATGTCGGTGTTGGGTTCCGGATGGCCGGCGGTGTGCAGGCGTTTGAACCCTGCCTTGTCAAACAATCCTGTCTCCAGAAGCTGCATGGAACAGTGAAAATCCCCATAGGGTTTCGCCAGGCCACCGGCGAGCACCAGCGCCTGATCGACACCGGCTTCCCCTTGATAGCGTGCAATCCAGTCCGCAAGCGTAGCCTCGTCCTTGATTATGCGCGCGGGAAAATGGGGCATCGCATCATAGCCTTCGCCCCGCAACCGTTTCGCCGTGGCAACCATATCCTCGATCGGGGTACCTTCGATATGGGCGATGTAAACCCGCGTGCCCTTTGGCAGCAAAGCACGGAAATCGTCGATTTTCTCGGCGGTTCGTGGCATAACCTCGATCGAATAGCCTTTCAAGAAGGCCTCTATATCGGGGTTCACTTCATCCCGAATGTCGGTTTTCGAACTGAATTTCAAAAGTGCCATGCGCAGTGCTTTCAAAAGGGGCAGGGTCAATCCCAGCCATCGTTGTTGATTAGGGTTTTCAGGCGTTCCTTGTCGTATTCCGCATCCAGACGGGCAGCTTCGGCGGTTGCGATTTCGCCTTGCTCTCCGTCCACAGGATAAGGGTCCGCCTTGCGCCACTCCGCCAGATAGCTGTCGGTGTCCTTGGCATCAATCTTCATGGCACAGCGGTCAATGGCCTGTTCAAACCGCTCTGGCAGTTGAACCTTGGCCCCGCGACGGCCTTTGCCGACGATGACCTGTGCGGGAATATCGCGCCAGTAAACGATTGTGACGTCAGGCATTTTGAAGAATCCTTATTCTCATGCTTCCAAGAAGCTCTATTGCGTTCGCGCTATTATAAGACGACCATTTTCGACCGCGACCGCTAATTTAACGACACGCATGACGTATCGGCATGAAAAAATAACAAACTTGTAAAAGCCGTCACGCCGCAATAGGTTAATTATAACAGAATTTGGTGCAAGCTCATGCGAGCCAACAATATGCAACCGCTCCGCCAGAGCGGTCGAACAGGACAGAAAAACAGCCAAACCCCGTCAGCCGACGGGGGTCTTTTTGCTGCGCTGGACCTTGGAACGAACAGTTGCCGGATGCTGATTGCACGCCCGTTCGGGACCGAATTTGAAGTGGTAGACGCCTTTTCAAAGCCTGTGCATCTGGGCGCAGGACTGGCGGAATATGGCACACTGGCACCGGCGGCGATCAAGCGAACGCTCGGGGCTTTGCGGATATGCAGCAAAAAACTGCGCCAGCACGGGGTGAAACATTCCCGTCTTGTCGCGACCGAGGCTTGCCGCCGCGCCACCAACGGCACCAGCTTTGTCAATCTGGTGCGCCGCGAGACGGGTCTCGACCTTGAAATCATCGACCCCGCCGAAGAGGCGCGTCTGGCGGTGGTCAGCTGCGCGCCCCATTTGGGCGAAGACGCCGAACAACTGCTGATCGTCGACATTGGCGGCGGCTCGACAGAACTGGTCTGGCTGGACCTGAGCGGCGTTTCCGCGCGAAACCGCGCAAAGGCGCTGGTGGAACTGGACCTGACCAAACGGGACGGGGGCACCTGCACCCGCACAGCCCGCGTGATGGACTGGAAATCGGTCCCCCTTGGCGTGGCAACGCTTAAGGATATGTTCCACGATGTAGACGACGATTGCGCCAAATTCGCGCTGATGTCCTGCTGCTTTGAAGAACAGATCGACGAATTTGTGCCGCCGGAAATCGGGGATGGTGCGAATTGCCAGATTATCGGCACTTCCGGCACGGTCACAACCGTGGCTGCCTCCCATCTGGGACTGTCGCGCTATGAACGCTGCAAGGTAGATGGCGTGTCCATGTGCCGTCAGGAAATCGACCAGGTGGTTCAGAAATATCTGAACATCGGTCCCGAAGGGCGCCGTAAAGCCCCTTGTATCGGCACCGACCGGCATGAACTGATCATGTCCGGCGCTGCCATCCTTCAGGCAATCCTGCGGGTCTGGCCATCAAGCCGGCTCACCGTGGCGGACCGTGGTCTGCGCGAGGGATTGCTTTACAGTCAAATGAGCGCCGCAGGCGTGCTAGGCGATAGGCCACATTAATTATGTCGAACGAAAAGAAATCATCAGGTCGCGGTCAACGCGACCTTCGCGTGCGTGTTAAAACGGCAAAGGGGCGGCGTCTGTCTTCCAAGCTCTGGCTGGAACGGCAGTTGAACGACCCTTATGTGCAGAAGGCGCAAAAGGACGGCTATCGGGGCCGCGCTGCCTATAAAATCCTCGAACTGGATGACAAGTTCCGCTTTCTCGTGCCCGGTGCGCGGGTGGTGGATCTGGGCTGTGCGCCCGGTGGCTGGTGTCAGGTCGCCGCAGAACGCACCAATGCCCACGGCGAAAGACGCGGCAAGAAGCAGGGCCGTATCGTCGGTGTCGACCTGCAAGAAGTCGATCCGGTGCCGGGCTGTGAAATCCACGTGCTCGACTTTCTCGAGGATGGTGCGGATGACAAGGTAAAAGACTGGCTTGGCGGCAAGGCGGATGTTGTGATGTCCGATATGGCGGCGGCCAGTTCCGGCCACAAACAGACCGATCACCTGCGGATCATGGCGCTATGCGAAGCTGCTGCCTATTTCGCATTTGTTGTTCTGGAGGAAGGCGGCACCTTTGTGGCCAAAGTGCTTGCCGGTGGCGCTGAAGGGGATCTGCAACAAATCCTGAAACAGAAATTCACCAAAGTCGCCCATGTAAAACCACCGGCCAGCCGCTCTGACAGCTCTGAAAAATTTGTGATCGCAACCGGCTTCCGCGGATAACCACAGGCTTCAATGTTCCTGAAATACTCCCCGCGGAGCGTCCTGCGGTGGGATTTACCCCACCGCATCAAACGATTTGCGGGCGTGAAAAATAAACCCTAGGAAATTCAGCAGGATCTGTGCGGCCAGAATCGCCGTGCCACCTGTTTGATCGTAATCCGGCGCCACTTCTACCAGATCAATGCCGGCGATTTCATGATTCTGCGCCACGATCTGCAATAATTCCAAAACCTCGTAATACATAAACCCGCCGTGGCTCGGCGTGCCGGTGCCCGGCGCAATGGAGGGATCGAACCCGTCGATGTCAATGGTCACATAGACCCGCGCACCGGCGGGAATCCGTTGGGCGGCGGCCTCGACGCCCATTTTGCGGATCTGCCGCACCGACAGAATATCCGAGCCCATGCCCCGCGCCGCGTCATACCCTTCCTTCGCGGTAGAGCTGACATTGCGGATGCCGTATTGCGACAGCCCGCTGACATAGGGTTTCTCGGCGGCACGGCGCATGGGGTTGCCATGACCGAACCGCACGCCGTGACGCTCGTCCACAAAATCCAGATGGGCGTCGATTTGCAGGATATGGATGTCATCTTCCCCGTCAAAAGCGTTGATACAAGGGATATTGATCGAATGATCGCCCCCGATGGTCACGGGCAGCGCATTTGCGGCCAGCGCCTTGCGCACGGCATATTCGATGTTCGCATGGCTCTGGATCGTGTCGGTGTGAATAATATCCGCATCCCCCATATCCACGATATGCACGTCCGGCCCCAGATAGGTCACATCGTCTTCATGGTCATAGGCCCCGGCATGACCGAAAGAAAACAGGGTAGAGGCTTCGCGCACCGCACGGGGGCCGAAACGGGCACCGGCGCGGAATTGCGCACCAAAATCATAGGGCGCACCGATAATTGCCACATCAGCATCCAAAGCATCCCAATCGGCCAGATAGTCCTTCTTGCCAAAGGTCGCAATTCCGACAAATGGCAGGTTCAACCGCCCGCTGTTATACCCGTGATCTGACATGTTTATGCTCCTTATCGTCGCGAATTTTGCAATCATGGTTGGCCTATCATGGCATTCACTGCAATAAAAACATTATGGCTTTGTTCAATCACTTCTGGCGCCGGACGCCCCCGGCCTTGTTTCCCAGCCTCTTGGGGCTTTTCGGGCTGTCGCTGGCCTGGCGCGCGGCCGCAGGGGTCTGGGATGTACCAGAGGCTGTAGGGGCGTGGATCGGCCTGGGCGCTACACTGGTTCTGCTGGTTACGCTAAGCAGCTACGTCGCCAAACTCTGTATCCGGCCGGGGGTTTTGTGGGATGATCTGATGATTGATCCGGCCCGCGGATCGGTGTCGGCGGGGTCCATGTGTGCGATGGCGATGGCGGCGTTTCTGCTGCCTTATACCAGTCTCGGGGCGTTTCTGGTGTGGTGGATGGCGATCGGGCTGCATCTGATCTATTTCATCTGCGTGGTCCTGATCCTGCTGCGCCATCATAATACGCTGGCACAAGTCACGCCTGTGTTCCTCCTCCCTGCCGCTGGTATTCTGGTGGCAACACTGGCCGGACCGGAGCTGGGCTATGTCGGGTTCAGCCGCGCTGTGCTGGTGTTGTCGATCCCTGTCTGGGCGGTTGTTCTGGGGCTAAGCCTGTGGAACGGTATCAACATAAAGGCGCAGAAACATCATCGCAGCGGCTATGCGGTGTTTTTGGTGCCACCAGCGCTTGCGGCCCTTGGCGTTCACGAGCTGCAGGGGGCGCCGTGGTTTGTTCTGCTCTGGGTGTTGACCAGTGTGACCGGACTGGCCCTCTTGCCGGTTCTGCGCTGGATGTTGCGCGGCGGCTGGTCGCCGGACTGGGGCAATTTCTGCTTTCCGCTGGCGGCTTTCGCGGCGGTGCAGCTGCTGGCGGTAGAGGCTGGATTAGGCTGGATTGCAACGGGACTGGCTGTGGCATCCCTTGGCGCCGCCAGCTTGCTCATTCCCTATATCCTGCTGCGGACCTATCGGGACTGGTTCGCAGGGCGGTTGGCCGAGGCAACAAAAGCGGCTGTTGCCTAGGCGTTTGTTATTTTGGAATGGCGCGACCCGCCCGCTTAGTCGTCTGACGCGCGGTAGGCTTTGTGACAGCCACCGCAGGATTTGCCGATGTCGCCCATAGCGCCTTGCAACGCGGCAAGATCCTGACCTGCAACACCGGCCATTGTTTCAGCCGCGGCAACCAGCGCCTGTCCGTTTTCGGCAATCTTGGGGAAAGTCGTCCAGATTTCCGGCAGGGCAGCCGTTTTACCCGGCATCGCGACATTGTCCGTCCCTTCCGGCCACATAGCCATCTGGTTCATACTGGCGGCAGCCAGCAGGTTGTCCGCTGCGGCCTGCGCAGATTCAGCGTTATATTCCATCGTCCCCTTAGCCATTGCCCCAAGCTGGCCAAGGTTGAAGGCATAAAGCTGCATCAACGACTGACGGGCTTTGATCGCTGCTTCATTGGCGGTTGCGGGGGTAAAAACACCGGCGGTTAATACAATCGCTGTCGCGGTGGTTGCTAGGATGGCTTTCATATCTGGCTCCCTTAGGTTGACTCGTTTTTCAGTCTAGCTTGTGCGGATTCAAAAGATACTCACAAATAATTGAGGGTGCGTTGTGCATAATTGCACTAGACTGCGCCTATGGATCGCGACAACTGGGATGATTACCGCTTTATTCTCGCCGTGGCAGAGCATGGGTCTTTGAACGCGGCGGCGCGGGTGCTCGGGGTGAACCACGCAACGGTACTGCGCCGTGTGATCGGATTTCAGGACCGCCATGGTATCCGCATCTTTGATCGCGCCCGCAACGGCTATCGTTTGCGTGCCGATCAGGGCGGGCTGATTGCTGCCCTGTCTGATGTGCGGCGCGCAATGGACTCTGCGGATCGTGCAGTAACAGGGCAGGGCGCGGGGGTCCGTGGGCCGGTGAGGATCACCTCGACCGATTCGTTCTGTGCGACCATCCTGCCCGAAATGATCGCCGGATTGCAGGCCACCCATCCGGAATTGAAACTGGATTTACTGTCCTCTAACCAGCCGCTGAATTTTGAACAACTGGACGCCGAAGTGACGGTGCGTCCCGCCGACAAGCTGCCCGAGGGGTTGTCGGGAACCGAGGTCGCGCGACTTGGGTTCGCGGTTTATGCCAATGAAACCCTGCAATTTGACCCGGCAAGCCCCCCGTGGCTGGCGTTGTCGGGACCACTTTTACGCTCTCGTGCGGGGAAATGGCAGCAATCCCAGATCGAGGAGAGCACCATCGTCGGGGCAGCGGATAGTTTTATCACCCTGCGCGGACTTTGTTCGGCAGGACTTGGACTGGCGCTGTTGCCATGCTTTCTGGGGGATGGCCATGACGCCCTGCAGCGGGTGGCAGGCTATCCCCGTCAGATGGAAACCGGAATTTGGGTCGCCAATCACAGAGATCTGGACGCCGTGCCCCGCATTCTCGCCTGTCGCATGTATTTGGGCGAAGAAATCAAACGCCAAAGCGCCCTGTTACGCGGCTGGCGTTAATCCTGAATAAAACGCACCGCACCGATATAGGCAAGGTTCCGGTTTCGTTGCGCATAATCAATGCCATAGCCCACAACGAATTCATCCGGAATTTCAAAGCCGGTCCATGTGGCCTTTACATCCACTTCGCGGCGGGAAGGTTTGTCGAGCAGGGCGCATACCTCCAGCCGTTTGGGTTTGCGCGATTTCAACAGGCCGATCACATGTTTGAGCGTATGGCCCGTATCCACAATGTCTTCCACGACAAGAATATCGCGCCCTTCAATTTCGCCGCGCAAGTCTTTGAGAATGCGGACTTCTTTGGAGGATTGCATAGAGTTCCCGTAGGATGAGGTTTCAAGAAAATCCACTTCGCAGGGCAAATCAAGCTCGCGCACCAGATCGGCAATAAACACAAAGCTGCCCCGCAGCAGCCCCACGACCACCAGTTTGTCCGTATCGCGGAAATGCTCCGAGATGGTATCGGCCAGCGCCTCGACCCGTGCGGCAATGGATTTGGCCGAAATCAGTTGGTCGATGACGTAATTGTTGTGGTCCATCAGGCGATTCCCCGTTTGATCTGGTTAGGGCGCCAATTTACTTGTCGTGCGCAAAATGTCAGTACCCGCGACAAACAATCTTAGTGACCCTGTCGTCGCACCGAAGTAGAACACAGCCAATGCCTAAACACAGTGAAACCCGCCAAATGCCCTATAGTGCGCAACAGATGTATGATCTGATTGCGGATATAGGGTCCTATCCGAAATTTCTGCCGTGGTGCGCCGGCGCGCGGATTCGCAACCGCGAACAGGTCGAAGACACCGAAGTGATCGACGCGGATCTGGTGATTTCCTTCAAGGTTTTCCGTGAACAGTTCGGCAGCCGCGTGACCCTGCATCCCGATGATCTGAAGATTGATGTGGAATATATCGACGGGCCGTTCCGGTATCTGAACAACCACTGGTCCTTCACACCGCTGGAAAATGGCGGCTGTGAGGTGGATTTCTTTGTAGATTTCGAATTCAAATCCGCGATGCTGCAAGCGGTGATCGGGGTGGTGTTCAACGAGGCCATGCGCCGGATCGTTGGCGCGTTCGAGTCCCGCGCAAAAGAGCTTTACGGCTGATCAGAAGGACTGGTCCCGCAAGGCTTTCAAGGCAAATTCGGTGGCGGCAAGGCGGACTTCGGTGCGCCCCAACGGGCCAAACTCTCTGGTTATCGTGATGCATCCGGATTGGGTGGCCAATCCGAAACAGACGCGGCCTTCGGGTTTATGCTCTGACCCGCCGGGACCGGCGATTCCGGTGATGCTGACAGCAATCGCCGCGTTGGAATTCGCAAGCGCCCCTTGCGCCATTTCCGCTGCGACCTGTTCGGACACCGCGCCAAAGGCTGCAAGCGAAGCCTCGGTCACGCCCAGCATCTGTATTTTCGCGTCATTGGTATAGGTGACAAAGCCGCGTTCCACCACATCCGATGACCCCGCCACTGCCGTCAGACTGGCCGCAACCAGCCCGCCGGTGCAGCTTTCGGCAGTCGCCACCATCTGGCCGCGGGCACGACAGGCGGCCAGCGTTTCGCGTGCAAGACCAACCGGAAGCGTCACGAAAAACCGCCGTGGGCAAGATAGCCACCGATGCTTAGGACCAGAGCGGCGAAAATACCGGCAAGAATGTCATCGAACATCACGCCAAAGGGGGTGGATTTGCGGTCGGCCCAGCTCACCGGCCAGGGCTTGAGGATGTCAAACAGACGAAACAGGATAAAGCCCCCCAGCAGCCCCGGCCAAGGCAGGATGGTCACAGCACTGCCGTGGGACCAGAGCACATAGGACAATGGCATCAGCGTCAGCCACTGGCCCGCAACTTCGTCGATGACGATCTCGCCCGGATCATGGTTTTCCTTACCGCGGGTTTCGACAGTGGTCGCCCACCAGCCGGTGAAGAATACGACAACCGTGGCCAGCAGCAGCAAGGGAAAGCCGCCCAGCGCGTGAAGGACCACCGCAAAGGGCAGGGCCGCCGCAGAGCCCCAGGTGCCCGGAACATAGGGCAGCAGCCCCGAATAGAACCATGTTGCCAGAAATCTAGTCATAGTTTCACCAGTGTCGCTGTTGCTTGCGCGGCAATCCCCTCCTTGCGCCCCGCAAAGCCGAGCTGTTCTGTTGTGGTTGCCTTCACGCTGATCCTATCTACATCGACTCCGGTAATCTCTGCCAGTTTTTGTCGCATGGCTTTGGCATGGGGGCCGATCTTGGGCATTTCGCAGATGATGGTGCAGTCCAGATGGGTGATGGTAAAGCCGCGTGCTGCTGCGCGCTCTATGGCTTTGCGCAGGAAAATATCGCTGGCGGCCCCTTTCCATTCCGGTTCGCTTGGCGGGAACCACTGGCCGATGTCGCCCTCTGCAAGCGCGCCGAAAATCGCGTCTGTCACTGTGTGCATCGCCACATCCGCGTCGGAGTGACCCACCAGCCCCTGATCATGGGGTATCCGGATGCCGTTCAGCGTGACGTGATCGCCCGCACCGAATTTGTGAACGTCAAAGCCGTTGCCCGTCCGAATGTCCATTTCTGCCCCCATAAGTTGCTCTGCCAGCGCGAAATCGCCAGCCTGTGTGATTTTGATGTTGCTCTGGCTGCCTTCAACCATGTGCACCTCCAGCCCGTAGGTCCGTGCGGTTTCCACATCATCCGGCAGATCGTCACGGCTGGCCGCATGGGCCGCGCGTATATCGTCAAGCCGGAATGCCTGTGGAGTCTGGGCCCGCCAGAGGCCTTCGCGCGATTGGGGCGCCTGTGCGATGCCGTCTTTGCCGCGCCAAAGCGCGTCCACCACCGGCACCGCAAGGAAAGCCGCCGGTTTATGGCGCAGCGTTTCGATCAGCGCGGCAATCTGTGGGCGTTGCAGCAGGGGGCGGGCGCCATCGTGGATCAGCACATGGCTGCCGCGACAGGCCGCAATCCCGCGCCGCACGCTGTCGCTCCGGCTCTGGCCGCCAAATACCGGCGCGTGCAGCCGGGGATCGGTAATTTTCGCAACGGTGGATTTATACAGGGTCAGGTCGTCGGGGTGGATGACCACGCGGACGCCAGTGATCTCGTCGCTTGTCAAACAGGCCGAAATGCTGTGATAGAGCACCGGCATGCCCCGCAGGGGCCGGTACTGTTTGGGAATGCCACCACCGGCGCGGGTGCCACGGCCCGCGGCGACGATCAGGACTTCTGCTGAAATTTCCGACAAACCGCTGCATCCATCTGTTGCCTTGCGCCAAAAGCGCCTCTCGTCCTCCCATACCCAAAGGGACGGAACGTCACAATGGGGTGTTTCTGTCGGGTTGCTCTTGCATTTCCCGTCCACATGCCCAAGAAAGAGGCATGACCCAAATAATGATCGGAAATAAGGCAATCACACCGCCTGTGCTGCTTGCACCGCTGGCCGGAATCACGGATTTGCCCTTTCGCACTCTGGTAAGCCGCTTTGGTGCCGGACTTGTCGTGTCCGAAATGGTGGCCAGTCAGGAAATGATTGAGAAACGCCCCTCGGCGCAGGCGCGGGCCGAACTGGGGTTTCATGCCGCCAATACCTCGGTGCAAATCGCGGGGAAGGATGCCTATTGGATGTCCGAATGCGCCAAGCTCTGCGCTGGTAACGGGGCGCAAATCATTGATATTAATATGGGATGTCCGGCCAAAAAGGTCACGAATGGCTATTCCGGCTCGGCGCTGATGAAGGATCTCGACCACGCGGTGTCCCTGATCGAAGCGGTGATTGCGGCTGTGGATGTGCCTGTCACGCTGAAAACGCGGCTCGGCTGGAACGACGATTTGCTGAACGCCCCCGAACTTGCCGCGCGTGCAGAGCAGGCAGGGGTGCAGATGATCACCATTCACGGGCGCACCCGCTGTCAGTTCTATAAGGGCAACGCGGATTGGGCGGCGATCAGAGGCGTAAAACAGGCGGTCTCTGTGCCGGTTGTGGCCAACGGGGATATTGTCGATGTAAAAACCGCCCGCCGCGCGATGGAGCTGTCGGGGGCGGATGGTGTCATGGTCGGGCGCGGTGCGCAGGGGCGTCCTTGGATGCCAGCATTGATCGCGGCAGAACTTTTTGGTGGGGATGCGCCGGAGATTCCGCAGGGAAGCGATTTTATTGACATGATTTCAGAACACTACGAGGCGATGCTCACCTTCTATGGCGCTGAATTGGGCAACCGTGTCGCCCGCAAGCATCTGGGATGGTATATGGATGTGCTGCCTACGCCCACCGAATTGCGCAAGCAGATTTACACGGAAGCCGACAACGCCCGCGTGTTAAAGCTCATCTCGCAATTGCCAACAGAGTTCCGGCAGGACGTGGCCGCATGAGCAGCGCCGAACCAGTGACCAACGGGTTCGCGCCGGAGAATTTTGAACAGATTTGGGCCAATCTGCCGTTTCCAGCTTTCGTGCTTGGCACGGATAACCACCTGCGTCTGAGCAATAGCGCAGGGGAGCAGATGGTGAAAATATCAGCCAAAATCCTGCGAAACCGCAGTGTCGAGAGCCTGTTCGGGGCGGATTCGGTGATTGCGGAAACGGTAGCGCAGGCGCGGAACAAGGCCGGCTCACTGATGCAATATAACGTGGATGTTGCCCTGAACGACCTCACTCCGGTGCGCTGCAATGTGCACGTGGGGCCGGTAAGCAGCGATTCCGACGATTTGCTGCTAATCATCCAGCCCACCGGCGTTGCACAGAAGATGAGCCGCTCTCTGACCCATATGGCGGCGGCGCGGTCTGTTGTGGCCATGTCTGCCATGCTCGCCCATGAATTGCGCAATCCGTTGGCGGGTATTTCCGGTGCGGCGCAGCTTTTGGCGATGAACGCTTCGCCGGAAGACAGGGAACTGACAGAGTTGATCGAGCAGGAGACCAAGCGGATCGGCAAACTGATTGATAAGGTAGAACATTTTGGGGATGACCGCCCCACCCAACGCTCTGCAGTGAATATCCACGACGTGCTGGACCGCGCGGTGCGGGCGGCGCAGGCGGGATTTGCGAAACATGTATCGTTTTCAGTGGATTACGATCCATCATTGCCAGATGCGGCAGGGGATTCCGACCAGTTGTTGCAGGTCTTCCAGAACCTGATCAAAAACGCTGCCGAAGCGGTCGACAGCACCCACGGACGGATCAGGCTGCGCACCTCTTACAATTCCGGCGTGAAATTCGCCGTGGCAGGCAAGCGCACCGAAACCCTGCCGCTTCAGATTGATATTACCGACAACGGGCACGGGATCGCAGAAACGCTGATTTCCGAGATTTTCGATCCCTTTGTCACCAGCAAATCCAACGGCAGTGGTCTGGGGCTGCCGTTGGTCTCTAAAATTGTCTTGGGACACGGCGGGCTGATTGATTGTGACAGCATGCCGGGTCGCACGACCTTTACCCTGCGCCTGCCTGTGTGGCGCGCCAAAAAAGGAATACACTGATGGATGGAACTGTTCTTGTTGCCGATGACGATCGCACCATTCGCACCGTTCTGACACAGGCGCTGACGCGGGCCGGATGCAAGGTACGGGCCACCAGCAACACCGCAACGCTGTGGCGCTGGGTGGAAGAGGGCGAAGGCGATGCGGTTGTTTCGGATGTGATGATGCCCGATGGCAACGGGCTGGACCTGCTGCCTGCCATTATGAAGCGCCGTCCCAACCTTCCGGTTATTGTGATTTCAGCGCAAAATACCGTCGTGACGGCCATCCGCGCTTCAGAAGCGGGGGCGTTTGATTACGTGCCCAAACCCTTTGATCTGCGGGACCTGCTGTCCAAAGTCTCTAAGGCGCTGAACCGTCCTGGCCATGCAAACCAGCCTGATCCGGTCAAGACCCATGCACTGGAAGCGGCGGAACCTGCGCTACCCTTGGTGGGGGGTAGCCCTGCGATGCAAGAGGTCTACCGCATCGTGGCCCGTGTGGTGAATACGGATCTGAATGTGCTTATTCAGGGCGAAAGCGGCACCGGAAAAGACCTGCTGGCCCGTGCGCTGCATGATCTGGGCAATCGCGCGCAGACAGAATTTGTGCGAATCAACTGTGGCACAGCCACCCCCGAACACCTGGACCGCGCCGTTGCAAACGAGGCAGGGCAGGGTGGCACCGTCTATCTGGACGAACTGGGCGAATTGTCACCGGAAAGCCAGCTGCATCTGCTGGGCTTGACCCAATCGGATGCAATCCAGCGTCAGAGCCTTCGCTTTGTGTCCTCGTCCAACCGCCCGATGCTGCCGCTGGTGAATGACGGTCTGTTCCGTGAGGATCTGTTCTATCGCTTGAACGTGATGCCGATTGTGCTGCCCCCATTGCGGGACCGGATCGAAGATATTGCAGACCTGAGCCAGCATTTCCTTCAGGATTGTGCGGCGAAAGGTATGCCGCGCAAAACCCTGACCAAATCCGCAATGGACCAGATGCGACTGGCAAAATGGCCTGGTAACGTGCGGGGATTGCAGAATTTCATCCAGCGGCTGGTGATCTTGTGTCCAGAAGATGAAATCTCTAGCGAATTTGTATCCAAAGCGCTTAAAGACATGGCCGAGCAGGAGCACAGCGGCACGCCCGTGGTGGCAGACCGCCTGTCGGCATCGGTAGAGGCCCATATCAAACGGTATTTCGACCTGCACGGGGATGCGCTGCCACCGCCCGGACTCTACAACCGTATCCTGCGCGAAGTGGAGCTGCCGCTGCTGGCTCTATCGCTCAGCGCGACGCGCGGAAACCAGATCCGCACGGCTGAATTATTGGGAATAAACCGGAATACGTTGCGCAAAAAAATCCGCGAGCTCGATATACAGGTGACAAGGACCAAGAAGTTGACGTAAAACGGCAACAGTAAGTGATGCACTTCTGAAACGGCAGAGCAGTATAATATGCATCTTGGTATTCTTTGGCGGCGCTTAAACACCTGGCGTAAAAGGCGGCGGGTGCAGACGGTCTTTGCGATTTCGCTGGCCCTCCTAGCGCCGATTCTGGTGTTCACCACCTATTTTGTGCTGCGTGCGACCAACGGATCGGTCTCTAACGACCTGATCCGTTTTGTTTTGCTCTGCGATTTTGTCTACGTGCTAGTGGTGGCCGCATTGGTTAGCCAGCGAATCCTGCGCATTGTCACCGCTCGCAACAAAAAGACCGCCGGATCGCGGTTGCACATGCGTTTGTCCGGCGTTTTTGCCTTTGTAGCGCTGGTGCCGACGGTCATGGTGGCGGTGATTTCGACGATTTTGCTGAACTTCGGGTTTGAGAACTGGTTCTCGACCCGTGTGCAGAACGTGGTGGGAAATTCGCTCGCCGCGGCACAGGCTTATGAAAACGAGCAGCGCAATGATCTGGTGGCAGACGCGCAATTGCTGGCGCAGTTTCTGAACCAGCAGCGACGCATCCTCGGGATCAATGCGGAGGCGGAATTGCGTTCGTCGCTGACGCTTGGCCAGCAGCGCATCCAGCGGGGGTTGAAGGAAGCCTTCGTCATAGATGGGGCCGCAAACCTGCGGGCTCGGGGCGAGCGGAGCTATCTGTTTGATTTCGAGCCGCCCTCTGAAAACAGTTTGCGAGAGGCCGAAGCGGGCAAAACGGTTGTCATTCAGGATTGGGACAATAACGAGTTTCGCGCGCTTGTGCGGCTGACCACCTATCCGGACCGCTATATCTATGTGTCCCGCCGCGTGGACGGGGAAATCCTGAACCTGCTGGATGAGACCAAGGAAACCGTTGCGCTGTATAATCAGGGCGAGCAGGAGCGCGACCAGCTTTTGTTTGATCTGGCGCTGATCTACATGGCTTTTGCCCTGATCGTGATTCTGGCGGCGATCTGGCTGGGCCTGTGGTTTGCCGAACGTCTGTCCCGACCTGTGGCCCGCCTTGCAGGGGCGGTGGAGCGTGTGGGCGAGGGTGATTTGGGGGTGCAGGTCCGCGAAGAGGACAGCGACGACGAAATCGCCATGCTCGGGCGGATATTTAACCGGATGACCCAGCAGGTGAAACGCCAGCACGACGACCTGATCGAAGCGAACGAGCGGACCGAACGGCGCCGCCGTCTGTTTGACAGCGTACTGTCGGGGGTGACGGCGGGTGTGATCGGGCTGAACGAACATGGCCGGATCGCCATGATGAACACCGCAGCGGCGCGGCTGCTCGGCCTTGATGAAGAGCAGGACGTAAACGTTGAACTGGTTCTTGCCGTGCCGGAGTTCAGCGGCCTTTTTGCCAAACTCGAAGAAAAATCCAGCGGCGTTGCGCAAGAGGAAATCAGGCTGACCCGCACCGGAAGTCCCGAAATCCTGCTGGTGCGGGTAGCCAAGCGCGTCTCAGAGGACGACGAGCTTGAAGGCTATGTTGTGACCTTTGACGATGTGACCTCGCTTGTCTCGGCCCAGCGCATGGCGGCTTGGGGGGATGTGGCCCGCCGGATCGCCCATGAGATCAAAAACCCGTTGACGCCCATCCAGCTGTCAGCGGAACGGATGAAGCGCAAATTCGGCCCGAAACTGGGCGATGAAGGTGCGGATCTTGCCCAATATGCGGATGTTATTATCCGGCAAACTAATGATTTGCGCCGGATTGTGGATGAATTCTCAAAATTTGCCCGCATGCCGGAACCCGAACGGCGGGATCAGGATCTTGCAAAACTGATCCGCGATGTGGTGGTGCTCCAGCAATCAGCACTAAGCCCGACCAAGGTGAGCCTTGATATGAAAGCTGACAGCATTCACGCGGTCATTGACGCTACCATGTTCAATCAGGCGATGACAAACCTGATCAAGAACGCCGGGGAAGCCATTGAAGGCATGGAGGAAAAACCCGAAGGCTTTGCGCCGGAAATCCGAGTGATCGTGCGTTGCGAAAACGGTGCGACCGAGATCGAGATACAGGATAACGGCATGGGACTGCCTGCGGAAAACCGCTCCCGTTTGTTTGAACCCTATGTGACACATCGCGATAGTGGCACGGGACTGGGACTGCCGATTGTGAAGAAGATTATTGAAGAACACGGCGGCACGCTGGAACTGTTGGATGCGCCCGCATTCGACGACTCCGGTCGGGTCGGCGCAATGGCACGTATCGTTTTGCCATTTGGGAATGAATTAAGTAACGTAACCGAAAATATAAAGGTTGCCTGATCAAAGGCGACTGTCAGGAGTGGTAATATGGGTGACATTCTCGTCGTTGATGATGAAAAAGATATTCGTGAACTGGTGTCCGATATTCTGGTGGACGAGGGTTATACAACCCGCAAGGCGGCCAATTCGGATGATACTTTCGCAGAGATCAACAAAGACGCGCCGGATCTGATTATTCTGGATATCTGGCTGAAAGACAGCCGTCTGGACGGGATCGACATCCTGAAAACCGTGCGCCGCGATAACCCCGATATTCCGGTGGTGATCATTTCCGGCCACGGTAATATCGAAATCGCTGTGGCTGCGGTAAAGCAGGGTGCTTACGACTTTATCGAAAAACCCTTTAACATCGACCAGTTGATGGTGGTGATTGCGCGGGCGATGGAAACCTCCCGTTTGCGGCGCGAGAATGCGCAGCTAAAGGTCAAGGATGTGACATCTTCGGTTATGGTTGGCCAGTCCACGGCATTCCGTAATCTGCAAAGCCAGCTTGATAAAGTGACCAAAACCAACGGCCGTGTGATGCTGACGGGGCCTTCGGGCTGTGGCAAGGAAGTGGCGGCACGCTACATCCACTCCAAATCCGACCGCGCCAAAGCGCCGTTTGTCTCGGTCAACTCTGCCAGCATCGAACCGGACCGTATGGAAGAGGTTCTGTTCGGACGGGAAGGCGGCGAGCGGGGGTTTGAACCGGGGCTGCTGGAACAGGCCCACGGCGGCATCGTGTTCTTTGACGAAGTGGCGGATATGCCTATTGGCACCCAGTCCAAAATCCTGCGGGTTCTGGTGGAGCAATCCTTCACCCGTGTGGGCGGTTCGGACAAGGTGCGGGTGGATATTCGCGTGCTATCGGCCACAAACCGCGATCTGACACAGGAAATCGCTGCCGGACGCTTCCGCGAGGAATTGTACCATCGTCTGAATGTTGTGCCGATCAATGTGCCATCACTGGAGGCGCGGCGCGAAGATATTGCGCTGCTGGCCCAGCATTTCATGGAAGAACTCAACGCGGCACAGGGATTGCCTGTGCGCCCGCTTGGTGAAGAAACCGAAGCCCTGTTGCAGACCATGACCTGGCCCGGAAACGTGCGCCAGTTGCGCAATGTAATCGAACGGGTGCTGATCCTTGGTCCCGATAAAGGCGAGATCGAACCCTCCGAAATTCCCGGCAACGAGAGCGGTAACGGCGGTGAGGGCGCAGGTTTGTCCAACACCTATGCCATGCTGCCCCTGCGCGAAGCCCGCGAGATGTTCGAGCGGGAATATCTGATGGCGCAGATCAACCGTTTTGGCGGAAATATCTCACGCACGGCCAATTTTGTCGGGATGGAGCGCAGCGCGCTGCACCGCAAGCTGAAAACCCTCAACGTCGTGACTACCAACAAGGCCGGTACCCGCATCGCGGAAATAGAGGATGCGGCAGCGGAGACCCTTGGCGATTGACGCAGCCGTCCAAACTGGTAGCACAGGCCCATAGCGACAGGAGCCTGACATGAAGGTTATCGTATGTGGCGCAGGACAGGTCGGCTGGCAGATTGCCCGCCACCTTGCTGCGGAAAACAATGAAGTCACCATCGTGGACAACAATCCGGCCCTTGTGAATCAGGCAACGGATTCCCTTGATGTTTCCGGTATTGCCGGATTTGCCAGCTATCCCGATGTCCTGCGCCGTGCAGGGGCGCGGGATGCGGATATGATCATCGCGGCGACCCATTCGGATGAAGTGAACATGGTTACGTGTCAGGTGGCCCATTCGGTGTTCTCGGTCCCGCGAAAGATTGCCCGCCTTCGGGCGCAATCTTATCTCGATGTGATCTATACCGACCTGTATCAACGGGACCACCTGCCGATCGACGTTGTGATTTCGCCGGAAAAAGAAGTGGCCGCCGCCGCGCTGCGCCAGTTGGCAGCGCCCTCTACATTCGACAGCGAACCTTTTCTTATGGGTCAGGTGGAAATGCTCGGCATTACGCTGGACGAGGATTGCGCGGTGGTGAACACGCCGCTGCGCCAACTGTCAGAGCTGTTTTCAACCCTGCGCGCATTGGTCTGTGGCGTACGTCGGGACAACCGCCTGTTCACCGCGACCCCCGAGGACCAGTTGTTCGTCGGGGATCAGATTTATCTGTTCACCCACAAGGACGATGTGGGTCGCGCGCTGGAAATCTTTGGCAAAACAACCAAGAAGCGGGAACGGGTGATCATCATTGGCGGTGGCAATGTGGGCCTTGCCGTTGCCAGCGAACTGGAAAAACGATCTGACAGGGTGCGGGCCAAGGTGATCGAAAAATCCCGCCCCGTGGCCGAACGCGCTGCCGAGGCGTTGGAACGGACCATTGTGCTGCACGGTGACGGGCTGGATATGGACATGCTGATGGAGGCGAATCTCGATAAGGCAGATGCGCTTCTGGCGGTGACGGATGATGACAAAACCAACCTTCTGACCGCCACCCGCGCCAAGGCCGAGGGCTGTCCGCAGGTGGTGGCGCTTGTGAATGACAACGGGCTGGCCCCGCTGATGCGTCCCCTGAACATTGACGCATTCATCCATCCCCGCGCGACAACCGTCTCCTCGATCCTGCGCCATATCCGCCACGGTCGGGTCCGGCAGGTCTATTCCATTGGCGACGCCGAGGCCGAGGTGATCGAAGCACAGGTGATGTCCACCTCTCCGATTTCAGGCAGTGCAATCCGCGACATCAACATCCCCGAAGGCGCGATCATTGCGGCTGTGAAAAAAGGCGAAAAAGTCCTGCGCCCCGAAGGGGATACGCGCATTGAAGACGGTGACATCGTGGTGATATTCTCACTTGCACGCCATATCGAAGACGTAGAACGGCTGCTGCAAGTGCGGATCGACTTTTTCTAACGCAATGGCCTGGCTGCGCTCCCTTCCACTCTTTGTCCAGCTGCTGGGTTTTGCAGTGGTGATGATGTATCTGCCAATGGTCTTTGCCATCCGGCTGGAAGACTGGGTGGTGGCCCGCACCTTCTTTTACTACACAACCTTCCTGCTGATCCTGCTTGCGCTGGTCGGGATTGCCGTGTCGGGCTATTCGCCCCCCAATACCGCGCGTAACTATCTTGTGACGGTGTTTGCGTCGTTTCTGGTTATTCCCGCGTTGCTGGCCCTGCCGTTCAACTATCTCATCAATTCGATCACCTACTTTCAGGCTTATTTTGAGATGCTCAGCAGCCTGACAACCACAGGGGCAACCCTGTTTGACGATCCGACAATCGTTCCGGCGCCGCTGCATCTGATGCGGGCGATTGCTGGCTGGGTCGGCGGTTTTTTTATCCTTGTCGTGGCGATGGCAATTTTTGCGCCTCTCAACATCGGCGGATTTGAGATATTCGCCGCAGGGCAGGGATTGCAAAAGTCGAGCAACCAGATCGGCAGTGCGGATGCCAAACAACGGCTTGCGCGGTACGGAGAACAGATTTTCCCGATATATCTGGCGGTTACGGCGGCGCTGACACTGGCCCTGCTGGTGGCCGGTGACCGCACACTGGTGGCGGTCTCCCATGCGATGTCGATCGTCTCCACCAGCGGGATTTCTCCGGTGGGCGGTCTGGAGGGGGCCAGCAGCGGTTATGCGGGTGAGGTTTTGATGTTCCTCTTTCTGTTCTTCGCTGTCTCGCGCCACTCTTTCTTCTTTGCCAGCAGCAAGGAATTCTTTCAGAACCTGAAGCTCGACAAGGAAATCAACCTTGCGCTGGCCTGTCTGATTATTATTCCCGTTCTGTTGTTCCTGCGCCACTGGACCGCCGCCTATGAGGTCTCGGCCGGGGCCGAGGTGCCCAGCGTCATTGCCGCGATCTGGGGCTCCATGTTCATGGTCCTGTCCTTTTTGACCACCACCGGATTTGAAAGTGCCGCGTGGGAGGGCGCACGCAACTGGTCCGGCCTTGGCACGACCGGCCTGATTTTGATGAGCCTGTCTGTCATGGGCGGTGGTATCGCCACCACCGCGGGCGGGGTGAAATTGTTGCGGGTCTATGCGCTTTACAAACACAGCCAGCGGGAAATCCAGCGGCTCAACCATCCGAACTCTATCGCCGGATCATCGCGCCGCGTGCGCCTGATCCGCCGTGAGGGGGCGCAGATCGCTTGGATTTTCCTGATGCTCTTTGCCCTGTCGCTCGGTCTGGTGGCGCTGGCGCTTTCGGCCACGGGAATCAGCTTTGACGACAGCATCCTGTTTGCAACCGCTGGCATGTCCAATACCGGTCCGCTGGCCCATGCCGCCGGTGAGAGCTTTACCGGCTATGCCAATATTTCGGACACCGGCAAACTGATCCTCTGTGTGGCCATGATTCTCGGCCGGTTGGAGGCTTTGGCCGTGATCGCGGTTCTGAACCCCAATTACTGGCGATAAATTACCACAGCTTGCTAAAAAACGAAATTTTCTACTGGTCAAACCCCGTCATTGTCTCTTAGGCTCTTTCGGAACGAAAACAATATCCCGCGCCAATCAATGCGGGGCATAAAACTGAAAGCTGACAAAAATGGCTGGCGACAAACAAAACCTGCAGGACGCATTCCTTAACAATGTTCGCAAACAGAAGGTCTCGGTGACGATCTTTCTGATCAACGGTGTAAAGCTTCAGGGCATGATTACCTGGTTTGATAACTTTTGTGTTCTATTGCGTCGCGACGGCCAAAGCCAGCTTGTCTACAAACACGCCATTTCGACCATCATGCCGGCGCAGGCCGTGCAGTTGTACGACGGCGAGGAAAGCTGATCCTTGGAACGCGCCTGCGTCCTCCACCCCGATATCGCCAATCAGGAAACACGCCGCGCGCCAGAGCATGCTCTGGCAGAGGCTGTGTCCCTTGCCCATGCCCTGAAACTGGACGTGGCCTACGGCGAAGTTGTGAACCTGCGCAAACCGCAGGCCGGCTTGCTGTTCGGGAAAGGTAAACTCGAAGAACTGGATGCGCGGATCAAGGCCGAAGAGGTGACGCTTGTCATCATCGACGGCCCCGTTTCCCCGATCCAGCAACGCAATCTGGAACGGCACTGGAAAGTGAAAGTGCTGGATCGCACCGGTCTGATTCTGGAAATCTTCTCGGATCGCGCCGCCACCCGTGAAGGCGTGCTGCAAGTGGACCTTGCCGCGCTCAGCTATTCCAAAACCCGTCTGGTCCGCGCCTGGACCCACCTTGAACGCCAGCGGGGTGGTCTGGGCTTTGTGGGCGGTGCCGGTGAGACACAGATCGAATCCGACCGCCGCGCTATTGACGATGCGATTGTCCGGCTGAAAAAACAGCTCTCCAAAGTGGTGAAAACCCGCGAGCTGCACCGCGCTGCCCGTGCCAAGGTGCCCTATCCGATTGTTGCCCTTGTGGGCTATACCAACGCGGGCAAATCCACCCTGTTCAACAAACTGACCGGCGCGGATGTGATGGCCAAAGACATGCTCTTTGCCACGCTGGATCCGACCATGCGCGAATTGGAACTGCCCGAGGGCCGCAAGATTATCCTGTCAGACACGGTGGGGTTCATTTCCGAACTGCCAACCCAACTGGTCGCAGCTTTCCGCGCCACGCTGGAAGAAGTGCTCGATGCGGATCTGATCCTTCACGTGCGCGATATTGCCCATCCCGAAACCGAGGCTCAGGCCGAGGACGTGAGGGATATTCTTACCGATCTCGGGATCAGCCAGACTGCCAGTGATACGATGATCGAGGTCTGGAACAAGGTGGACCTGCTCCCCCCCGAGGCATATGAGACAGCCCGCAACACAGCGGAACGCTCTGACAACATCGAGATCCTGTCGGCCGTGACAGGGCAGGGCATCGACACGTTGCTGGACAGTGTGGCCAATGCGCTGGACGATCCCAAAACAACCGAAACCCTGCGTCTTGCCTTTTCCGAAGGCGCACGCCGCGCGTGGTTGTTCGAGCAGAATGTGATCGACGAAGAAGAACTCTGGGATCAGGGCTATAAGATCACCGTCACATGGACTGCCAAACAAGCGGCGCAGTTTGAAAAATACGGCAGCTAGGCCGCTCCATTTTCGTCAAATATCCCCGCCGGAGGCTTCGGCGGCTTGCGAAGATCACCGCTGTCTCAGCCCTGCGACACATCGCAGGGTAAACCGGCGGTGTTTGCACCACCCCATCACGCTGCAGCCCTTTCCCTTGCACCCAAACCTGCTACATTTTGGGTAACCAAGGATATTGCAATGCCCATACCGCCCCGGCCGACATCGAACCAGCCCTCACTGCCCCAATCCATCGACGCAACGCAAGCGATGCTGTCGGATGAAAACTACATTTGCGACCGTGCACTTGCCACGCTGGTCTATCTGGCCCTGACCCTGAAACGCCCCGTTTTTCTGGAGGGCGAGGCAGGTGTCGGGAAAACCGAACTGGCCAAAACGCTGGCCAAGGCGCTGGGGCGGGATCTGATCCGGTTACAGTGTTACGAAGGGCTGGATGCGGCCTCGGCGGTTTATGAATGGAACTTCGCCGCCCAGATGATCGCTCTGCGTGCTGCGGGTGAGGGTGGTTTGGATGAAGATGCGCTGTTCAGCGACAAATATCTGATCCGCCGCCCGCTTCTCGAAGCAATGCAGCCCCATGAAAACGGCCCGCCGATCCTGTTGATTGATGAAATCGACCGCACCGACGAACCGTTTGAGGCATTTCTGCTGGAGGCGCTTTCGGATTATCAGGTGACGATCCCCGAGCTTGGCACCATCAAAGCCCCCGAGCCACCGATCGTGATCCTTACCTCCAACCGCACCCGCGAAGTGCATGACGCGCTCAAGCGGCGCTGTCTTTATCACTGGGTCGATTACCCGTCGTTCGAGAGGGAATTTGACATCCTGCAGGCCCGAGCGCCGGAGGCGAGCGAAACCCTCAGCCGCGAGGTTGTGGCCTTTGTCCAGTCCCTGCGCGAAGCGGATCTGTTCAAAAATCCGGGTGTTGCGGAAACCATTGATTGGGCCAAATGTCTAGTGGCGCTGGATGCTGTGGCGCTCTCGCCGGAGGTCATTGCCGATACGCTTGGGGCGGTTTTGAAGTATCAGGACGATATTGCGAAACTGGCCGGATCAGAGGCAACGCGGATACTTGATACGGCCCGCGCACGTCTGGCCACACAATGAGCCGGCGATGATCCGCGCAAACGGTATCCTTCCTCCGCAGGGGCGATTATCGCGCAACATCATCTATTTCGTGCGCACCCTGCGCCGTGCCGGTGTTCCGGTGGGGCCGGCCCAGACACTGGGCGCAATCCGCGCTGTGGAAGCGGCGGGTTTTACCGAAAGGCGGGATTTCTTCTTTACGCTGCGGGCCTGTCTTGTGTCCCGCGCCGAACATCTTGACGTGTTCGAGCGGGTGTTTTCCATGTTCTGGCGCGATCCCGAATTTATCGAGACCATGATCCAGACCATGTTGCCGATGATCCAGACCCAAAACGCGCCCAAAGCCCCGAAAACCGCAGAGCAGCGCGCGGCCGAGGCCATGCTGGAGGGCGCACCGCCCCCGGCGCAGCCGGATGTCGAGGATGCCCGCGAGGAAGTTGAACTGGACGCAGAATTCAGCCTCTCTGCAAACGAAAAGCTGCAATCTATGGATTTCGAGCAGATGAGCAATGGGGAAATGGCCGAGGCGAAACAGGCGATTGCGCAGATGCGCCTGCCGATCAAACCGATCCGCAACCGCCGCCTGACGCCGAGCCATTCCGGCAGCCGCATTGATGCCCGTGCCACATTGCGCGGGGCCATGCGCACAGGGGGCGAAATCCTGAAACTGCCCCGCAAAACCCAAGGACACCGCAACCCCGATCTGGTGGCGCTCTGTGATATTTCCGGTTCCATGTCCACCTATTCAAGGCTGTTCATGCACTTCCTCCATTCGGTTTCTCTGGCCAAGGGGCAAGGTTGGGCGCAGGTACACAGCTTTACATTTGGCACCCGCCTGACCAATATCACCCGCAGCCTGTCCCAGCGGGATCCGGACGCTGCGCTGAAAACGGTCGGGCAACTGGCCAAGGACTGGGACGGGGGAACGCGGATCGGGGAATCCCTTGCAGACTTCAACAAAAATTGGTCGCGGCGTGTCCTGTCCCGCGGGGCGGTGGTGCTGCTGGTGACGGACGGACTGGAACGGCAGGACCCCGAAGAACTGTCCCGCGAGGCCCGCCGCCTGCGCCTGTCCAGCCGTCAGGTGATCTGGCTCAACCCGCTGATGCGCTGGGACGGGTTTTCGCCGCAGGCCGCAGGCATCCGTGCGCTCTTGCCCCATGTTGACAGTTTCCATTCCTGTCATAGTCTGAATGCTCTGCGGGATCTGACAGAGGCCCTGTCCTCGGGCGGGTCCGGCGAAAAACAACGATTGATGGCGATGCTATGACACAGACAAATCCCGACAATATGCCCGAAGTGGTGCTCGACTATATCAATCACGGCCACCGCGCCGCCCTTGCCACGGTGGTGGAAACATGGGGCAGTGCGCCGCGACCTGTGGGCGCGCAACTGGCGATCCGCGATGATGGTGAGTTTCAGGGCTCGGTTTCGGGGGGCTGCGTCGAAGGCGCGGTGGTGGCTGAGGCGCTGGAGGCGCTTGAAACAGGGGATTGCCGCCTGCTGGAATACGGTGTCTCTGATGAAGAGGTCTTTGCTGTCGGGCTGGCCTGCGGCGGGACGATCAAAGTGCTGGTCGAACCTGTGGGCATCGGGCAGGGGCCGGATGTGCAGGATATTGAAGCGATTGCCAAGGCCCGCGAAGCCCGCCGACCCGTGGGTATCCAGACCAACCTGACCAACTGGCACCGCAGGTTGATCGGGCCTGCGGATGCACAGACACGGTTTGCCTCGGATAAATCCGGCATGGACGGGGATGTGTTCACTGTGATCCAGAACCCGCCGCTGCGGCTGGTGGTTGTCGGGGCTGTTCATATCGCCCAAGCCCTGCTGCCGATGGCAAGAATTGCGGGATATGCGCCGTTTCTGGTGGACCCACGGGACAGTTTTGCCAGCCAGTCACGGTTTCCGGATGAAACCATTCTGAACGACTGGCCGGATGCTGCCGTTGAACAGCTTGGACTTGATGCCCGCACCGCCCTTGTAACGCTGACCCATGATCCCAAACTTGACACGCCCGCGCTGGCGGCCGGTTTGAAATCGGATGCGTTTTATATCGGGGCGCTCGGGTCCGGTCGCACCCATGCCAAACGGCGGGCGCAACTGGAAAAACTCGGATTTGAGGCTGCGCAGATCGACCGGATCAGCGGGCCTGTGGGACTGGACATCGGCGCGGCCACTCCGGCGGAAATTGCCCTGTCGGTCATGGCCGAGATGACCCAAATCCTGCGCAAGCGATGAAATTCGGACCGCTTCCCCTGCGCGAAACGCTCGGGCATACGCTGGCCCATTCCTTTCATCAGGATGGGCTGCGGCTGGCCAAGGGTCATGTGATCCGTGCCGAGGATATAACCAGACTGGAAGCGCTTTTTGTGACGGAACTGACAGTGGCGCAGTTCTGCCCCGACGACGTTGAAGAAAATGCGGCGGCGGCGGAACTGGCTGCGGGACTTGCCGCGCCGCTGATCCGAGTGACAGAGCCATTGAACGGACGGGTCAATCTGATCGCAACAGGCGCCGGAGTGCTGCGGCTGGATGCCAGTTCGATCACGGCGTTTAACACGGTAGACCCCTCCATCACCATCGCGACCCTGCCGGATTATGCGCGTGTGAATGAGGGCACGATGGTCGCCACGATCAAGATCATCCCCTACGCGGTGCCACGGGACAAGGTGGTACAGGCTGCGGCGAAGCTGTCCGCTGACTGTCTGACCCTGCATCCGTTCCGCCCCAAAACCGCGCAACTGATCCTGACGCGCACCTCCGGTTTCAAACCGTCCCTGCTGGATAAGGGCGAGGCGGCTGTGCGTGCACGTGCCGTTACGCTGGGACTGTCGCTTGAGGGGGTGGAAACCGTGCCCCACACGCAAAACGACATCGCAGCGGCGATCCGGCGGGCCGGGGGTGCGGACATGGTGCTGATCCTCGGGGCTTCTGCTACGTCAGACAGCAATGACGTTGCTCCGGCGGGGCTGGTGGATGCGGGCGGCAGGCTTACCCGATTTGGCATGCCGGTTGATCCGGGAAACCTGCTGTTTCTGGGGGAACTTGCGGGCAAGCCTCTGGTGGGACTGCCCGGATGTTGCCGATCCCCTGCCTTGAACGGGGTAGACTGGGTGCTGGAAAGGCTGATGGCCGGACTGCCTGTGTCCCATGACGACATTGCCCTGATGGGGGTGGGCGGCCTGTTGAAAGAGGTTCCCGCCCGCCCGCAACCCCGCCGCATCCGCAAGTCGGGGAAATCTGCTGCGCCTCATATCCTGTTGTTGGCCGCAGGTCAGTCGCGCCGGATGCAGGGCGCGCACAAACTGTTGCGGGAAATTGACGGGGTGCCGCTGGTCCGGCGCACGGCGGAACGCTTGCTGAGGTCCCGCGCGGGTGGGCTCAGCATCGTTATAAACCCGCAAAACACTGCCGTCGAAAAGGTTCTGGAGGGTTGTAATGCGCAACTGGTGCCGGCCCGTGATGCGTCAAGCGGACTTGCTGCAAGCCTGCGGGCCGGTATCAACGCGCTCCCCCCCGAGGCTGGAGCCGTGATCATCGCCCTTGCCGATATGCCAGAGGTTACTGCCGATGACATTGACGCGTTGATCAACGGGTATGATCCTGCGCGGGGGGCTGCAATCGTGGCACCGGTGGCCCCGAACGGGAAACGGGGCAATCCGGTGCTGTTTGACAAGCGCTATTTTGAATCGGTGGCCAGCCTTGAGGGGGATAGCGGCGCGAAATCCCTGATCGACGCGGAATCTGACAATCTGCGTCTGGTGCCACGGGGGGCGGGGGTTCTGGTTGATCTTGACACGCCCGAGGCTTGGGACAACTGGCTTGAGGAGCGTGCTTCGTCCTGACCGCTTGATTTATTGCCGGACCCGTGGTCTGGTTGCGGTGGGAGGATCCATCATGCCAGCGCAGCAATACGCCAGCCATGTGGAAAAGGTACATGCACAAGTCGAAGGGCGCGCGCCTGCACGCTCTGCCATTGCCGCGTCCTGGGCGCGGTCCATGTTCCATCACGGGCTGGAACCCGATTTGCGGCGTCCGCAGGATCTGCTCAGCCAGTCCGAACTGCGCTTTGAACAGCAGCGGCTCGACCGGCTTTTGCATATTGCCAAACCGATCATGGAAAACCTGTTCACGGCCGTGGTGAAAACCGGCTGCTGTGTGATGCTGACCAATAAGGACAGCGTGGTGCTGCACCGTCTGATCCATGACGTGGATGAACGCCCGCTGAACGTGCTTGGCGCCCGCTCCGGCGCAATCTGGAGCGAGCAGCGCGTGGGAACCAACGGCGTTGGCACCTGTGCTTTGGAAGAACGCCCCGTGTTGATCTATAAGGACCAGCATTACCTAGAGGAAATCATCGGCATGTCCTGCGCCGGCGCGCCGATTTTCGATGCCAGTGGCGATCTGATTGCGGTGCTGGATATTTCCAGTGCGCGGGATGATATGAACGACAGTTTCGCGCAGATGATGGCCTCATTGGTGATCAGTGCGGCCAACCGGATTGAAACCGAATATTTTCGTGCGTCTTTTGACGGGGCACGCATCATCGTCGCGGATGAGGTTACGGCCCTTGGCACGCCGCTGCTGGCGTCGGATCGGGATGATCTGGTAATCGGGGCGAACCGCGCGGCGCGGCGTCTTTATGGCCTTCAGCATGAGACTTTTGACATTCCGCTGCCGCGCACGGAAATCCTGCCGGACGAGGCACCTGCGCTGGGTTTGAAAGATGCGGAACGGGCCGCTATCCGCCGCGCTATGGCAGCGGCACGGGGCAATGCGACCCTTGCAGCCAAGCAGTTGGGCGTCAGCAGGGCCACCTTTTACCGCCTTCTGAAAAAGCACCAGTTGTCCTCCTGACGCGGGTTGTCGCAAACATGAGACAGTTTGCAACAGCAATGTGTCCGTCTTGCCCTGCGGGACAGGGCGGGATCGTTGACAGGGCAAAGCCTTCTGCAGTCTAATTTTTGAAAATTCGGGAGGATTACATCACATGGATATGTCAGGCGAATACCGCATTGCCGCCCCCATTCAAACCGTTTGGGACGCAATTCAGGACCCTGAAATCTTGCGCGGCGCCATTCCGGGCTGCGAAGAGTTAGAGAAAACCAGCGACACGGAAATGAGCGCCAAAGTGTCTCTGAAAATCGGCCCCGTGAAAGCCAAATTCGCAGGCGAGGTCACGCTGAAAGACATGGACGCGCCAAATTCCCTGAAAATTGAGGGCGAAGGCAAAGGCGGTATCGCCGGTTTTGCCAAGGGCGGCGCGGATGTGCAACTGGCCGAAGACGGCAATGAAACCATCCTGACCTATCAGGCCGAAGCGCAAGTAGGCGGCAAAATTGCCCAGCTTGGCTCTCGGTTGATCCAGTCCACGGCGGCGAAGCTGGCGGATAAGTTCTTTGCCAACCTGCGGGACGAGCTGGAAGACAGTTAACACGTAAATTACATATTCAGGGCCGGTTTGCCCGTCAATTCTGGGAGGAAATCATGACGAAAGTAACAATGACCGTGAACGGGAAGGCGCGCAGCGCCGAGGTGCCCGACAACACCTTGCTGGTGGACTATATCCGCGAGAACCTGCGGCTGACCGGAACCCATGTGGGCTGTGATACATCCCAATGCGGGGCTTGTGTGGTCCATGTGAACGGACAGGCGGTCAAAGCCTGCACCATGCTGGCAGCCTCTGCTGAGGGGGCCGAGGTGACAACCATCGAAGGTGTCGCGGCAAGCAAGGACGATCTGCACCCGATGCAGGTGGCGTTTAAGGAAAACCACGGTCTGCAATGTGGCTTTTGTACGCCCGGCATGATCATGACCGCCACCGATATGGTCTCGCGCTATAAGGAAGCTGGAAAGACGCTGGACGAACATGCCATCCGCGAGGAACTGGAAGGTAATATCTGCCGCTGCACAGGCTATCATAACATTGTCAAAGCGATCGCTGACGGCGCATCGAAAATGGCATAAGGGAGGGTTTAACCATGACAGATCAAGGAATTGGCGCCCGTGTCCTGCGCAAAGAGGACAAACGTTTCATCACCGGAAAAGGCAAATATACAGACGATATTGTCCAGCCTAATCAGGCTTATGCAGCCTTCGTGCGTTCGCCCCATGCCCATGCAAATGTGAAAAGCATTGATACCTCTGCCGCCGAAGCGATGGACGGGGTTGAAGCGGTTCTGAACGGTCATCAACTGACAGGGGACGGGATCGGAAACATCATCTGCGGATGGGGGATCACCTCTAAAGACGGCAGCCCGATGAATATGGGCGCATGGTCCGCGCTGGCCACAGATAAGGTGCGTTATGTGGGCGATGCGGTGGCCGTTGTCATCGCAGACAGCAAGGCGCAGGCGCAGGCCGCTGCCGAAGCGGTGATGGTGGATTACGAAATCCTGCCCGCCACCTCTAACGTGCTTGCCTCCATGAAAGAAGGTGCCCCGCAAATCCACGAAAACGCGCCGGGCAACCTGATTTTTGATTGGGAGATCGGCAACAAGGATGAAACCGACGCAGCACTTGCCTCGGCCCATCACACAACCACGATGGAGATCACCAACAACCGGCTGTCGCCAAACCCGATGGAACCCCGTTCTGCGGTGGCGACTTTTGATGAATCCGAAGATCACTACACGCTATACACCACCTCTCAGAACCCCCATGTGGCCCGTCTGGTGCTCTCAGCGTTTTACAATGTAGCGCCAGAGCATAAATTGCGGGTGATTGCGCCGGATGTGGGGGGCGGCTTTGGTGCCAAAATCTACATTTATCCCGAAGAAATCGTCTGTCTCTGGGCGTCGATGAAGACCAACCGTTCAGTAAAATGGACCTCCACCCGCTCCGAAGCTTTCCTGACAGATGCCCACGGGCGGGATCATGTCTCGACTGCGACAATGGGCTTTGATGCGGACAACAATATCGTCGGTTTCAAGATCAACACCAAGGCAAATCTCGGGGCCTATATGTCCCTGTTTTCCTCTTCGGTGCCGACCTATCTCTATGCAACGCTTCTGTCGGGCCAGTACAATATCGCCAATGTGTATTGCGATGTGCAGACCTATTACACCAATACGGTGCCTGTGGATGCCTACCGCGGGGCAGGGCGGCCGGAAGCGGCCTATCTGATTGAGCGGATGATGGAAACCGCTGCGCGGGAACTGGGTGTTGATCCGGGCGAATTGCGGCGTCAGAACTTTGTGCGGGAATTCCCCCATCAAACGCCGGTGATTATGGCCTATGACAGTGGCGATTTTGCCGGAAACCTTGATCAGGCCAAAGCCGCCGCCGATGTAGCCGGATTTTCTGCGCGCAAGGAAGAGGCGGCCAGGCGGGGCAAACTGCGGGGTTTGGGCTATTCCAACTATATCGAAGCCTGCGGCATCGCACCTTCGGCTGCGGTCGGATCACTTGGCGCGGGTGTCGGTCTGTGGGAAAGCGCGGAAGTCCGTGTAAACCCTGTTGGCACCATCGAAATCCTGACAGGATCGCACAGCCACGGGCAGGGGCATGAAACCACCTTTGCCCAGCTTGTGTCAGAGCGGTTCGACCTGCCAACGGACAACATCCAGATCGTTCATGGTGACACCGACAAGGTTCAGTTCGGCATGGGCACCTATGGTTCGCGCTCCGGTGCGGTGGGCATGTCCGCGATTTCCAAGGCGCTCGACAAGGTTGAGGCCAAGGTCAAAAAGATCGCGGCCCATGTGCTGGAAGCCTCTGAAGATGACATTGTCATTGAAGGCGGCGAGGTGAAGGTCAAAGGCACCGACAAGGCGATGGGCTGGCATGAAGTCGGGCTGTCCGCCTATACCGCCCACAACCTGCCCGAAGGCATGGAACCCGGCCTGAAAGAAGGGGCATTTTACGACCCGACCAACTTTACCTTCCCTGCGGGCTGTTACATTTGCGAGGTCGAAGTCGATCCGCAAACCGGTGTTACCGAGATCGTGCAGTTCACCGCATCAGACGACTTTGGCACCATCATCAACCCGATGATTGTGGAAGGTCAGGTGCATGGCGGGATCGCGCAAGGGATCGGTCAGGCCATGCTGGAACATGCGGTCTATGACGATGACGGGCAGCTTTTGTCGGGGTCTTATATGGATTACTGCATGCCCCGCGCCGACGATGTGCCAAACTATACCGTCAGCCATCACAGCACCACCTGTCCGGGCAATCCGCTGGGCATGAAAGGCTGCGGCGAGGCAGGGGCCATCGGTTCACCGCCAGCGGTGATCAATGCCATCACCGATGCCATCGGCAACAACAACCTGTCCATGCCAGCCACCCCGTCGCGGGTCTGGGCAGCCCTGCAACAGGTCTCTGCGGCGCAAGCGGCCGAATAAGGAGTGATAGACCATGTATGATACAACTTACTACCGTGCGTCCTCTGTTTCGGATGCAACATCGAAACTGGCAGGCACCGAGGACGGCAAGTTTCTGGCCGGCGGGCAAACCCTGATCCCGACCATGAAACAACGGCTCGCCGCGCCCTCCGATCTGGTGGATGTCTCGGGGATTGATGCCCTGAAAAACATCAGCGTAGACGGTGACACGGTGACAATCGGCGCGGCCTGCACCCATGCGCAGGTGGCCGGATCATCCGAGGTGGCGCAGGCTATCCCCGCTCTGGTTAGTCTTGCCAGTGGCATCGGAGATCCCGCTGTGCGGGCTCGTGGCACCATCGGCGGGTCTATCGCCAACAACGATCCAGCGGCGGATTATCCGGCGGCCTGTCTTGGCCTCGGGGCGACTATCGTGACGGATTCACGGGAGGTTCCGGCGGACGAATTCTTTGTGGGCATGTTTGAAACAGCCCTTGAGGAAGGCGAGATGGTCACTGCGGTGAAATTCCCCAAACCTGCCAAAGCCGGATATGCCAAATTCCCGAACCCCGCGTCCCGTTACGCAATGGTTGGCGTGATGGCAGCCCAAACCGCAAATGGCGTACGGGTTGCGGTTACGGGGGCTGGCAATGACGGTGTATTCCGCCACAGCGCACTGGAAGAGGCGCTTGGCGCGAACTGGTCCGCGGATGCGGCTCAGGGCGTCAGCACCGATGCCGCAGATATGATGGCCGATATTCACGGATCGTCCGAATATCGCGCCCATCTTGTTGGCGTCATGGCAGGGCGGGCCGTTGACAACAGTTAAGGACTGCTAAATCAAAGAAGGGCCTTTGTCGGTAACGGCGGGGGCCCTTTTTTATTTCTGGACAGGACTGATCATGGATATTGTTCACATGCAAACCCTGATTGCCGTGGTTGAAGAGAGCAGTTTCACCGCCGCAGCAGCGCGGCTCGGAATTGCGAAATCCGTATGTTCGCGCCGGATCACCGATCTTGAAACCGATCTCGGGGCGCAACTGGTGAACCGCTCTACGCGCTCTGTGGTGCCAACGGATCTGGGGCGCGACTATTACCACAGTTGCCTTGATATTCTGGCGCGGATTGACGCCGCGAACGAGGCTGCAAAATGCAGCAGCGCCACTGTCAGCGGGCGGCTGCGCCTGTCCCTGCCAATCGCCTATACCGAGGCGGTGCTGGCCCCCAAACTGCAAGATTTCGCCTGCGCGCATGAAGAGGTTGAACTGGTTCTGCAACTGTCGGACAAGCGCGTGGACCTGATCTCTGAAGGGTTTGACGCGGCCGTACGGATTGGCCAGCTGGATGACAGCGGCTTGTTTGCTCGCAAGATCGGGGTGGCGCAGCTGATGTGCTGTGCCGCGCCGGCCTATATCGAACGTCACGGCATGCCGCGTAGTTTTGAGGCGCTATCGGATCACGAATGCTTGCGCTACAACAACCTGACGTCCGGGTCCGAATGGGTTGCGCAAAAGGATGGTCAAGAGGTGCGCAAGCGGATAACCGGGCGGTTCGCCAGCAATTCCGGCGCGTATAACCGCCGGCTTACAATTGCCGGATTTGGCATTTCTGTGCAGCCGGATTTCCTGATCGGAGATGCTTTTGAAACCGGCGAATTGGTACCGGTGCTGTCAGATTATCAGTTTCCGGCGGCGGATATAAATATCGTATATCCGCAAAAACGGAACATGCCTGCATCCCTGCGTGCGTTGATTGATCACTTGAAGGAAGGATGATTCGTTACCTTTCCCAGCGCTGCCAAAAACGTTGCCGCGCGTAAAGCTATTTTTTGGTTGATAGGTCAACCATATGAACTTAAACAAATAAAAAATCGCCCGCTTCCCTGTTAAAAATTGAGAACAAGCTATATAATTAAGGGACTGAAGGGTGCTGCTTGCAAACATTACCCGAAAGAAAGAAGAGAAATACCGAATGATTATCTGATATTTTGCTAGGGTGATAATAGATGGGACAAAAGGCACAGACTGTAAAAAAGGGGCGGGTGCTTTGGTATGATGCCAGTCGCGGCTACGGATTTGTCCGTCAGGCGGATACCGGTGCAAGCGTTTTTTTGACAAAAGATGCTTTGTCTGACTTTGGGCTGAGCGGTGTGCAAAGCGGTGCCGAAATCGACTACAGTGCTTTTGAGGGCGTAAATTCTTCCAGGGTTTCGTCGATCCGGAAACTCAAAGGGCTGCAAGCGCTCAGCTAATTTCTGTGCCAGTTTGAAGGGCACGCCATCGACGTGCCCGATCAATTAATATGATTACGTCTCGGATCAGCTGCCGCGCATGATCGCGGCGACACCGGTCCGGGCCACTTCGACCAGGCCGAGCGGACGCATCATCTCGACAAATGCGTCGATTTTCTCCGGCGCGCCGGTGATTTCAAACACAAAACTCTCCAGCGTGCTGTCCACAACATTGGCGCGGAACACTTCGGACGTGCGCATCGCCTCCACCCGCTTTTCCCCGACACCGTTCACTTTGATCAGCGCCAGCTCCCGTTCCACACTCGGGCCTTCAACGGTCAGGTCGTGTACTTCGTGGACCGGCACCAGACGGCCAAGCTGTGCCTTGATCTGTTCGATCACCTGCGGCGTTCCCGTGGTGACAACCGTGATCCGCGACAGATGCCCAGCGTGATCGGTTTCCGCCACGGTGAGGCTTTCGATATTGTAGCCCCGTCCCGAAAACAGGCCGATCACACGGGCCAGAACACCCGCTTCGTTATCCACCAGCACCGCTAGCGTGTGGGTTTCAATTTCGTCACCATAGGTGCTTCTTAGGTCATAGGCGCTCTTGCGGGAGGCGCCTTTCTTGATCCGGAGTGCGTTCATTGTTTTTTCCATTATTAGCGTTGAAGGGCAGGGCGCGGGTTAAACCATCACCGCGCCACCGGCTTCAATCGCGCCTTCGGTCGAGGCGTTGCCGAGGAGCATCTCGTTATGGGCTTTGCCCGACGGGATCATCGGGAAGCAGTTTTCGTGTTTTTCCACCAGACAGTCGAACAGAACCGGACCGTCATGGTTGATCATCTCAAGGATCGCATCGTCCAGATCATCGGGATCGGACACCTGAATACCCTTGGCGCCAAAGGCTTCGGCCAGTTTCACGAAATCGGGCAGGGATTCAGACCAGCTGCTGGAATAGCGTTCGCCGTGCAGAAGTTCCTGCCACTGTCGCACCATGCCAAGGCGTTCGTTGTTCAGGATGAACTGTTTCACCGGAAGGCGGTACTGCATGGCGGTGCCCATTTCCTGCATGTTCATCAGCCAGCTTGCTTCCCCCGCGATATTAATGACGAGTGATTCAGGATGCGCCATTTGCACCCCGATCGAGGCCGGAAAGCCATAGCCCATTGTGCCAAGCCCACCCGACGTCATCCAGCGGTTCGGATCGTTAAACCCAAGGAACTGTGCTGCCCACATCTGGTGCTGGCCCACTTCGGTGGTGATATAGCGGTCGTGATCCTTGGTCAGCGCCTCAAGCCGTTGCAGCGCATATTGCGGCTTGATGATCTTGCCTTCCTGTTTGAAGCCCAGACAATCTTTGGCGCGCCACTGGTTGATCTTGCCCCACCATTTGGTGATCGCCTCTGCTTCGGTCTTGCGGCCGCGGGATTTCCAGACTTTCATCAGATCTTCCAGAACATGCCCGATGTCCCCGATGATCGGCACATCCACATGGATCACCTTGTTGATGGAAGACGGGTCGATGTCGATATGAACCTTCTTGGAATTCGGGCTGAAGGCGTCCACCCGTCCGGTGATCCGGTCGTCAAACCGTGCGCCAACGCAGATCATCAGATCGCAGTCGTGCATGGTCATATTCGCCTCATAGGTGCCGTGCATCCCCAACATGCCGATCCATTTGTCACTGCTGGCCGGATACGCGCCCAGCCCCATCAGGGTAGAGGTTACAGGGAATTTCGTCGCATCCGCCAGCTCGCGCAGCAACATAGAGGCCGCCGGACCGGAGTTGATCACACCGCCACCGGAATAGATCACCGGCTTTTTCGCGGTCTCCATCAGCGCGGCCAGTTCGGTGATCTTGTCCATATCGCCTTTGACGCGCGGGTTGTAATGGCCTTTGTCCGCTTTTGCTGGTGCTACATAAGTCCCATTGGCAAACTGCACATCCTTCGGGATGTCGATCAGCACCGGACCGGGGCGGCCCGAGGTGGCGACATGAAACGCCTGATGCATGGTCTTGGCCAGCTCGTTCGTGTCCCGCACCAGCCAGTTGTGCTTGGTACAGGGGCGGGTGATGCCAACGGTATCTGCCTCCTGAAAGGCATCGTTGCCGATCATGAAGGTGGGCACCTGACCTGTAAGCACGATCATCGGAATGCTGTCCATCAGCGCATCGGTCATGCCGGTCACAGCGTTTGTCGCACCCGGACCGGAGGTCACAAGAACAACGCCGGGCTTGCCGGTGGATCGCGCATAGCCTTCGGCCGCGTGGGTCGCGCCCTGTTCGTGGCGCACCAGAACGTGGCGAATGTCGTTTTGCTGGAAGATTTCATCATAGATCGGCAGCACAGCGCCACCGGGGTATCCGAAGACTGTGTCCACACCCTGATCCTTCAGGGCTTTAACAACAATTTGGGCTCCACTCATCTGACGTGTCATTTTTCTTGCTCCAGCTTCACATCATAGGATCAGGCATAAAAAAACCCCCGTTCAGGGGGGCGCGCATGGGTGTAGGAACGATCGTTACCGTTTCCGCGCCATGCGCTACGTCACCACGACTAGAATATATGCCATTTCCGTTCTCATGGCGGTGACATTATGGAGGGTGGTTGGGAGGGTCAAGAGCTTTTGCCAAGAAAATGTCGTTTTAACGCCGGTTTTTGAAACATTCGGAAAACCGTTGGTGAATCCTCTGATGTTTGCAGCTGATCAAGGTGCCGTGCACAGGGCGAGAATCTGTTCCGGCGCCTTTTTGCATACCAATGCAGATTCGCAGGTCCCGCGCCGGAAAAACTGCCAAAAATTTTGGCATTGTCTGACACTATTTACCCGACCGTTTTGCCGGCATCTGGCCTCATGTCCTTAATTTACTGGCCCTAGGTTGGTTGGTTTGATTAATTGTTGCTTTTTTAATTACGTCCATTGCATTGTGGTCTGGCATACAGCGGATCGCTTGGGAGAGATTACCGATCCGTTAGAAAATGCGTAAAAAAGACAACATGGAGGAAATCTTTATATGGAACGACGTAAGTTTCTTACGAGTGCGGCGCTTGGTGCCGGTGCTGCGGCGCTGGCCAGCCCTGCGGTCGCGGCAAGCCACGCAAAACAACTGACAATCGTATCAACTTGGCCACGGGATTTTCCGGGTCTGGGTACATCTGCACAGCGTCTTGCCGAACGGATCGCCGTTCTGTCCAATGGCGCGTTCAACGTAGAGTATTTCGCAGCCGGCGAACGCGTTGGGGCCTTTGACTCCTTTGACGAAGTCGCTTCGGGCAACAGCCAGGCCTATATCGGCGCGGATTATTACTGGGGCGGCAAGCACCCTGCATTCAACTATTTCACCTCCGTTCCGTTCGGGATGTCCACACCGGAGTGGAACGCCTGGATCAAACACGCAGGCGGTCAGGCGTTGTGGGACAAACTGTCCGGCGAATTCGGTCTGAAAGCTATTGGTTGCGGCTCAACCGGCACACAGGCTGGCGGCTGGTTTAACAAGGAAATCAACTCTCCGGATGATTTCAACGGTCTGAAAATGCGTATTCCGGGCCTTGGCGGTCAGGTTCTGTCCAAAATGGGCGCATCGACTGTGTCACTGCCCGGCGGCCAGATCTACGAAAACCTTGTATCCGGTTCCATCGAAGCAACAGAATGGGTTGGTCCGTATAACGACTACTTCATGAAGTTCTACGAAGCGGCAAAATACTACTACACTGGTGGTATGCACGAGCCGGGCGGCGGCATCGCATTTGGTATGAACAAAGCATGGTGGGACGGTCTGTCCGACTATGAAAAAGCGATCATCGAAGCCGCTTGTGCCGAAGAACTGGCCTCTTCCCACGAAGAAGCCATCGCCAAGAACGGGGAATTCCTTGCCCGTCTGGTGGATGATCACGGCGTTCAGGTCCGTGCTTTCAATGACGATGTCTGGGATGCCTTCGGAGAGGCCGCCGCAGAGGTGTTTGAAGACGCCCGTGCGCACTCTGCCTTGGCGACAGAGGTGGATGACCACTTCCAGTCAACGCTGCGGGCGCAAGGCGCAATGCTTGCAGCCTTTGAAGGGACCTTCATCAACCAGCGTAACCGTGTTCTCGGCCTTATCTAAGGCACCTGAACATGCTGATCGGGGCGGGGCTTAACAGCCCCGCTCTTCCCCGTATCCAAACCAAATACAAAACACCGCGCATCAGAAGCGGGCAGGTTGACCGGATACTGGCAACACCAATACTTGATCCCGGGGGGGACATATGGCCGACGCAGAACAACCCGTCGTACTCCGCAAATATGGCAGGCCAGCGCCGCTGGTGCGTATGACAGGCTGGACGATACTCGCCTGTCTTGCAGCTTTTCTTATCAACAATATTCTTAACGTAGGCTATGGCTACGCCGGCGTGCTGGATCTTTTGCAGGGGCAGGGCGGCACGGTTGCGCTGGCCGTTTATGCCGTGCTTGTGGCGGGGGCGATCCTGTTTGTGCTGGCGACACGGGATGTGGCGCTGCGCTGGGATGCGGACCGCATTCACAAATTCAATCTCTACCTGATCCGCGTCTGTTTCTGGTCGGTACTGCTGGTGGGCATCGCGGATTCGCTTATTGCGATCCTGCGGGTGGAAAAGGGGCTGGACGTGTTCTTTAGCGAGGATACGGTGCGCTCTCTCGGGCTGTCGCGCTATGTGGGCAGCTATGTCCACCTGCCGCTGATCGGGCTGAGCTTTGTCATCGGGCTGTTTACCCGCACGCTCGGCTTTACGTGGCTGACCCTGATGATTGTGGCCTCCGAGTTGCTGATCGTGATCTCGCGGTTTGTGTTTTCCTATGAACAGGCGCTGATGGGCGATCTGGTGCGCTACTGGTATGCGGCCCTGTTCCTCTTTGCCTCGGCCTATACGCTCTATGAGGAAGGCCATGTGCGGGTTGACGTGCTGTACGCCGGTTTCACCAATAAAACACGGGGCTTTGTGAACGCATTCGGGTCCCTGTTTCTGGGAGCGGCGACCGCTTGGGTCATTCTTTACATCGGGCTGAACGGCAAACAATCCATCATCAATGCACCGCTTATGAATTTCGAGATCACCCAAACAGGGGGCGTTGGCATGTTTGTGAAATACCAGATGGCCGGATTTCTCGGGCTGTTTGCGATCACCATGCTGATCCAGTTTGTAAGCTATTTCTTCGAAGCAGTCGCTGACTACCGCAGCGAACCGGGCAAGCGCGAGCTTGCACCTGTGGCCCACTAAGGACCGAATAACATGGAAATTCTCTTTCTCGCCATACTGGTCCTGATCATGGCCACGGCCCTTGGCTCCGGTTATCCGGTGGCCTTTGCCCTACCGGGGGCGGCAATCATCACCATCGGCCTTGCTGCCGGTGCGGGTTATCTGTTTGACGGCAGCACGGACGCCTATTTCCACTCTGGCGGGCCGCAACAGTGGCTGTCTGCGGGGGTGACAAACCTGCGCGGCGTCTATTGGGAAGTCGAACGGGATACGCTGATCGCCATCCCGCTGTTCATCTTTATGGGCATCATGCTGCAACGCTCCAAAATTGCCGAAGACCTTCTGGTGACAATGGCCCAATTGTTCGGCCCGGTGCCGGGTGGTTTGGGGATTTCGGTGGTCTTTGTGGGCGCACTGCTGGCTGCGACAACAGGGATCGTGGGCGCGACTGTGGTGGCGATGGGGCTGATTTCCCTGCCGGCGATGCTGCGCAACAATTACTCTCCGTCGCTGGCAACTGGGACGATTGCTGCCTCTGGGACGCTGGGGCAGATTATTCCGCCTTCGATCGTTCTGATCATTCTTGCCGACCAGCTGGCCAGTGCGACCGACCAAGCCTCCACCGCGCGCAAAGCGCTGTATAAAGAAGCCACCGGCGAACTGTCGATGCCATCCGTCTTTGATGTGGCTTCCACCTCTGCCGGTGAAATGTTCCTCGGGGCGTTTATTCCCGGTCTGGTGCTGGTCGCGCTTTATATGCTCTATATCCTTGTCTATGCGATCCTGCGTCCGGCCTCGGCCCC
The DNA here is from genome assembly GCF_001719615.1 of Neptunicoccus sediminis. Taxonomy (GTDB): domain Bacteria; phylum Pseudomonadota; class Alphaproteobacteria; order Rhodobacterales; family Rhodobacteraceae; genus Amylibacter; species Amylibacter sediminis. The sequence goes on from NZ_MDVX01000004.1 coordinate 74,575, forward strand.
TGCGGTGAAATATGCGGGCGAGTTCAATGCAGCGTTTTGGGCCAATGTGGCACTGACACTGATCCCACCACTCGCGCTGATCTTTCTGGTGCTCGGCTCCATCATTGCTGGTATCGCCACAGTGAACCAAGCGGGTGCCATTGGCGCTGCCGGTGCGATGATCATGGCGGGGTATCGACTGGCAGCAGGGCGCAAGACCACCTATGTGCCGGCCATTATCGCTATGGTGTCCCTTGGGGTAATTGCCTTTTGCCTGTCCAATTTCGAGATGAACATCAAAGGCATGCAAACCGAGAGCGACCGTCTGGGCGTGATGATCGGCCTTGCGGCCTCGGCTGCGCTGATTGTTTCGCTGATCTGGTCGGGCTGGCGCACGCTGAAAATTGACAACACGCTGCACGGGGTGATGCTGGAAACAGCGAAAACCACGTCGCTGGTGTTTATCATCCTTCTGGGCGCTGCGATGCTGACAGCCGCCTTCCGCGCCTTTGGCGGCGAGGAACTGGTGCGCGAGTTCCTGAACTCTCTGCCGGGCGGGTTCTGGACCCAGTTCATCATCGTGATGGCGGTGATCTTTGTGCTTGGCTTCTTCCTCGACTTCATCGAAATCGCGGTAGTGGTTGTGCCGATTGTCGCGCCGATCCTGCTGGCCGATCCCGAGGCGAATATCACGGCGGTCTGGCTTGGGGTGATGATCGGTCTGAACATCCAGACCTCGTTCCTGACACCGCCCTTCGGCTTTGCGCTGTTCTACTTGCGCGGGGTTGCGCCGGCGGCGGTGAAAACCGTGCAGATGTACAAAGGGGTTATCGCCTTTATTACGCTGCAACTGATCGCGCTGTTTATCGTCGGATTCTATCCGCCGCTGGTGAACTACCTTCCCAACCGGGTGAGCTATCTGTCGGAAACCTCTCCGCCGCCGCGCAATCCGAAACTGCAGTTCTGCATGGAGGAATATGTCGGTGAGGTTATCGCCAGCAGCAATGGAGCGGTGGAACAGGCCGTGCAAGAGGCTCAGGGGCTGAATTTCTCCATCCTGCCCAAGAAAATGGCGTTGGCGCTTGAAACCGACATCGCGGGTGCGCAGGATGCGCTGGAGGCCCTGCAAGCGGCGTTCGTGGCAGAGGCAGCGGTCACTGAGGCTGCATCGGAATACCGTCCGAGATTGCGTTTGGTACGTGGCATCGAAAAGGAAATCCGCCACCAGCAGGAAATCCTCGACAATGCCCAAAAACTGCTGAGCCGGTTGCAAGCGGATAACGCGGATCGTCGAGCCGAACTGGAAGCGGAAATCGCTGCGGCCGAGGCCGAAATCGCCAGATGGCAAGCGCAGGTTCCAGCGGAGTGGGAGGAAACCCACACCACATTTGCCAAACTGACCAAGGCAGAAAACGATGCGCGCAACAGTTATCGTCGCAAGGCGGATGCGGCTTATGAAACCGCAGCGGAAGCTCTGGAAGCAATGAACGGAACCGCGGCTTATCTGGCGCTGGAACAGGAGTTGCGGGATCTGCGGTCTGTCATTGCAACCGGTGAACCGCAAGAAACCGAAGGACAGGTGAATGATTTGTCCCGCAAGTTCTCTGAGATAGGTGCAACCGACGAGGTGCGATCTGCGCTCAGCAAGGCGCGGCGCAAACTGAAATCCCGCACACCGGATGTAGATGCCGCACTAGAGGAATACGCGGACGCGCTGGCGGCTTATGAAGCAGGCAAGGTCTGGCGCGATGCGGCAGAGGCCGAACTTCGGGTCGGTCTGGCGAGCTATCTTGATGCCATCCGAGGGACGCTCGGCACACGGGTGCAGCCCAAACTGAACCGCGAGCAGGCGCTTTATCTGGCCTCTTGTTCGGCACAGCACCGGGATATTTCCCTGAACTTCTAAAAGACCGGGGCGGTCCGATCGCCCCGTTTGAAATAGGAAATCCCCATTGGACCACAGGGTCCGGTGGGGATTTTTTTTGGTGGCGGGTGTTGCGGTTTTACGGGAAACAGTACTGTTTGAAAAAATACTAACTATACGATTAGGTTAGGTTTTTCCGTTTATCACCCTGCAAATATGAAGCGTCATACAAGACGCGTCATATATCACGCTTCATAAATGAAGCTTCATATATGAAGCGTCGAAATTGCAGGGTGATCGCGGGTAAAGCTGCCCTGCAAGGGTCAACCCGCACCGCTGATCGCCATAGCCCGCCGTCATCAGGAAGCGCGGGCGAAGCTGCATTTCAGAATTTGCTTACTCTGCTGGCACCAGATGGTTGATACCAACAGCGCCGCCCCGCGCCAGATCAGGATCAAGCGACATCAGGATATATTCCCCCCGTCGCCACAGCCCTGCCAGATCATCATAATGGCGGGACAGGAAATGCCCCGACTGGCCGGTAGAAATAATATAGACCGAGCTGTCCGGATCGGAGAAATCAATTACCGAACGGAACCCCGCAGCGTGAACATTCGCATAAGGCTCGGCCCCTGTGCCACTGGTTCGGGCCCGCATCAATGTCTGATCCCCGCCCGAGGTTTCCTGCCGGATGTTCGCAAACCACGACAGGATCGGCACCTCCCCGAGCACCTGATGGTCATGGTGGGCCTGATGCGCCTGACCCCAGCGCCAGCTGTCGATATGGGTACCGTATTTCTCGGTTAATTCCAGAATGGCCGCGTCAAGGGACAGGCGGGCGATGTCGGCGCAGGTCTCTACCTTTGTCGATTGTCGTATATCGCACCAGACGCTCGCATTTTCCACGTTGCGGTAAACCCGCTCCAGAAATACCGGATCGGGGCGGGGAAAGTGATCGGCAAGATTGGCCAGTTCATCGCGGATCAGCCGGTTTTGTAACTGGCGCATCCACGCAGTATAGATCAGCGGTTCGGGGATATGCTCGTCCATCTGGCCGTTCCATGCCGCCAGCATCTCCAACGCGATCTGGCGTTGGCGCTCCGCTGTGCCTGCGGGGGCGGATTCCCCTGTGAACCACAATTCCTTGGCCACCAGCGGCAGCAGCGAAACCGCCGCGAAAGACCCTGTGTCCAACTGCGCCTCAATGAAACTGTCCCGTGTGTGAACCTCGCGGTCGTTCATTAGCGAGGACAGCCGCAAGAACCGATAGGTATCGCCCCAGCGGTAAGAGACATGGCGGGGGAAGGGTTCATCAGTGATCTTGTTATTGGTATTGGCCACAATGCCGCTGGCGGGATCGCGCACGCTGGGGTTATCCTCATAGGGCAGATAGCTGTTCCAGCGGTTCTCCGGCAGCCACCCCTGCGAAGGATAGCGCCCCTGACTGCGGTGCTTGGGATCGCGGGCGGGTTGCTTGCCAACCATCTGCAACATCACACCATTACGGTCTGCGAGGGTCACATTCTGGCTTGGTGATTTGAAAAACGACAGGGCGGCCCGCGCCGCTGGCACAGATTTCGCGCGCATCAAATTGATCGCAGCGGTCATCGACTGGTCATTCGCCTCCAGCGCGGCCCATCGGATACTGGTTACATGGCCGGGCGGCGTGATAGAGCCAAGATCATAGTGGCTTGGCGGGATCACCGGCCCGTTTTCCGTCCAGCGCAATTCTACCGTGCGCGGTGCCTGATCCTTGATCCGCATCAGAACCTGTTGTGTGCGGAACGGTTTGTAGCCGTCAGGCGTCAGATATTCATCCGGATTATCGGGATTGAGCCGCTCTACATAGACATCCAGATCATCAAGCGTGCTGGTGGTCAGCCCCCAACCCAGCGCCGCAGAGCGGCCAGACAGGATCAGCGGCATACCGGGAATGGACCCGCCAATCACACCGCCGTCCGGAAACTCCATCCGCGCCAGCATCCAGATGGACGGGGCGGACAGCGCCAGATGGGGATCATTGGCAAGGATCGGCGCACCCGTGGCCGACCGCGAGCTGGCAGCCGCCCATGCGTTGCTGGCCCCTGCCATATCAAAGGGTGCCACCGGATCGAGCGGATGTTGCGGCGCAACTGCCGCAAATTGCGTCGGGGGCGTTTCAAACAGATCGGCATATTCCGGCAGCGCCACGCGGCCTTGTCCCGGTGCATCGGGCAGGATGTCGCGCACCCTGTCTTTACCCACCGCAAGTGTAACTTGTGCGCGTACGACCTCGTTGCGCAGATGCCCCGACAGTTGCAGCGCCATCACCCGCAGGATCGACAGGCTGTCGGCGGGGGTCCAGGGCTCTATCTCCGGCGAAAACAGGAAAAACTCCGGAGCGCCACGGCCCAAAGCATCCTTTTGCACCACGCCAAGCCAGGCATTCACGCCCGCAGAATAGGCCCGCAGCGCTGCTTTGACTTCTTCTGTTTGATAGGCAAAGGACGCGCGGGACAGTTCGGCCAGATCCAGACGACGCACGAAATCGTCGATCTTTGCTGTCTCGGCGCCGAAGAGTTCGCTCAGCCGGCCCTGCGCTGTGCGCCGCAGCATGGTCATCTGCCACAGACGGTCCTGCGCATGGGCGAATCCCAGCCCGAAATAGACATCCTCGGACTGATCTGCGAAAATATGGGGGACATTGTTGGTGTCGCGCACAATTTCCACTGGTCCCTGAAGCCCGCGCAACCGGAAGCTTGCATCGTAATCGGGCAGGGAGCGGGTCGCGAAATAGTAAATAAGCGAGAGAACAACTGCGATGATCAGGACGAGTCCCAGAAATCCCCGCAGCAACCAGCGAAACGCAACAGCCATATAATCCTCGTATCTTGACCCGTTGGACGTAACAGTCCAAACCCGAACTGACAATATAAGCCCGCCCGGGAACAGGCGGAAATCAACACCTGCGTTGCATGCAGATGACGATAGAATAACGGGAGAATGGATTATGGCGAAACTGGCATTTCTGGGCATGGGCGTGATGGGATACCCGATGGCGGGGCATCTGGCCGCCAAGGGCCATGCGGTAACGGTCTACAACCGGACTGCGGCGAAAGCCGAGGCTTGGGTCAAGGAACATGGTGGCCGATCCGCCGGAACACCGCGTGCGGCCGCAGAAGGGGCCGAAGTGGTTTTTGCCTGTGTCGGAAACGATGATGACTTGCGCTCCGTAGTGCTCGGTGACGATGGCGCGCTGGCGGGAATGTCAGCGGGTACTGTGTTTGTCGACCACACCACAACCTCTGCCATTGTGGCGCGGGAACTGGCCGAGGCTGCCGACGGTCACGACATCGGGTTCATCGACGCACCCGTCTCAGGTGGGCAGGCCGGCGCTGAAAACGGCGCGCTGACGGTGATGTGTGGCGGTGATGCCGACACCTACGCCCGCGTTGAAGCGTATATCAACTGTTTCGCCAAATCCTGTCGTCTGATGGGCGCACAAGGAGCAGGGCAACTGACCAAGATGGTGAACCAGATATGCATTGCAGGTCTGGTACAAGGGCTGAGCGAAGGCATGCATTTTGCCCAGAAAGCCGGTCTTGACGGAGAGGCGGTTCTCGATGTGATCTCCAAGGGGGCGGCAGGAAGCTGGCAGATGGAGAACCGCGGCCACACCATGTTGAAGGATGAATTCGAGTTCGGTTTCGCGGTGGACTGGATGCGAAAGGATCTGGGGATTGTGTTGGAAGAAGGCAACGCCAATGGCGCGAGCCTGCCTGTCACAGCACTTGTGGACCAGTTCTATCACGATGTTCAAAAGATGGGCGGCGGGCGCTGGGATACTTCCAGCCTGATGCGGCGTCTGAAATAGGGATCTGGAAATAGGGTGCCTGAAAGCAGACAGGCCGGGGCGCTGCCCCGGACCCCGGGATAGTTGGCCAAAAAGAGCCGCTTTGCTGCAACGCAGCGATAGCGTTTGACCTTTGGTGTGGTTTCTGTGCATAAGGGCGCGAATGGGCCCTTTGGCCCGCAACCGCGCCGGACTTTCATTTGATCGCCCCTGCGCATCATATGAAAAGAGAATTGCGTGAATTTCACCGACCTCGGCTTGTCTACGCCGATCCTTAAAACGTTGTCTAACAGCAACTATTCCACCCCCACCCCTATTCAGGCACAGGCCATTCCTGCCATTATGGATGGCAAGGACCTGATTGGTCTGGCCCAGACCGGTACTGGCAAAACGGCTGCGTTTTCCCTGCCGATCCTGCATCGCCTCTCTGCCACCAAACCTGCCGAACCACGCAAACTGCGGGCGCTGATTCTTGCGCCGACGCGGGAACTCGCGACTCAGATCAACGATGCGATCTGGACCTATTCCAAAGGTCTCGGGCTGAAAAGCGCCTTTGTTATTGGCGGTGTTCCAATCCGCAAGCAACAGCGCCAGCTGGCACAGGGGATTAATATTCTTGTGGCGACACCGGGTCGTTTGGAAGACCTGATTGCGCAGAAATCCGTGACACTAAAGCATATCGAAACGGTTGTGCTTGATGAGGCGGACCAGATGCTCGACATCGGGTTCATGCCTGCGATCCGCCGTTTGCTGTCCCTGACGCCGAAATCCCGTCAGACGCTGTTGTTTTCTGCCACCATGCCCAAAGAAATTGCGGCTCTGGCCGAGGACCACCTGTCTGATCCGATCGAAGTCTCGGTAACGCCTGTCTCCTCCACAGCGGAGCGGATTGAGCAATCCGTGGTGCATATGGATGCCTCAGCCAAGCCGACGGCGATTTTCAAGCTGATCCAGAAACATCCCGGCAAGCGGATCATCGTCTTTACCCGGACCAAACGGGGTGCGGATAAAGTGGCCAAGAAGTTGGGTGTCGAAGGGATCGGCGCGGATGCGATCCACGGCAACAAATCCCAAGGCCAGCGCCAGCGTGCGCTGGATGCCTTCCGCAAGGGGGACAAGCCGGTTCTGATCGCCACCGACATTGCTGCGCGCGGCATTGATATTCGGGACGTGGAACTGGTGGTGAACTATGATCTGCCACAGGTGCCCGAAGCCTATGTCCACCGGATCGGGCGTACGGCGCGGGCCGGAGCCTCTGGTTTTGCGGTGACATTCTGTTCACCGGAGGAGCAAAAGCTGCTGCGCGGTATCGAAAAGATCATCAAGAAATCCATTCCGGCGAGCATGGCGGACGGTTCGCCTGCGCCGGTGATGGATGCACCACGGGGCAAACCAGCAGGCGGTGCCCGTCGCGGCAATGGCGGCGGTCGTGGCCGTGGTCCTGCGAAATCCGGAGATGCGGGTGAGGGTGGAAACCCCAACAAACGCCCCTGGCACAAGCGGCGCAGCGCCAACAGCGAAGGCACAGGCGCCCCGAAAGGCAAACGCCCCAGACGCAGCAAAGCATCCGGAGCGCAGGCCGCGTCCTGATAAAAGGGCCGGGGGTTTACTCGGCCTTTGGCAGAACCTCATAGCGCAGCCCTGCGGCTGTGCGGTTGGGGAAACCTGTCCAATAAGTGTGATCTTCCTTGAAGCTCCCGTCTTCGTTTGCGGACCAGACGCCATCTTTGGCGTTTGGCTCCAGCGACAGATAGGGTTCCATATCCCCATCTTTCCCGAGATATTTGCCAAGCCATGCGGTCACGAAATGCTGCGCGATGTTGTTCATCCGCGCCGTATCCCAGACCGGATCGGCATAGTGATCAAAGGCGGCAAAGCCCAGGTCCGCATCCACCTCGCGGCCTTCTTGCGGGGCGGGGTAAGGGGCGGCGGCATTGTGATTGGCGTTCTCGAATGTCAAAAGTGCGCGGTCCACATTTACTGCGCCTTGCCAGATAGAGCGCACGCCCGGATCGTAGCCTGACACATCATCAACAGAACCGGCGATGAACAACATCGGGATTTGCACGCCTTTCAGGGTTTCCGCATCCCAAAAGCCGTAGGTCAGCCCCCAAGGGGCAAAAGCCACCGCGGTTTTGAAGCGCGGATCGGGCAGGGCGTTGTGGGTTTCAGAGCCTGACAGATGCACACCAAGCGTGCCGTGCGGACCGCCCCAAGCGTAATCCACCGCAGCCTGTGTGACACCGCCACCCGCAGAAATCACCGCGCCGTAGCCGCCCATTGAATAGCCGATCAGCGCACTGTTATCCGTATCTGCCAGACCAGAGAGGAACCCCTCACTGCCTTCGGACAGGGCGGCAATCTGGTTCAGCACGAATTTCTGGTCCAAAGAGCGGTTCACAAGCGTCGAGCCAAAGGCTGCCTTGTTGGAATAGGTGCTGTCCGTATGATCCACCGACGCCACAACATAGCCTTTAGAGGCGATATTTTCCGCCAGATGGGACAGAAGGAACCGGTTTCCCGGATAGCCGTGGCTGATCAGAACAAACGGATAGGTTCCATCTGCGGGGGCAGCGTCCCGCATCGCCTGTCCGTGTAGTTCTACCACGGTTTTGCCATCGCGGATTTCAGCCTGCAGCACTGTGTCGCCACTGGCATCATCTGCGGCGGGATACCAGACCTCAACCGTAAGATCGCGGTCATAGCGGGGCATCTCGCCGGGTTTGTCCGCAGCCGGATCAATCGCCAGAATGTTGATCTGGTCGGGGTTGGTCATTTCCAGTTGGCGGACGCCGACCTTGTGGCTGCCATAGGCTGCCAGTGCCGGTGCGTCGGGTCGTTGTGTGTCGATGCGGTTTTCCGCCATTGCGGAGGGTCCTCCCAGAACTGCGGCGGCGGCAAGTACCACCCCGAGGCTCGTCTTGTTCATTTTCATGGTCTTCTCCCTTGTGTGCCCGCTTATTACCTGCGGATGTATACTCTTTATTTACACAGTGCCGGTAAGCTTGGGGCGGAGATGGCCCATCGTCCAGAAGTTTGTATAAAAACCTAGCGTCGGGTCTTTTACAGCAGGGATTTTCTGCGTATCAGGGCACAAGCTGCTTAACCGAAGGATTGCTGCCATGCCTGTGGAATTTGACCCTGCCCGTGACTTGAAAATTGCACCCTCGATCCTCTCGGCGGATTTTGCCCGTTTGGGCGAAGAGGTCCGCGCGATTGAGGAACAGGGCTGTGACTGGGTACATATCGACGTGATGGACGGGCATTTCGTGCCCAATATCACCATCGGTCCGGATGTGGTCGCCGCGCTGCGCCCCCATTGCAAAACGGTGATGGATTGTCACCTGATGATCTCGCCCGCCGATCCCTATCTTGAGGCCTTTGCCAAGGCCGGGGCGGATATAATCACCATTCACGCCGAAGCCGGCCCGCATCTGGACCGCTCTTTGCAGTATATCCGCTCGCTTGGTTGTAAGACGGGTGTTGCGCTGAATCCCTCCACCCCGGAGAGCGTGATTGAATACTGTCTCGACAAGATCGACCTGATCCTTGTGATGACCGTGAACCCCGGTTTTGGCGGTCAGAAATTCCTGCACAGCCAGTTGCCCAAGATGGAGCGGGTGCGCAAGATGATCGGGGACCGTCCGATCTGGCTGGAAATTGACGGCGGCGTAACGCCGGAGACCGCGCCACTGGCCCGTGCTGCGGGTGTGGATGCGATGGTTGCCGGTTCCGCAGTCTTCAAGGGCGGTACACCGCAGCACTACCGCGAAAACATCTCTGCGATCCGCAAATCCTGCGGTTAAACTGGTTTAAGTTTGGTGGTTAACAAGCTGAAAAGGCGCGGTTTTCTCGCCTTTTTCAATATGTGCCAAGGCTGGCGATCAGCCCGAAAGCAATCAGCCACATCACGATGCCGATTCCAATGTCGAGCACCCGCCATGTGGCAGCAGTTTGCATGACTGGCGCCAGCAGGCGGGCACCATAACCAAGCCCGAAGAAAAAGCTGAAAGATGCCAGTGCCGCAGCGATCCCGAAGGCCCATTTTTCGGCCGCCGGTTCAAACTGCGTGCTGACCGCACCGATCAGGCCAAGCGTGTCGAGATAGACATGGGGGTTGAGCCACGTGCAGGCGAAAACCACACCAAGGGCAGGCCACAGGTCAAGCCCTTTGCCAGAGAGTTCCATTTCGTAATCCCCGCGCCATGCGGCGAGAAAACGGGTGGCCCCGTAGAACAGCAGGAAAGCGGCGCCGAATAGGGACAGAAAAAAGGGCAGGCGGGGGAAATATTCCACCATAGCGCCAAAGCCGGCCACGCCCGCGGTAATGAGAAGCGCATCGGACACGGCGCAAAACAGGCAGATGAGAAAGACATGGCTGCGCAACAGGCCCTGACGCAGAACAAAAGCATTCTGCGCACCGATCGCAAGGATCAGGGAAAAAGCTGTGAAATAGCCGGTGATCGCAGCCGCGAGCATCAGCTGTGCTTGACCTTGACGGATTGGGCGCGACCGGCGGCAATTTCGTCCTTGCTGGGCGGCATGACCAGCCCCGCAGAGATCACCAGCTTGGCTGCGGCTTCCACATCCATATCCAGATACACCACATCTTCGGTCGGAACGAACAACAGGAACCCCGACGTCGGGTTCGGCGTGGTGGGCAGGAATACCGACATCATCGACTCCTGTCCGGTTTTGGTCAGTATCTCTCCCTTTGAAGAGGTGGAAACAAAGGCGATGGCCCAGATGCCCTTGCGGGGGTATTCCACCAGACAGGCTTTCTCAAAGCTGGCGTTGGACTGGTTCAGGATGGTTTCGACGATCTGTTTCACACCGTTATAGATCGTGCGAACAATCGGCATGCGATCCACAAGACTTTCGATGTATTTCAGAAGCTGGCGGCCGAACAATCCCTTAAGGCTGGCACCAACCACTGTGGTGAAGGCCAGAAACACGATCACCCCATAGCCGCGCCATTCGTTTGAAGGTTTATAGGCTTCGGGCACCAACGGCAGCACGCGGCTGTCCACAAAGCCGACGAAAGCCCAGATCATCCAGATGGTTAGGGCCACCGGCAGCACAATGGCCAGTCCGGTCAGAAAATTACCCCGCACCCTGACAAACAGGCCGGGACGCTTGCGCCGTGGAGTATTGGGTTTTCGGGCCATGGGTCAATCGCTCTATAATACGGGAGACTGTCTAGGACGTCTGCGGCGGGGGTGCAATCCCGCTATGGGGTTTGAGTATTTCCGGAACATTGAAGCGCTAAGGGGATCAGGACTGCTCCGTGTCAAGCGCATCGACATAGGGTTTGAGTTTTGCAGTCTCTTCCCAGCGGGATCTGCGGGAGCGGAAGGCGGCTGTGTCGGCCTGATCTTGCAGAAACTCCGGTGCAAATTCCGCGCAAAATTCGGTGAGGTCATTTTGCAGGAAAGCCTCGATCCGGTCCCAGAACGCGTCTTCGCTGATGGCGGCATTGTGTTTTGCCCAGAACGGATCAAGCGGCGCGGTCAATTCATAAAGCGCATCCTCGCGGGAGTTGGCGTAATCCTCATCCCAGTCAAGGTCCAGTTTGATGCAGTCGAGCAGATAGTCAAAAATCGCCTGCGCGTCCGCCCTGCGTGGTTTGAATGTCCCAAGCGTCTGGCGTAAATGGGGTTCGCTGATCACCATATAGGCAAGCGCCCGTTCCGAGATGTCCTTGCTCGTCTGTGCCTTGCGCAGCAGATCGACAGAGAGTTTCCCCTCTTCAAGCGCGGACTCAATCCGGGTGATCAGCGAAGTGGCCATTATACGTCTTTCAGAGCGCGGGCGATGTTTGCGCCAAGGGCTGCGTTGTTTTTGACCAATGCGATGTTGGATTTCAGCGACTTGCCTTCGGTCAGTTCCACAATGCGCCCCAGAAGGAACGGTGTGACCTGTTTCGCGCCGATGTTCTGGGCTTCCGCCTCGGCCACCGCCTGTGCAATGATGGGGTTGAGGTAATCCGCGTCGATTTCGGCGTCTTTCGGGATCGGATTGGCGACGAGCTGGCCGCCCTGCAGGCCGAGCTTGGCGCGCATTTTATGGGCTTTGGCGATTTCGGCTGCACCATCCATGCGCAGCGGCGCGGCTAGGCCGGAAACGCGGGACCAGAAGGCGGGAAAGTCATCGCTTTGATAGCCGATCACCGGCACCCCGTTGGTTTCCAGCACTTCGAGCGTTTTGGGCAGGTCAAGGATCGCCTTGGCGCCGGCACAAACCACCGTGACAGCCGTTTGGGACAGTTCTGTCAGGTCGGCACTGATGTCAAAGCTGGTTTCAGCCCCTTTGTGAACACCGCCGATGCCGCCGGTTGCAAAGACATCAATCCCTGCCAGTTCAGCGCAGATCATGGTTGCGGCCACAGTTGTAGCACCTGTGCGCCCGTTGGCGACGGCCACTGCCAGATCCGCGCGGGAGAGCTTCATCACGTCTTTGGCTTGTGCGAGGTTTTCCAGCGTGTCTGCTTCCAGACCGATGTGGATTGCGTGGTCAATGATCGCGATTGTGGCAGGGACTGCGCCATTGTCGCGAACCACCTGTTCTACCTCTTGTGCGGTTTCAAGATTGGCCGGATAGGGCATCCCGTGGGTGATGATCGTGCTTTCCAGAGCCACGACGGGTGCACCGTCAGCGATGGCTTTGCTGACTTCGGCGGAATAGACGAGGGGAAGGGTCAAAGCGGAGTCTCCGTAGATATATAAGTAGAAGTATAGCCGAGCGCGAAGTCGAGCGCATCCGCCCCCGACAATCCACGGTTTTCGGCAACGATATGGCTGGCCATGAACACATCTCCGGCCCCTGTGACCCGCAGAACCTTAACTGCTGGCGGGGTTTGGGACAGAACGCCCGTAGCATCTGCCACAGCCGCCGGGTTCGGGCCATCGGTTACAACAGCGCGGTAGAGGCCGGTTGCCGCCAGTTGGCGTGCGGCGTCTGCGGCGCTGTCGAGTTTGGTGTCAAGCAGGATATTCGCCTCAATCAAATTGACATAGGCTGTGGCGTGCTTGTGGCCGACAAAGGGTTTCAACCGCTCTGCCTTGCCCGGAGAAGCCGGTGCGAGGCGGATGTCTGCGGCGCGAAACTCGGCGGCGGTGCTGATATAGTCCAGAGTCGCGCGGGGCAGGTTGCCTTCACAGACCACCAGCCCGTCGAAGGGATCCTGCGCCGTGCCCAGCCGCCCGTCAGCCAGTGGCGCAATCACCGCATCGGCCTGTCCTTCCAGCGAATGGGCATCTGCAATTGCGGCGATCAGCCCGTTGCGCCCTTCAATGGCCATATACTGATCTGTGGGGTAGGTTTTGGAGACATGCACAAAGGCGGTTTCCATCCCCCGTGCCGTGGCTTCCATCAACAGTTCGCGACCGGCGGAATCATCGCCCAAAGCGGTCAGCAGCGACACAGGCACATCATGGGCGCGCAGGGCCATTGCGATATTCATCGCCACGCCACCGGGAATACGGATGATACGGCCGGGCACATCATGCCCCGCTTTCATCACACGATCAGAGCGGCCAACAATGTCCCAGAGAACGGAACCGATACAAAGAATAGGAGCAAGGGGTGTCATGGCGCCCTTTTGATCTGTAGGGTGCAAACTGGCAAGTGAAAACAGCAGCCAAATGTGCCGAATACGCGCTGTTCGGGGTGGTGTTTTGTCACCATAGCGGGATAATCACCGGATTGCCGCGAAATATCGCAGTTTTGGCCGGAAACCCCGTGCAATAGCGTGGGAAACCCCTTGCCAAGCGTAAATATGCCCCCTATAGCGACCTCACTTAAATCCACAGGCGGGGTCTGCGGGTTTTGGGGGAGACATCCCCAAAGCTCCAACCGGTTGGAACGGCAGGTGCCATTCCTTCTCCCGCTGAGGCTAAACCGGAAAAGGAAATTCCAATGGCTCTTCCCGAGTTCACATTGCGTCAACTGCTTGAAGCAGGCGTACACTTCGGCCACCAGACACACCGCTGGAACCCACGCATGGGTCAGTACATCTATGGTCAGCGTAACGGCATCCACATTCTCGACCTGACACAGACTGTTCCTCTGCTGGACCAGGCCCTGCAAGTCACACGGGACACAGTTGCCAAGGGCGGCCGTATCCTGTTCGTGGGCACCAAACGTCAGGCTGCAAACGCTGTTGCCGAAGCTGCCGAGCGTTCCGCACAATACTACATGAACCACCGCTGGTTGGGTGGCACGCTGACAAACTGGCAAACAGTTTCCAAGCGTATCGCGCACCTTAAAGACATCGACGAAAAGCTGGAAAGCGGTGCTGAAGGCCTGACCAAGAAAGAACGTCTTGGCATGGAACGCGAGCAGACAAAACTGCAAGCCTCCTTGGGTGGTGTGCGCGAAATGGGCGGTGTTCCTGACCTGATCGTTGTGATCGACACCAACAAAGAATCCCTTGCGGTTCAGGAAGCCAACAAACTGGGCATCCCTGTGATTGCGGTTCTGGACTCCAATTCTGCACCTGAAAACATCGACTACCCGATCCCGGGCAACGACGATGCGGCCCGTGCAATTGCGCTTTACACCGACCTGATTGCCCGTGCGGCACTGGACGGCATGGCAGCGGCTATGGGGTCTGCGGGCATCGACATCGGTTCCCTGGAAGACGCGCCTGCTGAAGAAGCTGTCGCAGAAGCCTGATCGGCTTTCACAATACTGATACCTCGGGGGTGTAAACGCACCCCCGACTCTTACCGCATTTAGGAGAGATGAAGATGGCTATCACAGCTGCACTCGTTAAAGAACTGCGCGAAAAATCCGGCGCAGGCATGATGGACGCGAAAAAAGCCCTGACAGAAACCGACGGCGACATGGAAGCCGCAATGGACTGGCTGCGCACCAAAGGTCTGGCAACCGCGGCCAAGAAATCCGGTCGTACAGCGGCTGAAGGTCTGGTTGGCGTCAAAGTTGAAGGCGGCGTTGGTGTTGCGGTTGAAGTGAACGCGGAAACCGACTTTGTTGGTAAAAACGCCGACTTCCAGAAAATGGTAAACGGCATCGTTGCCGCCGCTGTTTCCGTGGACGACGTTGAAGCTCTGAAATCCGCTGACATGGGTGGCAAGTCTGTAACGGACGTTGTGACCGATGCGATCGCTACAATCGGTGAAAACATGTCTGTGCGCCGCATGGCCAAAGTGTCCGGCGATGTTGTCGGCTCTTACATCCACGCAGCGGCTGCGGACGGTCTGGGCAAAATCGGTGTTCTGGTTGCACTGAAAGGCGGCGATGAGTCTTTCGCCAAACAGGTTGCCATGCACGTTGCTGCGACCAACCCTGCTTCCCTGTCCGAAGAGGATCTGGACCCTGCCGTGATCGAGCGTGAGAAAAACGTTCTGACCGAGCAAGCCCGTGAGTCCGGCAAGCCTGAAAATATCATTGAAAGCATGATCAAGGGCCGGATGAAGAAGTTCTACTCTGAAGTGACCCTGAACAATCAGGCATTCGTGATCAATCCTGACGTAACCGTTGGTCAGGCTGCCAAAGACGCCGGTGCGGAAATCGTATCTTTCGTGCGTTTGGAAGTTGGCGAAGGCATTGAGAAAAAAGAAGAAGACTTTGCAGCGGAAGTTGCAAAAACAATGGGCGGCTAATCCCGCTACATTGACTGTTTTTGAAAGCCCTGCCATCTGGCGGGGCTTTTTTTTGGTAAAATTTTTGAGGGTAAAGCAGGTCCGGAGTGTTTTGAACCGGGAAGAACGACCCTCCGGACCTGTAAGTCAAACTGCTTTCGCGTTTGGCTAAGATCACTGTCCCATTTTTCGATTGTAAAATAAGTGAGTTCTGTCACACATTCCGCATTAATTTTGCTGCACATCAGAAAAGGGTAGGGCGGAATGGCACGGACTGGCGGAGAATTGTTGATCAAATGTCTTTTGGAACAGGGCGTTGATACGGCTTTCGGGGTTCCGGGGGAAAGCTATCTGGCGGTTCTCGATGCGCTTTATGATGTGCAAAACCAGATGCGGCTGATCACCACGCGCCATGAAAGCGGCGCATCTTTTGCGGCTGAAGCTTACGGCAAGCTGACCAATAAACCGGGAATTTGCTTTGTGACACGCGGTCCGGGCGCGACCAATGCCTCTATCGGGGTGCACACCGCCATGCAGGACAGCACGCCGATGATCCTGTTCGTCGGGCAGATCGGGCGCGATATGCGCGACCGCGAAGCCTTTCAGGAAGTAGACTACCGCGCGTTTTTCGGGCCGATTGCAAAATGGGCGACCGAGGTCGATAACGCCGATCGTATCCCCGAAATCGTCGCCCGTGCGTTCCAGATGGCGACATCCGGGCGGCCGGGTCCGGTTGTGGTGGCTTTGCCCGAAGACATGCTGACGGATATGACCGACGCGCAACCCTGCAAGCCGGTGAAACCTTTCCATCCTGCGCCTGATCCTGCCGCGGTTCAGGCTGCGGCGGATGTGTTGAACAGCGCCAAAACGCCGCTGATGATCGTTGGCGGTGGCGGCTGGACACAACAGGGCAGGGACGCCCTGTCCGAATTTGCCCAGAAAACCTCTATTCCTGTCGCCTCTGTGTTTCGCAGTCAGGACCTGATCGACAACCGCGGCCCGAACTTTATCGGTGATGCGGGGTTTGGCATGGCACCCCATATCCGCGAGGCCATTTCACAGGCGGATGTTATTCTAGCTGTGAACATCCGTTTTGGCGAAACCGTGACAGACGGTTGGACCTTGTTGGATGTGCCCAATGCGAAGCAGAAGATCATTCACAGCCATATCTCGGCGGATGAAATCGGCAAGATCTACCAACCAGATGTGGCCGTGCAATCTGCGCCACATGCCTTTATAACGGCGCTAAATCCATTGGTAACAGCGACCTATGAGGATTACTTAAAGCAAATCCAACCCAAATATCTTGCAACGCTGACACCCAAACCGGCCAAAGGTCCGGTTGACATGGCCAAGGTCTGCGAACATCTGCGCAAGGTTCTGGACGACGATGTTGTCCTGACCAACGGCGCGGGCAATTTTGCAATTTGGTCCGGTCGCTACATCCAGTATCACGGCGACAAGCGGCTTCTTGGACCGCAATCCGGTGCGATGGGTGCCGGTCTGCCAGCGGCACTGGCGGCCAAGGCTGTCGATCCAAAACGACAGGTCGTCTGTTTCGCTGGCGATGGCGATTTCCAAATGTCTTCCCAAGAACTTGGCACCATGCTGCAATACGGGCTGCAACCGATCATTCTGTTGCTGAACAACGGTATGTACGGCACAATCCGGCTGCATCAGGAACGCCGCTATGAAGGCCGGCCCAGTGGCACAGAGATCATCAATCCCGATTTTACCCAGCTTGCCAAAGCCTATGGGTTCTGGAGCCAGCGCGTTGAAAAAACAGAAGACTTCGCTGAAGCCTTCGCCACAGCATCAACGAAATCCTCCGGAGCGCTGATCGAGTTGATGATTGATCCCGACGACATTGCACCGAATGTGATCCTCAACACATAGTCCATAAATCCTAATAAATCGTTTCTCTGGCATAAATTAATGTCAGAGAAACAAGCCTTTCGTCCATGCACATTGTAATATTAACATAATATTCATTATGCGTTTATTTCGCGTGGAAAGGTGGATTCACAAACGAAGTGCAAATTCTGTACGAATACAGAGAGTTGCATGGAGTATGAAGAATGGGAACCCACTACTGTCACCTGAAGCTGGACGAACGACGCAAGCTTGCAAAGTGGCTG
>NZ_MDVX01000005.1 GCF_001719615.1 Neptunicoccus sediminis
AAGCGCAAAGCTCAGGCTGTCCCCGTCCACATCGCTGGCTGCCAGAGTGCCCGAGATCAACATATCCTCGTCCCCCGTAGCAGAGAGCGCCTGTGCCACAGGCGCATCATTCACCGCATTGACAGTGATCGTCACGGTCTGTGTGTCTGTCCCGCCGTTCCCGTCGCTCACCGTATAGGTAAAGCTGTCGCTGCCGTTGAAATCCCCGTCCGGCGTATAGCTGTAACTGCCATCCGCCGCCATCGTGACTGCGCCGTTGGCTCCATCCGTGGCCAGCGCAAAGGTCAGCGTATCGCCATCCACATCAGACGCGGCGACGCTGCCGGAAATCACCGTATCCTCATTACCGGAGGCCATGTCCGCCTGTGCCACAGGCGCGTCATTCACCGCATTGACGGTGATCGTCACGGTCTGTGTGTCTGTCCCGCCATTCCCGTCGCTCACCGTATAGGTAAAGCTGTCGCTGCCGTTGAAATCCCCATCCGGCGTGTAGCTGTAACTGCCATCCGCCGCCATCGTGACCGCGCCGTTGGTTCCATCTGTGGCCAACGCAAAGGTCAGCGCGTCTCCGTCCACATCAGACGCGGCGACGCTGCCGGAAATCACCGTATCCTCATTACCGGAGGCCGTGCCAGCCTGCGCTACAGGCGCATCATTCACCGCATCCACCGTGACCGTCACGGTCTGGGTGTCCGTTCCGCCGTTCCCGTCGCTTACCGTATAGGTGAAACTGTCCGAGCCGTTGAAGTCCCCATCGGGCGTGTAGCTGTAACTGCCATCCGCCGCCATTGTCACCGCGCCGTTGGCTCCATCCGTTGCCAGCGCAAAGCTGAGCGCGTCTCCGTCCACATCAGACGCGGCGACAGTTCCGGAAATCACCGTATCCTCATTACCGGAGCCCGTGTCCGCCTGTGCCACAGGCGCATCATTCACCGCATTGACTGTGATCGTCACGGTCTGGGTATCGGTTCCGCCATTCCCGTCACTCACCGTATAGGTGAAACTGTCGTTGCCGTTAAAATCCCCATCCGGCGTGTAGCTGTAACTGCCATCCGCCGCCATCGTGACCGCGCCGTTGGTTCCATCCGTGGCGAGCGCGAAAGTGAGCGTGTCTCCGTCCACATCAGACGCGGCGACGCTGCCGGAAATCACTGTATCCTCGTCACCGGAGGCCGTGCCAGCCTGCGCCACAGGCGCGTCATTCACCGCATCCACCGTGACCGTCACGGTCTGGGTGTCCGTTCCGCCGTTCCCGTCGCTT
>NZ_MDVX01000006.1 GCF_001719615.1 Neptunicoccus sediminis
CGTGATCGTCACGGTCTGGGCATCGGTTCCGCCATTCCCGTCACTCACCGTATAGGTAAAGCTGTCGCTGCCGTTAAAGTCCCCATCCGGCGTATAGCTGTAACTGCCATCCGCCGCCATCGTCACCGCGCCGTTGGCTCCATCCGTTGCCAGCGCGAAAGTCAGCGTATCTCCGTCCACATCAGACGCGGCGACTCTGCCGGAAATCACTGTATCCTCGTCACCGGAGGCCGTGCCAGCCTGCGCCACAGGCGCGTCATTCACCGCATCCACCGTGACCGTCACGGTCTGGGTGTCCGTTCCGCCGTTCCCGTCGCTT
>NZ_MDVX01000007.1 GCF_001719615.1 Neptunicoccus sediminis
GCGCCGTTGGCTCCATCCGTGGCCAACGCAAAGCTGAGCGCGTCTCCGTCCACATCAGACGCGGCGACGCTGCCGGAAATCACCGTATCTTCATCACCGGAGGCCGTGCCCGCCTGTGCCACAGGCGCGTCATTCACCGCATTGACTGTGATCGTCACGGTCTGGGTATCGATTCCGCCATTCCCGTCGCTTACCGTATATGTGAAACTGTCAGAGCCGTTAAAGTCCCCATCCGGCGTATAGCTGTAACTGCCATCCGCCGCCATCGTGACCGCGCCGTTGGCTCCATCCGTGGCGAGCGTGAAAATGAGCGTATCTCCGTCCACATCAGACGCGGCGACGCTGCCGGAAATCACCGTATCCTCATCACCAACAGCCGTGCCAGCCCGTGCGACCGGCGCGTCATTCACCGCATTGACAGTGACCGTCACGGTCTGGGTATCTGTCCCGCCATTGCCGTCACTCACCGTATAAGTAAAGCTGTCCGAGCCGTTGAAGTCCCCATCCGGCGTGTAGCTGTAACTGCCATCCGCCGCCATCGTGACTTCGCCGTTGGCTCCATCCGTTGCCAGCGCAAAGCTGAGCGCGTCTCCGTCCACATCAGACGCGGCGACGCTGCCGGAAATCACCGTATCT
>NZ_MDVX01000008.1 GCF_001719615.1 Neptunicoccus sediminis
CTGAAGTCCCCATCCGGCGTGTAGCTGTAACTGCCATCCGCCGCCATTGTCACCGCGCCGTTGGTTCCATCCGTGGCCAGCGCGAAAGTCAGCGTATCTCCGTCCACATCAGACGCGGCGACGCTGCCGGAAATCACCGTATCTTCATCACCGGAGGCCGTGCCCGCCTGTGCGACCGGCGCGTTATGCTCACCATAGACGGTCACGTTGACGGTGTGGCTGGTATAACCACCATTGCTGTCAAAGAAGGTAAAGACGATCTGCTGGATCGCGGCCTCCCCGAAGGCCAAGCCCTCGAAAGCGCCGTTCGTGAGGAAGGTTACATTTGCGGTGAATTCGGTGTGATTGCTATTGGTCGCGAAGGTGGAGCCAGTGACCGAATAATCCCCCGGGCCTGAGTAAGAGACATCAAACAAAGCCACTGCGTCCATGTCGAAATCAATTCCGGTTACGGTGAAATCGACCGTATCGCTTGCGCGGACGATAGCGTTGTTTCCAGTTACGAACGGAGCGTTATTTGTCTTTCCAAGGTGGATGTCCCCGTCATTGAAACGCAGTACCTCAAACTTCTGCAACACATCTGTACCGGAATCCCCGTTGCGTGTGCTGTTATCGACAACGGTGACGGTTTTGCCGGAGGTGGACCAGGAGTAATCGTAAAGAGAGCCGCCATAGACTGCGACATCATCGCCAGAACCGCCGAACAGCGTGTCATCGCCGCTGCCGCCTGCGATGATGTCATCATTGGCACCGCCTTTAATCGTGTCGTGCCCGCGTCCGCCGCGAATGGAATCCGCGCCCGCGCCGCCGAGGATCTCATCCCCGCCAGCGCCACCGGCGATTGTGTCATCACCATCACCGCCTTGAATCCGGTCCTTGCCGAACCCCCCGTAGATGTCGTCATCGCCGGTGCCGCCGTAAATGCGGTCCATGCCGGTGCCGCCGTGGATTACATCGTTGCCGTCGCCGCCGCTTAACTTGTCATCGCCATGACCCCCGTGCAAATCGTCGTCACCAAGACCACCCCGCAGGACATCATCGCCGTCCCCGCCGAGGAGATAGTCCTCCCCGTCATCGCCCTCAAGAATATCGTCGCCACCGTGCCCCTTGAGCGTGTCCGCCCCTTGCCCGCCGTGAATTACATCGTCCCCTGCGTGACCGCGCAGGATGTCTTTGCCTTCGCCGCCAAAAATCGTGTCATCCCCACGGCGCCCGTACACACGGTCGTTTCCGTCATCCCCTGACAGAAGATCTTTACCGGCCCCCCCGTAGAGATTGTCCCGCAAGTCGCCGCCGCTGATTTCGTCTTTCCCGTCGCCACCAAAGATGGTGTCATAGCCGCCCGAACCGGACAGGCTGTCGTCAAAGTCGCTTCCGAGAATGGTGTCATCCCCGCCAAGCCCGTCTACCAGAACAGAGCCGAGGGCGGTGCGTTCATCAATCAGATCGTCATTATCGGTTGCAGTCATATTACTTTTCCTTACGGTCCACTCGGCCTTGGGATTGTTCGATTCATCTAAAATGGCGCATAAGCGGATTTCCCGGCGGGCTCAAAATACCCTCCGCCCAGCGGTCGCGATTTCAAATTGCGTTAACTTGATAAGAAATTCAACTTAAACCTAAAATTGTTGGGGGATTTTTCAGTCTGTGTACGAGGGTTAGTGCGAAAATGCCGGACCCGCAGCTGCACGCCAACGGCTTGCCGCTCTACCCGTGGTATACAGATTACAGTGGCGCAGTGGTTGCATCATAGCCGTAAACTTCGTCAAACGGGCGCAGGCCCAGCCGATCCGGAAAATGTCCGGCAATGAAAAGTTTCAGTTTCGGCACCGCCCCGCCGAAAGGCCCGCTGAGATGGAATAATGCTGCATTTTTCCGGGCGCGGGCCTGCAGGTGTGTGGTGCGGGGTTTTCGCAGGCGGGTATAGTGACCAAGTGCGGCGGGGACATCCTGCGCCCGGTGCTTCAGGCAGCGCACCAGAACGCTCGCGTCCTCTATCGCCATCGCAGCCCCTTGCGCCATGAACGGCAGCGTGGGGTGGCAGGCATCCCCGAGCAAAACGGTGGAGCCATCCGACCAGCACGGCAATTCGGGGCGATCGAACAGCGCCCAGAGATAGGTGCTCTGCACTGCGCCGAACAGGGTTTTCAGATCGGGATGCCAGCCCGCGAAACGCGTTAGCAGATCAGCGGGCGCGCCCTGTTGCCGCCAGTCAGGATTTTGCCAGTCGTCCCGTTCCTCTACCGCGACGAAATTGACCAATTGGCCCCCGCGCACGTAGTAGGTCACGATATGGCCGCCCTGCCCGACCCAGACCGTTGCATCCGGAGGGATCAACCCCTTGGGCAAATTGGCGGTCGGCACAGTGCCCCGCCATGCAAGCTGTCCGGTGAAGCGGGGACCGTGGTGCGGGTGCATCTGTGCTGTGATGGCAGAGCGGATACCATCCGCACCGATGCGCAGATCCGCATGTCTTTCGCTGCCGTCCACCAGAAGCGCGCCAGCGCGATACCCCGTGACTGTGGCTCCGGTTTCAATCCGGACGCCCTGCCGCCGCGCGGCCTCTTCCAGAATCCTGTGAAGGTCGGCGCGGTGTACGTGCAGATAGGGCGCACCATAAACGCGGTCACATTGGGCGCGCAGCGGCACACGGACCAGATCGCGCCCCGTGACCCCGTGTTTGATGCGGGCCAGTTCCGGTGCATAGGCCACCGCGTCGATTTGTGCGTTCAGTCCAAGCTGGCCAAGCACCTTCATCGCATTCGGGCTTAGCTGCAATCCGGCACCCACCTCTCCCAATGCGGCGGCCTGTTCGAATACGCAGACCTCAACGCCCTGTTGCGCCAGCGCCAGCGCCGCGGTCAGCCCGCCAATCCCCGCCCCAGCAATATTTGCGCTGCGGATCACCAGCGGTGCTCTGATTTGAAGGCAAGGGTCGTTTGCGCTGTGAAGGAGTGTGTCATGGCGCCTGACTAGCAAGATCGACCGCGCAATCCAACATGGTTTTAGCGTAAGGACCGTCGCTTCCGTGGTCGTTAACATATTCACGGGTTGCGAGCCGTTCACAGCTTCAGTAAACACAGCCAACACCAAGGAGGCCCCATGAATATTCTGTTTATCATGTATGACCAGTTGCGCTTTGATTACCTGAGCTGCGCCGGACATCCCCACCTGCACACCCCCAATTTCGACCGCGTTGCTGCGCAAGGGGTCCGCTTCAGCAACGCTTATGTCCAGTCGCCTGTCTGCGGCTCGTCGCGGATGTCCTATTACACGGGGCGGTATCCGTCCTCTCACGGGGCGCAATGGAACGGCTTTCCACTGCGCGTGGGGGAAGTAACCCTTGGCGATCATTTACGCAAACTCGGGATGAACAGCTGGATTATCGGCAAGACCCATATGAAGGCCGACGCCGAAGGTATGGCGCGTTTGGGGCTGGCCGCCGACAGCGAAATCGGTGCACGTCAGGCGGAATGCGGCTTTGACAACTGGTGCCGCGATGATGGGCTGTGGGGTCATGGACCGGACGGGTTTTATGACGAGAAAAGATCACCTTACAACGAATACTTAAAGTCAAAAGGCTACCCGAGCGAGAACCCTTGGGCGGATTTCGCCAATGCCGGCATCACAGACGATCAGATCGCCAGCGGCTGGATGTTCCGCAATGCGGACAAACCCGCCAACATCCGCGAGGAAGATTCCGAAACCCCGTGGCTGACCTCTGAAACCATCCGCTTTGTGGATCAGACGGACAGCCCGTGGCTCGCCCATGTGTCCTTTATCAAACCCCACTGGCCCTATATCGTGCCCGCTCCCTATCACGATATGTATGGGCCTAACCATGTGCCTGCCCCGCTGCGCCATGATGTGGAACGGGAAGATCCGCATCCGGTTTATGGCGCTTACATGGAAAACAAGATCGCCAGCGCCTTTCAGCGCGACGAAGTGCGCGAGAAAGTCATCCCCGCCTATATGGGGCTGATCAAACAATGCGATGACCAGTTGGGGCGGCTGCTCGACCATTTGGAAGCCACAGGCAAGATGGACGACACGATGATCGTGCTGACCTCGGATCACGGGGATTACCTCGGGGATCACTGGCTGGGTGAAAAAGACATGTTCCACGAACAATCCGTCAAGGTTCCGATGATCGTCTTTGATCCCCGCCCCGAAGCGGACAGCACACGGGGCACCGTTTGTGACGCGCTGGTTGAGAGCATTGATCTCGCTGCCACTTTTGTCGAGGCTGCGGGCGGGCAGGTTCCGGATCACATCATCGAAGGCCGCTCCCTGATGCCGTGGCTACACGGAGACACACCGGAGTGGCGCGACTATGCGATTTCGGAATATGATTTTTCGGTTACACCACAAGCGGTTGCACTGGGGTTGGAGCCGCGCGATGCGCGGCTTTTCATGGTGTTTGACGGGCGCTACAAACTGATCCATGCAGCGGCGGGCTACCGCCCCATGCTGTTCGATCTGAAAACCGACCCCGAAGAGTTTTACGATCTGGGCGACAGTGCGGATCATGCCGAGGTCCGCGACAAGCTTTATGCGCATTTGCACGAATGGGGCCTGCGGATGAGCCAGCGGGTCACGCGTTCCGAAGAGGATATTCGCAACAGCCGTGGCAGATCGGGGCGCAGGGGCATCCTGCCGTTCCTTTACGATGGCACCGAAGTTCCCGAAGAACTGATCCAGTTCTATCGCGGCCCGGCCACGGCCAAATACACCGACTAGAAACGGATAAATATTAACATGTTAACTGCACCTGTCACGGGCGCAATCCGCCTAGGCGCCAAACCACGCGCGCCGGATCAGGTTCAGTCCGAGGATCAGAAACACCAGTAGAATCGTGTTGCGGAAATATATAGGCGAGAGGCGGTTGCGCACTTTCTCTCCGATGGCATATCCCGCCAGCGCGGGCACCAGCATCAACCCAGAGGTCAGCGCAAGCGGTCCGCCCAGAAACCCCAGTTGTGCATAGGACACGGCCAGCGGGACACTGCCCACCGCCACCAGAAATCCGGTGGCGCGGATGAATTCGTCCTTTTCGACCCGCCGCATGGTCAGATACATGCCAAGCGGCGCCGCCCATGCCGCTGTCAGCCCGCCGATTCCCCCTGCCAATGTGGCGAAGCCAAGCTGCGCGGTCCGGTCGTGCTCCTCTCCGATGGCAGGCAACCAGCCGCGCCAGCTCACCGCGACAAAGATCAGCACCGCCACGCCCAGCGCTCCGGCAAGCCAGCGGTCGTCCACGCCACGGGCCAGAAAGCTTGTGACCACGACTCCGATACACAGCACGCTGGCAAACAGTTTGTAGCGTAAGATCGTGCGCAACACGTGACCACCGCGCAACCACTGCCAGCCGTTGATCCCGAGCATGGGAAACAGGATCAGCGAAATCGCCACACGGGGTTCTATCACAAGGGTCATCGCCGCAATTGCAGCCGTGGGCAGACCGATACCGGCAATGCCCTTAACGCAGCCTGCAAACAGAAAGGCGAGAGAGGCAACAAGGGTGAGACTTGAAAATTCCATGATCCCTCTTAGCGGCGGTGGCCCCCGAAGGCGAGGCGGAAACGGCCCGATGGTGCCTTACGATCTGCAGTGGATTTTTTAATTTGACAGAAAAATTAAATATGTGAATAACTACCCCAAAGGGAGAGAACATGATGACCTATCTGGGAATCGACCTCGGGACATCGGGGCTGCGGGCCTTGCTTGTAGCGGAAAACGGAACTGTTATCGGCGCAGCGCAATCCGCTTATCCGGTGGCCAACCCCCATTCGGGATGGTCCGAACAAGACCCCGCCGATTGGGTTGCCGCCTGTAAAGTGGCAATTGGCGAGTTGCAACAAACCTACCCTGAGGCAATGGCACAACTGGCGGCCATTGGCACGGCGGGACAGATGCACGGCGCAACCCTGCTGGACGAACACGGCGCAGTGCTGCGCCCCTGCATCCTCTGGAATGATACCCGTTCCAGCAAGGAAGCCGCCGCACTGGACGCAAAGCCCGACTTTCACACGCTCTCCGGTAATATCGTTTTTCCGGGCTTCACCGCACCCAAGCTGGCTTGGGTGAAGGCCAACGAACCGGACATTTTCGAGCGCGTTGCCACTGTATTGCTGCCCAAGGATTACCTATCCTTCTGGCTGACCGGAGAACGCGTTTCCGATATGTCGGACAGCGCAGGCACAAGCTGGCTGGATGTGGGTGCGCGGAACTGGTCCGACAGTCTGCTGGAGCAATCCGGCATGACCCGTGCCCAGATGCCCCGCCTTGTAGAAGGATCTGAGGTGGCCGCGCCTGTCTGCGCTAAACGATGCGCCGAACTTGGCCTGCCCGAAGGTGTCGTTGTGGTAGGTGGCGCCGGCGACAATGCGGCTGCCGCTTGTGGCATCGGTGCGCTGGAGGAAGGACAGGGATTTGTGTCCCTTGGCACCTCGGGCGTGCTGCTGGCGGGGAAATCCGGCTATGCGCCCCTGCCCGCCTCGGCTGTGCATACGTTTTGTCACGCTGTACCGGACCGTTGGTATCAGATGGGGGTAATCCTGTCCGCCACCGATAGTCTCAACTGGTTGGCGCGCACGCTCAAAACCCCTGCGGGTGAACTTGCGGGACTGTTGGACGGGCCTCTGGCCGCGCCGGGAACTGTCAACTTCCTGCCTTACCTGTCGGGGGAGCGTACCCCCCACAACGACAGCACCATTCGCGGCGCACTTCTCGGGCTGCATCACGCCACCGGCGATCGCGAGTTGGTGCAGGCGGTGTTTGAAGGTGTTGCTTTTGCCCTGCGCGAGAACCTCGATGCCTTGCGCTCGACCGGCACCGAACTGACCTCGCTAATGGCGATAGGCGGGGGGTCACGCTCACACTACTGGCTTGAACTGATTGCTACCGTTCTGGACCTGCCCCTTGACCTGCCCGAAGACGGCGAAAACGGTGCAGCAATGGGCGCGGCCCGTCTCGCCATTTGCGGGGCGAGCGGTGCAGCACCGGAAGAGGTGATGACACAACCCGCGATTTCCCGTCGGATCAACCCGAACTCCGATTTAACAAAGGCGTATGCAGAGGCTTACCAAGCCTACCGCGCCGTTTACCCAGCTATAAAGGCATTATGATATGACAACAGGTTTCTTTGACGGTATTTCCCCCGCAAAATTTGTCGGTGACGGTGAAGGCACGGAATTCGACTACCGCCATTACAACCCCGACGAAATGGTGATGGGCAAGCGGATGGAAGACCACTTGCGTTTCGCCATAGCCTACTGGCATTCTTTTGCTTGGGAAGGTGGCGACCCTTTTGGCGGCGCCACGTTTGAACGTCCGTGGCACCCGCAAGACAACCAGTCCCGTGCCAAACTGAAAGCCGACGTCGCCTTTGAAATGTTCGACATCATCGGCCAGCCTTATTACTGTTGGCACGATGCAGACATCCGGCTCGAAGGCGATACATTTGCACAAAGCTTGCGGAATTTTGAGGAAATCATCGATTATTTCGGTGAAAAAATGTCATCCCGCAACATCAAGCTGTTGTGGGGCACGGCCAATATGTTCAGCCACCGTCGCTGGATGTCCGGCGCATCGACCAACCCCGATCCCGATGTGTTCGCCTATTCCGCCGCGACAGTGAAAACCTGTATGGACGCGACGCAGAAACTGGGCGGCGAGAATTACGTGCTCTGGGGCGGTCGTGAAGGCTATGAGACCTTGCTCAACACCGATATGGGGCGAGAGCTGGATCACATGGGCCGCTTCCTGAATATGGTGGTGGAGTACAAGCACAAGATCGGTTTCAAGGGGACGATCCTTGTGGAACCGAAACCACAGGAACCTTCCAAACACCAATACGATTATGACGCGGCCACCTGCTATGGCTTCCTGCAAAAATACGGCTTGGAGAACGAGGTGAAGCTGAACCTTGAACAGGGCCACGCGATCCTTGCAGGTCACGGCTTTGAGCATGAAATCGCAACGGCTGCGGCGCTTGGGGTGTTTGGCTCTATTGATATGAACCGGAACGATTACCAGTCGGGCTGGGATACGGACCAGTTCCCCAACAATGTGCCCGAAGTGGCGCTGGCCTATTATCACATCCTCAAAGCGGGCGGGTTTACCACGGGGGGCACCAACTTTGATGCCAAATTGCGCCGCCAGTCGCTGGATGCAGCGGATCTGATCGCCGCGCACACAGGGGCAATGGACATCTGCGCCCGCGGGTTGAAAGCCGCCGCCGCGATGATAGAGGACGGCGAATTGGAAGACGCCCTGCAAGAGCGTTACAGCGGTTGGGATGATCCTGCGGCCAAGGCGATGCTCGACAGCGATTTTGACAGCATCTTTGAAAAGGTAGTTTCAGGCGACATCGCACCAGAGCCCCGCAGTGGCAAACAGGAGCGGCTGGAAAACATCGTCAACCGTTTCGTCTGATCCCGCGATGCCCGCCGCCGCAGATATTCGTGCCTTTACCCTGACAGGTACCGATTCTGCGGTGACGCTGCTGAACCTTGGTGCGGTCACGCAAAGCTGGCGCACCGATCTTGGCGGGCCGTGTCGCAGCATCGTACTTGGCTATCGCGATCCGGCGGCCTATCTGGACAATCCGCAGTTTCTGGGCGGCATCGTCGGGCGGGTGGCAAACCGGATCGCCCACGGGCGGTTTGAACTGGGTGGGCAGGTTTACCACCTGCCCCCGAACGAAGGCCCCCACGTTCTGCACAGCGGGGCGGATGGTTTCCACCAACGTCTGTGGCAGGCGGAAGCGGATGGCACCCGCGCCTTGCGGCTGACGCTGCATTCGCCCCACGGCGATCAGGGGTTTCCGGCTGCGGTGGATTTTGAGATTCTTGTCACACTGAACGGCAACAGACTGACCTACCGGATGCGCGCGACGGCAGACCGCCCGACCCCGATCAATCTGGCGCAGCATTCCTATTACAATCTGGCCGGAACCGGCACGATCAGAGATCACCGGCTGCGGATCGACGCCGATGCGCTGTTGCCCACAGATGGAAGTGGTATCCCCCTTGGCCCTGCCCTGTCGCTTGCGGGGCAACGGCTTGATTTTCGCGGCGGGAAATCCATCCGTGCCGCCGACCCGCAAAGGGTAGGCATTGATCTGAACTACTGCCTGAACCCGCAGTCCCCGCAGGTGCACCTGTCCCGCGGCGGCCTTGCGCTGACGCTGGCTACCGATCAGCCCGGGCTTCAGGTCTATACCGCGCAGCATCTGTCGGAACGTGCCGCACCGCTGGCGGGGCAAACACACCGCGCTTTTGGTGCGATCTGTCTGGAACCCCAAGGCTATCCTGATGCGATCAACAGGCCGGACTACCCGAGTATTGTGGTCACGCCGGATCGACCCTACGCTGCGACTGTGACCGTATCCCTGATGCCGGAGACACCATGAACCTGCCCCGCCCGATCCTGCTGGCCAGCGCCCTGTTTGCCTTGGCTTTTCAGGCCGCCTCCGGCCCGCTGCCGCAAGCTAATGCGCAGTTCTCCCAACCCGATATGGCGCAGGTGCGTCTGGGGCAACTGCTGTTCTATGACCCGATCCTGAGCGGCAATAAAACCGTGTCCTGCGCCACCTGCCACCACCCGCGATTTGCCACATCCGACGGGGTATCGCTTGGGCTCGGGGATGGGGGCATCGGGCTTGGACCCGCGCGGCGCAGCGATCCGGACAACCTGCCCGAACAGCGCATCCCGCGCAATGCACCTGCGCTGTTCAATCTGGGGGCGGAGCAGTTCCGGACCCTGTTCCACGACGGACGGTTGGAAGCGGACGATACCGACCCGATGGGGTTCCGCACCCCGCTTGGTGGGGATATGGAACAGGGGTTTGACGGGGTTCTTTCTGCCCAGACCATGTTTCCGGTGCTCTCGCCTGATGAAATGGCGGGGCATTATTCCGAAAACGATGTGGCCCAAGCGGTGCGGCAGGGGTTTTTCACCGGACCAAACGGCGCTTGGGCGATCCTGTCTGCGCGGGTTGCGGCCATACCGGAGTACCAGCGCAGGTTTGCAGCGCTGGACGACACCAAATCGCCGCTGCATTTCTCTGACATCTCCAATGCAATCGCCGCTTTCATGGCATTTGAATGGCGCGCGGACGACAGCCCGTTTGACCAATTCCTGCGAAACGGCACGCCGCTTGCCCCCGAAGCGGCGCTGGGAATGGAGCTGTTTTACGGCAAGGCAGAGTGTGATGTGTGCCACGCGGGACAATTCCAGACCGACCACAGGTTTCACGCCATCGGCCTGCCCCAGATCGGACCGGGCAAGGCGGCGCGGTTCGAGCGCCATAAAAAGGACGAAGGCCGGATGCGCGTTACAGGTGCGCCAGAGGACGCCTATCGTTTTCGCACCCCGTCCCTGCGCAACGTGGTGCAGACCGCGCCCTACGGGCACAACGGAGCATTTGCCGATCTGCGGGCGATGGTGTTGCATCACCTCACGCCCGAGGCGTCTTTGCGACGCTATACCAAGGCGCAATCGCTGCTCCCCGAACTGGCGGGGGCCGAGGATTTTACCAACCTCACAGACAGGGGCGAAACCGACAGGATCGCAGCGGCGATCGAACTGGCTCCGGTTAGGCTGAGCGACCCTGAAATCGACGCGATCCTTGCCTTTCTGGACAGCCTGAGCGATCCGGCCAGCCTGGAGGGGCGGCTGGGCCTGCCAGAAACAGTGCCAAGCGGTTTGCCCGTCGAATAACCCGCTTTAATCCGGCGCGACCGCCAGTCGGGTGCCATCCGCGCGGATCACATACGCCGCATCGCTGGCCAGCGTGATCCAGTCGCTTGTGACGCCGTCCGGCCAGATCACCCGCAGCGAAAACGCCGATGCCGCCCCCAGCCCGAAATGTTCCGGACCAAGCTGCCCGCCGGCATGCCCGCCGCCCACCGTAATCTCGCGGCTGTAGCGCCGGTCATCCGCCGCTACCTCTAGCCAGGCACCCACTGCGTTTTTGTTCACACCTGTTTGCGCAAGCCGCAAGCTGGCCCAGCGCCCCGCCCCTTGTGTTACGTTCCGGTAAACCTCTAGTGGTGCGCGGCGGTTCACCACCACCAGATCCAGCAGTCCGTCGCGGTCCAGATCCACCAAAGCCCCGCCGCGCCCGCGGTGCAGGCTGGCCACGCCCGCCACCTCTGCCGTTTCAGTGAAACTCCCGTCCGCGCCCTGTACCAGCAGATTGTTCGGGTCTTTCATCGCCAGCCCCGGCATCTGTTCAACATTGCCTTTGGCGATAAAAATATCGTCCAGCCCGTCGTTCTGCACATCCCCGAATTGCACGTGCCAGCCGGTAGAGGGCCGCCCGTCGCCCCCTGTAAAGGGCCGCTGCGCCGTGGTGCCAAGATCGTACGGCGCATCCGAGAATGCGGGCTTGCCGCCGCCGTCCTGAATCTGCAAACGCTGGTCGCCCATAGAGGTCATCATCACATCGGGCAGCCCGTCCCCGGTCACATCACGGCTGGCGATTCCCATCCCCCAGAGATTGTATTCCCGCCAGCCTTCGTCCGCGGTGTAAAAACGCGGGTTCTCTGTCATCTTCAAAAGCTGCTCCTGCCCGCCGGTCACGTAGTAATGCCGGTCGTTGCTGATCCGCAGGTCCGCCTGCCCGCTGCGGGACCAGTCGCTGAACAGCATCGACAAAGGACACAGCCCCGGTTTCATCGGGACCGGCGCACCGTAGCTGCCCCCTTCGGGGCGGTAGAGATAATTGGTGTCGCATGCCTCAAACGGGCCATCGGGGTTCTGGCGGTCCACGTAGTTGCCAAAGGCGAGTGTTGGCAGGCTTGCGCCATGCTCCCATGTGGCAGAAAACGCGGTGGTCCATGCAGGTTGATCCTGAAAGGACAGCCTGTCAAACAGCGTGAAAGCACAATCCGGTCCGCCGCGCAGCAGATGGTTTTCACCAACCCGAAGCACCACCAGATCGCCCCAACCGTCGCTGTCGATGTCAACCGGATAGGCCCCCGTAACCCCTGTCAGCCCCAAAGCGACAGACGGGTAGTCTACAAAGCCGAGCTGCCCCTGTCCGGTGGTATTGCGCAGCAGTTTTGCCGGATTTTCGCCGCCTGCCACATAAAGATCGGGATAACCGTCCTGATCGCAATCCAGCACCGCAACGCCGCCACCGACAAAATGCTCCCAGCCTCCGGCGTAGATGTGGCGGGGCACCTCAACGGGGCGAAACACGGGCTCTGCACCCACCGGCGCGGCCACCAGCGCCAGCAGGACCAGCGCCTTAACCTTCACCGGCACGCAAAGCCTCAACAGCCATCTCCTCAACACCTTCCAGCGCATAGGCCGCCGCCCCTTTGGCCCACATCAGATCGCCCCAGCGGTGGATCACCACTTCGGGGGGGGGCTGGTCCACCTGCACGATAGAGTTCTTGATCCCAGCGATTACCTCTTCGGCATAAAGATGGTTCGATTGCATCCGCTCCCCCGCCAGAACGATCAACTGGGGGTCAAAAATATTGACGATATTGGCCAGACCCATCGCAAACATCCGCCCCGCCCGCAGCACGATATTGCCAGCCACCGGATCCCCGTCATGGGCGCGTTGCAACAGCGCCTCTATCCTTTGCTCGTCCGAAGCCCCCTCTGCCAGCGCATCGGTGGAGTGGGTCACGCTGGCCTCGCGCAGGAGGGCGTAATCAGCGACATAAGCTTCAAGACACCCCCGTTGACCACAGCGGCACAGCGCCCCGTCCAGATGCACCTTGGTATGGCCGAATTCCGCACCGCAGCCCCGCGTGCCACGGTAGATTTCATTGTTGATTACAATCCCCATGCCAACACCGCTTTCGATGGTGACAACGATGAAGTCCGTCGCCTCGCGTCCCAGACCAAAGCGTTTCTCCGCCATCGCCACAAGGTTGGCATCATTGTCCACAAAGGCAGGCACCCCAAGCGCGGCCTCTATGGCGCTGCGCAGGTTGATGTTGCGATCCGAAAGCGAGGGCGACCAATGGACGAGCCCCTGCTGCACATCGACAATCCCCGCAATCCCGATCCCGGCACCTGACAGGTCGGAAATTGCCTTTCCAAGTGGCGCAAGCATATCGCCAAGGGCCGTTGCCAGCTCTGCGACCAGCGCATCGGTGCCAAGTGTGGTGCGCGAGAGGAGATGGCTGTGCTCTGCCAGTTGGTTGCCCTCAAAATCCATCAGCACCAGCGACAGCGAACTGTTGGCGATCTTTATGCCGGCAACCAGATGGGCCGCCCCGCGAATTTTCAGGTCCACACGGGGGCGGCCACGGGCCATTTCAGTCCCTTGCGCCGCGACTTCTTCCACCAGTCCGGCACGGATCAGTTCTGCCGTCACAGTGGTCACAGTGGCGCGGCTGATACCTGTTTGTTCGGACAGATCAATCCGCGCAATCGGGCTGTTCTGGCGAATCGCTGCCAGAAGAACCCGCCTGCCATAACTGCGTTGCTGTCCGATCATTGCTGCCGCTCCTAAAATGCTGCGGGTCTAAATCTAGGGGATTATTACGGAAAATCCCACTGAAACCAGTTTGCCCTGATTTAATTTGATTTTCAAATTAAAACTGCTATCACTTTTCTACACCCGCGGTTCAAGGTTTGGGCACTTGCGGGTCGCATTATCCTTGGGAGGGAACCATGAAAAAATTTACTGTCGCGCTTGCGGCTGTGGCCACCGCTGCCATGACGACCATGTCACTGGCCGCCGATCTGACCGTGGGCGTAAGCTGGTCGAATTTTCAGGAGGAACGCTGGAAAACCGACGAAGCGGCCATCAAACAGGCGCTCGAAGCGGCCGGTGCCAAGTATATTTCCGCGGATGCACAGGCTTCGGCTGCGAAACAACTGACCGATGTGGAAGCCCTGATCGCACAGGGTGCTGATGCGCTGATCATTCTGGCGATGGACAAGGACGCCATCGGTCCAGCCGTTGACAAGGCGGATGATGAAGGCATTCCGGTTGTCGGTTATGACCGTTTGATCGAAGACAACCGCACGTTTTATCTGACCTTTGACAACAAGGGCGTTGGCCGGATCATCGCGGAAACTGTGACCGCCGTACAACCCGAAGGCAACTTTGCCATCATCAAGGGCGACAAGGGCGATCCGAACGCGGCTTTCCTGCTGGACGGCATGATGGAAGTCATCGGGAACGCGGTGGATGCCGGTAAGATCAAGATCGTCGGAGAGGCTTTCTCGGACGGCTGGAAACCGGATAACGCGCAAAAGAACATGGAGCAGATCCTGACCGCCAACGACAATAACGTTGACGCGGTTCTGGCCGAAAACGATGGTATGGCCGGTGGCGTAATTGCGGCGCTGGCAGCGCAGGGCATGGAGGTTCCTGTAGGCGGACAGGACGGCGATCACGCAGCCCTGAACCGTGTGGCCCGCGGCACGCAGACGGTTTCTGTCTGGAAGGACTCCCGCCAGCTTGGCACGGCAGCGGCTGAAATCGCAGTTGCACTGGCCGGTGGTACCGCGCTTGACGCGGTTGAAGGTGCGGTCAAATGGTCCGGTGGTTCCAAAGGCGTTGAAATGAACGCCATCTTTCTGGAGCCGACCCCCATCACCAAAGACAACATCAATGTTGTGATCGACGCCGGCCATATCGGCAAAGACAAAGTCTGCGAAGGCGCAATGGACGGCGTAACCGGCTGTTAAGGCACGCGACACAGGCATTGCCGGAGCCCTCCGGCAGTGCCGTTCCCCACTTACACACACCCCAATTTCAACACAGTCACACGGGCCGCCCGACAGATATTGCGATGGATGCGCGAAATCACGGGATACGGTAGGCTTTAGCTGACTCTGACAGACACTGGTTCGGGACCACCGCTTATGACCGATAACACCGCCAACATTCCGGCGCCTGCCGCGCCACACAGACCAAACGGCCTTTTTGCACGCTTTATACGTGCAACCGAACTGGACACCCGACTGCTGGGTATGATCGGTGCGCTGGCGCTGATCTGGGTCGGATTTCACCTCTATGGCCAGCTTGTAAATGGTTATGGCGCCTTTCTGACTCCGCGCAACCTGTGGAACCTGTCGGTGCAGACCGCCTCTATCGGGATTATGGCGACTGGCATGGTGCTGGTGATTGTGACCCGTCATATCGACCTGTCGGTCGGGTCGGTTCTGGGGTTCTGCGCCATGATTATGGGGGTGACACAGGTTTATATCCTGCCCCAGCTTATCGGGCTCGGTCATCCGCTGTTGTGGATACTGGCGATTTGTTCGGGCCTTTTGGTGGGCACATTGGTCGGGGCGTTCCACGGATTTCTGATCGCTTATGGCAAAATTCCCGCCTTCATCGTCACACTCGGCGGCCTGCTGGTCTGGCGCGGGGCGGCGTTTCTGGTGGCACGGGGCGAGACGATCTCTCCGGTTGATCCCACCTTCGCCCTGTTGGGCGGCGGCCCTTATGGTGCGATCGGCGCAACCGGAAGCTGGATCATCGGCGTCATCGGCTGCGCGGCGGTGCTTGGGATGATGTGGCTTGGACGGAAACGGCGGCGGGGGTTCGGTTTTGCCATGCGCCCTGTCTGGGCGGAGAGCTTCCTTGCAATCGCGGGCTGCGGTGCGGTGATCGGCGCGGTGTTGCTGGTCAACGCCTATTACTGGCCCAAAGGCATCGTGAAACGCCATGTAGCGGAAACAGGCATCCCCGTGCCAGAGGGCGGATTGTTCATCTCTCACGGCTTTGCCATTCCGGTGCTGATCCTTGTGGCCGTGGCCATCCTGATGACCATCCTGATGTCGCGCACCCGTTTCGGGCGTTATGTCTATGCCATCGGCGGCAACCCCGAAGCGGCAGAACTGGCAGGCATCAACACCCGCTGGATGACGGTGAAAATCTTTGCCCTGATGGGGTTTCTAACCGGACTTTCTGCGGTTGTGGCATCGGCACGGCTCGGCTCTGCCACCAATTCGCTTGGGACTCTGGACGAGCTTTACGTCATCGCCGCGGCGGTTATCGGTGGGACGTCACTGGCGGGGGGCGTGGGCACCATATACGGCGCGGTGCTGGGCGCATTTGTAATGCAATCGCTGCAAACCGGCATGGTTCTCATCGGCTTTGACGCTGCCATCCAGCAAGTCGTCGTCGGCTCTGTTCTGGTCTTTGCCGTCTTCCTCGACATTCTTTACCGTCGCAACTCCAAATAAGGGCACCGGATCATGACACAGACACACACCCCCCTTGTCGAGCTGCGCGACATCTCGATCTCCTTTGGCGGCATCCGCGCCGTGGATCACGTCAGCCTTGACCTTTATCCGGGCGAGGTGGTCGGGCTGCTCGGCCATAACGGGGCGGGGAAATCCACCCTGATCAAGATCCTCTCCGGTGCTTATCAACGGGATAGCGGCGAGATATGGATCGACGGAAAAAAAGCCGAGATCGCAAGCCCCCGTGATGCGCGGGAATATAACATCGAAACCATCTACCAGACGCTGGCGCTGGCGGATAATCTGGATGCGCCGTCAAACCTGTTTCTGGGGCGCGAGCTGACCAACAGCATCGGTTTTGTCGATGATGCGCGGATGGAATCCGAAACCCGAAAGATCATGGCGCGGCTGAATCCCAACTTCAAAAAACTGAAGGAGCCGGTTTCGGCCCTGTCGGGCGGTCAGCGCCAGTCTGTCGCCATCGCCCGCGCGGTCTATTTCAACGCCCGTATCCTGATCATGGACGAACCGACAGCCGCGCTTGGCGTGCATGAAACCCAGATGGTGGCGGACCTGATCCAAGAGTTGAAAAAACAGGGGCTTGGCATCTTTCTAATCAGCCACGACACCCGCGAGATGATGGAACTCTGCGACCGTGTTTCCGTGATGAAAAACGGCCAGCTTGTCGGGACAGAGCGGGTAGAAGACGTGACCGAGGATGACATCCTGTCGATGATCATCATGGGCAAGAAACCCGGCACGGCGGCGGCCTGAATGCGCGACAACTGCTATCTTCTGGCCGACATCGGCGGCACCAATTCCCGCTTTGCCTATGGCAGTGACGCGGGGCTGGTTGCTGGCACGCAGCATAGCTATCCCAACAAAGGCTTCGCCCTGTTTGACGATGTGCTGGCAAGGTTCCTGCACGATTGCCCGCCGCCACAGACGCTGGCGGGGGGCTGTATCGCGGTGGCCGGTCCGGTGGCCGGAACCGTGGCAGAACTGACAAATCGCAACTGGGTCATTGACGTGGCAACTGCGGCCCGCGCTGCGGGCGCGCCCGCACTGCGCCTGATCAATGATCTGTCCGCGCTGGCACGGGCTACCATCTGTCTGCGCGCGGATCAGGTCACACAAATCCGGCATGGCAATACCAAAGCGGGGAACGGGCAGACTGTCGTGCTTGGCCTTGGGACCGGTGTGAATTGCGCAACCCGTATCGCGATGGCGGGGCGGGCCGGCGTGGTTGCGGCCGAGATCGGCCACAGCCCCCTGCCCCGCGATATGGCCGATGCGCTGTACCGCAGGCTGCCCACCCCGCCCGCCGCCGACACCACGGTGGAAGACATTCTGTCGGGACGCGGGTTTGAGGCGCTGTACCGACAGATTTCGGGGAAGAGCCGCGCCGGGGTAGAGATTGCACAGCGGGCTGAAGCGGGCGATGATCTCCAAGCGTCAGAGGCCCGCGCGCTCTACCGTGAACTGGTCGCGCTCTACCTGCCGACGCTTGCGCTGCATTTTATGCCGAAAGACGGGATTTATCTGGCGGGCAGTGTGGCGCGAAGCCTGTTAAGCGGCGTCAGTGTCACACAACTGACCGCGCCGCTGGACCGCAGCAGCCCGATGGATCGGGTGTTGCGGGACATTCCGCTGGGTCTTATCTGCGATGACGCTGCGGCACTGTCGGGATGTCTGGAAACGGCGAAGGACCCTGCCTAAGCTCTGCTGTGAAGCGGTACAGCGGAGGCCATCGTGCAAGAGATCGTGCAAGACATCGAATTTGATCTGAACGGCAAGAAATTCCATGCCCTGACAGCGGGCACGCCCGGCAACCCTTTGCTGTTGTTCCTGCATGGTTTCCCCGAATACTGCGGGGCATGGGCAAAGGTCATGCCGGAATTTGCCGAAGGCTATTACTGTGTCGCGCCGGACCAGCGGGGCTATGGCGGGTCATGGCGCGAAGGCGATGTGTCCGATTATGCCGCGAAACATCTGGCCGCTGATGTGCTGGCCATGATCGAGCGCTTTGGCAAGGGCCGCTGCGCCGCATTGATCGGCCACGACTGGGGCGCCTCCGTCGCCTATGCCTGTGCCATGCGGGCCCCCGATGGTATGATCGAACGGCTGATCATCGCAAACGGCGTCCACCCTGCCCCGTTCCAGAAAGAACTGGCCGCAGGGGGCGATCAAAGCGCGGCAAGCCAGTATATCGAATGGCTTCGCGCACCGGGGTCGGAAAAGAAACTGGCGGAAAACAACTTCGAGCGGATGTTTGCGCTGTTCTCTGACAAGATGGACATGAGCTGGCTGACCGATGATCTGCGCGCCGAATATCACCGCGCGTGGCGGGATGAAGACGGCGTGCGGGCGATGATTAACTGGTATCGCGCCACACCGTTGCTGGTGGCCGAGCCGGGCAAGCCGGTCGCCCCTGAAAAACTGCCCGCGTGGAACCCTGCTGATTTGCGCATCACCATGCCCCATCTGCTGCTTTGGGGGATGAAGGACACAGCCCTGCGGCCTGAAACACGGGACGGTCTGGCACAATATTGCGATGATCTGACTGTGAAGGAGCACGACACGGCGGATCACTGGATATTGCACCAGCAACCGGATTGGGTGGCCGATCAGATCAACATCTTTTTGCACCGGACACAATAGGTTTTGGCTGTAAGGTATTGATCTAACGGCAAATCCCGCCTTATTTTGCAGCGGCGGGATTTGGATATTTGACCCAAAAAGAGCTGTTGGCCGCGCGTCTGTCAACCGCCCTTGAGCTGCTGCATCAGGTAGACCTCGCTATCGGGTTTGACGGGTTCGGTCAGACCGCTGGCGATGACTTTGCCGTCCACAGCAACCGAAACGCCCGCTTCGATGACATGCTCAAGTCCGGGGTATTGCTCGACGAGGGCCGAAAGGACCTCGCCGACGTTTTTTGCATCCACCTCTACGCAATCCTTGCCATCGGCAAAGGCACGCAGGCCGGACCAGAGGTTCACCTCAACCATTGTTCGCCTGATCTTCCAGCGCCGCCAGAATGCGCGGTGGCGACATGGGCAGTTCCTTCAGACGCACGCCCGCCGCATTGGACACAGCGTTGGCAATGGCAGCCAGTGGCGGACAGATGGATGTCTCGCCTACACCACGCACACCGTAGGGGTGGCCGGGGTTCGGGACTTCGACAATCACCGTGTCAATCATCGGCAGGTCAGAGGCCACAGGAATACGGTAGTCAAGGAAAACGGAGTTCTGCAAACGCCCGTCTTCACCGTAGATGTATTCCTCGTTCAGCGCCCAACCGATGCCTTGGGCTGCACCGCCCTGGAACTGGCCTTCCACATAGGCCGGATTGATCGCCTTGCCCGCATCCTGCACCACAGTGTAGCGCACGACTTTGGTCTGGCCGGTTTCCTTGTCCACTTCCGCATCGACGATATGGGTGGCAAAGGACACGCCAGCGCCTTCGGGGGTGGCCTCAAAATGGCCCACAATCGGACCGCCTGTGCGCCCCATGCTGCGGGTCAGCTTGTCGATGGGCAGCGGATCAAACTCGCCCGCATTCGGACCGGAAGGTTTGGCGCAGCCGTTTTCCCAGACCACTGCATCCTCGTCGATGCCCCATTTCGCAGCCGCACGAGCGCAAAGGATTTTCACCGCTGCACGGGCTGCCTTGATGGTGGCAAGACCGGAGGCATAGGTCACACGAGAGCCATGGGACACCTCGTTATAGCCGAGCGTTGCCGTATCTGCGATTGTGGTGCGGATGTTTTCATAAGGAATGCCTAGCTCCTCGGCGGCCATTTGCGCCATGGACGCGCGGGAACCGCCGATGTCCGGTGTGCCCACCGAAAGCTGCGCCGTGCCGTCTTCGGACAGGGCCAGCGTGACAGAGGTTTCGCCACCGTGGTTAAACCAGAAACCGCAGGAAATGCCACGGCCCTGCCCCTCTTTCAGCGGTGCCGAATAATGCGGATGGGATTGCGCGGCTTCCAGTGTTTCCACCAGACCGATGCGATCCCATGTGGGGCCGAAGCTGGCCTTGGTGCCTTGTTTGGAGGCGTTTTTCAGGCGCACTTCGATCGGGTCGAGGCCAAGTTTCTTGCACAGCTCGTCAATCACGCTTTCCACCGCAAAAGCCGCCATAGGCGAACCGGGCGCACGGTAGGCCGCCTGTTTCGGGCGGTTGGCCATGACGTCATAGCCGACCTGCTTGACGTTTTGCAGATTATAGGGCGCGAAGGCACACATGGCGGTAAATTCCATCGGCGCACCGGGGAAAGCCCCGCCCTGCAAACGGAAGGTGCCCTGTCCGGCGGTGATGGTGCCGTCCTTTTTCATGCCGATTTTGATGTCCATCGACGTAGAGGCTGTCGGACCTGTGGCGCGAAACACTTCAGAGCGGCTCATCACCAGCTTTACCGGACGGCTGGTCTTGCGCGACAGCGCCAGTGCGACAGGTTCGATGAAAACAGCCGTTTTTCCGCCAAAACCGCCCCCGATTTCAGAGGCTGTCACCCGCAGTTGCGAGGTTTCCAGACCCAGCATCGCGGCACAGAGCTTCTGTACGTTCCAGTGCCCCTGCGTACAACACCAGAGTTCGCCCTTATTGTCGCCGCCAAGCTGGGCGAGACAGGCGTGCGGTTCGATATAGCCCTGATGGGTCGCTTCGGTTTTGAAGCTGTCTTCCACCACCAGATCGGCCTCTGCGAAACCGGCTTCGATGTCGCCGTGGCCGCTTTCGTGATAGCGCACAACATTGGCGTGCATGCCTTCGGGAACGGACTGGTCTGCTGCCCCTTCGCGAATGACCGGCGCATCCGCGGCCATCGCCTTGTCTACATCGGTGACATGGGGCAGGACTTCGTATTCGACTTCAACCAGCTTGGCCGCATCCCGTGCGATCAACTGCGAAGTTGCCGCAACGGCTGCAACCGCGTGACCGTCATAGAGCGCCTTTTCACCCGCCATAACGTTTTCCAGCACGTCAAGATCGCCGCCGGTCAGGCCGGTCGCAAAATCCGCGCGGGTGACGATGCCTTTAACGCCGCTCAGAGCTTCGGCTTTGGAGGTGTCGATCTTTACGATCCGCGCATGGGCGTGGGGAGAGCGGACAATCGCTGCAAACAACATGCCCGGCGCCACGGCATCGGCGCCGAATTTGGCTTTACCGGTCACTTTGTCCACACCGTCAGGGCGTTTCACCCGTTGGCCGACAACCTTGAAGTCTTCTGTTTTTGTATCATCGAATGCCATATCAGGAAGCCTTTCTCAGATCAGCAGCGGTTTCCATAACCGCGCGGATGATTTTGTCATAACCTGTGCAGCGGCACAGATTGCCTGCAAGCCAGTAACGCACTTGGGTTTCTGTCGGCTCGGGGTGTTTTTCCAGCAGCGATTTGGTTGCCACCAGAATGCCCGGCGTACAGATGCCGCATTGCAGCGCTGCATGTTCGATGAACTTTTCTTGCAGGATATGCAGGTTTTCCCCTTCAGCCATGCCCTCGACCGTGCCGATCTCCTTGCCGTCCGCTTCAGCGCCGAGCACGAGACAGGAACAGACCAGCCGTCCGTCCATCGTGACGGAACACGCACCGCAATCGCCGGTGCCACAGCCCTCTTTCGATCCGGTCAGACCCAGCTTGTCCCGCAGCGCATCCAGCAGGGTTTCCCGCGGGTCGCAGAGAAATTCAACATCGTCGCCGTTAATTTTCGTGTTTACGTGGATCATGATGCGGCCTCCGCCCGTTGGTATGCAATTTTTGCGGCGCGTTTTGCCAACACGCCAGCCACATGGGTGCGGAACTTGATGGTTCCGCGTTTGTCGTCGATTGGATTACAGGCAGCGCTTGCCGCCTCTGCCAGCGCATCGAGTGCCGCATCGTCGAGTTCGGTGCCGATAATGGCATTTGCGGCCTCTTCCACCAAAAGAACCGTAGGCGCCACCGCGCCAAGGGAAACACGTGCTTCGACGATTTTTTTGCCGTCCAGCCGCAGGTTAACCCCACAGCCCACAACAGCGATGTCCATTTCAGTGCGCGGAATAAAGCGCAGGTAGGCATCCCCACCGGATTTGCCCCGTGCCGGAACGTGAACGGCTGTAACCAGTTCCCCTGCTTCCAGACTGGTTTTGCCCGGCGCGGTCGGAATATCCTCAACCGCGACCTTGCGCTCGCCGTTCGGGCCGGTGACGGATACGGTCACACCGGCTGCAACCATAGCCGGAACGCTATCCGCTGCCGGAGAGCCGTTGCACAGGTTGCCGGTCAGCGTGGCGCGGCCTTGCACCTGTGTCGATCCGATCAAATCCATCGCTTCGACCAGACCGGGCCATTCCTTGCCCAAGGTGTCGTGTTCGCTCATCTCCGCACCGGTGACAGCGACGCCGATGCGCCAGCCCTCCCCTTCGCGGGTAATATCCGAAACCCCTGCGATCTTCTTGATGTCGATCAATACATCTGGCGTAACAATGTCTGCGCGCAATTGCACCAGCACATCGGTCCCCCCCGCAAGGAAGCGGGTGACACCCTGTGCGTCTTTGGCAAGGGCCACTGCATCATCAAAACTGCTTGGCGTATGATACTGCATTTTCTCTCCTGTGTACGGGTGGAGGCCACCCAATTATTCGTACGGGTGGAGGCCACCCAATTATCGGTTCTTTCCGGTGTCAGCGCGGATCTGACAGAGCCCGCACTGCGATTTGCCGTCAGGATAGCGCCTTTGGAGCGGCGGCACACCCAGAATCGACCTA
Organism: Neptunicoccus sediminis; assembly: GCF_001719615.1. GTDB lineage: Bacteria > Pseudomonadota > Alphaproteobacteria > Rhodobacterales > Rhodobacteraceae > Amylibacter > Amylibacter sediminis. The sequence continues at coordinate 22,925 of NZ_MDVX01000008.1, forward strand.
TGGGCAGACCGTGCCTGTGCCACGCCACAGGCGCAAGTAGGAAAAAGCTAATCGTCCGCTTAGGTCATTGAAAATCAAACGGGGTCCGAAGCAAACGACCTAGGGTCAAAATTCCGTTACGCTAGGGAATTCTGGCAAGCCACTTGCCAAGTCAGGGCCGATGTTATGACCTGTGGCTGTGTTGGTGTGCGGCCCCCGAAAGGCCAGCCACCCGTTTGGGAGGACGGAAGATCATGAAATTACCCGCGAGACTGGCCCTGGGCCGCGACGCGCCTGCACAAAGGCCAGCATGATGGCCGGAATGACACTGCAACAGGCAGCCGACCATATTACTGCGAACGATCCGCGTTTTGCGATTGAACCTGCGACCATTCGCGGTGTCGAATACCGGGTGTTCAAAAACGCCCCTCCCCATTTGCGGGCGTTGTTACAGGGTTGTCGTTCGGCCCACGGCAACGGCGCGGATGAATATCTCGTCTACCGCGACGAACGCTGGAGCTATGACGGGTTTTGCACCGATGTGTGCAAGATGGCGCGTGTGCTACAGGACGAACTGGGCATCAAACAGGGCGACCGTGTTGCGCTGGCGATGCGCAACTATCCAGAACTGCCGATCCTGATGATGGCGATTACCAGCATTGGTGCGGTGGTGGTCTTTATGAACGCGTGGTGGACCACGGATGAACTCGACTACGCATTAAAGGACAGTGGTGCCATTCTGGTCTTTGCCGATGGACCGCGATTTGAACGGATCACCGCGCTTGGGGATAGCGCGCCGGAAATGGTCGCCCTGCGGGACGCCCCCGGCAAGGCACGTCGCTACGAAGACCTGCTGGCAGGCGCAGGTCCGGCGGACTGGCCGGATGTAGAGATACAGACCGACGACGATATGGCGGTGATGTATTCTTCGGGCACAACCGGACACCCTAAAGGCGTGGTGCAAACCCATCGCGGGGCCATGTCTGCGATCTTTACGTGGCTGATGTCGCTGGTACTGCCGCCGCTGATGGCCCCTGTCGATGCCCCCCCTGCGCCCGCCCCCGGACCGCAAGCGATCCTGATCGTAACGCCCCTGTTCCACGTCACTGCCACCCATCCGATGTTCCTTTTGTCCCTGCCGATGGGCGCGAAACTGGTGCTGCTGCACAAATGGGACGCGGAAGAAGCCGTGCGCGTGATCGAGGCGGAAAAGATTACCCGCTTCCTTGGCGTGCCGACCCAATCCGCCGATCTGATGGCCGCCGCCAAACGCATGGGCACCAGCCTGCCCAGCCTGCAATATGTGGGCGCAGGGGGCGCCAAACGCCCTGCTGCACAGGTTGCACAACTGGGCGAGACCTTTCCCCAGGCCAATGTCGCGTCGGGTTGGGGGATGACGGAAACCAACGCGGTCGGGCTTGGGATTACCGGACCGGATTACGCCGAGAAGCCCGGATCTGCAGGGCGTCTGCTGCCCCCTGTTCAGGATCTTGTGATCCTTGGCGATGACGGCCAGCCGGTACCGCTTGGCGAAGTGGGCGAACTGACGGTGAAAAGCCCTGCAAACATGCGCTGCTATCTGAACAAACCCGACGCAACCGCCGAAGTCTTTCAGGACGGGTGGCTGCGCACGGGGGATATGGCCACACTGGACGCCGAGGGCTATGTCACCATCGTGGACCGCAAGAAGGACATCATCATTCGCGGCGGTGAAAACATCGCCTGTCTGGATGTTGAGGGCGCGTTGCACAAACACCCCGCCATCCACGAAGCCTGTGCTTTTTCCGTACCGGACGCGCGTCTGGGAGAAATCGTCGGAGCGGGAATTGCGCTTCACGCGGGGCAAACCGTCACGCCCGAAGAACTTAGCAGTTTCCTTTCCGAACATATCGCCCATTTTAAGATACCGGACCGATACTGGTTCCAAACCACCCCGCTGCCCCGTGGTGCGACCGACAAGCTTGACCGTCGTGCGCTGCGCAGCGCCTGTTTATCAAAGGAGTAGATCTCTATGGACACGCAAATGGACGTTGCCGACTACCTCGAAACTGCCGGAACGCTGGCATGGGAAGTGCCAAACCTTCCGGACCTGACCCCGCTGCGCCCGATCAAGACGGTTGGCGTTATCGGCGCAGGCACGATGGGTGGCGGCATTTCGATGAATTTCGTCAACGCCGGACTGAACGTTAAAATTGTCGAAACCAAGCAAGAGGCACTGGACCGCGGCCTTGGCGTGGTGCGTGCCAATTATGAACGCTCTGCCAAACGGGGGCGTTTTCCGATGGAAGAAGTGGAAGAACGCATGGCCCGCTTTGAGGGCTGCCTGTCCATTGACGATCTGGCCGATTGCGATCTGGTGATCGAAGCGGTGTTTGAGGATATGGACCTCAAGCGCGAGATTTTCACCAAGCTTGACGCTGTGATGAAACAGGGCGCGATCCTTGCCACCAATACCTCGGCGCTGGATATTGACGAAATTGCTGCCGTGACCAAACGGCCCGAGGATGTCATCGGACTGCATTTCTTCTCTCCTGCCAATGTGATGAAGCTGCTGGAAATCGTGCGGGCGGATCATACTGCAAATGATGTGGTGGCCACCTGTATGGATCTGGCCAAAAAGATCGGCAAAGTGGCAACGCTGGTTGGGGTTTGCCCCGGCTTTGTCGGCAACCGCATCCTGTTTGCCCGTCAGGATCAGGCCAACCGACTTGTGGCCAAAGGGGTACTGCCCTGGGACGTGGACGCAGCCCTCAACGCCTTTGGCTTCCGCATGGGACCGTTCCAGATGTCTGACCTGGCCGGACTGGACATTGGCTGGTCCAAAGGCGCCAAAACCGCCAATCCGATCCGCGATGCCTTGTGTGAAATGGACCGTCGCGGCCAGAAAACCCAAGCGGGCTTTTATGACTACGACGAGAACCGCAACCCCACGCCCTCTGATGTGACTGCTAAGGTCATCAAGGACATCACCAAGGCCGAACCGATCACCATGTCCGAAAGCGAGATCATCGAGACCTGCATTTACCCGATGATCAATGAAGCCGTTAAAATCCTTGAAGAAAACAAGGCACAACGGCCCTCGGATATTGATGTGGTCTGGATCAACGGCTACGGCTGGCCCGCCGATAAAGGCGGCCCGATGTTCTATGGCGATATGGTCGGTGCAAAGGCGGTTCTGGCCAAAATGGAAGAGCTCGCCAAAGAAGATCCATCCTGCGAACCGGCCGCCCTGCTGCGTGAACTGGCCGCCGAAGATGGCAAATTCACCGAGATCAACACCGGCGGTCTGAAAACAAAGGGAGGCGCCTGATATGGCTTACGAGTTTATAACCACCGAAAAACGCGGCAATGTGCTGCTGGTCACAATGAACCGGCCCGAGGTCTACAACGCCATTCACGGCCCGATGCACGATGAAATGTCCAAATGCTGGGACGATTTCGCCGCTGATCCCGATCTCTGGGTGGCGGTTCTGACAGGGGCTGGCGACAAGGCTTTTACCGCTGGCAATGACCTTAAGCACACAGCGCAGGGTGGCAAGGGACCAGTCAGCACCAACGGCTTTGCCGGCCTGACCTCGCGCTATGATCTGGAAAAACCGATTATCGCTGCGGTCAACGGCTTTGCAATGGGCGGCGGTTTTGAAACCGCCCTGTCCTGCGACATCATCATCGCCTCCGATCAGGCCACATTCGCCCTGCCCGAAGTGAAGGTCGGCTTTTTTGCCGCCGCCTCCGGTGTGCAACGCCTGTCCCGCTACATCGGACGGCTGGCCGCGCAGGAACTGATGTTCACAGGCCGCAAGATCGACGCCGCCGAAGCCCTCGCACTCGGTTGTGTCAATGCTGTCGTGCCCCACGGCGAACTGCTGGATGCTGCGATGGAGAAGGCACAGGAAATTGCCTCTGTCTCCCCCTCCTCCGTCAAGGCTACGAAACGTGTGCTGAACTCCATGAATGTTGCCGAAGGACTGCCTGAAAGCAACGAGTACAGCCGCGAGGTCATTCAGGACCTCATGAAAACCGAAGACTTCAAGGAAGGCGTCAATGCCTTCGTCGAAAAACGAAAACCGAATTGGGTAAACCGCTAAGCGGAAAGGACTAAAATACGATGTCACTGGGAACACACAATGCAAAGCTGAACCAGCTTGCCATGTCTGAAAAGGCACAACCGCTGCTAGATGCTGTGATCGCGCATATTCGCGATAACGTTGATCCGATCACCGAGGAGTTTTACAAACTGGGCGAAGGCCGCGCCGACCGCTGGTCCTATGCACCGGGCCAGTTGGAACTGCTGGAAACTGCCAAGGTAAAGGCACGGGAAAGCGGGCTGTGGAACTTTTTCCTGCCCAATGCGGAAACCGGCGAGGGCCTGTCCAATCTCGACTACGCCTATATCGCAGCGGAACTGGGCAAGAACCCTCTGGCCTCTGAAACGCTGAACTGTTCTGCGCCCGACACTGGCAACATGGAAGTGCTGGAACGGATCGGTACGCCGGCGCAAAAGGAAAAATGGCTCAAGCCCCTGCTGGCCGGTGAAATCCGTTCCGCCTTTGCCATGACTGAACCGGATGTGGCTTCTTCGGATGCCAAGAACATCTCCACCTCTGCGGTTCTGGAAAACGGTGAATGGGTGATCAACGGCGAGAAGTTCTATATCTCCGGCGCAGGCGATCCACGCTGTAAGATCATGATTACAATGGTGAAAACATCTCCCGATGCGGAACCGTTCAAACAACAAAGCCAGATCCTTGTGCCGATCGACACACCGGGCGTAGAGATCCTCGGCCCGATGCACGTATTTGGCCATGACGATGCGCCCCACGGCCATATGCACATTCGCTTTACCGATGTGCGCGTGCCGGAAGAAAACATGCTGCTGGGCGAAGGCCGCGGCTTTGAGATCAGCCAACTCCGTCTTGGGCCAGGACGTATCCACCACTGCATGCGCTCTATCGGTCAGGGCGAACGGGCGCTGGAAATGATGCTGGAACGGGCGCTCGGCCGTGAGGCTTTTGGCAAGAAGATAATTGATCTTGGCAAGAATATGGAAACCATTTCCCGCGCACGGATCGAACTGGAAGCCATGCGCCTGATGGTGCTGAAAGCGGCCCGCGCGATGGACGTACTCGGCAATAAGGAAGCCCGCATCTGGGTGTCTGCAGTCAAGGCGATGGTGCCGGAAAAAGTCTGTGACATCATTGACCAATCCATGCAGGTCCACGGTGCCGCCGGTCTGTCCCAGTGGTTCCCGCTGTCTGACATGTACGCCGGTCAGCGCACCTTGCGCTTTGCCGATGGTCCGGACGAGGTACACCACCACGTTGTGGCCCGCGCCGAAGTGCAGACCTTCAAGAACTCCAACGACCGCGCCCCGATCATTGCGGCTGGTCGCAAGTTTGAAGGACCATAAACATGACACAACTGTTTGATATGACAGGAAAGGTCGCGCTGCTCACGGGCGCGTCCAAAGGTATGGGGTTCGAGATGGCCAAAGCCATGGCGCTGCACGGCGCCAAGGTGGTCATTTCCGCCCGCACACAGGAGGATCTGGACAAGGCCGCTGCCGAAATCAACAAGGAATGCGGCGAAACCCGTGCCTTTGGCGTGGCCTGTAATGCGGGCCACAAGGACCAGCTTCAGGCGCTGGTGGAGAAAACCCATGAGCTGGCCGGCACCATCGATATCCTGTTCGGCAACGCAGGGGTAAACCCCTACTATGGTCCGACCTCGGGGATTTCCGACAAAGCCTATGAAAAGACCATGCAGGTCAACGTCCAGTCCAACCTGTGGCTGGCGCAACTGGTGGCACCGGATATGGAAAAGAACGGCGGCGGATCGATGGTCTTCACCTCTTCCATCGGCGCGTTCAAGCCTTCGGTAATGCTGGGCACCTATGCGATGTCAAAACTGGCGGTAATCGGCCTTGTCCGGAACCTTGCCGCTGAATTCGGCTCCAAGGGCATCCGCGTCAATGCGCTGTGTCCCGGTGTGGTGCGCACGGAATTCGCCCGCGAACTGTGGGACAACCCCAAGGCCGCAGAACGCGCCACCAAGGAAATTCCGCTCGGGCGTTTTGGTGAACCGGAAGATTTCGCAGGCATTGCAGTCTTCCTCGGCTCGAAAGCCAGCCAGTATATCACCGGACAGGCCTTTACCGTCGATGGCGGTTCGGTCATGTGGACATAAGGGAAGCCTATGGAACTCAGAGATAAAATCATCGTTGTCACCGGCGCCGCCGGCGGCATCGGCAAGGCGCTGGCCGTGCGCTTCGCCGCAGAAGGCGCAAAATGCGTGGTCTGTGCCGATCTGGACGGGGCCGGCGCCGAGGCCACCGCCAAAGAAATCGGCGGTGTGTCGTTTCAGGTGAACGTGGGCAATGAAGACGAAATCAAAGCCCTCATCGACACCACCGAAGCCGAACAAGGCCCGATTGACCTGTTCTGTTCCAACGCCGGTATCCTTGTGGCTGGCGGTGTCGAAGTGCCCAATGACGACTGGCAAAAGATCTGGGACATCAATGTAATGTCCCACGTCTGGGCCGCCCGCCACCTTGTCCCGTTGATGAGCAAACGGGGCGGCGGCTATCTGCTGAACACCGCCTCAGCCGCCGGACTTCTCAATCAGGTGGGTGCGGCCCCTTATGGTGTGACCAAACACGCCGCAGTCGGGCTCGCGGAATGGCTGGCGCTGACCTACAATGATCAGGGTATCAAAGTCTCGGTGCTCTGTCCGCAGGCGGTGCGCTCTGCCATGACGGCGGGGCATGAAGACGGCGTTGCCTCGCTCAACGGGATGCTCGAACCCGAAGCGGTGGCAGAGGCCTGTGTGAAGACCATCAACGATGAAACCTTCCTTGTGCTGCCCCACCCCGAAGTGCTCGACTATATGCGCAACAAGACCGACAATTACGACAAATGGATCGGCGGCATGCGCAAATTGAACCGCATCTACGGTGGTGCAATCTAAACGACACCGGCTCTTTTTGGGGACAATATCCCCGCCGGAGGCCATGCGGGACAGGCAACTGTCCCGCTTTTTTTATTGCAAGCTCACTTCGGCTTTTTCTTGATTGGCCGGATCAGCCCTTCCTGTGCAACACTGGCAACCAGTTCGCCGTCGTGGGTGTAAATCGTGCCACGGTTAAAGCCCCGCGCCCCGCCTGTGAACGGGCTGTCCATCGTGTAAAGATGCCAGTCCGCAAAGTTCACCGGCGCGTGAAACCACATGGCGTGATCAAGGCTTGCGGTCATCACCTGTCCGGTGAACCACGTCTGACCGTGGGGGCGTAAACCCGACCCGAGCAGGTTCATATCCGAGGCATAGGCCATCAGGCAGTGCTGCATCTGCGGGTTGGCATCCCGCGCACCGGGCATGCGGAACCACAGGTGGTTCCGGTCGTCCACCACTTTGGGGTCAAACCAGTCCAGCGGCGCCACTTCGCGGATTTCGATGGGACGTTTGCGCAGGAATTCATGCCGGTGTTTCTCGGGCACGCGGTCGATGTTGTCCTCGCGCCATTTTGCACGGGATTCCAGCGTTTCCGGCTCTGGCACTTTTGGCATCTCGTGCTGGTGGTGCAGACCTTCCTCTTCCACGTGGAACGAGGCGGACATGTTCAGAATCTGCTTGCCGTGCTGGATCGCAATGACTCGCCGTGTGGTGAAACTGCCCCCGTCCCGCGCACGATCCACAGAGTAGATCACCGGAATTGACGGATCGCCCGGACGGATGAAATAGGCATGAAGCGAGTGGCACAATCGCCCGTCCACGGTTTTATAAGCCGCCGCCAGCGCTTGTGCGATCACCTGCCCGCCAAAAATCCGCATCGTGGTCTCGCCGCCCGAACCGATGCCGCGGAACAGGTCCACTTCCAACTGCTCGATTTCCAGCAGGTTCAGCAATTCCGCCACAATGTCGGTCATCCGGTCTCTCTTTCTGCCGCATAGGCGATAAATCGGTCAAAGCTCTCCGGATTGGCCATGCTGTCGCGATTCACCACGGTTTCCGGATTTCCACCTAAAAGCAGCTTTTTGACAGGAACTTCCAGCTTTTTCCCCGAAATTGTGCGCGGAACCTCTGCGATCTGGATGATGTCATTGGGTTGGAACCGTGCCGACACCCCGTTTTTAATCGCTGTGTTGATCTTTGCCTTGATGCTGTCATCCAGCGTCAGACCGTTCCGCAGCACCACAAACAGCGGCATAAAGCTTTCGCGGCCCAGAAACTCCAGATCGACCACCAGACTGTCCATCACCTCGTCCAGTCCTTCCACCGCCTGATAGATCTCGGACGATCCCATGCGCAGGCCCTTGCGGTTGATGGTGGCATCAGAGCGCCCAAAGATCACCGATCCGCCTTGCGGGGTGATCTCGATCCAGTCGCCGTGACGCCAGACACCGGGATAGGTGTCAAAATAGCTTTCGTGCAGGCGCGATCCGTCCTCATCCCCCCAGAAATACAGCGGCATAGAAGGCAGTGGTTCGGTGCAGACCAGCTCTCCTACCTCTCCGATCACTTCGGTTCCGGCACTGTCAAAGGCACGCACCGCATTGCCAAGGGCGCGGGCCTGCATTTCACCGGCGCGCACCACATCCATCGGATTGCCACAGACAAAAGCGCCCATCAGATCGGTGCCGCCAGAGATCGGTGCCAGCCAGATGTCCTCTTTCACGTCCTTGTAAATCCACGCATAGGCATCTTCGGACAAGGGCGATCCGGTAGAGCCGAGCGCCTGCAGGTTCGACAGATCAAAATCCTTTGCAGGGGTCACACCCGCCTTGGCACAAGTGCCGAAATAGGCCGCGCCCGCACCGAAATAGGTCAACTTTTCTTCGGCTACGAACTGCCACAACACGTTGAGATCGGGATAGTTCACTGCCCCGTCAAAGATGGACAGTGTCATCCCCTGCCCCAGCGCCAGCAGTTGTGAATTCCACATGATCCAGCCCGAGGAGGTCAGCCAGCAGAACCGCCCGCCCGCTTTCAGGTCTTGGTGCAGCGACTGCTTTGCCCCTTCGATCAGCGCCCCGCCGTGACCGTGCACAATCGGTTTCGGATTGCCCGTGGTGCCCGAAGAATACACCACCCAGACAGGGTGATCGAAGGGCACCTGCTCGGGCGTCAGATCGGCCTTGCGGTCCAGCAGATCGGTCCAGTTGCGGGCGCCATCCGGCAGCTCTCCCGCGAAGGGCAGAACGATGCGATGTTCCAGCGTTGGCAGGCTGTCAGTTACGGTCGCAAGGATGCCACGGCGGTCCACGGTCTTGCCTGCATGAACGTATCCGTCCTGCGCGATCAGCACCTTGGGTTTGATCTGGGCGAAGCGGTCCACAATGGCCACATCCCCCATATCAGGTGAGCACAAAGACCAGATTGCCCCGAGACTGGCCGTCGCCAGAAACGCCACGATAGAGGCCGGACCATTGGGCAGGATCGCCACGACACGGTCGCCTTTTTCAACGCCCATATCCCGCAGGTGCGCCGCCAGACTGGACACCTGCCTGTGCAATTCTGCCCAGGTCAACTGCTCTGTTCCAAAGGTTTCGGATCGGGCGGAAATCGCCAGCGCATCGCCGCGCTGAGGCACGTGGCGCAGGACCTGCTCTACAAAGTTCAGCCGTGCGCCTTCAAACCATTTCGCCCCCGGCATCACCCGTTTGTCCAGAACGCTGGTATAAGGGGCGGAGGATTCCAGATCGAAAAACTGCCAGATGGTTTCCCAGAAATCCTCCAGCTCTGTCACGCTCCAGTTCCACAGGGCGGGGTAATCCGCAAAGGTCAGGCCGCGGTTCTGCTCCAGCCAGCGGATATATTCCGCCAGACGGGAGCTTTCCGCCCGCTCTTTTGACGGGGTCCACAGGATCGGGCGTTCTTTCACGGGGGTATTCATTGCATTAAGGCTCCATGCACCAAAGATTTGAGTTGCGGGCGTGCCGGATAGGAACTGCTGGGGGAAAGCTGGGTAAAAAACACCACTGACAGGTCCAGCACCGGATCGACCCAGAAAAAGGTCGAGGCCATGCCGCCCCAACTGAAATCCCCGACGCTGCCCTGTGCGCGGGCGCGGGCCGGATCAAGCACAACCGCACCGCCCAGACCAAAGCCCATGCCCTCCATCGGTTGTTCGGCAAAACTGCGCGGCCCCATCGAGGCGATGTCGCCCGGCAGGTGGTTTCGGGTCATGAAATCTACGGTTTTCGGGGACAGCAGGCGGTTTCCGTTGCCCGATCCCTTGCAGCGGATCATCTCGCAGAATTTCATGTAATCGTCGATCGTCCCCACCAGACCGCCGCCACCCGAAAAGGTCTCGGCGCTGCGATAGGCGCTGGTGGCGGCGTGATCAATCAGGCGCAGCGGATTGCCACCCTCCTTTGCCGCGTTGAGCGCCATCGCATCCCCTGCAAGCGGAGTGTAAAGCGACGCAAAGCGGGATTGCGCACCTTCCGGAACACTAAATGCAGTTTCCGTCATACCAAGGGGCGCAAAGATCTGTTCGGCAAAAAACGCGCTCAGGCTCTGTCCTGAAACCACCTCAACAACACGGCCAAGCACATCAATGGACACGGAATATTCCCAACGGCTGCCCGGCTGGAAGGCCAGCGGCAGTTCGGCAAGCTTGTCCACAACCCCCTCAAGCGGGCCTTGGTCGGCGCGGAAAATCAGCCCCTTCTCTTCCATCGCAGAAGGCAGGACGCCGGGATTAAACGGATAGCTAAAGCCGCTGGTATGGGTCAGTAGCTGGTGCAACGTAGGCGTCTGGCAGGGCGTCACCTGATCCAGACTGGTCGCCCCTTCCACCAGCGCGGTACAATCCGCAAATGCCGGAATGAAATCGGACAGGGGCGCGTCCAGATGGAACAGCCCCTGTTCGGCCAGCATCATGATCGCCACGGATGTGACCGGTTTGGTCATGGAATAAATCCGCGCCAGCGTGTCCCGTTCAAACGGCAAATCTGCCTCAACATCCCGCGCTCCGGCAGCGTTGAAATAGACCTCTTTGCCCCCCCGCGCGATCAGCAGGGATGAACCGGCATATTTGCGCTCGGCAACGTAGCGCTCCATCCATGTGCCGATCCGGCCCATCCGGTCGGGATCAAATCCAGCGGACTGAGGTGACGCGGTGTGCATGGGCATTCCTTCCAACTGCTTTGCATTCAATTGCGCAAAGCTTGCAACGGGTGCAGATGCAGTTCAATGGCTATATAATGGGAGGTTCGCAAAGACGTGACGTGACGGCAGATTTTGCGCCAATACGCTACGACATGAAACCGGGGCGCAGCACAGGCCCGCCCCGGTTCATTGGTGTTCAGAAACCGCAGATTATCCTGCCAGCGTGCCATCCGCATAGCGCTGGCGCAGGGTCAGTTTGGACACTTTGCCTGTGGCCGTCATGGGCAGGTCTTCGACGAAAATCACCTCGTCCGGCACCTGCCATTTGGCGAGGTTTTCGGACAGATGGGTCTGGATGCTGGCCACGTCCCTGGAGGAATCCGGCGTTGGCACAACCACCAGCAGCGGGCGTTCGTCCCATTTTGGATGGGGCACCGCAATCACGGCGCAATTGGCCACTTCGGGATGGGACATCGCCATGTTTTCAACGTCGATAGAGCTGATCCATTCGCCGCCCGATTTGATCAGGTCTTTGGCACGGTCGGTGATGGTCAGCATACCGTCATTGGTGATCTTGGCCACATCACCCGTACCAAACCAACCGTCTGCATCTAGTGCGGTTTTGCTGGCTTCTTCGTTGTTAAAATACCCCGAGACAATAGCGTTGCCGCGCACATAAAGTTCACCCTGCGCTTCGCCGTCATGGGGCAGACGGTTGCCGTCCTCATCCACGATTTTCAAGTCCACGCCAAAGACACGGCGGCCTTGTTTGGCCTTCAGGTCCAGACGCTCTTTTTGGGGCAGTTTGTCTTGGGTTTTGTTGAGCAGACCAACGGTACCGATCGGGCTCATCTCTGTCATACCCCAAGCGTGGCAGACCGAAACATCCATGCCTTCAAAGGCTTCGATCATGGAACGGGGTGCGGCAGAGCCGCCGATGATCACTTCACCAAAGGCCGAAGGCTTGCCGCCCTGCGCCTTGATCTCGGCCAGAAGACCCAGCCAAACAGTGGGAACACCCCATGCGGAGAAGACCTCTTCGTCCTGCATCAACTTGTAAACACTTGGTCCGTCCAGTGCAGCGCCCGGGAAGACCAGCGAGGCCCCGGTCAGCGGTGCGGCATAGGGCAGACCCCATGCGTTGACATGGAACAGGGGCACAACCGGAAGGATGCGCTGGCCGGGGCTGAGGCTGGTTTGCAGCGAAACGCCCGCCATCAGTGCGTGCATCACGGTAGAGCGATGGGTGTAGAGCGCGCCCTTGGGATTGCCCGTGGTTCCCGAGGTGTAACACAGCGCACAGGCGGTATCTTCGGGGAAGTCCGGCCAGTCGTAATCCGCGTCTTCAGCCTCAACCAGTTCTTCGTAGCACAAAAGGTTTGGCAGGTCGGTTTCCGGCATATGGGCGCGGTCGGTCATGGCCACATAGATCAGGTCTTTAGGCAGATGTTCTTGCAACGCATTCAGGATCGGAATGAAGGTCAGATCGACAAAGATCACCTTGTCTCCGGCGTGATTGACGATGTAGATCATCTGCTCCGCTGACAGGCGCGGGTTGATGGTGTGACAGACCGCACCGATCCCTGCGATCCCGTAGTAAAGTTCAAAGTGGCGATACCCGTTCCACGCCAAAGTCGCCACGCGGTCGCCCTCGGTGACGCCCAGTTTCAGCAGCGCCTTGGCCAACTGGCGCGTGCGCCCGTCAATCGCACGGTAGTTAGTGCGGTGGATGCCTCCCTCAACGGTGACAGAGACAATCTCGCTGTCGCCGTGGACCTCTGCCGCGAATGTCAGAATATCGTTTACCCGCATGGGGCGGTTCATCATCAAGCCTTGCATGGCAGTCCTCTCCTCAGTTTGGGCCACTCTTGCAAAAACTCGCGCGTCTGTCCGATTTTTTTTGGTCTGATCCCCGTTACAAACAGATGACGTTGCGACCGTTTCCACCTGACAAAAACCCGATGGCCCGCAGGGGGCGAAGCGCTTGTTCGCGAAACGGGTCTCTGTCAGTATCCTTGCAACGAACCGTGGAGGAACCCGATGAAAACTTTCGACTTTCTGTATGATTTTGGCAGCCCTAATGTTTATCTCGTTCATAAGATCATGGACAAGATCGAAGCCCGCACCGGCGCACGGGCGAATTACTGTCCGATCCTGCTTGGCGGGGTGTTCAAACTGACCCACAACACGCCTCCGATACAGGCGTTCGGCGGCGTCACCAACAAACTGGAATATGAACGCCGCGAGATGCACCGCTTTATCGAGCGGTATGATATTCCCTTTCAGTTCAATCCGCATTTCCCCGTAATGACCACTGCTGTGATGCGCGGCGCGATCTATGCCCAGTCACAGGATTTCGGCCCCCGCTATATCGACGTGGTGTTTGATGCGGTCTGGAAGGACGGTTTGAAAATGGACGATCCCGACGTGATCGCCAGCACGCTGGAGGCCGCCGGACTGCCCGCCGCGCAGATCATGGAAGGTGCCCAAAGCCAGAACGTGAAAGACCGTCTGTTCGCGCTGACCTCTGAAGCGGTGGAGCGCGGAGCCTTCGGGGCGCCGATGATGTTCGTCGGGGAGGAACCCTTCTTTGGCAAGGACAGCCTGCCCGATCTGGAATACTGGCTGACCAAACAGGACTGACAGAGTTTACCAAAAAACCGGCAGGATAGTCCCCTGCCGGTTTCTTGAATTTTGCAATTGTGCCGGTGACGCGGGTCTAAACCTCCAGCCACTCCTTGCGCACATCCTCGCGGGATTTCAGCTCTGCCGGTGTGCCTTCAAACACCACCTGCCCGTGGCCCATCACATAAACCCGATGGGCAATATCCATCGCGATAGACAGCTTTTGTTCCACCAACAGCGTTGCCACACCGCGCGCCGCGATCTGGTTCAGCAGTTCGGCCACCCGCTGGGTCATCTGGGGGGAGAGGCCTTCGGTTGGTTCGTCGATCATGACAAAATCGGGATCCCCCATCAACGTGCGACACATGGTTAACATCTGCTGTTCCCCGCCCGACATCACCGACGCCTCAACGTCGGCCCGTTCCCGCAGGTTGGAAAACATCTCGAACATGTTTTCCATCGACCAGCGCCCGTCTTCGTCCTTTTGCCCCGGCTTCAGGCCAAGGATCAGGTTCTGGCGGGTGGTCAGCCCCGGAAAAATATCACGGTTTTCGGGCACGTAACCGATCCCGAGGTTGGCGATTTCAAAGGCTTTCTTCCCTGCGATTTCCTGACCTTTGAAGGTCACGGACCCGTGGGGTTCCACCTCTCCCATGATGGCCTTGCAAGTGGTAGAGCGCCCGACCCCGTTGCGCCCCAGAAGGGCGACGATCTCGCCTTCCTGAACGTTCAGGTTCACCCCTTGCAGGATGTGGGATTTGCCGTAATAGGCGTGTAGGTCTCTTACGTCCAACATATCAGTGCTCTGCCTCCAGTGCTGCGCCAAGATAGGCTTCCTGCACGGCCTGATCCGCCCGCACCGCTTCGGGTTCGCCGGTTGCCACGATTTCACCGTAAACCAGCACGCTGATCCGGTCACACAGACCAAAGACAACGCCCATGTCATGTTCCACCATGATCAGGGTTTTGCCTTCGGTGACTTTCTCGATCAGCCCGACAATATAATCGGTTTCCGTGTTGGACATCCCCGCTGTGGGTTCGTCCAGCATGATCACATCCGCCCCGCCCGCAATAGTGATACCGATCTCCAGCGCGCGTTGTTCAGCATAGCTGAGAACCCCCGCAGGCAGGTCGCGGCGGCTGGTGAGGTTGATCTGTTCAAGGATTTCCTCTGCGCCCTCGTTCAAGGCACGGGATTTGCTGACCATGTTCCAGAAGCTGTATTTATAGCCCATCGACCACAACAGCGAACAGCGCACGTTTTCAAACACTGTCATGCGCGGAAAAATGTTGGTGATCTGGAAACTGCGGGACAGTCCCATCCGGTTGATTTCAAACGGGGCCTTTCCCGCCAGATCATGCCCGTGCAGCCGCACATGACCCGAGGTCTGGGGAAACCGTCCGGTGATCAGGTTGAACAGGGTGGACTTCCCCGCCCCGTTCGGCCCGATGATGGCATGGCGTTCGCCCTTGCCGATGGACAGATCCACCCCGCGTATGATCTCGGTCTTGCCAAAGGACTTGCGCAAGCCTTCAAGTTCAAGAGCAGCCGTCATTGTGCGCCTCCTTCTTTGGGTACGGTCATTACATTCGCATTGGCCCAAGTCTCGCGCAGTTCCGCAGAGTTGCGTTTCGCGAGCCAGAAGCCAAGAACCGTCACCCCGATAATCACCACCCAAGGGATCGGACTGTGGGTTGAAAATTCGATCCCGAACAGGCTCATGTCATGCTCACCCACTGCGGCATGTTTGAAGTGGAACATGATCTCGCAAAAGCTGGCCAGCCCCAGAATACCAATTGCCGCAGGGATCAGCGTTTTGACATAGGGCATCACCAAAGTGTTGAGCTTGCCGAGCTTGTAGGGGGCGACATGCATCATGATGACACCCGCCAGACCGCCCGGGAAATACATCACCGTCAGAACGAACAATGCGCCGACATAAAGTTGCCAAAGCTCGGTTTGCAGCGACAACACCGATTGCAACAGGGTGAACACGATGGCACCGATGATCGGACCAAAGAAAAACCCGACGCCCCCCAGAAAGGTGATCAGCAGGATCGAACCGGAGGTCACAAGGTTAAGGTTTTCCTCTGTCAGGATCTCAAAGTTGATGGCGAACAGACCGCCTGCAACACCGGCAAAGAAACCGGATGCACAGAAGGAATAGAACCGCACCCAACGGGCTGAATAGCCAAGGAACTGCGCCCGTTCGGGGTTGTCGCGCACCGCATTCGCCATCCGCCCCACAGGGGTTCTGGAAAACAGGTACATCAGCAGTGCCGACAGGACGAGCCAACCTGCGGTCAGGTAATATACCTCGATCTTGGTCAGAAATTCGTAGCCGAAGACCGGCAGACCATAGGTGCGGTCGCCGCTCACCCCTTCCTCGCCACCAAAAAAGGCAACGACGATCACGGAACTTGCCGCGATCAGTTCGCCAATCCCCAAAGAGATCATGGCAAAGACCGTACCGGCGGTTCGGGTTGAAAACGAACCGATGATCGTTGCCATCCCCATGCCGAACAATCCACCGACAACCGGCAGCAGCGGCAAGGGCAGCGGAATATTCTGATACTCCACCCAGTTCATCACATGCATACACATGAACCCGCCCATACCCATATAGACCGCATGACCAAAGGACAGCATGCCCCCCTGCCCGAGCAACATGTTATAGGCCAGCGCAAAGACGATGGTGATTGCCATCTGGTTCATGATGGTCAGCGCAGAGTTCGACTGGAACACATAGGGCAACACCAACAGGATCGCCGTACAGATCACCCAAGGCGCAACCGTCCCCGTGGTCAGCCCGCCGTAGGACCGTTTCTTGATCATAATGGAACTTGTATCTGTCATGCGTCACGCTTTCCAAACAGGCCATAGGGGCGGAAGACAAGGATCACCACCATCAGCAGATAAGGCAGGATCGGCCCGATTTGCGGCAGGGTCAGTGTCCAGAGATCACGCAGGGCGTGTTCGGACATATCCTCGGGCATCTCAAAGCCGAAGGCCATCAGGATGTCCGCCATCGCAACGTTGTAAGAGGCTGCAAATGTGGTCATCCAGCCGATCAGCAAGGACGCCACCAGCGCCCCCCAGAGAGAGCCAAGCCCCCCGATCACGATGGTCACAAACACGATAGAGCCAAGCAGGAACGCCATGCCCGGAAATGTGCCAAGCTGCGGTCCGGCAATCACGCCAGCCAGTCCGGCCAGTGCGGTGCCAACGCCAAACACACCCATGAAGATGAAAGGCACGTTATGGCCAAGCGCCTCAACCGTGCGCGGATAACTCAGGGCAGCCTGAATAATCATACCAACCCGTGTTTTTGTCAGCACGTAAAGCAGACACAGGAAGATCAGCACAGAAATGGCAATCATAAAGACCTTATAGGCCTGAATCTCGTTTGTCCCGATGGAGAACAGCGCGAATTGCAACACGTCCGGTGCGTCATAGGGAACCTGGTTCTTGCCCCAGAAAAACTGGACGATTTCCTCAATCAGCAGCGCAAGACCGAAGGTAAAGATCAGCTCGGGCACATGGCCGTACTGATGCACTTTGCGCAGGCCAAACCTTTCGATCGCGGCCCCTGCCAATCCGACGATAATCGGCGCAAGGATTAGCCCCGGCCAAAAGCCCATATACCGGCTGATTTGATACGCAAAGTAAGCCCCCAGCATGTAGAAGCTGGCATGGGCGAAGTTCAGCACGCCCATCATAGAAAAGATCAACGTCAACCCGCTGGACAGCATAAACAGCAGCAATCCATACACGAGACCGTCAATCAGGATAACGAGAACAAGTTCCATCGTGTCCCAACCCTAACGATTTTTGAATTTTAGACAAAAAAGGCCCGCTTCGAGAAACCGAAGCGGGCCGCGAAGCACAGCCGTTACGGGCGCTTCATTTTGCAGGTCGTCGGGCTGTCCATGCCAGCCATCTCGACTTCGCTTACCAGTTTCATACCCCATTCAGAGGCATCCATGTAGAACTGCAGACCTTCGCTGGTGTGTTCCTGAATATCAACGTTCTGGATGATCTGGTGATCGTCGGGACGCATGAACAGTTTACCACCCCAGATGCTGTCATGCTCCATGCCTTCAAGGGCTTGGGCCACTTTTACAACATCAGTCGCAGTGCCAGCTTCATTGATCGCTTTTGCCAGCATTTCAATGGTGTTGGCGATACGGGGCTGGGTGATGTCGTGGTCAGGGTATTTGGCTTCAAACCCCTCCACATAAGCCGCAGTCCGGTCGGATGCAGGCGGGTTCACAGCGCCTTCGCTCACCAGATAGATGTGGCCTGTACCCTGTTCGCCAAAGGTGCGGGTGATGCCATTAGAGGCCGCGTAATAGGTGTAGATCGGTCCTTCAAATCCGGCGTCGATGATCGCCTTACCCAGACCAACCATGTCCGCGCCCCAGTTGCCTGTGATCACCGCATCCGCACCGGAAGAGACGATCTTGCGCGCATAAGGCGTGAAGTCCTTTACCTTACCAATCGGGTGCAATTCGTTGCCGACGATCTCTACGTCTGCACGCTTTTCACTGAGATTGCGAACAGCAGCTGCAGCCACGGATTTCCCGAAGGAATAGTCCTGACCGATCACATAGACCTTCTTGAGGTTCTCGTCCTCGGCCATAACATCTGTCAGCGCATCCATCTTGATGTCTGCGTTGGCATCAAAGCGGAAGTGCCAGAAGTTACAGGCATCATTGGTCAGCGCCGGATCAACCGCTGCATAGTTCAAAAACAGCACCCGATCATCAGGGTTGCGGCGGTTGTGTTTGTTGATCGCATCGGTGATTGCATGGGCAATCCCCGAAGAGTTCCCCTGCGCGATGTAGCGGATGCCCTGATCAATCGCGACCTGAACCTGAATAAGAGATTCCTTGGGGCTCATCTTGTTGTCGAAACCGACAATTTCAAACATGTCCCCGTCCAGAACACCGCCCTGATCGTTAACCAGCTTTTCAGCCGCGTACTGGAATTCGGCAAAGCCGTTGGTCCCTGTAGGCGAGAATGGTCCGGACAGCGGGTCAACGAAGGCGATTTTCACGGTATCCGCAAAAGCAACCGAAGCACCCAAGCTGACGGCCAGTGCCGTGGCTACGCCTAATCTTGTTTTTTTGATCATTATTATATTCCTCCCAGAATGACTATCACCCTGCGCGTAAAACGCGCGGTTGATATAGCGGAAAGAGTTACACACTCAGGTGATAAGTCAAGCATTTCACCTGCTCGTAACGTTGGGTCACATTTCCTGAGCGCCTTAACCGGAACGTCATTTGAATTAGTGCTTTTTTGACGGGCAGATTTCTGTTTCTCTCAGCCGGGCGTCCAACAGGACGGTATCGGGGAGGGTTAAGATGGATCGTTTGCATCAGGTATTGGAGGGAAAAGACAGCGGCGCGACGGCGCTGGTGGATTTCGACGGAAGCAGCTTCAGCTATGGCGATTTGCAGATGGAAGTCGCCGCCATGACGCGGATTTTGCAGGATCACGGGGTACGCGGTGGCGACCGTGTGGTGCTGGTCGCAGAGAACTCTGTGTTCTATGCTGCAATGGTTTTTGCCACCAGCCGTCTGGACGCATGGCTGGTTCTGGTCAATGCCAGACAATCCGCCGATGAAATCGCCGCGATCCAGTCCCACGCCACGCCGCGCTGTGTGGTGTTCACCCACAGCGCCTCTGAACCGGCCCGCGCCCATGCAAAGCGGATGGAGGCGGATAAGATCGGTGCGCTGGCCTGTGGTCCGGTCTATGCGACAAAGGTTAAAGAAACTGAAACAGAGCCTGTCAGCGCGAGCAGCGATCAGGTGGCGGTGCTGCTGTATACCACCGGCACCACCAGTGCGCCCAAGGGCGTGATGTTGACCCATAACAACCTGCTGTTCAGTGCGCAGAACTCTGCCCGGTTTCACGGGCTGACGCCGGACGACCGCGTGGTTGGCGTTCTGCCCGGCACCCATATTTACGCGCTGGCCTCGGTATTTCTGCCCGCCATGATCGCAGGGGCCACGCTGCATCTGTTCGCGCGATTTGACACGCTTGCGGTCCTTTCGCTGTTGCGGGACGGGGCGACACGCTTTCCCGCAGTGCCCCAGATGATGGCCGCCATCATGCAGCATCTGCACGAAGCAAAGGAAGACCTGAACGCCCCTGCCCTTATCAGTATGATGACCGGCGGTGCCCCCCTTGATCCGGGGTTGAAGGCGCGGGCCGAAAAGGTCTTTGGCCTGCCCCTGAACAACGGATACGGCATGACCGAAACCTCTCCGTCTATCGCTGCCACCCACAACGACGCCCCGCGTGAGGACGTGGGCGTCGGCACGCCCTACAAATGGATCGAAGTGCGGCTTTGGGACAAAAACGATGATGGGGTCGGGGAAATTCAGGTGCGCGGCGAGAATGTGATGAAAGGCTACTATCGCGATCCCGAGCGCACGGCCGAAGCGATGACCGACGACGGGTTCTTCCGCACCGGCGATCTAGGCCGGTTTGACGAAGGCGGCGGGCTGCATATTGTGGGTCGGCTGAAAGAACTGATCATCCGCTCCGGCTTTAACGTTCATCCGCCGGAAATCGAGGCGATGCTGTCAAGGCATCCAGACGTATTTCAGGCGGCGGTTGTGGGCCGCATGGTGCCGGGCGACGAGGAAATCCTTGCCTTTGTGAAGGGTACCGATGCGCTGGACGAGGACAAGCTGAAACGCTGGTTGCGGGAACGGCTGGTGGCCTATAAAGTCCCGAGCCATATTTTCATTGTCGAAGACTATCCAGCCGCCGCCAGCGGCAAGATTTTCAAACATAAACTGCTACAACATTTCGCAGACAGGATTGCAGAGAAAGACGCTGAAACCGCGCAGTGCTAGCGGTTGCGATAACGGAAGGTGCCGGTGGCTTTGGCGATCACTTCGCCGGTTTCATCGCAAAGCTCGGCATCCGCGAAATAGGTTTTGCGCCCGCCCCCTGTGCGCCAGGCTCTGGCGATCAACCGCTTGCCTTTGGGTCGGGACAGATATTGCACCGTCATCGTCAGGGTCATCACCAGTTGCGGCGCTTCGGGGTCGCCGGTGTAGCTTCCGGCGAACCCCATCGCCGTGTCGAGCAGACTGGCATGCACCCCGCCGTGGGGCAGCCCGTAGCGATTGCCGTGTTTGGCCTCTAGCGGCATCTCGACCACCGCTTCGCCCTCACTCCACGAGGTTACACTATACCCGAGAAGTCTTTGGTATTCATAAGGTTCTTCAAACAAACCAGATCCGTCACTCATCGCGGATTCATCCCTAATAGTTCTGCCGATTTAACCAGTAACGGCCCGTAGACCGTCTCCAGTTCCTCCGGTTTGACATGGAAGGACGGGCCGCCCACGTTCAACCCGAACACGCGACCGTCCAGCCCGCGCACCGGAACAGCCACGCCGTTCACGTCAGGGCGCCAGTCGCCAAAACCGGAACAGAAACCGACTTTTTCATATTGCTGTTTCGCCTCGGCATAGCTTGCTTTTTGCTCCGCCACCAGATCGGGCAGGAATTCGGCACCGCAGGCAAAGGCCGCTTCCAGTCCGGCTTCGTCCAGCCCGACCAGGATCGCCCGACCGATGGCCGAAAAGAACAGCGGCAGGCGCGAGCCGATGGAAAGCCGCAGGGACACATCCTCGCAAGAGCGTTCCACCGCGATATAGATCGCATCGGTCAGATGGCGTTCCGCCAACGCACAGGTAATATAGCTGTTCGGCCCGTCCCGCAGGCGCAGCATCTCTTCCTTCGCACGCTCGGCAATTTCCATCCCCGACAAAACGCCAAAGCCAAGCGACAGCACCCCCGCCCCCAGCCGGTAGCCGCCCGATTTCTCGTCCAGAGACAGGTAATCGAGGCGACACAGCGTATAGATCAGGCGGGAGACCGTAGGTTTGGGCAGGCCCGTGCGTTTGGCGATGTCTGTATTGGTCAGGACCGATTCATTTGGCCGGAAACAGCGCAACACATCCAGCCCGCGGGCCAGCGCGGTGATGAAGTTGCGGTCTTTATCCTCATCGAGGTCCGGAATGACATGAATCTCGGCCATTTGCTTTATCCCTGCTCTAGCGCCTTCAAACCGGCATTGGCAAAGACCGGCACATATTGCCCCATCTGCTTGCCCCGTTCCGGATTGGACGCATTCCCGTCCAGCGCCCGTTTCAGAACACCCTGAATAATCGCCGCCATACGGAAGAAATTGAATGCCAGATAAAAGCCGAAATTGTCAATCGGACCAATACCGCGCCGTTCGCAATAGCGGGCGATAAATTCCGCGTCAGTCGGCAGGCCAAGGGCAGCGCGATCCACGCCGGCAAGGCCGCGGCCTTCGGCAGTCGCGGGCATCTGCCATTGCATGATCACCGCCGCCAGATCCGCGTACGGATGCCCGATCGTGGACAACTCCCAGTCCAGCACTGCCAGACATAATGGCCCGTCTTTCTGGAACATCATATTGTCGATCCGGTAATCCCCGTGGACCAATGTGCGCTGGCCATCATCCGCGGGGGACTGTTCCACCAGCAGTTCCATCAGCCGGTCCATATCTGCGACCGTTTCAGTTTCCGAGGCGCGGTATTGTTTGGACCAGCGGCCGATCTGGCGTTCGTAGTAATTGCCGGGCGGGCCGAAATCCGACAGGCCCACGGCATCAATATCCACATCATGCAAAGCGGCCAGCACGCGGTTCATATCGTCAATCACGCCGCTGCGCATGGCATTGTCCTGATCCGGCATGGTGGGCAGCGTATGATTGCGCCCGTCCACATGGTCCATCACGTAGAACATCGACCCGATAACGCTGTCATCCTCACAAAGATGGTGCATCTTAGCCACCGGCACATCCGTATTCGCCAGCGCCGATTGCACGCGAAATTCACGATCCACCGCATGGGCCGATTTCAGCAGAACCCCCGGTGGTTTGCGCCGCAGCACGAAATTACGGCCGGGCGTTTTCAGCAGAAACGTCGGATTGGACTGGCCGACCTGAAATTTCTCAACCTCCAGCGGGCCTTCAAAACCGTCGATCTTATCCGACAGATATTCCGCAACAACGGCGGTATCCAGAGTTTGTGTATCGCTCATGGCGTCCCCTAACTGTAGGTCAGCATCTCTGCGAATTCCGGAGAATCCAGATGCGGTGTGGCGTTGAATTCATGCAAGAACCGTTTCTTGCCAGAGAAGATAATCTTGCTCATCGAGGTATTTTTCACTTGCAGGTTCAGGGTCATCATCATCTTGGGTGCAGCCCCCACAACCGAGGCAACGGTTTGCCCGATCACCCCGCCGGAACTGACCACCAGAACCCGCTCTGCCCCGTCACGGGTCGCCGTTGACAGCGCGTCTTCGACCCGTGTGGTGAAATCGACCCAGCTTTCAGAGGCACCGGCCAATCCGCCGTCCTGCCATTCAAATATGGTTTCGCGCAGGGTGCGGAAATGGGTCTTGCGCTCCCCCATGACGAGATCGGGCACATCCCCGTTATACCGCGTATGCAAGAGGTTGTGGAAATCATACTCGTTAAAGCCCGCGTGGATCTCGGGATTGTCATACCCCATAGAGCGCAGTGTCTCCATCTGGCGCACGAGAGAGCCGACCACAATGCGATCCGGCACCCATCCGCGCGCACGCAGCAGGGCGCCGGCAAGGCGGGACTGTTCGTGGCCTGCGGGGGACAAACGGTCGTAATTGTCTGCCCCGAACGACGCCTGCCCGTGCCGGATTACGATCAGTTCCGCCATTGCGATTAACCGGCCTCGCCGGACAGACGCGCCATTGTTGCATGGTATTCACTGGCAATCCGGTCGATCAGTTCCGCAGCGGGTTGCACGGCATTGATTGCGCCGATCCCCTGCCCTGCACCCCAGATTTCCTTCCACGCTTTGGGTTTGGACGAACCGGATGCGAAATTCATCGAAGAGGCGTCCGCCGAAGGCAGGTTGTCAGGGTCCATGCCTGCGGCCTCAATCGAGGGGCGCAGATAGTTGCCGGAAACGCCGGTAAACAGGCTGGAAGTCACAATATCCGCGGCAGTGCCGTTGACGATAGCATCCTTGTAGCCCTGCACGGCGTTGGCTTCTTCGGTAGCGATAAACGGCGAGCCGATATAACCGAGATCGGCGCCCATCGCCCGCGCAGCGGCAATGGCTTTGCCTGTGGCAATGGAACCGGACAGCAGCAGCGGGCCGTCAAACCATTCGCGGATTTCCTGAATAAGCGCAAAGGGCGATTGGGGACCGGCATGGCCACCGGCACCGGCGGCAACCGCGATCAGACCGTCAGCGCCTTTTTCAATCGCTTTTTTCGCAAAGCGGTTGTTGATGATGTCATGCAGCGTGATGCCGCCACAGGAATGCGCGGCTTCGTTCACTTCGACCCGTGCGCCAAGCGAGGTGATCCAGACCGGAACTTCATGCTGAACGCAAATCTCGATGTCCCGCTCCAGCCGCCCGTTAGAGCGGTGCACGATCTGGTTCACTGCATAAGGCGCGGCAGGCGTGTCGGGATTGGCCTGATTGTGGCGGTCCAGTTCTTCCTTGATCTGGGTCAGCCAAGTGTCGAGCAGCGGATGCTCTCCGTCTGCTTCACGGGCGTTCAGGGCCGGAAAGGAACCGATGATCCCCGCCTTACACTGGGCAATGACCAAGGCTGGCACGGAAATGATAAACATCGGGGAGGCAACGGCGGGAATGCGCAGCCCCTGCAGGGCTTTGGGCAGGTGGGACTCGGCGTGGGTTGCGTTCCAGGGACGGGACATAAAGGCGATCCTTAACAGGTTAGAGAGCTAGGCAGGAATGCGCCAAAGCATTGGCACATTCCGTTTTTTTTAATAAGTATATGGAGGCTTAGAGGACCTCGAACAGACCTGCGGCACCCATGCCGCCGCCGACGCACATGGTGCAAACCACGTATTTCGCACCGCGACGCTTGCCCTCGATCAATGCGTGGCCCACCATCCGCGCGCCCGACATACCGTAAGGATGGCCGATGGAAATCGCGCCGCCGTTCACGTTCAGCAACTCATCCGGAATACCCAGAACATCGCGGGAATGGATCACCTGCACGGCAAAAGCCTCGTTCAGTTCCCACAGACCGATGTCGTCCATCTTCAGACCATGCGCCTTAAGCAGTTTGGGAACCGCGTAGATCGGACCGATGCCCATTTCGTCAGGTGCCAGACCGGCCGCCATCACACCAACATAACGACCCAGCGGTTGCAGGCCCTTTTGCTCGGCAAGTTTGGCTTCCATCACAACCGCCGCAGACGCGCCGTCAGAGAGTTGCGAGGCATTCCCAGCCGTGATGAACTTGCCTTCCTTGATGACCAGACCGTCCTTGAACACAGGCTGCAAACCGGCGAGCGACTCTTCCGTCGTGCTCGGGCGGTTGCCTTCGTCCTTGTCCAGTGTCACTTCGTGTTCGGTGACTTCCTTGGTTTCCTTGTTCATCACCTTCATCGTGGATGTCAGGGGCACGATTTCGTCGTCAAACTTGCCAGCCTGCTGCGCTGCGTGGGTGCGGGCTTGGGACTGTGCGGCATAGGCATCCTGCGCCTCACGCGAAACATTGTAGCGGGCTGCAACGGTCTCGGCGGTTTCCAGCATGGACATATACATATCGGGCTGGTGTTCCTTGAACCACGGGTCAGGTGTCAGGAACATATTGGGGGTTTGCACGGTGGACACAGATTCAACCCCGCCCCCCACAACAACGTCCATACCATCAGTGATGACCTGCTTTGCCGCTGTCGCAATCGCCATCATGCCAGAGGCACACTGGCGGTCCAGCGACATGCCAGGCGCGGTGATGCCAAGCCCTGCGCGAATGGCCGCCTGACGGGCAATGTTCGTGCTGGTGGAGCCTTGTTGCAGGGCAGCGCCCATCACAACGTCATCCACGTCCACCCCTTCGACACCGGCACGCTGCACCGCGTGTTTGATCGCATGGCCGGCCAGTTCCTGACCAAGTGTTGCGTTGAAGGCACCGCGATAGGCTTTGCCGATCGGGGTACGGGCGGTAGATACAATAACTGCGTCACGCATAATGAGAGTTCCTTATTTTTCCAGTTTGATGCCTGCCAGATCGGCGGCGTTCTTGGCGTATTTTCCGGTTTGTTCAAAAGCTTGGGTCAGGATTTCCTGATCCGTCGGGTCTGTGACCTTATCCCATTGGGCGGCCACGTTTTCCGGCGTGATGTCATCCCCCCCAAGGGTAATGCCCTTTGTTTCATAGACACGGGTTTGCGCAAAAGAGCCGCCACCGGCGCCCATGATCACGCGGGAAGGTGCGTCTTCGGACACAAGGTAAAGCACGCCCGGCGTAATGGTTTCGGGGCGCAGCAACTCACCGACTTCCGGCGTGAAGAGCTCTTCCGTCATGCGGGTTGTCGCGGTTGGTGCCAGCGTGTTCACGCGGATATCATCCCGCGCGCCTTCCATGTGCAACACATTCATCAGACCCATCATCGCTGCCTTGGCCGCGCCATAGTTGGACTGTCCGAAGTTGCCGTAAAGCCCCGAAGAAGACGCGGTCAGAACGATCCGCCCGTAGCCCTGCTCGCGCATGATCGGCCAGACGGTGTGGGTGACGGTGGCTGTGCCGATCAGATGCACGTCCACAACTTTTTTAAAGTCGTCCAGCGTCATCTTGGCGAAAGTCTTGTCCCGCAGGATACCGGCGTTGTTGATCAGGATGTCGATACGGCCCCACTTGTCCATGGCCTGTTGCACCATGTCCTTGACCTCTGCCTCGTTGGACACATCAGCGCCGTGGGCCATCGCCTCACCACCGGCTTCGATGATTTCCGCGACAACGGCTTCTGCCTCGGCCGAGGACCGCCCCTGCCCGTCTGCAGCAACCCCGAGATCGTTCACAACGACCTTGGCGCCGCGTGCGGCCAGACCCAGCGCATGGCTGCGCCCCAGTCCGATGCCTGCGCCTGTGACGATGGCAACCTTTCCATCAAAACGGATTGTCATACTTAATATCCTTTTATTTTTGCGATCTGTTCGGCGTGATAGCCGTAATCGCCCAACCATTCCTGCGCCACGCGGGCGCGTTTCATGAAGAAGCCCATGTCAAACGCATCGGTCATGCCGATTCCGCCGTGCATCTGCACCCCTTCCATCACCGCCAGCTTTGCTGTCTGGCAGGCTCTGGCCTTGGCCAGCGACACGGCCAGCGCGGCGCTCTCGGGATCTTCGTCCATCATCCGGCCCGCATTTGCAATTGTGGATGTGGTGACTTCAATATCGGACCACAGATGCGCCGCACGGTGTTGCAGTGCCTGAAACTGGCCGATCAGCACGCCGAACTGCTTGCGTTCCTGCAAATAGCTGACGGTCATCCCGAAAGCACCGGAGCTGAGACCGGTCATTTCCGCAGCCAGCGCCGCCTGCCCCGCGCGCAACGCAGGGTTGAGAACGCTCATCGCTTGATCCACGGTGCCGACCACGTCCTCGCCAGTGGCTTCCACCCCTTCAAAGCTGATCTGCGCACTGTCACGGGCATCAATCATGTTTTGCGCTGTACGGGTGATCCCGTCGCGGTCTGCCGGAATGTCAAACAGGGTCAATGCGCCCTCTGCATCCCCTGTGCGGGCCAGAACCAATAGACGGTCGGCCGATCCGCCGTCCACCACAAATGTTTTTTCGCCGCTCAGTGAAAAGCCGTTCCCCACCCGTTCCGCCTGCAACTGTGTCTTGCTCGGAGCGTGTTTCACGCCCTCGTCCAGCGCCAGCGCATAAGTCAGATCACCGCTTGCGATTTGGGCCAGCGCCTCGGCAGCGCGGGGATTATCGGCCACCTGCCGTAGCGCCGTTGCCGCCATGACAGCGGTAGAAATAAACGGCGAGGACACCAGCGTTCTGCCCATCTCCTGCGCCAGCAGATTGGCCGCTGCGTGGCCCATATCTATGCCGCCCTGATCTTCAGGGACCAGAACACCGGTCCAGCCAAGATCGGCCATCTGCTTCCACAGTTCGGGATTATAGGCTTTGCCAGCATCGCGCAATTCGCGGAACTTCTCCACCGGAGAGGCTTCGTCCAGAAAGCCACGGGCGCTGTCTACCAGCATTGTTTCATCTTCGTTCAATGTCAGATTTGTCATAGTAATTTACCCCGGAAGTCCCAAAACGCGCTTTGAAATGATGGAAAGCATCACTTCTGACGTTCCCCCTTCAATGGAATTCGCCTTGGTCCGCAGCCAGTCCGCAGGCAGACTGCCCGTCGCACCATCCCATTGCAGCGCCTCTGATCCGCCTGCCGACATGAACAATTCATGCTTGCGTTTGTTTAACTCGGTCCCGGCATATTTCAGCATGGCAGAGGCATCGCCCACACCTTTGCCACCCGCTGCCTGATCCTTGTAGCGCTCGATCGTCAGACCCACGGCCATTTCTTCGATGTCACAGGCAATGGCTTCGCTACGAAGGGACGCCTCTGACAAATCATGCCCCGCATCTGCAAGAACCTTGGCCAGTGAACGTCCCGCACCGCGCCCAGACCCACCACCGGAAATCATTTCCCGCTCGTGTGTCAGCAGATATTTCGCCACATCCCAGCCACGGTTCTCTGTGCCAACAATCTGGTCTTTAGGAACCTTCACATCGTCAAAGAATGTTTCGCAAAACGGGGAGGCGCCAGAGATCAGTTTGATCGGGCGGGTCGATACACCTTCGGACTGCATGTCAAACAGCAGGAAGGAAATCCCCTTGTGTTTCGGCGCGTCCTTATCGGTACGGATCAGAGCAAAAATCCAGTCCGCCTTATCCGCATAAGAGGTCCAGACCTTCTGGCCATTTACCAGCCAGTGATCACCCTGATCTTCACCTTTAGATTGAACGCTGGCCAGATCGGATCCGGCGCCCGGCTCGGAATAGCCCTGACACCAGCGGATTTCACCTCGGGTGATCGGCGGGAGGTAGTGCAGCTTTTGCTCGTGGCTGCCAAAATGCAGCAACGCAGGTCCAAGCATCCAGATCCCGAAGGATTGCAGCGGCAGGCGGGCGTCGATGCGGTCCAGTTCGGACAGCCAGATTTTTTCCTGATCGCGGTCAAACCCTGCCCCGCCAAATTCCTGTGGCCATGTCGGACAGGTCAGACCGTTCTTGGCGCAGACCTCCAGCCACTGTTTTTGCGCGTCCGACTGGAAGGTCCAGTTGCGTCCCCCCCAGCAAATCGAATCTGCTGTTGTATCCCCGTCCTGCATCTCGACAGGGCAGTTTTCTGCCAGCCAAGCGCGTATTTCGGCGCGGAATTTCTCCGGATTAGTGGTGTCAAACGGCACGGCTTTCCTCCCAAACGCTGCGTCAAGTTCCGCTATGCAGAATTGCATTTCACTTGTTCGTTGACAAGATTGTTCCAGCCCCTGAACGTGGGCGTGATGTAACGTCATTTTAATCTGGGAGAGACGCAATGCGCGCGATGATGAGCAATGAACCCGGTGGTCCGGAGACGCTGGAACTGACCGAAACCGAGACCCCGAAACCCGGCAAGGGAGAGGTCGTAATCCGCGTCCGTGCCGCCGGTGTGAACTTTCCTGACACGCTGATTATCAAAGATTTATACCAGTTGAAACCGCAGCGCCCTTTTGCGCCGGGCGGTGAGGTTTCCGGCGAGATCGAAAGCCTGGGCGAAGGTGTAACCAACGTTTCTGTCGGGGACCGCGTGCTGGCCGTGCCCGGTTATAACGGATTTTCCACCCATGTGATCGCCCATAAATCGACGCTGGTTCCGATCCCTGATGACATGCCCTTTGATCAGGCCGCCTGTTTCATCCTGACCTATGGCACCTCCCATTATGCGCTCAAACAGCGGGCGGCGTTGAAGGAGGGGGAAACCCTGCTGATCCTTGGCGCTGCTGGCGGTGTCGGGGCTGCTGCAATCGAGCTGGGCAAGGCGATGGGCGCACGGGTGATTGCGGCGGTATCTTCCGAAGAGAAGGCAGCCTTCTGCAAGGAACTCGGCGCGGATGAGACGCTGATCTATCCGCGCGAAATGGACCGCGATGCGCAAAAGGAATTTTCCAACGCGATTAAGAAACTGGCCGGTCCCAAAGGTGTTCAGGTGGTGTACGATGCGGTGGGCGGCAATTACGCCGAACCCGCGGTGCGTGCGCTTGGCTGGGAAGGTCGCTTTCTGGTGGTGGGCTTTCCGGCGGGCATCCCGAAACTGCCCCTGAACCTGACACTGTTGAAGAACTGTCAGGTGGTCGGCGTCTTTTGGGGGGCTTTCACCCAGATGGAACCGGACGTGCATCAGGCCAACCTGAAAGAGCTGTTCGGCATGTGGTCCAAAGGACAAATCAAGCCGCAGATTTCGGCGTCTTTCCCGCTGGAGAAAGCCGCTGATGCGCTGAACCTGCTGGAGCAACGCAAAGTGCTGGGCAAAGTCGTCCTAAACGTGGACTAAACCCGCTGAACTGGTGAAGAAAGGGCAAGGCCGCGGCTTTGCCCTTTCCTGTTGGCGGCGCTTTAAAGGTGGCATAACCCTATAAAAAAACGCCGTGACCCCCGCACCGCCCCCACTCCGCACCGATGACCCTGCGATTTCGACGCGTCATATATGAAGCTTCTTATATGACGCTTCATAATTGCAGGGTCATCACTTTTCCTCTTGCCTCACAATGCCTTACAAAGTTCCTTCATTCCCCGAGATGGTTGCAGTCATTAAAACTGCGCACGAAAAACCGCTCTTTCGTCAGGACCACACGGCTGATTGACCCGTTGGACGCGCCGATCATCGCGAAGGGCTTACAGCCCGTAGCAATCGACATGATCGCCCCCACAACCCCGCCATGCACACAAAAGGCAATCCGCTCTCCGGCGTGATTGTCAAGCAGCCGCCTCAGGCCCCGCTCTACCCGTTCGTGCAGCTCTGCGGTGGTTTCCGCGCCCGGTATGTGACCCCACTCATGCTCGGCCTTGGCGCGTAAAAACTCCGGAGCACCCTCGGCCGATTTGATGCGATACAACCCGCCGTCCCAGTCCCCGAGCCGGATTTCCCGCAGGTCCGGTTCTTCAATCGGCGTCATCCCCAGATGCTTTGCAAGTGGTGCCATAGTTTGATGGGTCCGCTGGAGAGAGGTCACATACAGCGCATCAAAATGCGTGTGCCGCAGACGCTCGCCCACGGCTTCGGCTTGGGCTTCCCCACGGGGATGCAGCGGCGGATTGCCGTGACCGTCTTTCATTGGAAAAGACACACCGGGGCGGGCCGGAATGGTCTCGCCGTGGCGGATGAACAGCACATCCACCCCATCTTTTGGCACGACAAAGCGGTGTTGGGGATATTCTTTTGTCATCGGCGTCTTTCTTTCGTTCAGGGTCTTCCAGCAATGCCGCCACGTCGCAGCGCCCATTGATTGACAGGTTTTCAAACTTGGCCTTAGGCTTTTCACAAACCGCATCCCCCGTCAAACAGGAGCTAGCCTTGGACAGCCCGTGCAGACCGGACACCTGCTTCGCTGATCGCGCCGTCCTGCCCGAAACCACTTTGCCTCAGCGGAAAAGCCGCTGGCAGGTCCTGAGCGACCCTTCACTCAAAACTTAAGGAACATCCTATGAAAACCCGTCAGGTCATCGTCAAGGAACTGCCCAAAGGCGCTCTGACACAAGACCATTTCGAACTCCAAGAGACCGAGCTTCCCGCCCTGAAGGACGGCGAACTACAGGTGCGCACGATCCTGATGTCTATCGACGCCGCCAACCGCGCATGGATGCAGGGCGCCACCTACCGAGAGCCGATCCTCGCCGGAGACGCAATGCACACATACGCCTTGGGCGAAGTCACCGAGAGCCGCTCGGACAGGTTCGCGGCCGGAGACATCGTCGCGGTTGAAACCGTCTGGGCAGATCACGCCGTGGTGCCGGCCCGCAGTGCGCAAAAATTGCCAAAGGTCGAAACGCTCTCCCATTTGATGTCGGTTTTTGGCATCGCAGGGAAAACCGCCTTTCACGGGCTGATGTCCGTCGGTCGCCCGCTGCCTGGTGAAACAGTCGTCGTCTCTGCCGCCGCCGGTTCGGTCGGTGTTTATGTGGGACAAATCGCCAAAGCCATCGGCTGTCGCGTGGTTGGCATTGCAGGGGGTGCGGAGAAAGGCAATTGGGTTGTAGACGAACTCGGCTTTGACGCCTGCGTTGACTACCGCGATCCGGCTTGGCCCAAAGCGTTAAAAGCTGCCTGCCCCGATGGGATCGACATCTATTTTGACAATGTGGGCGGCGCCACCCTTGAAACTGTCCTGTTCCGCATGAACGAGCGCGGCCGCGTGGTCTGTTGCGGCGCGGTCAGCCAGTATGACGCCGCCGCGCCGAGCGGTCCTCGCAACCTGCCGGGCATGGTGGTGGTCAAACGGCTGCGCATGGAAGGGTTTATCGTGATGGATTACGCCCATGAAGACGCAACGGCCCTGCGTGCCTTGCAAAACTGGGTCAAATCCGGCGCCATCAAAGTCCCTGAGGACATTGTAGACGGCCTCGAAAACGCCCCCGCAGCGCTGATCGGCCTGCTGGCTGGTGAAAACCGCGGCAAACGCATGGTCCGCGTCGGCCCTGACCGTTAACTGCTTCAATGTTCCAGAAATACTCATTAAAAAAGGGGGCCAACCAGCCCCCTTCTCCTAAACGATTATCCCGCCGGTTCAGCCCTTTGGATCTTCTCCGACCCGCACAAGCTGCTTGCCGAAATTGTTGCCTTTGAGCAGTTCCAGAAAGGCTTCGGGCGCATTTTCCAGTCCCTCAGCCACGGTTTCGCGGAAGCTAATTTTCCCTGCTGCAACCATTGGCGCGACTTCTTTGAAGAAGGCACCTGCGCTGTCCTGATGGTCGGGAAAAAGAAAGCCCTGCACGTTCAGCCGCTTGGTCAGGATGGTGGACCAGACTGCTGGCAGAGGCTGCGCGTCAGCCACGTTATCGCCGTTGTACCATGCGATCATGCCACAAATCGCGATGCGGCCGAACATGTTCATATTTGGCAGAACCGCCTCGAGCGTCTTGCCGCCAACGTTTTCAAAATAGACATCCACCCCTTGCGGTGCGGCCTCCCTGATTTGGGCCGCCAGTTCGCGGCCGTCTTTGGCGGCCTTGTGATCGAGACAGGCATCAAAGCCCAGCTCGTCCTGCGCAAAAGCGCATTTTTCTGCACCGCCGGCCACGCCGATCACGGTGCAGCCCTTGGCTTTGGCCAACTGTCCGGCGAGACCGCCCACGGCCCCTGTTGCCGCAGAAATCAGGACGGTTTCGCCCGCTTTCATCTTGCCGATTTCATTCAGCCCGATCCAGGCTGTCATGCCGGGCATCCCAAGCACGCCGAGATAGGTAGACAGCGGTGCAAGGTCAGGGTCGATTTTGCGAATGTCGCTGCCGTCGGAAATCCCGTGCGTGGCCCAGCCGGTGCGCCCGACAACAATGTCGCCAACCGCGAATTTGTCGTTGTTGGAGGCGATCACTTCACAAATCGCGCCGCCTTCCATTGTGCCGCCGATTGGCACCGGGTCCGCATAGGATTTCGCGTCATTCATCCGGCCCCGCATATAGGGATCAAGGGACAGCCAGATGGTGCGCAGAGTGACCTCTCCCGCACCCATTTCGGGCAGTTCCTTGTCCTCAAACCGAAAGTTGTCAAGCGTCGGCCAGCCTGTAGGACGGGACGCAAGGGCCACATGTTGATAGGTTGTCATAGTGTACTCCAAATATCTGATTTGGCAGCAGCCTACCCCCGCAGCCCAAGTTGCGCCAATGGGGTGAAACAATGCCGTTACGTCCGATCACGCTTTATTGGGGATCAACCGGCAGGATGGCGGGACGGGCCGCCTCTATATCCCGTCCGGCCGCGATCAGAATATCCTCGCGGTAGCGCCGCGCCAGCAGTTGCACGCCCATCGGTTTGCCTGCCGCCGAACCTGTTGCCACCGCCAGCCCCGGCAGGCCGAGCGCTGGCACCGCAACCTGTGTCAACTGCGCTTTCATAATCGCCGCAAAGCCTTCTGCCGATTGAACATCCGCCTGCTGGTCGAAGGGCAACATACCGGACACCGGACAGATCAAAACGGAATGCTGCGCCAGAAATAACTGCCAGTCCCGCAGATGGGTGACACGATCCCGCAGCGCGTCGAGCAGTCCCGCTGCATCCACGGGGGCGGACAAGGACTGCATCACGGAAAACACATGGCGGCTGTCCGGTTCATTCTCCTGTTCTACCATCCGGTCCACGCCCTGCCGCATCTCTGCCAGCCAGAGCTTGGCGTTAATATCAGCGGCGGGTTGCATCGGCGGGCAGT
The DNA here is from genome assembly GCF_001719615.1 of Neptunicoccus sediminis. Classification (GTDB taxonomy): domain Bacteria; phylum Pseudomonadota; class Alphaproteobacteria; order Rhodobacterales; family Rhodobacteraceae; genus Amylibacter; species Amylibacter sediminis. The sequence continues at coordinate 56,937 of NZ_MDVX01000008.1, forward strand.
TGACTTCCTCTACCTCCCAGCCTGCATCTGCCAAATCCTTGGCCGCCCCGAGCAGGGCCGCTTCGATTTCCGGCGTTATCTCCATTCCATCTGGCCGCAGGCACAGGGCCGCACGGCGCGGGAAATCCCCCTGATCTATGGGGGCTGGCACATACCACGGATCGCGCAGGTCTTCTGCCGCCATAGCCCGCAGGCTAAGGTCGATGTCATCCATACTGCGTGCCAGCGGACCGCCGACGGCCATTAATTGCCCGCCGATATGCCGGTCTGGCCCCGAAGGATTATAGGCCGGCAACCGCCCCAGCGTGGGGCGCAGCCCGTGGATGCCACAGGCATAGGCAGGATAGCGGATCGACCCGCCAATATCCGTACCATGCCCGACCGCTGCCATGCCGCTGGCCACCGAAGACCCCGCCCCACCAGAAGAGCCACCGGGCGTGATGTGCTTTCCGTGGGGGTTCAGGGTTTGGCCGTGCAGGTCATTCTTGGTAAACCAGCGCAGGGAAAACGCCGGCGTATTGGTGCGTCCGACGATCACCGCGCCTGCCTTGCGCATATTTGCCACAACGGGGCTGTCTTCTTCCGCTACAAGGTTTTCCAGCAGTTTCAGACCGTTGGTGGTCGCATGGCCGGTTTGATCTACATTCACTTTGATCGTCACCGGCACACCGGCCATCGACCCGACCTTTCGTCCGGCGGCAATGTCCGCGTCAATCGCAGCGGCTGCGGACAGCGCCTCCTCTGGCATATGTTGCACAACCGCGTTCAGCGCCGGATTGACCGCGTCGATCCGCTCCAGATGGGCCTTGGTCACTTCTGTGGCGGAAACTTCTTTGGCGCGGATTTTTGCAGCGATTTCGGTGGCGCTCAGGGTCCAGAGTTCAGACATGGGGGCAGCTCCTCAAATTGGGTTTGCGGCAATCTGGCACCACCGCGCCCCCGCACGCAACATCTTCCTTTACGTTACGACAGAAAGAGTCTTCGGAACATTTTCGCGGGCTGCGGGTTACACCTGTGAAACCCTCTTACAAACCGGAAAGGTTAGACCTATGTCCGCCCCTGAAACAAACGTTGAGAAACAAAAGAAACGCCATTACGGCCCGTTGATCGGTATGATCGCGATCGGTGCCGCCGCTATTCTTGTGATGCTGACGCTGACCTACCTGTCAGACGATGTGACAGAGGATGGCGCGACCGAAACCATCCCCGAAAACTCGGCTACAGTTGAAGGCACCTAGGTGTTGCCCGCGCAAGATTTACAATTGCTGCGCGGGATACGACACATATGGGCAATCCCTGTCCCAAATGTCCGACTAAAGTGCCTGAAAGGTCTGCTTGCGTTGTCCTCCCCGACGCAAGCGGACCTTTCGCGTTTTCGCAAAGCTGCTCTGGCTGATCAGCCAAGCCCGACCGTTATCGCCCGTGACAGTTTGGCGACCAGTTCGTCAATCTGGGGGTCGGTGATGATGAAAGGCGGGGCCAGCAGCACATGATCGCCGCTTTGCCCGTCGATGGTGCCGCCCATCGGATAACAGATCATGCCAGCCTCAAACGCCGCCGCTTTTATCCGCGCCGCTGTCTTGCGCTGAGGATCTAGCGGTGTCTTGCTCTGCCGGTCTGCCACCAGTTCGACACCCCAGAACAACCCGCGCCCGCGAATGTCGCCCACGTTCGGGTGGTCTGCAAACTCTGCCGTTAGCGCAGTGCGCAACTTATGGCCCTGCGTTTGCGCCGCAGTGACCAGATCCCGCGATTTCAGAGAGCGCAGGACAGCCACCCCCGCCGCTGCGGCGCAGGGATGGCCGATATAAGTGTGGCCGTGCTGGAAAAAACCGCTGCCCTGTTCGATCGTCCGGTAGATTTCCTTGCTGCACAGCATCGCGCCAATCGGCTGATAACCCGCGCCCAAACCCTTGGCGATACACAGTATATCCGGTGCCACCCCGTCCTGTTCACAGGCAAACAGACTGCCGGTGCGCCCCATGCCGCACATGACTTCGTCCAGTATCAGTAGGATACCGTATTGATCGCAAATCTCACGGATACGCCTGAAATAGCCCTTCACCGCAGGCACCGCACCGGCAGTGGCGCCCACCACAGGCTCGGCAATAAAGGCCATGACGGTTTCCGGCCCGACCCGCAGCAGTTCTTCTTCCAACAGATTGGCGGCACGAAGGCCATAGGCTTCCGCGCTCTCACCGTCCTGTTGCAGACGATAGGCATAACAGGGGTCGATATGGCTCATGTCGATCAGCAACGGACCGAATTGGGCACGCCGCCACGCATTGCCCCCTGCCGAAAGCGCCCCCATCGTGTTGCCATGATAGCTTTGCTTGCGGGCGATCAGACGCCCCCGCTGCGGTTCTCCTTTTTCGACGAAATACTGCCGCGCCAGTTTCAGCGCCGCCTCCACCGCTTCGGAGCCGCCGGACACAAGGTAGACACGGTCCAGATCACCGGGCGCCTGTTCGATCAGCAAATCCGCCAGCGTTTCAGCCGGTTCAGAGGTGAGAAACCCCGTGTGGGCATAGGCCAGACTATCCAATTGCGCCTTTACCGCCTCAATCACGGTGCGGTCATTATGTCCCAGACAGGACACAGCCGCCCCACCCGAAGCATCAAGATACTGTTTGCCCTCTGCATCATAAAGATAACAACCTTCACCGCGTACCGCGACGGGGGGGGACTGTTTTTTGTGGCGGGGAAAAATATGGGACATTTCAGGCTCCTAAGCAGCACCGGGAATTCTGACTCGCCGGCTCCCTTCGTTAAATTCGTCCATCGAAAAAGACCAGACCGTACCGGGCCAGCGCACTTCCATTTGTTGCAGTCGCGGGCGGTAAACGGCGGTGTATAGCGTGCCGAAGCCCGCATCGAAAGCTGTGGAATACAGTGGCGGTTTCAGAAACGCACCTATGAACTTTTCCTCCGGATCACGGTGCAGCGCCAGACGTTGCAACAAAAAGCGTTCCCGCTCCACCGTGGCGGTGAACCGTGCGTGGCTGACCCATTCCACGTGTTCCTGATGGTTGGTCGCAACTGCCGCATGGGTGATTACGGCGGGCCGGTCCGGAGCCATCATCGCCGTCAGATACTGGCGTTTTGCATCCAGCACAGTGACGTTATAGCTCATATGGGTGGGAATACGGGCCAGCGCCCTGCCCGCCTGTTCCGCTGTTTCGCAGGTCTGCAACACATAGCGCAGAATTAGTGGCACGCCAAAGCCGATGCCTACAACGCGCCGCCCGCCAAAGGTCAGGGATATGGACAGGCCCGCATCATTGCAGCCGTCCACCATGCCCCACAGCCCGTCCGAGACCCCCATCACCCGCCGCCCCTGCCAGCCCGTGTGCAGGATCAGACTGTCAAACGCGGTGGGGTTGTAGTCGTAATTTCGCATCAGAACCGGCTCTTTTCCGGTCCAGATTGCCTGTGAACACCCTGCCAGATATGGCGGCGGGCAATAAAAGCTGAGAAACCGCGCCACCTGATCACCACCGCCTGCAAGCTCACACAGATCGTCGTAGAGCGGGATGATTTCCGGCATATGCGTCGCGATTGCACGCCGGCTCTCCAGATAGCTCGGCCTTGCGCTGTCCCCTTCCTGAAGCCACCAGTTTTTGTAATCGGGCCAGTATTCGTTGAACAGCCCGGACCATTTCGGACCGGGCTGTTCTTCACGGATTGCACGCCAGTACATGGCTTTCCTTACAAAATCTTGAACGCGGGCTCTGCCACGGCGGGACCGGCATCAGCCACCGGCAGCGCCTTGCCGTTCACGGATTGCTTGATACCATGAATCCACTTTTTCGCACGCTCGTTCAACTGGAACCCTTTGGTCATAGAGCGCCCCCTTGTCACCAGAATACCGATGTCCGCGCCTTCATAGCGATAGTCGCCCGGTTGCAGGATACGCAGGAAAAACGCTTCGTTTTCGCTCTCAACCGCGCGGCGGTGATAGTCGAACCGGTCGAAGACAACGCGGCCGTCTTCCAACATCTTGTAAATTCCGGTTTCCGGTGCATCCGTGCAGATGTCCACGCTGTCATCGGTATGTTTGATCACCATCTGCGACCAGCTGTCGATCATGTCGGGATCGGCCCAGCGGTTGTTCAGCTCTTCCGTGTCGAGATCGAACTTCTTGCGGGAAAATTCCAGCAGGTGGAACAGGAACAAGGGCGCATCCGCATGGGCAAAGGCTGCGTGGTTGGTCATCGACGACGCCCCTGTGATCCGCGGATTTAATTCCCCGAGCCACAAATCGCCGGTCTTTTTGTCGATCAGGAAGTCCAGTTCGAAATAGCCGCGATAGCCTTCCTTGCGCAGTTGCTCCCCGAACTTGAAGGTCAGTTCCCGGGCCTTTTCCCGCACTTTTGGCGGAAAGGCGGTGGAGAGGATTTCATTGCCGCACCAGCCACCGCGATAGGGCGTCAGTTCGTCAAAGCCCACAAGTTCTGTCATCAGCGGGCCAACGATCGTGCCTTCTTTGGTGGCACAGCCCTCAATCGCAGAGCCACGGCAATCGATGCGCTTCATGATCTTGATCTCGCCCTCTCCGACGATTTCATGTTCATGACGGCGAAAGTCAGCCTCGTTCTTGATAAAAAATGTCGTGTGGCCGCTATCGCCAAAGGCGGATTGCAGCACCAGATCATGGCCAAGCTTGGCTTTTTCGCAAGTCTTGCGCAGGTCGTCGTAATCTTTCACCTCGGCCAGCACATTTGGCACAGACGGCACGCCCGCCTTGTTGCCGATCCGCACGGTTTCGATCTTATTGTCCATCTTGGTGCGCAATTTGGCCTTGGGGAACCACACATCCGCGCCCAGTTCTTTGGACAGACGTTCGGTTTCCTCGTCAAACATCAGAAAGACGAATTTCGGCTTGCCACCGCGCCGTTTGATAAAGTCGATGACCTCTTTGTGCTGCAGCAGATAGTTGTTGATGTCCTCAATGCTTTGAAATTCCGCATGGGGCTGTTCGGAGGGGCAGAAGACATTCGGATGCTTTCCGCCATAACAGTCTATGTAGCAGATATATTTGAAGTTTTTGACCCATTCATCCAGACCGAGCAGATTGAAGTTGGTTGCCGAAATAAAATAAATCGGGTCTTCGTTTCTATGAAAGAAGCGCCGGATTTCAGAGATGTTTTTGAGAACTGTCGCCATAGTATTGTCCTTTATTATTCGGCTGCGGTTTGAATGGTTTTTTCTGCGGTAAGATTTGCGAGGGCTTCCTGTGTGAATACGCGCAGGCCCAGATCGGCGCGGTAGCCGTGGATTTCGTTCACATCCAATGCGCGCATGAAATCAAGGATTTCACGGCTGATAACCTGTCCGGGAACAAGGATCGGAAAGCCCGGCGGATAGGGGATGATAAAGCTGGCGGAAACCAGTTCCTTGCCCGTCTCCATCGCCGCCTTCAATGATCCGTCCAATTCGAGATAATCGCAATTCTTCTCATCATAGCTAAGGTAATAGGCTTTGCGAATATCCCCTTCGGGGGTCAGGTTATCGGGCCGGAACCCGTCGTGGAAACGGCTGAAGTCCGGCAGCGGCGGGTAGTTTTCCGTCAGGTTTGCCACACGGCGGTCAAAGGCCAGACGCTCCATCTTTGACGCATCATCCAGCAGGTCGTCCAATTCATTGGCGATCTCCACCAGCACTTCGATCAGATAGGCCACCGAAGACCGTGTGGTGCCGATATTGGTCATGAACAACACGGTATTGCGCGAGGTTTTGTTGATCTGGATGCCGTATTTGTCCATCAACACCTGATTTTTGAACGTATCTCCGTCCCATCCGGTGCCGCCCACAGCCAATGTCACACGGGTGGCGTCCAGCACGAAATCGTCCCGCTCCCAACACTCCCACAGGTCGGTCCAGCCCTGTTCCGTGTCAACATAACTGCTCACACCGCTCTGACGATAGCTTTCGGGGATCATGTCCCCCGCTGTCAGCACCTTAAAGTATTTTTGCAGCATCGGATGGCTGCTGATGGCGCGGCGCAGGGCCATTGCGGCCTCTATCTGGCGCTGGACGAACTCGAACCCTTCCAATTCCACCTGCCGCCGCCCCACATCAAGCGAGGCGATGATCTGGTAATTGGGTGAGGTGGATGTATGGGTCATATAGGCTTCGTGAAAGCTCTGCTCTACCTCTCCCTTAAAGTCCTGATCGTTGACATGGATCATCGACCCCTGCCGCAAGGATGTCAGGGTTTTATGGGTGGATTGCGTGGCATAGGCCCTGACCCGCGCCGTGGGCGGCGGGATGAGCCGCGTGTTCAGCAGCTCTTCGTCGCTGGCGTTTTCCAGTTGTTTTTGCTGGGCTTTATAGGCATCCAGATGCTGTTCCGTGCGCAGGCGCTTGCGCATGTTATTGGCCGAACGCATCGCCGTGCGCTGGCGGTAGGTGGGGCTGAAACGGGCAAATGCGAACCATGCCTCGTCCCAGAGGAACACAAGGTCCGGTTTGATCGCCAGACATTCCTCCATCACCCGCTGCACGTTGTAGACCAGCCCGTCAAAGGTACAGTTCGTCAGCAGCAGCATCCGCACCCGATCCAGCTTGCCCGCCGCCTTGAGAGCAAGAAGCTGGTGTTTGATTTCTCGCAAAGGCACGGCGCCATACATTGAATATTCGTTGAGCGGATAACTGTCGAGATAGACCACCTCGGCCCCTGCCAGCACCATCCCGTAGTGGTGGGATTTGTGACAGTCCCGGTCCACCAGAACAATATCACCGGGGCGCACCAGCGCCTGCACGACAATCTTGTTGCAGGTAGAGGTGCCGTTGGTGGCAAAAAACGTCTGCTTTGATCCGAATGCGCGGCTGGCCAGTTCCTGCGCCTTCTTGATCGGGCCGCTGGGTTCCAGCAAACTGTCGAGCCCGCCCGAAGTGGCCGAGGTTTCCGCCAAAAAGATGTTCGGGCCGTAAAACGCCCCCATATCCTGAATCCAGTGGGAGCGGCTGATGGATTTGCCACGGCTGATTGGCATAGCGTGGAAAACGCCGGTGGGCTGCTTGGAATACTCCACCAGCGCTGTGAAAAACGGGGATTTATTCCGTGCCTCAACCCCGCGCAGGATGTTGAGGTGAAGCTCCATAAAGTCTTCCTGATTGTAGAAGACGCGGCGGCAGATCCCCAGATCCAGCCCGGCAATTTCCTCAACCGAGCGTTCGGTGACAAGATAGGCGTCCAGTTCGGGGCGGACCTGCTGGATCAGGCGGCAAAGCTCTGCTCCGTAGTTTTCCGGCAGCAAGGTATCCAGGTTTTCACCGCTGCCCAGATGGGACAGGTATTTTTGCAAAAGTTCGTTTTCGTTTCTGGATTTCAGCGTCAGGCCGGGACGGGCGACAATGGCCTGAATATTGTGGTTGAACAGCACCGCAATCAGCGCGTCTTCCAGACTGGGAACCACCACGGCCTCATAGTGGAACGGGTCCTCGATCCGGCGCATCCGTTCCATATTGCTCTTGATCCAGCGTTCCTGCTGGTCGTTCACATTGTCAACGATAAGCACCTCGAAATAGGGCCGCGTCATGGCCCGTGCCTCGGGCGAGAGCAGCGCCTCGTCGTTGTTTTCCTCCTCGTCCATACTGTCCCGTTCCAGCGGGATCGAACGCCGCCGGTAAGACCCTGTCGTCAGGGCACGGGTTACACGGGTGATTGAAAAGGCCACGTCTTCATAATGGCCGCTGTCAAACTGGCGGCGCATATGGACAAAGGCGGGCATGCCGGGAAAGGCCCAATAGGGTTCGATCCGCGACAGGGCCTCAAACAGTTTTTGAACCTCGTCAGAATGGCTTTTGATCTTGGTCTTGGAGGTTTCCCTGCAAATCGCGGAAACAGCGGCACGCAACGCGGCCCACCTGTCAGACCGCAATTGCGTAGCCGAATAATACTCGCTGACAGAATCCATCGGTTGCTCTCCTAAATGAAGGCTTCAACCGAAATCAGCGAACGACGCTCCTGTTTTTGGTATCAGCCGCTTGAATTGCCGCCCGCAAAGGGCACCTGCCCCACATCCGTGGCGGCTTTACGTTCCCGTATCTCCGCCTCCGTATCTGCTGGCACGTCTACATGAAGACCCGCGCGAGAGCCCTGTTGGGGCACCTCCAGCGGACCAAGGGTATTAAGAAAACTGTCCGTGCCGCTGGTGCGGTCATAGACAGAGAAATCGACAGAGCGGTCACGGAAGCTCTTGAGCACCTGCCCAAGCCCCTTCATGCCGGTCTCGCGCTGGCGGCGGACCATCGACAGGTCTACCTCTATCGGGAACATGTCTTCCTGACCCGCAGACTGGTGCAGGACGAGTGATGTCGGATCAACAACACAGGATTTGCCGACCCCGCCAGCGCCCAGACCGTTCACATCAAAAACATAGCACTGGAACTGCGCCGCAGTCGCCCGCGCAATCGCCAGTTCCGCATCACGGTCGGTGGTGCCGGTCAGGACCGGATGCAACAGCACCTCTACCCCCTGACTGGTCAACTGGCGGGTGGTTTCGGGGAACCACATATCATAACAGATCGACAGACCAAAACGGCCCACATCCGGCACATCGAAAACGCAGAAATCGGTGCCAGCGGCGATTCCGGCCTCATAGGGCAGGAAGGGAAACATCTTGGCGTAGCGGCGCACCACATTGCCGTCGGGATCAATCACCAGTGACGTATTATAGACCTGCCCGTCATGGGGCGAGGTCAGGAACATCGAGCCCGGAATAAGCCAGACCTTGTGCCGCCGCGCCGCTGCGCAGAAACGGTCGATGATTTCATTTTCGGGGGGCAGCTTGAAGCGTTCCAGCGGGCCGAAAGGTGCCAGTTCGCTGAACAGCACCATCTGGGTCCAGGGGAAACGAGCCATCAGAATATCAAGCCGCTGCATCATGCCTTCGACATTGGACTGCAGGGCGTTTACGTGCATCTGCACGCCGGCAATTGCAAATGGGGTCATTGAGGAATCTCTCTGTGCTTGCGCAAACGGCTCTGATCTGTTGAGTCGTTCATCGCTTTGCATCCCTCTTACGCCCTCACCACCAGAACGGAAACAGGGGATCTGCTTACGATCCTGTCCGCATTGGACCCCACCAGAAACTCCCGCAGGCGATCGGGTTTGTGGGACGCCATAACCACCAGATCACAATTGATTTTTTCGATGGTCTTAAGAACTTTACGGTGGATTTTACCAAACGCAAGGTGTTGCTTCACCTTTATGTCATCGGGAATTTCATTGCGCACCAGCCGGTCAAGCGCATTGCTTGCCGCCGCGACGGCTTTTTCTTCGAAGTTTTCGGGGAAAAACCCCTCTACCAGCGGGCTGCCCATATCCGGCACAACCGAAATGATATGCAGCACGCCGCCTGATTTGCTAACCAGTTCGATGGCTTGTGGCAGGGCTTTGACCCAAGAGTCCTTATCCGTGAGGTCAATTGTCAGAAGAACCGTGTTAAACATCTCTCTTTCCTCCTCAGGCTGTGACGGGTTTGCGCACGGCGCGGCTGTTGCGGCCCCTTTGCAGGAAGACGATCAACCCCAGCAGCAGCAGGGCCGGAATGAACATCAGGTATTTGCTGGGCTGCTCCACAGGTCGCAGCACCCGCAGCACGGTCTGGTCCCAATCAAGCCCGGCCTTGGCGGCGGCACTGTCATACAGCACGTCATCCACCATCATCTTGCCATCGGCTTCGCGCAGGATCAGACCTGAACTTTCCAGTCGTTCCTCCCCCGTGGCACCTTCGCCAATGGGCAGGATCGCAACAAATTCTATCGGGTCGCCCAGATCGTTGACGCCGGCCACACGCAGGCGCAGGTCCTCATCCGTCGGCGTTGCCAACGCGGCGGCTGCCAGTTCGGTCGGGGCCTCTTCGGTATAGGGCGGCGCAACCATATCCATCCAGAAACCGGGGCGGAACAGGGTAAAGGCCACCAGCAGCAGCGCGATGGTTTCATAAAAGCGGTTGCGCGCAAGGAACCAGCCTTGGGTCGCCGCTGCAAACAGCAACATCGCGATGGTTGCCACCACAAAGACGAATATACCCTGCACCCATGTGACCTCTATCAGCAGCAGTTCGGTGTTGAAGATGAACAGGAACGGCAGGGCTGCCGTGCGCAGGGAATAAAAGAAGGCGACAAGGCCGGTGCGGATCGGATCACCGCCCGATACCGCTGCCGCAGCAAAGCTCGCCAGTCCTACAGGAGGGGTCACATCGGCCATGATGCCGAAGTAGAAGACGAACAGATGCACCGCAATCAGCGGCACGATCAAGCCGTTCTGCTGACCCAAAGTCACAATGACCGGCGCCAGAAGTGCGGACACAACAATATAGTTCGCGGTGGTCGGCAAGCCCATGCCAAGGATCAGCGAAAGGATCGCGGTGAGGAACAGGATAGCAAGGATATTGCCGCCGGAAAGCACCTCAACCACATCCGCAAGGGCAGAGCCGACACCTGTCTGGCTGACCGCACCCACGATAATACCGGCAGTCGCTGTGGCAATGCCGATCCCGATCATGTTGCGCGCGCCGGTTTCCAGCCCGTCAATCAGGTCTGCCACACCGTTGCGAACAGCCGCACCAAAGGCGCTGTCCCCCCGCATCATCGCGGTCAACGGGCGCTGGGTCAGCAGGATAAAGATCATATAGGCGGTGGCCCAGAACGCCGACAGGCCCGGTGACAGCCGGTCCACCATCAGCGCCCAGACCAGCACCACAACCGGCAGGATAAAGTGCAGGCCGGAGCGGATTGTCGGGCCGGGCAGCGGCAATCTTGTCACCGGCTCGTTCGGATCATCCAGTTCCAGCGGCTTTTCCTTGGAGGCTATATAAAGCAGCCCGACATAAACCGCGGTCAGGAAGGCAAAGATAATGTAGCCCGCCGTTTGCGGGAAGGCAGGGCGTATCCAGCCCATGCCGTAATAGACGATAAAGGACAGCGCACAGATTGCAGCGATGGTGAAGGCCATGCCGATCAGACGTTGCACGATGGGTTTGGGGGTATAAGCGCGGGGCAAACCCTCCATTCCGGCTTTCAGCGCCTCAAGATGGACGATGTAGACCAGCGCGATATAGGAGATCACCGCAGGCAGAAACGCGTGTTTCACCACATCGAAATAGGGGATGCCAACGTATTCCACCATCAGAAAGGCCGCAGCCCCCATCACGGGCGGCATGATCTGGCCGTTCACCGAAGAAGCAACCTCAACCGCGCCTGCTTTTTCCGAACTGAAGCCGACCTTTTTCATCAACGGGATGGTAAAGGTGCCGGTAGTTACAACATTGGCGATGGACGAACCGGAAATCAGCCCCGTCATGGCCGAAGACACCACGGCCGCCTTGGCCGGTCCGCCTTTCATATGCCCCATCAGGCTAAAGGCGACCTGAATGAAATAGTTTCCCGCCCCTGCCCGGTCCAGCAGTGAACCGAACAGCACAAACAGGAACACAAAGCTGGTAGAGACACCCAGTGCGATACCGAATACGCCTTCCGTGGTGATCCACTGGTGGTTCACGATCTCGGACAGGCTGTTGCCTTTGTGGGAAATGATGCTGGGCATATAGGGGCCAAGCACGGTGTAGATCAGAAACACCGATGCCACGATCATCAGTGCAGGGCCAAGGGCGCGGCGGGTGGCCTCAAGAAGCAGCATCAAGCCGATTACGGCGACGACAAAATCCTGAAGCACAGGCGCACCGACACGCCCCGAAATTTCACGGTAATAGACAAACAGATAAAGCGCAGCCAGCGCCCCCACCAGTGCCAGCGCCCATTCCCAGACCGGTATCCGGTCCTTCGGAGAGCCAAGCAAAACAGCAACCATAACGGCCAGCGCAACAATCGGTATCCACCACGTCACAGTGCCATCTTTGGCGCCCATCATGAACAAAACGGCAAGGACCAGCGGCACCACGATGCCGAGCCCGATCTGGAAACCGGATCGTGTGGCCGGAAAGGCCGCAAAAGCCAGAAACATCGCAAAGGCCAGATGGATGGAACGGGCTTCGGTATCGTTAAATACGCCCCAGCCCACCATGAACGGAATGGGTGAGGCGATCCAAAGCTGGAACAGCGACCACGCCAGCGCCACGCAAGTCAGGAATATGCCGACCGGACCGAATGCCCCGCGTCCGCCTGTGTCAGAAGAAGCAACCAGCTCGTCGAGTTCGGCTTGTGTCAGCCCGCCCCGATCACCTGTTGCAGCGGCCTCTACCGCGGCGGCCTGCTGTTGGTTTGGATCATTGGTCATGGATGTCCCCTGTTCCCCGCTATGGCCCGTAAAATCGGGCTTTTCTTTTCCTTCGGGTCAGATGCGGCAGCGCCCGCCGCCGCATCTGTTATCGTTCTTAAAGAAGGTCGCGAACGACCGCCGGATTACATCCAGCCTTTTTCTTTGTAGTATTTCTCGGCACCGGGGTGCAGAGGCGCGGACAGACCGGCGCTGATCATGTCTTCTTCTTTGAGGTTCTCAAACGCAGGGTGCAGACGCTTAAAACGATCAAAGTTGTCGAAAACGGCCTTAACAACCTGATACACCACTTCTTCGTCCACTTTCGCAGAAGTCACAAAGGTCGCCTTAACGCCGAATGTGTTCACATCGGAATCCGTACCTTTATACATGCCCCCCGGAATGGTCGCGGCAGCATAGAATGGGTTTTCTTCGATCAGCTTGTCGATTTCAGGGCCTTCAACCGGCACCAGAACCGCATCTACTGTGGAAACCGCTTCCTGAATCGAACCGTTCGGGTGGCCAACAGTGTAGATAATCGCATCCACCTTGTTGTCGCCCAGCGCAGCCGCCTGTTCCGCCGGTTTCAGTTCGGATGCCAGTGCGAAATCGTCCTTGGTCCAGCCCAAAGCCTCCATCACAACATCCATTGTCGCACGCTGGCCGGAACCGGGGTTGCCGATGTTAACCCGTTTGCCTTTGAGATCGGCAAAAGTCTTGATGCCGGAATCAGCACGGGCAATCACGTTGAAGGGCTCACCGTGGACAGAAAAGACCGCCCGTTCGTCGGAAAACTGGTTTCCTTCAAATTTGGATGTGCCGTTATAGGCGTGATACTGCCAGTCGGATTGGGCCACGCCCATATCCATGTCGCCCGCCATGATCGCATTGATGTTGGCGATAGAACCACCTGTGGAAGGCGCGGTGCATTTCAGGTTGGTTTCAGCGGTTGTGCGGTTCACCAGACGACAGATCGACTGACCGACAACAAAGTATACGCCGGTTTGACCGCCAGTCCCGATGGTAATGAACTTCTCTTGCGCGATACCGGCTGTACCGGCCAGCAGCGCCCCTGCAAAAGCAAGATGTTTCATGAAACGCATAGTGTTCTCCTCTTTTTTTGCTCACGTTTATGCCCCCCCTTTGACAAAGGGGACATTTGATCGGATGGCATAAAGCAGCAGCTTCAGTGCGAGCAGTGTCCAAAGCTGCGGCGCTTTCCTTAAAGCGAAGCGCAAACAAGCACCAGTAGGAAAAACAAAGGCTTAAATACCTTTTTTCATCCAATTGTTAGTCTTAAGGCTAGTGAGAGTTTTCCGCTATTGTCAAGTCGCTTGTCGCTTGCGGAGGGGACAAACAGCGCTTTCTTGATCCTGTTCAGGGGTGCGCTATGTTTTTAACCTTCGCCCTGCGTTAGCCGTCCTTGCGCGGGTCGATCCCTTTTGGCACCGGATAGGTGCGCTGTGTCAGGGGAATGGTGCGAATCTGCTCTGACAGGCGCTCTACAAATATCCGTTCCGCACGGTTAAGCTTTTTCTTGGGGTTGCGCAGCAGGTAAATATCCACCTCCGGCGGGTCGTCATAGGGCGGCAACCGCCAGAGCAATCCGTCCCGCACATCCCGCTCCAGCACATGAATCGGCAACGATCCGATACCAAGCCCGCACTGGATCATCCGGCGCACTTCCTCCAGTTGCGAGGAACGCCCCACAATCCGCTGCGCCATATCCCATTGCTTGCGCAGCAGCGCCACAGGCCGGAGCGCATCGTTCAGATCATCGGTATCAAACGTAACAATGTCATAGTCGCGCAAATCCTCCATCTTCAGATTCCGCCGCCCGAACAGGGGATGGGTCGGTCCGCAATAGAAACTGAAATATTCGCGGTAGAGCAGATCATAATTCAGATCCGGCAGTTTGCGATTGACCAGACAGATGCCAAAGCTCGCCTGACGGTCCAGCACCGCGCTGGTGACAACCGCGCTGGTGGCGGTTTTGATGTTGAAGCTGACTTTGGGGTAAAGGGTTTTCGTCTCGGTCAGCAGGTCGTCCAGCAAGGGCGTGATCACATGGCTGGCCAGATGGATGGTAATTTCGCCCGAAATCTCCGAGCTGGAGGCAATGGTGATTTCCTTCAACCCCGACACGCTGCGGAAAATATCCATACATTCATCATAAAGCCGCTGACCCGCCCGCGTCAGACGGAAACTACCCTTGGAGCGTTCGATCAACTGGCAGTTCAGTTCCTGTTCCAGCCGCTGCAACGCCAGACTGACCGAAGGCTGCCCCCGCCACAAACGATGGGCGGCGCGGGTGATGCTGCCTTCCTCGACGATCACCACGAAGGTGCGCAGCAGGTTCCAGTCCAGCCCGATCACAAATTTCTCGTCGCCGCGGTCTGTCATTCCTGTCCGTCCGATCCTGATCTGCCCGCCACACAGCCGACATTAACCACATTAATGCCATCTATGTTTTATATCAATTTGCCCAATTCAAAGGCCCCGTGCAATAGTTAACATGACTTAAGGGAACAGGGGCCGGGATGTCGTCAAGCGATCAAAGTATAGACAAGCGGCCGTGGTTGCTGCTGTCCCCTTCCCTTATGGCCATCACCTTGCTGGTGGTCATTCCGATGGCGTTTATTCTGGTCTATTCCTTTTACGAAAACATCGATCTTGCCGTGGATAAGGTCGCCTTTCAGTTCGGCAACTGGTCCGAGGTGATGACGGACGGTTATTACCGCACTGCGATCTGGAAAACCCTGCGGCTGTCGGTGATTGTTACGGTGCTGGCCGCCGTGCTCGGCTATATCCCTGCCTATTTCATCGCCATGACCAAATTCCGCGACAAGTGGCTTTTGCTGCTGCTTTTGATCCTGCCCTTCTGGATCAGCTTCATCATCCGCACGCTGAGCTGGATTCACATATTTGGCAATCAGGGCGCGCTGAACGGGCTGTTCCAACTGCTTGGCCTGACGGATGCGCCGCTGTCGCTAATGTATAACGAGTTCACCGTCATCGTCGGCTTTATCCATGTGTTCCTGCCCTACATGATCCTGAACATCTACGTCAGTCTGGAAGGCATAGACGAAAATCTGGAACCCGCCGCCCGCACGCTTGGCGCGACCCCGTGGCAGGCCTTCCGCGAAGTGACCCTGCCCCTGTCCATGCCGGGTCTGGCCGCCGGTTGCCTGCTGGTTTTTGTATTAACGGGGGGCAGTTACGTCACGCCGCTCATCCTTGGCGGGCCGAGCGATTTCCTGTTCGGCAACCTGATCTATGACGCCATCGTGACAGAGCTGAACTGGCCGATGGGCGCGACCCTGTCCTTCACGCTCTTGTTGCTGCTGGGGCTGGTCGTGGTGCTGTACAGCCGCTTGATGGGGCTGAACCAACTGTCAAAGGCGTTCAAATAACATGAAACTGCGCGTCTGGACCCTGCTTAAAACCTACACCATTCTGGTTTACATCTTCATGTTCGCCCCCATTGTTGTGGTGCTGGTGCTGGCGTTTAATTCCTCCCAGTTCGGCGGCTTCCCGATTGAGGGTTTCAGCTTTCGCTGGTTCGTCAAACTGTCCGAGAATGAAGCGATCATCCGCGCCCTGCGCACGTCGGTTATCTTGGGGGCCTGTACAGCCGTTATTGCAACGACGCTGGGGATTCTGGCGGCACTGGCGCTGGTTCGCTATACGTTTCGCGGCAAGGATCTGATCACAACGGTTCTGATTGCCCCTGTGCTGGTGCCCGAAACCGTGCTGGCGGTGGGCTTGTTGATTTTCATGCGCTGGTTGCATGTGCCCCGCTCTTTCGGATTGCTTCTGCTGGGGCATTCCATCATCGCCCTGCCCTTTGTGGTGCTGGTGGTGCAGGCGCGGCTGACAGGTATCCGGCGCGATTACGAAGAAGCGGCCCGCAGTCTCGGGGCCAATCCGCTGCAAACCTTCTTTGCCGTGACCTTCCCCCTGATGCTGCCCGCCGTTTTTGCGGGGGCGCTGTTTGCCTTCACCATTTCTTTTGACAACATCACCGCCACTATTTTCTGGCGTCCGTCAGGGATGGAGACTGTCCCCACCCAGATTTTCGGCATGTTACGCAATTCCGTCAGCCCCGAGATCAACGCGCTTGGCTTTGTGATGATCTGCATCACCGTCGGCGTGCCGCTGATGGCGGGGGCGCTGGCGCGCTATTACATGCGCAACACGAAATAGACCGAAGCGATAAAAACCAACCAACAAGGAGAGAACAGATGAAAAAGATAGACAGTACAAAACGCTACGAGATGCTGAAAGAGCGGATGGGCAATGGCGATATGGACCGCCGCTCTTTCTTTGGCCTGCTTGGGGCAGCGGGGATCTATGCCGGTGTCTCCGGCGGAATCATGACGACCATGGCGCAACAGGCCCGTGCCGCGGGGACAGAATTATACTTTGAAGGCTGGGGCGGTGTCGTGTCCGAAGCCCTGCGCAAACATGCGTTCAATCCTTATGAAGAGGCCACCGGCAACAAGGTTGTGGATTCCACTTTCGGGGGCGAGGCCGAAGTACTGACCAAGATCAAGGCTGCGGGCAACACCAATGGTCACAACATCCTGCATTCCTCCGGTGTAAGCTGGTACAAACGTTGGGTGGATGCGGGTTACGGTTCCGAACTGAACCTTGCCAATATACCGAATGTGGAAAACGTGATGGAGGCGATTATCGCGCCTTTCAGGGCGATCACGCCGAACAGCCTGTCCGCCATTCCCTATGACTACGGCACAACCGGCATCGCCTATAACACAAAGCATGTATCGGAAGAAAAAGCAAAAGAACTGGGCGCGAACCTGCTGCTCGACAAGGAGTTGAAGGGCAAGATCGGCGCGTGGGGTGGCGACTGGGCCAATCGTGCTTGGTACGGGGCGCTGCAATCCGATCAGGATCCCAATAACATTCAGGACTGGGATGCGGTTTGGGACAAGGCCCGCGAAAACCGTGATCTTGTGCTGAAATACTGGTCCTCCGGCGCGGAACTGATGGACCTGCTGGCGAAAGAGGAAATCTACGTCACCGAAGCATGGTCGGGCCGCGTTGCAGCGCTTCAGGCCCAAGGCCACCCGATCGCCTATATGGACCCGCCAAACGGTCTGGCGTGGATGGAAAGCATGTTCGTGCTTAAAGGCTCTCCGATGGCCGAGGCAGAGGAACTGCTGAACTTCATGCTCGACCCCGCGACTGCGATTGCCGTGGCCGAAGGGCAGAAATACCCGACCTCGCTCGACCCGAACAAGGTAGAGATGACCGAGACCATCAAGGCTCTGCCCGCCTATGATCCGACAGGCAAGCTGGACAAACTGGTGTTCCGTGATCCGGTGGTCTGGAACGAGGTCGAAAAAGAGCAGTCCAAAAAATGGAACCGTGTGTCCAAAGGCGGCTAGGGCCAACGATTTGGTCGTCAGACACAGCGCGGGCCGCACGGATTGCCGGCCCGCGTATCCTCTTAGAATAACAGCGGGAACCCCTGCCTATGGCGCGTGTTGAACTTGTCGATATCCAGAAATCCTTTGGCGCGGTCAAAGCCGTTCGCAATGCCAATATCGTGTTCGAGGATGCGTCCTTTACGACCCTGCTCGGGCCGTCGGGCTGTGGCAAAACCACAATCCTGCGGATGATTTCCGGTCTGGCCGACCCCAGCAGCGGTGATATTCTGATCGGCGGCAATCGGGTGAACGACGTGCCGATCCACAAACGCAATCTGGGGCTGGTGTTTCAGAACTACGCGCTGTTTCCCCATAGAACCATTGCCGAGAATATTGCCTTCGGGTTGAAATACCGTGGCGTGGCGAAATCGGATGTGACGCGCAAGGTTCACAAAGCCCTTGATATTGTGCGCCTTCCCGGTGTGGAGGACCGTTACCCCCAACAGCTTTCGGGCGGCCAGCAACAACGTATCGCGCTGGCCCGCGCCATTGTGATCGAACCGGATGTGCTGTTGCTGGACGAACCTTTGTCTGCGTTGGATGCCAACCTGCGCGAAGATATGCGGGTGGAACTGAAGGCCATTCAGGATCGCATCGGCGTCACCACGATTTTTGTGACCCACGACCAGTCAGAGGCGCTGGCCATGTCCGACCGCATTGTAGTGATGAGCGCGGGACGGGTCGAACAGATCGGAGATCCTGACGAGGTGTATAACACTCCTGCCTCCGAATTTGTCGCCTCTTTCCTTGGCGCCTCCAACCTGCTGCCCGCCCGTGTCATCGGGCGCGATGCCGACGGGGTGGTGCTGGAAACCGCAGAGTTCGGCACGACCATTGTGCCAGCCAACCGCGCTGCGACCCTTGGGGACGGGGATCGCGGACAGTTGATGGTGCGGGCGGAAAAACTGTTCTTGTCTGATGGTCCGGCCACACCCGACAGCACGCAAGCGGTGATAGAAGCGGTAGATTATCAAGGCCAGCTTGCGCGGTATTTCCTGCGGGTGGGCGACACCCAGCTACAGGCCATTAACATGATTACGGGCCGCCCTTTCGCTGCGGGCAGCACCGTGAACCTGACCCTTGCGGCGAATGAATGCAGCGCCCTGCCCTTGAAAGACACCTGACATGAAAAGCCACCTGTTCTATCAAAGCCGCCTGCCCCGCCCCGACCTGCAACGGGCCGAGGGCATCTATATGTGGGACACTTCCGGTAAACGCTATATCGACGGATCATCCGGCGCGATGGTCAGCAATATCGGCCATTCCAACCCCAACGTTCTGGCGGCGATGCGCGAACAGATGGATAAATCCACCTTCGGCTACCGCCTGCATTTCCAGACCGAACCGAGCGAGTCACTGGCCGCACGGATAGCGGGTCTGACACCCGCAGGGCTGGACCGCGTGTTTTTTGTCTCCGGCGGCTCGGAGGCGGTGGAATCCGCGTTGAAAATGGCTCGGCAATATGCCCTGACCCAAGGAGAAGCCCAGCGCTACAAGGTGATTTCCCGTTACCCGAGCTATCATGGCGCAACGCTTGGTGCGTTGGCGATCACCGGATATGCGCCCATGTCGGCCCCGTTTGATCCAATGATGAAATCCATGCCAAAAATTCCCGCCCCCCGCGCCTATCTCGACGGGCTGGACCCGGATGATCCGGCAACGGGGCTGCATTACGCCAATATGCTGGAGGAAAAAATCCTCGAAGAAGGCCCGTCAACCGTGCTGGCCTTTATCGTTGAACCCGTGGGCGGCGCGTCAACAGGTGCGCTGGTGCCCCCTGCCGGATATATGCAGCGCATCCGCGAGATTTGCGACCAGTATGGTGTGCTGCTGATCCACGACGAGGTCATGACGGGGGGCGGACGCACCGGCCGTTTCTTTGGCGCGGAACATTGGGACGTCACCCCCGATCTGATCGCCCTGTCCAAAGGCTTTGGCGCGGGTTATGTGCCCCTTGGCGCAATGATTGCGCGCAACGATATGGTCGAAGCTGTTCTTGATGCCGGCGGGTTCATCCACGGCTATACATATGCCGGAAATCCGCTTGCCTGCGCGGCCGGACTGGCCGTGCTCGATGAAATCGAAAGGCAGGACCTGATCGGCAATGCCGCCATAATGGGCGATGCGCTGACGGATCGCCTGCAAGCCCTGATGCAACGCTATCCTGTGATTGGCGATGTGCGGGGCAAAGGGCTGCTGCTGGCCTTTGAACTGATGGCGGATCGCAATACCAAAGCCCCTTTACCGACAGAGCTGAACGCCCATGCCAGACTGGTGGATATTGCCTATGAGAACGGGTTGATCATCTATTCCCGCCGCACCCGTGGCGGCCTGTCCGGAGATCACTTTCTGGTCTGCCCCCCGATGAGCGTGAGCGAACCGCAACTTGATGAAATCGCAGAGATTCTGGAGCGTTCCATGCGACAGTTCATGGCCGAATACCCGGGCCTGTGATACAGGCGACAAACCTGCGTAAATACCCGCAACAGGACTTTAATATGCTATCAATCCCCCCCACCATCCGAGCAGCGGAGAAATCCGACCTGCCCCTGCTGAATACCGCGCTCGCCGCGCTGTCTGCGGAACTGGGCGACCCCCATCCCGCCACGCCGGAGTTTCTGGAACAGGCCGGTTTTGGTCCGGTGCCGATCATCTACGCATTAATCGCGCAAGGGGGCGACGACAGACTACACGGGGCGGTGATGTTTTCCCCAGTGGCCTCTACTTCTATGGCAAGAACCGGAACTTATGTGTCCGATCTCTGGGTCGCGGAAACGGCACGGGGCACGGGACTTGGACGGCGGTTGCTCGGGGCTACGGCCGACTGGACTGCTGCGAAATGGGGCGCGAGCTACCTTAAACTGGCGGTTTATGACCATTCAACCCAGTCGCGGCTATTCTATGACCGGCTGGGTTTTGCGGCAAAAGACAATGAAACCACCATGTTTCTGGACAACAACGGGTTCGAGACCCTGAAAGGATGCAAATGAAAGCGTTTTTTGATGATCGGCAGTGGCACCACGACCCCAAGCATTTCATGTCGAACGGCGTGGTGCAGCCAAATCCCGAACAGCCCGCAAGGATCGAAATGCTCCACTCTGGCGCGGTGTCGGCAGGCTGCCGCTTTGAGGCGCCACAGGATGCAGGGCTTGGCCCGATTGCCGCGATCCATTCGCCCGAGTACCTGACGTTTCTGCAAAACATCTACAAACGCTGGCAATATATCGACGGCGGCGGTGAAGAGGTCATCCCCAACATCCACCCCGCCAACCGCAGTGACAGCTACCCCCGCTCTGCTGTCGGACAGGCCGGCTACCATCAGGCCGATACCGCCTGCCCCATCGCAGAAGGCACATGGGAGGCGGCCTACTGGTCCGCACAATCCGCAATTTCCGGAGCGGACAGTCTAATCGACGGCGGGCAATCGGCCTATGTGCTGTCCCGCCCGCCCGGTCATCACGCTTTCGGGGATCTGGCGGGGGGCTTTTGCTTTCTGAACAACTCTGCCATCGCCGCTGAACGCCTGCGGGCCAAAGGGCTGCGGCCTGCTATTCTGGACGTGGATGTGCACCACGGCAACGGCACGCAGGGCATCTTTTACAATCGCGACGATGTGCTGACAGTCTCGCTTCACGCTGATCCGGAGCGGTTTTATCCGTTCTTCTGGGGCCACGCCCATGAACGGGGCGCAGGTGCAGGGCTTGGGTATAACCTCAACCTGCCGCTGGCGCGGGGGACGAAGGATGCGGATTTCCTTAAAACCCTCGACAGCGCCCTTGCCCGTGTTCAGGCTTTTGGCGCGGATGCGGTTGTCATCGCCCTTGGCCTTGATACCTATATCGACGATCCCTTCAAAGGGCTTGCTGTTACCACCGAAGGGTTCGGGCGGATCGGGGCGGCTGTTGCAGGGCTGGGAGTGCCGACCCTGCTGGTGCAGGAAGGCGGGTATCTTTGCGATGAACTGGGGGAAAACCTGACCAGTGTGCTGAGCGGGTTTCAGGGGGCATGACACAGCCGGACATCATTGTGATCGGCGGCGGCATTGCAGGCACCAGCGCCGCCGCGCAACTGGCAGAACATGCCGATGTCCTGTTGTTAGAGGCCGAGCCGCAATTTGGTTATCACGCCACCGGCCGTTCAGCCGCGATCTTCATCCGCAACTACGGCAATGCCGTACTGCGCGCCCTGAACGCGGCCTCCGCTCCGGTGTTGCAAAGCGGCGCAGGCATTAGCGACACCGGACTATTGTCGCCGCGCGGTGAATTGCTGATCGCCGGCGAAGAGGACATAACGGACCTGGAAAACTATGCACGCGAGGCCACCGGACTGGAGCATTTGCGTCCCGATCAGGCGGTTGAACTGGTCCCGATTCTGCGCAAAGAGCGGATCGCAGCCGCCATTCTGGAACCCGATGCGCAGGATATTGATGTGGACCGTCTGCTACAGGGCTATCTGAGGCTGCTGCGGGGGCGGGGCGGAAAGACGGTTACGAACAGTCCCGTCTGTAATCTGACCCGCGACAACGGTCTGTGGCGGGTTACAACGAAAGAAACAGAATATTCCGCCCCTGTCATCGTGAACGCAGGCGGCGCTTGGGCGGACCAGATCGCGCAGATAGCAGGCGCAGCCCCCGTCGGATTGACCCCCATGCGCCGCTCTGCGGTGCTGCTGGATGCGCCGCAGGGGTATGACATAGATCGCTGGCCGCTTTTTGCCTCTGTCACCGAGAGCTGGTACGCCAAGCCCGATGCAGGAAAATTGCTGATTTCACCTGCGGATGAAGACCCGACCCACCCCCATGACGCATGGCCCGATGATATGGTGCTGGCCGAAGGGTTGCACCGATATGAACAGGCTGTCATCGTGCCAGTCACCCGCCCCACCCACAGCTGGGCCGGATTGCGCAGCTTTACCCCTGATCGCACGCCGGTTGTCGGGTTCGATCCCGAGCAAGAAGGATTTTTCTGGCTGGCCGGTCAAGGTGGCTACGGTGTGCAGACGTCCCCCGCGCTCGCCGCGCTTTGCGCTGCCCTATGCACGGACAAAACGCCGGATTTGAGCGCAGAAATTGTGGCAGAGCTGTCGCCCGCCCGCTTTGCGCGGGAATGATGCGGTCCTACGATCCGCCGACATTGCGCTCCATCAGCTTTTGATAGTGCCGCGGCGCGATACGGTTCAGCCACCACGCCAATCGCGCCACCCGCCCTACGGGGATCATCTCTTGCCCTTTGGAAAGTCCGCGCAGAATTTCCACGCTGGCCTGTTCCGGCGTCATAACATCCACCGCATCCGTAGCCGACCCCGGTCGGGCCAGTCCACCGGATTGCGGTTCTGCACGACCGATATTGGTGCCAACAAAGGAAGGCGCGGCAATCTGGACCCTGACGCCGTGGGGCCGCTCTTCGGAGCGTAATGATTTAAAGAACCCTTCCAGCGCATGCTTGCTGGCGGCATAAGCGGTGCGTTGCGTCAGGGGCGAAAATCCGGCGACCGACGACATGGCCAGATGGGTGCCTTTGGCCTGCCGTACCGCGTGCAAAAACAGCGCAGCACAAGACACAGCAGCAAAGTAATTCACCTCGAACAATTTGCGGTGGGCCACCATATCCTGTGTTTCAAACGGTCCGATCTGGGTCAGCCCTGCATTATAGACCAACAGATCAATGGCGGGGCTTTGTGCCAGAATTTGCGCCGCCGCTGCGTTCAGTGCCGCACTGTCGCACAAATCACAGGCCAGCGCTGTCACGCCGGTTGTCCGGCCCATTTTGTCCAGTTGATCGCTAGGCAAATCCAGCAGATAGACCTGCCACCCTTGCTGCAACAGATCGACTGTCATCGCTTGTCCCAAGCCGCCGGCGCCGCCGGTTATCACTGCTGTTTTCACAGGTTTGCCGCCTTTCTCCATAGCTCGAACACCTCCCGACTGGTCAGTTCCGGCGTGTAGCCGAACCTCTGTTTCAACGCGGTGTTGTCCAATACAGGGCGGAACTGCAAAAACCGCACCTGTTCCGGTCCGTAGCGCGAAAGGCCAAGCGGTTTGGCCACCGCCAGTGCCGCCTGCACTAGCCCTGCCGGAATTGTGCGCACAGGTTTGCCCAGCAGATTTGCGAGTTCCGGAATGCCAAGCGCCCCGTCCCCTGCCACGTTGAAAATACCCGAAGGCCCATCGGTTGCAGCCCGCCGCAAAATGCGGGCCAGATCCTGCGTCCAGATAAACACAAACGGGCTGTTATATCCCCGCAGCATCAACAGTTTCGGCTTGTGAAACAGGGCGGTAATCTGGTTTTCCAGACCCGCGCCAAGTACGGTACCGACCCGCAGGATGACCTGTTCCAGCGCGGGATGATCCTGCCGTGCCTGTGCCAGCATCTCTTCGACCAACCGCTTGTGGTGGGCATAAGGAAAGGCTTCATTGCCGCGCAGGGAATCGCTTTCGCGCAAGGGAACAGGGTTGTCCGCGTGATAACCATAGGCCGCGCCGGAGGATGTCACCACAATCCGCCGTACATCGTGTTTGATACAGGCCGCCAGCACAGCACGGGTGCCATTCACGTCGACATCATATTCAAATGTCCGCGTAGACCCTTTAGGCGGGGAAACGATAGAGGCAAGATGCACCACCGTATCGGGCCTGTGCGCGCCGATTACGCGGTCTGGATCGTCCCCGGTTACATCAAGCCGTTCAAACGTAACATCTCCCGGCAGGTCGGGCTGGTGCAGGTCCGTGGCAATCACCTGATGCTGCACTGCGTCCAGTTCTGCCAGCAGAGCCTGCCCCACTGCACCTGCCGCCCCTGTGATCAGAATGCGGCTCATCTTTGGGCCTCTGTCCGGTTTAACAGGCTGGCGAGCGCAATGCCTGAAATCGCGTGCCAGATACCCCAAAAGGCCGCGACAACAGCCATGCCGCCCAAGCCTCCGAAAAAGCCGAAGATCAGCACAAGTCCAAGTCCCGAATTCTGGATGCCGGTCTCAATCGTGATGGCGCGGCGATCAAACGGGCTGAGCCGCGCAAGACTGGCAAGGGTAAACCCGCCGCCTAGCGCCAGTGCATTGTGAAGCACAACCAAACCGGCGACGAGCCATGCATATTGCAAAAAGAACCCCCAGTTTGCCGCCAGTGCCAGCACGATAAAAGCGACGAAAATACCCATAGAGGCCAGTTGCATCGGCCTGCGCAACCGCCCCGCCAGCGCGGGCTTTCGAGCGTTCAACGCAATGCCCAACGCCAGCGGCAGCAGCAGCATCAACGTCACCGTAATCGCAACCTGCACCGGATCAATGGCCGTGGCCTGCAGTACCGCGCGGGTTGGGGCGTAAAGCCCGCCCCAAAATGCGATGTTCAGCGGCGTCAACAGCACTGCCCCCACCGTGGCAAAAGCCGTCATGGACACAGACAGGGCCGCATTTCCCCCTGCACGATGGGTGATAAAGTTTGAAATATTCCCCCCCGGACATGCCGCCACAAGGATCAGTCCCAAGGCAATCGACGGGCGCGGCGTTGCCACCAGCACCAGCAGAAAGGTCAGCGCTGGCAGCAGCAAAAACTGCGAGACCAGTCCGACAAACAAGGCTTTGGGCGCCACCAGCACACGGCGGAAATCATCCAACCGCAGGTCAAGCGCGATAGAGAACATCACAACAGCAAGAATGGCATTCAGCGCCATCAGGCTGGCCGGACTGAAGTTCAGCATGATTGCGTCAATATCCTGCATCACGCGCTCGCTTTCAGGGCTTTGATGTGCTTGTTGACGGCCCCGCGATAGGTGGCTTTATCCACGTAATAAGCCATGCGCGGCAGGTCGATGTAGTTCATCCCGCCGGTGGCCCGCTCAAACCCTTTGGCTTTCTTCTGCTGAAGGGCTTTGGCCTCGGTGCTGCCCTTTGCCAGCCCTGCGATGTAGCGGGCGATCATTTCGGCCTGCTCATGGCGGCCCTGCCAGCCCAACCCCGAGGCTTCGACCATGCCAAGCACGAACAGGTCATCCCGCTCCGGATGCATCGCGTTGAGGTAAAGATGGGGTGCAGACCCGCGCCAGTTCAGCAAAGCGTGGTCGATAAACGGATAGTGCAGCTTATACCCGGTCGCGGCGAGGATCATGTCGTATTCGCCCTGCGTGTTGTCCTTGAAATGCACGGTCTTGCCGTCCATCCGGTCTATATCCGCGCGGATTTTGATGTCGCCGTGGCCTGCGTGGAACAGGATCAGGGAATTGACGATGGGGTGGCTTTCGTAAAGCGCGTAATCGGGTTTGGGAAAGCCGTATTTCTGCGGATCGCCAACGAACCATTTCAGGATCGCCCCGTCCACCTTGCGTTTCAACCACATGGGCAGTTTGATCATGCCGCCCATCGTGTCTGCCGGTTTGCCAAAGACGTATTTCGGCACGAAATAATAGCCCCGCCGCATGGACAGTTCGCAGGATTTGCCGTGATGGATCGCATCCACCGCAATATCACAGCCCGAATTGCCTGCCCCCACAATCAGCACCCGCTTGCCGGTAAATTGCGTCGGGGCGCGATAGGAGCTGGAGTGGATCATCTCTCCGTCAAAACTCCCGTTAAATTCCGGCATATTGGGTTCGGACAGGGTTCCGTTTGCGATAAGGACACCGGCAAATTCGCCAGAGTATTCTTCGCCGCCCAGCTCCCAAGTGACGCGCCAGCCCTCCCCGCTGCCGCCGAGCGGTTCGGCTGCTGTCACGCGGGCGCCAAAGGTGTAGTGGTCGTACAGCCCGAAATGCTGCGCAAAACCGCGAAAATAGTCGCGCAAATCCCGGTGGGAGGGGTATTCGGCAACCTCCTCTGCCATCGGGTAGTCGACAAATTCCGTCATTGTCTTGGAGGAAATCAGATGCGCCGTGTCATACATGGTCGATAGAGGCGCATCTATATCCCACAGCCCGCCGACATCCTTGTGTAACTCGAACCCGTGAAAGGCGATGCCCTGTTCCTTCAGGGTTTTCGCCATCGCCAGACCCATTGGCCCTGCACCAATCAGCGCATAGCTGTCTTTAGTCCCTCTTTGCGCCTCTGGCTTAATACTTAGCATCAAACACATCTCCCCGATCCCGAATAACATTGAACAATCGTTCAAAATAAGGCAAGGTAATTCTTGAGAGGTATCGAAGTGGATGAAACCAAACGAAAAAGAGCGCCGTCGAAACGGTCGCTGCAAACCCGCCAGCGGATATTTGACAGTGCAGAGCGCCTGTTCGCAGAGCGAGGATTCGACGGGGCGTCCATTCGCGACATCGCAGCAGAGGCCGGTGTACAGACGGCACTTGTGAACCATCACGGCGGCGCCAAGGCGGATTTCTTTGCCGCAATCGTCGCCCGCCGTGCAGAGCCTTTGGCGCAGAAACGGCTGGCGGAACTGACCCGCATCCGGCCAGACTTGCCCGACTTGCCCCCGCGCGATGCGGTGCTGGCGGTTCTGAACGCCTTTATTGATCCGTTTCTGGACCTAGCCCGCGGGGATGAGGGGTGGCGTAATTACGCCCGTCTTGTGGCGCAAGTGTCATCGGATCAACGCTGGGCGGCACTGGCAGCGCAGTACTTCGACCCGACAGCACAGCAGTTCCTTGCCGTCTTAACCCGCCGGTTCCCCGCAGCCCCGCCCGAAGCACTGGCGCAGGGGTTTGTATTTACCATTTCTGCGGTGTTGGGTCTTGTGACCTCGCGCTGGCGGATTTCTGCGCTGGCAGACACCGGCCCGACCCAAGAGGATCAGGCACTGACCGACGGGTTATACGATTTCGCCACTGCAGGGTTCATTGCCCTTCTCGAACAGAAATAACCCGTGCCTGTCGCGCTATCTTTTTTGATCCATGATCCGTTGCAACAACTCTGTTGCCTCCTGCCCTTTCAGGCTTTGCTGCCAGATCCGCTCTGCCACCGACTGATGCAGTTTCACCGCTTCCTCGGCTGCGGTGATCGTCGCCACCCCGATGCGCACATTGGCCGAAGCGCCCAGCCGGAACGGGCTCGTCGCTACTTGTGCGCTGGTGCCTTTGCGCAGGATCTGGAAGATCGTGCTGGGCATGGAATCCTGAACAATACCGATCTGCATTCCGATGGGCTGTTCTTCGATCAGGGACTGGATATTTGCGATTTCCGCACGGGCCAGCCCATAGCGTTCGGCGGGCACCGGCGCCGCGCCGTGAAGATTCCCGACAAAGCCCGACGCAAGGAACTGCTCCAGTTCCGAGGCTGACAGCAACGCGATCAGGTTCGGTTTGCGTTCGCGGAACTGTTTTTTGCGCTGCAGCAAAGTCTCGGTCAGTTGCGCGATAGAGGATTCCAGTCCGTCGCGGTTTGCAGCATTCTCCGGCACGCTTTCGCGCAGGACCTGTGGCAGCATGTCGTCATAGGCATCCGTGGTCAGCAAATAGGGTACCGGCCCGAACAGCACGGTAATCTGGTCCGCCTCGGATTCAATCTGGCGCAACCGTTCAAAGAACGTCACGGCAGAGGGGATATTCTCGGACCCGACCCCGAAAAGAGAGGCAAGCGAAACATCCAGCAGATCGGCAATCTTGCCCAGCGCATCGACGCGGATCGGCTGGCCGGATTCATACCTGTAAATCGCCGCACGAGAGATACCAGTGGCGCTCGCAACCTCCTCTGGCGTAAGTCCGGCACCCAGTCTATAGGACTTCAACCGTCTGCCAATGTCAGAAATCATTTGGTATTGAGATGTCATGTTCTGGGCTTTTCCACGCTAGGTTCATCGGGTTTAGTCCAGATTTTACCATCTGTGTAGACAAATCTTAGATTATTCTCAAATTTGAGAATTGTCTTGACTTTGATACATTGCTGCGGTCCTTTAGCAACGATTAACAGTGGAGAACACAATGACGTTGAAACCGAATTTCACCCGCCGCGCTTTGGGGGCGCTTGCACTGGGGGCGCTGGCGCTCTCTGCCGCGCCTGTCGCTGCGCAAGATTTCACCGCACGGATCGGCCATCTGGAATCAACCCAGCAAAGCCGCCATGTGCATCTGGAAAAAGTTGCTGAACTGGTTAAGGAACGCACCAACGGTGCCGTTGAATTCCAGATTTTCCCGCAGGCCCAACTGGGCAACCAGCGCCAGATGACCGAAGGCGTGCAGCTTGGCACGCTGGAAGCAACCGTGGCGCCCGCTGCGTTTCTTGGCGGGTTTAACCCTGCCGTTTCCGTTCTGGACATCCCCTATCTGATGCCCGCTGATCCGGCCGCAGCCCAAGCCCTGCGCGAAGGCCCGTTCGGGGATGCGCTGCTTGCGTCTTTTGACAAACGGGGTGTTGTGGGTGTGGCCTGGTGGCCCAACGGCATGAAGAACTTTACCTCCAACGCGCCTCTGGATGACATCGCGGCCTTTGCCGACCAGAAATTCCGCGTCATGGACTCCAACATCCTGATCGAACAGTTCAACGCCCTTGGCGCCTCTGCCATCGCGCTACCCTTTGGAGAGCTGTACACATCCTTGCAAACCGGCGTTGTGGACGGGCAGGAAAACCCGCTCGACACCATCCAGCGCATGAAATTCTTTGAGGTTCAGGACTACCTTGTCGTGTCCGAACACGGCGCGATGGAAGACATGGTACTGTTCAACCCGATGTGGTGGAACAGCCTGCCGGATGAATACAAAACCGTCATCAAGGACACGTTCAACGAAGTCGTCCCTGCCCTGACCGAACACAAAGCCGCCGCTGTTGCCGACGCGCTGAAAGTGATCGGTGAAAGCGACATCAACATCCGCGAAGCCTCGGCTGAAGAGCGCACAGCCTTTGCCGAAAAAATGACACCGCCGGCCACTGCCGCCTATATCAAGCGCGCAGGCGATGAGGGCGAAGCCCTGATCGAAATCTACAACGCCAACAAGTAAGCGTTGATACAACACTGCTGGGGCCCGTTTTTGGCGGGCCTCACCACGGCGCAACGCCCCTGATCCGCCTTGCCGGTTGCAGCCAGAGGACCGAATTTGAAAATCCTAAACCTACTCAGACTTGTCGAAAGAACGTTCCTTGTCAGTGTCTTTCTCGCCATGGTCATTCTGTTTTTCGGCAATGTCATCGCGCGGGAGATCGGCGGCACCTTTGCCAGCCGCTTTGCATGGATCGAAGAGGCCGTGCGTTTCATGAATGTCTTTCTGGTCTTTATCGCCCTTGGCCTGACCCTTGAAAAAGGCCGCCACGTGGGAATCGATATCCTGCGCAACAAACTGTCCGGCAAGCCCCGCTATCTTCTGTTGAAACTGATCGACGGAGTCGGGTTCTTCTTTGCCATTTACCTTGCATGGCTTGGCATGAGCCTTGTGGAATTTGTCCTGATGACCGGCCAGCGCAGCCCGACGCTGAACATCCCCATCGGCTGGATCTATATGGCGCCGGTGACGGGGTTCGGCCTGTTGGCCTTGCGCTTTGCCCTGTCCTTTTTCGGCGTCATCGACCGCTTTTCCGAAAACCAGCATGTAATCGAAGGAGATGACGCATGATCCTGATTGTTGTCGCGCTCGCCGTTGTTCTTCTGGTGCTTGGCTTTGAGATGTTTCTGGTGCTGGGCGTTCCTGCCCTTGCCACCAAGGAACTGTTCTATGGCAACCTGCCTGATCCCGCAGTTGTGCAGAAAATATTCGGCGGCGTGGACCATTCTACCCTGCTGGCGATCCCCTTCTTTATCTTTGCCGCACATCTGATGGGATCGGGCCAGATTGCCCGCAACCTGACCGGATTTGTGCGCGCCATGATCGGCCATACCCGTGGCGGCATGGGGCACACGGTGATCGGCGGGTCTATGGCTTTCGGATCGGTCTCCGGCTCTGCCCCTGCGACGGTGGCGGCTATGGGCAAGATGGTCTACCCCGAAATGCGCAAGAACGGGTTTTCCGAAAAATTCAGCCTTGGCCTTTTAGTGGCCAGTGCGGAAACCGCCCTGCTGATCCCGCCCTCCATCACCTTTATCATTTACGGCTGGATGACCGGCACCTCTATTGCGCGGCTGTTCGCGGGTGGTCTGGCTGTGGGTATTTTTCTGGGACTGGCCTTTGCTGTCATGGTCTGGATCGAGGCCAAACGCAAAGGGATTGAGGCCGATGCAAAATCCTCTTGGGGGCAACGGTATCAGGCGCTGAAGGATTCAGCCTGGGCACTGGGGATGCCGGTGATAATCCTTGGCGGCATCTATTCCGGCACGATCACCCCGACCGAGGCCGCTGCCGTCAGCGTGGTCTACGCGATCTTTGTGGAAATGGTCATCTACCGGAATTTCGGCTTCAAAGACCTGTTCCGCATTACCGAACAAAGCGCGATTTCCACCTGCGTGATCTTTATCCTTCTGGCGATGGGCGGGCTGATCTCCTTTTACGTAACACTGGCGCAGGTGCCGACCCAGATCACCGATTTCCTGACCGCGATTGATGCAGGACCGATCCAATTCCTGCTGGCCGTTAATATCTGTTTCCTGATTGCGGGGATGTTCATCGACCCGAACTCTGCCCTGTTGATCCTTGTGCCACCGCTGTTTCCGGTGGCCACGGCGCTTGGGGTTGATCCGGTGCATTTCGGAATGATCGTCACGCTGAACATCAGTCTGGGCATGATCACCCCGCCCTTTGGTCTGGATATATTTGTGGCCTCCTCCACCCTGCAAAAACCGGTACTCAACATCATCAAAGGGGTCTGGCCGTTCGTCTTTGTCAACATCCTCGTGCTGCTGGTGATCACCTACGTACCGCAAATCTCACTTTTCATCCCGAAGCTGCTCTTCGGCTAAGAAAGGCAAAACATGTCACTGATACAAAGGCATACCGCCGGAGAGGTTTCTCCGGCGAACGGGACAACTCACGAAGTTGAAACCACTGTAAAGTCGAACACACCCGTGAATGGTGAGTACCGTTTGCTGACGCTTGACGCGCCGCAGTCCGTGCTGGATTGCCAGCCGGGGCAGTTCTTTCACATCCTCTGCCCTGTCACCACAACCGAGCAACCCTACCTGCGCCGCCCGATGAGCATTTACGGCTATTCCGCTGAAAAGGGCGAATTGCAGTTCCTTTATAAAGTCACCGGCGAAGGCACGCGGGCGCTGGCAACACTGGCAAAGGGCGACAGGCTGAACGTGCTTGGCCCGCTGGGTGTTGGGTTTACCATTCAGGACGACTGGCAGAACCTTTTGCTGCTGGCGCGGGGTGTCGGTCTGGCCACGCTTGCGCCGCTGGCACAAGAGGCGCAACGCCTGAACCGCAAGCTGGTGGCGATCTGTTCGGCCCGTAACGCCGATGTTCTGATGTCTATCGACCATTTCAAAAGCCTCGGCGCCGAGGTGATTACTGTCACCGATGCGGACGGCACCTCTGATCTGGAAAACCTGCGCGCGATCATCGAAGGCCGCATTGCGGATCAGGGCGTGGATGCCATGTACACTTGCGGATCAAACCGGATGCTGAAGTTGCTGCAAGAGATCGGTGCGACCCACAACATCCCCGGTGAAATCGCATTAGAACAGCAAATGGCCTGCGGGCTTGGCATGTGCCAATGCTGCGTGCGTTCGTTTAACCGCGAGGGCACCATAACACAGGAACGGGTCTGTCGCGAAGGCCCCGTCTTTGGCATAGAGGAGGCGATGGCATGGTAAACCTTAGCACCAAAATCGGCAGCCTGACGCTGGCCAATCCGATCATGCCTGCCTCTGGCACGTTTTCCGAAGACCTGTCCGAAGTGCTGGACCTGCACCAGTTGGGCGCCCATGTGACCAAGACGATCACCGCGGAAAAGCGGGGCGGCAATCCCACGCCCCGTGTTTGCGAAGTGCGCGGCTCCATGCTGAATTCCATCGGCATTCCATCCAAAGGCGTGCAGCATTTCATCGACAATACGATCCCGTTTTACAACGCCTATGACGTGCCACTGGTCGTCAGTATTTCGGCCAATTCTGCCGATGAATTTGCCCGCATCTGCGAGCAGGTTTCTGTACCCGGTGTCGCCGCGATTGAAGTAAATATCTCCTGCCCCAACATCGAAGAGGACGGCAAGGCCTTTGCCATGCGCCCCTCGACCACCACTGCCGTGATGGAAAAGCTGCGCAGCGCCTCTGACCTGCCGCTTTGGGCCAAGCTTAGCCCCAACACAGGCGAAACCATAGAGGTCGCCCTTGCCGCAGAAGAGGCAGGCGCCGACGCGCTGGTGGTGGCCAATACACTGCTGTCTATGGCGATTGACATTCATACCCGCAAACCGAAACTCGGCAATCTGATGGGCGGTCTGTCCGGCCCGTCCCTGAAACCGATTGCCCTGCGCATGGCCTATCAATGTGCCAAATCGGTCCAGATTCCAGTGATCGGCTGCGGTGGCATTTCCACGGTCGAAGACATCGTGGAATACCTGATTGCAGGGGCCACGGCGGTTCAGGTCGGAACCGCAACCTTTATCAATCCCAACATTATGGTGACTCTGCTCGGGCAGTTGGAAACCTATCTGGAAACCCGGAATATCGCCAACCTCAGCGATCTGGTCGGCTCGGTTCGCGATGAAGATGCCGCCGATGCTGTCGTCTTCATGGAGACCGCCCCATGACCACCGCTCCGTTCACTGTTGACCCGCAGGAGTTGCGTCTTGCCACGCAATGGTTCAACGACATCTACAACATGAGCCGCGACCGCCTTGGCGTATCCCGTCCGGCCTATTCCGCCAAAGAGACCGAGGTTCTGGAATTTCTGGCGGATCTCTGCCGCGCAGAAGGGCTGTTTGTGGAAACCGATGCGGGGCAGAACCTGCTGATTTCCCTACCGGAAGACGCAGATGCGGAACGGTTTGTGATTGTCGGCTCCCATGTGGACTCTGTGCCGATGGGCGGCAATTACGACGGGATGGCGGGCGTTCTGGCTGGTCTGATGTGCCTGTTCCGCGCCCGCAAAACCGGCACCCGTTTTGCCCGCCCTGTAAAGGTTCTGGCCATGCGGGGTGAGGAAAGCGCGTGGTTCGGCCCCTGCTACATCGCCTCCAAAGCGCTGATGGGCACCTTGAACGGCGACGAACTGGCCTCCGCCCACAAAGGCGACGGGCGCAGCCTGTCGGACCATATGGCGGATGTCGGAATTGACATGACGCGGGTTGCAGCGGGACAACCGCTCATGGATAAATCCGACATTCTCGAATACATCGAACTGCACATTGAACAGGGCCCGCTGCTGATCGGCAAGGACCAACCTGCGGCGGTTGTATCGGGCATTCGCGGTAATTTCCGGCACAAACAGGTGCGCTGTATCGGGGAGGCAGGCCATTCCGGCGCCGTGCCTCGCGCCTTTCGCAAAGACCCTGTGCTGGCGATGGCCGACCTGCTGCACCGACTGGATGAAAGCTGGCTGACCATCGTGCAAAAGGGCGACGATCTGGTGCTGACCTCTGGCGTGGTCGGGACCGATCCCGAACGTCACGCCATGTCGCGCATTGCCGATGAAATCCGCTTCTCGCTCGACATTCGCAGCCAGAACAGCGAAGTGCTTGAAGCGATGGCAATGCTGCTGCGCGAGGAAATGGACAAGATCGCGGCTGAGCGGGGCGTGACTTTTGACCTTGGGGATGTGAACAACACGCCCCCTGCCCTGATGACGCCGGAACTGGTGGCGCAACTGGAACAGGCCATGGGCCGCCTTGGCATGGAACCCACCACGATGGCGTCGGGCGGTGGTCATGATGCGGCGGTGTTTTCCAACGCCGGTGTTCCGGCCGCGATGGTTTTTGTGCGCAACCAGAACGGTTCTCATAATCCGGACGAAGCGATGGAAATCGAGGATTTTCTCGCTGGTGTCTCGATCATTTATGAGTATCTGGTTAGAACTGCGCCATGTTGAAACCGTCTTTCGTCACAGCGCAGACATTTGCAAAGGATCACAGATGAGCAGCCATTTCCCACCCCGCGAGGTGATGAGCGAAACAACCGCGAATATGCTGCTGGAAATCGACGCAGTGCATTTCAACGCGGAGAAACCCTTTACTTTCACTTCGGGCATTGCCAGCCCGGTTTATATCGACTGCCGCAAGATCATCGCCTACCCGCGCCTGCGCGATATGGTGACGGCGTTTTCCGTGTCCCTGATCCTGCGGGATGTGGGGTTTGAACAGTTCGACGCGGTTGCAGGCGGTGAAACTGCTGGCATACCCTTTGCCGCATGGATCGCCAAGGACATGGGTCTGCCGATGCATTACGTGCGCAAAAAGCCCAAAGGCTTTGGGCGTGACGCACAGATCGAAGGCGATATTCAGGAAGAACAACGGGTGCTTCTGGTGGAAGACCTGACAACTGATGGCGGCAGCAAGATCAACTTTTGCAACGCCCTGCGCCGTGCCGGAGCCAAAGCCGATCACGCCATTGTGGTCTTTTATTATGACATCTTCCAGCAAACCCGCGACAGGCTGGAGGCGGACGGCATCACCCTTCATTCCCTTGCCACATGGTGGGATGTTCTGGCTGCTAGCAAAGCACAAAATCGCTTTGACACAAAAACACTAACCGAAGTCGAGGGCTTTTTGAACGCGCCTCTCGACTGGTCCGCCCGACACGGCGGCATATC
The DNA here is from genome assembly GCF_001719615.1 of Neptunicoccus sediminis. Classification (GTDB taxonomy): domain Bacteria; phylum Pseudomonadota; class Alphaproteobacteria; order Rhodobacterales; family Rhodobacteraceae; genus Amylibacter; species Amylibacter sediminis. Next base: position 92,165 of record NZ_MDVX01000008.1, read on the forward strand.
CCATCTGACCCTTTAAGGAGCACGCTTATGATGTTCGATCAAATTCTTGAAACCCTGCGCAGCAACGGCAAAAGCGGGGCGGCCTATACCAAAACCATCGCGCTAGCAGATAAGGCCATGCGGGAGGATGCCGACCGCGCAGCGGCCTACGGGTTGCTGTGCGAACTGGGGGAACGGTTTCTGGATACCACGGGCCGTCTGCCTGTTACTTCGGTGCAGATCGACAAAGCCTTTGAGGAATTTTCCAAAGCCGCTAACGATCTGAAAGCGGCTTATGAGACAGGCGATGCGGCGGAAACCCTTGCAACGCTGAACGCGATTGCCACGCTCAGCCGCACACCGCTGAACCTGTCAAAGTAATGGTTTACGCCTGCGTCGCAGGTGAAAAAGAAAGGCGGCGGGTGGATCAACCGCCCCGCCGCCTGATATTCTGCAGAATGCCGGTTTAGAACAATTGCTGGTTCGTGGACTGCATGTTCAGTTCTTTACCCACGAGAGTATCGCTGTCGACGGCTTCGGCCAGCACATGGGCCACATCCGCGCGGGAAGCATTGGCGCTGGCATCTACGTCAGAGCCTAGCACGATTTTCGCACTCCGTCCGTCGTCGGTCAGCGCGACAGGGCGCAGAATCGAATAGTTCAGACCGGACTGTTTCAAATGCTCGTCCGCAGCGTGTTTCGCCTTAAGGTAATGGGCCATCTCGCCTTGCGGGTTTTCCTGATCCGCACCGATAGAGCTGAGCATGACAAAGCGTTCAACCCCTTCCTTACGGGCTTGATCCATCAGGTTTTGCGCTCCTTCACGGTCCACCTTATCGGTCATCTCCGCACTGGACCCGCTGCCTGCACCCGCGGCGAAAACCACTGCATCCATACCGGAACAGCAGTCCGATTGCAGATTGGTCAAATCCCCCTGACGCAGTTCTGCGCCTTCGGGCAATACGCTGGTGTCAGAACTCTCGCGCACCAATGCGGTGGGTTTATATCCCCGCTCGATCAGATTGCGCACAACCTGCCGGCCGGTTTTACCGGTTGCACCGGCCACGAGTACATTTTTGTTAGCCATTGTAACTACTCCTTTTTCTTTGTTTGGGCGGGTCGCCCGGTTCGGTGCCGCCCGTGCAGGGCATCGGGCGGATCGCGCTGATCAAGGCAGGTAAACGGCCTTGGCGTTAACAAATTCCTTCATCCCAAAGCCACCATGTTCACGGCCATAGCCGGAGTTCTTGACCCCGCCAAAGGGCATATTCGGATCGGCAGCGCCAAAGGAGTTGATCCGTACCATGCCAGTGTCGAAATGCTCTCGGGCGAGCCGGAGGGCGTGATCCTCATCCTTGCAGAAAATGCCCCCGCCCAGACCGTAACGGCTGTCATTGGCAAGCTTCATGGCGTGCTCGTCGTCTTTGGCGCGGATGATCGACGCAACGGGTCCGAAAATCTCGTCGTCAAAGGCAGGCATGCCTTCTTTCAGATCCGCCAGAACCGTAGCGGGATAATAAGCACCAGTACGGTCGGGAACCTCGCCCCCGCAAAGGACGGATGCGCCTTGGGAGACACTTTCTTCCACCTGTTCTTTTACGGTGGTGAACTGATCTTCGCTGGAGAGTGGGCCAAGCTGCACGTCCTTATCCATAGGATCGCCCATTTTGATCGCCTTCATCTGCTCTACAAAGGCATCGACGAAAGCGTCATACACTTTGTCCGTCACGATAAAGCGTTTGGCCGACACGCAGGTTTCCCCGTTGTTATAAAGCCGCCCCATGACCGAGAATTTCACCGCGGTTTCAATGTCAGCGTCTTCCAGCACGAGGTAGGCATCGTTCGACCCCAACTCCAGAACGGTTTTCTTAAGGTGTTTTGCCGCGAGAGAGCCGATATGACGGCCTGCACTGTCGCTGCCTGTCATCGTCACACCGCGCACTTTGGGGTGTTCGATCAATTTGTCAGATGTATCGTGATCAATCACTACGACCTGAAACAGATCTTCCGGCAGGCCGGCTTCAATGCAGAGTTCGCGCAGTCGCAGGCCGGAGCCGGTACAGATGCTGGCGTGTTTTAGCACACAGCCATTGCCCACCATCAGGTTCGCCGCCAGAACGCGCACTGGTTGGTACAGCGGAAAGTTCCAAGGTTGGATGGAATAGATCACCCCGATCGGCTGATAGGTGACGATGCCTTTTTTACCGTCGCCATAGGTACGATCCTCATCGGCCAGCGCGTCGGGGCCGTTTTTCGCGGTATACTCAAAAATGGCCGCGCAGATGTCGATTTCCGTATGACCGTCTTTCAACAGCTTGCCGGTCTCTTTGGTCATCAGCTCTGCCAGCTCGTCCGCGTTGTCCCGCAGTTTTTGCGCTATTTTTTCCAGATAAGGCGCACGCTCTTTATGAGACAGCTCGCGCCATTTCAAAAAGGCGTCATGAGAGGCTTCCAACCGCTCCACCGCCTCGGCCTCGCTCATCACGTCATAAGATTGGATGTCTTCGTATGTTGCCGGATTTTGTGTGGTGATTTTCGTCATGGAAAGTTCCTTTCGATTTGCAAACCCAACAGGTGGGACGCTCGAAAGTTCCAGTCACAGGAAGAAAAGTTATCACAAAGATGTTAGCTCAGTCCGGCATGCTGGCTGGAAACCGCCACGTGCGGCTGTGCTTTTTCCCAACATCCGTCAATCATATCGGCCAGATCGTTGGTCTCAAACGGTTTGGTTATAACCGCCTCTGCCCCTGCCGCCATTAGACGATCGGTGTTGCTCCGCTCCGCTTTGGCGGTCATGAAAATCGCCGGAATACCATTCATCCCGTCCAGTGCCGCGATCCCCTTCCAGGTCTCTTCCCCGTCCAGTTCCGGCATCATGAAATCAAGCAGCAGCAACTGGGGTTTGAAACTGCGGGCGACCTCTATGGCTTCCCGGCCTGTGGCGCAGGATTTGATTTCATATCCGCGCGCAATTTCAAGCGTGATCTGGACGATGAAGCGGATGTCTTCTTCGTCATCTACATGCAGAATTCTCTTTAGCTCGGTCATTTTACGTCCTCGGAAAGCAGCGTGTCCCCCTAAACATCAGCGGTTGCAGGTGTCTTCTGAATTGAATGGATCTTGTCGAATGCGACAGTGAAGGTGGTGCCGGACCCCAAAACGCTGTCATAGCGAATGGACCCGTCCATTTCTTTCAGTATCGCGCGGGCAAGGAACAGGCCCAACCCATTGCCTCCGGCCTTGCGCACATCGGTCCCGTCAAGCTGGGTAAAGCTGGAAAAGACCGCGTCCTCTTGACCTTCGGGGATACCCTCCCCTTCGTCGGCCACAGTCAGTTCAACCTGACCGTCGCGGTCAATCAGTCCCAGTGTGATGGTGGTGCCGGGGGCGGAGAATTTAACGGCGTTCGAGATAAGCCCCGAAAGGATCCGGTGCAGCCGTTTTTTGTCAGCCCTGATGGAAACAGCGGGCAGAGCGTCCTGAATTTGCAACTTGCGGCCCTGACTTTCGACGGCCGCCACATGGGTATCGAAGGTTGTTTTCAGCAGGGTCGGACAGTCTACAGTGTCCATGTTAAGCAGCAGTTCATCCGCCTCAAGGCTCTGCACATCCAGCACGTCACCGACCATTTCCGTAAGGTTCGCCGCATTTTTCCGCGCAATGGCAAGGGTGCGTTTCTGATGGTCCGAAAGCTCTCCCATTGCGCCGCTGTCCAGCAAGGCAATCGCCCCGCTAACCGAGGTCAACGGAGTGCGCAGCTCATGGCTGATGGTTGAGAGGAACCGCGATTTGGCGATCAGCGCCGAAGTCGCTTTTTCCTTCTCTTCTTTCAACGTCTCCATCTGCTCAAGATTGCGTCGATAGAGTTTTATGTAAACCACAGAGCTATCGACGATGAAAAACAGAACGAAGATGACCGTGAACATCTGCAACCAGATCGGTGACATCATTTCGGCATCGGTTTGGATAATGTCGATGACGGGGATTGCCAGAAAGGTGATGGTATAAATTGCCAGTCGCACGCCGATAAAAGCAAGAACCTGATGGTTGTTCATAGCCGCAAATAGTGCCGCAGCGAACAGGAAGAACATCGGCGTGAAATGTGTCGTGCTCCCTTCCTGTCTGGCGATGATAAAGATGAAAAAGCAAATGGCCGAGGCGTTCAGAACCGTGTTCACCAGCAGGCCGTAATAATGGGGGATAACCCTGTTCAGCGCACCGGAACGCGCATCCGCCTGCACCCGCCGCGCAAGGAAGATGTCAATCACTTCGGTGATTTGGATCAGGGTCATGCAGTAGACGGCAATCCAGAAATCAAAGTAAACAGCCGCCAGAATAGCAGTGGCCATAAAAATGGTCTGCCGCTGGACAAGTAGACCCGAAATACGACCGACGTAATCCGCCAAACGCGTCTGAATATCCTTCAGAGAGGCGGGATCGGTCGAGATCAGGATATTTGCTTGATGTGTCAACGTAGAACGTTACCTGCTTTAGATGAGAGACGCAGCCGTTTCACCGGCCATTAGGTTCAGGTCATCTTAACCCGTTATTAGTATACATGGACTTTCCGAACTCCATAAAAATGCGGATACAACGGCACCCGTCCAACCATGCGTGACAAAAAAACACTACACATGCCCAGTGTTATGGAATCTTCGGAAAATGTGGTTTCAATATGTCAGGAATTTGAAACAACTGCAGCAGATTGGTAAGCTTATGTTTTTCCTGAACTTATTAATTGAATTAAAAAGTTCTTTTCCAAATTTCTACAAGTATTTGCAATGTTTTCCTGACTTTGCCCATTTTTTAGCCAGTAAAAACTTCCAGATTCTTTCCTTTTTGCAAGTTAACCCCTGCGTTGTGATTCAATCTGTGGTATTCATTGCGTTAAACGACACCGCGTTTAAGAGAGAACATTGTGAAATCGCTTCGCCATCCATTTTCGATCAACTCACAATCGGTAGAACAGCCGGGCCTGTCCCCGCTGAACGCAATGACGGTCAGGGAAGAGCCTCAGGCGATGCCCATGCCCGCCCCATCCCCTGCGGTTCCGGCACGCAGGTCCAGCCGGGGGACCATCCGGGTGAGCACGCTTTCTATGGGAAACATGCACAAATACGGTGAAATGTTCCACGATCTGCTTCAGATCCGGCGGCGGGTGTTTATTGAAAAACGCGGCTGGGAATTGCCCAGTGTCGATGGGTACGAGTTCGATCAATACGATAATCCCTTCAGCAGATGGCTGGTTTTACACCGCTACGGCGAGATATTGGCGGGCGTGCGCCTGACCCCGACAACCGCGCAATGCGGGATTTACACCTATATGATTCGCGACGCCCAACGCGGCCTGCTGGAGGATATTCCGTCGGACCTGCTGATATGCGAGGCTCCGGTCAGCCCGAGGGTCTGGGAAGCCTCGCGAATTTTTGTGTCTGACGATGTGCCCTCCCGCGACCGTTTGCTCGTGCGCACCCAGTTGCTGCAGGCAATCACCGACACCGCCCACAGGGAGGGAGCAAAATTCGTCATCGGTATCGTGCCCTACCTGTGGAAACGCTGGAGCAGCCGTCTGGACCTTGATTCCGGCGCCTTTGGTCCCAAACGGGAAATCGCCGGAGAAGTGTGTCAGGTTGCCTTGCTCAAGACCAAGCTGGACATTTCCAAAGGCAACTAGCGCGTCCGGCGTGATTTGCCGGCGCAAGGATCAGCCCTGCGTGTAAATCGCGTCGAGCGCGGTTCTGGTGCGTTTCCATTCTTCCCGCGCCTTTTCTTGCAACGCCGCCGCAGCCTCTTCGTTGCCTTCCTTGCAGGCTGTTTCAAGCGCGGTCAGGGTCTGCCGCAGCAGGGTCGCGCCGAACATCGCGCAAGAGCCGCTTAACTTGTGGGTGGAGGATTGCAAGGTTTCGCGGTCCTGCCCGAGCGTGTTGTTCAGGATCGCGCCAATCAGCAGATCGCCTTCCTTCAGGAAAGCCTGCACTTTGTCGATCATGGCTTCTGGGCCGAAAACCTCTCTCATTTTTCTAAGCTGATCGGGGCTAAGAAGCGGCGCAATGTCCGTTGCACCGGTCGGATTGGGAGGTGCCATCGGGGGTTCAGAAGGCGCATCCGCGGGGTCATCCTGTGAAATCTCACTCAGGATCGCGCGAAGTTTCTCCACGCGGATCGGTTTGAGCAGACACCCTTCCATACCGGCCTTTTCAAACTCTGCGATTTCCGCGGGCATGGCGTGGGCCGTTACCGCATAAATCGGCGTGTTGCGGGACAGTCCTTGCGAACTTTTGATCGTTGTCGTCGCCTTGATCCCGTTCATATTCGGCATGCTGATGTCCATCAGGATCACGTCAAAGACGTTCTTGCTGGCCACATGAACGCCCTCAAAACCGTCCGTTGCAAAGGACACAACATGCCCGTCCCGTTCCAGCATCGCGCCAAGCAGTTCGCGGTTGATCGGGTTGTCCTCAACCACGAGGATTTTCAAACCTGTCGGCGCAGACGGTCCGTCCTCCGCTGCGGCCTGATCCCGTGGCTGCGCAACTTCGTCCTTTATCGGCAGCGTGATCGAGAAACCGAAAATGCTGCCCTCTCCCAGAATGCTGTCAAAGTGCAGTTCGCCCCCCATAGACTCCACCAGCCGCCGCACAATCCCCAGCCCGAGTCCCGTTCCCTTGGCGGTACGCTCGTAAGGGGATTCAGCGGTCACAAAATCGTCGAATACGGTTTGCAGATCTTCCTCGGAGATCCCGATACCCGTATCGCTGATCGAAAAATCGAGCTTGAGTTCGTTCAGGTTCACCCGCTCCGATGTGATGCCAAGCGTGACCTCTCCGCTGGCGGTGAACTTGATCGCATTACTCAGCAGATTGGTCAAAACCTGCTCTATCTGGCGCTGTTCGCCCAGCACAAAGGCTTCCTCGCCCTCGATGTCTAGTAACAGGCTGGTGTTCTGTTCATCCGCGAGAGGGCGCATCACCTCGATCAGGCCCTGCGCGATGTCACGCGCCAGAAACACCTGTTTGGCCGATTTTGTTTCGCCGGAATCCAGACGCTCGATCGTCAGAACGTCGTTGATGTGGTTCAGCAGGACGTTGCTGGAGTGATCCGCCAAATTGACAAACCGCTCCTGCCGTTCGCTGAGCGGATCATCCCGCAGCAGGTGCAGGGAAGAGATTATCCCGTTGAGCGGCGTGCGCATCTCATGGCTCATCACGGCGAGGAAACGGGACTTCTCGCGATAGGCGTCCAACGCCTGATCCCGCGCAGCTTGCAGGTCTTCCTTGTTCTGCTTTTCTTGCGTGATGTCGCGAATATAGGACACAAAGATACGACCATCGTCGCTATGGGCTTCGGAGATTGAGACCTCGACCGGGAACTCATGCCCGTCTGCGTGGACTGCAACCAGTTCCAGTCGCCCCTCATCTACGATGTTTGACTCCTCCGCACTGGTGTAATGGGCCATCCCTGATTCATGGGCGCTGCGAAAGCGTTCGGGCAGTATAGTCTGCGACAGGGAATTTCCGATCACATCTGCGCGGTTCAATCCGAAGACCTTTTCGGCAGACCCGTTAAAATCTGTGATCTTGCCGCTGCCGTCCACAACGACAATCGCATCCAGCGAGGCCCGCAGGATCGTTTCATGGAATTTGCCAGCCTTGCGGATTTCGGCGGATTGCATGTTCAGCCGCCGCCGCTGCAACCAGACGAACACAAAAGCGGCAATCAGGCTGACCATCACCAACGTGGATACCAGCGCGATGGTTTGCAGGATCTTGACGATCTCATTACGCTTGGCGTCAGAGCGTGCGGATTTCAGTTCCACTCCCCCGACGGATAACTCCCGCGGTGCGAAGGCAAGCTGCTGCATATCCGCAATAAAATCTGGCATATTTGCAAGAAGCAGGTTGTCCGGACCATCCACAAGCACGACCTTTTCACGGTTAAACTTGCGGAGCAGTTCGTGCAGGTGATGCAACTGCGGGTTCTGATGGATTTCCATCGCATCCGCACTGGTGCTGACCAGTTCGATACGGCTGTAATGGATGTCAAACCACTTGCGGAACTCCGGCAGGGCGGATTCTCCTTGCAAAAGAACGTTATCCGCCGCGATCCGCAGCTTCAGAAAAGCCACCTCGATCTGGGAGAGGTTCCACTGCGCGTTATCCTCCGGAACCTCGCGCATCTCCTCTATTTTGGAAGAAAGCTGCGCACTAAGCAGGACGACGAGTCCAATCCCCCCGACAAGAACGAGCGTCCACACCAGACGAAAAACGATCTGTGATCTCTTTCTTGCCCGGCGGGATCTTGCACCGTCAGCCCTGCTAAAATACGTCATATGGTTTTCTACTTCACTGTGATGCGGTCAAGTTGCCAGATGCTGCGGCTGTAGACGGTTTCAGACCGGTATTTCTCGTCAGAATCGTAAGGGTACACGATCCAGAGCGGCCCTTTCTCGCGGCGCGACATCTTTTTTCCGTTCAACTCATAAGCGACAAGCGCCCCTTCAAAGGTTTCATCATCGATCGGGATGGACACCAGATAGTCGTTGGCCGCAATCGCGCTGATCACACTGCCATCGCTGCCCAGCGCGTCCAGCAGGGTGCTAAGCAGTACGCCTTTGAAAACCTGCTCCCCTTCGGTCCAGATGGTTTTGGTTTTATATTCCGTCGCCTCTAGTGCCTCTATCATGCTTAGATCGAACGCGGCTGCGTCAGCGGCATTGGTGTTTTCGATCCCACCCTTTACCGTCAGAACCACGTCTCCGCCGGGGGCGGCCAGAGGCGCCTGTGCGACAGCGGTTGAAGCGAAAGAGAGCTGGGCGCACAACAGGGCGGCACATGCAGTCGTTAGAATGCTAGGTTTTTTCATCGTATCAAATCCTCATCGCTTGTTGATATTGTCTCAGGCTTTGGTCTAACCCAAGGCATTTGATGTTACTTGTGCAATAGTGGATAGGACGACTATGCTAAAGTATAGTTGTCTTGTAGCATTGGTATCGGACGGCTTTAAGATCGTTGATTTCGGAATTCTCGAAAGGTTAAAGGCACATTACGAAGCGTCTTTCCGACCCTACAGAAGCACAATATAGTAACCGGACAGAGGCAATAGAAAAGCCGGGACAGCGGGCCTATGATCCCAAAGACCGGCGCAAAACGGAATGATGCCAATGAGAATTTTAATAGCAGACGACCATGATTTGGTCCGCGATACAATCGCAGCCTATATCCAGTCCGATCCGGAAAACACCGTCGCGCCCGCGTCCAACCTGCAAGAGGCGCTTGATCACATCGACAAGGACGGGCCGTTCGATCTGGTGCTGCTGGATTTTGAAATGCCCGGTATGAACGGTCTCTCGGGCCTTGCCAAAGCACTGGAAGCCAATGAGCGAAAACCTGTCGGAATCATCTCGGGCACGGCGCCTGTTTCTGTCGCAGAAGCTGCGCTTGAGGCGGGGGCGGCGGGGTTTCTGCCCAAAACAATGGCTGCCAAATCCTTGTTGAACGCCGTGCGTTTCATGGCGGCAGGGGAAACCTTTGCGCCGGTCAGCTTCATGGCGCAGCGCACGGAAGAGGCCCATGAATTTGACACGCTCCTGTCGACCCGTGAAAAAGAAGTGCTAAAGGGGCTGTCCGATGGCAAGGCCAATAAGGAAATCGCCCGCGATCTGGATCTGCGCGAAGTCACGGTGAAACTGCACGTTAAAACCCTGAGCAAGAAACTGAACGCGCGCAACCGCACCCATGCCGCGATGATCGCAAAAGAAGCCGGGTATCTCTGAACACCCTTTAACACTCTGCTCTCTCAAAAGCCGTTAAGCGCAGCCTGCGCCTGACGGCTTTGCCATTTTCAGGGGCGTTTCCGGCGGCATTTGCGGCGGCGTTTTCGCCAATTCGTATACCTTTGTAATCAAATCCTATACTTTAGAGAGCACCCGCTCGCCCCGGAGATTTAGTATAAAAGACCTACGCCAGCCACGTGGGGGGCTGTTGTTCCGACTGTAAGGCTCCCCACAAAGCGGTTGGCGTACCGAACGGGTAAAGAAAAAGCGACGGTGTTCTGCACCAAAGCTCGCACAGTGGCACAGCGCGCTTCCCTCCGGCGCGGCTGACCGGAACACTGTTGCTTTTTCTGCCCCCCTCCCCTTTTCAGGACAATCAGCTTTGCAACCGGCTCTCGCTCTGCTGCAGGCAGACAAAAAAAACGCGCCTCAAACGGATTGAGCGCGTGTTTTTGATCGGGCTGTGTGGGGGGCCTTAGAAGAAGCTGATTTTGGTCAATCTGTTCAACTCACTCTCGGTGCTGGCGGCAAGCTGGAACACTAGGCGGGATTTTTTCGGAATATCCTGAAGGCGGTTGTTGCGAAGCTCTTCCTCCAGTTCCCGCATCGCGTCGGTCAGGGCCGCGGCGCCAAATACCGCGCAAGGACCACAGGCGAGATGCACGCGATTGGCCCAGAAACCGGCATTCGCCGTTGCACCCAGCGTGCTGAGTTGTTCGAGATCCTGTTTCAGACAGCGAAATCCTTTCCGGATGGACCGTCGCAAGCGGCGATTGCCCAACACGTCCATAGCTTCGTTCAAAACAGTTAGATCCACCAGTCCGTTCATGCGTGTCCTCGCCGTGTTGGGGTACTCGTCCGACCGCTGTGCGCGGACGAGACTTTCGATGGACCACAGCTAGCGAGAACGGGGCATCCATTCAAAAGTGCAAAAGGGTAGGAAACCGGCGCGAAAGGATAAGTCGCGTGTTTCCCAAGTTACCGGATGAAAAGCGCCAGATTCGCAACCTTAGCGAGAAATGAATGGGGCGATTCTGTGACGGGTTGCCGATTCGGAAACAATACGGCCTGCGATTGTTTCCTGATACGTGACGTAATCGCCTTATTTTTACCTAAAGTTGAACATTCGTAGACTTTTGGGTAGGTCGCGCCTCAATACGGACACATTTTGCCTCAATTTTGTATACATCGCACTATGCGGTATTGGGCCTGTTTAGCCCTTTGTTGAGTAACCTTTCGCAAACGCCCCTGCTAGCTTTCTAAGGGATTTAGACACCTTACACGGCTACACGGGGAACCAAGATGACGAATACAATGTATGATTACCAAATTGCAGGCGCACCAAATGCAGAATCTGTCCCGGAATTGGACCTTCTCGTTCAGGTTGAGCCCTACAAAAATGCAACAGATTTTGAAGTTACTGAAAAACACTTTGGTGACATATACACCACCTACACAACGCTTTCGAATTTTGAGAAATCCCACGACGTAGCAGGCTATCAGGGCAACTTTATACGCTGGCCGGATGGTGCGCGGGCAGAGTCCGACGACTTTCGCCTCACGAACCCCGATCTGTTCTTCGTGGACGGCTCTGACGAGGGCAAGGGCCTGACCGATATGCTGGCGCATGCCAACAGTCTGGGCCAGTCGTTTTCAATGATCCTCCCCACCCGCCGCTATGCAAATGATCTGGAAACCGCAGAGGCGGATCTTAAAGGGTTTCTGATCAAACTCTTCGCCGGTGAATTTGGTGAACTGCCCGCAGATATGACTCTGGAAATCGGCAATGAAACCTTTGCAATGGGGTGGGAAGGCGCGACCTATTCTTCCCAAGGCAGCTACGGTCAGATCGCAAATACCATGCTTGCGACCATCAACGAAATCGCCTCAAGCAGCCGCTACAATCCCGACGGGTTGGAGATTTCCGTCGCAATTCAGTCCGGCACCAACAGCCCGCGCACCATCCTGCGCGAAATTGACCCGCAAAACCTTGACCGCATTGACCAGATCGTTTCGCACCATCTGGAAAGCACGGTAGAGAAATTCGGCTTTTCCGACATCGAAAATGCCTATGACATCTGGAGCGCAGCACTGGGGCGGGATGTGGAGCAAAACCTCTCCGCGTGGAATGTAGGCAAACCTGTTCACACCTATGATCCCAAAGACCCGTTCAACGTCTCCAACATCGACACCGCGGAACTGACAGACAACAGCATCGGTGCCCGTCAAGCCGGCGAAACCATCGAGGCTTTCACCTCTTTCATCGCATTGGGCGCGGACGCCCTATCACTTTGGGGAACGGTAAGACATGAGAACAGCTATTTCTGGCACACCGACCACGGCGCGCTGGAAACCACCAGCCACGGCGGGGAAGCGTTAAGCCTGCTGTCCGACAGTCTGGTTGGAAAAAAACTGCTGGGCGGTACATTTGAAGACGGATCCTGGTCCGAAAACCACAATGCAAAAACCCATCAGTCCTTCACCTTTGCGGATGAAACCGAACAGGTGGTGTTCCTGACCGCTGGCGACATCAAGAAATCCGGTCTGACCGTGTCTGTCTCGCTGCAAGAGGACACAACCGCAGACTATGTTTGGGCCGATGTAATCCGCACCGAAATCCCCGAGAAGTTCCTGGAATTCAAAGGCACGGTTTACGAACGCCTGTTTGAAGTCCCCGTGGTGTCGCGGATCGAGCTGGCCGTGAGCGACGGTGAAATCAGCTACCATTTCGAGCAGGATTTCGAGGTAGCGCGGATCATTATCCCGACTGCAGGTGATCGGACCACCAAACCCGAAACAACCACCCCCGAGAGCGAGACAGACACCGTTGAGGACATCCCCGTTGCACAGGCTACGCGCAGCACCTGTGATGACGCCGGCTTTTTCGGCAACGCCGCAATCGCCGCTTCTGTCGCAGCACTGGCCGATACATTCAGCTTTATCGAACCAGCCAAAGCAGAGCCTGCCCTCTCTGACGTGGCCCTGACGCCGGCGCAACCGGAAGAGAACCCGTTCTCCGCCGCCGTCGGCAGCTTTGGCGCAGCGCAAGGCGGTATCGCAGCAGACATCCCCGCCATCGTAGCCTGCCCCCCCGCCGAGGACTTCGCCTTTTGCTAAGCAAAGGGCGGGTCACACCGCGTTACAACGGGGCACGTCCCAACAGGCGCAACGTGATCGCACGCCCCGTTTTTAGCACCGGATACAGCAGTCTGGACAGGGTCGGAGACCGGAATACCGCCGCATTTAGGCGGTTGAACACCCCCGAAGGCGTGCTCATCAGTGCAAGGCGGTGAATACATTCATCCCCGAAATAGATCCGGTCCCCGTCGATAAGTGCCATACCGTCGTTCAGATCTACTCCGCTCGCCCGCACCCGCTCTACTGCCGGATCTTCCGAACGGGCATCGACCAAATCGACCTCACCGACGGTATCTTTTAACCGGATGAACCGCACATAGCGCGCACAAAACGGGCAGTCCCCGTCATACACTATCTTCAGGTTCTGGTTCATCGCTTTGAAATTTCCAATCACGCTGGCGCTGGTCTGCTGGTTATCTAGCCTGAAATTCCGGTTTGTGTAAGGTCATTGCGACAAAACGCAGACCACACAGCCCCACGCAACACAAAAAGCGCGTTGCAAAAGCCATGTACCAGCCAGCGGCGGCGGTTTGGTTTTTTGGGGAAACTGGGGTGGGTGGCGGACAGACAGGGATTCGAACCCTGGAGACGGTTCCCCGCCTACACACTTTCCAGGCGTGCGCCTTCGACCACTCGGCCACCTGTCCGTAAGGCGGGGTATTACCGATCTCGGCAGGGGCATGCAAGCCCTAAGGCGCGAAAAAATTCAGGAAATCCGGATTGTTCTGCAACTTGGGAAATTTGCCCTGTTTCAGACCGTATCAGAGGCGCTGATGCCAGCGCCCCTTTCCCGTGTCAGCGGCCCCGCCCCGTCAGCGCCCCCGCCCGTCAGCGTTGGCTGTTCTGCCAGTCGGGGTGTATCCACGGCTGTTGGTTGGAAGCCGGCAGCGGCGTGCGGCCGAGGATGTGATCGCTTGCCTTTTCACCGACCATGATAGAGGGCGCATTCAGATTGCCGTTCGGGATGCTCGGGAAGATGGAACTGTCAGCCACGCGCAAGCCCTCTACCCCGATCACACGGCATTCGGGGTCAACAACTGCCATCGGATCGTCTGCCGCACCCATTTTGCAGGTGCCACAGGGATGATAGGCGCTTTCTACGTGTTCCCTGATAAACCCGTTCAGTTCGTCATCCGATTGCACTGCTGCACCGGGTTGGATTTCGCCGCCGTTAAAGGGCTTGAAGGCGTCCTGCGCGAAAATCTCGCGGGTCAGGCGGATGCAGGTGCGAAAATCTTCCCAGTCCTGATCCTTGCTCATGTAATTGAACAGGATTTTCGGCGGTTTCGCGGGATCAGCACTGCCAAGCGTCACCGCCCCGCGCGAGGTAGAGCGCATCGGCCCCACATGGGCCTGAAAGCCGTGGCCTTCCGCAGCGGCTTTGCCGTCATAGCGCACAGCCATCGGCAGGAAGTGATACTGGATGTCGGGATATTCGATCCCCGCCCGTGAACGGATAAAGGCCGCGGATTCAAACTGGTTGGACGCCCCCGGCCCCTTGCCGGTCAGCAACCATTTCGCCCCGACATAGCCCTTGCCGATCAGGTTCCAGTATTTGAACAGGGTGACAGGTTGCAGACTTTTGACCTGAATATATAGTTCCAGATGGTCCATCAGGTTCTGCCCCACACCGGCGCGGTCGGCCACAACGTCAATTCCGTGTTCCCGCAGATGGGCCGCCGGCCCGATCCCCGAGCGCAGCAATAGCGCGGGCGAATTAAAGGCCGAAGCCGCAATGATAACTTCGCGGTTGGCCCGCAGGGTGACAACCTTGCCGCCTTGGGTGATTTCCACCCCGACCGCGCGACCCTGTTCTATCACCACGCGGTTGGCGTGCCCGTTGACCAGTTCAACGTTAGGACGCTTCAAGGCCGGTTTCAGATAGGCATTGGCCGCAGACCAGCGTTGCCCCTTGTGGACGGTCTGGTCCATCGGGCCAAAGCCTTCTTGCTGGATGCCGTTGTAATCCTCTGTCACCGGATAACCGGCCTGCCGCCCCGCCTCGACAAAGGCGCGGTTCAAAGGGTTTTCGCGACTGCCCCGCTGGACGTGTAACGGGCCGTTTGTGCCGCGCACTTCGGGATCGCCGCCGTGGCCAGAAGGATCCCAGTTTTCCTGACGCTTGAAATAGGGCATGACATCCGCGCCCGACCAGCCCTGCGCGCCCTGTTCCGCCCATGTGTCATAGTCCCGTGCGTGCCCCCGCACATAAACCATACCGTTGATAGAGGACGAGCCCCCGATCACCTTCCCCCGAGGGGCCGCCAGCCTGCGCCCGCCAAGATGGGGTTCGGGTTCGGACTGATAGCCCCAGTCGTAGCGGGACATATTCATCGGATAGCTGAGCGCTCCGGGCATCTGGATAAACGGCCCCCAGTCGGTGCCGCCGTATTCCACCACCAGAACCTTGTGTTTTCCATCTTCGGACAGGCGATAGGCCATTGCGCAACCGGCAGAACCGGCCCCGATGATGATATAATCTGCGTTCATAGCTTTCGCCTTTTGCTTGGACAGTGCCACGGGCGGTTGCGGACCTGCCCTGCGGTACTGGTGTTATTCGCCCCGCGGGTAGCGGGCGATGTCTTCGACCGTGTTCAGGTCCATATGGTTGCGCATGTAGCGTTCAGAGGCTTTTTGCAGCGGTTGGTAATCCCACGGGTAATAGTCCCCATTGCGCAGCGCCTCATACACGACCCAGCGGCGCGCCTGACTTTCGCGGATCTGCGCATCAAAGGCCGCCAGATCCCAGCGGGCCTCGCTTTTGGCCCGAAGCGAGTTCAGCGTGCCCTGATGCGCGGCATCCCCTGCCAGATTGGTCAGCTCGTGGGGATCGTTTTCCAGATCGAACAACTGTTCGGGATCAAGGGCGCAGCGGTTGTATTTCCACTTGCCATAACGCAGGGAGACCAGCGGCGCATAGGACGCCTCTGCGGCGTATTCCATCGCGACAGGGGCGGTGCGTTCCCCGCCCTGCCCCAGATACACAAGGCTCTCTCCTTCGGTCCAGGGTGCGACCTCTTCCATGGACACGCCAGCCAGTTCCGCCAGTGTGGGGGCCACGTCGATATTACTGACAGGATCGCTGACAAGCCCCGGCTCCATCTGCGGTGCGCTGATCATCAGGGGCACGCGGGACGCGCCTTCAAAGAAGCTCATCTTGAACCACAGACCCCGCTCCCCCAGCATATCACCGTGGTCGGAGACAAACAGGATGATCGCGTCCTGACGGGTGGACTCCAGCGCCTCCATCACTTCACCGATTTTATCGTCGAGATAGGAAATATTGGCGAAATAGGCGCGGCGAGAGCGTTTGATGTCTTCTTCCTGAATATCAAAACTGCGCCAGTCGTTCGCGTCGAATATCCGCTTTGAATGGTTGTCGTGCTCCGCGTAATCCATCGCCGGAACTGTGGGCAGCAGATGGTCGCAATCCTCATACAAATCCCAGTATTTTTTGCGCGCGACATAGGGATCGTGGGGGTGGGTAAAGCTGACGGTCAGACACCACGGCCGTTCGTCCTTGCCCCGTGCCAGATCGTAGACCTTGCGGGTGGCGTTATAGGCGACCTCATCGTCGTATTCCATCTGGTTGGAAATCTCGGCCACGCCCGCCCCTGTGACCGATCCCATGTTGTGATACCACCAGTCGATCCGTTCTCCGGGTTTGCGATAATCCGGGGTCCAGCCAAAATCCGCAGGGTAAATATCTGTGGTCAGACGCTCCTCAAACCCGTGCATCTGGTCAGGCCCGACAAAGTGCATTTTGCCCGACAGACAGGTCTGATAGCCCGCGCGGCGCAGATGGTGGGCATAGGTTGGAATGTCAGAGGCAAATTCGGCCGCATTGTCATAGACCCGTGTGCGGCTGGGCAGTTGGCCGGACATGAAAGACGCCCGCCCCGGTGCACAAAGCGGCGATGCGGTATAGGCATTTTTAAACCGTGTGGAGCGTGCTGCCAATTTCTTGAGGTTCGGTGCGTGCAGCCAGTCCGCAGGACCATCGGGAAACAAGGTGCCGTTAAGCTGATCCACCATAAAGATAAGAATGTTCGGTTTGTTCATGATTTACCCGTATTTCCGTGAAATTGCAGTTGCTGGCGCAGGTATTCGTCAACCATTGCCATGACCTCGACACGGGCTGGCGCGTTTTCCTGCAAGGCGTGGCGGATATAAAACCCGTCAATCATTGCCGCCAACCCCTGTGCGACGTGATCCGCGCGTGACCTGTCCATTAGCTGGGACAGGTTGTAGACCAGATTGGAATGCAGCCGCCGCCCGTAAATTTCCAAGAGCCGCTTTGCCTCGGGGACGGTGCGGGCATAGACGTAGAAATTCAGCCAGGCCGAGACCACTTCCTCGGCAAAATTCAGCGGGTGGAAGCTGACGGCGATGATCGCGTCCAGCCGCTCTTTGGGGCCTTCAACACGTCGAAGCTCGGACTGGATGTGCTCTCCGTAAGAGCGCAGGATGTGGCGCATGGCGGCGACGAAAATCTGCTCCTTGCTGCCGAAGTAATGATGGGCAAGGCCGCTCGACATGCCGGCGCGTTTTGCAATCTGACTGACCGTCACACTTAGTGAACCCGCCTGCCCGATCTCGGCAATCGTAGCATCAATCAACGCCTGACGGCGGATCGGTTCCATTCCAACTTTGGGCATCACAGACTCAGATTTGTTCGCGGCTCAATCTGACGGTTTTATATTGACTGGTCAATCAACAAAAACCCGAAACCAGTGAAATACGCCCGATCAGAGGCGCGAAAAGACGCACCCCCCGCTGAGGCATTTTGGGCGATTGGAACTTTCCGACAGGCAGGGTAAAAGCCGGTTTGCACTGATTCACTAGAAGAAAGTAAGACCCATGAAACCAGGTTCGAAACTCCCCGAAGTTACTTTTCACAACCGCGTCCGGGACGAGTCCATCGGCGGCGAAAACCCCTTCCGCTGGCAGGATCAGTCCACGTCCGACCTGTTTGCGGGCAAAAACGCACTGCTGATCGGTCTGCCCGGTGCCTTCACACCCACATGCTCCACCCGTCAACTGCCGTCCTTTGACGAACTGGCCGAAGAATTTGCGAAGGCTGGCATCGACACCATTTACTGTGTGTCCGTGAACGATGCTTTCGTGATGTACCAATGGGGCAAGGCGCTTGGCCTGAAGAACATCCGCATGATTCCGGACGGCTCCGGTCATTTCACCCGTCAACTTGGCATGTTGGTGAACAAGGACAATCTGGGTTTTGGCCACCGTTCCTGGCGCTATGCAGCCATCGTGCGGGATGGTGTGGTTGACGGCTGGTTCGAAGAGGCCGGTCGTTGCGACAACGCCGCAGACGATCCTTACGAAGTTTCCACACCAGAGACCGTTCTGGAATGGCTGCGCGATCAAACAGCCCAAAAAGCGGCCTGATCTGTCAGATAGATTTGCCACATCCGCCCGGCAACGGGCGGATGTTCGCAGGGACGGCCCTGCCTGCACCGGACAGCCCGTGCGCCCTTACCCCTGAAAAAACACGCCAACCGCAGCTTAAATGTCACGCAAAGTGGCAGGCGCCCCCCTGTGTGCCGCGCAAAGCAGCCTCATTCCTGACACATTTCCCCCTCAATTCTGAAGGCCCGAATGGAATTGAAAAACAACTGATTTAATCAAGGGCCGAGACATGAATTTTCTGATTGGAATGGCGATCGGCGGCATGGTCGCATGGCTTGTCATCGCCGTGCTGGAAACCACATGGGACGACATCTTCCCCGAGCAGTAGCACGCCTGCCCCAGTACCCCTACCCCACAAAAAAAACGCCTGTAGATCGCAATCCACAGGCGTTTTGAATTGTGATGGGGCGGGCGTTCACCCGCCACCGGATCAGGAAATATTCGCCAGAAGCTGGTTCACACTATCCTTGGCATCACCGTAAAGCATGCGCGTATTCTCTTTGAAGAACAGCGGGTTTTCGATGCCGGAGTAACCAGTCCCCTGCCCCCGTTTTGACACGATTACATTCTTGGCTTTCCAGACCTCCAGAACCGGCATCCCCGCGATGGGAGAGTTCGGATCTTCTTGCGCCGCAGGGTTCACGATGTCGTTGGAGCCGATGATCATAACCACATCCGTTTCGGGGAAATCGTCGTTGATCTCGTCCATCTCCAGCACGATGTCATAGGGCACTTTGGCCTCGGCCAGCAGCACGTTCATGTGGCCCGGCAGACGCCCTGCAACAGGGTGAATACCGAAACGCACGTTCTTGCCCTTGGCCCGCAGGCGGTTGGTCAGCTCGGACACCGCTTGTTGGGCCTGCGCCACCGCCATACCGTAGCCCGGCACGATGATCACAGAGTCCGCGTCATCCAGTTGCGCCGCAACAGTTGCTGCATCGGTTGCGATTTGTTCGCCCTCGACAGCCATTTGTTCACCGGCAGGACCGCCAAAGCCCCCGAGGATCACGCTGATGAAAGAGCGGTTCATCGCCTTACACATGATGTAGGACAGGATCGCACCGGAAGAACCCACCAGCGCACCGACCACGATCAGCAGATCGTTGCCAAGGCTGAAACCGATCGCAGCCGCCGCCCAACCGGAATAGCTGTTCAGCATGGACACAACCACAGGCATATCCGCGCCGCCGATGCCCATAATCAGGTGATAACCGATAAACAGCGCCGCCAGTGTCATGATCGCCAGCGGAAGAAATCCGCCGGTGTTAAAGTACCAGACCAGACAGATCAGCGACAGAACCGCCGCGCCTGCGTTCAGCATATGACCGCCCGGCAGTTTCGTCGCCGCACTGCCCACACGACCCGCCAGCTTGCCATAGGCAATAACCGAACCTGTGAAGGTCACAGCACCGATAAAGATGCCAAGGAACAGCTCAACCCGCAGGATGGAAATCTCCAGCGCATCTTTTTTGGCGAGAAGGGCTGCAAACCCCTCAAGGCTCTTGCGCGCGTTTTCATCAAGCAGCAACACATTGCCCAGCTCGATATGGGCGTTAAAGCCGACAAAAACCGCGGCCAGACCCACAAGAGAGTGCATCGCGGCAACCAGCTCGGGCATTTGCGTCATTTGCACACGATTGGCCAGTTGCCAGCCAATCACACCGCCACCGGCGATCAGCACCAGCGACAGCAGCCACAGCCCCGAACCGGGACCGACAAGGGTTGCAAAAACCGCCAGCGCCATGCCGGCAATACCATACCAGACAGCGCGTTTCGCGCTTTCCTGACCGGACAATCCGCCCAGTGACAGAATGAAAAGAACAGCCGCAACAACGTAAGCGGCGGTGGTAAATCCGAATTCCATAGTACCTTCCTCCGATTACGATTTCTGGAACATGGCGAGCATCCGCCGTGTCACCATGAAGCCGCCAAAGATGTTAATTCCGGCCATAAAGACCGAGAGTGCCGCCAGCAGGATCACAAGGAAACTCCCCGATCCGATCTGCATCAAAGCCCCCAGAATGATGATGGACGAAATCGCATTCGTCACCGCCATAAGCGGGGTGTGCAGGCTGTGCGCCACGCCCCAGATGACCTGAAAGCCGACAAAGACTGCCAGTACGAACACGATAAAGTGCTGCATAAAGCTGGCAGGCGCGACCAGACCAACCCCGAGGATCAGTGCCCCGCCAACGGCCAACAATGTGACCTGGTTGCGGGTCTCTGTGCGGAACGCAGCGGCCTCTGCAGCCTTTTTCTCTTCCGCCGTCGGTTCCTTGACCTCTGCTTTGGGTTTCTGCGCCGCAATCGCCTTCACCTTGGGCGGTGGCGGCGGGAAGGTAATCTCTCCTTCAAAGGTCGCGGTTGCCCCGCGGATCACATCGTCTTCCATATTGTGATTGACCACACCGTCCTTTTCCGGCGTGAGGTCGGTCATCATATGGCGAATGTTGGTCGCATATAGGGTCGAGGATTGCGCCGCCATTCGCGACGGGAAATCGGTGTAACCAACGATTGTGACACCATTTTCCGATACGATTTTCTCGTCAGGAACTGTCAGGTCACAGTTGCCGCCCCGCTCTGCCGCAAGGTCGACCACAACGGAACCGGCCTTTTGCAGCGCCACCATATCGGCCGTCCACAGCTTGGGCGCATCACGACCCGGAATAAGCGCGGTAGTGATGACAATATCCATCTCCGGTGCCAGTTCGCGGAATTTGGCAAGCTGGGCCTCGCGGAACTCGGGGCTGGAGGGGGCCGCATAACCGCCTGTCTCGGCACCGTCCTTGGCGTCTTCCTCAAACTCCAGGTACACAAACTCGGCACCCATGGATTCAATCTGTTCAGCCACTTCGGGGCGTACGTCAAAGGCGTAGACCTGTGCGCCAAGGGATGTCGCTGCACCAATCGCCGCCAGACCGGCCACACCGGCGCCCACAACCAGAACCTTAGCCGGCGGGACCTTACCCGCAGCAGTCACCTGTCCGGTAAAGAAACGGCCAAAGTTGTTGCCCGCTTCCATCACCGCGCGGTAGCCCGCGATATTGGCCATAGAGGACAGGGCATCCATCTTTTGCGCCCGTGAAATACGCGGCACCATGTCCATTGCAATGACATGGGCGCCTTTCTTGTTGGCCGCCTCCATCAGGGCCGTGTTTTGCCCCGGATAGAAGAAGGAAATCAGCGTCTGGCCTTTGCGCAGACGTTTAATCTCGATTTCTTCGGGGGGGCGGACCTTGGCGACAATATCAGCCGTTTTATACAGGGCCGCTGCGGTTTTCACCACTTCTACACCGGCAGCCTTATAGTCCTCGTCCGAGAAACGAGCCTTTTCGCCCGCCCCTGTTTCGATGACACATTCATAGCCAAGCTTTTGCAACTGGCGTGCAGAGTCCGGCGTCATTGCCACTCTGGCTTCGTTTTCGAAAATCTCTTTGGGAGTTCCGATGCGCATGACAAACCTCCTTTGTTCAAGCGTTGCGACCGGGCCTCCGCCCCGAACGGGCAAAACCGGCGCACATTTATACATCACCGAGTTTGGATAACAGGATTCGAACCCGAGTACATGCGGCAATCTGCCCGAAAATTGCATGAATCGGTTTATTTCCTGCACAAATTTCAGGCTTTTTGCGGACTAAAGCACAAAGTAGCGCGGCTGACGCAACGTCCCCCGTTTTCTGCGATCGTTAAAACTTATGAAAAGATAATCACCCGAACCCGTAATTTTCTTAGCCGGAGAATCAGTCAAAATCCCGCCTTGGCTCAAAAAAGGGGCCGCAGGTTTCCCCGCGGCCCCGTTTCAATGTTCCGAAAAATACTCAAAATCGCTTAAAGCTGCTCCATGATCTCGTCGGAAATTTCAAAGTTTGCTGTGACCGTTTGCACATCGTCGTCATCTTCCAGAGCCGCAATCAGACGCATCAGTTTCTCTGCGCCTTCAAGGTCCAGTTCCGTCGTGGTGGTCGGCTTCCAGATCAGTTTGGAAGACTCGGATTCCCCGAGCGTTTCTTCAAGTGCGTTACTGACTTCGTTCAGATCGGTGAACTCGCAGTAGATTTCGTGCCCGTCTTCTGTGCTTTCCACGTCTTCGGCACCCGCTTCGATTGCGGCTTCGAACACAGTGTCCGCATCGCCAACAGACGCAGGATAGGCCACAAGTCCCTTACGCTCGAACATAAAAGACACAGCGCCGGTCTCGGCCAGATTGCCGCCGGATTTTGTGAAGGTAGAGCGCACGGTAGAGGCTGTGCGGTTCTTGTTGTCGGTCATGGCTTCGACAATTACGGCGACACCAGCGGGGCCATAGCCCTCATAGCGGATTTCCTCGTAATTCTCGCCGTCCTGCGCCGACGCCTTGTTGATGGCCCGTTCAATCACGTCCTTTGGAACGGATTTGCCTTTGGCCTCTTTTACGGCCAACCGCAGACGCGGGTTTTTCTCGGGATCGGGATCGCCCATCTTGGCGGCAACGGTGATCTCTTTTGCCAGCTTTGAAAACAGCTTGGAGCGCACAGCGTCCTGACGTCCCTTGCGGTGCTGGATGTTTGCCCATTTAGAATGGCCTGCCATTTTTCCTCCGGCGTAGAATGTTCCTTAGCGCTGTCTATAAATGCTTGACCGCAAGGGGGCAAGCGCCTCGGGGGGACGTGTGCGCTGCACAGGGCCTCGCCTTGGGGGGCAATTGCGCAAAAGCCTGTTTCCCTTACCGCCCATTCCGGCAATAAAGCGGTCTATGGACTATACACTTCTTCCCGCTCTGGCCGGATTTGCTTTTGTTTCCTCGATCACACCGGGGCCGAACAACCTGATGCTGATGGCTTCGGGGGCAAATTTCGGGTTCACCCGCTCCATTCCGCATATGTTGGGGATTGGTATCGGATTTACCGTGATGATCCTTTTGGTCGGGTTGGGGCTGATCGGGCTGTTTGACCTGTTTCCACTGTCTTACACGCTGCTGCAAATTTTTAGTATTGCGTATCTGACGTGGCTGGCGTGGAAAATCGCTAATGCCGCGCCGCCAAGTGCCGGAGAGTCCGGCGACATTCCGATGACATTCCTGCAAGCTGCGCTGTTCCAATGGGTCAATCCTAAGGCATGGTCCATGGCGCTGACCGCGATCACCGCCTATGCGCCGGAACGTACTGTCTGGTCCATCGTGCTGGTGGGGCTGGTGTTCGGGGTTATCAATCTGCCCTGTGTCAGCACATGGACCGTTATGGGCCAGCAGATCCGCCGTATCCTGAACCGCCCCCGCTGGTTGCGGGCGTTCAATATTGTCATGGCCTTGCTGCTGGTGCTGTCTGCATTGCCGGTGCTTTTGCTGAAGTGACAGGATTGCGCTCCGCGCGGGGATATTTGGGGAAAATGGAGCGTTAGAGGATGACCGGCGGGCGATCGGGGACTAAGTCTTGGGTATGACCACTGATCAGATCCTGCTGTTTGTCATCTTTGCTTGTGTCTTTGCCCTGCTCCTTTGGGGGCGTTACCGCTATGACCTCGTGGCGTTTGGTGCCTTGCTGGTAGGGGTCCTGATCGGTGTGGTTCCCGCGAATGAGGCGTTTTCCGGCTTTGGCCATCCGGCGACACTGGTGGTGGCGCTGGTGCTGATCGTGTCAGCAGGGCTGGTGAATTCCGGCGCGGTGGGGTTGATCACACGGTCACTTGTAGACAAATCCCGCGAACTTGGCGCGCATATTGCGATTATGGGTAGCGTCGGCGCAGTGCTGTCCGCATTTATGAACAATGTTGCAGCCCTTGCCCTGCTGATGCCGGTCGATCTGCAAACAGCGAAAAAGGCCAAACGGGCGGCGGGTCTGTCCCTGATGCCCCTGTCCTTTGCAACCATTCTGGGGGGCATGGTGACAATGATCGGCACGCCGCCAAACATCATTATCGCTACCATCCGCGAGGATTCCCTTGGCCAAGCCTTTCGCATGTTCGATTTCGCCCCTGTCGGACTGGTTGCGGCCATCAGCGGCTTGCTGTTTGTGTCAACCATCGGCTGGCGGTTGATCCCGCAGGTGGAGGTGGACTCCCCCGTGGAAAAACTGCTCGACAATGCCAATTACATTGCAGAACTGACAGTGCCTGCCGAAAGCGACCTGATCGGCAAAACCCCGTTTGATCTGTCCGAAGAGGCCGAAAAAGCAGACATCGCCATCATCGGTGTGATCCGCGAGGGGCGGCGCCTTTATGGCAATGCCCGCTATCGCAAACTGCTGGCTGGCGATGCGCTGGTGCTGGAGGCGCGACCCGAAGCGCTGGATGAATTTCGCAGTGCGGTGAAGCTGGATTTTGATCAGGAACGCCGGCAGGAGAAGGTCAAAGCCGCCGGTGACGGGCTGGCGCTAAGTGAGGTTGTTGTTACCGAACACAGCCGGATCGCGGGAAAGTCGTCTTTGTCGATCGGCTTGAACTGGCGGCAGAACACCATTTTGATGGGGATTTCGCGCAACGGCAAGCCGATCCGCAGTCAGGTGCGCCGCACCCTCATCCAGCCCGGTGACATCCTGTTGCTACTGACCCCGAAAGAGACTCACAACCATGTGGTGGACTGGCTGGGCTGCCTGCCGCTGGTGGAACGTGGCCTTCAGGTGACGCAGGACGAAAAGACGTGGCTTGCCATCGGGATATTCGGCGCCGCGGTGGTGGCGGCTTCCTTCGGGCTGGTCTATCTGCCGGTTGCGCTTGGTGTGGTGGTGGCCCTGTTTACGCTGACGCGGATCGTGCCCATCAGCGAGGTTTACACCCATATCGAATGGCCCGTGGTGGTGCTGCTCGGCTCTATGATCCCGCTGGGGGTTGCATTGGAATCCTCGGGTGGCACGGAACTGATTGCCAATTCCCTGATCGGACTGACCGAAGGCATGCCCGCCTGGGTGATCCTGACAGTTCTTATGGTGGTGACGATGACACTTTCGGATGTGCTGAACAACACGGCTACAACCATCGTTGCAGCACCCGTAGGGATCAAGATGGCCCAGAGCCTCGGGGTCAGTCCCGATCCGTTTCTGATGGCCGTGGCGGTGGCGGCCTCCTGCGCGTTTTTGACCCCGATCGGGCATAAAAACAACACGCTGATCCTCGGGCCGGGGGGATACCGTTTCGGGGATTACTGGCGCACGGGGCTGCCGCTGGAAATCCTGATTGTTGCCGTCAGCATCCCTGCAATCCTGTTCTTCTGGCCGCTTTGAGGTTTTAGCCCCTACAGCTCCCAGAATAGCGGGATCAATGCGCTGGCGAGCAAGCCAACGGTGATGTTCAGCGGCACACCGATCTTAAGAAAATCAGTAAAGGCATAGCCCCCCGGACCATAGACCAGCGTGTTGGTCTGATAGCCGATGGGCGTGGCAAAAGACGCGCTTGCCGCGACCATGACTGCAATCACCAGCGGGCGCGGATCAATCCCGAGCGCAGCAGCCAGCGCGATGGCAATGGGCGTCACCACCACCGCCACCGCATTATTGCTGACCAGTTCGGTTAATACCGAGGTAAGCAGGTAAATCGCCCAAATTACAAAGAATGGTGGCAGCCCGTGTAGCAGCGGCGCTACCCCGTTCGCCAACATTGCCACAGCGCCAGATTCCTGCAGCGCAGAGCCGATGCCGAGCATGGCAAAGATCAGCGCCAGCAAGCGCCCGTCAATAGAGCTGAAAGCCTCATCCGCATCAATGCAGCGCAGCATCAGCACAACGGCAACTGCCACAAGAGACAGCGCAAAGATCGGCGCAACCCCAAGGGCCGAGAGGATCACAACTCCGGCCAGCATCAGCACCACAATCGGGGCGTAGGCGCGGCGGAAAGGCCGCGCTTCTGGCATGGCGAGGTCTACCAGTTCCATCTCTTGTGCAAGCCGCTGTATGTCGTTGGGCGCACCTTCCAGCAGGATGGTATCCCCGACTTCGACCACGATATTTCCCACCTCACGGCCAAGGTTCTGGTTCCGCCGGTGCACCGCCATGGGATAAACCCCGAAGCGACGCCGCAGGTTCAGTGCAGATAATCGCCGCCCGATCATCCGGCACCCCGGTGTGATCAGCGCCTCTACGGTGGTGGTTTCGCGGTGGGACACTTTATCCGCAAGGATCACTTCCTTGTTTTCCTTCAGTCCCAAAAGCTCTGTGATGCGCGTGCGCAGCACCACGCGGTCGCCTGCCTCTAGCGTGACATCGGGAAACTGGAAGCGCAGGGTATTGTCGTTGCGCAGCACGTCGATCACCCGACCGCCGTCCCGCTTGAACGCATCAACCTGCAAAGGGTTTTCCCCGATGATGGCGCTGTCTTCGGGGACGACCACTTCGGTGATGAACTTCATGTTGGATTTGTCGCGCAGCATTTCTGCCATTGTGTCACGTTCTGGCAGGAGACGGGGGGCCATGATCCGCAGGTAAGTCGCGCCGTAAATCGCAAGGATGATGGCCATCGGTGTGACTTCAAACAAGGAGAACGGCGCCAGCCCGTTGGCCCGTGCCACACCGTCCACAAGTAGGTTTGTCGAGGTGCCAATCAGCGTCAACATCCCGCCAAAGATCGCCATATAGCTAAGGGGTATTAACAGCTTGGAGGCTTTCACCTGCATCATCCGCGCCATTTGCAGCGCCACGGGAATCAGCACCACAACCACCGGCGTATTGTTCATAAACGCACTTGCCAGCACGGTGAAACCGCCGAGTCCGGCCAAGACGGTTTTCGGCCGTGTCGCCCCGACTGTCGTCACCCAGTTGGACAAGCTGTAAAGCGCGCCGGTCCGCACCAGCGCACCGGACAGAATAAACATCGCGGCGATGGTCCACGGCGCGGGGTTTGAGAAAACATCAAGCGCTGTGGCATAGGGTAGAACGCCGGTCAGCAACAAAAAGGCTACGCCGCCAATGGCAACCACTTCGGTGGGATAGGTTTCCCGCACGAAGAGGATAAACATCACTACGACAACCCCCATCGAAAGCCATGCGTGCCAGGCTTGCGGGATGTATTCTTCTAGCATGTGCTACGCCTTTTAACTGCTGCGAGGCAGTGTGGCCGAAGGGGGCGGTCTGCTCAAGCCCGATCTTTGCGGCGCTGATAACCGCCGCGCATCAGACCGGCACGGATTGGGACAGGGTTCCACCGACACGGATCTGACAAACTCTGGTCGCCGCACCGGTGCGGTCGTCGGTTTCCACGTAAACTCCGGACAGGGTCGCTTCGTCATTGGCGGGGGTGAACCGTTCCTTGACCATCCCGGTCACAAAGCGGCGCAGGGGTTCGGTTTTCTCCATTCCGATCACGGAATGATAGTCACCGCACATGCCCGCATCGGATTGGAAGGCAGTGCCTTTTGGCAGGATCATCGTATCGGACGTGGGCACATGGGTATGGGTTCCCACCACAAGAGACGCGCGTCCATCAAGCCAGTGCCCCATGCCCATTTTTTCAGAGGTCGCTTCGGCATGGAAATCCACAATCACCGCATCAGCCATCCCGCCCCGCGGCGCGGCCTTCAGCGCTTGATCGAGGGCGGAAAACGGATCGGCAAAGGGCTTTTTCATAAACACCTGCCCCAGCGCCTGCGCCACAAAAACCTTGCGTCCGTTTTGTGCCGTGAACAGACGGGCACCCTTGCCGGGGGCTTGGGTTGCATAGTTCAGGGGACGCAGGATGCGGGGTTCCTGTTCGATAAAGGACAGCATGTCCTTTTGGTCAAACGCATGATCGCCAAGGGTCAGACAATCCGCACCAGCCTCCAGCAGCGCACGGGCATGGGCGGCATTCAATCCGGCCCCACTGGTCGCATTTTCGCCGTTTACAACAACGAAATCCAGCTTCCACTCCGCCCGCAAACCGGACAGACGCTCCAGTATGGCCCGGCGTCCCGCGCGGCCCATAACATCACCTAAAAAAAGTAGTTTCATAAGGCTATGCGATACTGCCAGTGCGCCCTAAGTGCAATTAAAAACGCAGAATCTCGGACTCTGTCACAATCGCATCCAGCCGGTAATCGGTCGGCTCCACCGGCACTTCGCTGACGTGCTGGGCGCTATAGGCAAAACCGATACCGACCACGGGTTTTTCAGCGCGCAGTGCCTCAAACGTGCGATCATAAAAACCGCCGCCGTATCCTAAACGGTAGCCTCGGGAATCAAAGGTCAGCAAGGGCGAGATCACAAGATCGGGCTGCAAGCGCGCGCCCTTTGCCGGAACCATCGCCCCGAAAGTACCTTCGATCATTTCGGTGTCAGGGGTCCATTCCACGAAAGACAGCGGCTGGCCTTGGGCTTCGATCAGGGGCACGCAGAGCCGTTTGCCCTGCTCGTGCAGTTTTACCATCGCAGGGGTTGGATCAATTTCAGTGCGCATCGCCATATAAGCCGAGACAATTTCCGCATCGGGATACCGCGCGATTTCTTCCAGAAGCTTCTCATTCGCCGCGCTGTCCAGCCCGGTGTTATGCACCTTGGCCCTTGCCGCAAAAGCCACTTTGCGTGCCTCTGCCTTTACCTGTGAAATATCCATCGAACACCTCGCTTCCATTTTCCACAAATATCCTCGCCGAAGGCGAAAATCTGCGCCAAAAGCGAAAACCGGTGCGGGAAAAGCGGCGGGCCCACTGAACCGCAGGGCGGCACAACCGTGGAAGTATGGGTATTCCCGAGAGCCTGTACAAAACAGGTGGGCACCGGGTGCGATAGACCAGGGTCAGTCACAGAGCCAGCTCCCTCAAGAAACTTATCGGCCACTGGAATAGATCTTCAGCACGAGAAGGGCAGAACCCGCCTCCACACAATCTAGGCCTTATGGTGGGGCGGGACAAGGGCTGGCGAAAAATAAACCCGCAGCCTGTAAATTCGTGCGCTCTTGACGAGATGTTCACGTATTGTTCATACTGACGCAATGGAATCGCTCCCCCCTCTTCAGGCCGGTCAACTGATCGCCCGCGGCACTGCCCGCCACCTGCGCCAGCATGATTTTCTCTGCATTGAGGAGTTCGTCCCAACCAGCGGTCTGCGGGTCGATCTGATGGCCTTGGGACCAAAATCCGAGCTTTGGGTGATCGAGTGTAAATCGGGCCGCGCCGATTTCATGGCCGATAGCAAATGGCAAGGCTATCTTGAATGGTGCGACCGGTTTTTTTGGGCGGTGCCACCGGATTTTCCGACGGAACTGCTGCCCGAAAATACCGGCCTGATCATTGCGGACGCCTATGATGCCGAGATCATCCGCCCTGCCCCCGAGACCAAACTGGCGGCGGCGCGGCGCAAGAAGATGGTGCTGAAATTTGCCCGCAACGCTGCGGACCGCTTGCGCCGTTATGTGGACCCGAAACCGGGCCGGATTTTCACCTGAAATCTTAAAACAACCGACTTGTGGCCGGGCATCCGGCTTGCCGTTGCGGTGGCCAGAGTCACGTTTGATACGCGCCGGTCCTATCCGGATCACCCTATAAATATGAAGCTTCATATAAGAAGCTTGTTTAGAGAAGCTTCATTTAAGAAGCTTCATATATGCAGTATGTTAACCCAGTTTTCCAATTAATTTCAGAAACTTACAAACGACCACCAAACCACTCAGGCATTCTCACCGGCCAGTTTTCCGGAAAAAATACAGCCCCCCAGAAACGTACCTTCCAGCGCGTTATACCCGTGATACCCGCCACCGCCAAAGCCGCAGACTTCTCCGGCGGCGTAGATTCCGTCTATCACTTGCCCCTGCTCGTCCAGAACCTGCGACTTCAGGTTTGTGTGCAGCCCGCCCAGCGACTTACGCGTCAGCACGTTCAGTCGCACAGCAATCAGCGGCCCCGCTACCGGATCGAGTATCTTGTGCGGTCGCGCCGTGCGGATCAGTTTATCGCCCAGATACCCCCGCGCCCCGTGGATCGCCGTGATCTGCGCGTCCTTGCTGAATTTATTGTCCAACTCACGATCACGCGCCTCAACCTGGCGGCGGATGTGATCCAGTTCTAGCGGCACCTCCGGCGTCAGCCGGTTCATCCCCGCGACCAGATCTTCCAGAGTATCGCGAACCACGAAATTCGCGCCGTGCTCTTTGAATGCCTCCACCGGGCCCGTTGCGCCCTTGCCAAGACGGGATTTCAGAACCTCCCGCCACCGGCCGGAGGTAAAGTCCGGATTCTGTTCCGACCCTGACAGGGCAAACTCTTTTTCAATAATCTTCTGGGTCAGGATGAACCAGCTATGCGCATGCCCTGTGGATAGAATGCGTTTCAACGTGCCGAGCGTGTCAAACCCCGGCAGATAGGGCGCCTCCATGCGCTGCCCCAAGGCATCAAACCACATAGACGAGGGTCCGGGCAGGATGCGAATGCCGTGATTGGGCCAGATCGGATCCCAATTCTGCACGCCTTCACAGTAATGCCACATCCGGTCGCCGTTGATCAGCCCCGCGCCAGCCTCTTGCGCCAGCCGCTGCATTTGTCCGTCTACATAATCCGGCACCCCCGCGACCATCTTTTGCGGTGGCGGGCCGAGCCGGTCTTGCGGCCAGTAGCGGCGCACCGCGTCGTGATCGCCGCCGATCCCGCCGCTGGTGATGATGATGCTCTGCGCAGTGGCGGTGAACTCCCCGACTACCGTGCGAGAGGTTGAAACCCCGCGCGCGGCACCAGTGGATTCCAGTATCTCTCCGTTCAGGACCTTGCCTTTCAGATCAATGCCGCTGACACGGTGGCGGAACCGGAACGTGATTTGTCCCGCGTCCCGCGCCTCAAGACAGGCCCGCGCGAACGGGGCCACAACGCCGGGTCCGGTGCCCCATGTCAGATGGAAGCGGGGCACGGAATTGCCATGCCCGTCCGCCTGCCCGCCACCCCGCTCGGCCCAGCCGACCACAGGGAACCAGCGCATTCCAAGGCTGTAAAGCCACGGGCGCATCTCGCCCGCTGCGAAATCCAGATAGGCTTGGGCAAAGGCTTCGGGGTTGGCATCTTCGGGCCGGTCGAATTGCGCAGAACCGTACCAGTCCTGTTCTGCCAGTTCACGGCTGTCGCGGATTTTCATCCGGCGCTGTTCTGGGGTATCCACCATGAACAATCCGCCGAGCGACCAGAACGCCTGCCCGCCAAGGGACTGTTCGCCCTCCTGATCCAGCACCAACACCTTGCGGCCTCGCGCAGCGGCCTGTGACGCCGCCACCAGTCCGGCCAGCCCGCTGCCAATCACGATTACATCCGTCTGATAGGTTTCGCCCATAATATGCCTCCCGCTTCACAGCAGCCTACGAGCAAGCTGTCTGTGAAGAAAGAAAAACCAAAGGCGCCCTGACGTCAGTTGCGGCGGATCAGATCACCACAACATCCAGCGGGGGGAATCCGTTAAAGCCGATGCTGGCATAGGTCGATGTATAGGCGCCGCAGTTGCGAATGATGAACCGGTCGCCGGATTTCAGACCCAGCGGCAGGTTCACAGGGCGTTTTTCATACAATACGTCGGCACTGTCACAGCTTGGTCCCGCCAGAATACAGGGGCCTGTTTCCTCGCCGTCCCGGTCGGTCAGGAACTGGTAGCGGATCGCTTCGTCCATGGTTTCTGCAAGACCGGAGAATTTCCCAATATCAAGATAGACCCAGCGGTGCATGTCGCTGTTGGATTTACGCGACACCAGCAGCACTTCGGCAGCAATCATACCGGCAGCCGCCACCAGACCACGGCCCGGTTCGGCCATCAGACGGGGCACCGCGCCGAAACGGGCGCGGATCAGCTCCATCACACGGGCCGCATAAGGGGTCGCTGCTTCGATGTCCTCGCCGTAGAAGGCGGGAAAACCACCACCGATGTTTAGCAGGGACAGGTCGAACCCCTGCGCCTGTGCCATGTGCCAGATGCCTGCGATCTGGTCGAGCGTGGCGGTCCACATTTTCGCACGGCGGGTTTGAGAGCCGACATGGAAAGAGAACCCAACCGGATCAAGTCCCAGTTCACGGGCATAACCCAGCAGCGCCAGCGCCTTGTCACGGGCGCAGCCGAATTTACGGGACAGGGGCCAGTCGGCCTCGGATGCGTCCACGATCAGACGGATGTAAACCTGCACACCGGGGGCATGTTCTGCAATTTTTTCAAGCTCTTCTTCCGCATCGGCCGCAAAGAGGCTGATGCCCGCGCCATAAGCGAACGCAATGTCAGAGGCTTTCTTGACAGTGTTGCCAAAGGAAATCCGCGCAGGGTCTGCACCGTGGGACAGACACATTTCGATCTCGGCCCGCGAAGCTGCATCAAAACCGGACCCAAGCTGCACCAGCCGCGCCAGAATAGCGTCAGCCGGATTTGCTTTGACAGCATAATGAATATGCGCATCACCAAGACCGGCGGCCAGTGCGTGATACTGGGCTTCGACCTGATCAATGTCCAGAACAAGGGTCGGGCGTTCAAACCGGGCGGTGCGCAGGAAGGTTTCCAGACGCAACTGTCGGTGAACAGAAGGGGCAATTACAGGTTTAGCGACCGCGAAGTCGGCGACAAAAGCATTCATGATGCATCTCCACTAGAACCGGCCATCCATGGCCGCTCATGTCCAAAGGAGACGTTACCGTCGCTACATAACCGTGCGGTTAGACCATCGTGCCAGAGGCGCGTGCGTTGGCGTCTTAAACGCGCATATGGGGCCAAAACCGAGTCGTGACAAGATAAATTATCGCACCGCTCGCATTTTCTTTTCGACACCGGAATGACCCCGTTCCACCCCGTAAAAACGCAATTAAAAAAGGGCAGCCGCTGTATGCGTCTGCCCCTGTTCTTCACGGCGAACCGATGGTTTTCCCATCACATGGTGCGTTCCACCATCAGCTTCTTGATCTCGCCAATGGCTTTCGCAGGGTTCAGACCTTTCGGACAGGTCTGCGCACAGTTCATGATGGTGTGACAACGATAAAGTTTGAACGGGTCGTGCAGATCGTCCAGACGTTCGCCCGTGGCTTCGTCACGGCTGTCAACGATCCAGCGGTAGGCGTGCAACAAAGCTGCCGGCCCGAGGTATTTATCGCCATTCCACCAGTAGCTGGGGCAGGATGCGGAACAGGAGGCGCACATCACGCATTCATACAATCCGTCGAGCTTTTTGCGGTCCTCAATCGACTGACGCCATTCCTTTTGCGGACGGTTTGTCTTGGTTTCCAGCCACGGCATGATGCTGGCGTGCTGGGCGTAAAAGTGGGTCAGATCAGGGATCAGGTCTTTGATCACAGGCATATGGGGCAGCGGATAGATTTTCACCTCGCCCTTCACCTCATCCAGACCGTAAATACAGGCCAGTGTGTTGATCCCGTCGATGTTCATCGCACAAGACCCGCAGATCCCTTCACGACAGGAGCGACGGAAGGTCAGGGTGGGATCGATCTCGTTCTTGATCTTGATCAGCGCGTCCAGAATCATCGGGCCGCAGGTGTCCATATCAAGGTAATAGGTATCAACGCGCGGGTTTTCCCCGGTTTCCGGATCAAAACGATAGATCTTGAACGCGCGCACATTGGTGGCGCCTTCCGGTTTTGGCCATGTTTTGCCAACAGTCATACGGGAGTTCTTGGGAAGGGTGAGTTCTACCATTTTATGCGTCTTCCTAACTGCGCGTTCGATCTTCGCGTGCGTGTCGTTGTCTTAACTTTTGGCTGGGAAGGGTTCCAGTCCATCTCATTGGTCTTGTTTGGATCAGGTCAGCTAGCCATAGGCCGGCAGGCTGGGAATATCATCTGGCACAGGGGTGCTTTTGGCGGGCCGGTTGCGGAACTGGCCACGGTAACAGTCTTTGTAATACGCGTTCACGGCTGCCTGATCCGGAAGCACCGCCTGCAAGCCGATCTGGATCCTGCCAGTGTCATCTGCAATCACCAGCGGGCGTCTGGCATATTTTTGCGCTTCCTGCGTGCAATAGGCCTGAACTTGCGCCTGTTTTTCGGCCTTAGAGGCGTCTGGCGTCTGGTCCTGCGTCACCGGAGTGCAGGCCATCCCCAGCGGAACAAGAACAAGGAGACCGGAAAATCGCATCATTTGAAAAGATTCCTTAAAACTGTGGGCGCAGGATCGCGGTAGTCCACCGGCGCATCCGGATATTGCTTGGAATAGGCCCAGACACAGGCGCGGTATTCGGTTTGCACACGGTAGGGCGGCGGCTCGTCACCGTATAGCCCATAGGGTTTGCGCCCGAATTTCACAGCCCGCTCGGTACAAACCTCAACCGCTTGCTCCAGCGACATCTGCGCCTGACGCGCTGTCGCCCCCTGCCCCGCACCAAGCGCGAGCAGCAGCAGACCGGCGGTCAGTGTTTGTGTCACCCCATGTGCCATTCAATCACCCATCCTGTCAGTTCCGCACCACAATACCCAGCCGCGCCGTACCCGAAATCCGAAGACCCGGTGCAACTTTGGGCTGCGGTGGATACTGGCCGGACTTTGCGTAAACGCAGGTCCGGTAGTGACGGTTCAGTTTCTCGACAGAGGGGGTATTCGCCCCGCCATCCGCAATCTGGCGGTTGTAGCGCATGGATTGCGTGTCACATTGGGCGATTGCCGCGCTTAAGGGTATCCGCTGGCGGGACTCCGCCACGCTGGCCACACCCAGGCTCAGGCAAAGCCCGATCCCCAAACTGCGCAACACTGGATAACCTTTGCTCACGATATGCTCCTAGTAAACCCGCGCTTTGGGCGCGATTTTCTTCAGGTCGATGCCGCCTTCTTTTTCCGGCGTAAGCGGATCAACGTGAACGTTACGATAGCTCAAATTGACTTCATTTCCAGAAACCCGCGCCAGGGTGTGCTTGCGCCAGTTCTTGTCGTCCCGATCAGGATAGTCCTCATGGGCGTGGGCGCCACGGCTTTCCTTGCGGGCTTCGGCCCCGACAATCGTGGCCAGCGCGTTTGGCATCAGATTGTCCAGCTCCAGCGTCTCCATCAGATCAGTGTTCCAGATCAGCGAACGGTCGGTGACTTTGATGTCGCCCATTTTGGCCGCTACCGCCTTCATCTTGTCCACACCTTCGGCCAGCGTCTTGTCGGTTCTGAACACGGCTGCATCTGCTTGCATGGTTTTTTGCATCTCAAGACGCAGATCTGCTGTCGGGATAGAACCGTTTGCATTGCGCATGGCGTCAAAACGATCCATCGCCTTTTCAACCGATGCCATGTTCAGCGGGCGGTTGCTTTCTTTGGGATCAACAATCTCAGCCGCCCTGATGGCGGCGGCGCGGCCAAAGACCACAAGGTCGATCAGACTGTTGGAGCCAAGACGGTTGGCCCCGTGAACCGAGGCACACCCCGCCTCGCCCACAGCCATCAGGCCGGGGAAGATACGGTCGTGGTTGCGGCTGGTCGGGTCAAGCACTTCGCCCCAATAGTTGGTCGGAATACCGCCCATGTTGTAATGTACGGTCGGCAGCACCGGGATCGGCTCTTTCGTCAGATCAACGCCAGCAAAGATACGCGCGCTTTCGGAAATACCGGGCAACCGTTCGGCCAAGGCTTCGGGCGGCAGGTGGTTCAGGTGCAGGTGGATGTGATCCCCGTCCTTGCCAATCCCGCGCCCTTCGCGGATTTCCATTGTCATACAGCGGGAGACAACATCGCGACTGGCGAGGTCTTTATAGGTGGGCGCATAACGCTCCATAAACCGTTCGCCTTCGGAGTTGGTCAGATAACCGCCCTCACCCCGTGCGCCTTCGGTGATCAGACAACCCGACCCGTAAATGCCGGTGGGGTGGAACTGTACGAATTCCATATCCTGCAAGGGCAGCCCCTGACGGGCCACCATGCCACCGCCATCCCCTGTACAGGTGTGGGCCGATGTGGCGCTGAAATAGGCGCGACCATAGCCGCCCGTCGCCAGAACAACCATCTTGGCGTTAAAGCGGTGGATCGTACCATCGTCCAGCTTCCATGCCAGCAAACCCTGACAGGTGCCGTCTTCCGCCATGATCAGATCCAGCGCGAAATATTCGATAAAGAATTCCGCGTTGTTCTTCAGCGACTGGCCATAAAGCGTGTGCAAAATGGCGTGGC
Source organism: Neptunicoccus sediminis (assembly GCF_001719615.1). Classification (GTDB taxonomy): domain Bacteria; phylum Pseudomonadota; class Alphaproteobacteria; order Rhodobacterales; family Rhodobacteraceae; genus Amylibacter; species Amylibacter sediminis. The sequence continues at coordinate 128,461 of NZ_MDVX01000008.1, forward strand.
CTGTACGGTCCGCCGCAGCACAGGTGCGTTGCACCGGCGGGCCTTCGCCAAATTCGGTGGTATGACCACCAAAGGGACGCTGGTAGATTTTACCTTCTTCGGTGCGGGAAAACGGCACGCCGTAGTGGTCCAGTTCGTAGACCGCTTTGGGGGCTTCACGGGCGAGGTATTCCATCGCATCCGTATCGCCAAGCCAGTCGGACCCTTTAACGGTATCGTATAGGTGCCACTGCCAGTTGTCCGGCCCCATATTCGCCAGCGAGGCCGCAATGCCGCCCTGCGCTGCAACCGTGTGGGAACGGGTCGGAAAAACTTTGGTCACACAGGCGGTCTTCAACCCCTGTTCGGCCATGCCAAGCGTGGCACGCAGGCCAGCGCCGCCGGCGCCGACAACGACAACATCATAAGTGTGGTCTACATATTCATAAGCGGACATAAATTCGGTCTCCGATCAGCCGGCAAAGGCGATTTTGGCAACAGCAAAGGCACCAGCGGCCCCAAAGAAGTAACAGATCAGGCGGGTTGCAACCAAGGAAATGGTCAGCGTCGCCTTACCGTGGACGTAGTCGAGCAGGATTTCCTTTATCCCGTCGGCAAGGTGTTTGAACACCACCAGCAGGAACAGGATCACGACGATCGCCTTGAACGGGTTCTGGAAGGCCGCAACCACCGCAGCGTGCTCTGCGCCGATCAGCGGACCGACAATCCAGAGGAATGCCAAAGTCAGCGGCACCAGTGCAACGGAAAGCACACGGCCTGTAAACCACTCATGCACACCCTCATTGGCAGCCCCGAGACCGATAACACGGCCAAGATCAGTTTTATAAGACATAACGCGCGCCCCTTAAATGAAACAGAACAGGCTGATGACGGTCAGCACGAAGCTGCCGATCACAACACCCCATCCGGTAGAGTTGACGGTCTTCAGATCGTATCCGATACCAAAATCCATCACCAGATGGCGCAACCCGCCAAGAAAGTGGAACCACAGCGCCCAAAGCGATCCGACAAGAATCAACAGGCCGAACCATGAGGTCAGGAACCCGTTGGCCATATCGTAATATTCAGGGCCGGAGGCCGCAGCCATAAGCCACCACACAACCAGAAAGGCCGCCAGCACCATGCCAGCCCCTGTAATCCGGTTCGCGATCGACACGAACATGGTAATGCTTAGACGATAGATGGATAGATGGGGGGATAGCGGGCGATTGCCTCGGTTCACGTCTGCCATAAGGCACCTCTTGATCAGCTTGCTGGGGCTTTGTTAGCAAAGATTTCTGCGGAGTCATAGGGAAGCGGTCAATTATTTGCGCTTGTGCCGTGCGGTTTTTTGACCATTTGCCACGGTTTTCGCGATTTTGTGATCACAGCAATATTTTCGTGATCACAAAATAGACTCCCTGCGCCGCGCGGTCGCGCATCCGCCTTCGGCGAGGATATTTGAAGAAAATGGAACCCTGCCGACTCTGTTCCAACCGGCAGGGCTCTTTTTGGGAAAAATATCCAAATCCGGACCGCGCCGCGTGCAGGGCCAGTCCGGAATATCAGGATGGCATCAGCGCCCAGTAATCCAGATCAAGCAGCACGTCGGGACGGTACTTTCCGTCTGTGCCGCGCAGTTCCATATCCGCGCTGTCGCCTTTGGTGGCAACCAACCGCAAGCGGATTGCGCTGACCCCTTTTGCAGAGGTTTCGGATTTATCCAGCACTTCGGACCATGCGCGGATTGTATCCCCTGACAGACAGGGGTTGGCATGGGCACCGGCATTGATCCCCGCGATCATCTGCGCATTGGCCAGACCGTTGAACGACAGGGCGCGGGCCATGGAAATCACATGACCGCCATAGATCAGCCGCGTGCCATCCGGTCGGGCCGACGTATCAAAATGTACCTTGGCTGTATTCTGCCACAGGCGCGTTGCGATCATATGTTCGGCTTCCTCTATGGTGACACCGTCCACATGGTTGATCTTCTCGCCCACCTCATAATCCGCGGCACGGTGAGGTTCACCTGCAAGGGCATAATCGTAAGCGCTGAAATCCAGTCCGTCCGGAATGGTCAGATCAGCCGCATCAATGACACTGCTAAGTTCCGGCAGGACGGTTTCGGGCGCTGCGGCATCAAGATCCCGTTTGCGCACCATCACCCAGCGTTTGTAATCGATCACCACTTCGTCGCGCTGGTTAAAGCCTTTGGAATGGACCCAGACCACACCGCTTTTGCCGTTGGAGTTCTGCTTTAGCCCGATCACCTCGGACGTGGTGCGCAGGGTGTCGCCGGCATACACCGGTTTCAGGAAATGCCCCTCTGCATAGCCCAAGTTGGCCAGCGCGTTCAGGGATACATCCGGCACGGTCTTTCCGAAGACGACATGGAAGGCGGCCAGATCATCCAGTGGCGCGGCGGGCAGTCCGCTGGCACGGGCAAATTCATCCGAGGAATAGAGCGCATGGCGGGCCGGATAGAGCGCGTGATATAGTGCGCGTTCCCCCCCTGAAATCGTGCGTGGCACCGCGTGGTGGATGGTCTCCCCGACGGTGTAATCTTCAAAAAAGCGGCCTGCGTTCGTCTTTACCATTTTATGCCTGCCCCAGTTTCATATCCGGCGAATAGTCCTGATCGCTTTCTTTTGTGACAGCCTGCGCACAGCGCATCACGCCATTTGCGCCGTCAAACGCATAGGAGGGAGAGCCATGCAGCGACCAGCCTTTAGACAGGGCCTCGGTCACGCGGTGGCAGAATTGCGAGGTGTCATCCTCGGTGATCAGACGGTAAACAATCATGCGTAAGTTCCCAAAAACGGATTGTGGCCCAATGCCACGTGAATGCCTGCGATGATGGCGTAAAGCACCAGCGCGATGACCAGCAGACGAATGTCGCCCTTGATCGGGCCGGGTTCAGGCCGTGCCCAAGTGGGCTCGGCGCGGTTGATCAGAAGGATTTCAGCCACAGCCCAGAGCGCCATAGAGCCGAACAGCACCACAGAAGCAAAATCGCCGTTTACCAGAAGGTGGGCAAAGGACCAGACGATCACGCCCAGCAGCATCGGATGCCGGAACCAACTGCGCATTTTACCCTTGGAAGACCCCGCCCCCAGCAACATGACAGCAACCAGCATCAGCAGGTTGTTCAGATGGCCCATCCCTGCAAGCGGCGCGTAGACCGGATCATAGGGTGCAGCGCGGTAGCCGATCACCATCAACACGATGGAGATCACCAACAACACGGCGATAACGCCTTTGGCTGGTCCCTGCCCCATAGCGCGGCCCATGGCCGCCCGTGCTTCCGGTGCGATCCTTTTGAAAAGATGGACCAGTATCCAGATGGCAATGCCAAGATATAGAAGCGTCATGGGGGTATCCCTCAGGTTTCACTGGCTGCGATGGCATCCGCTTTGGCCAACAGCGCGCGTGCGGTTACGATGTGCAGATTCTCTACTATCTTGCCATCCAGCACCGCAATGCCTTTTCCGCTTTCTTCCGCTTCCTTGAAGGCCGCCATCTGGCGTTTCGCCAGCTCGATCTCTGCTTCGGAGGGACGATAGGCGGTGTTCGTCGGGGCAAGCTGGTCCGGGTGCAGCAGGGATTTTCCATCAAACCCCATCAAGCGCCCGTGGTCGAGTTCGACCTGCAAGCCTTCCACATCGCGAAAGGCGTTATAGACACCGTCGATACAGATCAGCCCGTAGGCCCGTGCCGCCAGCAGACACAGACCGATGGACGCCGCAAGCGCCGTGCGTGCCGGATCGGTTTGCGCGCCCAGATCCTTGATCAGATCGTTCGAGCCAAGCACCATACCTGCCATGCGCGGCGCGGCTGCGATCTCGCGGGCATTCAGCATGGACAGAGGTGTTTCCATCATGGCCCAGATCTTTGTGTGGGCGCAGTTCTCTGCCCCGTCCAGAATTGTCGCCAGCTTTTCGATGTCCGCTGCGCTGTAGACTTTGGGCAGCAGGATCGCTTCGGGGCCGGCCGGCAGGATCGTATCAAGATCATCCATCGCCCATTCGGTTTCAAACCCGTTGATCCGCACCAGCAACGCGCGGTTGCCATAATCCAGATCCCGCAGAGCATCCGCCACATGGCCCCGCGCCTCGGCTTTGGCTTCGGGGGCGACCGCATCTTCCAGATCGAAAATTATCCCGTCCGTTGGCAGTGTTTGTGCCTTCTCCAGCGCACGGGTCTTGGACCCCGGAATGTAAAGAACAGAACGATACGGGCGGTTTTCAGCGGTCATCTTGGCGGCTCCGGTCAAAAGGAAGGTCGGTTTCGGGTTCAGGATCAACCACAGTTTTCCGTGCAACACAACAAGGCCGCGCAACAATACTACCGGAATGCGCCATAGTTACGCAGCATTCTTGCGCAGCGTGTCCGGTTTTAGCCGGAGAGTCCGCGCCGTTAACCATTTTTTTCCGCTTTTCGGTCCAATCTGAACGCACACCGTCACAGGGGAACGGGCCGGCCGGTTGGCCGCCTGAATATAGACCGGAAGCAGCCCTGTGATCACATCAGACCAATTTCGGGTCGCTGGCGCAGATCAAGACGGACAAGGCCGGTTTCGCCACCCCCCGTTGAAAGAACGGAGACAACAGATGCAAAAACTCCTTTTCGCCCTGTCGCTGGGGTTCCTCGGCGTCATTCTGGCCCATAGCGCGGCCCAGTCCCAACCGGCCAGCTGCGCCGAACGCACGCGGGTTGTGGAGAGGCTTCAGACCAAATACGGCGAGACGCGGCGCTCTATTGGTCTGGCCGCGAATAACGGCGTGATAGAGGTGTTTGCCAGTGCGCACAGCGGTAGCTGGACCATCGTGATCACGCGGCCCGACGGAATGACCTGCCTCGTCGCCGCCGGTGAGTCCTATGAGTCCGTGAACGACCCTGCGCAGGACGGGGAAAAAGCCTGATCCCGACACCAACCGGAGCCACACCGCCCCCTTTGTCGGGTGGCTCCGCTACACGGAATTGTCCAAATCCGAATCAAATGTATACAACGGCATGCAAGTGACCGCAGGTTTACGCCCGCCAGCCCGATGCCCGGCTTCACAGAATAACTGTTTTATCACAGTGCCTTAGCCGTCTACGTTAAGGATAACTCCCCCAAAGCGGCCCAAATGTGCCTTGCTCTGCCTACCCAATGGCGGTAGCACACGGTCGAGTTTCACATCACACGGGAGTTTGAAACATGGCGAGAGCAAAGATTGCATTGATCGGCGCAGGCCAGATCGGCGGCACATTGGCCCACCTGGCAGCCCTTAAAGAGCTGGGCGACGTTGTCCTTTTCGACATTGCCGAAGGTATTCCACAAGGCAAGGCGCTCGACATCGCTGAAGCCGCACCTGTTGATGGCTATGACGCAGCCATGAGCGGCGCAAATGACTATGCAGATATCGCTGGTGCAGATGTGTGCATCGTAACAGCCGGTGTTGCCCGCAAACCCGGCATGAGCCGCGACGACCTGCTGGGCATCAACCTGAAAGTCATGAAATCCGTTGGCGAAGGCATCGCGAAACACGCACCGAACGCCTTTGTGATCTGCATCACCAACCCGCTGGACGCGATGGTATGGGCACTCCGCGAATTTTCTGGCCTGCCAAAAGAAAAAGTCTGCGGCATGGCTGGCATTCTGGACAGCGCCCGTTTCCGTCACTTCCTTGCGGATGAGTTCAAAGTGTCCGTTAAAGACGTAACTGCCTTTGTTCTGGGCGGCCACGGCGACACGATGGTGCCGCTGACACGGTATTCCACCGTTGCAGGTATCCCATTGCCGGACATGGTAAAAATGGGCTGGACCACACAGGACAAACTGGACGCCATCGTCCAGCGCACCCGTGATGGCGGTGCTGAAATCGTTGGTCTGCTGAAAACCGGCTCTGCTTTCTACGCGCCTGCGGCCTCTGCTATCGAAATGGCCGAAGCCTACCTGAAAGACCAGAAGCGCGTGCTGCCATGTGCAGCAAACGTGGAAGGCGCTTACGGGCTCGACGGGATGTATGTTGGCGTGCCAACCGTGATCGGTGCTGGTGGCATCGAGAAAGTCATCGAAATCGACATGAACAAAGACGAAAAAGCCATGTTCGACAAATCTGTCGACGCGGTTAAAGGTCTGGTAGCCGCCTGTCAGGGGATCGACTCCTCTCTGGCGTAAACCGGCCTGCCCTTAAAAACGAAAAGCCCCGCAACAGTTTGCGGGGCTTTTTTTGGGCCGGATGTCGGGCCTCCGGCGGGAGTATTATTCGGAACATTGAAGGTTTGCGGACTCAAAAAAACCGCGCCGGTTGGGGCGCGGTATTCTCTTTGGGTTTTCTGACTTAAATCGAGGTGCAGATATACTTCATTTCGAGGTAGTCTTCGGTGCCGTGGCGCGAGCCTTCGCGACCGATGCCGGATTGTTTGACGCCGCCAAACGGGGCGAGTTCGGTTGAGATCAGGCCGGTGTTCACGCCAACCATCCCGTATTCCAGTGCTTCCTGTACACGGTGTACGCGGGACAGGTCGTTGGAGTAGAAATAGGACGCCAGACCGAAAATCGTGTCATTGGCGGCTGCGACCACTTCTTCTTCGGTGTCGAATTTGAACAACGGCGCAACCGGGCCGAAGGTTTCGTCGTTTGTAACCATCATGTCAGAGGTTACGCCGGTCAGGATTGTCGGTTCAAAGAAGGTGCCGCCAAGGGCGTGGCGCTTGCCACCTGCCGCAATTTTTGCGCCTTTGTCGGTGGCATCCTTGATGTGTTCTTCGACCTTTTCCACCGCATCTTCAGAAATCAGCGGCCCGACCGTGACGCCGTCTTCCAGACCATCACCGACGGTCATTTTCTCAACCGCAGCGGCCAGCTTTTCAGCAAAAGCATCATAGACGCCGGCTTGTACGTAAATCCGGTTGGCGCAAACGCAGGTCTGGCCGTTGTTGCGGTATTTAGAGATCATCGCGCCCTCAACCGCTTTGTCGAGGTCAGCATCGTCAAACACGATGAACGGTGCGTTGCCGCCCAGTTCCATCGAGGTTTTCATGATCTGCCCTGCGGCCTGTTCCATCAGGATGCGGCCCACTTCGGTGGAGCCTGTGAAGGTCAGTTTACGCACAATCGGGTTGTCGCAGAATTCCTTGCCCACAATGGAGGCGCGGGTGTTGGTGACGACCGAGAACACGCCTGCGGGGACACCGGCCCGTTCAGCCAACAGTGCCATAGCCAGTGCCGAAAGCGGGGTTTCTTTTGCGGGACGGGCGACAAAGGTACAGCCGACCGCCAGAGCGGGCGCCACTTTGCGCGCGATCATCGCATTGGGGAAGTTCCACGGCGTGATCGAGGCCACAACGCCCACGGGTTGTTTGATCACGGTGATGCGTTTGTCAGGCTGGTGGCCCGGAATGGTTTCGCCGTAGTTGCGCTTGGCTTCCTCACCGAACCATTCGATAAAAGAGGCACCGTAGAGGATCTCGCCGCGCCCTTCGGCAAAGGGTTTGCCCATCTCGGCCGTCAGGATGCGGCCCAGATCATCGGCGTTTTCCACCATCAGATCATACCATTTCCGCAGGATCGCGGCGCGGTCCTTGCCGGTGCGGGCGGCCCATTCCTTTTGGGATTTCTGTGCCGCATCAATGGCACGTTTAACTTCGTCGATGCCAAGATCGGGCAATGTGGTCAACACATCGCCGCGGGCAGGGTTTTTCACCTCAAAGGTGGCGCCGCTGTCCGCGTCGATCCACTCCCCCGCTACATATGCCTGTGCGCACAGGAGCGAAGGATCGTTCAAGAGGTTTTTCAATTCGGTCTTATCAAGCATGCGGGGCTCCTCCGGTAACATGTTCATTTCCGCGGCGAGGTGACACGATTTCTACCCCAAGGGCAAGGCCGCAAAACCGCTTTGATCTGCCAAATCCGGTTGCTGTCCGGTTAAACCGCGCGGATCGTGGCGGGCGCGGGGAAAATCAGGTCATAGGCCCATGTGAAGACGAATGTGTAGAACAGGTAAAACAGGGTAAAGGACATATCGAACAAAAGCGCCTGAAAGAGGGGCAATTCGAGCCACCACATCACAAAAGGCAGCATCATCAGCATCATTGCGGTTTCAAAGCCCACTGTATGGATGACGCGGGCACGCACGGATTTTGCAGTGCTGCCGGTTTTATACTGCAGCACCAGATCGAATATCAGGTTGTAGACGTAGTTCAATACTGTCGCCAGAACCGAGCCTGCAACAGCAATCACGCCAATCCCTGCAAGCGAAAGGTCGAGAAACAGAATACCGACAGTGATGAGGATGCTCAGGGCTAGTCCTTCAAACAAAAGCGCCTGACGGATACGATCGAAAGTTGTACGCATGGGAATTCCCTTTAGATGTGCTTAAAGGGTCGTCCCTTTCCAATAAGTAACTCCGCCAGCAAAGCCGCGGAGGAGGTCGTCCTCTGGCGGTGATCATATCAAACGGCGGGGGCAAGGCAAGGGCGGTTTAATCAGGGGTGATGGTGCGAAACGCTCGACAATTTCGATAAATCGCCGCAAAACTATTATAATCGGAGAGTATGCTTCTTAAATAAACGGAAGCAAAACGATTTTGAAAGGGTTTAAGATGGCAGATTTTGACGCGCAGATCAGGGAATCTCAGGCACAGGTGGAGGCAGCGCAGTCTAAAATCTCGGAAATGTCCTCCAAGCTGGAACAAGCACAGGACAAGATGAAATCCGGCGACGATATTTCGATTGATATAGAAAACGCCTCGCTGGATGATGTGCACGCCCATTCGGACGCGATGAATGCAAATATCGCTGAACTGATCATGGGGCTGGACGATGTAACCTCTGCCTTCAGTCAGGATTTTGATGCGATGCGCACGAAAACCGGCTGGGAAACCTTTGTGGGGATCTTCTCCAAGGGGCGGTCCGAAAGTCTGCGGCAGGAACGGATGCGCACCGCCAGTATTGACGACAAACTGCAGGATCTAATTTCAAAATCGGATGTGATTGTGAACCTGTTGCAAAGCCAGCTTGCCGTTTTGAACGAACATAAAACGCGGGTGGAAGGCAATTTGCAGGAAACCCTGACGGAACGGGAAGCTGTGGTGGGTGAGCTGGAACAGATCAAGGCCGATCTGCTGGCGATGGACCCGAGCATTATCGAGCTGGAAAACAAGATCTCGATGGAGCAGGACGCCGCCGCACGCACCAAGCTGGAAAGCGAACTTGCGGCGCTGAACGCCAAATATAACGAGCTGGCACAAGCCGAACAGGTCAAACTGGCCAACTCCCAGACGCTGGAACGCTATATCGAAAAGGGCAAATCCTGGGTCGATAGTCTGCAAAATCAGGCGGCTACCCAGATGGTTTTGATTAACAAGCTGCAAACAGACACCAAGCAGCGGGTGGTTTTATACGATGCGCTGACGAAGTCCCTGAAAACCGCGCAACAGCAGGATGTGGCCCATAAGATCAACGAAATCGGCGTGCAGACAGATCAGGAGGCGCAAACCGCGATGGCGGCGATTGGGTCAGCTACAAACCAGCGCATGGCCGAAATGATGGAAAAGCACGAGGATCACATGGTCTTTGCCCGTAAGGTGCTGGAGGAAAAGGCGAAATCCGACGAACGCTTTGCCCGACGTTTTGAGAAAATTGTCGAGAAACACGATAAGAACCTCTATGGCGCATAGAGGTTTTTCCGCTGCGGGGCTGTCTGAATGAACGTTGATCTGACGCTTGATCACGAATATCTGCAAGGCGCAGCCCGCACGCGGCGCTATTTCGCGAATTTTGCGAAAATCATTGCCCATCTGGAGCGGGTCACGGACCTGTCCAGCGATGATGGTCTGGTGGGCCGTGCCGAGGCAGAGATCATCAAGGACTACCTGTCACGGCTCAGCCACACGTTTTCGGCGCTGTCCTACAAGTATCTGATGACATGGCGGGTCTCTGGCGCCTTGCCCAACGGGATGACCGTGGACCGTCAGGACAGCGGCTTTCCGGTGTTTCAGGAACTCTTGCAGATGGCAAATGATGCGCTGAACGCAGAGCATCACCTGCGAACATCCCAGTCGCCTGAAGAGATCAAAAAGGCGATGGTGCGGCATATTCTGAACGAGCAATCCCACCCCACCGCATTGCAATACGCCCTGTCCCAGCGGCTCTACTACGAGGCACTGGCCGGGCGGGATCTGTTTTATGCAGGCAATGACCCCCAAGCGGTCTGGCGGGGCAATATCGACGACGGGCGGCGGCGCTATCTGTTGCATTGGGCAAGCTATGACAGCCAGACCAATCTACCCGCGCTCTATCTGATGGAACTGGAAGATTCAGGACGCACGCCGCTGGTGCAGGATGAGCGGCGCTGGCCGCAGGTGCAGGCCCATCTGATGGCGCAGGCGGTGTCGGGGCTAAAGCTGGTGACAATCGGCACCGGGTTTGATCAGGATTTCGACGATCTGCACCCGAAAAAACTGCGCCGGATCCATATCGGGCCGATGTATTCCCACGCCTACACCGAACAAACCGGCCCGTTGCGCGATGTTCTGGCCGAAACCGCCGGACAGGAGGGCATGGACTGGGCGCTGGCGTGGACGGTGGAAACCCTGTGGTCGAAATCTGTCACCGAGGAAAAAACCGGCTGGTTTTCCTCAGCCGAGCGGGAGATTTTCAATCTGGAAGATCGCGGAGAGCAGACCGGCGCAACCGAGCAGAACCGCGCCCTGATCCTGCCACAACGGGCCTATCAGGTGCTTAAGGATCGGGACCCTGCGGGAATGCGCAATGTGCGCAAATACGTCGTGGGCAACAGCGGGCGCGTGGCCAGTTACAATTGACGACAGGATTTTGAGACAATGAATGAAACCGGCAATCTGATGGAACTGAAAGAGGAGTTGATCCTTGGCAAGTATGACGCGGCGCTGGCGATGCTGGACGGGTTCGATCATACGCCGCGACTGGCGCAGAAACGGGATGGCGAACCGCAAAAGGAACGCTCCAGCGGGATCGGGACGCGGCGGCGGTTCCGCTCTACCACGCCGGGGCTGGTGACGCGCAGCACGGCGCGACCTGAAGGGGTGCATCTGATCGAACGGATCGAGGGTGCGGATGAAAGCGATCCGCTGACCTCTCCGAAACAGGCCAGCGTGTTGCAGGCCCTGCGCCGTGCGCTGGCGGTGGCCCATGTGGTCAGCGACCAGTTTGCCGACCAGACGGGTCTTTCGGCCCTGCTGAAAGACAATCTCGCCGGAGCGCTGCCACCTGCAAAAAAGGGCGCATTTGGAGAGCTTCTGGCAGCCTCTGCCGCCATTTCCCTGCATGTTTTTGCCAATACGGCGGCCTATCTGCTGTCCTCGACTGCGGCGTCCGAAGGTGAAGGCACCGTCGATATTGGCGAGGTCGAAGAGGTGCTGACCGACAACCCGCAGCTGGCGCTACACGGTGCCTTGTGGGAGCTGGATCAGGACCTTGCACTATTTGCCAAGGATGAAGCGGGCGTTGTCCATGTGGTGCAGGCGTTCTGCGAAAAGCTGATGGAAAAAGTCGCGCTGCGGGCAGGCTCCCTGCCCCGGCTGGAGCCGTTCCGGACCGTGTCTTATCGCGTAGAGGCGGATGATTTTGAGATCAACGGCTTCACCGCCAGCCATAAGGCGAAATCCACCAAACTGACCATGACGTTCAAAAAGCCGAACGAGGTGGTCGGCAACCATATCGCCAAATATCAAGCGATGAAACTGGCCAAAATGCTGATGGCCTATGATTTTGACCGCCAGTTGAACCCCTTTGCCGAACTGGGCGGCTTTATCTTTACCTTTATGGGCGATGGTGCGCCCGGCACGGGGAAAACCACGTTGATCCAGATGATGGCGGGGATGATTAACGATTATTGCACCAATGCGGGCTATGCCTTTCGCTATCAGAACCTCAGCACCGATTCGATTGACAGCTATCAGGGGAAGTCGGCCCAGAACGCCAAGGCGTTCATCAATAACGTGATTGATCCCAAGGTGATCGGCTTTGGCACAATCGACGACATCGACCAGCTTGCCGGTAAGCGGGGCGACAGACAGTCGAGCGCGGGGCAGTTGGAAATCACCGCCGTCCTGATGGAAAGCTTTGCCGGTGCCAATACCGTGGTGCGCGGCAATTGTACCTTTGGCATGTTCTCGAACTATCCCGAAAATGTGGACGATGCCCTGCGCCAGCGGGCGGGGGCGCGGTTTCTGGTGGACGGGCCGCAAACCCGCGAGGATTACATCGACATCCTGCACCTGCTGATGGGCAAGAACCATTCGATCCCGACAGGGGAACATGAACTCTTTGCCGCCCAGCAGATCAAAAAGGCAGTCGCGGCGAGCTATGAAAGCCATTCCAAACCCCATGAAACAGGGTTGCTGAACGTGTTTGACCGTGTCACTTCGGAAATTGGTGCGCTTGATACGATTGCCAAGCTTGGCACCTATCTGAAGGGAATTCAGCAGGCCGATCCGCGCTTTACCGGCCGCGCCATCAAGAACATCACGGATGCCGTCAAAGTCCGCGCGATGAATTTTGAACTGCCGGATGAATGGATGGAGAATACCGACCTGTTTCTGGCAAAGGACTATGAGACCAAAAAGGCAATGATCGCCGAACTGGCCCAGCCGATCACGGTTGAGATGGTCATTCAGGAAATCAACCGCTACGCCGATTCCGAGTTCCGGTACGCAGATAAATCCGACGAGGTGGCGATTGAAAATATGGTTCGGGAGTTTGCGCGGAACGAGGAAGCCAAACGGCGGTATCTGGAGGGCAAGGTTTGAGGGCTTTCCTTGATTTAATATCCGTTGTGTTTCGTTTCGTCGGGCTGAAGCCCGACCTACGGGGTGCCCTCTCATGATGCGTCTTGTGCGTCGGGGGTTGATGTTCGGGAACCTGTTTGAGGTGCGCTCCCCCACTTTGGTGGAACGCTACAACCGTGCGCTGGAACATCTGACGGGGCGGCGGACTGCGCTGACGGAATTCCATCTGGATATTTCCGGCTATTCCCCTGAAATCGGGGATGAATTTGGCGATGATCTCTACCTCAATCCCAACGGATGCAACCGGCAGTTTATTGTGCTGTCCACCGAGCAAAAGACCGCGCCGCTGCTGAATGCGAAATTCTCTACCTCGCGCAGCATCCTGCGGCGTTGGATGGATGAAAACGAGGATCAGTTGTTTGCGCTGACCGCCAAGGATGCCGTGGCCGGAGAGTTGGTGAACTCTGTGTTTTCAGTTCAGCGTCCCAACGACCTGCTGGCCATGCGCCGGATAGAGGTTGAGGCCGACACAACGGCCTCTACGGTTGAGGATGGCAAAATCCTGCAAGGCAAAATCGACCGTTTCCTGCGGGAAGAGGACGCGTGGTGGGATGATGTGCTGATTGCCGAGATGATCGAGATCGGCAAGAAAACCGGCGATATTACCCGCAATCCGGTCGTCTTTACCCACAACAGCTTTGAACAGCGCAACTTTTACACCTCTCATTTTGGCGGGCTGTACGTGTTCCGCGATTTGGAAGAGGCGGCCGTAATTTCGGCGCAGGTTGTAGATGACGTATCCGAGTGGGATGTCGAATACGTAATGGATTTTACCCAGCGCAATGACATCGCGACCTTCCTGGCAGCGAATAACCTTGTGGAGCCGATCACCTCGGCGCGGGGGCGGGATGTGGCTGCGATCCTGCAACAAAAGCTCGATTTTATTGTCGTGGACACCGCCGCCGCATCAGGTGAGCAGTTTGAAAATCCGGATCGCAGGACCCTGCGCCAGCTTGCACGCAGACATTTCCACCATCTGCCACAGGAATACGAAGGGCTATACCGTTTGTGGCAATGGGCGCGGGGTCAGGGGGACTGGCCGCGGATCACCTCTGAACATCCGGCCTATTTCTATACGTTACGGGCCAGCGATCACGCCGATAAGGATCTGGTGAACATGCTTCTGGCGGAACTCGCCCCGCTGGATGTGCGCCAGTTGTTCATCTGCCACAAAGAAGCCTTCTACCGTGCCTATGCCGGATGGTCGGACGCCAAAAAGGACTTTGTGGCAGAATATCTGGCCTCTGCCTATATGATGGACAAGGCCGGCGCGCGGGAGGAATTGTTCGGCCATGACGCCGCCATAGACGCCCCCCCGCCTGCCAGAGAACCGCAGGCCCGCAAGCCGGCAATCCAGCCTTGGGGTCGTCGCAAGGATGATGATGACGACGATTACGACGACGACGATGATGATGATGATGATGATGATGACGATAAAGACCGCGATATGATACGACTGGTGGGCCCTTGGGGGGCGGTAAAACGGAGATAGTCCAATGTTCGGATGGGTGAGATTAATCATTATCGGCTTGTTTTTGATGACAATCGTCTACATCTGTCTGTCATGGTACTCCCGTTCTGTGCGGCGTGAGAAACTGGAAAAGCAGTTTGACGAAGGCGCAGAACATCCCGGTCCCCGTGAACAGTTCATCGAGGACGGGCTGAAAGCCTATGAAGGGTCGCTCCGGCGCAAGCTGATCTGGGGCGTTTACGTTATTCCGGTCATTCTGGTGATCGTGATGCTATATGTGACAAATTTTATGTGAGGATGGCCATATGCGCTGGTTCAAATGGGGTTTCTGGATTGTCTTGATCGCGCTGGTCTTTGCGTTCCTGCATTATACGCTGCCACAGCGCGACATCGTGCGGGTGACAGGAACCGAAATTATCCGGCAGGATTTCTCCAAATGGAACCGCATCTTTTACGCCCAGACCGACAGCGGCAACAACGAGAACGTTAACCGCGACCTGCGCCTGATTAACACGGTCTATCCCGACGGCAAAATCATGGTTTTTCGCAATGAAGACACCGGATTTGGCTGGCCGTGGTATTTCAAACTGGACAGCTCTAACCTGCACGCAGAAGCGGCGGACAGGGTTTCTACCCGTGCGGCGCCGGAATGGGTGGCAATCAAACACTACGGCTGGCGCAATGAATACCTGTCGATCTATCCAAATGCGGTGACAATCTGGGATGTTTCGGGTCCGGATGCACGGATTATCCCTTGGTCGAACTTTGTGATTTATGCGGTCATCGGGCTGCTTATGCTGGGATTTTACCGGTTGGTGCAACGGTTCAAACGGCGCAAGATTGATCCTGCGCTGGCCCAGATAGAGGAACGCTGGGACGCGGTCGAAATCCGCGCTGCGGAAGCGGGCGAGGATGTAAACCGCGCCAGAGGCGGCGTACGCGCCTGGTTCAAAAGCTGGTTCGGATAATTGCGAAAGCGGCAGATGACAGGGCGAAACCGGATCCGGACCTGCCCCTTTCAATGCGCCGCTGCCTTGAACGAGTACCACCGACACAGGTGGTTATAACCGGCCTGATCTGTTCAGCCCGGTTTCTGTTTGGTCACACCGCAGCGGCGGCCGATTTGCGATGTGCCGCATAGTAAATCGTGATCACGATCATCAGGTTCAGCAGGCCAAACAGCGCCGCATTTCCAAAAGCCCATGTATAGGCACCCGTCAAATCAAACGACAGCCCCCCCTGCCAGCCGCCAAGCGCATGTCCGAGCCAGCCAAACGAAAGGACTATGCCCGTGGCTGATGCGCGGCGGGATTCCGGTGTCAGGGCTCTGACAGAGATCAAAACACCCGTCATAACGCCGCCGTATCCAAAACCGTAAAGCGGCGCAAACAGCCAGAAAGATTGCATTGTGCCCAGCATCAAAAAGCCGAGCATCAAGGCGGTTTGCCATGCCGTTGCCGCCATCCAAGCGCGCAGCGGTCCGATCAGGTCTGCCAGTCGCCCGAAGAACAAACGCCCGCCGATTGCGGCCATTAACATCAGCAACAATGGTCCGCCTGCCTCTGCCCCTACGCCGCAAACGCTCTGGATGAGGGGAACAAGATGCATCAGGGGAACAGCCATTCCCGCGCAACAGCCCAAGACCGCAATGGACAGCGCAGGCAGCACCACCCAGTGCGAAAGCCTCGGGCGGTCCGTGCTATCCGCGCGGGAAATGTTCTGGGTTTTCGCAGGGGGTTCGCGCATCAGAAACGACAGCGGCACCAGCGTAACGGCTGCCAGAACCCCTAGACTGGTAATCGCAGTCTGCCAGCCGAAATTCTCAATCAGATACCCCGCGCCATAAGGCACCAACCCCTGCCCCATCGCCTGCCCCGCAGAGGCAATCCCGATGGCCAGCCCCGCGCCGGTCTGAAACCAGCGCCCGACCAGCGCCATAACCGGCGCAAACAGCGCACCACCGCCAAACACACCAGCGCCGAAAAACAGCGCGTAAAACTGCCAGAGCGTTTGCGCATAGGCAGATGTTACCAAGGTCACGGACATCGCTACGGCACCGATCAGACAGACGGTACGGGTCTGCACTCGGTCCGCCAGAAACCCCATTCCGATGCCACCCAATCCGATGCCGATCAAGCCGACAGAATTGATGGCAGAAGTATCCGCACGGCTCCACCCGAAATGCGCCTCCAGAGGCAGCAGAAAAGCCGAAATACCATTAACCAACGTCCCCATCGCAATCGCCAGCAAAAGGGCGGCTGCCAAAACGACCAACCAACGAAACGCCGGTTCGGACGGTCTGTCTTGCTCTAGTTCCATGCTCAAATCCCTTTGCTATGAAATTCTCCGGAAGCAAAAAATGCGACTTCCGACAGGATCACGTCTATGGGAATTTAATGTCACGAGGCACAAGCCTGTTACAAGCTCAACCTTACGTATCAACTACGGATTGTTACGCTGAAAGGCGTGGTTATGGCGCGTAAGAGGCGATCCGTTTTTATGTGGCGGAACGACCGCAAGCAGCGATGCACCTGTTTTCGCATCGCAGGTTCATAAGTTGCGGCCCCGATTGACGATACTTCAGGGCCGCAGTTGGATTAGGTCTTGAAAATCAGGCTTTCTTACGACGCCTCACCGCAGCAAGCCCCCCGAGACCGGCCAACAGCAACCAGCCCGCGGCGGGAAGCGGTACGGGAGTTAAGGGTTGGTAGTAGATGGACGCGTGTGACAGGTCCTTAGAGGAAGTCCATGCCCCCGATGTTGTGTCGACAAGGAAGGAGGCCCATCCGTTGCCTGCTTTCAGATTGATGATCACGCTCGACGCGCTCGCAAGGGACGTTAATCCCCAAGCACCAGAAGTCGAACCATTGACGACACCGGAATTGAACGTAATGCTTTGGTCTCCTGAAGAAACGTCGTCATTCTTATCGGCTAGAATCCAATTGGTCAGGCCGAATATTGAAAAGGTTGATCCAATGTCGTTTGTATCGTTCCCATTGAAACAAGCCGCATCTAACGCATCGGTAAGCGATAGGGTTGCAGCAGAATTTCCAGGGCCGGACGTGGTGCACGACATAGTTGCAGAATTTGCAGGACCCGTCAGCGCCAGAAGACCACCAACTGCAAGGGTCATAATTGTAGATTTAATCTTAAAATAAACCATTTTGGCCACCCTGTTCTCTAAGAGAGATTAAAGAGGTTAAAAAAGTATTGAGTTAAATTTTACCACGTTTTCCAATTTTTAAGTATTTTTTCATACTTAACGACTAGAACCCTGTAAAACATTACAATTATTGTCGGTCTATACTTACTTGCAGTGGAATCTGCTCCATGTATTTCACCAATACATAACCCTAGCTTCTGCGGGTTTTCAGCGAATCACTATGATCGCTCTTCCGGTCGCAGCGCAACGGCGGTGCCACGGCTACGGGATCCGCTTAGCCAAACAGCCAATCTGATCAATTAGAGGGGTTTGCTGCTGTCACCGGTGCATTCGTGGCGGAAATGTCGGTCGCTCGACTTAGCGCTTCTCGGCCGTAACGGAACAGAGCCAAGCTATCCGGACAGCAGCCTTCATTAACCAACACCACCGGACAACCCGCGCAAAAGCCAACCCCCGCTGTGTCTCACAACGGGGGTTCTGCAATGACAGGTCGTGTAGCTTCAGAAGGGACAGTTGAGCTACACGACGGCTTGGCCGGCCTATTGGGAGGCAGGCAGGTTCCCGGCGCCCGAGGGGGAGGAAAAGGGGCGCCGGAAATTGGCTTAAGCAGTTTCTTTCTTGGTCACTTTTTTATCGGCTTTGGCTTCAATCGCCTTGCCCGGACCGGCGATTTCAATACGCCGCGGCTTCAGTGCCTCTGGCACTTCGCGCACCAGATCCACATGCAGGATACCGTTTTCTGTCTTCGCGCCAGTGGCACGGACATGATCCGCAAGGTGGAAACGCTTTTCAAAAGCGCGGGACGCAATGCCGCGATGCAGGTAGGTCACGTCAGCGGACTCACTCTCGGCATCCGCTTTCTTGGCGGAGATAACCAGTTGACCATCACGCATTTCGATGGAGAGTTCGTCATCTGTGAAACCTGCAACAGCTACAGAGATCCTGTAGGCGTTTTCGTCGGTTTTTTCGATGTTGTAGGGGGGGTAGCCGTTCGTGTTGACATCGACAGTCATGGCACGGTCCAGCATGGATGCAAGACGGTCAAAGCCGACGGTGGAACGGTAAAGGGGTGCAAAATCATAAGTTCGCATAGGGAAACATCCTCCTTAAGAAGCGATACTTCAGGTATGGCCTTCCGGTATGGACAGGCCGATTTCTGACACCGGACCCCGTTATGGGCATCCGGTAACACACAATCTAGGAGTCGGGTTTCACCCTTTCAAGATCAGTACTTCAAAAAACTTGTCTGGTCAGAGCGACCCAGTTGTTCGCTTAAAGATTTGGAAGAAGGACGCTTGGATTTGAACACGCCGTTGTCCGATTTTAACTGTCCCATTAGCTCTTCCAGAGGGCGGCCGAGCGAGGTGCCCAGCGCCACTTCGCGATTGTTCCATGTCGCTTTGGCAGAAATCACGGACGCGATTTTCGGATAGCCGTTTTCCATGACAAAGATCGGGGAACCGGATGCCCCGAAGGTGGCGAGACAGGACAGAACCAGCACGGAAAGGCTTTTGCCGAGGATTTCGCAAGGTTCCTCAATCGAGGGCCAGTCATCCCGGTCGCGCCCGTAAGAGACCACTTTGACCGAAGTGCCGATTGTCGGACGCGGTGCACGCTCAAAGGGCATGATGGTGGTGTTGCGGATCGGATGCTGCAATTCGATGATGGAAATGTCATGGCCCACATTGTTGAACTCTGCCGATCCCTGATGGGCGTAGGCAGGATGCACAACGACGCGCCGCCCGACGCCGTGGGCCGCAGCACGGCCCTGACGCCAACCGGCGGCGAAGGTGATTTCGCCGGCATCGAGCACCCTGCCGGTGTAGGGATCAAACACGCAGTGGGCCGCGGTCAGGACCAGATCGGGGGCGATCAGGGCACCCGTGCAAAAACCGCCGCTTGCGGTGTTGACGCGTCCGACAGACTGCCATGCGCGGGCTTCGTCCGCGGTCATCAGTTTGCGCAGGGGGTCGCCATTCTCGGCGGTGGCGAGCGTGGCAAAAAAGACTGAAAATATGGCTAAAAGACGCGCGATCATGACAGCTACCCGTTGTTCTACCCTGCCAGTTTGTCCCAACACTTGGTCTAAAACATGTCCGTACGACGAAAAATTATGTCAAGGTTGAGGCAACCACGCCCGACCGCCCTGCTCAGCCCGCCAGTGCCGGCGGTTTCGGACCTCCTGTGGCCCAGTCGAGCAGCTCTACCGTATGGACAACAGGCACGCCTGTGCCGCTGCCGATCTGCATCATACAGCCGATATTGCCTGCTGAAATGACATCCGGCTGCTTTGCTTCCAGCGTGTCTACTTTCCGCGCCTTCAACTGGCCCGAGATTTCCGGCTGCAACAGGTTATACGTCCCGGCCGAGCCGCAACACAGGTGGCTATCTGCGGGTTCGACCACATCAAATCCGGCCCGCTTCAGCAGGGTTTTCGGGTGGGACTTGATCTGCTGGCCATGTTGCAGGCTACAGGCCGCGTGATAGGCCACCCGCAGCCCCTTGGACGTGCCTTCCGGCAGGTCCAGCTTCATCAGAACCTCCGACACATCCATTGCCAGTGCCGAAACCCGCGCCGCATCTTCGGCCAGCGGATCATTGCGGAACATGTGGCCGTAGTCCTTCACCGTGGTGCCACAACCCGAAGTGTTGATCACCACTGCATCAAGCCCGTCACGGTCCATTTCTGCACTCCAGACCTTGATGTTCTGCGCGGCGGCCATATGGCTTTCATCGACCCTCCCCATGTGATGCACCAGCGCCCCGCAGCATCCCTGCCCCTTGGCGATCACCACCTCACAGCCCAGCCGCCGCAACAGGCGAATGGTGGCATCGTTAATATCCGTGTTCAGCGCCTTTTGCGCACATCCCGTCATCAACGCCACACGCATCCTGCGTGTGCCAATGGCGGGAAAAACCTGCGCGTCGTCATTCCGGCTGACCGGAGGAATATGTTTTGGCGCCATTTCCAGCATCGCCCGCAATCGCGGGTCCGGTAGAAACCGCGCGAAAGGCCGCCCGATCTTTGCCCCAAGCAAGGCAACACGAAACCGTCCCGGATAGGGAAGAATTCGCGCCAGTGTCCAGCGCAGCAGACGGTCCATCAGCGGGCGCTTATAAGTCTCCTCTATATGGGCCCGCGCGTGATCCACCAGATGCATGTAATGCACCCCGCTAGGGCAGGTTGTCATACAGGCCAGACAGGACAGGCACCTGTCGATATGTTTGACCGTTTTTTCATCCGCCGGGCGACCTGCCTCCAGCATATCTTTGATCAGATAGATCCGCCCGCGCGGGCTGTCCAATTCATCCCCGAGCACCTGATAGGTCGGGCAGGTTGCCGTGCAAAACCCACAATGTACGCATGCTCTTAAAATTTCGTTACTGCGTGCCGTGGA
The DNA here is from genome assembly GCF_001719615.1 of Neptunicoccus sediminis. Classification (GTDB taxonomy): domain Bacteria; phylum Pseudomonadota; class Alphaproteobacteria; order Rhodobacterales; family Rhodobacteraceae; genus Amylibacter; species Amylibacter sediminis. The sequence goes on from NZ_MDVX01000008.1 coordinate 149,290, forward strand.
AGGATCGGCCAGTTGCTCCGGTGTGAAGGTGGTTTGCATCAGTCCATAATCCCCGCATTCAGTATTCCGCGCGGATCAAATTGCGCCCGCACCCCTTTAGACAGGGCCGCTACAGGCGCGGGTTCGGGGTGGAATACCGGACCACAGCCCTGCCCCCGCACCAATGTCGCGTGGCCTTTGAAACCGCCCATGACACTGCGCAAATCGAACCCCGAAGGCACCTCGGCCCAGATCAGGCCACCGCCCCAGTCATAAAGCCGCGGCGCCTCCCCCAGCAAAGTGCCCAGTGCCGCGCCATCAGAGGGTTTCACCGAAATCCGCCACAGATCGCCCCTGCCACCTGCGAACAGGCTGGCATCACGGATCGCCGTCCAATCCACACTGTCCTCCACAGAAACATCGCCAAACTGTGCCAGCGTCTGCTGGAGTTTGCCGCTGCGATAGGCCACTGACTCTGCAAAGCCTTCCAGCCGCAAAAGTGTCATCTGCCGCGCCGGATCATGGACCGCGCCCGAAACCTCATAGGGTGAGCCGAGCGCTGTGGACATGGCCTCAACCGCCCTTTGCTCATCAAGACCCTGCACCACCACTGTCGCCGTTGCTTCCACACCGGGCAGCACCTTAAACGCCACCTCACTAATCACCCCGAGGCTGCCATAGGACCCCGCCAGCAGCTTTACCAGATCATATCCGGTGACATTTTTCATCACCCGACCGCCGTTCTTGATGACATCACCGCGCCCGTCCACGAAACGCACGCCGATCAGACTGTCCCGACAGGCCCCCGCCTGTATCCGACGCGGCCCCGAGGCATTGGCCGCAACCACCCCGCCGATGGTGGACTGCCCCGTTGCACCCGTCAGTGCCCCTGTAAGCGGCGGCTCGAACGGCAGGCGCTGGTTCTCTGCGGCTAGGGCGGCTTCAAGCTCTGCCAGCGGCGTTCCGGCCCCGGCGACAATGGTCAGCGCCCCCGGCTCATAAAGGGTAATCCCCGTCAGACCCGTCGTTGACAGCACCTCGCCCTGCGCACGCCCGATACTGCGGGTGCCACCGCCGATGATGCGCAACGGGCCGGTCGCCCCTCTAATCGCTGCGCTTAATTCTGCTTCACTCTCGGGCCGGATCATCTGTGGACTTTCTGCTGGGATTCAAATGCGGCGGATCAGGCCGCCAGACTGCGGCGGCCTTGCGTGACGGACAGGGGAAACACTTTGGACGGGTTTAACAACCACTGAGGATCGAACACATCCTTAACCCGCAACTGCGCCTCCAGATCAACGGCGTCAAACTGGGTCTGCATAAGATCGCGCTTTTCCACCCCGACGCCGTGTTCGCCTGTCAAGCAGCCGCCCACTTCGACACAAAGCTTCAGAATATCCGCGCCCATCTGTTCGCACAGTTCCAGATCGCCCGGCTTATTCGCATCAAACAGGATCAGCGGGTGCATATTGCCATCACCTGCGTGAAACACATTCCCCACGCCCAGCCCGTAGTCTTTTGACAGTTCGGAAATCCGGCGCAGAACGTAAGGCAGGCTCGACACAGGGATCGTACCGTCCAGACACATGTAATCGTTGATCTGCCCCATGGCGCCAAAGGCGGATTTTCGGCCCAGCCAGATCGCGGCACTTTCCTCGGCCGAGGTGCTCTCGCGCAGTTCCACCGGATTGTGCCGCCGCGCGATGTCACTGATCACGCCAAGCTGCATGTCGATCTCCGCATCCGATCCTTCCACCTCAACAATCAGCAACGCCTCGCACATGGGGTATCCGGCCTTGGCAAAAGCCTCGGTCGCCTCGATACAGGGGCGGTCCATGAATTCGATCGCTACAGGCAGAACACCAGCCTTGATGATGTCCGAAACACAAGCCCCTGCCACCTCGTTGCTGTCAAAACCGATCAAAACGGGCCGCGCCCCTTCCGGTTTGCGCAAAATCCGCAAGGTCGCTTCCGTCACCACGCCAAGCTGGCCTTCCGATCCGCAGACCACCCCGAGCAGGTCCAGCCCGCCCGCATCCAGATGCGCGCCTCCCAGTTCGATCACAGTGCCATCCATCAGAACCATCGTAACCCCGAGCAGATTGTTGGTCGTCACCCCGTATTTCAGACAATGCGCCCCGCCTGAGTTCATCCCGATGTTGCCGGCAATAGCGCAAGCAAGCTGGCTGGACGGATCAGGCGCGTAGAAGAAATCTTCTTCCTCCACCGCTCCGGTCACGCTCAGATTGGTGCGTCCTGTCTGCACGCGAATGTAGCGGTCGGCGTAATTGGTCTCGAGCACGTCATTCATCTTGGCCACGCCAAGGATCACACAATCCGCGGTGGGCAAGGCCCCACCAGCCAGCGAGGTGCCCGCCCCGCGTGGTACCACAGGCACGCCCATCTCGTGGCAGATTTTCAGCACGGCCGAAACCTCTGCCGTGGTGGAAGGCAAAACCGCCGCAAGTGGCGCACATTTATAAGCGGTCAGGGCGTCGCATTCATACACCCGCGTCTCAAGCGGTTCGTGGATCACCGCATCTCGCGGCAGCACCGCCTGCAACCGTGCGACCAGCTGCTGCTTGCGCGCGATCACCGCTCCGTTTGGCACAGGCATTTCCATGGTCAACACTCCTCGCGGTTTTGGTAACTTAATATGACCAATTCCCCAAATTGCAAGCATTACCCGCCGCAATCCTCTTTCTCTGTACCACATCCTGCGTTAGAGACAGAGCATGCGTGACAGACTACCCGACCTTTTGCTCCATTTCAGCCTGCTTGACGGGCTGGCCCTGTTGGTCCTGCTGTTATGCTGGTTCTTTTGCACCTTCACAATCGAACGCCGCACCTCCGCGAAGCTCTCTACCCATATGCTGATGGAAGGCTACCGCATCCGCTGGATGGAACAAATGCTGACCCGCCAGCCGCGAATATTTGACAGTGCGATCCTTGGCATCATGCGCAACGGGTCCACCTTTTTCGCCAGTTCCTGCATGATCGCCATTGGCGGTTGTGTGGCGCTGCTGGGCGGGGCAGAGCAACTGACCGTCATTGCCTCGGACCTGTCGGACGCGCTGGTGGTGCCGAAAATCGTCTGGGAGGTCAAAATCCTCATGCTCATGGGGTTTCTGGGCAATGGCTTTCTGAAATTCGTCTGGTCGGTCCGCCTGTTTGGATATTGTGCCATTGTCATGGCCTCGGTGCCAAACGATCCCGCCGACCCCGAGGCCATGCCCACCGCGCGCAAGGCCGCCGACATTTCAAACCATGCGGCCCGCAGCTTTAATCGCGGCCTGCGCAGCGTCTATTTCACCATTGCAACCCTGACGTGGCTTATCGGTCCGATCCCCCTGATCATCGCCGCCATCACCACCACGGTCGTGCTCTACCGGCGCGAGTTCAACTCCCGCTCCCGCGCCGCACTCGCGGCCTGAAACGCCCCCCGTTTCAATGTTCCAAAAATACTTGAAAACCGCCCCTAACGGCCTTCCCAACGCCATGCGGCGACCATAGTCACCGCCACTAGAACCAGCAGCAACCACGCAGGCAAAGCCGGAGTCTGGCGAATATCCGTGGCGATATAGGCATTGCGCGGTGTCACGCCAAGCCAGCCGCGCCCAGCAGCAGTCCGCCCTTCGCGCACCTGTCGCAAGCGTGGCGAAGGGTAATCTTCCAATCGCAAAGACCCACCCCCTGTAGCGGTCAAAAGCGGTTGCAGGCGGGACAGGTCCGCCATTGTCTGTTCGAACTCCCGCGGTGCGGTCGGACCGATGGCGACAACTGCCTCAAGGTCTCCGTCCGTCAGCCGGTACAACCCGTTCTCTTCGCCTTTGAACTGCCCGACCCAACGGCCCGGCGACACCTCAACCGTGTCCATCACGCGTCCGCTGCCATCCGGTCCGGTAACAGTGATCTGCGCCGGTTCTTCGGATAAAGAGCGCCGCGTCACGGTGACCGAATCCCCCTCCACGCGGCCCGACAGCCGCTCTTCTTCCAGTTCGGGTTCTTTCATCGTCCAATGGGCCAGCCGGCGCAACAGTTCCAGTTGCGGGCCACCGCCCTCAAACCCACGGGACCACAGCCACGCATGATCAGACATCAACATGGCAATCCGCCCCTCGTCGACGCGATCAAGCACCAGCAGCGGTTTGTCTTCGGCGCCGGTCATGACGGTCTGTCCCTCGGGCGCAACCGTTTCGATCAGGCGCAGCCAGCGCCCCCATCCCGGTGTTCCATCCTCGGATGCAGGACGGGGCGCAAATTCATCCAGAGAGGCCGTCACGGGATGCCGCTCACCAAGTTCGGAAATACGGGGCACAAAGCCTTTTTCAATCACCCGCGCGGTGGGGGCAGCGGGCAGGATGCTGTTCAACGGGGTGCGTGCGATGCTTTCGGTGCCGCCAAAGGCCGGACCCGATGCCACCAGAACCGCACCACCGCGCCGCACGTAATCGGCCACATTCTGCATGTATCTGTTAGGCAGGATGCCCCGGCGGCGGTAGCGGTCAAAAATGATCAGGTCGAATTCGTCGATCTTTTCCAGAAACAATTCGCGGGTAGGAAAAGCGATCAGGGACAGTTCGCGTACCGGAACGCCGTCCTGCTTGTCCGGACTGCGCAGGATGGTGAAATGCACCAGATCCACGGCGCTGTCGGATTTCAGCAGGTTGCGCCATGTGCGTTCCCCCGCGTGGGGTTCACCTGACACCAACAGCACCCGCAGCCGGTCCCGCACCCCGTTAATTGACAGGACAGCGGCATTGTTGCGGTCGGTCAGCTCTCCGTCCTCGGTGCGCACGGTAAACTGCAACACATTGGCGCCACCGTGGGGCAAGGTCAGGGGCAGTTCAAACTGGCGTCCGGTTTCGACGTTAAACTGCTGCTCCGGTCCGCCATCGACCGAAATCGACAGATGCGCCATGCCCTGCACAGAGGCAGGCACCGCGCCCTGATCTTCAATGCGCAGTTGCAGGGTCACAGGTTCCCCGACAATCGCAAATGCGGGCGCATTGGTGATCACCAGCCGCCGGTCCCAGTCGGTTTTCTGCCCTGTCAGCAGCACATGCACAGGGGCGGGAAAACTGTCGAGCGCGGGGGCATCGTGGATCTGCCCGTCCGTTACCAAAAGCGCACCGGCAATCCGGTTTGTCGCCACCTCCGAGGCGGCTTTTGCCAGTGCGCCCAATATCATAGAGCCGTCATCCGCCACGCCCGGATCGTTTTCCACCTCGACCAGCCGCGTCTCAAATCCGTCCAGTGTGCCAATCTCGGCCTGCAACGCCTCTACGCCACGGGCGATCTGTTCGGGGCGGATGTCAACGGACTGGCTCTCGGTCTTATCGACGACAATAAAGACGATATTGCTCAGGTATTCGCGCTCTTCCTGCCGGATCACCGGCTGCGCCAGCGCCCCAAGCACCAGACACAGGGCCAGTCCGCGCAGCGCCCACCCCGGCAGCAGCCGCCACAGGGCGAGCGCCGTGCAGGCCAGCGCGACCAGCGCAAGGGCCAGCAGCATCTGTTGCGGGATCAGCGGCGTAAACGCAATTTCATAGTCCAGTATCTGCATGCTCATTGCCCCAGCCGGTCCAGAAGGGCAGGCACATGGACCTGATCCGATTTATAATTGCCCGTCAGCACATGCATGATCAGGTTGACACCAAAGCGGATGGCGATTTCGCGCTGGCGTTCTCCGGCCACGCCCCGCCCCACCGGATAGCTAAACCGGCCCGCCTCGGTCACGGCCCAAGCGCTCGCCCAATCGTTGCCGCCAATCACTACCGGCGTCACCCCGTCATTGAGGTTGCGAAACGGCATGCCCTCCACCTGTTCCGCATCCGGCGGCGCGGCCTCAACCCAGACATTGGCGTCGGCGTAGCGGCCCGGAAAATCCTGAAGCAAATAGAATGCCCGCGTCAGCACATGGTCTTCGGGCACAGGTTCAAGGGCGGGAATATCCAGATTACGCGCCAGATTTTGCAGCATTTTGCCATTTGGCGTGCCACCGCTGATACCGCGACCAATGTTGGAATCCCGTGTATCGAACAGGATCAACCCGCCGCCCCGCAGGAAGGCGTTAACCTTTTCAAAGGCCGCCTCTGATGGCATCCGCACTGTATCTGTCACCGGCCAGTACAAAAACGGATAGAGCGCCAGTTCATCGGTTTCCAGGTTAACCCCGACAGGTTCCACCGGCTCAACGCTGGTGCGGCGGAAGAGCTCGGTGGACAGGCCAAGAAGCCCCGCCCGCGAGATGTCATCGAGCCGCGTATCGCCGGTTTCCACATAGGCCAGCACCGTATTATTCGCCGCCATCAACAGCGCCGCATCATCCTGCGGCGTGCTCTGGGCCAGCGCATCCCCCTGCGGCCAGAGCAGCAGCAGCATCAAAGCCGTCGTTGCCCCGCGAAACCGCAAACGCCCGCCAACCAGAAGGGTTGCCAGTATATCAATGCACAGCAGGACCAATGCCACCATCAGCAACAGGGCCTGCAAGGGACGTTCCTCTGTACGGGTCATGGACAGAAACGGCGTGCCCGCGGGCCAGCGCGCCGCGGCAAGCTGGCGGTCCGCAGCCAGTACATTCAGCGCCACCCGCTGGTCGGCACTTTTGTAGACACCGGGGGGCATTTCGGCGCTAAAGCTGCGGGTGGCCAGCCGTGCACCATCCACCCCCGCCAGCGCAGGAGCATCGCGCAGCACGCCAAAACCGTCAAGCACCTGTTCGGGCACCCAAACCGTTCCCTCCAGCGCCGTGCTGTCCAGCTCTGTGCTTCGCGCCGAAATTGCCAGCCGCTCCAGCAGTTGCACAAACAGACCGGACAGCGGCAGGCTCGACCATTCGGCATTGGCGGTGACGTGGAATAACACCACCTGCCCCTCGCCCTGATCCTTGGCCGTGACCAGCGGCGTTCCGTCCTGCAGGCTTGCCAGAACCCGCTCTGCCAGATTGGGATCGGGTTGCGCCATGACCTGACTTTCCACCAGCACGTCATCGGGTATCGCCAGCCCGAAGAACGGACTGTCTTTGGCAAAATCTTCCAGCGCTTTGGGGGCACCCCAACTCATCGCGCCGCCCACCGTGCGCCCGCCTGCCCGCAGGCGGACCGGCAACAGGGGGTGTTCCTCGCTCTGACCGATTCCGCTGGCAGCCAGACGGGGACCGGCAAAGCGCACCAGCAGGCCACCGGCCTCTACCCAGTCGAGCACATCTTGCGTTTCCGCCGCCCCCAGTTCGGCCACATCCGCAAGGATCAGAACATCCGGTGTGGCCTGCAAACTATCCGCCAGCCCTGCCTCTATCACCTCTGCGGTGGGCACCAGCGCCTTGCGCAGAAAGTGCAACGGCGACACCAGCACTGCGCCCTCCTGCTCCGATCCGCCGCCAATCAGCGCCACCTTGCGCCGCTGGAGACTGTCATCCGTCAGGACCACCGCACCGGCAGAGCGCACGCCTTCCAGCGACACCCGCCGCACGCGGTTGCGCAGCTCTGAGGGCAGCGTAACAGAGGCCACAGTTTCCATTCCGCCAGCGTCAAACGCCGCTTCGCCCTGTGCCAGACTGCGGGTGATCCCCGCCGGATCAGGCCCTTCTGCCACCACTTTGACGGCGCGGGCCGGCGCACTCCCTGCCCCCAGTCGCAGAGCCGTTGTGCTTAGTGCGCCGCCCTCAATTTCAATCCCGCGCAGGGCCAGAACATCCCGTTCCGACTGCGCAACAGAAACCGCGCCCTTTTCTGACAAAACCGCAAACAGCTCTGCGCGGCCCTCCCGTGCCAGACCGTCCGACAGCCAGAGCGTCTCAAACGGGTCGGCGGCGGCGATCACATCCTGCCAGACCGCATAGTCAGGCTCCCATGCGCGGGGCTGTTCCCCCTTGATCCGCCCCCGCCAACTGTCGGCACTGTCAAAGGACAGCGGATTTTCACCCCTTGGACGCTCGCTCAGGTTGATGACAGCCACGGAACGACCGTCCTGCGTGGCGAATTGCAAAATCTCGTCCAGTTTGTCCTGCCGTTCGGTCCAGCTTTGGGCGCTGGCCCAACTGCCATCCAGCGCAATCAGCAGCGGGGCGCGCCCTGCGATCCGGTCTGATGGATTCAGCACCGGCTGGGCAAAGGCCAGAATAGCCGCCGCAACCGCCGCCATGCGCAGCAACAGCAACCACCACGGCGTGCGATCCGGCGTGGTTTCGCGATCCTCCAACCCCAACAACAGGGTGACAGCCGGAAACCGCCGCCGCAGCGGTGCGGGCGGCACGGCCCGCAACAGCCACCACAACACCGGCAAAGCCAGAAGCCCCAGCAAAAGCCAAGGCGCAAGGAAACCCAAAGACCCGAGCCCGATCATCGGGACGGCCCTGCAATAGCGTTATAAATCCACATCAACGCCGTTTGCGCCGGCTGGTCGGTGTGATGGCACATATACATCCATCCGGTGCGATGCGCGAGGGTCGCCAGTTTGTCCTTACGCTCTGCCAACCGCGCTAGATAGTCGTCCCGCAGCGCACGGGCACGGCGGGTTTCAAAGTTGATGCTCTCTCCCATACTTTGGAAGATGGTGCGCCCGTCAAAGGGAAAACTTTCCTCGCTCGGGTCGAGTATCTGTACAAGGCAGCCCTGCACCCGCTGGTCCGCCGCACGGGACAAAGCTGCAATCACATGCTCCCAATCCCCGAGGAAATCACTGATCAACAAGGCGCGGTTGCCCCGCCCCATGTCCTTGCCGGGCGGCACGCCATATTCGGTTTGCCCGCCAGCCACGGCAAGGCGCATGGCCATCTTGGTGATCTGCCCGCGCCCGTGTTTCGGCGGCCCCGGGTCCTCCATCAGACCGACACTTTCGCCGCCTTTGGCCAGCAGGATCGCGCTGGCAAGGCCGAGTATCCGCGCCCGCTCCCCCTTGGTGGGCAGGCTGTTCTGTCCGCGATACGCCATCGCCGCAGAGCGATCCACCCACAGATGCACCGCTTGCAGGTTCTGCCATTCCATCTGGCGCACGAAATCTGCATCCGCGCGGGCCGAGCGGCGCCAGTCAATATCGCGCAAGGAGTCACCTGCCCCTGCCATCCGGTACTGCCAAAACTCGTCCCCCGGACCGGAGCGCCTGCGCCCGTGCGCCCCAAGGCTGATGGTTGCGGCCAATTGGTCCGCCGCCGCCATTAACGCCGGAAACCCCGCGGCGGTTTCCTCGGCATCATGGCGCAACTGTTCCGGTGTGCTTTGCTCGGCTGGGGTCACGTCAGGCAGCCGCCTCTGTGTTGATGCAACGCTCTGTCAGGCGATGGATCAGTCCCGAGAGTTTCTCACCCCGCGCCCGCGCCGCAAACCCAAGCGCCATGCGGTGGATCAGAACCGGATAGGCCAAGGCCACAACATCATCCACCGAAGGGGCCAACCGCCCCTGAACCAGCGCCCGCGCCCGTGTCGCCAGCATAAGCGCCTGCGCAGCCCGTGGTCCCGGCCCCCAACTGACAGCCTCGCGCACGAAATCCGGTGCGGTTTCATCTTCGGGACGCGCTGCGCGGACCAGATCAAGGATCGCCTCCACCACGGCATCGCCCACAGGCATCCGCCGCACAGCCGCTTGCGCCGCCATCAAGGTTTCGGGGGTAAAGACCTGCGCGGCTTCTTCCTCGGTGGCACCAGTGGTGGCCAACAGGATGTCGCGCTCTGTCTCGCGGCTTGGGAAATCCACGTCAATTTGCAAAAGAAAACGGTCCAATTGCGCCTCAGGCAGCGGATAGGTGCCTTCCTGTTCAATGGGGTTCTGGGTCGCCAGCACATGGAAAGGGGCTGGCAGATCGTATTCCCGCCCCGCGATTGTCACCTGACGTTCCTGCATGGCCTGCAACAACGCGGATTGGGTTCTGGGGCTGGCGCGGTTGATCTCATCCGCCATTAAAAGCTGGCTAAAGACCGGACCTTTGAGAAACCGGAAGGACCGCGCCCCGTCTTCACTGCTTTCCAGCACTTCCGAGCCGAGAATATCCGCAGGCATCAGGTCCGGCGTGAACTGAACGCGGCTGGTGTGCAAACCAAACACGGTGCCAAGCGTATCAACAAGCCGCGTTTTCGCCAGTCCGGGGGCCCCGACCAGCAGCGCATGACCGCCGCAAAGAAGCGCCACAAGCGTTTGTTCCACAACAGTTTCCTGCCCGATAATCTTTTTGGCGATCCCCGCTTTGGATTGCGCCAGCAATACTGCTGCGGTTTCGACCTCGCGGGCCAAACTCTCTAATTCACTTGCATTCGCGGACATGTCACATACCTTTCTAGGCAACAGAAGCCTTCAAACCCATTAAAGACCAATTAACGTGGCAAGGACAAATGACAAATCCGAAAGAGCCTGAAAAAACCGACCGGCCCAGTGCGGATAGCATTGCGCAATCTGCGTCAAAAGCTGCCAAAAAGGGTCCGGCCCCCGTCCACCTGTGGAATCCGCCCTTTTGCGGCGATCTTGACATGCGGATCGCGCGGGATGGTACGTGGTTCTACCTTGGCACCCCTATCGGCCGGAAACCGCTGGTAAAACTGTTTTCCTCCATCATCCGCAAGGACGGCGAGGATTATTTCCTCGTCACACCGGTAGAGAAAGTCGGAATCACCGTGGAAGACGCGCCATTTGTGGCGATTGACTTTGATGTGACCAACAGCGGGCCGGACCAAACCCTGACCTTTACCACGCAAGTCGATGACATCGTCGCAGCCGGACCGGACAATCCGATCCGCGTGAAACGGGACCCCGAAACCGGAGAGCCCAGCCCCTACATCCTTGTCCGCGCCAATCTCGAAGCCCTGATCGACCGCAAGTCGTTCTACCGCCTTGTCGACCTTGGCACCCACGAAGAGGTTGGGGATAAAAGCTGGTTCGGCGTGCGCTCCAACGGTCGGTTCTTTCCGATCATCCCCTCGGATGAGCTCGTCTGATCTGTGCAAAACCAATTCTGAAACCGGACCCTAACCGCTCCATTTTCTGAAAATATCCGCGCCGCAGGCATCCCGACACCGCATCAAGCATAGCGCTCAGGGTCATGCCACGGCCCGTTCACCTGCTCTCCGTGGGCATCCACCCGTTCAAACCTGTGGGCGCCGAACCTATCCCGCAGTGCCTGAATCATATTTGCGGTGGAATGCTGTGTCCGGCTGGCGTTGTGATAGCTCAGCGCAGCGTAAAGCGCCGGTGTTTCCAGTGCGGCACCCACCGACTGCATCACCACGGTTTTCAGGCTTCCTGCGTTTTCGTCCAGAAGCGCCGAGAATTTAGGCGCATGGCTCAGCTTTCGGGTGGCGTCTTCGTCAAAGGCATCCGAAATATCGTCCAGCAGCACGGAGCGAATGATACACCCCGCCCGCCAGACCCGCGCAATCGCGGCAAGGTCAAGGGACCAATCAAACGCATCAGAGGCGCGGCGCAGCACCTCGAATCCTTGGGTGTAGGCGCAGATTTTTGCCGCGATCATCGCGCTTTCCAGCTGTTTCAAACCCTCTTCCCGTTCTTCCAGACCGCCCGTTGGCGCCGCGCCGAACAGCATTGCCCCGTCACGCCGCCCGTCCAGATCGGCCGAGATATTCCGCGCTTCGACGGCGGCCTGCATCATGCTGGCAGGCGCCCCGAGATGCAGAGCTTCAATCACCGACCACCGGCCCGTTCCTTTCTGTCCCGCCCGATCCAGTATCATATCCAGCATCGGCTTTTGGGTTACAGGGTCACTGGCATGGGTGACTTCGGCGGCGACTTCAACCAGATAGGAATTAAGCGGTCCGTCCATCCAGCCAGCAAAAACATCCCCGATGGCAGCGGCATCCATTCCCCAACCGTCGCGCATGATGCCGTAAGCCTCTGCGATCATTTGCATGTCGGCGTATTCGATGCCGTTGTGCAACATTTTGATGAAATGTCCGGCCCCGCCCGGTCCGAACCAGTCACAGCAAGGTGTGCCTTCAAACTTGGCCGCAGCGTCCTGCAAGGGGTCTTTTACCTGCGCCCAACTGTCCTTTGATCCGCCTGCCATGATCGACGGCCCGTTTCGCGCGCCCTCTGCGCCACCGGAAATGCCCATGCCGAGAAACTGCAACCCCGCAGCTTCACAGGCGCGGACCCGACGTTCGGTTTCCTTAAAATGGGAATTGCCCAGATCCGCGATTAAATCCCCCGGGTCCAGCAATGGTGTCAGGCTTTCGATCACAGCATCCAGCGGTGCACCCGAGGGCACCAGCACCAGAACGGACCGGGGCGCGGCCATCCCTGCGACGAAGGTTTCTGCATCGGCACAGGCGATCAGCTCTCCGTCGAGCGCACTGCCTGCGGTGACAACCTCGCGGGATTTTTCGATGTTCCGGTCCAGCAGACTGACCGTATGGCCCTGCTCCGCCAGATTGAGCGCGAATTCCCGCCCCATGACTCCGATCCCAACCAGTCCCACATGCGCCATTCTCTGTTTCCTTTCAATGTGCCGTCAGTGCAAAGCAAAGCCGCGGTCTTGTCCAGCGCAAAAGCTCTGGCGCACAATCCCTGTGCCCCCTGTGCCGCCACGCTGTGATTGACCGTTTCACGGGCAGTGCTTACACAAAACTATGCCGGATAAACGGAAACTCAAACGCGGCGATCTTCACGATGCGTTAATCGACTACGCGCTAGAGGCCGCGCGTCAGGGTCATATTGAGGTGATGTCCCTGCGACAAGCGGCCCGCGATCTGGGGGTAAGTTCCGGCGCGGTCTATCGTCATTTCGCGGATAAAGACACGCTACTGGGGGCGATTGTGAAGATCGGTTTCTTCGATCTGCGTGAGCGGTTTCTTGCAGTGCGCCCTGAAGGCGCGGTGGCGGAAACCCCGCAGCAGGCCATTGACCGCTGTTTTGAAGTGACTCGCGCCTATATCACCTTTGCCCACGATAACAACGCGTTATGGCATATGATGTTTGGCCGGATCGGAATGATCTGTCGGGATGAGATGGTGAAAGACCCCGAGTCGACCCGCTACACGCCGTTTGATGTTGGCATGGCGATTTGCAACGATCTGTACCATCACGGGCTGTTGCCCCGCCGCCCTGACGTGGCGGACAACCGGTATATCTGGTCGGCAACCCACGGTGCGGCGGATCTGGCACAATCGGGCGCGCGGATGGATCATGCGCGGTTGGACGCGGTTATTGCCGAAACCACATATCGCAATTTGCGTGCACTGGGGCTGGATCTCGCGCAGCGTTAGGGTGCGAATTTGTTCGGGTGCAAAGGGCGCGGTGGCGCAAATCAGGCGAACCAGAACAAACTAACATACTGCTATTGTTGGTGAAAAACGATGACCCTGCAAATATGAAGCGTCATACAAGACGCGTGATACAAGAAGCTTCATTTATGAAGCGTGTTATATGAAGCTTCATATATGAAGCTTCTGAATTAGGGAATTGTTCACGATTAGGCCCACGCCGATACCAGCGCGGGCCTGTCAAAAAATCCGGCTCCCCCCCGAACCACGCGCAACATGCTGGGCGGCTGGGTCAAAGCCGGTTAATGCGCCTCTGCCCAGTTCGCGCCCTGCCCTGCCTCTACGATCAGCGGCACGTCAATTTGCACGGCGGGCATCGCGGCGTTTTCCATCACGGAGCGCACAGCGGCAATGGTTTCCGCGGCTGCGTCCCTAGGCACTTCAAACAGCAGTTCGTCGTGAACCTGCAACAGCATCCGCGCCGGCAGGTCCTTGATCGCTTCGGGCATGCGGATCATCGCGCGCCGGATCACATCTGCCGCAGTCCCCTGTATCGGCGCGTTAATCGCTGCCCGTTTGGAAAATCCGGCCCGCGGCCCGCGGGCGTTGATTTCCGGCGTGTGGATTTTGCGCCCGAACAGGGTCTGCACATAGCCGTGCTCTTTGGCGAATGCCACCGTTTCGTCCATATAGGTCCGGATGCCGGGGAACCGCTCAAAATAGCGGTCGATAAAGCCCTGTGCGTCCTTGCGCGGGATCCGCAGATTCCGCGCCAGACCAAAGCCCGAGATGCCGTAGATCACACCAAAGTTGATGGCCTTGGCCTGACGGCGCACATCCGGCGTCATTTCTTCCAGCGGCACGCCGAACATTTCCGATGCAGTCAGCGCGTGAATGTCGATACCTTCTGCAAAGGCGTCCTGCAATTGCGGGATTTTCGCGATATGGGCCAGAATCCGTAGCTCGATCTGGGAATAGTCCAGCGCCACCAGAAGATTGCCTTCCTCCGCCACAAAAGCCTCGCGGATTTTGCGACCCTCTTCGCTGCGGATCGGGATGTTTTGCAGGTTCGGATCGGTACTGGCCAACCGTCCCGTGCTTGCCCCCGCGATGGAATAGCTGGTGTGCACCCGCCCCGTTTCCCCGTTGATGTGATTTTGCAGCGCATCTGTATAGGTGGATTTCAGCTTGGACATCTGCCGCCAGTCCAGCACCCGCGCGGGCAGATCGTGGCCTTCGGCGGCCAGATCTTCCAGCACATCGACGCCTGTGGCATAGGCGCCGGTTTTGCCCTTCTTGCCACCCTCCAGCGCCATTTCGTCGAACAGGATTTCACCAAGCTGTTTGGGAGAGCCAACATTAAACGACCGCCCTGCAAGCTGGTGGATCTCATCCTCAAGCGCAGCCATCTTCTGGGCAAAATTGTTGGACATCCGGCTTAGGACATCGCGGTCCACTTTGATACCGTGCATCTCCATTCCTGCCAGCACAGGCACCAGTGGCCGTTCCAGCGTTTCATACACCGTTGTCACCTTGGAACTATGCAGTTGCGGTTTGAACATCTGCCACAGGCGCAGGGTAATATCGGCGTCCTCGGCGGCATATTTTACCGCTTCGTCAACGGGTACCAGATCAAAAGTCTTTGCGGATTTTCCGGTGCCCAGAAGGGTTTTGATGCTGATCGGCTTGTGATCCAGATACCGTTCGGACAGCGCATCCATCCCGTGATTGTGTAACCCGCCGTGCAGCGCATAGGACAGCAGCATCGTGTCATCAATCGGGGCGATTTCGATCCCCTGACGGCGCAGGATTTTCAGATCGTATTTCATATTCTGACCGATCTTCAGGATCGCAGGGTCTTCCAGTACCGGCTTTAGCGCGGCCAGCGCCTCGGCGGCATCCATCTGCCCTTCTGCCAATGCAGCACCGCCGAACAGGTCGCCTTCCCCGTCCTTATGGGCCAGCGGGATATAACAGGCCTCACCCGCCTCAACCGCCAGACTGATACCCACCAGTTCCACCACCATTTCATCCAGTCCGGTGGTTTCCGTATCCACCGCCACAACACCCTTGTCCCTGATCCGGTCGATCCAGACTTGCAGGGCGGCCATGTCTCGAACGCATTCGTATTTATCCGCATCAAAGCCGACGGCCGCCGCTGCAGGTACCGGCGCTGATCCCAGAACCTCGGGTTCGGCAATAACAGGGGGCTCGACGCCCAGTTTTCCTGCAATCCGTGCGGACAGCGTGCGAAACTCCATCTGTGTCAGAAAACCCAGACAGGTTTCCGGATCAGGTTCGCGCACTTCCATTTCGGCAAAATCGAACGGCACGGTCATGTCCTGCCGCAAGGTCACTAGTTCGCGGCTGATGCGGATCTGATCGGCGTAGTCAATCAGGGTCTGGCGGCGTTTGGGCTGTTTGATCTCCTCGGCCCGTTCCAGCAGGCTATCGAGATCGCCATATTCATTGATCAGCAACGCCGCTGTCTTGATCCCGATACCGGGTGCCCCCGGGATATTATCCACCGAATCCCCTGCCAGCGACTGCACGTCCACCACACGGTCCGGCCCAACGCCGAATTTTTCTTCAACCTGCTCCACACCGATCCGCTTGTTTTTCATCGCGTCGAGCATTTCAACGCCGCCCCCCACAAGCTGCATCAAATCCTTATCCGAACTGATGATTGTGACCCGCGCACCCGCATCCCGTGCCTGCACCGCCAAGGTCGCGATAATATCATCGGCCTCAAACCCGTCCTCTTCGATACAGGCAAGATTAAAGGCCCGCGTCGCCTCTCGGGTCAGGGGGAACTGGGGCACCAGATCCTCGGGCGCTGGCGGGCGGTTGGCTTTGTAGGCCGGATAGATGTCACTGCGAAAGGTTTTACCCTTGGCATCAAAGATCACAGCACAATGCGTGGGCGCATCATGGCCTTTATTGTCCTCGACAAACTTGAACAACATATTGCAAAAACCGCTGACCGCACCGACCGGAAGTCCGTCCGACTTGCGTGTAAGGGGGGGAAGCGCGTGATAGGCCCGGAAAATAAACCCCGAACCGTCAATTAAATGAAGATGATGCCCTTTACCGATGCTACCCACGACCCTACCTTTTTATGAACCAAACAGTCAGCGACCAGATTAGATGAACCTCCCCTCCAAGGCGATAGCCATTTTGCTGCTTTGCGCACCTTCCGCCTTTGCACAATCCCAGTCGAAAACCTGTGTATTCGATCCGGAGTCGCCGCAAAGCTGCGTGCGCTTCGTCGGGTGCATCGACAATGAGGGGGAATTTTTCCACGGCACCTCTATCGGCCAGACATCCGGCACATTGTCGGGCCGCACCAGCGAGGGCGAAACCTGCTTTGGCACATGGGCCAACGAAAAGGGCAAAACCAGTGGCACCAGCACTTTGACCTGCGGGCCAGAAAGCGCGCGGTTCAAGTATTTCACCCGCAGCAACGACTTTAACGTGGTCTCGGGCGTGGCGGTCTCGGATAAAGGGCGGCGGATGATGTCATGGGCGGGGGCCGACCTTGAGGGGTATCTACAGGTCAAATTTCCCGGCAATGCCAAATCGGGATTTGAATGCGGAGACACTTGGGTGCCGCTGCCCGATATGCCTAAAACGGAAAAAGGCGGCTGACGCCAGTCACCCGCCCGAAGCCACCCCTTTGTCGGGCAGCCATCGCAAACCGCATTAATGTCCGGCGTCGGCGCCGTCTTTGATCACGTATTTACAGTCGCAATAAGGGCATTCGACCCAGCCGGTATCCAGCGGGATTTGCAACCACACCCGCGGGTGGCCGCCGATGCCGCCATCACAGGCCACACGGTAGCTGTCTACTTCTTTCACTTCCGGTGCTTCGATAGTCATATCACTGGTTCCTGCAAGTTGGTGTTCCCCTTCAAATACTGTCAAACGGCCCGAAGGAAAAGGGTATTCTGGCGCTCACCGTCACGGCAGCGCCGGTTCAGGACGCCGGTTTTGCCACCATTCGTCCCATGTTCCGCCCGCCCAGAATATGCACATGCAGATGGGGCACGTCCTGTACGCCGTTTTCCCCGGCATTAGCGATCATCCGATAGCCTTCCCCGTCCGCAGGGGAAACACCCAGCATGTTGCAAACCTTGCCAACGGCCCGCGTGAAATCGAGGATTTCCGCATCCGAAGCGGTATTGGCGAAATGGTCATAGGTCACATAGGGGCCTTTGGGAATCACCAGCACATGCTCGGGGGCTTGGGGTTCAATATCGCGAAACGCCAGCGCGTGATCTGTTTCGAGCACCGTCGTGTTGGGAATTTCACCGCGCAGGATTTTGGCAAAGATGTTCTGATCGTCGTAGGTATAGGCCATGTCTGGTGTCCTTAGTCTGCAAACAAATACGGGGTATGCGCGATTTCGCGCGCTTTGTCTTCGGTGATATCCATGAAAGTGGATATTTGCATGATGTTGTCTTCCGGTTCGTTCCGGTCCGAAATACTGTAAAAGTGGGGATAGTTCCGGTCCCGTATCGCATTGCTTTCATAGGAAAAGTCCATGCGAATGGTGGGGATAATCCGCTTTAGAGTGTCTTCGGAACTGCTGTGGGCGGCAAGACCGGTGCGAATGGCGTGACCGCGCAGGTATTCATCGTCAAAGCTACAGGCGATTTCCAGCACCCGTGTGGTGCAGCGGTCGGAATAGAAATCGTCGAGCAAGGCAATATTGGCCGGATCGGCACAGATCATCAGCCTGTTGGTCGCGGCTTGCTCGAACAACAGCCGCATCACGGCGCGGCGGTGGCGGGCGCGTTTGTCCAGTGTCTTTTCAATACCGCCAAGATCCGGCAGGGCGGTGTCCTGCTCGTCGAACAAATAGGCAAAACCGCGCACACCGGCCACTTGCTCGGCTGATTCCAGCAGCCGTTTGGCCACGTGCCACTTCTTACAAACCAGCACCAGCAGTTCCCGCTCCCGTCCGATGGTGCTTTCCCGCTCCCAGAAACGGGTGGCAAAGCGGCGCCCTTCCCGCCCCCTCGTGGTCAGAAACTTGTAAAGCGTGCGCCCTTCATCCGTGATGTTCAGTTCTACATCCCCACCCGCATAAAGCTGGCCGAGCTTTTCCTTCAGGTCCAGCGCATCCGGAGAGATCTTGCGCGCAAACAGCGAATCCTGCGACAGCAGGAAATCATACTGGTCGTTAAAGAACGTCACCGGCATGCCGTAATCCGAGAACATCAGGAAGGTCAGCGTGCGGTTGACCACTTCTTGTTTCGGAACCAGATGCAGCACGGCAGTCTGAAAAAAGGTTTCATCGGGAATCCACGTGGTTTTGAAAAAACGCACAACATCCGCCCGTTCGTTCACGAAGCGCAAGACAGCCTCTACCGTGCGGCGGCGCAGGCACCACCATTGCGACCCGATCTTGATCTCGATCCCTTTGGGCACATCGCGCTTCAGCCCCAAAGTCTTTTGCAGACGATAGGAATTGTAAAACAGCGCCTTGCTTTTGCGTTCGTTGAAAAAGTGGCGATAGTGCAGCCGGTCTTCTTTCATACCGGTCTTGATCCAGTCACTTTCAAAGAAGTCGTTACACTCGATAAAATCCACATCGTGTTCGTCAAGAAACCTGTGGGCATAACTGGCGGGTTTGATCGCCATACAATCCCCCGACACCATGTAAAAATGGGTGGCATCGGGAAAAGCGGCGTCTGCTGCGATCATTGCATTCAGCGAGCCTTGCACAAGGGACCATTCCCCCCAGCCGCATTTCACCCGTTTGGCAAAGGTCACATTCGGATTGTCGCCCAGCGCATCGGTGATTTCCTTGAAATCCGCAGCACTGGCGCTGGCGTCGAAATGGATCGCAATACAATCCCCCGCAGAGGTCAGCCCTTCGGCCTGCCGGATAATCGCTTCGGGGTCTTTATGGCATAGAAGAATATAGGCAATTTTTGCCATCAGATACATCGCCTGTTTGTTGTCGTGCTACCTCACCCGTTGGTTTATCTGCAAAAATCGCCTCAATAAACACTTTTTCTTGGCAATCTTCCGCCCAAAAGGTAGATCAGACACAACCAACAAACCGTAAAGGCAGGTGCCAAAGGCGCCACAACAGGAGTAGTATTGATATGGGCTTCCCAGGAACCTGGATGACCGAAAGCGAAAGCTTGGTCTATCGCGTGATTCCGAAATGTGCGTGTTCGACTATTGGTCAGATCATGTATTACTCCGACCACGGGCATTACTTTGACGGCGACATTCACGACAGCACCCAAGGGCTGCATAAATGGAGTCAGGACTATTCCCAAAAGCCGATTACCGATCGGGTAAAGGCGCAGGACACCTATACCTTTACCTGTGTACGCAATCCGTATACCCGGATTCTGTCGGCCTTTTTCGACAAAATCTGCGGCATCCAGCGCAATGGCAAACGCTATCGCGGCAATCTGGTGCCCAATATCATCCGCAAATACGGGGTCGAGGTTGAGGGCGATTTCGACCAGATTCAATCCTTTCGCCGGTTCCTTCTGTTCGCGCGGGACACCATCAAATACCGCCGCCCGATGGATCCCGACATCCACTGGTCCGCTGTGTCCGGCCATGCCTCCACGCTGATTGTGAACGGCGGGCGCTATGACAAGGTGATCACCACCGAAAATTTCAAAGAGGGTATGAAAGAGGTCATGAAAAACGTCGAGGTGAAGCATCCTCTCGACATCGACACCATGCCCCGTTTCAACGAAAGCGAAGGCCACGGGCCCAAGCGCGCCCATCCGGTGGAAGATTATTTCGACGACCTGTCCATGCATCTGGTCTATGAAATTTACAAACGGGATTTCGTGCTGTTCAAATATGACGCCACCGACCCCAGCCGCAAGGAACCCTTGTCCGAACCGGATATGGACGAAATCCACGCCAAACTGGGGGAATGACGCGGATCGCCTACCCTTCAAACTGGTAGGCGAAACGCGCGATGTCGGCGGCAAATATATCCGCCACCAGCGCTTGATCAGCGGCGGAGTAATATTGCTGATACGGCCCGCGATCTGACCGGTTTTCATGGGGCGGCTGGGGCAATCTGACACCGACCCCCGCCTCCAGCCGCGCTATATCCTCGGCCAGATTTTCAAGCCGCAGGAACAGGTTGCAGCGTTCCACCCCGTCGCGGTCACTGACATACCGCGCTGCCCCGTCAATGGACAGGGACGCGCGGGTTGTGCGATCATTCAGGAACGTCGAAAAACCCACGCCCTTGGCCAGCGTCACCGCAGGGTGGTCGAAATCCTGCCCCCGCAGCCAGTGGTAATAGCTGACCATCCGGTCCCAGGGATTGCGCACCAGTGTGAACACGAAGTAACGCTCCAATTGGTCCTGATCCACCAGACCGTAAACATCCGCCAGCTTGGAATGTTTCCACAGCCGTCCGCTGGTCTTTACATCCTTCAACCTTCTGCGCCGTTGTTGTGCTTTGGGCGTATCCCCGATCAGGATGTCATCCTTCATCGCCTTCTGCTCCAGCGCAAGCGCAAGGGAGGTGCCCCCCGTTTTCGGGATATGCACAAAGATAAACTGGCGACCGTGGGAAATTATCATAACGGCACGTTAGCGATCCCGCTGCCAACCGCAAGGCAATCGCGAAGGCTTGTCCCCCTTTGTGACCTGCTCCGCCAAAGCGCCGCGAAAATTTTATTGAAAAACAGGCAGCCGCGGGGCATCGTTGCTTTCGCACTTCGACGCTTTGGGAGGAACACATATGGCGCAGATGGCAGATGAAACCGGACTGGACAAAAATCCGGCCAACTTCGTGCCCCTTACCCCGCTCAGCCATCTGGCACGGGCGCGTGATGTGTTTCCCGACCGCACCGCCACTGTCTATCACGACCGCCGCCACAGCTACCGCGAATTTCACGAACGCTGCACGCGGCTCGGCGCGGCACTGGCCGCAAAAGGCATCAAACCCGGCGAGGTGGTCTCGACGCTCTGCCCTAACATCCCCGCCATTGCCGAGGCCCATTTCGGCGTGCCCCTGTGCGGTGGCGTTTTGAACACCATCAACACGCGGCTTGATGCGGATACGGTCGCCTATATCTTTGGCCATGCGGAAACCAAAATCGTTCTGGCGGACAGCCAGTTCCTGCCCCTTGCACTGGACGCCATTGCCCTGATGGACGGCACCCCGCCCGAGGTGATCGAAGTGGCCGACCCCAAGGCAGGCTTTCCTGCCAGTGGCTCCCATATCGAATATGAGGATTTCATCGCCACAGGCGATCCGGACTTCAAATGGCATTTGCCGGACGATGAATGGGACGCGATTTCGCTCAACTACACCTCGGGCACCACAGGACGGCCAAAGGGCGTCGTCTGTCATCATCGGGGCGCCTATCTGATGACAATGGGCACTGCGCTTAGCTGGGAAATCGGGCTGTATCCGAAATATCTGACCATTGTGCCGCTGTTTCACTGCAACGGCTGGAACCACACGTGGATGATGCCATCGCTTGGCGGGCAGATCACCTTTTGCCGTGATATGACCGCCAAGGCGATTTTCGCAGCGATTGCAGCAGAAAAGATCACCCATTTCGGCGGCGCGCCGATCGTTCTGAACACCCTGATCAACGCCAAGCCTGAGGATCGCGCCGCCTTTGATCACACGGTTAACGTCATCACCGCCGGTGCGCCGCCCTCCCCCGCGACGATCAAAGGGGCCGAGGCACTGGGCTTTCGGGTAATGCAGGTCTACGGGCTGACGGAAACCTATGGCCATGTCACCGAATGTGTTGAACCGGACGACTGGGCCGCCCTGCCCGCCGAAGAACGCTATGCAAAAATGGCCCGTGTCGGGGTGCAATACCCGATGATGGAAGACATCGACGTTGTCGATCAGGACACCCGCCAGCCAGTGCCGCGGGACGGCAAAACCATCGGGGAAATCGTCATTCGCGGCAATGCGGTGATGAAGGGCTATTACAAGAACCCCAAAGCCACGGCAGAAGCCTTTGACGGCGGCGCTTTTCGCTCCGGTGACATCGCTGTACGCCATCCGGACGGCTATATCCAGATCACCGACCGGATGAAGGACATCATCATTTCAGGTGGAGAGAATATTTCCTCGGTCGAAGTGGAAAACACGCTGATGTCCCACCCTGCGGTGTCGCTTTGTGCGGTGGTGGCCAGACCGGATGAGCAATGGGGCGAAACCCCTTGCGCCTTTATCGAGCTGAAAGAGGATGCCACCGCCCCAACCCCCGAAGAGATCATCGCCCACACCCGTGCCCATCTGGCCGGATTCAAATGCCCCAAGACGGTGATCTATCAGGAACTGCCCAAGACCAGCACCGGCAAAATCCAGAAATTCGAGCTGCGCAAAATCGCCAAGACGCTCTAGCCGCAACCAACCCCATGCGCAGGGATCAGTCGTCCCTGCGCATCACGTTGTCACATTCCCAGAAGACATCGCGCAAACATCCTTCGCAGATGTTGCGACTAAGGTCGTTCATCGCCGCGCTGACCGCGTCGCTCTTGTTGGAGTGGAGGTTTTCCTCCCCCAGCTCGTCAATCACGTGAAAGCGGTAAAGGCTGTCCACCAGCGGCGGAAACAGGGCGACAATGCGGAAAGACCCGCCTTCGGCCTTGGCGTCCCGTATCGCCTGAATCAGAAAATCCGCCCCTGCCAGATCGGTCTTTCCGACCCCCTTCATATACAGGATCTTGTGAATCTGGCGCGGATCACGGGCGCAGTTTTTCTTATAGGCTTTGGCCACGTTCTCGACGCTGCCAAAATACAGCGGACCATCCAGCCGGAAGATCATAAGCTGCGGGCATTCGGTCACGCCCTGATGCTCTACATTGCGGAACTTGCGGGTGCCATCGGGTTGCAGCACCGGCGCTGTCACCGGCAGTTCGGGATGGGAGCTTTCGTAGATGAACACACACAGCGAGGCGATGACCCCTACATAAATCGCGAAATCCAGTTCGATGAACAGACCGGCGGCCAGTGTCAGCACCAGAATGACGGTCTCGGGACGGCTGCTAGTGATAATGTGGCGCAGTTCGGAAAACTCGATCAACCGATAGGCCACCAGCAGGATCAGCCCCGCCATTGCAGGTTTCGGGATATAGGCGACCCAAGGGGCGATGAAGATCAGGATCAACAACAAAAAGCCGCTGGCAAAGATGCCGGACAAGGGCGTCACGGCGCCTGCGGTAGCATTCACGCCGCTGCGGGTGAAGGAACCGGATCCCGCATAGCACTGGAAAAAGCCGCCAACCACATTGGACAGGCCCTGCCCGATCATTTCCTGACTGGTATCAAAGGTCTCCCGCCGCCGCACCGCAAAGGCGCGACCGATCGAAATCGCCTCCAACGCGCCGACAAGGGCAATCGCAGCCGCACCGGGGGCCAGTTGCACCACGTCCCGCACACTGGGTGTAGGCGGGGCCAGTTGTGGCATCATGCTGGGCAGGGCACCGACCATTTCTACCCCGTGATTGACCGCATCAATCCCGTAGGCCAGCGCGGACCCTGCCAGCAGCGCAATCAGGAACCCCGGCAGTTTGGGCGTGAACTTCTGCATCAAGACAGCCAGCGCAAGCGTGGTGCCTGCAATCAACAGCGCATAAAGGTTAACATCCCCCCAATGCTCCGCCAGCCGCATCAGTCGCTCTGCGATATTGCCGCCCCGCTCTACCACAATCCCCGTCACGCCCGCCAACTGGCTGACCGCGATCAACAACGCCGCCGCCATAGTAAAGGCCGTCATGACCGAGTGGGACACAAATGAGACCAGCCCCCCGAGCCGCGCAAATCCCCCAGCGATCTGGAACAGCCCCACAAGGATCGTCAACGTGAGAGCCATCTCGATATACTGCATGGTTCCGGGGGCTGCGAAATCTGACAGGGTGGTAAACAAAACCGCCGAAATCGCCGTTGTCGGCCCCGAGATCATGATCATCGAAGAGCCGAACAAAGCCGCCACAATCGCCGTGATAATCGCCGTAAACA
Source organism: Neptunicoccus sediminis (assembly GCF_001719615.1). Lineage (GTDB taxonomy): Bacteria > Pseudomonadota > Alphaproteobacteria > Rhodobacterales > Rhodobacteraceae > Amylibacter > Amylibacter sediminis. The sequence goes on from NZ_MDVX01000008.1 coordinate 173,467, forward strand.
GCCCGTATTGCGGTGGAAGCCCGGCAATCGTTGCAAAGGCCACGCCTTGGGGCAGCACCAGTGCCGCGTTAATCAGCCCCGCATAGGCATCCGCTGCAACTGTGTTTTTATTGACGCGGGTATACCATTCAAGGGGCGGAAAATACTCTGAATAACGCATGACAGCTTCCGGGCATCAGGAACAAAAAGGAAGGGTGTAGGTCAGCCCCTACGCCTCTTGCCCCAGTATTGCAATCTTTGGCACCAAGGCAAAGCTTACTGGCCCGCAAATAATCGCCCACTGGCCTGATAAGGGGCGACTCTGCCCGCGCAGGGCGGCGCAAAGGGGATATTTCGCGTCAAAGCCCTGCTGACAGCTGATTCTGTGCAAGCCCGAGAATTGCCTACACACATGCAACAAGACGGTGTATGATTCTTGAAAAAACAGGCCACAGGCCGATATAGGCACGCAGTGACAGCGCTCAAGAAATATCAACGGCTCGAGGCAATCGGGCTTTGGAGGGAATCCGAAGCGGATCAACGACGCGAGGTGATCGTGTCCTTTGGTGCGTCCTCACTGGTGTTGTCTGATGCGAATGGCAAACCGCTGACCCATTGGTCCCTTGCCGCCGTGCGCAGCCTGACAGCGGGCGATGGTCCCCGTCTCTACAGTCCGGATCAAAGCGGTTCGGAGACGCTGGAAATCGACGACGAAACAATGAATGGCGCCATCGAAGAGGTGCGCCGCGCCATTCGCAAGACCGGGCCCCACCCCGGCCGGTTACGCTGGGGGCTTGGCGCGGTATTTCTGGCGCTAAGCCTTGGTATTTTGCTGTTCTGGCTGCCGTCGATCTCGGCAGATTACGCAACGCGCATCCTTCCGGCGGCCAAAGCCCATCAGATCGGGCAAAAAGTGCTGCTCCAGACTGATGTTCTGACCGGAACAGCCTGTCAGGACCCTCTGGGACGGGCGGCATTGGAGAAGTTCCAGAACTGGCTGCTGCCCGATGGCGGTGAAATTCATATCGTCGATCTGGGGGCGCGGTTCGCGGCCCATCTGCCCGGTGGTAATATCTTGCTGAACCGTGTGCTGATCGAGGAAAACGCCGGTCCCGAAATCGCAGCCGGTTTCGTGCTGCGCGAACGGGCGATTGCCGCGCAGGATGATCCGATGAAGCGGATGTTCCGCAAAATCGGCACGCGGCGCACCCTGACCTTTATCGCGAACGGGGATCTCCCCGACCAAGCGTTGGCCGGCTATGCCCGTCAGGAACTGACTGCACCTTTGATGCGGGCAGACACGGAAACCCTGCTGGCCGTCTTTAAGGAGGCGCAGATGACCTCTACGCCCTATGCCTATGCTCTGGACAACAGCGGAAAAACCACCGCAGAGCTGATTGCCCGCGACCCCTACCCTGAAAACTACCGGCTGGAACTGAACGACGCGGAATGGATCGCCCTGCAATCCATCTGCGGCGACGACTAAGCGCCCCTCAAAGGCAGGCCGCAGTGCGCGTAAGCGCCGGTAACAGCGGCTCGCTGTACGGCAGGGGCGGTCGGTTTGCATATCTCCGCCCGACCACCGCGCCAACGAAAAAGGCCGCTCCCGAAGGGAACGGCCTTGAATTCTGAATGGTGCGGCGAAGATTAGTTCTTCGCGTAGAATTCCACCACCAGGTTCGGTTCCATCACAACAGGGTAAGGCACATCGGCCAGCCCTGGGGTGCGAACGAACTCGGCGCGCATTTTGCTGGCGTCTACAGTCAGGTATTCTGCAAAGTCACGCTCGTTGCTGCCCAGTGCTTCCATGACCAGCGCCATTTGCTTGGAACGCTCACGTACTTCGATCACGTCACCTTCTTGAACGCGGTAGGACGGGATGTTCACTTTCTTGCCGTTCACTGTCACGTGGCCGTGGTTCACGAACTGACGGGCAGCGAATACGGTTGGAACGAATTTCGCACGGTATACAACCGCGTCCAGACGACGCTCCAGCAGACCGATCAAGTTTTCACCTGTGTCGCCTTTTACACGCTCGGCTTCGGAGTAGATGCGACGGAATTGCTTTTCTGTCAGATCGCCGTAGTAGCCTTTCAGCTTTTGCTTGGCGCGCAGCTGGATACCGAAATCGGACAGTTTTTGTTTGCGGCGTTGACCATGTACACCGGGTCCGTATTCACGACGGTTCACCGGGGATTTAGGACGACCCCAGATGTTTTCGCCCATGCGGCGGTCAATTTTGTATTTGGCAGCTGTACGTTTTGTCACGGCTGTTCTCCTTCTAAGGTTTCGAAGGGCGTTGTCCTTTGGTCTTATCCGGTTTCCCGAAGCCCGACAGGCATCCCCTTGCGGGGGCCACCAACACCAATGAACCGCTTGCGCGGATGGGCGGCTTATAAGCCTTGTGCGGGCGGAGTCAACAGCCCCTGCCCGCCAAATTCTCAAAAATTGAATTTCACGTTGAGGGAACCCGTCACCTGACTGTCGCTTTGGCCTTCAAATTCCTTGCCAAGCCACGTCAGACCATAGAACAGACCGGCACTTTCGCCTTCATAGACAAATCCGGCACGGGCGCGGGGGCGCATGTTTTCAACGGTATAGCCACGGCTCTCGGGCAGCAGCTTGCTGTCACTTACATAGGCGACATCCCCGCCCATCATAAAGCCGAAGCTGCGCGCGTCACTGCTGCGCACATTGGACACCAGATGGCCCGTAACCGGTTCGCGTACGAAAAAGTTGCGCGACAGGTTCCGGCCAAATACGGCATCCATGCCGATACGGGCATAGCTTTCCACACCGGCCTGCGCCTCTGCGAAGGGACGGAACAGGGCATCCCCTGCCCGCAGATCCCTAGAGATTTCGCCCTGCACCGTTGGATAGACCCGATCCCCCAGCTGCTCCCCGAGCATTGCGGGCTGTTGTGCGCCGATCTGCTTGTGCGCCCATTTCTGGAACCGCCCGACACCTGTAGATGGGCCCACAAACACCAGCTCGCCCCCATACGACAGGTTGAACCCGCCCTTTTCATAATGGGTAAAAGCCCCCAGACCGATGACGCCCGCATAGGGACGATCCGGAAAGGCCGATGGCACCGAAAGATCCGCAGGCGCAAGGATTTCGCTGCGCAGCCGGTATTGCATCAGGGCAAACGGCGTATCCGGCATCCCGTCAAGCACCTGTTCCCCGAACGTCACCGAGACCTCATAAGACCCGGTGCGCCAGCGGTCGTTGCCATCGCCCAGAAAATCGTTGTTAAACAGGCGCGACACGCCCACGATATTATCCAGTTTCGGCCAGGCAAAACCTTCGGCCTGTACCTGTCCGGCGTGCATCACGCCCAGTGCTGCAAGAATTGCGACCCGCATCATTTAGTCTCTGCTTTTATTCGTTTTGCCCGTTCTAAAACCATCAGCCACGCCAAGACAGTAGCAAAACCCGCAGCAGGCCGCTTTTCGCACAGGTGTTGCACCACGGCCTTTATTCTTGACATTCCCCCTGCTGGACGCCCTATCGACACAAAAATCAACATCAGGGAGACCCTATGAAACGCAGGAAATACCAGGGCGCACGGCCCTTTTCACAGACGACAAAAGCAGCGCAATCGCGCCTTGCAGGTGCAGTTCTTATGGCGCTACTGACCGCTGCAATACCCGCGCAGGCCCATGACAAAGCCACCGGCGTGGTCAAAGAGCGGATGGATGGCATGGTTATGCTGGCAGGTTCCATGAAGGCCATTGCCCGACAGGTCAAAAGCAAAAACCCCGATCCGGACGCGATTGCAGTGGCAGCACAGGCGCTGCGGGATCATGCCGGCGCTGCGATGCTGGAAGGCTTCCCCGAAGATTCCATTGACGGCCCGAGCGAAGCGCGGCCTGAAATCTGGCAGGACTGGGCGCGGTTTTCTGAACTGGCCGAACGGCTTGCCCTACAGGGCGAAGGTTTGATCCTTGCCGCTGCAAACCCGCCTTCGGGTCAGACACCGGCGGCAGTTCCCCATAATCTCAAATCCTATGCCGTCCTGCCGGTGGACGAGTTGTTCACCCTGACCGCCAAAACCTGCGCTGCCTGCCATCAGGATTTCCGCCTCAAAAAGTAAGCCGCACATCAAATACGGCCCGCCGATCCTGACGTGGCAGCGGGCCGCTCTGCCCCGTCTGGATCGCTCTTATCCCATGCGCTCTGAGGCATAGGAACCGGGAGATGCAGGGAAGACGACGGTTTTCGTGCCGTTCAGGAACACCCGTTGGTGGATATGGGCGTGGATCGCACGGGCGAGCACCTGACTTTCCACATCCCGCCCGAGCGAGACATAATCTTCTGGCGATTGGGCATGGGTCACACGGACAATATCCTGTTCGATGATCGGACCTTCATCAAGATCGGCGGTCACATAATGGGACGTCGCTCCGATCAGTTTCACACCGCGCTGGAACGCCTGTTTGTAGGGGTTCGCGCCCTTGAAACTCGGCAGGAAGGAATGGTGGATGTTGATGATCCGGCCGGACATCTTCTGACACATCTCATCCGAAAGGATCTGCATGTAGCGGGCCAGCACGATCAGTTCCGCGCCTGTGTCTTCGACCACGCCCATAATCCGCGCTTCTGCGTCCGGCTTGTTTTCTTTCATCACCTTGATGCAGTGGAACGGAATATCGTGGTTCACCACTACTTTCTGATAATCCATATGATTGGAAATCACCGCCACAATGTCGATCGGTAGCGCACCGATGCGCCAGCGATACAGCAGATCGTTCAGGCAGTGACCGAAACGGGACACCATGATCACGACCTTCATCTTGACCGCCTCGTCATGGAATTGATAGCTCATGTTGAAACTTGCCGCAGCATCTTTGAACCCATCGGACAGTTCGTCCAATCCGGCGCTGCCCTCTGCGTCAAAGCTGACCCGCATGAAGAAGTTTCCGGTCTCTTTGTCGTCAAACTGGGCAGAGTCGGTGATGTTGCACCCCTGCTCCGCGAGATACCCCGCAATGGCCGCGACGATCCCACGACGGGACTGGCAGGTGACTGTAAGGGCATAAGTGCGCATGGGCGTATCCTTGGGAATTAACGTCGGTTTCGTGCCGGTGTCTAGGCCGCAAATAACGCCGTTTGCAATGGTTCAAATGGTCGGGATCAAGGAAAAAATGCTATTGCCCGCGCCGGTTTATCCCCACAAGCGGACCACAGCGGGACAGTCACAGCACGCCGCGACGCTGCACGTAATTTACGAAGGTCTGTGTAAGGCTGTTATCGCTGCTCGATTGCCAGATCATCTGCACCTCATGCTCTGCGCTTGGCTCTTCAACCTCTATGTAGATGACATCCGCCATCGAAGACCGCGACAGCGAGCGTGGCACCAGTGAAATTCCCATCCCCTGCGCCACCAGCGCGATGACGGTCAGCCAGTGTTGCACGCGATAGGGCGCATAGGGTTGCACATCGGCTGTGCGCAAAAGCGCAACGATCCGGTCGTGATAATGGGCTGCAAATTCGCGGGAAAACACCAGAACTTTCTCGCCCGCCATTTCCGAAATCGAGATCCGGCTGCGCCGCGCAAGCCGGTGTTGACGGGGCACGCAGCACACCAGCCGCTCTGTTTCGATGGTAAAGCTGTTCAGCTCCGCAGGCAGCGGGACAGCGTGGATGAAACCGACATCCGCCCTGCCTTGCAGCAGGCTTTCGATCTGGGTGTTGGTGTTCATTTCGTGCAGATCTAGCGCTGCGGTGGGGTTTTCCTCTTCAAAACTGCGCAGCGTACGCGGCAAATTGCGAAACAGCATGGAGGGCACGAACGACACCCCCAGCGATCCGGCAGCACCCTTGGCCTTTTGTTCCGCCAGCGCACAGGCGGTATCAAGCTGCCCGAGAATGCGGGCGCAATGTTCGGCAAATTCGGCACCCGCAGGGGTCAGGCGGACCCCCTGCTTGCTGCGCTCAAGCAACAGAAATCCCAAGGTTTCCTCAAGATTTCTGATGCTGATACTCAGCGGCGGCTGCGAGATGTTCAGCTTCTCTGCCGCGCGACCGAAGTGCAGTTCCTTACTGAGAATGAGAAACTGCTGAAGCTGGCGGAATGTAATGGCCATAGGGCTCACCCATATCAATTATACTATCGTAAAATACCATATCTGTATTGGAAATAAAATACACCTCCTGCCAACCTGCAAGAAATCAACGATCAGCCAGACCGCCGCCGCGCAAGGAGCCAGTATGACACCGCAAATTCACAAGAACATTCCGGATAGTTCGGGCATGAACGCCTATGACGTGGACACAGCCCTTCAGGATCTGGCGTGGCTTTATCTTGCGCAAGACGACCAAGACCGCTTCCTCCCCGAGCTGGAGCGCATGGGCGCATTGGTGGGAGAGCGTCTGGAGGAACTGGCGCTAACAGCGGATAAGAACCCGCCGACCCTGCAAATCCGCGCCCGCAACGGGGCGGATCACGAAGCCGTCCACAAACACCCCGCCTATGAGGAACTGGAGCGTTATGCCTTTGGGGAATTCGGACTGGCCGCCATGTCTCACCGCGCGGGCGTGTTCGGCGCTGAAACGCCGCTGCCGCCGATGATCAAATACGCGTTGGTCTATCTGTTTGTGCAGGCCGAATTCGGTCTGTGCTGCCCGCTTTCCATGACCGACTCCCTGACCAGAACGCTGGTGAAATTCGGGGATAAGGAACTGGTAGATCAATATTTCGACCAACTTACCTCGCAGGATATGGACCAGCTCTTCCAAGGCTCGATGTTCATGACCGAACAGGTGGCAGGTTCGGATGTGGGGGCGATTGAAACCACGGCGAAACTGGTGGACGGGGTCTGGAAAATCACCGGCGACAAATGGTTCTGCTCCAACCCCGATGCCGCACTTGGTATGGTGCTGGCCCGCCCTGAAAGCGGCGAAACCGGCACCAAAGGGCTTTCGCTGTTCCTGCTGCCCCGCACGCTGCCCGATGGCACCAAGAACAGCTATCGTATTCTGCGGCTGAAGGATAAAATGGGCACCAAATCCATGGCCAGCGGTGAGATTGCCCTCGATGAGGCCACCGCGTTTCTGGTCGGGGACCCCGGTCAGGGCTTCAAGCAAATGACCGATATGATCAACATGTCCCGTCTGGCCAATGGCGTGCGCTCTGCGGGTATGATGCGCCGCGCAGTTGCAGAAGCGTTGTTTATCTCAAAAAACCGCACCGCCTTTGGCAAACGGCTGATTGATCTGCCGCTGATGCGCCGTCAGTTGATGAAAATGCACGTCACCACCGAGCAGGCCCGCTCCATGACTTTCCACACCGCCAAAGTGCTTCAGGCGGCGGATGCAGGGGACAGCGAACAGGCCAAGGTGCTGCGCATCCTGACACCGCTTATCAAGTTCCGCACCTGCCGTGATGCCCGCAAGGTTGCCGGCGACGGCATGGAAGTGCGCGGGGGTTGCGGTTACATCGAAGAATGGTCCGATGCTCGGGTTTTGCGGGATTCCCATCTCGGTTCGATCTGGGAGGGCACAAGCAACATCGTGGCGCTGGACGTGGCGCGGGCGGTACGGCGTGCCGGATCACTAGAGGCATTGCGCAGCTACACCACGCTGTTGCTGGACGAAGCGCAAGACAAGGGAACCTCCACCGAGGACATCCGCGAAATCTTTACCCGTGCTGCCGATTTTCTGGAAGCCGTGGCGGGCAGCAGAGACAGCGAGAACGACGTCCGTGTCGCGGCAACGGCGGTCTACAATGCCACCTCAGCGGTGTTTCTGATCTGGGAACACGCCATGCTGCAACAGCGCGGCACCTATAGCGGGGACCGGCATCTGCTGGCGCAGGCGGTGATCGCACACAAACTTAGCCCGCGGGACCCGCTCGGCCACACCCCTGATGCTGCACTGGACGACGACCAGATCGCCGCACTGCTGGAGCGTGCTCTGGCGGGAGACGTTTTGGCGGCGGCCCAGAAAGTGGCAGCACAATGAGCGCCGCAGTGAACACGGGCGCGCTGAAAGGGCTGAAGGTCATTGATCTGTCCCGCGTGTTGGGTGGACCGTTTGCCGGTCAGATACTGGGCGATCACGGCGCGGATGTGATCAAGGTGGAGCCTCCGGCGGGCGATGAAACCCGCGCTTGGGGGCCACCGTTCCACGAGGAAACCGCCTCTTATTTCATGGGGTTGAACCGCAACAAACGCGCCCTTGCGCTTGATCTTGGCCGCGAGGAAGGCCGTTCGGTGCTGCTGCGGCTGCTGGAAGATGCGGACATCTTGCTGGAGAATTTCAAAACCGGAACACTTGAGAAATGGGGCATCGGCTATGACGTCCTGTCAGAACGGTTTCCGGCCCTCATTCATTGCCGCGTCAGCGGGTTTGGCGCCGACGGCCCCTTGGGTGGCCTGCCGGGATATGACGCAATTTTACAGGCTATGGGCGGCTTGATGAGCGTTAACGGCACGCAGGACAGCGGACCCACCCGCGTCGGCCTGCCGGTGGTTGATATGGTCACTGGTCTGAACGCGGTTCAGGGCATCCTGCTGGCGCTGCACCATCGCAGCACCAGCGGCAAAGGCCAGTTCGTAGAGGCGGCGCTGTATGACAGTGCCTTGTCGCTGCTGCATCCCCATGCAGCAAACTATGCCATGTCAGGCAAATTGCCGAGCCGCACCGGCAACGACCATCCCAATATCTCGCCCTATTCGACCTATGCGACAGGCGGGCGTCCGGTCTATCTGTCCGTTGGCAACAACCGCCAGTTCGCGCGGCTTTGCGATGTGATCGGCGCACCCGAAATTCTGGCGGATCCCCGCTTTACCTCGAACGAGTTACGGGTACGCAACCGCGCCGACCTGCGGGTCGCGCTGGAAACCGCACTGGAAGATTTCGACGGCGCGGAACTGGCCCATGATCTGATCCGTTCGGGGGTGCCCGCCGGACCCGTGCTTGACATCGCAGAGGCGCTGACCCATCCCCACACCGCACACCGCGAGATGACCGTGGACATCGGCCCCTACCGCGGCCTCGGATCGCCGGTGAAACCCGCCGACACGCCGGCCAGTTTCCGCAGCCAGCCGCCGAAATTTGCCGAACACCGAAGCGAAATCCTGACCGAAGCGGGATTTTCAACCGCCGAAATTGACGATCTGGCCGCACAGGGCATCACCCCTGACACGCGCACCGGATAAGTCACCGCGATTCACCAAACCCAAGGGAGAGAGTATTATGAAACCGATTGTAAAAACCCTGTTCGGGGCTGCGGCTCTGGCATTGGCAGGCGCGTTGCCCGCCGCCGCGCAAGGACCGGAACTGCCGCGCTCGTTGCTGTGGTCCACCTATGATGTTGGCTCTAGCGGCTATGCCGAAGCCTCCGCCATCGCGGATGCTTTTGGCAAGGAATTTGGCACCAGAGTGCGGATCATGCCATCAGGTACGTCTATCGGCCGCCTGCTGCCGCTGAAAACCGGCCGCGTCCAATACGGCTGGCTCGCCAATGAGGTCTTTTTTGCAACCGAAGCGATTTACGACTTTGAGGTGCGGGAATGGGGACCACAGGATCTTCGGATCGTGGCCGGACGTCCTTCCACATTCGGGATGGCCACATCAAAGGACAGCGGCATTCAAAGCATCGCTGACATTCGCGGCAAACGGGTGCCCCGCATCAAGGCGAACCCCTCCATCAACATCAAGGTTGAGGCCATGCTGGCATTCGGCGGCCTGTCCTGGGACGATGTGGAGGTTGTCGAAGTCGCCTCTTATGGCGCGGCGCTGCGGGCTTTGGTAGACGGTCAGGCCGATGTGGCAGGCACCACCCCCACCGCCTCTGCGCTTTATGAACTGGAAGGCACATCACGCGGGCTTGCATGGGTGCCGCTGCCCAAGGACAACGCCGAGGGCTGGGAAGCCGTGACCAATGTTGCAAGCTTCTTTGCCCCCACAACAGCCACCGCGGGTGCAGGCATCACGGGCGACAGTCCCGCAGAAATCTTTGCGGTGCGCTACCCGATGGTGACGGTCTATGCAGAAGCCGACGAAGACGAGGTTTACAACTTCATCAAGGCGCTCGACGGCACCTTTGGTCTTTACAAGGATGCAACAGCGGCCATGCCCAACTGGGACATCGCAAAAGCCGGCACCACGCCGCAAGACGCGCCCTTTCACCCCGGCGCCATCCGCTACCTGAAGGAAATCGGCGTCTGGACCGACAAGGACCAAAGCTGGCATGAGACCCGTCTTGCACGGATGGAAAAAGTTCAGGCCGCTTGGGAGGCTGCCACGGATGCGGCCCATGATCAGGGCGTTTCCGCCAAAGACTGGCCTGCATTCTGGGCCGAACACCGCAGTAAGGCGCTGAACTGATCAGCGCGGTTTTGCTCTCCCGTGTGCATCTGCCTGCGGGGGAGCCTTTGAGTCATGAAGGTGATCTGTAATGAGCGAGACCCCGACCAAGACGGCCCTCCCGCCGCGCCCGCATCCGCCACAGCGCCTGAAGGGTGCGGCGCGGATCGCTGTCAGTGTGCTCGGGGTCATCGGCCTTACCGGCATCGTGCTGCAAACCTTCAACCTGCCGGTTCTGGGAATATTCCCACTGCTCTCCAACCGCTACTACTATAGTATCGTTGCGCTTTTCCTCGCCGCGTCCTTTCTGTTGATACCGGCGCGGACCCAAGACGGCGATCCCGCCGTCAGCCCGCTTGATTGGGGACTGGCGGCACTGGCGCTCGGCTCGGGCGGCTATCTGGCCTATCACGCCGAGTCGATCATCACCCAAGGCTGGGATGTGGTGGCCCCCCTTACGGCTGCGATAATCTCGACCGTGATGGTGGTGCTGGCGCTGGAATCCCTGCGCCGGTCCAGCGGCTCTTTGTTGCTGGCGATCTGTGCCTTCTTCGCTGCCTACCCGCTGTTTGCCGATTACATGCCGGGCTTTCTCTGGGGACCGTCGCTCAGCCTTCAGGAAACCGCAGCAGCCCATGTTATGGGCATGGAGAGCCTGATCGGTATTCCCTTGCGTGTGGTTGCCGATACACTTGTGGGCTTCATCATCTTCGGGGCGGTTCTGAACACTGTCGGAGGTGCGCGGTTTTTCATGGAACTGTCAACGGCGCTTATGGGGCGGCGGCGTGGCGGATCGGCCAAGGTCGCCATCCTGTCCAGTGCGCTTTTCGGGTCGCTGTCGGGTTCGGTCATCTCCAACGTGCTGTCCACAGGCCGCATGACGATCTCTGCGATGAAGAAATCCGGCTATCCGCCCCGATACGCCGGAGCGGTCGAGGCCTGTGCCTCCACCGGCGGGACCTTGATGCCGCCGGTGATGGGGGCTGTGGCCTTTATCATGGCCTCGTTTCTCGACATGCCCTACACCACAATCATCGTAGCCGCGATTGTGCCTTCGGCGCTCTATTATTTTGCGCTTTTGCTGCAGGTTGACCTGTTTGCAGCCCGCAACGGGCTGGCCGCGACACAGGATCAAGACATCCCTCTCGTCAGCGCCGTCGTGCGCGAAGGCTGGCATCATCTTATTTCGCTGGCCGCACTGGTGGTCCTGTTGTTCGTGATCAGCCCCGCCCGCGCAGCCTATTACGCGACCGCGCTGATGTTGGTGTTCTCTCTGCTGCGATACCGCCGCCTTCCGGATCTTTCGGCAGCGCGGGGACTGGTTGAAGGCGTGACCAAAGACATCTCCTATCTGATCGCAACCCTTTGCGGTGTCGGGCTTGTGGTTGGTTCTCTTGCGATCACCGGCGTTGGCGGTGCTTTCTCGCGCGAGCTGGTGCAATATGGCGGGCAAAGCACCCTGTTGCTGCTTGTTCTGGGGGCGATCACCAGCTTTGTGCTGGGCATGGGGATGACGGTATCGGCCTGTTATATTTTTCTGGCCACCGTCCTTGCGCCCGCTTTGGTAAAGTTGGGTCTGTCCCCCATCGGTTCGCATTTGTTCGTGCTTTATTGGGGCATGCTGTCCTATATCACGCCACCCGTTGCGCTGGCCTCTATTGCCGCGTCGCAGATTGCCGGAGCAAAGGGCATGGCGACCGGATTTACCTCGATGCGGCTTGGCGCTGCACTGTTTATCCTGCCGTTCGTCTTTGTCTATGAACCCGCGCTCCTGTTGCAAAGCAGCGATGTCCTTGCCACCGTTCTGGCCATCGGCAGCGCAATCTCGGCGCTGGTCGCACTGTCCTGCGCACTAGAGGGGTATTTCTACAAGGTCGGCGTAATCACCTACCTTGAACGCGGGATCATCGGATGCGGTGCGGTTGGACTGATGGTACCGGACCGCATGGCCGAGGCCGCAGGACTGGCAATGGTCGCAACCGGCGTCGCGCTAGCCCTGACCCGAGGCAAACGCGCACCAGCCTGACCGCCCCCGAAAACGCAAAAATCGGGCGTTTCCGCCCGATTGACTTATTTTGCTTGTAAAATGGCCATTTTAACCCGGCCGATGGCTGTTTATTAGTAGTCAGAACAATACCCACAGCCGCTCGTTCAGCCGCATTTAGAGTGGCCGCAGTCCAGACAGGTCATGCAGCCTTCGACCATTTGCAGGCCCATGCCGCCGCAGCTTGGGCAGCTTTTGCCGCGGGCGGGGCTGTTCATCTGGATGATCTCGGCGTGAGGGTCGGTTTTCAGGTGCTGGCCTTCCCCGTTTATAAAGCCGATGCGGATCATGTGTTCCTCGATCACACTGCCGATCGCGGCCAGCATGGAGGGGATGTATTTCCCCCGCACCCAGGCACCACCGCGCGGATCGAACACGGCTTTCAGTTCCTCGACCACAAAGGAGACATCGCCACCGCGCCGGAAGACAGCGGAGATCATCCGTGTCAGCGCCAGTGTCCATGCGTAATGCTCCATGTTTTTGGAGTTGATGAACACTTCAAACGGACGGCGCTGCTCGTTCTGGATGATGTCGTTGATGGTGATGTAGATGGCATGTTCGGATTCGGGCCATTTCATCTTGTAGGTGTGACCGTCCAGCGCCTCGGGCCGGTCGAGCGGCTCTGCGATGTAGACAACATCTGCGCCTGTGTCGATTTCCGGCGCGGTCTCTGTCTCTTCGGACACGCTTAGGACCGAGCCGGTTACATCATTGGGGCGGTAGGTTGTGCAGCCCTTACAGCCCTGATCCCAAGCGGCCATATAGACCTCTTTAAAATCCTCAAATGAAATATCTTCGGGGCAGTTGATGGTTTTGGAAATCGAACTGTCGATCCATTTCTGCGCTGCCGCCTGCATACGGACGTGATCCAGCGGGGCGAGCGTCTGGGCGTTCACAAAATAATCCGGCAGTTCCTTGTCCCCGAATTTCTGACGCCACAGGTCCACCGCGTAATCCACCACTTCTTCTTCGGAACGCGACCCGTCGTTTTGCAACACTTTGCGGGTGTAGGAATAGGCAAACACCGGTTCGATACCGCTGGAAACATTGCCCGCATAAAGGCTGATGGTTCCGGTCGGGGCAACACTGGTCAGCAGTGCGTTGCGGATGCCGTGCTCGGCCACCAGTGCGCGGGTTTCTTCGTCCATCGACAGCATGGAATCGTTGTCCAGAAACGCCTTGGCGTCATAGAGCGGAAAGGCCCCCTTCTCTTCGGCCAGACGGGCAGAGGCGCGATAGGCGGCACGGGCAATGCGCCCCATCCAGTCTTCGGTCAGCGCGGCCCCCTCTTCAGAGCCATAACGCGCGCCAACCATCAGCAGGGCATCGGCAAGTCCGGTCACGCCCAGACCGATCCGGCGCTTGGCATGGGCCTCAACCCGTTGTTCTTCCAACGGGAACTGGCTGGCATCCACCACGTTGTCCATCATCCGCACGGCGGTCGCTACCAGTTCATCCAGCGCCTTTTCGTTCAGCGCGGCGTTGCCCTCAAAGGCGTTCTCGATCATTGTCGCCAGATTGATCGAGCCAAGCAGACAGGCACCATAAGGCGGCAGAGGCTGTTCGCCGCAAGGGTTGGTGGCGGCAATGGATTCGCAATAGTTGAGGTTGTTCTTCTGGTTGATCCGGTCGATGAAAATCACACCCGGTTCGGCATAATCATAGGTGGACTGCATGATCCGGTTCCACAAATCCCGCGCCTGCACGGTTTTGTAGACCTTGTCACCCCATGTCAGTTCCCATGGGCCGTCCTCTTTCACCGCTTCCATAAAGGGGTCAGTGACCAGCACAGAAAGGTTGAACATGCGCAGGCGGGCGCTGTCCTGTTTGGCGGTGATGAAGTCTTCTACATCGGGATGGTCACACCGCATGGTTGCCATCATTGCGCCGCGGCGCGAACCCGCAGACATGATGGTGCGGCACATGGCGTCCCAGACATCCATGAAAGACAACGGGCCGGACGCATCCGCCGCCACGCCTTTCACTTCGGCCCCTTTGGGTCGGATCGGAGAGAAATCATAGCCGATCCCCCCGCCCTGCTGCATGGTCAGCGCGGCCTCTTTCAGCATATCGAAAATACCGGCCATACTGTCGGGAATCGTGCCCATCACGAAGCAGTTGAACAGCGTCACAGAGCGCTGGGTTCCCGCACCGGCGAGAATCCGGCCTGCTGGCAGGAATTTGAAGCCCTCAAGCGCATCATAAAACCGCTCTTCCCAGACGTCCGGCGTATCTTCAACCTTGGCCAGCGCACGGGCCACACGGCGCCAGCTATCCTCTACAGTTTCGTCGATCGGTTTTCCCGATGCGTCTTTGAAACGGTATTTCATATCCCAGATTTGCTCGGCAATCGGAGCTGAAAAAGAGGTCATATCAGTAAGCCTTGTGTTCGGTCGCGTGGTTGTTTGGCGGAGCCCCGTTCCTAGATGTTGTGTCACGAGGCGTCAAACGATTCTGGGCAGTTAATACGCTTTCACCTGCAAAGGAATCGCTTTAATCTGACGTTAACCATACTATATCTAGCGATACCATGTCAAAAAAACACATCAACTTGATCAAGCTTTGCGTCGGCATCGACAGCTACGAGGATCTGGAAACAGCAATCGCGCTGCGGGCGAAATCCGGCGGCGGCACCTATCTGCCCAGCCACATCACCCGCATGTGGCCCAAACAGGAGGAGGCGCTGCTTAATGGCGGATCGCTCTATTGGGTGATCAAGGGCTTTGTGCAGGCCCGTCAGAATATCGTGCGTCTGGACGAGGTTACGGGCGCGGACGGTGTGCGCCGCTGTGCCATTCTGATGGAGCCGAAACTGATCCGCACCTCTAGCGCCCTGCGCCGCCCGTTTCAGGGCTGGCGGTATCTCAAGCCAGAGGACGCCCCCGCCGACCTGCCGGATTCGCGCAAATCCGACGATGAACTGCCCAAGGAACTGGCGCTGGCACTGGCGGATATTGGCCTGCGTTAGTGCCGGTACTGCGACCCTGTCAGGTTTCCATCGAAAAACCTTAAAAAATCTGCTATGTTTACCGGATTAGGAGGTTTGAATATGAAAACAATTCTACTTTCCACCCTGTTGACGCTGGCACCGGCACTGGCCTTTGCAGCCGGCTGCAACAGTTCTCACGACACCGCAGCATCCTGCCCGACAGGGCAAAGCTGGGACGCTAAAACCGGCAGTTGTGTCGATCAGGCGTCCAGTTAAGCATCCCGCGCCGTAACGCGGAAAACTTGAAGACCCTTAGAAGGGCGTTTCGGCCCAGCCACAGCCTTTGGCAAAACCGCCCCATGCAGACAGCGCATCGGCGTCCCATTCGGCTGTTTTGCTGGCATACATCGTGGCCTGTGATTGCAGGATCAGACCGTCTGACAGGATGCGCAGACCGTTGGCCCGCAGCGTGTCGCCCGTTGACGTGATGTCGGCAATCGCTTCGGCGGTCAGGTTCTTGACCGTGCCTTCGGTTGCGCCCTGACTGTCTACCAATTGGTAATCTGCCACGCCTTCGCCGCTTAGATAATTGCGCACCAAGCCGTGATATTTGGTGGCAATGCGCAGGCGAAAGCCGTGATCGGCGCGAAACTGCGCCGCCGCTGCATCCAGATCGTCCACCGTGGTCACATCGACCCAACAATCGGGTACAGCGATCACCAGATCCGCATGTCCAAAGCCAAGCGGTTCCACCTCGGCCACAATGTCGGACCAACGGGGCATTTTTTCACGGACGAGATCGGTGCCCGTCACCCCCAGATGGATACGCCCTGCGGCCAGTTCCTTGGGGATTTCCCCCGCCGAGAGCAACACCAGTTCGACATTATCCACCCCCAGCACCTGACCGGCATATTCGCGGTCCGATCCGGTGCGCTGAACAGTGATGCCATGCTGGGCAAACCAGTCGATGGTCTTGTCCTGCAACCGCCCCTTGGACGGAATCCCGAGCTTCAGGTTCATACTGCACCCTCCTGCACGGCCACCAGCGTTTCGGGGCGGATCACCCCACCGACAGCAGCGATAGAGCGTCCCTGCCCCAACACGCGGGTCAGCGCATCATAGCGCCCGCCGCTGGCCACCACCGGCAGGTCGGGGCGGTCGGGTGCGGTAAAGCCGAAAACGAAACCGTCGTAATATTCCATAGATGTGCGCCCGAAAGAGACCTCAAACGGCAGGTTGTCCACATCCACACGGCGGGCGGCCATTGCCTTGAGACGATCCTCCATCGCATCCGCAGGCGCCTGAAGTGCCGGAAAGCTGGCGGCCATGTCCCGCAACTGGTCTAAGGCGGCGGTCGAGGTGTCCTTCAGCGCCAGCACCTGTTCCAGCATCTGAACCTCTTCGGCAGAGACCGGACCGGCTGCACTGTCCTGTTGTAACAGAGCAATCCGCGCCAGAACCTCTTGTTCAGAGCGTAATCCCTGCGGTGTTCCGGCCTGTTCCAGCACTTTTTCCGCTCCAAGTTCCGCAACCTGCGCCAGCAGCGCGCTGCGGGTTTCGGGTGGCGGCGTCATCCCGCCATAGCGTTCCAGCAATCGCACAAAGCGCACCGGACGCCAGACATGACGGCGCAGCGCGGCGCGGCGGCGGTCGGTGGTTTTCAATCCGTCCACCGCGGCCAGCAAAACCCCCATATCCCCCGTTGTCACCTTCAGGGGATACCCTGCGAGCATTCCGGAAAACATTGCAAAGACTTCGGCATCGGCACCGGCAGGATCGGTGCGGTCAAAAAGCTCGTATCCGACTTGGGTATATTCCGCAGGACGACCGCCGGACTGTTTGCGCCAGACATTGCCGTTATAGGTATATCGCGCCGGTTCCGCGCCCTCGGCCATATGGCGCTGCACGATGGGCACAGTAAAATCGGGCCGCAACATCTGTTCACCCTGCAAGGGATCATGGGTCACATAGGCCCGTGCGCGAATATCCTCGCCGTAAAGATCCAACAGTACATCCGCAGGCAGCAGACTGTCGGTTTCTACCGGCAAGGCCCCCGCCGAAACAAACCCCGCCGAGAGCCTGTCGGCCACTTCCTTGATGCGGGCGCGTCTGTCGTTCTTCATCACTCCGCCGCCCGTGCGATCATGGCTTTGACTTCGGCCACCAGATCAGTGCGCGCGATTTCCTTTTGCGCAGGCTGGGCTTTCCATTCTTCCGAGGTCTCGATTTCCGCCGCCAGCCGCGCCCCAAGGGCCAGATCCTTGATCTGCACCACGCCGCGATCCTTCTCGTCGCCGCCCTCGATAATCGCCACAGGGCTTTGGCGTTTGTCGGCGTATTTCAACTGGTTGCCGAAATTCTTGGGATTGCCGAGATAAACTTCGGCGCGGATGCCCGCGTTGCGCAGTTCTGACACCATCGCCTGATAATCCGACATGCGGTCGCGGTCCATCACGGTCACAACCACCGGCCCTTTGGCTGTGCTGTTGATCCGGCCCTTTTCGCGCAGTGCGGCCAGCAGACGGTCCACACCGATAGAAACGCCGGTCGCAGGCACTTCCTGTCCGGTGAAACGTTTGACCAGATCGTCATAACGCCCGCCCCCCGCAACAGAGCCGAACTGCCGCTTGCGCCCCTTTTCGTCGAGGATTTCAAAGGTCAGTTCAGCCTCGTAGACGGGGCCGGTATAATAGCCAAGGCCGCGCACCACTGAGGGGTCAATGTCTATCCGGTCAGGACCATAGCCCTGCGCGTCCAGCAGGCTGGCAATTTCTTCAAGTTCGGCAACACCTTTTGCACCGATCTCCGAGCCTTGAACCAGTTCGGACAGCCGGGCGCAGGTTTCAGCGCCTGTATCGCGCTTGGCGCTCATGAAGCCCATGACCACATCGGCCTGTTCGTCCGACAGGCCCGCCCCTTTGGTGAAGTCGCCCGAAGCATCCTTGCGCCCCTCACCCAGCAAGGCCCGCACGCCATCCAGTCCCAGACGGTCCAGCTTGTCGATGGCCCGCAGCACGATGCCCCGCTCGGTTTCCTTGTCGTCGCCGGACAGACCGGCAACTTCCAGCACACCGTTCAAAACCTTTCGGTTGTTCACACGGATGATGTAATCGCCGCGCGGGATGCCGACAGCCTCCAGCGTGTCAGACAGCATCGCGCAGATTTCCGCATCTGCTGCCATGCTCGCCGTGCCAACGGTATCCGCATCGCATTGATAAAACTGGCGATAGCGCCCCGGCCCCGGCTTTTCGTTGCGCCAGACCGGACCCATCGCAAAGCGGCGGTAAGGGGACGGCAGATCATTGCGGTGCTGGGCATAGACACGGGCCAGTGGAGCAGTCAGGTCATAGCGCAAGGCCATCCACGAGTCGTCTTCGTCCTGCCACGCAAAAACACCTTCATTGGGGCGGTCCACATCGGGGAGAAACTTGCCCAGCGCCTCTACCGTTTCAACGGCAGATGATTCCAGCGGATCGAACCCGTAACGATGGTAAACAGCCGTGATTTCACGCAGCATCTCGCTGCGTTCATCCACTTCAGCCCCGAAATAGTCGCGAAACCCTTTGGGCGGCAAAGCCTTGGGGCGTTGAATTTTCTTTTTCTTGTCTTTGGCCATCGGATTGATCCTAATTTCGGCTCACCCGATAAAGGAAAATCCATGCAGGGACAAGCAACCGGCAGGGTTTATGCGCTGCTTTGTGGGAAATTCCCCTACGGCCGGTCCTGTCACGGTGGCAATCACGCCTTTTCCAATTGTTTGCCAGCGGGTTTGGCGGTAGGGAAAAACATGACCGATGAACAGACCATAACCCAGCTGCAAGAGCGGCTTGCCCATACCATCAAGACGGCAGAGGACCTGTCGGATGTGGTGGCGGATCAGGCCAAGCGGATTGCCCTGCTGGAACGACAGGTGGCAGCATTGTTGGAACTCGCCCGTGACCAGTCACAGGGTGACGGGTCTGTGACCTTCTCGGACCAGCCCCCGCCCCATTACTAGCCAGCACGGTTCATGCCAGATCGGTGGTCACGCTGATCTCGCTTTCCAACGTTCGATGGACGGGACATTTATTGGCGATCTCCAACAGTTTCTGACGCTGATCTGCGTCCAGATTTCCCGTCAGGGTGATCTGGCGGTTGAACTGGTCCACCTTGCCTTCGGTGGTGGCACAGGAGGCACAGGCGCTGGCGTGGATTTTGTCGTGAGTCACAGCAACGCTGACATCTTTCAACGGCCAGCCTTTGCGCCG
This sequence comes from Neptunicoccus sediminis, assembly GCF_001719615.1. GTDB lineage: Bacteria > Pseudomonadota > Alphaproteobacteria > Rhodobacterales > Rhodobacteraceae > Amylibacter > Amylibacter sediminis. Next base: position 192,980 of record NZ_MDVX01000008.1, read on the forward strand.
CGCATACATGCGGATGGTCATGGACGTACAGGCCGCCAGCCCCGCAGACAGCAGGTTATAAGGCGACATGCCCAGATTGCTGCCGCCATAGGCTTCGGGTTCATCCGCAAGGATATGGTGGTTCGGTCCCGCCGTTATGTCCTGCAAAAACCCTTCGGGATCGGCCTCATCGCTGCGCACCACCCCTTCGGGGGCCCCGATCGGGGCGGCAGGTTTGCTGAGCTTCAGATACCGGCCCGCCCATGAAGCGATCACCTCTGCCGCATATTCCGCATCCGCGCCGTCACTGATCAGATGGTCCGCATTGTCGAGCGTGACAAAGCTTTTGGGGTGTTTTGCGGCCCCGAAAATCTGCGAGGCATTTTCAATCCCGACCGTCTGGTCCAGAGGCGCATGCAGCACCAGAAGGGCGCGTTTCAGATTACCGATGGCGTCCTTTAGGTTCACCGCTGACACATCCTGAACAAACCCGCTGCGAATGGTAAAGGGCCGCCCGCCTAGGGTGACTTCCGCTGCGCCGTTCTTTTCGATTTCCGCCAGAGAAGTGCCGAAGTTATGCAGCACATGGGCCGGATCATAAGGCGCGCCAAGGGTCACAACCGCCTTCACACTGTCAAGCTGCCCCGCCGCCCGCAAAACCGCCGCCCCGCCAAGGGAATGCCCGACAAGCAATCCGGGCGCCCGCAAATGTTTTGCAAGCGCCTTGGCCGCGAGAACCAGATCCTGCACGTTTGATGTGAAATCCGTGTTGGAAAACTCCCCCTTTGAATGACCCAATCCGGTAAAATCGAACCGCAGCACTGCGATCCCCGCCGCGGCGAGCCGCTGGGACAACCGCCGCGCCGCCGGAATATCCTTGGAGCAGGTGAAACAATGGGCAAACACTGCGGTCGCCAGCACCCGCCCCACCGGAAGATCCAGCCGCGCGGCCAGTTCTTCGCCGGAATGCCCCTCAAAGGTAAACTTCTCACTCTTCATCACACGCTCTCCTTGCATCGAGCTATGAAACCATCCGGTCGCCGGAGACACAAGCACAAGCCCGCGCCGGTCGCGTGGATGTGACATGGATTTGACATGGATTTGACGCGGCGCCAGAAATGCGCAGGCAGCAGCGGTTACAGCGGCAGTTCTGTCGTGTGTTTGATCTCTTTCAACACGAAATTCGACACAACCGTTTTCACCAGATCGCTGCGCAAAAGATTATGACTCATAAAGGCTTCATAGGCTTCTACATCCGCCACCCGCACCTTGATGAAATAATCCGCCGATCCGGAAATCGCATGACATTCGAGGATTTCAGGGTGACTGCGCACCATTGCAATAAACCCGTCCACCGCCTCTTGTGTATGAGAGCGCATCCGGATTTGGGCCAGAACGCACAGCCCCAACCCTGCCGTCTTGGGATTAAGCAATGTCACCCGCCGGTCAATCAGGCCGAGGCTCTCGAACTCCTGTATCTTACGCCAGACCGTGCTTTGGGCCATGCCGACCGTCTGGGCAATCTGCGCCAGAGGCAGACTCGCATCTGACTGTATTTGCCGCAATATCGCCTTTTCCTGCTCAGAAAATTCCACAAGCAAGCCTCTCTACGGAAATTCTATCCAAAACTGTAACAATCCGGCCCCAGTGAGGCAAGTTTTTCCATCGCAACCGGCGTATACTGGTGCCAAACAAGGAGACACCGATGGCTTATGCGTCCAAACTTGCCGATGACACCGGCTTTTACGACTACACCGCCGACGAACATGCTGTCTGGGCGGAATTGTTCGAGCGCCAGATTGCCTTTTTGAAGGGGCGGATTTGTTCCGAATATCTTGAAGGGGTCGACCTGCTGGGATTGAAAGCCGCAAGCGTTCCCCAATTGCGTGATGTGGACAAACGACTGGGCGCCTTGACCAATTTCGGCGTGGAAGGCGTGCCGGCCATCATCCCGCCAAGCCAGTTCTACACCTTGCTGGCAGATCGCAAGTTTCCCGTGGCCACCTTCCTGCGCCGCCGCGAGGATATGGATTATATTGAGGAACCCGACCTGTTCCACGAAGTCTTTGGTCATTGCCCACTGCTGACCAATCAGGCCTACACCGATTTTATCGAAGCCTTTGGCAAGATCGCTGTGGAGCTGGGCAAGGGCTATCGCTGGCACCTGTTCCGCCTGTTCTGGTTCACCATCGAGTTCGGCATGATCAACACACCAGACGGGCTGCGCGGCTATGGCGCAGGGGTGGCGAGTTCCCCGTCCGAAGCGGATTTCGCCTGTTCCGGCAAAGCGGTTTATACGCCGGCGGACCTGATGACCATGCTACGCACGCCCTACCGGATCGACATCGTTCAGCCGCAATATTTTGTGATCGACAGTTTTGAAGACCTGCCCAAGCTGTTGGAGACAGATCTGAAAGCCGCGATTGACGAGGCAAAGGCGCTGGGGGATTTACCGGCGCTGTTTGAGAAGGCGGCTTAGGGCGGGATTTGAGTATTTGGGGAACATTGAAGCTGGTAGCCCGATGTTCCCCGTTTAGAATTCCTCAACCAGTTGCACGCCGGGGACGTGTTTCAGGGCGCCTTTGATTTGCGGATTCAGGACGTATTCCTGTTTCAGCGCGATCTCTACCTCACCGGGGAGTTCGGGGTGCATCAACACCAGATGCACCGGACCGCGACTGCGCGGGTTGCCCCCCTTGCTGGCTTCTTCCAGTCGGGTCGCAACCGAGCCGATGGCATCCTCTTCCCCGATGTAGACCTTCAATCCCATCGACGCCGCATCCGCCACGGCTGCATCCACGGCCTGCGCACCACGGCAGAGCAGTTTCAGCTGGTCCGCCTCCATCGTCGCCTCTACGGTGAGCACCACGTTTTCACCGGGCATCAGCATGTCGCGGAATTTTTCCAGCGTGTCAGAGAAAACCGTGACTTCGTAAAGGCCGGTCGGGTCGGAGCATTGCACGAAAGCAAAGCGGTTGCCCCGCGCGGATTTGCGTTCCTGTTTGCCCGAAATGGAACCGGCGATTTTCGCGGCAACAGCACCGCCGCGGGCCTTTTGTTCCAGTTCTGCAAGGGTGAGGACATTCTTGCGTTTCAGCGGGCCGAGGTAATCATCCAGCGGATGCCCTGACAGGTAGAAACCAACCGCCTGATGTTCCTGCGCCAGCCGTTCCGTGGGCAGCCAGTCTTCGGGCATGGGCAGGCGCGGTGCGGGCAGGTCCTCGCCGCTGTCCCCGAACAAGCCGCCCTGTGCGCTGTTCTTTTGCTCGAACGTAGAGGCGGAATAGGCCACCAGCGCATCGACACTTTCAAGACATTTGCGCCGGTTTGCATCCAGCTGGTCGAACGCGCCGGAACGGGCCAGCATTTCCATCGGGCGTTTACCGACCCGTTTCAGATCAACCCGCCGCGCCAGATCGAACAGATCCTGAAACGGTCCATCCGCCAGACGTGCATCAACGATCAGCTTCATCGCCTCGCCGCCAACGTTTTTCAACGCGCCCAGCGCATAATGGATCTTGCCTTCGGACACGGAGAATGTGGCCAGTGACTGGTTCACACAGGGGGGCACCACGTCGATTTTCAACCGGCGTTTGGTTTCCTCGATAAACACGCCGAGCTTGTCGGTCAGGTGAATATCGCAGTTCATCACAGCGGCCATGAACTCCACCGGATGGTTCGCCTTCAGCCAGCCTGTCTGGTAGGACACCACCGCATAGGCCGCCGCGTGGGATTTGTTGAACCCGTAGTTGGCGAATTTATCCAGAAGGTTCCAGACCTCCATCGCCTTTTTCTTGTCCACCCCGTTCTTGCCGGCGCCTTCAAGGAATTTGGGCCGCTCTGCGTCCATCGCTTCCTGAATTTTCTTACCCATCGCGCGGCGCAGCAAATCCGCGCCCCCAAGGGAATATCCCGCCATTTCCTGCGCGATCTGCATCACCTGTTCCTGATAGACGATGATGCCTTGGGTCTCATCAAGGATGTGGTCGATTGAGGGGTGCAGCTTGTCCCGTTCCGAGAGACCGTTCTTCACCTCACAGAATTTGGGGATGTTTTCCATCGGGCCGGGACGATACAGCGCCACAAGCGCGATGATGTCTTCGATACAGTCCGGTTTCATACGCCGCAGCGCGTCCATCATACCGCTGGATTCCACCTGAAACACCGCAACCGTGCGCGCATCTGCATACAGTTTGTAGGTTTTTTCGTCATCAAGCGGGATCGCCCCGATGTCCCCTTCAGCACCTTCGGGGGGATCATAAAGCTGGTTGCCATCCGGCCCGATATGCAGCGGGCGCCCCTGCCCTTCGATCAGGTCCATCGCGTTCTGGATCACGGTCAGGGTCTTCAGACCGAGAAAGTCGAATTTGACCAGACCGGCCTGTTCCACCCATTTCATATTGAACTGGGTCGCAGGCATATCGGATCGCGGATCCTGATAGAGCGGCACGAGTTCATCCAGCGGACGATCCCCGATCACAACACCCGCCGCGTGGGTCGATGCGTTGCGCAACAGGCCTTCAACCTGCTGAGCATAGGTGAGCATCCGGTCCACCACCTGTTCGGCCTTGGCCTCTTCCCGCAGGCGCGGCTCATCCGCCAGCGCCTTTTCGATGGATACGGGTTTAACGCCCTCAACCGGGATCAACTTGGACAGCCGGTCCACCTGACCATAGGGCATCTGCAGCACGCGCCCGATATCGCGCACCGCCGCCTTGGACAGCAGCGCACCGAATGTGATGATCTGACCCACCTTATCGCGACCGTACTTCTGCTGCACATAGCGGATCACCTCTTCGCGGCGGTCCATGCAGAAGTCGATGTCGAAGTCGGGCATGGAGACACGTTCGGGGTTGAGGAACCTCTCGAACAGCAGCGAGTAGCGCAGCGGATCAAGGTCTGTCACCGTCAGCGCATAGGCCACAAGGCTGCCCGCACCGGACCCCCGCCCCGGCCCCACTGGAATGCTGTTGTCCTTGGCCCATTTAATGAAATCCGCAACGATCAGAAAGTAGCCGGGAAACCCCATGCCCTCAATAATGTCGAGCTCAAAGTCGAGCCGCTTCTGGTAGTCCTCAACGCTGGCCGCATGGGGGATCACCGCAAGACGGGCCTGTAGGCCCTCGTTGGCTTGGCGGCGGAGTTCCTCGACCTCGTCATCTGCAAATTTCGGTAGGATCGGATCACGGGTCGTCGCACGAAAGCCGCAGCGCTTGGCGATTTCGATGGTGTTGTCGATGGCTTCGGGCACATCGGCAAACAGTTTGGCCATTTCATCCGGCGTCTTGAAATAATGCTCCGGGGTCAGGCGGCGGCGGGGTTCCTGCTGATCCACATAGGCACCATCCGCAATGCAGATCAGCGCATCATGGGCGTCATACATTTCAGCCTTGGGGAAATAGACGTCATTGGTGGCCACCAGCGGCAGGTCCATTCCATAGGCGGTCTGCACGAAGAAAGGTTCGGTCGCCAGTTCCGCAGCCGTGCCCTTCGCGCCGTTTTCGGGATGACGTTGCAGTTCCACATAAAGGCGGTTCGGAAACATCTCTGCCATCCGGGTCAGCAACGCTTTGGCCGCATCTACTTGCGCATCCTGCACCAGTTGCCCCACCGGCCCGAGCGCCCCGCCCGTCAGACAGATCAATCCTTCGGAATGGCGGGTCAGTTCGTCCAGCGTGATATGGGGAAGCTGGTCGCCGCTTTCGAGAAACGCGCAGGAGTTCAGCTTCATCAGGTTCATATAGCCCGCTTCATTCTGCGCCAGCAGGACAATGGGCCGGGGCGCGGGCGTTTTACCACCCAGTTGCGCCGCCGCTGCATAGGCCAGATCCATCTGACAACCGACAATCGGCTGGATGCCCGCCTTGGCCGCCGTTTCGGAAAATTCCAGCGCGGAAAACAGATTGCCACTGTCGGTGACAGCCACTGCCGGCATACCGGCTTTGGCGCACATATCGGGCAGTTTCTTAACCTGAATCGCCCCTTCCAGAAGGGAATAGGCAGAGTGCAGACGGAGGTGGATGAATCGGGGGGATGTGCTCATCCTGTTAATCTATCGCAGCTTGCAAAGGGGCGAAAGCCGTAGCACAATGTCCCCAGCAAAAAACAAGAGCCGAGCAGCCGATGACCTGTCTATTCACCAAGATTTATGGCGAGCGTAATACAGGTGCCACCTACCTGTCCAAACTGGTGAACAAGAACTTCGCAACCGATCTGTTGCGCGGGGATTTCGGCGTGGACAAACGGGTCATGCGGCTGGTGTTGCAGCAGTATAAACCCAAACTGCGCCCCGCCGAGGCAAACCGGCTTCAGGACAAATACCACGAGCGGATTCTCTATTCCGATTTCGGCTTGAAACACGCCGCTCCGCCCGTCGATGTGATCCGCGCCGCGCCCCATGCGCAGGACACTTTGTTTCTGCTGATCACCAAACATCCTGTGTTCTTCCTGTCCTCCCTACACAACCGACCCGAAAACCCGCTCTGGGCGCAGGAGGACATGGCATTCGACCAGTTCCTGACCACGCCTTGGCCCCTGTCGGAGCGGGACAATCTGGGGGATAAACCGCTTGAAAGTCCGATAGAGTTGTGGAACCGCAAAATGCGCGGTTATGTAGACCTGATGGAAACCGCTGAGAATGTGATCCATATCCGCTACGAAGACCTGCTGTCGGATTTTAACGAGACCCTGAACCGGATTGCAGAATATATTCCGGCCACTTCCAACGGCTACACCAATATCCGTCGCTCCATCAAAGCATCGGACAATCTGCGGTTTGAAGATTACGCCCGCCGCTACAAATACCACAAGCTGAAGGCGGATTACAAAAAGCGTGATCTGGAATATATCTACCGCAAGGTGGATGCCGACGTGATGGCGGCGCTGGATTACCGCACCATTTTGTAGCAAGGTTTGTGTTACGCGGAACGGCCACGGGCTTTGGCGCTCTAAGCCTGACAGACTTTCAACGTTTTGTAGAAAATCACTCGCAAACCGTTGATAATCGGGTTATTTACGCAGTTCGAACGGTGTAGACCACAGACGGGCACGGCGCTCCGGCAAGAAAAATCTTGCTATGTTAAGGGAGAGTTGTTCTGCTGGTCTGACAAGGTTGCACCAGTGGTTTTCGGCACAGCGCAAGACGGCTGGTGCCCGCAACAGAGAGGCTAGCGGATTTTCAACATGAAGGTCGAATTTCTTCTGAACGGAGAGCCGGTCGCGATAGATCAGGCCCACCCCACACGCACCCTGCTGGAGTATCTGCGCGAGACCCGCGGGCTGTGTGGCACCAAGGAAGGCTGCAACGAAGGCGATTGCGGCGCTTGTACCGTGATGGTGACGGACGGCGATGGGGCAAAGGCGCTGAACGCCTGTATTCTGTTTCTGCCACAGCTTCACGGGAAATCCATTCGCACCGTCGAAGGGCTGGCGGGACCGGACGGGGCTATGCACCCTGTGCAAAAGACAATGGTAGACCTGCACGGATCACAATGCGGCTACTGCACGCCGGGCTTTATCATGTCGATGGCAACGGCCCATCAAAACGGTGAAACCGATCACGACGACCTGCTGGCGGGCAATCTGTGTCGCTGCACCGGATATGCCCCGATCATCCGCGCTGCCGAGGTCGCAGAGACCGAACCGAAACCCCATTGGTTGCAACAGGAGGCAGGCACGCCGTCAAATCTGCTTCAGTCCTTGCAATCCGCCGATGCCTTTGTGCCGCGCAGTTCGGACGAACTGGCCGACTGGTATGTAGAACACCCTGACGCAACGCTGGTTGGCGGTGCAACGGATGTGGGGCTTTGGGTCAACAAAGACCTTCGCGACATCACCCCTGTTGCCTTTGTTGGCCAGATCGAAGACCTGCAAGGGGTAGAGGAAAACGACCACGGCATCGCCATCGGTGCGGCGGTGACGCTTAACACCCTGCGGGCGGCGGTGGCGAACCGCTACCCGAGCTTTGCCGAATTGATCCGCCGCTACGGATCCAATCAGGTGCGCAATGCCGCCACCATCGGGGGCAATGTGGCCAACGGCTCGCCCATCGGGGACGGGCCGCCTGCCCTGATCGCGCTGGATGCACGGGTGCATCTGCGCAAAGGCGATGATTTCCGCGATATGGCGATAGAAGACTTCTTCATCGACTATGGAAAACAGGACCGCCACCCGGGAGAATTCATCTGTGGCATCACCATACCGAACGCCCCGAACAGATTGAAATGCTACAAGATTTCCAAACGCTTCGATCAGGATATTTCCGCGCTTTGCGGCTGTTTCAACATCACCGTGAGCAACGGCAAAGTGGCAACCGCCCGCATCGCCTTTGGTGGTATGGCGGCCACGCCGAAGCGGGCGAAATCGGTGGAAAACGCCCTGATCGGCAAGCCTTGGACCCAAGGCACAGTCACCAAGGCGATGAAGAAATTCGCGCAGGATTACCAGCCGATCAGCGATATGCGGGCCTCTGCCAGCTACCGGGCCACCACTGCCAAGAACCTGTTGCAACGTTACTTTGACGAAGACAACGGGCTTGCCACATCGGTTCTGGAGGTCTCGGCATGAGCGTTGCAAAACCCAATCCCCATGACGCCGCCAACCTGCATGTCACCGGCGCTGCCCGCTATGTGGATGACATACCGACACCGGCCAACTGCCTGCATCTGGCCTTCGGACTGAGCGAGATTGCCCACGGCGATCTGATTTCGATGGATCTGGACGCGGTGCGTTCTGCTGACGGTGTAATCGGCGTCCTGACCGCCGCCGATCTGCCCGGCGACAATGATGTGTCCCCCTCCAACCACGACGAACCGCTGTTGGCTGACGGCACCATCCATTTCCTCGGCCAACCGCTGTTTCTGGTGGTCGCGACATCACATATGGCGGCACGTAAGGCGGCCCGTCTGGGCAAGATAGAGGTCCGCGAGAAACCCGCAATCCTGAGCATCGAGGATGCGGTCAAGGCCGGCACCAAATTCGAGGAGCCGTTACAGTTCCTGAAAGGCGATCCCGACAGCGCAATTGAGCAGGCGGAGCACAAGATCAGCGGTTCTATCGAAATCGGCGGGCAGGAACATTTTTACCTAGAGGGTCAGGCGGCCCTTAGCCTACCGCAGGATAACGGGGATATGGTGGTGCATTCCTCCACCCAACACCCGAGCGAGATCCAGCATAAAGTCGCTGCTGCGCTGAACCTGCCGTTTCATTCGGTGCGGGTGGAAGTCCGGCGCATGGGCGGCGGGTTTGGCGGCAAGGAGAGTCAGGGCAACGCGCTGGCCTGCGCAACGGCGGTGGCCGCCGCAAAAACCGGACGCCCTGTCAAAATGCGCTATGACCGCGACGACGATATGGTTGTGACTGGTAAGCGGCACGAGTTTCGCATCGACTATACCGTTGGCTTTAACGGCGCAGGTCAGATCGAAGGGGTGGAGTTCACCCAATACTGCCGCTGTGGCTGGGCGCAGGACCTGTCGCTGCCCGTGGCGGACCGCGCCATGTTGCACGCGGATAACGCCTATCACCTGCCCAACGCGCGGATCGTGTCGCACAGGCTGAAAACCAACACCGTGTCCAACACCGCTTTTCGCGGTTTTGGCGGACCGCAAGGGGTGGTCGGGATCGAACGGGTGATCGACCATATCGCCCATACGCTTGACGTGGACGCGACCTATATCCGCACGGCCAATTTTTATGCTCCGATGGCGCAGGATGCCGGACAGACCACCCCCTATCACATGGAAGTGCGTGACAGCGTGATGGACCAGATCGCGATCGAGCTGCTGGAGAGTGCCGAATACTCCAAACGGCGCGAGCAGGTGAAATGGTTCAACCATGAAAACCCCCGCCTGAAACGGGGGCTGGCAATGACGCCGGTGAAATTCGGCATCAGCTTTACGCTGACACACCTCAATCAGGCGGGCGCGCTGGTGCATGTCTATTCCGATGGTTCCATCCATATGAACCACGGTGGCACTGAAATGGGTCAGGGCCTGTTTACCAAAGTGGCCCAAGTCGCGGCGAGCCGGTTCGGACAACCGCTGTCTGCCGTGAAGATTACCGCGACAGATACAGGCAAAGTGCCCAACACCTCTGCCACTGCGGCCTCTAGCGGGTCGGATCTGAACGGTATGGCAGTCAAGGCGGCCTGCGATACAATCGTCGAACGCCTGACGGATTTTGCCGCCGAGCAGTGGCAAACCCCGAAAGACCAGATCCGGTTTGAAGACGGGGCCGTGACCATCGGCACACAGGTTGTGCCCTTTGCCGAAGTGGTCTCGGCGGCCTATCAGAACCGCATTTCCCTGTCCGCGACGGGTTTTTATGCCACCCCCGGAATTGAATGGGACCGTTTTGCCGGACGGGGCACGCCGTTTTTCTACTTCGCTTATGGCGCGGCGGTTACAGAAGTTGTGATCGACACGCTGACCGGAGAAAACCGCATCCTGCGCACGGATATCCTGCATGACGTTGGCAAATCGCTCAATCCGGTGATTGATCTGGGCCAGATTGAAGGCGGTTATGTGCAGGGCGCGGGCTGGCTGACGACCGAAGAACTGGTCTGGGACGACAAAGGCGCATTGCGCACCCATGCGCCAAGCACCTATAAAATCCCTGCCTGTTCGGATCGCCCCGATGTGTTCAACGTGGCGCTGTGGAACAAGGGCGAAAACGTCAGTGACACCATCTACAAATCCAAAGCGGTGGGCGAACCGCCTCTGATGCTGGGGATTTCGGCGTTTCTGGCCCTTTCGGATGCGGTTGCGGCCTGTGGTGACGGGTCGATCTATCCCGATCTGCAAGCTCCTGCCACCGCCGAAGAAGTCTTGCGTGCGGTCATGGCGCAAAGGGGCCAGTCGTGGGACTGAACCTCCCTGCCCTCCGCGCTGCTGCAAACGCCCACGGGCGTGTGGTGCGCATCGTGATCGCAGAACATAAGGGATCAACCCCGCGGGAAACCGGAACCTCGATGCTGGTCTGGGCCGCAGGGCAAAGCAGGACAATCGGCGGCGGCGCACTGGAATTGCAAGCTGTGGAGCAGGCGCGACAGATCACCGGACCGACCGCGCTGAAAATGCCGCTTGGTCCCGCGCTCGGGCAATGTTGCGGCGGCGCGGTGACGCTGGTGCTGGAACCCTTCACGCCAGAGAGCTTGCCCCAAGAGCGAGAGGTCTACACCCGTCCCGTCGGCACCGACGCAGAAAAGCCGCTGGCCTTGCGCCGCGCTGAAAAGGCGCTGCGTGGCGGCGGGCAGGCTGCACCGTTTCTGTGGCAACAGGGCTGGTTGATGGAGCCGCTAACGCAGCCCGACACACCGCTGTGGATTTACGGCGCAGGGCATGTGGGCCGCGCACTGGTCGATACTCTGGAAGGGCTGCCGTTTGACATCACTTGGGTCGATACCGCGCAGAACCGTTTCCCCGATACGATCCCCGACCACGCCGCGCCGCTGGTTGCGGCCAATCCGGTGGATGCAGTGAAACACGCGCCAGCGGAGGCACATCATCTTGTGCTGACCTATTCCCATGCCCTTGATCTTGACCTGTGCCATGCAATCCTGTCCCGCCCGCACCGCACGTTGGGGCTGATCGGCTCTGCCACCAAACGCAGGCGATTTGCCTCCAGACTGGCGGAACTCGGCCACACAACTGCCCAAATAGAAGGCATTATCTGTCCGATCGGGCGGCGCGAACTGGGCAAGACGCCCAAAGCCATTGCAATTGGCGTGGCCAGCGAATTATTAACTTTTGACGCGGTACATGCCGCACAACAAGAGGCCACCGCATGACCCCACTGTTGCACCTGTCCGGACTGACCAAAGCCTATCCGGGCGTTGTTGCCAATGATAACGTCGGATTTGAAATCGCCCCGGGAGAGGTTCACGCCCTGCTTGGGGAAAACGGCGCGGGAAAATCCACGCTGGTCAAGATGATCTACGGTCTGGTGCGCCCTGACAGCGGTGAAATGCGCCTCCACGGGCAGCCGTTTGCCCCGCACGAACCGCGCGCGGCGCGGGCGGCAGGCGTTGCGATGGTGTTCCAGCATTTTTCCCTGTTCGAGGCGCTGAGCGTGGCGGAAAACATCGCCCTTGGCATGGATGATGCGCCCGAAACCGATGCGCTTAGCGATGAAATCCGCAGCGTCTCCAAGAAATACGGCCTGACCCTTGATCCCGACCGGATGGTGGGGGATCTGTCCGCAGGCGAACGCCAGCGGGTTGAAATCGTGCGCTGTCTTTTGCAGAACCCCAAACTGCTGGTGATGGACGAGCCGACATCGGTTCTGACCCCGCAGGAAGTGGACGTGCTGTTTGAAACCCTGCGCCGCCTGCGCGATGAGGGCACGTCGATCCTGTATATTTCGCACAAACTGGAAGAAATCCGCACCATTTGTGACAACGCAACCATTCTGCGTCTGGGCAAGGTGGTTGGCACCTGTGTGCCATCCGAGGAAACCCCCCGCACCATGGCGGAAATGATGGTGGGAACCGAGTTAAAGTCCCCGACCAAACGCCCCTACAAACCCGGCCGCGTGCTGCTGGAGGTAAAGAACCTGCAACTGCCGTCCAAAGACCCGTTCGGCACTTCCCTGCGCGATGTCAGCTTCTCGCTGCATGCGGGGGAGGTTCTGGGCGTGGCCGGTGTCGCAGGGAACGGACAGGACGAACTGCTGCTGGCCCTGTCGGGTGAAGAACTGACCGACACCGCCGCCATAACCCTGAAAGGGGCCACGATTGGCAGCAAGGGACCGAACCACCGCCGCCTGCAAGGATTGCTGGCCGCACCGGAAGAAAGGCTCGGCCATGCGGCGGCGCCCGATATGTCCCTGACAGAGAATGCTCTGCTGACAGGTCACGCGCGGCAACGGCTGACTAACAAGGGCTTTGTCAAATGGCAGGCGACACAAAATTTCGCCCGCGCCATCATCCAGAAATTCGATGTGCGCACGCCGGGTGCCAGCCACGCGGCCAAATCCCTGTCGGGGGGCAACCTGCAGAAATTTGTCATCGGGCGCGAGATCATGCAGCGCCCCGACGTTCTGGTGGTGAACCAACCCACGTGGGGGGTTGACGCATCGGCAGCGGCCTTCATTCGTGAAGCCTTGCTGGAACTGGCCGAACAGGGTGCAGGCGTTCTGGTCATCAGTCAGGATCTGGACGAGTTGATGGAAATATCCGACACATTTGCCGTTCTTGCCGAAGGGCGGCTGTCCCGCGTGCGATCCGCTTCCGGCGTCACAATAGAAGAAATCGGCCTGTTGATGGGCGGAACGGAGGTTGATCATGCTGCGGCTTGAAGCACGTCCCGAACCTTCCCGCGCGATGGTGATGCTGACCCCGATCATTGCGGTCGTTGCCACGATGATTGCAGGCGGCATCCTGTTTGCCTTTCTCGGCAACAACCCGTTTACCGCGATCCGGATCATTTTCTGGGACCCATTGTTTAACGATATGGTGGCGAGCTATACCCGTCCGCAACTGCTGGTGAAGGCTGCACCGCTGATCCTGATGGCGATCGGCCTGTCCTTCGGCTTTCGCGCCAATGTCTGGAATATCGGTGCAGAGGGTCAGTTCATCATGGGCGCTGTCATTGGCGGCGGCACGGCACTGGCGCTTTATCCGCTGGAAAGCCCCTTGGTTTTCCCCCTGATCATTATCATGGGCGGGCTTGGCGGGTTTTTATGGGCGATGATCCCCGCGATCCTGAAAATCCGCTTTAACGCGAATGAGATCCTTGTTTCCCTGATGCTGGTTTATGTGGCGGCACAGTTTCTGGCGGCGATGGTCACGGGGCCGATGAAATCTCCTGTGGGCATGGGCTTTCCGGTGTCGCGCAATTTCAACGAATACCAATCCGCCTTTAACGCAGAACTCTTGTCCAACACCGGACTGCATTTTGGCGTTCTGGTGATGATGGCTGTGGTGGTTTTAGGCTATATCTTCCTGACCCGTCACATCTTCGGCTTCCAGATCCGCGTTTCGGGACAGTCCGCACGGGCCTCCAAATTCGCAGGGGTCAATCCCCACACCACCGTTGCGCTGTGCCTTGGTATTTCGGGCGCGCTGGCAGGACTAGCCGGATTGTTCGAAGTCACCGGACCTGCGGGCAAACTGTCCACAAACTTCCCGCTCGGCTACGGGTTCACCGCGATTATCGTGGCGTTTCTGGGCCGACTGCACCCCGTTGGCATCCTGCTGGCGGGGCTGTTGATGGCGCTGACCTATATCGGCGGAGAACTGGCCCAGTTCCAGATGTCCATTCCGGCGGCCGCTATTCAGGTGTTTCAGGGCATGTTGCTGTTCTTCCTGCTAGGCGTCGATATTCTGGTTAATTTCCGCCTGCGCTGGGATACCAAATCCAAGGAGGCCCACTGATGGACCTGTCCTCTATTTCGCCCGTCACACTGATTGTCAGCCTGATGGCAGCCTCCACCCCGATCCTGCTCGCCGCTCTGGGAGAGCTGGTGGTTGAGAAATCCGGCGTCCTGAACCTTGGCGTTGAAGGGATGATGATTATCGGCGCGGTGTGCGGGTTTATCGCGGCCGTGACCACAGGCTCTCCGTGGCTCGGCTTCCTGTTTGGGGCGATCTGCGGCGCGGCGGTGTCGATGATCTTTGCCGTGTTGACCCAGTATCTGATGGCCAATCAGGTGGCATCGGGGTTGGGACTTACCATGTTCGGGCTCGGGCTGGCTGCATTGCTCGGGCACAGCTATACCGGCATCAACCCGCCTTCTTTTTCGCAAATCCACATTCCGGTTCTCAGCGACCTGCCGGTGGTGGGGCGCATTGTCTTTGGCCATGATCCGATGATCTACTTCTCTTTGGCACTGACCTTTGGCATCTGGTATTTCCTGACCCGTACACGGGGCGGGCTGGTGCTGCGCGCTGTGGGCGAAAGCCATGACGCTGCCCATGCGCTTGGCTACAAGGTTATCCGCATCCGCATGCTGGCCATCGCCTTTGGCGGCGCCTGTGCCGGTCTGGGCGGTGCCTATCTGTCGCTGGTGCGCGTCCCCCAATGGGCCGAGGGCATGACGGCAGGTGCGGGTTGGATCGCGCTGGCCATCGTCGTTTTCGCAAGCTGGAAACCCGGACGGGCGATCATCGGCGCCTATCTGTTTGGCGGCGTCACCGTGCTGCAACTGAACCTTCAGGCCGCAGGTCTGGCGATTTCGCCGGCCTATCTGTCCATGACGCCCTATCTTGCAACCATCATCGTGCTGGTTATCATGGCATCCGACAAAAAGCGTCAGTCCCTGAATGCGCCCGCATCTCTGGGCAAGACTTTCTTTGCATCCACATAACAAAAACCGTCGCCAATCGCGCGGCACATAAGACAGACACACGAAGACCAACAAGGAGAAAGACCCTCATGAATCTTATCAAAACCCTGCTCGCAGGCGCAGCAGTCGCCACCGGCCTTGCCGGTGCGGCGTTTGCCGAAGACAAACTGAAAGTCGGCTTCATCTACATCGGGCCTCCGGGCGACATGGGCTGGACCTATGAACACGATCAGGGCCGCAAGGCGATCGAGGAAGCATTGGGCGACAAAGTCGAAACCACCTATGTGGAAAACGTGCCGGAATCCGCAGACTCCGAACGTGTGATGACGCAAATGGCCCTGTCCGGCCACAAGCTGATCTTTGCGACATCCTTTAACTACATGGATCACGTGATGAACGTGGCGAAGAAGTTTCCGGACGTAAAATTCGAACACGCCACAGGCTTCAAACGGGCCGACAACGTGTCCACATACTCCGCACGTTTTTATGAAGGCCGCGCGGTTATCGGCCACATCGCCGGACATATGACCAAGACCAACACCATCGGTTACATTGCGTCCTATCCGATCCCCGAAGTGATCCGCGGCATCAACTCTGCCTATCTGGCGGCCAAAGCGGTGAACCCCGAAGTGAAATTCAAAGTGGTCTGGGCCTACACATGGTTTGATCCGGGCAAAGAGGCCGACGCGGCAAACGCGCTGATCGAACAGGGTGCGGATGTGATCATGCAGCACACCGATTCCACAGCACCTATGTCCGAGATGAAGAAACACGAAGGCATCATCGGTTTTGGTCAGGCGTCCGACATGGGGCAGTTCGCACCTAAACCACGGGTCAGCTCTATCATCGACAACTGGGCACCCTACTATGTGGCACGTACACAGGCGATGCTGGACGGCACTTGGGAAAGCACCGATACTTGGCACGGTATCAAGGAAGGCATGGTTGAAATCGGTGAAATGACCGACGCCATCCCTGCCGAAGTCCGCGCCTCCGCACAGGAACTGGCGGACAAGCTGGCCTCTGGCGAGGTTCACGCCTTCACAGGTCCGATCAACAAACAGGACGGTTCCGCCTGGCTGGCCGAAGGTGAAACCGCTGATGACGGTACGCTGGCTGGCATGGATTTCTACGTTGAAGGTATCGAGGCAGAGATCCCCAACTAAGCCCTGCCCATAATTTGCGAAAGGCCCGTGCATCCGCGCGGGCCTTTTCGTTTACATACCCTGAACTTCCGGATTACCCTGCGCGCAAATCCTGTCGTTTGAAAGTTTCCCCATGTCCGAATTTACCACCCTGAACGGCGCGCCCGCCTCCCCTTTCTGCTTTGGCACCATGCAATTCGGGGGCGGCTCTGACGAAGCCGAAAGTGAGGCTGTCTTCAAAACCTGCCGCGACGCTGGCATCAATTTCTTTGACAGCGCTTGGGTTTATACCAACGGGGCCTCTGAAACGATCCTCGGCAAACTGGCCAAGGCAGAGCGGTACTCCCTGATCCTGACCAGCAAGGGCGGATACGTCGGCCCGTCCAGCTGCGAAAATCTGACCGCGCAACTGGACGAGAGCCTGCGCCGCATGCAGACGGATTATGTGGACATCTATTTCATTCACCGTTTTGATGATGACACCCCCTTGGAGGAAACCTTCGACACACTGGCCGCGATGCAACAGGCAGGGCAGATCCGCTACATCGGCGTGTCCAACTATGCCGCGTGGCAGGTGATGAAGGCGCAAGGGATCGCCGCGTCTGCCGGAACAAAGATCGACGTAATCCAGCCGATGTATAACCTTGTGAAGCGTCAGGCAGAGGTGGAACTGCTGCCCATGTGCCTGTCCGAAGGCATCAAGGTCACACCCTATTCGCCGCTGGGCGGCGGCTTGCTGACGGGCAAATACGCCGCAGGCAGACAGGCAGACGGGCGTTTGTCCAAGGACCACCGCTATGCAGCGCGTTACGGGCTGGAACAGATGCACCGGACAGCAGAAGAACTTGCAGCGCTGGCAGCGGACAAAGGCGTTGATCCGGCAGTCTTGGCGGTGGGCTTTGTTGCCGCCCATCCCGCTGTTACCGCCCCGATCATCTCGGCCCGTACGGTGGACCAACTGCGCCCGTCACTCGCGGCTATGACAGCGCCGCTAAGCGCGGCAGACTACGCCGAGATTGCTGCCCTATCTGCGAAACCTGCCCCTGCCACGGACCGTCTGGAAGAAGCCTGAACGTTAAAATACATCCCGCCGCCAGCCGCGGAATATCCACAGGGCGATCAGGATCAGGAAGGCCGAAGCGATAAACGGCGCCCCCGGAAAATACAGGGCAGCGCCTTCGCGGGTGAACAAGCTGAACAGCCCCGTCATCACCAACGGCGCGATGATGGACGCCATCGCCCGCACGCTGCTGACCACGCCCTGCAATTCCCCCTGTGCGTCATCAGGCACGGCGCGGCTCATGATTCCTTGCATGGCCGGACCGGCCAGCATGCCGAGCGCACTGACCGGCAAAAGGGCGAATATCACCCAAGTAGCCGGTGCAAGGGCAATCCCCACAAAAGCCAGCATTTCCATCGTCAGCCCCAGCACTGCTGTGCCGTATTCCCCCAGACGCGGGATTGCCAGCCGGATCAACAGCCCTTGGCTGAGCGCCATCATCACCCCGAATGCGCCGAGCGATACACCCACCAGCCACGGCTCCCAGCCGAATTTGCCAATGGTGTAAAAGGCCCAGATCACCGGATAGACCACAAAGGCGATTTCCTGAAAGAACAGCACGATCATCATCCGCCCCTGTCCCGGTATGGCCGCAACAGACCGGAACGCCCCGTGGGGCAGCGCACGGCGCCACTCAAAGGCGCGGCGGTTGCGGTCGGTGACGGTCTCGGGCAGGACGAAATAGCCGAAAACGGCGTTCGCCCCTGCCATCACAGCCGCCAGATAAAACGGTGCGCGGGGGCCAAATTCTGCCATCAGCCCGCCCAGCATCGGCCCAAGGATAAACCCGATCCCGAAAGCCGCCCCCATCAACCCGAAATTCGCGGCTTTTTCTTCGGGCTTGGACACATCCGCTATTACCGCGCCAGCGGTGGAATGGTTCGCCGCCGTGATCCCGCCAAGCACACGGGCCAGAAACAGCAGCCAGAGCGCATGGGCCAGCCCCATAATAACGTAGTCAATCGCCATGACCGTCATCGACACCAGCAGGATTTTGCGCCGTCCGAAACGGTCCGACAGGTTGCCAACCAGCGGGCCGAACAGGAATTGCATCGCGGCAAAGACCGTAGAGAGGATACCACCCCAGATTGCGGCATTGGCCAGCGTGCTGCCCCCGAGGTCCAGCAAAAGCGCAGGCATGACAGGCATAATCAGCCCGATCCCGATAGCATCAATCACCACCGTTATCAGGATGAAGTGAATGGCTCTGTTTTGGGGCATGCGTGCTAATCCGATCGGCGTCGGATTTTTCTAGGCCATGCAAAGCAGCCTGACAAGAAAATAGCCCCCGTTTTATGGCAACCTCGTGCTTCCCTTGCGTCAGCCTGTTTTGTCTGATGCCCCTCCGGTAAAGCCGTTCGGCCTGTCATAACTGCAAGGCGCTTCCTGCATTTCCAGATGCAACCCTGTTCCGGTCCAAGGATGGGCGCGGGCGAGATCCTCGTCAAATTCGATCCCTAGTCCGGGGGCTGTTGGTGCAAGGATAAAGCCGTCCTCCCACGTGATGGAATGCTTGATCAGGTCCATATGGAACTCCCCGCCGGTCTGGATGGTTTCAGCCATCAGCAGGTTCGGGATATTCGCCGCAAGCTGGATATTTGCAGCCCATTCCACGGGTCCGGCATACAGATGCGGGGCGATCTGGGCGTTGTAGACTTCGGCAATGGCGGCGATTTTCTTGGTTTCAAGGATGCCCCCCGCCCGGCCAAGGGCGGGTTGCAGGATGCTGGCCGCCCCGCTGCGCAGGACGGGGGCGAACTCCGCCTTGGTGGTCAAACGCTCTCCGGTGGCGACAGGGATGCGCACCGCCTGCGCAACACGGGCCATCTCCTCCACACAATCCGGCGGCACAGGTTCTTCAAACCACAACGGAGAATACGGTTCCAGCGCCTGCCCCAACCGGATCGCGCCCGCTGTGGAAAACTGGCCGTGGGTGCCAAACAAAAGGTCCGCCCTGTCCCCAACAGCGGCGCGGATTTCCTTAGAAAAGGCAACCGAGAGCGCAATATCCCCCATCGCAGGCATATGCCCGCCCCGCAGGGTGTAGGGTCCGGCCGGATCGAACTTTACCGCCGTAAAGCCGAGCGACACCATTTCCGCCGCGGATTCCGCGGCTGCATGGGGATCGGACCAAAAGCTGGTCTGGTCGTGATGCTCCATCGGATAAAGATAGGTGTAAGAGCGGATACGCTTGTTCATCAGTCCGCCCATGAGCGCATAGGCGGGGCGGTCATGGGCCTTGCCCAGAATATCCCAGCAGGCAATTTCCATCCCCGAGAACGCGCCGATGGTGGTCGGGTCGGGGCGCTGGGTGAAGCCGCTGGAATAGACGCGGCGAAACATCATTTCGATATTCTCGGGGTTCTCCCCAGCCATATGCCGCGCAAACACATCGCGGATCACCGCGCACATGGCCTCGGGTCCGACAGAGGCGGCGTAAACCTCGCCATAGCCTACAATACCGTTATCCGTCGTCAGCTTCACAAAGATGAAATAGCGTCCGCCCCAGCCCGGTGGCGGGTTGCCTACGACAAAAATTTCCAGATCGGCCAGTTTCATATTCCAAAAATCCCCGTTGTTTCCGGCCACACTGACCCGCCTGTCCGCAGGATTCCAGCCTGTTTGCGTGATTTTTAACGCAATTTGCGGCTCTTGAAGGGGGCGAGCCCAAAACCACCCTTTCACTTTTCCACCGAACCCCCTAAGCCACGGCCAAGCACCGATAGCAGGAAACCGCCAAAGTGACGAAAAACACACCAATCTCCGATTTTGCTTCCCGCCTGCGCGGGAGCACCTATTTCTCCCGCAGCCGGGAGCTTAACCTTCCCCAGACCCGCACGGACATCCTGTCCGGTCTGACGGTTGCGCTGGCACTGGTCCCCGAAGCGGTAGCCTTTGCCTTTGTCGCCGGTGTCGAGCCACTGGTCGGCCTTTACGCCGCCTTCATCGTCGGCCTGATCACGGCTGCCTTTGGCGGACGCCCCGGTATGATCTCCGGTGCGACCGGCGCGCTGGCGGTTGTGATGGTCTCTCTCGTGGCGCAACACGGGGTGCAATATCTGTTTGCCACGGTTGTTCTGATGGGGATCATCCAGATTGCCGCCGGTATCTTCCGGCTGGGCAAATTCATCCGCATGGTGCCCCATCCGGTGATGCTGGGCTTTGTGAACGGTCTGGCCATTGTGATCTTTCTGGCGCAGATGGAACAGTTCCGCGTGCCGGACGGGGCCGGTGGCCATACGTGGATGTCCGGTTCTACGCTGTGGATCACACTGGCGCTGGTGGCGGCGACTATGGCGATCATCTGGGCCACGCCGCGCCTGACCCGCGCCTTTCCCGCACCGCTGGCCGCTATTGGCATCGTCGCGGTGGTGGTGATCCTGTTCGATATTCCCGTCCCCCGCGTTGGTGACATGGCTTCTGTCGAAGGCGGCCTGCCCGCGTTTGCCATTCCCGCCGTTCCCTTCACGCTTGAGACCCTCTGGATCATCCTGCCCTATTCGATCATTCTGGCCGCCATCGGCCTGATCGAGAGCCTGCTGACCCTGAACCTTGTGGGTGAGATCACTAACCAGCGTGGCGGTGCCTCGCGCGAGTGTCTGGCACAGGGTGCGGCCAATACCGTAACCGGATTTTTCGGCGGTATGGGCGGTTGTGCAATGATCGGCCAGTCCATGATCAACGTGAACTCCGGCGGGCGCGGACGGCTTTCGGGTATCTCTGCCGCGCTGTTCCTGCTGGCGTTTATCCTCGTCGGTTCCTCGATCATCGAGATGATCCCGCTGGCCGCGCTTGTGGGTGTGATGTTCATGGTGGTGATCGGCACTTTCGCATGGCAATCCCTGCGCATTCTGGCCCGCGTGCCCCGCGCAGACGCTTTTGTGATCCTGCTGGTCACAGCCGTCACCGTGGCCGAAGACCTTGCCATCGCCGTTGTTGTCGGCGTGATCGTTTCCGCGCTGGTCTATGCATGGAATGCGGCATCTATGATTTCCGCCACCCATCACGAAAGCAAATCCGAACCGGGTGCGCGGGTTTACGACATCAAAGGTCCGCTGTTCTTTGGCTCTGCCACACGGTTTCAGGAGTTGTTCAAACCTGCCGAGGACCCCGACATTGTGATCCTTGATTTCGCAGGCTCCCGCGTTGTGGACCAATCCGCCCTGCAAGCGATTGAGGCTGTGGCCGAGAAATACGACGCCGCAGGCAAGCGCCTGATGCTGCGCCATCTCAGCCGCGATTGTCACCAGTTGCTGACCAAAGCGGGCCAGTTGATGGTGGATACGGACGACGACCCCGATTACCGCCTGAGCGTCGATTACGACGTGCAACTGGGCCGCATCGGCAGCCATTAGAACGACAGTTGGCGACACAAACAAAAGGCGCGGAGGACCACCCTCCGCGCCTTTTTTCATGTGCTGTACCTGCCCGCCCGAACTGCGCTAGGCTCGGGACCAAAGGAGTATCCCGAATGATCGCTTATGTCACAGTTGGCGCCGATGATATGACCGCCGCCAAGAGGTTCTACCAAGCCTTCCTGCCCGCCCTTGGCTACACCCTGACGGAAGGCCCCGAAGGTCTAAGCTATGCGCTGCCGGTATCAACAGGCCAGACGCCGGATATGCCGGATTTTTACGTCAAACCCCCGTTTGACGGGCAACCCGCCTCTGCCGGAAACGGCAGCATGATCGCATTCGAGGCAAAGACCAATGCAGACGTCCGAACCCTCCACGCCGCCGCCCTTGTCGCAGGGGGAACAGACGAAGGCCAGCCCGGCTATCGCGCTGCCTACAGCCCGGATTTCTACGTCAGCTACCTAAGAGACCCCCAAGGCAACAAACTCGCACTGTTTTCGAGTAAGGGGGATGACGATAGGATCGGGTAACGGAGTTTGGAACACGCGCCGACAGACTGAACCATCAATTGCTGTTAAAGTTGCCGTTCAGTGTTTTAAACCAGCCCGTTAATTACTAGGCGCCAAGAACCGCTGACCCCTGCTCCCCTTACGCAACGCAGGGGATATCAACCAAAAGTAGTATTGCGCCTGTCCGTCTTTCATCCTAAGCTATTGTCACCCATATATTTTTAACAATCAGTTTGAGGATACTTACCCCGCTAAAAGATACCATCTCTACCGAACAACGACAGCAACCCTCCACTAATAAATCTTGAGAATTTCATGACAACTTTTACTATTCGCGAAGGCGAAACATCCGCGTTTTCGTACTCTTATAACGGTTACAACCCTAGCATCGATGTCCGCTTCGTTGCTGGGACTGCAACATCGGCAGATGGGTATCTCGGTTCCGTCATCAGTTCCGCAATGTCTAATGTGAACGGTTACATTACGGCGTCGAAGACATATTCTTTCGGCGCACGCGCTGACACGACGGACGAACCTGAAGAGCAGTTCACGATTGAGATTTACTATAATGGCTATCTCGACGAAATCATTACAGTGATAGTTCAAGACGATCTGGCTTGGCATGGAACGTCTGAAAACGACATCTGGTCAGGTGACACAGGTAGCGACATCTATTTCGGATACGGCGGTGCAGATGTAATCCGCGGACTAAACGGAAATGACAGTCTGAATGGCGGCACTGAAGACGACCGTCTTGTCGGAGGGAAAGGTTCGGACCAGCTTGACGGGGGAACCGGCAACGACACCCTTGAAGGCGGAAAAGGCGCAGACGAATTGTCCGCCGGAGCGGGTAATGACATCCTGTTTGGAGGAGGTGGCGCTGACCGATTGTATGGCGGCGATGGTGAGGATAACCTCTCGGGCGACGGCGGCAAGGACGACATCTTCGGTGGGTCAGGCGATGATTCCCTGTCAGGTGGCAATGGCCACGATGCGCTTTACGGGGGGAGCGGCAATGATCTGATCGACGGCGGAAAAGGTCGCGACCTGATCAACGGCGGGGCCGGCAATGACATCCTAACTGGTGGCTCCTCTGCTGATCAGTTCGTGTTCGCCGGCGACTTCGGGCATGACAGGATCACCGATTTCAGTGTCAAAGGTCGTGAAAAAATTGATCTTTCGGAAAGCGCGGATATTAAGAGTTTCAGGGATCTGGCGAAAAACTTTGCAATTGATACCGATGGAGGGGTCCTGATCGAAATCAGCCCGGAATCTTCATTGTTGATTGAAGAAATCCAATTGGCAGAACTGTCATGGCGTGAATTTACATTCTAAGAGCGCTTCCGCGTCCCGCATTGTAGCGGGACGCGACCAACTGCCCCGAGAGCGGTACCCCTCACGTAGCGCGGATAGGGATTCCGTCTCTTAACGGGCTTGGCAACGAGTATGGCCACCCCATTTAGTAATGACCAAACGTGAAACGGAAATGCGTGACTCCCGCACTCTTGTGACCATTATCCGAAATACAGCCCTCCCCTCGCAAGGTGCCAACCGGAACGGTCACCACAACACCGCGGCTTTTACTGTTACACGTTTACCGCTGTTAACCAAAATTTAGCGAATGTCGGACACTCAGGCGTTTGTCGGAATCTCTCGCGAGTCTACAACTTGTTAAATATTAACACGGAGAGGTTTAGGTGCGGACATATCCCATACCATTCAACGAAGAAGCGCGGGTTCGCTCGGTGCATGCGGTGCCGGGCATGCAAGAGGCGAACGACAAGGTTTTCGACGCAATTTGCGATGCGACCCGAAAAATTCTGGGCTGTCCGGTCGCCCATATCAGCGTTGTTGAGGAAGAGACCCAGTGGTATAAATCCGTTGTCGGAATAGAGCTTGAACGGATGCCGAAGAACAACAGTTTCTGCACCCATACCATCATGTCCGGTGAGCCGATGGTCATTCCCGATCTCAGCAAGGATCCCAGATTTGCGAAACATCCGATGGTGGTAGAGGGCGGTCCGGGTGCCCGTTTTTACGCCGGTGTGCCGCTGATCCTGTCATCCGGCCAGCGATTCGGCAGCCTCTGCGGTCTGGATTTTGTGCCCCATGACGCCCCTGCCGAAGAGCAGATGGCCGTGCTGGAGGATTTGGGCCGCGCCGTTGTCGCAGCGCTTGAAGGGGTGCCGCCCACGCCGGTGGACCGGAGCGAAGATCCTTCTGTTCAATCGACATTCATCACCCTTGTCGGACATGAATTGCGCACCCCGCTTTCTGTTCTGCTCGGCAGTATCAAACTGCTAGAGGCGACAGCACAGCGGGGGGTCAACACGTCACTGATCAGTTCCGCAAGCAAGTCCGCCGCCCATCTGACGGAACTGGTCGAAAAAGTGATCCAGTTCAGTAACGCAGCCACCGGCGAACTTCGTTTGAATGAACAAACCTGCGATCTGAACAGTCTTCTTGAAGACACAGCCGATCTGGTTTTGCCCGGTCAGGATGGCACGCTGAAAACGATCTCGATGGAGGAAAACCGCTTCGTCGCCCCGATCCTGCTTGACCCGAACCAGATCAAAATCGCGCTGCACGCGCTTGCGCTGAATGCGATCAATCACGGTGGTGCAGAGATCACAGTGGGCAGCCGTCAGGATGCGGAAGGGAATGTCGAACTCTTGGTGACGGACAACGGCCAACTGGATGAAAGCGTTGAACTGAGCGCGCTTTACGAACCGTTTTTTGTTGGCGGAGACATCCAGAACCGCGACACCCGCGGCGGGCTTGGATTGGGGCTGCCGCTGACCCGCAAGCTGGTGGAACTGCACGGCGGCGAGTTTGAAGTAGAGAAAAGCGACGACTATACCAGAGCCGTCATTCGCCTACCGGCGTGGCGTCTGGAGGCGGCTTAACCCCTTAAAACGTGGGGGGCATCAGCCCCTCGCGCTTGGGTGGCAACTCCTCCTAAAATACAATCACATTGCGCCGGGATTTTCCGGCTTTCGTGTCTGCAATCGCCTCGTTGATCCGGTCGAGCGGGTAGCGGTTGGTGATTAATTCGTCGAGTTTGAGACCGCCCTGCCGGTAGAGATCAATCATCCACGGAATGTCCCGTTTCAGCACCGTGCCCCCCATCAACGACCCTGTGATCGACTGGCTGAGCGCCGAGAGCACGACGGGTTCATAGCTCGCCTTTGCGCCAGAGGGCGGCATGCCGACCATCACCATTTGCCCCCGTGCCGCCAGATAGCGGGGCGCGGTTTCAAAGACCTTGATGGCGCCCACAGTGATAAAGACGTAATCCGCCCCGCGCCCGCCGGTTATGGTGCGCACCCGTTTCACCAGCCCGTCAGTCCCTGCATTCAGCGCATGGGTCGCGCCGAATTCCAGCGCTCCGTCCAGTTTCTCGTCTTCCAGATCCAGCGCGATGATCGTGCTGGCCCCCGCGATCCGCGCGCCCTGAATGGTGTTCAGCCCGACACCGCCCGCGCCAATCACCACCACAGATGCGCCTGGCCGCACGCCAGCGGTGTTCACCACGGCGCCAAGGCCGGTGATCACACCGCAGGACAGCAGGCTGGCCACATCCATCGGGATGTCATCGGGCAGCGGGGCGATCTGACTCTGATCCACCACTACCTCTTCGGCAAAAGCGCCTGTTAGCAACCCGTGTTCCGCCACTTCGCCTTCTTCCAGTCGGATCGGGGATTGCGCCACGCGGTCGGTTCCGGTTTCGCAATTCACCGGATGGCCGTCCGCACAGGTGGGACAGGTGCCACAGGATTTGATCAGCGTCACCAACACCGGATCTCCGATGCTGTAGCCTGCCACCCCCGACCCGATTGCCGAGATGCGGCCCGCGGCCTCATGTCCGTAGACAGCAGGCAAATGCCCGCCCCAAGCGCCTTCGATATAGGAAATATCCGAATGGCAGATGGCACAGGCTTCGAGTTTCACCTGCACTTGCCCCGCCTCGGGGGGCAACAGCGTGATTTCTTCGATGCTCAGATTCTGGCCAAATTCACGGCAGACGGCAGCTTTCATGGGAATTATCCTTTTGTGTCAGTATTTTGCAGAAACGCCGGGCAGGATGCACAGCATTTCATAAATCAGGTTCGCCGCCACCAGCGCGGTGTTCCCGCTCGGGTCATAGGGGGGCGAGACCTCAACCAGATCGGTGCCTACGATATTCAGCCCTTTCAACCCGCGGATCAGCTCCACGGCCTGTGGCGGGGTCAACCCGCAGATTTCCGGCGTGCCGGTTCCCGGCGCATAGGCCGGATCGAGGCTGTCGATGTCATAGGTGATGTAACAGGGCGTATCGCCAATCTTTTCGCGGATGCGTTTCGCCAGCGGTGAGAGGGATTTGTGCCAGATTTCTTCGGCCTGAACCACCGTGAACCCCCAGCGCCGCGCCTCGTCAAAATCGTCAGCGGCATAGCCTGTGCCGCGCAGGCCGATCTGGAACACTTTGTCATCCTGTAACAGCCCTTCTTCATGGGCGCGGCGGAACGGGGTGCCGTGGGCGATGTCCTCGCCAAACATATGTTCGTTAATGTCCGCATGGGCATCCACATGCACCAGCGCCACTGGCCCGTGTTTTTTGGCAATCGCCCGCAGCACCGGCAGGCTGAGCGTGTGATCCCCGCCAAGGGTCATTGGGATCACATCATGCTGCAACACATCGTCGTAATAGGCGGTGATCCGGCGGACCGTGTCCTTTAGATCAAAGGTATTGATCGCCACATCCCCCAGATCGGCACATTGCAGATGTTCAAACGGGGCGGCTTTGGTCCACATATTATAGGGGCGCAGCATGTTGCTTTCGGCGCGTATCTGCTTGGGGCCGAACCGCGTGCCCGACCGCCAGCTTGTGCCGATGTCCATCGGAATGCCGATAAACCCTACATCCAGCCCCTCGGCGGTGTCCGCCACAGGCAGGCGCATAAAAGTCCCCGGCCCGCCGAAGCGGGGCATTTCGTTTCCACCCATCGGTTGATTATACATCTTACGCTCCGAATTTCTGGCGATGGGCCCAGAGGCACATCAGTTCAACGGCAACATGGGCACCTGCGATGGCTGTCGCGCCGCTAACGTCATATTGGGGCGAGACTTCGACGACATCCATACCGATGACATTGATTCCTGCCAGTCCGCGCAGGATCGCTGCGGCCTGTGCGCTCGACAAGCCGCCCCAGACGGGTGTGCCGGTTCCCGGTGCAAAGGCAGGATCAAGGGCGTCGATGTCAAAGGTCACATAGGTTTTATGATCGCCCAGAACCTCTTTGATCCGCGCCACGGTCGCTTCGGGACCGATGCGGTGCACCTCGGGCGCGTCGATGATATTGACGCCAAGCGTGTCTTCATTGGTGGTGCGGATGCCCACCTGAACAGAGCGTTCGGGAATAACCAAACCCTCTTTCACGGCCTTGTAAAACATGGTGCCGTGGTCGATGCGTTCCGGATCGTCATCAACCCAAGTGTCGCTATGGGCATCAAATTGCAGCAAGGACACCGGCCCGTGTTTTTCCACGTGGGCCTTGAGGATCGGATAGGTCACATAGTGATCACCGCCAAGGGACAGGCAGGCGGTATCCGTCGCCAGAATACCGGCGATATGGGCCTGTAACGCCTTGGGAAATTCCCACGTTTTAGCATGATCAAAAGCCACATCACCATAATCGGCCACGTTAAATTCCACCAGTGGGTCCACATCCCAGCCATAGGGTGCATCGGGGGATTGCAGGCTGGATGCCTCGCGGATGGCGCGAGGGCCAAGCCTTGTTCCGGGGCGGTTGGTCACAGCGCAATCAAAAGGAATGCCCGTCACTGCCAGATCAACCCCGGTCAGATCCTTGCTGTAGGTCCGGCGCAAAAATGAGGTCACACCGGCGTAGGTTGCTTCAAACCCGTGTCCCTTATACCCCTGTCGCGTGATGCCTTCGTCAATGACTTTTGCTGCGTCTTCCAGTGCCATGATGCGCCTTTCGTGTGTTTGCCACAGCATTTGCACAAGGCACACAAAAAACAAGCCCGCTTTGCCACCAAAGCCGGAAATTCCCCAGCGTCAGAAAATGCGCACCATCACTCGTCGGTCGGGAAGTCCAGCAGGTTGGCATGGCGCAGGGTACGCACCGGATAGGCTTCGTCCGATTTGAATTTCTCCAGCGAAAAATCAGGCTCCAGCCGCTTCAGTTGATCGGCAACGATGTGCATCTTTTCCCGTTCTCCGGTATGGGCGAAAAGGGCCAGCAGATGGCGCAGCGGCGGACGGAAGTTCGGCGCGGCCTTGCGCGCGGATTCCCCGAAGAGGATCGCCTCGTCATACCGCCCCGAGGCAATGCAACTGATGCAATGGAAGGTGTCCCACCAGTGGTGAAAACTGGAACGCCCCGCAACTGAAGTGGCCTTTTTGGTCAGGGCATAGGCGGCTTCGCTGTCACCGTCCCACATATTTGCACTGGCCAGAGACACCATTGAAAACGCACCCGACAGGTTCGGGTCGAGCCGCTGCTGCGCCACCGCATTGGCCGCCCCGAGGTCGGCAAACATCAAGACCTGAACCTGACTGACCAGCGCCTGCACCAGCGGGTTTTCCCCGTCCAGTTCCATCGCCTTGCGGTTCAATTCTTCGATCTGGTCCAGATCGGCCTGCGCGTCCCGGCTAAGGAGTTCGGTCAGGCGGATGGTTTTCAACAGGCTCTGCCACGCCAGAAACAACCCGTTGCGGTCAATATCAAAGGCATTCTGGAACAGGCGGTCCGCAACGTCGAGACGACCCGCCTCAAAGCTTTCCATCTCGCGCACGGCCCGCCGCGCCATCGCAGCAGAGGCCAGCTCCGGGCGTTCGGACGGGAACGCCTTACCCATCGCATCAAGGGTTTTCTCTGCTGCTTCAATGGTGATGTCGGCCAGTAAATCCTCGCTCGCCGCCTTTAGTGCGCCACTGTTGACCAGCGCCTTTTGCGTGTGCAGCACCCGCCCTGTTCCGGGATGGATCAAACGGATGAAGGCTAGACTCTTGCCGTCTTCCTCTGCGACATGGGCGGTTATTTCGATCTCGGCCTCGTCGTGATCGCTTTCGGCCATGCGCACATCGACCTGACGCCATGCCCTTACTTGCTCGGCAATGTTCTGACCGATCTGATCCGCAAGAACATCGCTCAGGATGCTCTGAGAGCCGCCCAGCCCTTCGCTTCTGCGGGTGCGCAGGGTCAAGCCGTGGTTGCGCGCAGCATAGGCTGTCTTGCGACGTTCAAATGCGTCACGCAATTCCGCCAGCCAGTCTTCAAAGGCAGGGTCGCGCACGCTGAGCCCTTCCAGCAATTCGCGTGTTTCATCTGTGCGGATCTCTGCATTGTCCCAGTCAACGACCACCGCATTCACATCCAGACAGGCGGTGGTGCGATCCACGACAAAGCAGGATTTATACGCCCCGAGCGCCTTGCGGATCTGGGTCAGCTCCTGGCGCAGGCTTTGTCCGGCCTGCTCGGGATCCCGCCCGCTCCACAGCTTTTCCTCCAGAAACCGCCTTGGCCGCGCCTTTCCATCGGTTAACGCCAGTATCGCCAGCAAAGCGCAGGACTTTGCCCCTTTGGGTGTCAGATTCTCTCCGTTCGGGCCGGTAATTTGCAGTGGCCCTATGGTCTGGATCGCTAATGGATTGGTCACAACACTAAAATTCGCCTTTAATTCCCCTCGGACACGCCCCCACCGTCAGAGCCTGCACCCAATGGTGGTATCTTAGCAGGAGTTTCGCGATAATGTGAATTAATCGTGAATATATCCGGCATTTTGCAGCGATGATTTGACATAATCCTCCTCAGTTCATTCAATGTAGCCATTGATTGAAGGAGTTTGGTTTATGGCGATCTATACACCACAAGGCCCTCAAGGTCCGCAGGGTCCACAAGGCCCGCAGGGACCACAAGGTCCGCAGGGGCCGCAAACGCCTCAGGGTCCACAAGGGCCCCAAGGTCCACAGGGACCACAAGGCCAAGGCGGTTCCCCCTATCTCAGCACCGGACTGATCACTACGCGGGACGGCACGCAGCGGTTCTGGGACGGCACCCCGAAACGCCCTGTGTCCTATGAAACCGGCAATGGCAGCACCGCCGATCGGCAATGGCGCACCTTCAAAAAGATGGGCAGCTACCCCCGCTCCGCTGCCATTCTTGCAGAGATCATGGGGCTTTTGCGGGTCGATAACACCGTTGCCCACAATGAGGCCGGCGTCAGCTTTCAGGGCGGGACCATCCATACCCCGCTGGTCACGCTGACACGTCCGAGTCTCACCCAATTCAAGGAACAGCTTTACTACCTGCGCACCGCTGCTGACCTGCGTTTTGACCGACAGGCGGAAATCCTGTCGCAAGTGGGGGATCTGACCCCTTATTTCGGTGCGCTCAGCTATTTGTCCAACGACACCCATAAATGGACGCTGGAACTGCTGGCGCTGGTGCAGCGGACCTGTCAGGTCTGCGAAATGCGGCTGAAGCAGTTGTTTGACTGTCCCCGCCCGATTGCCTTTGCACAAGAGGTCCAGCCGATGATTACCTCACCGGACCACCCCGCATGGCCAAGCGGTCACGCCACCGAAAGTTTCGCCGCCGCCACCCTGCTTGCCCGGCTTAGCGATCCGGAGTTTCAGACGCCCGTGCAAGGCGTGCAGGACCAGTTGCCCGCCTACCGGCTGTCAGCGCGGATTGCATTGAACCGCACGGTGGCTGGCGTCCACTTTCCCACGGACAGCGTAGCCGGTGCCACCCTTGGCATCGCGCTTGCAGAATTCATCATCAACTATTGCAGTCAGGCGGATAAAACATCCGCATACGCCTTTAACGGCGGCGCGTTTCGGGGGGATTTCAACCTGTCGCTGCTTGGGGAAACCATGCCCGGCAGCAGTGATCCCACCATCACCCGCACCGAAATTTCGCTGCCCGCAGCCGGTCGGGAAAACCTGTTGTCAAAGCTCTGGGATGCCG
Organism: Neptunicoccus sediminis; assembly: GCF_001719615.1. Taxonomy (GTDB): domain Bacteria; phylum Pseudomonadota; class Alphaproteobacteria; order Rhodobacterales; family Rhodobacteraceae; genus Amylibacter; species Amylibacter sediminis. The sequence goes on from NZ_MDVX01000008.1 coordinate 224,288, forward strand.
CCGCAAAGGAATGGGCCTAACCGCCCTGCCCGATCAGGGGCGATAGCCGTTATCCAGACGCGCACGCAGCCCTGCTTCGGCTGACACAGCCAGCGGGCCGAGCTGGTCCAGCTCGTATTGCGGCACATAAGACCAGTCGAGCGCTGACAGCGCGGCCATCTCCCGCTTTGCATTGATTGATGGCGGATGCCACGGCCCGATGTCCGCACCACTGGCAAACAAAACAGCCAGTTGCCGCGTGATCTGGGGCGCCGCAACCGATGTGCCTGACATGACCGTCGCACTACCGCTGAGCGTGCCGCTCGCCAAGACGCCGCGCAGGGTCCAGCTACTGTCCCCAATGGCCGAAACACCGGGTTCTCTGGCAGACAAAGGACCGCCCGTTGCGCAATATGGCGCGGCAAATCCCGTATCGCACAGGGCCGCACCGACACAATAAACCTGTTCGGGCATCCCTGCCGACAGCCAGCCGGATTCCGTCCCGATCCGCGTCACCGGCCCGTCTGCTTTGGGGGCGTATTTGGTTTTTACTGGCGGTTTCCAGACCCATAACGCCGTGTCGTCCAGATAGGACTGCCGCGCCAGTGCCTGAAACCCCAAGGGCCGGTCGTCCCGCTGCACTTCGATCCGCACTGTTTGCGCGGCTGCGTTGGTCCCGAGCGTGATCTGCCACGGTCCGCTCGGGGCGAGCGGTTTGCCCGCCTCAAACGCGGCGGTCGGGGCGATTGCCAGCAGATAAGACGCAGAGGTTTGCCCGCCCCCGTCCAGTTGCTGCGGCGCAATTGCATAGATGCGGGCCACCGCCGGCGCCGATCCGCGCGCCAGTGAAACACTGTGACCAAGCGGAACTGTCCCGAGCACAAGAGGTTGGGACAAAAGACTGTCCATCCCGATCAACAGGGCGTCGGGATCTTCGGGGCGAAGTTCAACGAAACTCGGGGTGTAATCCTCTGATTGCACCCGCAAAGTCACCGATTGCGGTGCCTCCGGTTCCAGATCAAAGGTGCCGACCTGCCGCGTCAGCCCGTCATTGCCAAAGGCAAACACCACCCGCATCGGACGGCCTGTGCGGGCTTCCCGCCGGTAGACCTCGGCGGCGATCTGCCGTTCGATCAGGCTGGTTCCGTCCTTGGACCCTGCCAGCACACCAAGCGAGATATTTACCACCAGCGGGCGGTGCTGCCCGTCCACCTGCAACCTGTCCGCCTGCCAGATTATCCAGCGCAAGGCCCGCAGCACATAGGGCTGCAATGTGGCACCAGAGGTATCCTCTACCGCTTGGGGGGGCAGTTGCGCGGCCAGCATCGGACAGGCGCACAGGGTGTCCGCCCCGTCCAGCGGATCGGCCCCCGCCGCAATATCCGCGACAATCGTGCCGTGCGTGCTGGCCAGTTCGGAGCCGCCCCCCGCTGTGATGCCATGCCAGACCGGGCTGATCTGCCGGTCGTATAGCGCCTTGTTCATCGCGCTGTATTCCGCGGGCTCGTCCAGCCTGTCACCCTGCGCCAGCAGCGCGTCGATGTCGCCCGCCTGCAAAACCCGCCCGCAGTTTATCCCGATCTGGCCATCGGTGTCGGTGATGCTGTCCTCGCATTGCAACCAGATTGCCGCCAGCCGCGTCTTGCGTTGGGGCGCGGTTCCGGTGGTGAACCGCGCATTGAGATAGCCAATCGCATCGTCAATCACCGCCACAACAGGTGCAGGATGGGGGGCGCCGCCAGCGGGGGCGCGGGTGGATGGTTCTGGCGGGCGCGCCCCCCCGTTTGGGAGCGGCTCCAGCCATCTGCCGTAGACCGCGGCAAAATCCCCGAGCGATTTGGAGACATGCAAGAAAAGATCAGGCGCTGCATCTTCCGCCGGAGGATGCGCCAGCAACCGGTCGAGATGTGCCCGTTCGATCCCGTCTATCAGAAAATCCGCACCCTGCCCCGCAGCGTCGAGTTTACGTTTGATCCAGCGCAGGGTTTTTAGCAAGGTCGCCGGTCGTCCTGTCGGTTTCACCCGAACCAGCAGAGGCCGATAGCCAAGCGCCCCGCCACCCGCAGGCTGGTAAACGTGATCGAACCAGTCGAGATACCCGTCCACCACAGACGTTTCCTGCGGTGTGCCCCAGCTGAAATCCATCCCGATACCTCCGTAAACAATAAAAATTGCGCTTAATACGGAGTATCAGACGGTAGAACCGGCATTTGTGTCAAACACAAGTTATCGGCCGCGGCGCGATTAACGGATTATTCACACCCTGCATGGCAAAGTCAGATCGCGCGGGGGATCACCACGGAAAACCGGCTTCCGACACCAACAGTACTGTCAATTTGCAACCGGCTGCGGTGGCGCATCAGGATGTGCTTTACAATCGCCAGCCCCAATCCGGTGCCGCCCTTGTCGCGGGACCGCCCCTTGTCGATCCGGTAAAACCGCTCTGTCAGACGGGCGATATGCTCTGGCGCGATACCTTCGCCCTGATCGCTGACGGTCACACGCACCATGTCCGGCTCCATCTCGTCCACGCCGGCCTCAATGGACACCACAGCACCGTTTCGGGAATATTTCGCGGCGTTTTCGATCAGATTGGCAAAAACCTGTGTCAGCTCGTCCGTGATCCCGATCACCTCTGGCAGATCGGACGGAATATCAAGCCTGACCGTAGTTTGCTCGCGGTCCAGTATCGGTTCGAGAGAGGCGCTCAGCCGTTCCAGAATAGGGCGCAAATCGACCACCGTTGTCGGCGCATATTTCTCTTCGGATTGCAGTTTGGACAGGGATAACAGATCATCAATCAACCGCGCCATCCGCGCCGCTTCTTTCTCCATCAGGTAAAGAAACCTGTCCGACGCCTTTGGATCAGACCGTGCAGGCCCTTGAAGTGTCTCAATAAATCCATAGAGCGCCGTAAGCGGTGATCGCAACTCGTGGCTGACATTTGCCACAAATTCAGAACGCATCTGCTCGGCTTCCTCAATGTGGCTGACATCCTCAAAGCTGACAACAACCAGCGCGTCAGAGCGGCTGGCATCCGGATCAACCCGCACCGCCGACATGGAAAACGTCGTGGGCACAACCAGTTGCAACCGCACGTCCACTTTGGCCTGACCGCCTTCGTCGATCGTACTTTCGACCGCGCGGATACAGCGTTTGTTCGGCACGTAATGGGCCAGTTTGCGCCCCTGCGTGCCGGTCCCGAACAGGCTGACCGCGGATTCATTGCGAAACACAATGGTCTGGTCGCTGTCCACCACAAATACCGCAACGCCCAGCGCGTTCAGAATGGCCTTGATTCCTGCTTCCAGCATGCGCTGTCTCCTTTGCGCCCTCCCTGCCGCATCCATGCGTCAGGCTCAACCCGTTCCCGCGTTTATCCGGAAATTCCGCCAGAGCCATGCACGAGACACATATCGGCTTTAACAGATTGTCCGTTGTCCAAACGCCTTCCAGCTCCCATTTAAACCCCAACAGTATGACAGGCTCCTGACACGGAGTGAAAGGAACGAACATGGCTTATATTTCAGACACCAAACCAACCCTCGGCGGCGCTATCTGGTCCGCCCTGCAAACCGCCGGCGCCGCTGTGCTGCGCTTCTTTGAAGATCTGACACTCGCCGCATCCCGCGCCGATACCATCACCGCAATGCAGGATATGGACGACGACACCCTGCGCAGCCGCTACAATATTTCACGGGACCAGATCGTATCATTCGTTTTCCGTGACAAACTGGTCCCCTGAAACAGCGCTATCAGGCCCATAAACCGTCGGATTTGAGACCCGCAAGGGTCTCATCCAGCGATTTCACCGCCCGCTCGAACAACTGGTCAATATTGTCTTTGGTCATGATCAGCGGCGGTGAAATAATCATCGTATCTCCCACATGACGCATCACAAGACCGTTGGCGAAACATCTTTCGCGGCAACGCAGTCCCACGGTGCCTTTCTCCGCTTTGAACGGTGCACGACTGGCCTTGTCCGGTGACAGTTCCAGCGCCCCCATCATTCCGATAATGCGCGCTTCGCCAACCATCGGATGATCGCTGATCTCGCGCCATTTCTGCGCCAGATAGGGCGCGGCCGTGTCGCGCACATGCTCGATCACTTTTTCTTCTTCAAGAAGGCGCAGGTTCTCCAGTGCCACGGCACAGGCCACCGGATGACCCGAATAGGTGTAGCCGTGGTTGAACTCATCCGAGCTGATCACCCCGGCCACCTCATCACTCAGGATAGAACCGCCAATCGGTTGGTAGCCGCTCGACAGTCCCTTGGCGATGGTCATGATGTCGGGCCGGATGCCGAAAGTTTGGGACCCGAACCAGTTACCAGTGCGCCCGAAACCGCAGATCACCTCATCCGCAATCAGCAGGATGTCACGCTCGTCACAGATGCGCTGGATTTCCGGCCAGTAGGTTTCCGGCGGAATAATCACCGCGCCCGCCCCTTGGATCGGCTCGGCAATAAAGGCGGCAACCTTGTCTTCCCCGATCCGGTCGATCTCTGCCTCCAGCGCACGGGCGCGGGCCAGACCGAATTCCGCAGGGTCCATATCGCCGCCTTCCCCGTACCAGTAGGGCTGGTCGATGTGGGTGATGTCAGGGATCGGCATCCCACCCTGCGCATGCATCCCCACCATACCGCCAAGCGAGCCGCTGCCCATTGACGAGCCGTGATAGGCGTTCTTCCGGCTGATGATGGTTTTCTTCTCGGGCTTGCCCTTCAACGCCCAGTAATGGCGCACCAGACGGATGTTGGTGTCATTGGCTTCCGACCCTGATCCGGCAAAGAACACATGGTTCAGATCACCCGGCGCCAGTTCGGCAAGCCGCGCGGACAGGGCCACTACAGGGGGATGGGTGGTTTGAAAAAACGTATTGTAATAAGGAAGTTGCGCCATTTGCGCCGCAGCAACCTCGGCCAGTTCCTTGCGCCCGTAGCCCAGATTGACGCACCACAATCCGGCCATACCGTCGAGGATCTCAATCCCTTCGCTATCGGTCAGCATGACACCATCGGCCCGCGTGATCACCCGCGCACCCTTCTCGGCCAGTTCCGCGCCGTGGGTGAAAGGATGGACGTGATGGGCCGCATCCAACCGCTGCAGGTCGGCTGTGGGCAGGTGGTTGTCAATCCGTTTCATATTCACTCCTTCAAAGCATTACGGGCGATTTGCCGCGACGTTAGCGCGACAGTTCAAAACCCGTCAATCGCATTCGACAGAGTGGATCCAAACACAGGACGGACCGCGCCGCCCCGCTTCTTCTGGCAGATAAATATCCCCGAGCCAGGCGCAGGCCTGGGGCGGAACCGGCCGGACGCTCCGGCGCCCGACTGGTTGATGCGCCGGTTTTAACCCCCGCGGACCGCAGCAATCATCCGTTTGACGTTGTCAGGGTCCGCATCCGGCGTGATCCCGTGACCGAGGTTAAAGATATGGGGACCGCGGGAGAAGGCTTTGACAATGCGTTTGGTTTCGGAGACCAGACGCGGGCCGCCCTCTACCAATAGGGTCTGGTCAAGATTTCCCTGAACGCAAACAAAGGGTTGCAGGTTCTCTACCGCCCAGTCAGCATCCATTTCGCCGCCAATTGCCAGACCATCCACTTCGGTGTGTTTGGCATAGGCCGCGTATCCGTCCGGCGCCGCACCGCGCGGGAAACCGATGATGGCCAGATCGGGCCAGCGTTCGCGCAGGCGGGACACAATTTTGGCCGTGGGGCGGATACAGTATTTCGCATAAGACAACCCGTCGAGAGATCCCGCCCAACTGTCAAACAGCTTAACCACTTCTGCACCGGCCTCAACCTGTTTGGACAGATAGAGGATCGTTGCTTCGGTGATTAGATCAATCAACTTTTCAAACAGCGCCGTGTTCTCTTTCATCAACGCATGGGCCGGCCCCTGATCGGGCGTGCCCTGCCCTGCAATCATATAGGTCGCCACGGTCCACGGCGAACCGGCAAAACCGATCAGCGGCACCTCTGCGGGAAGGCTTTCACGCAGGTTGCGGATGGTCTGATAGATCGGGGACAGGGTCTCGTGGATGTCCTCTGCCGGACCCAGCTTGGCGAAATCCGCAGGCGTTGTAACGGTGGAAAGGCGCGGTCCTTCACCGGTGACAAACCACAAATCCGCCCCCAGCGCCTGTGGCACCAGCAGAATATCGGCAAACAGGATCGCTGCGTCAAATCCGAACCTGCGGATCGGTTGCAGGGTCACTTCGGTGGCCAGATCGGGATTATAGCACAGGGACAGGAAATCCCCTGCCTCGGCGCGGGTGGCCTTGTATTCGGGCAGATACCGGCCCGCCTGACGCATCATCCAGATCGGAGGCACCGGCAGGGTTTCCCCGCGCAGTGCACGCAACAGCAACTTGTCTTCGGTTTTCATCGCGCAGCCTTTCGTGCAAACTCCGCCCGCTATATCCCGCCACCGCCGTCGGGGGAACCCGTCCGCGACATTTTCCCGTTTGCTTATGGGCAAGCGCGGCCTTAAACCGCAACTTATGACCTATTCACCTGATACCCCGATGAACATTGGCACCCGCGGCTCTCCTTTGGCGCTGGCGCAGGCTTACGAAACCCGTGACAGGCTGATGGCCGCGCTGGACCTTCCCGAATCCGCCTTCAAAATCCACGCCATCAAAACCACAGGCGACCGCGTGCAAGACCGCGCCCTGAGCGAGATCGGCGGCAAGGGGCTGTTCACCAAGGAAATCGAAGAAGCCATGCTGGATGGCACCATCGACATCGCGGTGCATTCCATGAAAGATATGCCGGTAGACCTGCCCGACGGTCTGGTGATCGACTGCATCCTGCCCCGCGAAGACGTGCGCGACGGGTTTCTGTCCCCCAGTGTGACAGGGATTGCGGAACTGCCCCACGGCGCGGTTGTCGGCACATCGTCGCTGCGGCGGCGCGCACAATTGCAACACCGCAGGCCCGATCTGCAAGTGGTTGAATTTCGCGGCAACGTGCAAACACGGCTGCGCAAACTTTCCGAAGGGGTGGCGCAGGCAACCTTTCTGGCAATGGCCGGATTGAAACGGCTTGAGATGCCGGCCGACACCGCCACACCGATTTCCCCCGACGACATGCTGCCCGCCATCGCGCAGGGTGCCATCGGGATCGAACGGCGCAAGGATGACGAAACCGCAGCCAACGCGCTGGCCCTGATCAACGACACCGAAACGCAAACACGCCTGTTCGCAGAACGCGCCCTGCTGCGCGGGCTGGACGGGTCCTGCCAGACACCGATTGCGGGGCTGGCCCTGCTCGACGGCGACCAAATCACCCTGCGCGGTGAGGTATTGCGTCCCGACGGCAGCGAGAGCCTGACAGAGACCCTCTCTGGCGCGCGCACCGAAGCGGCAGAGATCGGCGCAGAGATGGCCGCCCGCCTGCGCCCCCGCATGGGACATAATTTTTTCTAAAAACCGCGCATAGAGGCGCTTTACAATCGCGGCCCAAACCGCAATTGTGCGCCTCCAGTCAGCCGGTTGCGGGCGTGATGGAATGGTAGACATAACAGACTTAAAATCTGTGGGCCTTTGTGCCGTGGGGGTTCGAGTCCCCCCGCCCGCACCAGTAATATTCAGCGGATTACCCTCTCTGACGTGATGGGTGCACTGTCCCGGTTTCGCAAAACTCCGACGATAATCGCCTTTGTGGTGGTAAGTATTTCTTAAGCTGTGGGGTGTATCCTGCCTGAGGGAGATACGACGTTTCGCGACCGCCGTACCGAAACAGCAAGCGGACCAGATGGAAAAGGGATTTCACAGACAGGTTATTTTAATAAGGGATTTGTGGGGATGGTATGCAGCTTGGAAAAAGGGCGGCACTTATCGCGCCGCCCTGTTCAATAAATAATTGCGCCGGACGAGATAGCTCCGGCGTTGCGATTTGATCTTTCCGGATCAGGTGATCTTTTTGTCGTCTACAATGTCCATCGTGGCCAGACCGCTCTGCCCCAGCTCAACCGAGGCGAAGGGTCCGCCTAGTCTGGAATGGCCCACATCGGTTGGATCCATTGGCGGTGCATCTTTGAGGATTTCTTGTGCAAACACCTCTGCATTGTCCTTCGGCTTATACCCCAAATGCCGCGCCTTTGTGTTGTCCACAGGTGCGCGGTCATTGTTGGACACGCCGTAAATCACGCTCCACTCCACCACAGGCGTTTCAATCGCGCGGGTGACGAGTTGGATCAGATCGTCGTATGACAACCATGTGCCCAGCGCCCGTGCGCCCGTAACCTGTGCTGCCGAAAGAATCCGCAGATGCACCGATTCCATCTGGCGTTTTTCCCAATACATCCGGCCCAGATCTTCGGTGAAACATTTGGCCAGACCGTAAAACGTATCCGGACGGTGTGGTGCATCTACGCCGATATTGTCCCGCGACGGGTGCATCCCGACCGCATGGATGGAACTTGCATAAACGATCCGGCGCACGCCGTGACGATAGCCTGCTTCCCACACGTTATACGATCCGACAAAATTCGGACCCCAAATCTCTTCAAAGGGAACTTCGTCCACGATCGCGCCGAAATGGATGACCATATCGGCCCCCTCCATCAGCGGCTCTACCTCGTCAAACTTGGCAATATCCGCCTGAACGAACCGCTCGTTGGGGTAAAGATTGCCAATGCCTTCTGCAATATCCGTAGACACCAGCTCTTCGCACATTTTTGACAGTGGCTCTCGCAGATAAGACCCGAGCCGCCCTGCAGCCCCTGTTAAAACCAGTTTTTTCAGCATGTTATCCTCTTAACTTTCATTCTTCGTATCGGTTCACGCGCGGCGACTTTCAAGTTGTATCGCCGCAGGGACGGTTCAAATCACCGCCTTTTCGTCGAAACTCTGCTTGTTTTCAATCCGCTCGAACCCGAAAGGCGTCAGGTCGAGCGAACGGTATTCCCCGTAAGAGATCAACTCTGCCACCCCACGGCCAAGCGCGGGGGATTGTTGCAAACCATGACCGGAAAACCCGTTGGCAAACACAAAGTTTGTCACATGGGGATGCCGCCCCACCACTGCGTTCTGGTCCAGCGTATTATAGGCGTAATGGCCGACCCAACTGTTCACCAGTTTAATCGCCTCAAACTGGGGAATCCGGTTGGCAATGGCGGGCCAGACCTTGTTTTCCCACAACCCGTGATCCGCGACAAAATCATCCGGCAAAACGGCGTGGTCATCTTCGGGTTCCGGCGGACAGCCCGCCATATAATATCGCCCGTCGGTGCGGAAATGCACGCCGCTTGGGTCGATTGTCAGCGGCAGGTCGCGGTCAAGCGGTTGTTCTGCTGCGAAAATATAGGTGTAGCGTTTGCGCGGCTCCACCGGAAGGTCAATGCCCGCCATCGCCGCCGTTTGCGCCGCACGCGGGCCGGATGCGTTCACCACCGTCCCGCAAGACACCACCTCCCCCGACCGGAGCGTCACAGACTCCACGCAATCCCCTGCGACAGAACAGCCCAGCCCGACCACCTCGTTTTCGATATATTCCACGCCCCGTTCCCGACCGGATTTCTTCCACCAGTCGAACATTGTGCCGCCGTCAAAATAGCCCTCATTCACCGTATTGTGGTTCGCGGCCAGAATATCATCGAGCTGATAAAACGGATATTCCGCCGCCAGTTCCGCCGCTGACATGTGCCGCGTCCCTGCGCCTTTCTGTGCCTGAAGCCGCTGCACGTCCTGCAATGTTCGGGCAAATTCCGGCGTATCTGCGAGGTACAAATACCCGAAGTTCTGCAGCACAAGATCGGGAACGCGATCATCACCCCCCATGAACGCCTTGAAGTTGTTGACAAATTCCGCGCCAAACTGCGAGATCTGGATATTGATTGCACGGCTGAACTGCTGGCGCATGCAGCTGTTGGTGTGAACGGTTGAACAAAACTCATAGCTTGCGTCCCGTTCCACAACCAGAATACGCCCGTCAAACCCTGACATTTCCGTCAGCCACCACGAAATAGAGGCGCCATAAATCGCGCCGCCCACTATGACCACGTCATAGGAGTCATGTTTCGGTGTCTTCGGATAGATGCCCGCAGCCATGTCTGTTCCCTTCCCTGTTCCCGTTGCAAAGGCGTAGCTTGGGGCTGGCAGCGACACAAGCCCAGACTATAGCTGTTCAAACCCGAAATAGTTTTCTAACGTCCCCCCATGATTAAGATCCGGCTGTTGTCTGTCCTTCTTCTTGCGCCCGCCGCCGCCTTCGCCCATGCGGGTCAGCAAGGTCTGATCCTGCTGTTGCCCACTGAAATCTATATCATTTCCGGCGGACTGGCGGTGCTGGCCACAGTGATACTGGCCGCGATGATGAACCATGCGGCGCTGGCGGGGCTGTTTCGCAGCATCCGCCTGTTTGATCTGCCCGCACCCGCACCCGTCCTGTTAAGCCTGTTGTCGACGGCTGTGTTTCTCGGCCTCGTCTGGCTTGGGTTGTTCGGCCCTTATGATCCCTTGGCCAATCTGATGACGCTGGGGGTCTGGACGGTGTTCTGGATCGGTTTCGTGATCCTTTGCGGTTTGTTTGGCAATTTGTGGGTCTGGCTCAACCCGTGGAGCGGGCTGTTCCGTCTGGTATCGGGCGGGGATTCCACGCCGCTGCTGCACCTGCCGGCTTGGGTCGGGCACTGGCCTGCGGTTGTTCTTTTGATGGCGTTCAACGGTTTTGGGATTGCCAGCTCCCATGCTACCGACCCGCGGCTTCTGGCGACTTTGGCGGTTCTTTACTGGATGTTCACCTTTGTGATGATGATGGTGTTCGGGGGGCAGAGATGGTTGCAACAAGGCGAATTCCTTACCGTCTTCATCGGCCTGATCGCCAAAATCTCTCCGCTCCGGCGCAATGGCGCGCTTCGCATCGGTGCACCGGGCTGGCGGATTGCAGAGTCCGGCGTGCCACCGCTCTCACTGGCGGTTTTCGCACTGGTGCTGCTTGGCACCGGCACGTTTGACGGTTTGAACGAGACCTTTTTCTGGCTGGTGCAGCTTGGCATTAACCCGCTGGAGTTTCCGGGCAGATCGGCCATTATCACCGAGACCCTTGTCGGGTTGATCCTGACAAACATCTGTCTTTGCGTGATTTTTTACGTCTGCGTCTGGATGACCGCACCGCAGGGACAAACCGGACATCTGTTTCGCCGTCAGGCGTTAACCATTCTGCCGATTGCACTGGCCTATCATTTCGCCCATTTCCTGCCTGCCCTGCTGGTGGATGGCCAACACGCGCTGGTGGCCCTGTCCAACCCGCTGGGCCGTGGCGCGGATTACCTGAACCTCGGGCCGTTTTTCGTATCCACAGGTTTCTTCAACACCACCGCAACCGTGCGGATGATTTTCCTCAGTCAGGCGGGGGCGATTGTGTTTGGCCATGTGCTGGCCATCCTCCTGTCCCACCGTATCGCCAGCGAATATTTTGCGACCCGACGGGGAATCCTGATCAGTCAGATCCCTCTCTCGGCCTTTATGATCGGCTATACTATTCTGGGGTTGTGGCTTTTGGCGACACCAAAGGGGGCGTAAAAAAAATGTAGACAAATTGTTAGTGTACATACAGACTTGACGAAAAAAGACTAACCCACCAACAGACGACTCGGAGGTTCCAATGAGAAAATTGATTAAGCCTACCCCTACGTTGACGCGCCGCACCCTGCTTGGAACAGCAGCCGCCGCCGCCGCGACCCCCCTCTTGGGGCGCTATGCCCAAGCCCAAAGTTCAGAGCCTATTCGCATCGGTTTTCAGGTCCACCGCACCGGCATTGGTGCATCCTACGGGCGTTGGTATGACCGCACGACCACCGCCGCTGTAAAGCGGATCAACGATGCGGGCGGGATCAACGGCCGCCCTGTCGAGATCATTGCAGAAGACGATGGCACCGACCCCAAACGGGGTGCCGAAGTGGTTGAGAAATTCGCAACCCAACACAATTGCGACATCGGGTTCGGGACGCTGTTTTCCCATGTGGTTTACGGATCGGCCCCCCGTGCGGGCGAATTGAAACTGCCGTATTTCGTGGTTTCCGAAGGCCATCACGTCGCCTCTGGCGCGTTGAACCGCTGGACCATGCAACCCGGCATTACGGATGTGAAATCGCAGGTTCAGGCGATGGCACCGTTTGTTGCAAATAATCTCGGCAAGAAAGTCACCATGATCTATCCCGATTTTGCGTTCGGGCATGATCACCGTGATTATTTCTCTGAGGCGATTGAAAAACAGGGGGGCGAGGTTGTAGCCAAGATCGCCATTCCGCCCAGTGAGACCTCTTTCACCAAGTATTTCCCGAAAATCCCGCGGGACACAGAGGTGATTTACCACGTGATGATCGGCCCTGCTGTTCTGACCTTCGTGAAGGAGATGGGCGAGTTCTTTGGCCCCTCCAAGCCGGAAATCTTCGGTTTCCTCGACAGTCTGGAGGCGGTGGACATCAACTCGCCCGGTCTGGAATTTCTTGAAGGCACCTATTTCTGGGAAGGCAACCCGCGCTATGCGCAGGCGGACCAGTCGAGCCATGACAAACTGTACCGCGAGGCTGTGGGCGTGGATGACAACGGCGCGTCTGTGTCTGATGCCAAGGATGTCTCGACCTATTCCCATATGTTTGGCTGCTGGGAGACCCTGAACATCATCAAACGCGGGATGGAGGCTGCCGATTACAAAGGCACAGCCGACCGGTCCAAACTGATCGAAGCGATTGAGGAGATGACGGACATGCCGCTGTCGGACGATCATCCGCAGGGGGCGAAACGCTTTAACGGTAAAACGCACCAGACCTTTGGCCACCAGTATATATCCAAGGTGGACAGCGGCAAACTGGTTCTGGCCCATACATCTTCCATCGAAGATACGCTGTATGAAGACGAAGTGGATTACACCACACAAAGCTTCTGAACCGAGCTTGCGATCCGCCAAGAATGGCGCAAACACGGAGAGCCACCCTGCACGCACACGCCGGGTGGCCCCCCAAGGCGGAACTGCCACATAACCGCTCAGTGGCGCGCCTTATCACTTGCAAACGGGACGGGGCATTCAATGTGCCGCCCTTATCAAAAGACGATCACCGCTTGTGTCGAAAGCCGCTAATGCCCCCAGTTTCATATACTATTCATACAATCCGCGGGTTTCAGAATCTGTGCGATAACGCACTGTTTTGCAAATCAGTTGCCACACCGCCCGCCACCGGCATGTGGGGCTAACCGATGGAGTTTGGCCCCCACCTTTTGCTTGCCTCACTAGAGGGCGCAACCACCGCCGCTGTTCTGGCACTCACCGCTATGGGGCTAAGCATCGTCTTCGGCGTGATGCGCGTGGTCAATGTGGCCCACGGCGAATTCTACATGGTCGGCGCTGTGCTGGCGTGGTTTATCGCCACCAGTGTCGGTGCCCATCCCGCGCTTGGCTTTATTGCGGCGCTGCTGATTGCGCCTCTGCTGGTGGGGCTGCTTGCGGCTGGGGTGGACAGGCTGATCCTGCGCCATATCAACTATGATCCCGAACGCACCATCGTTGCCACCATCGGCACGCTGTATATCCTGCAACAAACCACGCTGATGACCTTTGGTCCGGATGCCCGTCCCGTGGAGCCGCCGTTCAACACGCGCATTGCCCTGCCGTGGTTTGAATGGGGCGAAAACGGGTTTGAAGTCTACTTTCCTTGGGGGCTTTCAACCACATCTTACAAACTGTTCGTCATTGCAGCCGCCGTTGTGATCCTGATTACCCTCTGGCTGGCCATTACCCGCACCAAGGCGGGGCTGGTGATGCGCGCTACCCAACAGGACAGTGATATGGCACAAGCCTTTGGTATCCCTGTCAAAACCGTTTATTCGGTCGTCTTTGGACTGGGCGCAGGGCTGGCTGCTATCGGTGCGGTTCTGGTGGTGCCGATCCAGCAGGCCTATTACCTGATGGGGCATGATCCGCTGCTTTTATCCTTTATCGTCGTGATTATCGGCGGGCTAGGCTCTCTGCCCGGCACCATTATTGCGGCCATTCTGATCGGAATGGCGGACGGGATTATTTCGGTCTTCTTCACGCCGACGCTGGCCAAGATTTTTGCCACACTGGTGGTGGCAATGGTGCTTGTGTTCCGTCCAAAAGGTCTGCTCGGGAAGTCCACATCATGAGCGATACAGGAAAGACCCACGGGCTTCATTTCGGGTTGATCGGCCTGCTTGCGCTGGCTTATTTTGTGCTGCCCGCCTATCATTCGGGCAATCTGGCCAGTGTTATGGTCATTGCCATCTACGCAATGGGGTACAACCTGCTGTTCGGCTACACGGGGCTGCTGTCCCTTGGCCATGCGCTGTTCTTTTCTGCCGGTCTCTACGGGCTTGGGCTGACGATGCATCTGGCGGACTGGACGCCGCTGCCTGCCTTTGCCGCCGGACTGATCGCTGCCCTTGTGGTCTCTGCGGTGATCGGGTTTCTGATCCTGCGCACCACGGGCGTTGCCTTTATGATCGTGACACTGATGTTCGCGCAGGCAGGCTATCTGACGATCCTCTACTTTGGCAAATACACCCGTGGAGACGAGGGCTTTGCCCTGCAACAGGCAAGCCGCCAGATCGCGGGGTATGACCTGAGCGATCCGGGCGTGCGGTATTTCTGTGCGCTGGTACTGTTCTCGGTCACGCTGCTCGGGCTGGCCTATATGATCCGCGCGCCGTTCGGGCGGACATTAGTGGCCATTCGCGAGAATGAGGAACGGGCGCGGATGCTCGGCTATAACGTCACCGCGATCAAGCTGAAGGCGGTGATCGTGTCGGGTGTTGTTTCGGGCGCTTCGGGTGCGACATACGCGCTGTTGTTCGGCTACGCGGGGGCGACCTTTGCCACCGTGCAATATTCGATCTTCCCCCTGCTCTGGGTGCTGGTCGGTGGGGCTGGCACAACGGTCGGCCCCTTTGTCGGTGCCTTGTTCATGTTCTACCTGATCGACTACGCCTCTGGCAAAACCGAGGCTTATTTGCTGGTGGTTGGTGTGACACTGGTGCTGGTTACACTGTTTCTGCCCCACGGCATTGTCGGCACGATCCGGACCCGTTTCCTAAGGTGGCTGCCATGATTCTGACTACACGCGGACTGACCAAAGCCTATGCCGGTGTGAAGGCCAATACGGATGTGGATTTCGATCTGCCAGCAGGCCAGACCCGCGCCATTATCGGGCCGAACGGGGCGGGAAAATCCACCTTTGTCGGCATGATCTGCGGGCGCATTCCGGCCACCCGTGGCACGGTGACGTTTGACGGGCAGGACGTAACAGCCCTTCCCGCCCACAAGCGGATCGAGCGGGGCATGGCCTATACCTTCCAGATCACTTCAGTGTTTCCGGGGCTTCCGGTGCGCGAGAATGTGGCACTGGCCGCACGGCGCGGATTGGGCCGGAACAAAGCCGCGGTGCGCGCCAAAACGGATGAGGTTCTAAGCCGTCTTAACATAAGCGACCGCGCCGATCAGATGGCAGGCGATCTGTCCTACGGCCATCAGCGCATCCTTGAAATCGGCATGGGTCTGGCACAGGAACCGCGCCTGTTCATTCTGGATGAACCGACCCAAGGGCTGGCGGAATCCGAAGTGGAAGAGTTCAACACGCTGATCAAAACGCTGGATGCAGAAACCACAATCCTGTTGATCGAACATAATATGAATGTGGTGATGGAGGTGGCGGAATACATCACCGTACTGGATCAGGGGATGGTTCTGGCCAATGGCACGCCACAGGAAATCCGCGCCAATACCGCCGTACAAGAGGCCTATCTGGGGAGCGGACATGCTTGAACTTTCACATATCCAGTCGGGCTATGGCCGTGTTCAGGTACTGTTTGATGTATCGCTGACCGCGAAAGCGGGGGAAATCACCTGCATTATGGGGCGCAACGGGGCGGGCAAAACTACCACGCTCAAGGCGATCATGGGCATGTTGCCCCTGACAGCCGGTTCTGTGACGCTGGACGGTGTGACCCTGTCCGACCTGCCGCCCCACGGCGTGCCAAAATCCGGCATCGCCTATGTTCCCCAAGGCCGGCGGTTGTTTTCCGAACTGACCGTGGCGCAAAATCTGGAGGTGGGGTTGCTCCACACCAAGGACAAGGCCGCCACGCGTGAAGAGGTGCTGGACCTGTTCCCCCGCCTGCGCGAACGGTTGAGGCAACAGGCGGATACGCTTTCAGGGGGTGAACAGCAGATGCTGGCAATGGGGCGTGCCCTGTGCTTGCGTCCCAAAGTGT
This sequence comes from Neptunicoccus sediminis, assembly GCF_001719615.1. GTDB lineage: Bacteria > Pseudomonadota > Alphaproteobacteria > Rhodobacterales > Rhodobacteraceae > Amylibacter > Amylibacter sediminis. The sequence continues at coordinate 240,505 of NZ_MDVX01000008.1, forward strand.
TGCTGCTGGATGAACCGACCGAGGGGCTGCAACCCTCTATGATTGATCTGATCCGTGACGTGGTCTTGCAGATGAAATCCCGCAATCTGGCGGTTGTTCTGGTGGAACAGCGCATTGATGCGGTTCTGAACATTGCCGATCAGGTGGTGTTTGTGGAAAACGGCCGCTCGCTAGAGACGACAGACACGGGTGCGCTGCGCGAAAACCCCGAAAAGCTACACCATTACCTTGGCGTATAGAGGAGAGAGCCCATGGAAAAGACAGTGATCAAGAACATCGGATTAATGCTCTCGGGCCGGATCGAAGAGCCGATTCTGGACGCGGATTGCATCATCGCCATTGACGGCAAGATCAGCGAAATCGGCCGCGGAGCCGAGATGGACATAGATCAGGCCGATACGATCGTAGATGCCAATGGAGTCACGCTCGCCCCCGGTCTGATCGACAGTCACATCCACCCCGTTGTCGGGGATTATACCCCGCGCCAGCAGCAGTTGCACTGGATCGACAGCACCCTGCACGGCGGTGTCACCACGCTGATTTCAGCGGGCGAAGTGCATATGCCGGGCCGCCCCAAAGATGTGGTGGGGTTGAAAGCGATGGCGATTGCCGCCCAGCGCTGGTACGAAAACTTTCGCCCCTCCGGTATGAAAGTCCACGCTGGTGCGCCGGTGATCGAACACGGTATGGTGGAAGAGGACTTTAAGGAACTGGCCAGTGCAGGTGTCAAGTTGCTGGGCGAAGTGGGGCTTGGCACCGTGAAGGATGGCAAGACTGCGCAACAGATGGTCAGCTGGGCGCGCAAATACGGGATACAGTCCACGATCCACACCGGCGGGCCGTCCATTCCCGGTTCCGGCCTGATTGATGCGGATATGGTGCTTGAAACCGGCACGGATGTGGTCGGCCATATCAACGGCGGACACTCCGCCCTGCCCGACGATCAGATCATTTGCCTGTGTGAGAATTGCACCGCAGCGCTGGAGATCGTGCACAACGGCAATGAACGGGCGGCCCTGCTGACGCTGAACACCGCACGGGAGTTGGGCAAGCTGGATCAAGTGATCCTCGGCACGGACGGTCCGGCGGGGTCAGGGGTGCAACCCCTTGGTATCCTGCGGATGGTGGCGATGCTGTCCTCGCTCGGGAACGTGAAAGCCGAAACCGCCTTTTGCTTTGCCAATGGCAACACGGGGCGGCGGCGAGAGCTGGACACCGGCCTGATCGAAGTGGGCAAGGCTGCGGATTTCGTGCTGATGGATCAGGCACAACATGCACCGGGCAAGCATATTCTGGAAAGCATTGAACTGGGCAACCTGCCCGGGGTCGGAATGACGATCATTGACGGCAAGGTGACATCGGGACGGTCCCGCAACACCCCGCCTGCGAACAGGTTGCCCGAGGTTGTAAGCTGAAACCTTGTTGGGGTCAGGGGTTCAAGCGAACATAGGTCTGATCACCCTGCAATAATGAAGCGTCTTATATGAAGCTTCATTATTGAAGCGTCTTGGAAGACGCGTCTTGTATGACGCTTCATATTTGCAGGGTCTAAATTAACCCTCTGTTAAGAAATCCCGCCATCTAACTACCCGCCATCCCTTCATCCCGCCGGACGGGATGCCGCCAGTTTCAGCACGTCCCAGTAGTTCCGCCCGATCCGCATTTTATCGCCATAACCCTTCTCCAGCATCAGCCGGTGCAACCGTGGCAAATGCCGACAGGGTACATGCATGATCAGATGATGCTCCAGATGGTAATTTACCCAGTACGGCGCCAGAAACAGCCGCATCAACGGTCCCGCTTTGGTGGTGCGCACGTTGCGCAGGGGATCGTCAGAAAACTCTACCACGCCATGTTCGGCAATATTGCGCACCCGCAGCACCAACTGAAACCACGTCAACAGCGGCAGCGCCCAGAACGCAAACCACCACCACCACGCGCCAATAGCCCACATCACCCCAAAAATCACCCCGTTGGCAATCAGCGCACGCCCGAGAACCGGACCGGAAAACGCCTGCGCCAGATCCTGACGGGTCATGCCCTCTGCTTCCCCTGCCAGTTTGAAGGCCATCATGATCTGCTGGCTGCGCTGGCGAAATCCGGTCTGCCCGGTAATATCGCGCAGCAGCTTGCGCCGCAGGCTGGCCTTGGTGGTTGGAAAGGCGCGGGACAGGTTCAGGTCCGGATCTTTTTCGGTCTGGGTGTGCTGGTGGTGCTTCAGATGATAGCGGCGGTATTCAAACATATCCGCAAGGATCGGCCGCCCGCACAGCCACTCCCCCGCGAACTCGTTATATTTCCGCGTCTTGAACAGGGCCACATGGGCCGCTTCATGCATCAGGATTGCCAGCCCCAACTGGCGCGAGCCGATCAGCATCACCGCCAGTACGAAGGTCAGCACATTGGGCCAGAGCGCAAACAGCGCCAGCGCCAGCGCGATCACCCCCCAGCAATGCAGCACCAGCCACGCGCCCCAAAGATCAGAGCGGCCATTAAAGCTGCGGATTTCCTCTGTATTCAGATAAGCACGACCCGGTGTCATCACGTCCTCCCGTCAAACAGGCGCAGCGACCGCTCTGGCCCTGCCCTCCCCAACAGATCACGTCAGACGCTTCAACATGTCCAGAAAAACCTTGCGTTCCGGCTCGTTCAGGGGCGACAGGGTTTCCTCTGTCACCTTCTCGCCAAAGGCATGAAGCTGGTCGATCACCTCCTGGCCTTGCGCGCTCAGCGACACAACCGTGCGTCTTTTGTCACCGGGATCAGGGCTAAGTTGGATGAACCCTTTGGCTTTCAACCGCGTCACAACGCCCTTGATCGTAGCCACATCCATCGCCGTACGCCGCCCCAGAAGGTTCTGTGAACAGGCCCCCATTTCCCCGATCCGCACAAGGGCGGCAAACTGGGTCGGGGTCAGCCCCAGTTCAGAGTGTTTGTTAAAGATCAGCCCGTGCCGCTGGTTCGCCAGCCGCAGGATATAACCGATCTGTTCGTCCAAACGGTATGCCATTCAGCGCAACCCGTCCTTGCCTTCAGCCTCTTCGTGGGTCAGCCCGCCAACACGGGGCAACGGGCGCCCGCTGTCCGTCACCGCGACAGCCACAAGGATTTCATTGGCGCGGGGCGCATCACTCATCCGCACCTCTACCCCGTCGAAATGGCTGCGCACGTAAGCCGCGTCCTTATGGCCCAGCGGCACGTCCAGATCCTGCCCCGGCCCGCCCATTTTTTTTGACGAGGGCACCAAAGCCGCCCCTTTTTCAACCGCTTTGCGCAGGGGTGCGCCCAATTTGGGATGCAGGATCGCAGCGGCATGTTCCAGTTCGCCGTTTTCACCCACCATCGCGGATTTACCATAGCTTTCCGCCTGCTCCGGCGTGATCCCCAGCGCCTGCACGCAACGCTCCCCGAGCAGACCACCCAGTTCCGCGCCCATATCCATCAGCGGTGTAAGGTCTTCGGCATAGCTACCTGCGAAGGGATTTTCGATCACCGCAACTGCCACTGCCTTGCGCGTGGGCGGCGAAATCTCGCGGCCCATTTCCAGATGGGTTTCTTCCACCCAAACAGCGGTTTTTCTGATCTTCAGGCTCATCTCAACCCGTCCTTCCCTGTAATCTCCTCTGCCGCCAGACCACCGACCCGTGCATGAATACGGGCACCCGTGCTCATCACCAGAATAAAGGCCAACTCATCAGCGCGGGGCGCGTCATTCATACCGATTTCCATCGCATCAAAATGGCTGCGCACATAGGAAGCGTTGATATGGGTGATCGGCACGTCCAGCCGTGTCCCCGCCGCACCGACCTTTTTTGTCGAAGGCACAATCGCCGCCGCATCCCCGAGCAATTCGCGCATGGCATAGCCCCCCGGCGCATGCCAGAGCGCACCGTGTTCCAACTCTCCGGCGGTGCCCACAATAGAGCCCTTGCCATAGCCCTCAACCACCGAAGCATCCCCGCCCAACAGCGCCAGCGCCTTTTGCGCCATCGTTAAGCCAAGGGGTTTGAGGTCTTCCATAAACCCTGCAATATCAGCAACATACTTTCCCGCGAACGGGTTTTTAATCACGGCCACGGCTGCAACGCGACGCAGGGGCACCTCCGGTTCGGGGCCGAATTCGTGATGGATCTCCTCCATCGTTGTCATAATCTTGCGAACCACTACGTCAGGCATGTGCCAGCTCCTCTGTTCCGATCACGCGGCTTTCTCCCTGCACCAACAGGTAAGCCGCTTTTATGCGTCCCTGCGCCCATAAATCCTGCGCAAATTGCGCGCCATATTCCAAGGCGCGCCTTTTATCCCTTACCCCCAAGGGGCCGCATCCCGTCACAACCATACGCTTGCCCAGATCGCTGTCAGGGTCCAGCCGGTCTGCGCTCTCCCGCGTGATAGCGGGATGGTCGGGCAAATCAACCCTGTTGGCAATCAGAGTCGCGGCAGCATCCGCGACCGCCGCGCAATCCGCCAGAACCGTCACGCTTTGCGCAATGCCCAGCGACAGGCTGCGCCCGCCCTGCCCGCTGGTGGCAATTCCGCCAATTCCGTCACCGCTGTGCAGTGTCACCTTCCCGAGCGCCGTTGCATCCAGACCGGCAATACCCACGTCAAACCTCTGCCCTTTGGCCAGAAACACGGCGATGTCTCCGCCGTTGTTCACGTAGGCCCTTTCGGGGCGTGTTTGCGTGCGGATCGCGGTTAGGATTTCATCCGCAACAGCCCCAGCAACAGCAGCCATCGGCGTTATGAAATCCTGATAGCCAGACGATGCCCGCGCCATTCGTTGTGCCACATGCCCGCGCAGAGCCACCGGCATCGGTTTACGCAACAGGGGCAACTCGGCCACCAGTTCGTCAAGGATCGTCGCAAAACGCGCCTCAGCAGCAGCAAAAGCCGCCGCGCGGTCGCCGTCCACGCCGATGATCAGATCAATCGGCCCGTGTTGCAGATGCAACCTGTCGCTGGAAATTCGTGCTGCGATCATTCCGCCGCCTTTGCGCCACCGATGCGGCGTTCCTTGCCATCCAGCACCGCGTCAACCTTGCGGATCTCGGACTCATAGCCGCCCAAAGCAATATAATCGCTGCGGCGCATGGTAAATTCGATCGGCGCGACAAGGGCTGGCGTCGGCACATAGCCAAAAGCGTTGGATGGCATTTGCGTCACATCGGCCATCACGGTGATGCCCCCTCCCGGCCAGAGATAGGCCTCGGCCCCGCCAATCGTCACCTGTGTCAGCGTATCGCGCACGGATCGGGTCAGCTTTACCGGATTTTCCGTCACCCCCGCCCGCAACGATCCCCCTGCACCGCCCATGAACAGCACCGAACAGACCGAAGGTTCGCAATTCTCCGCCACCCGTTCCGCACTGGCCCGCAGCGCGGCGGGTGCTTCAGCGGGTTGGGGCACAAGATCCTCGTCCAGCTCGAAATAGGCCCATTGCTCTCCGGTGGTGGAAATCATGAATAGCCGCAATCCGGGCCATGCCACTTTGGGGTTCACGGTTTTGATCACCTTCAGCGGGTCGGAAATATCGGTGCCACCCCATCCCGTCCCCGGCTCGGCCACCTGAAAATACCGCCCCGGAGTAGAGCGGCGACCGACCACACGAATGCCGCTTGGCGGGATGTCCAGCAGCACGCCAGCCTGATGTTCGGACAGGACGCCGGTGATATGATCGTCCACCACAATCACCTCATCCGCATGGCCCTTCCACTGGGCCGCAAACATGCCGATTGCGGCGGAACCACAACCCACCCGCATCAGCCTTTCCTGCTCTCCATTGATGATCGGCGCCTTACCTGCTTGCACAATTACAACGGAACCATCGTCTATTTCCAACTCGACCGGCTCGCAGTTGCACAAAGCCAACAAAGCGTCGCAAGTGACGCGACCTTCCTTCTTGGAGCCTCCGGTCAGGTGGTCTACCCCGCCAAGGGATAGCATCTTGCTGCCATATTCGCTGGTCATCACATGGCCGATAGCCTCTCCGTCCACGCGCACGATGGACCGTTCCTCGCCTATGTGGCGGTCCGTGTCGATTTTAACCTTCACCCCGCAATAGCTGAAAATCCCTTCGGTCACGACCGTCACCATATCCACACCCTGCGTTTCCGCCGAGACGATAAACGGCGCGGGCTTGTAATCAGGATAAGTGGTACCTGCACCAATAGCCGTCACAAACGGGCGCGACCCTTGCACAATGTCGCCGTCCCATTCGCCCCCTTGAAGAAACGGCACAGCCGGACCACCATTTTCGATCACCGTCAGAGGGTCCAGCCGCACCAGTTCACCATTGTGATTTGCGTAACGGTCACAGGCACCGGAGCGGCCTTCAGCGATATAACACAACACCGGACAGGCATCGCAGCGGATTTTCTCGACAGCAGCCCGTTCAGTCATGACGCGCCTCCTTCAGTGCGGCTTTCAGACGGGAAGGCGTAACCGGAACCTGCCGCAATTGCACCCCTGTGGCGCGGTTGATGGCATTGATCAAGGCAGGGGCAGTCGGGATCAGCACATGCTCCCCCAGCCCCTTGGCGCCATAAGGACCATGCGCATCCGGTTCCTCGATGATCAGGGTTTCAATCGGGGGAATATCCCCGATTGTGGGGATCAGATAGTCGTGAAGGTTTTCCGTGCGCCCCGGAATATACTCTTCCATCAGGGCCATGCCCAAACCCTGCGCAATCCCGCCGTGGACCTGCCCTTCTACCAGCATCGGGTTCACCGCGTGACCTACATCGTGGGCCGCCACAAAGCGTACCGGATGCACGGTGCCAAAACGGGTGTCCACATCCACAACCGCCAGATGGGCCGCATAGCCGAATTGCGCATAAGGCACACCTTGCCCGTCTTTATCGAGCGGTTTGGTTGGCGGATCATAGGTTTCTTCGGCCCGCAGGACATAACCCTCTGCATCGCTCTGCAGGCCGCTCAGGGAAACCTCATGCCGCGCGGACCCGTCCCGCACAATCAGCGCGCCGTCAGACGGTTCGATCACAGCAGAGGCGCTGTCCACATTGCAGCGGCGCAGGATTTCCGCACGCAGCGCCAGACCGGAGAGGCGTGCCGCATTGCCCGACACAAACGTCTGGCGCGAAGCACTGGTTTTGCCCGCATCCGGCGTTAAATCTGTGTCCGCACCGATCAGGTGCAAGTGCTTCACATCCACCCCGAGCGCTTGTGCAAATATCTGGGAAATAACGGTATTTGCGCCCTGCCCGATGTCCATCGCGCCCTGATGTAGCAGGATTTTACCGTCCCTGCGCACGCCCGACTTGATCGTCGAAGGGTTCGGCAAAGAGGTATTCCCGCAACCGTACCAGCCCGCAGCGATCCCGACGCCGCGACGGATCGGACCGCCTTTTGCGTTGAACGCCGCCGCATCCGCCGTGGCTTTGGCCCACGGCTCCCGAAGGGCTTTGAAACAGGCTTTGATCCCGACGCCCTGTTCAAACACCTGCCCGCAGACCGTTGGCGTACCGTTTTCCAGCGCGTTCAGCTCGCGGAACGCCAGCGGGTCCATGTCCAGTTTGGCGGCAAGTTCATCGAACAGAACCTCCTGCGCGATGGCGGCCTGTGGCACGCCAAAGCCGCGAAACGCACCTGAGGGCGGGCAATGGGTGTGAATGCCCTTCGCCTCAGCACGGAAATCGGCAATGCGATAGGGACCGGAGGCATGGACCGGCACACGGTTGGCCACGGTCGGCCCCCAGCTTGCATAGGCCCCCGTGTTGAACAGCCCGTCAAAGCGAAACCCCTGCAGCCGCCCGTTTTCATCCGCACCAATGGTCAACTCGATGTCGGCAGGATGCCGTTTCGTGGTAGATTGCATGGATTCCGCGCGGGAATAGGCCAAACGCACCGGCCCATTGGTTTTCAGGGCTGCGAGGGCCAGATAAGGCTGCATGGAAATATCCAGTTTGGAGCCAAATCCCCCGCCGACCGCCGTGGGTTTGATGCGAATGCGGCTTCGCCCGACCCCGAGGATTTCTTCCAGTGAATCCAGATCCATAACAGGGGCTTGCGTGCAGCCGTAGATCTCTACACGTCCGTCTTTTACCGTGGCAAATCCGGCTTCGGGTTCGATATAGGCGTGTTCTACAAAACCCGTGCTGAATGCGCCGGAAACGCTGTGGGCCGCCTGCGCAAGCGCGGCATCTGCGTCCCCGCACTGCACAAAACCGCCGGTCATGACGTTACCGCTGCGCCCTGAATGCAGTTGCGGGGCGTCGTTCGCCATTGCCGTCGCACAATCCATCACCGCTGGCAATTCCTGCCAAGTCACAGGAAAATCTTCCGGATCAAACCGCGCCATCAATTCCGGTGTGCCGACCACGGCAGCGACCGCCTCTCCGCGAAAACGGGTTTCGGCCACGGCAAACACCGGCTGGTCCGCAAAGGGCGGGATCACCCCGAAACAGTTGCGCCCTGTGATGTCAGCCGCGCTCAGCACGGTTAGAACGCCCTCTGTGTGGGTTTTGAAGCCTTCCAGATCGCCAAATTCGAACCGGGCACGGGCAAAGGGCGAACGGATCACGCGGATAACCGGCGTGTCGGGCGTGGCTACATCATCGCCAAAGGATTCGCGCCCCTCTACCTTGGCCAGCCCGTCCAGCCTGCGGATCGACTGTCCTGTTTTACCGGAGACAGGGAGCGGGGCAGCGCCGCCCCTTGCAGCTTCGGCCACGGCGTCAAGAATTTTCCGATAGCCGGTGCAGCGACACAACACCCCGCCGAGCGCGTCTTCTACGGTGCTGTTTTTATTCCGTAAATAGGCTGTGGCCGCAACCATCATACCCGGCGTGCATATCCCGCATTGGGCGGCGCCGTGGTTCTGGAACGCAGCGGCCAGTGCTTTGGTGTTTTCATCCCCTTTCACCAACCCGCCAAGTGTTTCCACATGACGCCCAGCCGCCTGCGCGGTGGACATCAGGCAGGCACAGACCGGCGCACCATCCACCAGAACCGTGCAGGCACCGCAATCCCCCGCGTTGCAACCGATCTTGACGTCCCGCGCCCCGAGGCTTTCGCGCAGGGTTGCAGACAGTCTCTCGCCCGGTTCGAGGGTGGATTGGACCGGCTGGTTGTTCAGGGTGAAGGCAATTCCTTCCGGGGTGGCGGCGTCTTTCATGGCTGCTCCAGACATCCGGTGATGGCTTGTTCTATCATCGGGGCGAGCACCTCCAGCCGGTAGCTGGCAGAGCCGCGCACATCGTCAATCGGGGTCAGCGTTGACAGATGGTCCGGTGTGACCAGCCCAGCCACCTTCCCTTGACCGCAGAGGTCGGACTCCAGCGCTGGCAGGCGTTGCGCTACAGGGGAACAGGCGCCGACCGCGACACGGGCCTTGCAGATTTTGCCGGACTGCACCTCGATCAGAACAGCCACCATCGCGATGGAGATCACCAGATATTTGCGGCTGCCAAGTTTGCGAAAGGCGCTGTGCCCCGCTCTGACATCGGGCACATGAACAGCGGTCAGGATCTCCCCTTGTCGAAGCGCGGTTTTGCGCACACCCAGCAGGAAATCTGCCAATGGCATCAGTCGCTTGCCGGAAGTCGAGGTCAGTTCAACCTGCGCGTCCAATGTCAGCAGCGGTGGCACGCTGTCCGCCGCGGGCGATGCATTGCAGAGGTTGCCCGCAACGGTTCCGGCGTTTTGGATCTGCACCGATCCCACCTCTTTCGCGGCCGCTTTCAGACCGTCAAAAGCCGGTGGTAAATCCGCGCGGATAAGATCGCTCCAACAGGTCGCGCCGCCAATGCGCCAGCCGTCCGTTGTGCGGGTCACGCCAGCCATGCCGTCAACCCGCGTGACGTCAAGGATGGGCACATCGGGCAGTCGGTCCCCCTGCATCGGATAAAAGTCCGTGCCGCCCGCCAGAATACGCACGCGTTCGGTCTGCGCATCCTGCACAGCCTGATCCAGCGTTGTCGGTTGGAAGTACACGGGGCAGCACCTCTCGGCGGTTATTCATTTGTATACTAATAAACAACCGCCGACGTGAGTCTGTCAACATGAAACACCCGCAAATAAAAAGGGCCGCCCGCAGGCAGCCCTCTCGTGAGATTTTCCGGGTGCGGTTATAGCCCCCATTTTTCCCGCGTCGCCTCAAAAAAGCCTTCGCCTTTTTTCAGTTCGATCCAGTTATTCACATAATTGATCCAGATTTGATCCCCTTGCGGCATGATCATTGCAATTGGCGTGCTCGACGGGGAGGTCACATTCTTCACCCGCGTGACTGGAAATTTGGCCTCCAGCGTAGAGCCTTCGATGTTGGAGGTGATAAACACATCCGCGCGCCCTGCGATAACCTCTTGATAGCCCCGCGCCGGAGCCTCGACCACTTTGATATCCGCGTTCGGGTACCAGTCGCGCACCATTTTTTCAAAGGAGGTGCCAAGCGTCGTTGCGACCTTCACCTCTGCCTTGTTAATGCTGTCCGTGCCGTCGAACCGCTCTGCCTTGTCCTTCGTGGTAAAGGGCATGATTTCAACCGCGATATAGCTGTCGGAAAAACCGGCAACCTTCATACGCGCTGCGGAGATAGACGCCGATCCGGTCAGGTGATATTTGCCCGCAACCACGCCATTCACCAGCGTTTTCCAGTCAGTGGGTACAAATTCAACTTCGACCCCCAGATCGTTGGCCAGTTCGGTCATAATATCAATGTCGTAGCCCTTGTAGCTATTGGTGGCCGGATCCTTCAGCGTCATCGGGTTCCAGTCCCCCGTCGTGCCGACCTTCAACGTGCCACTATCGAGAATTTCGTTCAACGCAGATTGCGCCGAAGCCCCGAATGCCGCCCCGAGGCTGACCAAAGCGGCAGTGATCCCGACTTTCCAAAATGTCATCCAGCATATCCTTATATCATTCCCGCACCATTTCGTGACGGGCTGCGTTTCATCGTTGAATAAGGGAATAAACCCCCGTTAAACTCAAGCGAATTCGTCCCCTCGGGGAAGTAGCCCCCTTTCAGGGAATGACGAGGCACAATGACTGACAAAAAGATCGAAATGATCGACGTGAACAAATGGTTCGATGATTTTCATGTGCTCAAGAATATCAATCTGACTGTCAAAGCCGGCGAACGGGTGGTGATCTGCGGGCCCTCCGGCTCTGGCAAATCTACCGTTGTGCGCTGTATCAACCGGCTGGAAGAGCATCAAAGCGGCGTAATCCGCGTGGACGGGGTTGAATTAACCAATGACAAAGCCGCCATCGCCACCATCCGCTCTGAAGTGGGGATGGTGTTCCAGCAGTTCAATCTGTTCCCCCACCTCAGCGTGCTCGACAATCTGATCCTCGGCCCGATGAAAGCCCGCGGCCTGTCCCGCGCGGACGCCACCGACCGGGCGATGCACTATCTGGAACGGGTGCGCATCCCCGAACAGGCCGGAAAACGTCCTGCGCAACTGTCCGGCGGGCAACAACAACGGGTCGCCATCGCCCGCAGTCTGACGATGGAGCCAAAAGTCATGCTGTTTGACGAACCCACTTCGGCACTGGACCCCGAGATGATCTCGGAAGTGTTGGATGTGATGGTGTCGCTGGCGCGGGACGGAATGACGATGATCGTTGTCACCCATGAAATGGGATTTGCCCGCAAGGTTGCCGACCAGATGATTTTTATGGACGGCGGCGAAATTGTAGAGTCCGGACCGCCCGAACCTTTTTTCACCGCTGCGAAATCGGCGCGTTGTCAAAAATTTCTTTCCCAAATCCTGCAGCATTAGGGCATATCTGTGAAAATTCTCTTAGCGCTTTTGACGCTCCTCTTTCTTTCGAGCTGTGCCTCATCGGACATATGGGGCTGGTATGTCATCGATCCGACAACAAAAAACGGCTGGATCAACATCAAGTTCCTGATCAACGGGATGGGTAACACCATTCTGGTTTCTCTGATTGCTGCCGGTTTCTCTATCGCGCTTGGGCTGTTGGTGGCTTTACCGGCTCTGTCCCACCGGCGCTGGCTTCGCATTATTAACCGGATTTACGTGGAATTTGTCCGCTCGATCCCGCTGTTGCCCATGCTGTTCTGGGTGTTTTACGGGTTGCCGATCATCTTCAAATCTATGGGGTTAGACATCCCGATTGATCCGTTCTGGGGCGCGGTTATCACGCTCGCCCTGTCGGACAGCGCTTTCACAGCCGAGATTTACCGCTCCGGCATCCAGTCCATCGCCCGTGGCCAGACCGAGGCCGCCCGAACAATCGGGCTGAGCTATGCGCAGACCATGCGTTACGTGATCCTGCCCCAAGCGATCCGGCGCATTCTGCCACCGCTGGCCAACCAGTTCATTTACATCGTGAAAATGTCCGCCTTCGCCAGTGTCATCGGCATGCAGGAACTGACCCGACGCGCGAACGAGCTGGTGGTTAGCGAATACCGGCCGCTGGAACTCTACACGTTCCTCATTCTGGAATATCTGGTTCTGGTGCTGATCATCAGCGCCGGCGTGCGCTGGCTGGAGCGACGCATGGGCGCAGACGAACGCAATTAAGGAGAGAGACGATGGATTGGGAAAATTTTATGCAAGGGGCGCAAGCCGATATAGGGGCGCTCGCGCAAGAGATCCCCGAGACCGTTGCCGGTTTCAACCGGATGGGCGCTGCGGCGAAAAAATCCGGGGCGCTTCCAGAAAAAACCAAAGAAATTATGGCGTTGGGCATTGCGATTGCCACCCGCTGTGACAGTTGCATCGGATTCCATGTGAAGTCACTCATCCGGCTGGGCCTAACGCGGGAGGAACTTTGCGAAGCCTTGGCAATGGCGACATACATGGGGGGCGGGCCGTCCTATGCCTATTCTGCAAAAGCCCTGAAAGCCTTCGACACCTTCTCACGCGAGTGACACGAAACGGGATTAAGCCCGTGTCCGCAAGATTGTTGAACTGTGAACACCTAGGCACATCGGGTGCGCTGATCACCCTGCTGCTATGAAGCTTCATATAAGACGCTTCATATTTGCAGGGTGATGGAAAATATTCCGCAATGATTCCAATGCCGTTCTTCATTTTCAAACAGAAATCCGTGGTGTTCAGCAAGACGTTTCTGCAGGTATCGCGCAATAAAGTTCAGGACGATCACAGTTTCATTTTGCAAACCGCGCAAGCTTCGATAATCCTGCACTCAATTAAATTGGCGAGGCATCATGGCTGAAATAATAGTTGCCGGCGCAGGCATAGTTGGCATTTCGACGGCGATCTGGCTGCAACGGGCGGGGCATACCGTCACCATCGTCGATCGAGAAGGTCCGGCCGCGGGCACGTCTTATGGCAACGCGGGAGTGTTGGCCTCTGGTGCCATCGTCCCTGTGACAACGCCGGACCTGTGGCGCAAGGCACCCGCCATGGTGATGAACAAAAACAGCCCGCTGTTTCTCAGATGGTCCTACCTTCCTAAAATGCTGCCGTTTCTCTGGAAATTTCTGCGCCATGCCACCGATGCGCATGTGACCGGCTTTGCCACCACAATGGCCGGTTTATTGCATGATAGTGTGGACCAACACCGGGCGCTGGCTGCGGGAACAGGGGCGGAAGAATTTATAACCGACGAAGACTTTTGCTTTGGCTACCCCACCAGAGAGAGTTTTGAAGCGGACGCTTATGGTTGGAAAATCAGGCAGGACAACGGCGTCATTTTTGAGGTGCAAAGCGGTGCGCAATTTGCCACCTACGACCCGCTTTACGCAGAGCGTTTTGGCATAGTGGTGCGGTGTAAAAATCACGGGCGGATCAGCGATCCGGGCGCGTATGTTCAGGCTTTGGCCCGCCATTTCAAAGAAGAAGGCGGCAGGCTGGTAATTGCGACTGTGACGGATGTGATCCGCGATGGCTCCGGTCTTCGTGGCTTTGTCACTGATGCGGGGGAACTGCGCGGCGATCATGCGGTTTTGGCGCTCGGGGCATGGTCAAAACCGCTTGGGCGGAAAATGGGTCTGGAGATTCCGCTTGAAAGCGAACGCGGGTATCATATCGAACTGGTCAACCCGTCCCACATGCCCATAGCACCGATGATGGTGGCTGCCGGTAAATTTGTCATTACTCCAATGACCGATCGGATCCGTTGCGCGGGCGTTGTCGAATTTGGCGGATCAACCAAAGCCCCTTCTGCCGCGCCCTTCAATTTGCTGAAACGCCATATTGGTGAAATCTTTCCGGACCTGTCCTACGATAGAATGGATGAATGGATGGGCCATCGCCCGTCAACGCCCGATAGCCTGCCCCTAATCGGCGCCTGTGACGATAGCAATACGACCTATGCTGCTTTGGGTCATCAACACGTCGGGTTGACCGCCGGTCCTAAAACCGGCCGGATCATTGCTGACCTGATCAGTGGCAGAACACCGAATATGGATCTGTCTCCTTTTTCTCCTACAAGATACCGATGACCTGGGACGTCTAATGATCGGTTTCTGTCTTTCAGTCCTTGATTCAATGCGTAATCACAGGCTTGTCAGTTGCATCCATCCCGATGTGGCCGATCGTATCGAGTAAACGCTCTTTAGTGAGCGGCTTGGCGAGAAACCCGTCCATTCCCGCCGCCGCACACCTGCGCCGGTCTTCGCCAGAGGTATTCGCCGTCACGGCGACAATCGGACAACGCCGCAGCCCTTTGTCACTTTCAATAGCGCGGATATCGCGGGTGGCATCCAGACCGTTTTTGTTCGGCATGCTAATATCCATCAGGATGCAATCATAACGATTGCGGGAATATCGTTCGACTGCTTGAACACCGTCATCTGCAAATTCCAGCGCATGTCCGGCATTCTTCAACATGGTCTTTATCAAAAGCCGGTTGGTGCTGTTATCCTCCGCAACAAGCAGTCTTTTCCGGCCAGTTTCCTTTTGTCCGGCGTGCGGAGTTGTTTCAGCCGTGCCATCAATACCTTTCGCCGCCGGCTCCAACGGCAGAGAGAGTGTGACTGTACAGCCCGCGTCCGGCGCGGATTTAATCCGAATATCCGCGCCGATCAGCCGCGCAAGGTCACGAGCGCTCGACAATCCTAAACCGGCACCGTCAAAGGGTCGGGTCATGGCACTGTCCTGCTGTTCAAAAGAATCGAATATCCGCGTTAGATTAGCCGGTTCGATCCCGACGCCAGTGTCTTTAATTGTCACTATCAGAGCGGCGGCCTTATCCACCGCCACGGTAATATATATGCCACCCTTATTGGTGAATTTTACGCAGTTACAGATCAAGCGGCAAAGTATCCGTTGCAGAATATCGGGGTCGGCAGTAAGGGGTTGGCGCGCCGCGGGAGCGATCTCAACCCCTAAATCAAGAGCCTTTTCGTCAATCTCCTGTCGATAGGCATCTGTCACCTGTTCCAGCACCGCATCTATCATGAAGGGGCGCGGCGTAGGCTTCAGCTTTCCGGCCTCCATATCTGCGACGATCGTAATGTTGTCGACGAGACCAGCGAGCCTCTTGGTTGAACTGTCAAGAATGCTGAACGCATCCACCTGATCCGCCTGCAACTGCGTGTCTTTCAACAGTTCCACCCCCCCGCATAAACCGTTGGCCGGTGTGCGCAATTCATGACTCATGCGGGAGAGAAATTCGGTTTTGGCGGCAGCGGCTTTCTCTGCCTTTGCCAGCGCGTCACGCAAGTCTCTCTCCTGACGGACAGTATCGGTCACATCCCGTTCCACCGCGATATAACCCGCGATTGTCCCATCATCGTGAAAAAACGGAGTTTGGTGGGTTTCCATCCAGAACGCCCGACCGGTTTTGGTCCGGTTTCGGATGCGTGCGGTTGCAGGTGTCCCGCTTGATACTTTTTGTACCATCTCATTGACGACGCCCAAATCGGTTTTTGGATGGTTCAGCAGCTCACCTATATTGCGGCCTATGACCTCTTTGCCGGTGTAGCCGGTTAAGGCGGTAAAGCGTGAATTGACCCAGGTTACTTCGCGGTTCGGGTTCATCAATACGATGCTGTCGGATGCGTGTTCGGCCACCAAGGCGAGACGACCAGCCTCTTCCGATTTCAAAATGAGTGCCCGTTCGGCCGCGCGGTTGCGGTCTCCCCTATGTGCCAGATGGGAAAAAAGGTAAGCGACAATCAGGATCATCGAGGCCACAGCCGCCATTTCAGAGGCAATCGCCTCAACCTTGGCCGAGTGATCCAGAAAAGCGTGGGCCAGAATAATCGCCCCTGCCAATCCCAAAACATAAAGCCTGACCTTGTGCGAAGGCGGATGGAACCGCGCCATGAGAAGCGAATTCATAATGGCGCCAAACAAATACGCCCAACTGAACATTCGCAAGCTTTCGGAATAGGTGCCCGCCATCACCATACCCGCACCAAGCCCTGAAACCTGCAACAAGCTGACCAGCGTGACACGGCAGCTTACCCCGAAGCCGACGAAATCCTCTCTCTGCCGGACCCGCGCGAGGATCATGTATTCGAGCATCTCCAGCGGGAACACCACCACAGCCACAAGCAACGCATAATACGGTGAAATCAAAGCCGAAATCAGCGTACAGCCAACCACCGCCAGTATCAGACGGATCGGAAGAGCCGCGATGCGCCCGCGTACATAACGGCGCATGAGACCTGCCTCTGAAGAGGCTTCTTCGAACCTCTCCAGATCGGTCGGTATCCGGTTTTCTTCTTGCGCGATTGTATCTGGTTTCAAAGCCTTGGTCCGCCCGTCCCTGACTGGAATAGGGAGACGCTAGCCTTGATTCCTTAATATTTCCTCTACCACCCGGAGATTATCCTCCGTCAGCGACACCCGCCTGTGCAAAGGTTGCCATGCCGGAGTGACAGTCGAGCGCCGCCTTCAGCACACCGATTGCCAGTGCAGCGCCCGACCCTTCGCCCAGCCGTAACCCTAAGGAAAGTAATGGTTCTTTACCAATTTCCTGCAACACCTGTACGTGGCCTGCTTCGCGGGACTGGTGGCCCGCGACAGCGTGATCCAACGCGCCTTTGCAAGCGGTTTCCAGACAGGCAGCAGCGGCTGTGCAGATAAATCCGTCGATTATTACGGGTATTTTATGGAAACGCGCGGCGGCAATCGCCCCTGCCATCGCCGCCAGCTCCCGTCCGCCCAGACAGCGCAGCGCCTCCAGACCGTTGCCCTTTGCCTGTGGATTGGCGGCCAGACCTTCAACCACCACCTGCGCCTTGAGCGTCAAACCCGCGTCATCCACACCCGTGCCGCGACCGACCCAATCCGCAGCGCTGCCACCAAACAGTGCAGTGCAAATCGCCGCGCCGGAGGTGGTGTTTCCGATGCCCATTTCACCAGCGACAAACAAATCCGCTGCAGGATCGACCGCCTTCCAGCCCGTCGCCAGCGCCGAGACGGTTTCTGCCTCGCTCATGGCGGGTCCGGCGCTGAAATCCGCAGTCGGCGTGTCAAGATCAAGCGCGATCACGTCAAGACTGGCCCCGACCGAGGCGCAAAGCTGGTTAATCGCGGCGCCACCGTGTTGAAAATTCAGCACCATCTGGGCTGTCACCTCAGCGGGAAACGCGGAAACACCCCGAGCCGCAACCCCGTGATTTCCGGCAAATACAACCACTTGCGGGTTTTCAATCCGGGGCGCTGCATCCCCGCGCCAGCCCGCATACCAGATTGCCAGATCCTCAAGCCGCCCCAAGGCCCCCGGTGGTTTGGTTAAATGACTATCGCGATCCTGCGCCGCTTCAATCGCGGAACCATCCGGCCCGCCGGCCTGCTCCAGAAGGGCCTGAAACTCTGCAAGGCTGGAAAAAGGTTGTGTCATAGGTCTGTTGTCCCCGAATACGCCCGTTCGTGGCGGAAGCTTTGTTGTCTGGCGCTGTGTTTACCCATAAATTCCGCGCTGTAACACCGGATTCGCGAAGGCATATTCCCTATGAACGACATACGCAGCACAGGGTTTGCGAAACCCGATCTCGACCCGGTAGACATTGCCGCCGCTTTTACCCTTCTGACCCGCATCCCCCTGCCCGTTAACCACGTTCGCGCCGGAGAGCGGGCGGGTCAGGCGGCTTGGGCCTATCCTTTTGTCGGGGCGGTGCTGGGGTTGATAGCAGGGGCAATCGCCATCGCCTTGTATTGGATCGGGGTTCCAACGGGCATCGCTGCGGCCTGTGGGCTGGGTGCGCTTATGCTGATGACGGGGGCTTTGCACGAAGACGGTATTGCCGATTGCGCCGACGGTTTTGGCGGCGGTGCGACCCCTGCCCGCCGGTTGGATATTATGAAAGACAGCCGGATCGGAGCCTTTGGCGCGGCGGCGCTGATCGTGGTTTTGCTGGCGCGATGGTCCGGCTATGGCATTGTTATCGAAGGAAACTGGCTGGCTGCTTTTAGTGCGGCGGGCGCAGTCAGCCGGCTGCCGATGGTTCTGGTTATGTATGCCATGCCGCTGGCACGGCCGGACGGTTTTGCGGCCAGAGTCGGGATGATTACCGCGCCGACCGCTCTTATCGCCACCGCGCTGGCGCTGCTTGTCACGGTACTGTGTCTTGGCTTGATGGCGATACCGCTGATGCTGGTGGCGGTCCTGTCCTGTCTGCCGCTCTGCTGGCTCGCGTGGCGGCGGATCGGGGGATATAGCGGCGACGTGCTGGGCGGGTGCCAGCAAATCGCAGAGATCGCCGCGCTGGCTTTTTTAAGCGCGATTTTATAGTTAATCGCCGCTGGCCGCTTCCAAAGCGAGCGGGAACTGCAATTCAAACAGCGACAGGTCCGAACTGGTGCCAACCGACAGGCGGATACAGCGGTTTTGTGGTGCCACAAACGGCATCCGCACGAAAATATCCCGCGCGACAAGCTGATCCAGAACCGCCTTGGCATAGGCCGCATCCTGCCCGCAATCAATCGCGACAAAGTTGGTGGCGGAGGGCACCACAGACAGCCCCTGCTCTGCCGCGATTCCTTCGATCCGCTTGCGCCCCTGCGCTACGCTATTCACGGTTTGTTGCA
Organism: Neptunicoccus sediminis; assembly: GCF_001719615.1. GTDB lineage: Bacteria > Pseudomonadota > Alphaproteobacteria > Rhodobacterales > Rhodobacteraceae > Amylibacter > Amylibacter sediminis. Next base: position 259,443 of record NZ_MDVX01000008.1, read on the forward strand.
AATACCGCTGGTCCTGAACGGCGGCAAGCGCACCGGCCTGACTGATCCGGCTAAGCCCGAAATGGTTGCGGATTTTATTAAAGCTGGTGATCAGATCCGCCTGCCCGATGCCATAGCCGATCCGCGCGCCTGCCATGCCGTAAGCCTTTGAAAAGGTTCGCATCCGGATAACGCGGCGGTCCTCGGTATTAAGGGCAGGCGCATGGCCGTCCGGGGCAAATTCGATATAGGCTTCATCCAGAATGAACAAGCAGTTTTCCGGCACCGCATCAATCGCAGCCTGAATAACTTCGGCACTATGGACGGTGCCCATCGGGTTATCGGGATTGGACAAATAGACCAGCCGCGCGCCGACCTCTGCCGCCGTTTCCATTAATGCTACGGGGTCTTCGTAATCGCCTTTGAAGGGCACCGTGACCAGTTCCCCGCCAAATCCAGCAACGTGATAGTTGAATGTGGGATAGGCCCCTTCAGAGGTCACAACTTTCACCCCCGGCTCCACAAACATCCGCGCGATATAGCCGAGCAGCCCGTCGATCCCTTCCCCGACGATGATGTTTTCCGGCTCAATAGCGTGCAGCCTGCCCAGCGCCTGTTTCAGATCATAGCTCTCGGCGTCGCCGTATTGCCAGACCTCACCGGCGGCTTTGGTCATGGCAGCGATGGCGTGAGGGCTCGGCCCGAAGACATTCTCATTCGCGCCCAAGCGTGCCGCAAAACTGCGCCCGCGGGCCCGTTCTTGCGTCTCGGGTCCGACGAACGGCACCGCCGATGGCAGGGTCTCTACGAGTTTCGTGTACATCGGGCCGTTCATGGCTGTCTCCTCATTCAGAGCTTAATTTTGTCTGCTGCTGTTCAACACTATCACCGGGATGCCCACAAGCCCAAGCCGTTGCAACGCAGGTAACTTCGGCCGGTTTAAGCTGCAATTTTCCAACATTGCAGCCGCCTGCGGGCGAGAGGTCAAATCCAACTCTCGCAGCTGTGACCAACACCTGTTCTTGACGATCCGCGCAAGCAGCCTACCTGATATAGTGTTGAAACCGACAAATTGGGTGGCTGGATATGAAACCGATACGTTTGAAAGATTTCACAAACCGAATAAATACCGCAAAACGGGTACGGCCTGTACTGGATTTGCGAAAGCTGAATTTGACCCATGCTGCGCCAGTAGAGAACGACAGACCGTTCCTGACCTTCTGGCATGATCCGGCAACAGGAACCCTGATGCCGAGCCTAGGCACCGCCCGTTAACAGAATTGGGTAGCTGCTCTTACCCTTTGGGCTTTGGTTGCATGTTTCTGCCTCACAGACGCAACCCGCAGGCGTTTTTCGCCGCGCTGCCCTGACTGACCCCGGCCTATGAGCCGGGGTATTTTTTGGCGAAACCGATTAGCCGAGCGCGGCAACCCGATCAAAGGCCGCTTGCAGAGTGTCCTGTTCAACACCTGCGGCCTCCAGACGGTCGCGGTTCTCGGCCACTACAGCTTCGGGCGCATTGGCCACGAATTTTTCGTTTGCCAGCTTGCCTTTTAACCCACCGATTTCCTTGCCGAGCTTGTCGATTGCCTTTTGCAGACGGGCTTTTTCTTCTTCGATGTCAATGACATCGGCCAGTGGCAGGCAGAAAGACCCGCCCTCTACCGGCAATGTCACCGCACCCTTGGGTGCTTCATCAGCCGAGGTCAGTTCGGAAATCCGCGCCAGACGCATGATCATCGGCAGGTTCCGGTCGAGCGCCGCCTTACCCGCATCATCCAGTGCCAGTTGCACCATCGGAATTTTCGCACCGGCATTGACCCGCATTTCGGATCGCACCGAACGCACCTGTTCGATCAGACCGATCACCCAATTCATTTCCCGATCCGCCGCTGCGTCGACCAGTTCCGCGCCATAGGTCGGCCAGTCAGCATGGATCAACATTTTCTGCCGCTCGGCAATATCGCCCCAAAGCTGCTCGGTGATGAATGGCATAATCGGGTGCAACAGGATCAGACATTGATCCAGCGTCCATGAAAGGGTCGCCTTGGTTTCCGCCTTGGCAGCCTCGTCATCGCCCTGCAAAAGCGGCTTGGACAATTCCACATACCAATCACAAACCTTGCCCCAGACAAAGGCGTAAAGCCCGTTGGCCGCGTCGTTAAACCGGTATTGTTCCAGCGCAGTATCAACCACTTCGCGCACTTTGGCCGTTTCGCCCACAATCCATTTGTTCAGCGTTTGCTCGACCTTGGCGGGGTCGAAATCCGGCTGTGGCGTGGCTTCGTTGAATTCTGCAAAACGGGCCGCGTTCCACAGTTTGGTCCCAAAGTTCCGGTTGCCTTTCACACGGTCCACCGACAGTTTCAACGTCCCGCCCAAAGCGGCCATTGAGGTCATGGTAAAGCGCAGCGCGTCGGCACCGAATTCGTCGATCAGATCCAGAGGGTCCACCACATTGCCGAGCGTTTTGGACATTTTCACGCCCTTCTCGTCCCGCACAAGCGCGTGCAAGTATATGGTATCAAATGGAATTTCCTTCACCACCTCAAGCTGCATCATCATCATCCGCGCCACCCAGAAAAACAGGATGTCAAAGCCGGTGATCAACGTTGATGTCGGGAAATACCGCTTCAGTTCCTCGGTGTCATTGGGCCAGCCGAGCGTCCCGATTGGCCAGAGACCGGAGGAAAACCACGTATCGAGCACGTCCGGATCGCGCCAGACCGGCACCGCTCCGGTCAGGCCCAGAGGCCCGCCAGGGGTGACGTTTTCGGGTTCTTCATCCACCAGCAGAACCGTGCCGCCGTAGTATTCCATCGTCTGGTTGGTCAGATCGGATTCATTGGCCGCACAGAATTCCTTCCAAGGCGCCTCCGGAATGATCTGGCCGTTTTCCATCCGCGGTCCGTACCAGACGGGGATCTGATGACCCCACCACAACTGGCGGGAAATACACCACGGTTCGATGTTTTCCATCCAGTGATAATACACCTTCTTGTCTCGCTCCGGCAGGATGCGGACAGTTCCGTCCTTCACCTTTTCCAGTGCCGGAACGGCCAGTTTGGCCGCGTCCACATACCACTGGTCGGTCAGCATCGGTTCCATAACCACTTTGGAGCGGTCACAGAACGGCTGCATGATCTTCTTGTCTTCCACTTCGATCATCAGACCTTCGGCATCAATATCCGCGATCACCGCCTTGCGCGCCGCGAACCGGTCCATCCCGCGATAGGCGTCGGGCACCAGATTGATCTGCTCCACATCCGCCTCGGTGAATTCCGCGCCTTTGGCAAGTTCGCCGGCACGTTCTGCTGCCTCGGCGTAGGGCATACCGTCGTCCCGCATCCGCGCCTTGGTGTCCATCAAACGGTAAAGCGGAATATTGTTGCGCTTGGCCACGCCATAATCGTTCGCGTCATGGGCCCCGGTGATTTTCACCGCGCCAGAGCCGAATTCCGGATCGGGGTAATCGTCAGTGACGATCGGGATCAGGCGGCGGTGCTCTTTCGGGCCAACCGGAATTTCGCACAGCTTGCCAACGATCGGCGCGTAGCGTTCGTCTTTGGTGTGCACCGCAACCGCACCGTCCCCCAGCATGGTTTCAGGCCGCGTGGTCGCAATAGAAATATAGTCCCGCGTTTCCCGCAGGGTGACGTTTCCGTCTTCGTCTTTTTCAACGTATTCATAGGTTTCGCCGCCCGCCAGCGGGTATTTGAAGTGCCACATATGGCCGTCGATTTCGATATTCTCGACTTCCAGATCGGAAATGGCAGTTTCAAAATGGGGGTCCCAGTTCACCAGCCGTTTGCCGCGATAAATCAGGCCCTTGTTGTAAAGATCGACGAAGACTTTCAGCACCGCATCATGGAAATTCTTATCCATCGTAAAGGCGTTGCGTTCCCAATCTGCCGAGGCGCCAAGGCGTTTCAGCTGGGAAATAATGGTGCCGCCTTTTTCGTCCTTCCATGCATGCACACGCTGCAAAAACGCATCGCGGCCCATTTCGGCGCGGGTCGGCCCGCCTTCGGCGGCAAGCTGTTTTTCAACCTGCAACTGGGTGGCGATCCCCGCGTGGTCCTGTCCGGGCTGCCAGAGCGTATCGAACCCGCGCATGCGGTGCCAACGGACCAGAATATCCTGCAAAGTGTTGTTGAACGCATGGCCCACGTGCAGGGCGCCCGTCACATTGGGCGGTGGAATCATGATAGTGAAGGCTTCGTCGCGGGATTTATTGGCTCCCGCGCGGAAGGCCCCTGCCTTTTCCCATTTCTCGAAAATTGCCGCCTCGGATTTGGCCGCATCAAAATTCTTTTCCATCGCCATAGGTTCAGTCCCGCCTAAAAGTCATCGCCACCTTCTAACCAGCCCTTGGCCAAAGGAAAACCCCAAGAAAGTGCTGTTTGCGCCTGTAATCGCTGGGGTCAGAGCCGGAACAACCGCCCCGGTCCCGGCACCCTGCGCCCTGCCAGATGGGCCAGATGCCACGCCAGCGCAGAGTTGCTGGAAATCACCGGCTTTCCGATCCGCGCCTCGGCCTGTTCGATAATGTTGAACGCACGCAGATTGGTGCAAGAGGCAAAGACCAGATCGCAATCGCCCTGACCCAGTTGCTCAACCGCTTTCAGAACCGAGGATTCCGCGATCCGCGCCACGACTTTTTCGCGCCCCTCTTCAAAGCTGGCAAAACCAGTGATGGCAAAACCGTTATCTTCCAACAACTTGCGCATCGCCGCCGATACATCTGCCACATAGGGTGTCAGGAACCCGATCTTTTTTGCGCCGAGCGCACGGCAGGCGGCCATGACCGCGCTCATCGGATTTGTCACAGGAACACCTGCATGGGCTGTGTGAACACAGGCGGCGACTCGGTCCTCTCCGATAATCGTCGCGCCCGAGGTACAGCCGTAGCCGATCGCCCCGAAGGACACACCCTGTGGCAGAAGCGCCGCGCTTGCCGGCAGGTCCGCCTCCATTTGCGCCAGTGTTTCGGGGGTCACATCCGCCTGACTGGGCAAACGGCTGTGATAAACCGGCACTTTTGCGGGTCCGAAAACGCCTGACAGCTCCGGCTCCATCGTTTCATCGGTGGACAGGACAATCAGGCCCAGCGCCGCATTATCCCCGTATCCCTGATCCGTTTCAAACTGCTGCGCCATCGGTGTCCCTACTCTGCTGTATCAGATCACCGGCAGCGCACGCGGTGCGCGCTGCGTCAGCAGCACGGGTGCGGAATTGGTGATCAGGATGTTTTCTTCGGCAACCATCATACGGGTTTCATCCAGCATTAGCGAGGGTTCCAGCGTCAAAACCATCCCCGCCTGCAATTCCGTATGGTCATGGGCCGCAATAGAAGGCCATTCCGTCAATTGCATCCCGAGCCCATGGCCGAACCGCCCTACATCGGATCCGCCGCTTAGCACGCCCTGCATCGCCGCGAAGAGATCAGCCATCGTTTTTCCTGCCTGCGCCATATCAAATGCAGCTTCGGTGGCATCCCAAAGACGTGCATGGGCCGCGCGGGCTGCGGCATTGGCGGTTCCGATGGCAAAGTTGCGGTCGAAGTCGCAGAAGTACCCCTTCAGGCTGGCCCCTGTGTCGAGCATCAGAACATCCCCTTGCGCCAGTGGGGTTTCATCGGGTGGCGAGATCACATCCGTGTAGCCGCCCGGCCCTGCGCCGCCCACCAGATAGGGCGTTTCTTCCGCGCCTTCTTCCAGCAGGGCGATGCGAAAGCGGCGAAAAACTTCGGACAGGGCTGTGCCTGATTGCGCAAATTCCGGTACGCGGGCGAAGGCGCGGGAACCAATCTGGCAGATGTCTTTCAAAATCGCGATTTCCGCATCCGATTTTACCATCCGCAGGGATTTTATCAGCGGGGTGCAATCGGCAAATTCTGCTTTCAGGGAGGTTTTGAGCATTTGGAAATCGGTTAAGGGCATCCGCAGACTGGATTCCTCACCCATCGGCAGGCCGATTCTGCGGTATGGGGAAAGCGCATCAACCAGCAGGCTGATGCCTTCGTCAAATCCGCGCGGGCTGGGCCAACTGCGAATATCCTTGACCCATGTGCGCCCCATCAGGTCAGCACCGATGGCAGGAATGATGGCAACGGGCGCGCCGGACTGGGGCAGGATGACAAACCACGGGCGGGTCGGGCTTTGCCAGAACAGGCTGCGGAATCCGGTGAAGTAACGAACCTCGGGCTCTGTGGTTAACAGGATCGCGTCAAAGTCTGCCGCTGCCATAAGGATCTGGGCCGGTGCAAGACGGGCCTCAAATTCGGCAGCGGGAAAGTCAGTCATCCGCCGCATCTTCCGACAGGATCACCAGCACCCGCGCCTGTGCGCCAAGCTGCGTCGCATCCGTCACAACGCCTGCGAAACCTGCACCGCCCGAGGGCGATGTGTGCAGGCCGACAGCTTCCAGCTGCTGTATTTTCTCTGCAACATCATCGTCTTCCAGCGTCACAAACCCGTCCGCATCCTGCGCCAGCGCCTTGAGTGCGAGGTGTGAGGGTTCCTTGCAATCAAGCCGCCCCATGTTAGAGGCAGGCCCCTGTGTTGCTACGGGTTTTCCGGCACGGATGCTTTCCTGCAAGGCGGGGGCAGCCGTGGGTTCGACCACAGTGATCTGAACGGAATCATCCCAGTGATGCCGCAAGGACGCAGCTACGGCCGCTGCCAATCCGCCAACGCCCGCTTGCAAATAAACATGGCTGGGTGGTGCATCGTTTGCTGCTTCGTATTGCGCGACCATCTCTGCGCTCAGCGCCAGATACCCCTCCATCACATCTTTGCCCGAGGTGTCCTCCGCCCATGTGCTATCCGACAACAGCCGCCATCCGTTGTCCTGCGCGGCTTTGGCGGCGGCGGCCATGCTCGCCTCGTAATCCTCCCCTTCGATCACCACCTCGGCCCCTTTGTCGCGCAGTCGCTGGGCGAACCCGGATGGCACGGTTTGGGCCAGATAGATCACCGCCCGCGCCCCGAAAACCCGGGCACCCGCAGCCACCGACAGGCCGTGGTTTCCGGCGCTTGCTGTGACAAAAACCTGACCGTCCAGCGCTGTTTTTGCCCGCTGGGGATCGAAAACCGACTCTCCGGCCTTTTCATAGGCGGTTTTGGCGATCGCAAACGCCGCCCCGAGCGCCTTGAAACTGCCTAGCCCCATACGCGGACGTTCATCCTTAATATACAGGCTTTGGATACCCAGCCTGTTGGCCAGTTCCTGCGCGTTCACCAATGGCGTTTCGGCGTGGGCCGGACATTGGCTGAGCAGCTTGAGAACAAGATGGTCATCTATTGTGATCTGGCCTTCCGCCAGACCGGATTGCGGGGGCAGGCCCTTGGACCGCCAGGGATTCGCGAGATATGTCATGGCGCAAATCTGCGCCGAAACCTGAAAGGCCGATAGTCCTAAAGCGGCATTCCGTCGTCATTTTCCTTTCTGTTGGGAATGGATTCCTCCCGCTACACGGGATTATGCCACGTGTTCACGGCTTTGGATCAGGGGCGCATTTTCAGAAAGTTTACGCCGCAGCAACTGCAACATCTGATGCCCGCTTTCCTGTCCCGGCGCGCCGGTTTCCATGCGCCTGAAGAACCGCCGCGCCTGTTGGGTCAATTCGCGGTCGCGGGCAGTCTGGCCCACGCTGTCCACGAATTGCGCACAATACCGCAACTGTGCGCGGTCCCCTTCGGGCAAGGCTGTCTCTAGAATTTTACGTATTCGGTCCAGATCATCAAACAGCGCCTGCCGGTCCAGATCATCAAACAGCGCCTGCCGGTCCAGATCCACAGCATCATCGGTGTCGCCCTCCGCCGGTTGCACGGGATAGGCCTGCCCGGTTCGATGCGCTGCCAACACTGCCACGATGCGGTCCTGAAAATTCGCCAGACTGCGGATCGGTTTGGTCAGGAACCCCTGCGCCCCGGCCGCTATCACGCTTGCCTCTATCCCGTCGCTGTCATCCCCGCTAAGAGCGATTATTATCTGCTCTGGCCGGTTCTGTGCGGACAAGTCGCGAATCAGGTCCAGCCCCGAACCATCCGGCAGACCCAGATCCACGATAACCAGATCCGGTTTATACAGTTTGAGGTGGCTGTACGCGGATTTCACGCAATCCGCGCGACGCAACCGCGCCCCGCTGCGCAAAGCCATCAGGCGCACTGCTTCGGAACAGAATCTGCTGTCTTCGGCCAGAAGGATCGTCACCCCCATCAGGGGCCTGCTGCGGGCGAAATTGGCGGTGAAGGGATCTACATCATGTGGCATGGCTGCCCCCGGATTGTTGCAAGGAACTCCCCCTATGGAACCTCAAATGTGCTAACAGTTTCCTAATAAATGTAAGGTTTTCGTAAAACCTGCCGGCACCGCGTGCGGATGCGCCCTTTGTCGCGTTGCCAAAACCCGACCTTCGCGCCATATCTGACGAACGGGTATAGAGGAGACTATGATGATTGGACGTTTGAACCACGTGGCGATTGCCGTGCCGGATCTGGAAGCAGCCTGTGCGCAATACCGCGATACGCTCGGGGCGAATGTGGGCGCGCCGCAGGACGAACCGGATCACGGGGTTACGGTTGTATTTATCGAACTGCCCAACACCAAGGTTGAATTGCTCTACCCGCTGGGCGAAAATTCTCCCATTCAGGGGTTTCTTGACAAGAACCCTGCCGGCGGCATCCATCATATCTGCTACGAAGTGGACGATATTCTTGCGGCGCGGGACCGGCTGCAAGCCAGCGGAGCACGGGTTCTGGGCAGCGGCGAGCCAAAGATCGGCGCCCATGGCAAACCGGTTCTCTTCCTGCACCCCAAAGACTTCACCGGAACTCTTGTTGAACTGGAACAAATCTAGATGACAATCGGCGCAGCACTCGTTCTTTATGCAGTGGTCTGGTTTATGACCCTGTTCATTGTCCTTCCCATCCGGCTCAAGAGTCAGACGGAAGACGGTCCGGTGGTCAAAGGCACCCCGCCCTCTGCCCCTGCGGACCCGCAGCTTGGCAAACGGGCGTTGATTGTGACCGGCATATCTGTGGTGATCTGGCTTGGCGTGATGGCGATCATCGTGTCGGGCGTCATTTCGCTTGAGATGTTTGATTTTTATGACGGGATCAAAGGCGGACATTACTAAAGCCCGCCGATCCGCGCTCTGTCAGGTGGCCTTGCCGGACTGTAGTAGTTTCAGGGCGGCGGCGTGCAGCGCGGGACCCCCTGCGGCGACGACCTGCCCCCCCATATGGGCCGGTCCGCCCTGCCAGTCAGTGACCACACCACCGGCGGCCTTGATCACGGCCAGCGGACCCTGAATATCATAGGCGTTCAGTTGCGCCTCAACCACCAGATCAATCTGCCCCGCCGCAAGCAGCGCGTAGGCGTAGCAATCCATCCCGTAGCGGGCCAGTTTCACCTTGTCGCGCACACGGTTGAACGCGGCCTGCTCGTCTTTGGTGCCGACTTCGGGAAAGGTGGTGAACAGGATCGCATCCTCCAGAGACACCGAGGTCCGCACCTGCAAAGGGCGCGTTCCGGTGGCGTGCTGCCATTCTGCCAGATGGGGCGTGCCGATAAACCGTTCACCTGTAAAGGGCTGGTCGATGATGCCAATCAATGGACCATCTTCGGGGCCAACAGCAATCAACACCCCCCAAGTGGGCGTGCCGGAAATAAACCCCCGTGTTCCGTCAATGGGATCAAGCACCCAGGTCAGCCCGCTGCTGCCCGTATACGCGGCAAATTCTTCCCCGAGGATACTGTCCTGCGGCCGGTGCTGCGCCAGAAGTTCGCGCATGGTTTGTTCGATCAGACGGTCCGCCACAGTGACCGGATCAAAGTCTTTGGCCAGTTTGTTTTCGATAGCCTGCCCCGCGCCGCGAAAATACTGCAAGGCAATCGGCCGCGCCGCATCTGCAAGCAGATGGGCAACGGCAACAAGTTCTTCGTGTAAGGCGTGTGTGAGAGGGGCTGTCTTTGGCATAGGCGCGCTCGTCTGTTGGTGCGTTCGGTTAGACAAATGCGCATCTAGCGTGAAACAGAGCTGTTATCCAGCCGGATGTCTCAGCTTGCGCTGAGAACCCTGGCCAGATCAAAGAGTTTGCGCCGCTGGTTCTCGGGGATCGCATAATAAGAACGTACCAGTTCAAGCGCCTCTTTATCCGACAACAGATCGCCTTGCTGTGCTTCACCGCCAGCCTGCATTTCCACATCAAGGATGTCGTCGGATTTGTCGAACCCTTCAAAGAAAAAGCTGACCGGAACCTCCAGCGCTTCGGCAATGTCCCACAGCCGGGAGGCGCTGATCCGGTTCATGCCGGTTTCATACTTCTGGATTTGCTGGAATTTGATCCCGACCTTCGTGCCGAGCTGTTGTTGGGTCACGCCCAACATCCACCGACGGTGCCGCACCCGTTTACCTACATGAATATCAACTGGATGTTTCATTCAAAATCTCCGCTGTTCTGTCTAATGACATATCCGCTTTATCCATCCTAAAAATTGACGACGGACTCTGCTGTTTTTCAAAATAAATTTTATTATCTTTAGCTATTGGGCGACTCATCCCACATCCGCCCCCTCGAACTTTCTTTTAACGTGCTAACGCAAAATGCATACAATCTAAAGGTGATCGTTTAACATGTTCGCGGATCTGAACGCGAAAAAGCAGATTTTTTTGCATTATGCAAAAACTTTTTCGCCATTTTTTTCACTAAAAGTCTCAATTGCGCATTTATCGGGAGAGAATCCCCGTTTCACCTCTGCGCGAACTTCGTTTAGACCATAGCAGAATTTAAGGAGGAACACACGAATGCGTGCAATGCAAGTCATCCAACATCAAGACCCGCTTGATCTGCGCGAGGTCGACAAGCCGGAACCGTCCAGCGGGCAGGTGCTCATCCGTGTCGCCGCCTGTGCGTTGAACTTCGGGGATCTGCTGCTGGTCAAAGGCACCTATCAGGAAAAACCGCCCCTGCCGTTCACGCTGGGGATGGAGATTTCCGGCACGATCGAAGCGGTGGGCACAGATGTCAGCGGGCTCGCCGTGGGGCAGAAGGTCATTTCCTACATCGGGTATGGCGGCATTGCTGAATATGCGGCTGTGGATGCGGATATTTGTCTGCCGGTGCCCGATAGCATGCCGATGGTTGATGCGGCCGCCTTCCCCGTGGGGTACGGCACGGCGCATCTTGCGCTTGATCACCGCGCAAGGATGCAACCGGGCGAAAGACTGTTGGTGCTTGGGGCATCGGGTGGTGTTGGATTGACGGCGGTAGAACTTGGCAAGCTGATGGGCGCCGAGGTCATTGCGGTGGCGCGGGGGGCAGAAAAGCTCGCCATTGCCAAAGCCGCCGGTGCCGATCACCTGATTGATTCCGATGACGGCGACCTGCGTGACAGGGTCAAGGCGCTGGGCGGGGCCGATGTGGTCTACGATCCGGTGGGCGGTGATCTGTTCAATCAGGCCCTGCGCGCCACCAATCCCGAAGGCCGCCTGATCCCGCTCGGCTTTGCCTCTGGCGAGGTGCCGCAAATTCCCGCCAACATCCTTTTGGTGAAGAACCTGACGGTAATCGGCTATTATTGGGGGGGATATTCCAAAACCAACCCTGCGGTGCTGAACGACAGTCTTGCAAAACTGCTGGACTGGTACGCGGCGGGCAAGATCAAACCCCACGTCAGCCACACCTTGCCGATGGAACAGGCCAATGAAGGTCTGGAACTGCTGCGCGCCCGCAAAGCGACGGGCAAGGTTGTCATAACCATCGCGTGAATTGCAAAGGGGGCGCCACATCCGCCCCCTTATTCCCCTAAAGGGACGACAGGGTTATTCGGCAGCCCGGATCCGTCGCGCCGGTTCTACGCTGCAACAATATTCCTCCCGCACCACTTCTGCGAGCAGCGGTGCCATCTCGTTGCGGCTGGCCGGCGCAATCATCATGTTGATCTGGAACTCCGGCAAATCGGGCAATGCGCCCTGCGGGATCGCCTCCAGATAGGGGGGCGCTGTCCCTTGCAACCGCGCCTGCACCGCCAGATCCGCACTTAGCGATGCCTCCACCGTCATGGAGGACATGGATTCCACCACCATTTCCCAAGGGATCTGCGCCTCATCCAGCGCTCTGAGCGCGATGGGGCGAAAGATACACTGGGATTCAAACGCAATCCGCAAAGGCCGTTCTTTCCACGTGGTTCCCCCCGGCGCCCCGTACCAGACGAGATCAAGACTGGCGAGCCGGATCGAATCTTCTGCACCGCCGGTTTCTGTTGTGAGGATGACATCACACTCTCCGGCCTCAAACTGGCGTTTCAACTCGGACGTGTAGCAGGACACCATTTTTACCTTCACCTTGGGATAGGCCGTGGAAAACCGCTTTAGCACTTTGGGAATATGGGGATAGACAATGTCATGGGGCACACCGAACACGATTTCGCCCTCAAATTTCTGATCGGTCATCCGGTTCCACGCTTCGTCATTTAACGCCAGCAGACGCCGCCCGTAGCTTAGCAACACCTCCCCCTGCGCGGTGGGGGTCACGCTGCGATTGGCCCGGTCAAGCAGGCTCTGCCCCAAGGATTCCTCCAGCCGTTTCAACTGCATAGAAACCGCAGACTGGGTCAGGTTCAACTGCGCCGCCGCCCGCGTGACGCCGCCGGTATCCGCCACAGCAACAAAGCTGCGCAACGCGGTCAGATCCAGATTTCGCACCATATCAAATTCCTTGATGTTAACAGACACAAACATTCGTTTCTCAAATAGGTACCCCTATGCGAGATTCTTATCAAGAAGTTTGATGAAAACCGGATTTCATATCCGAAACTCGAAAGGATAATTCAATGGCTTACACAGTAACCCCCCTGCCCCGCGCAGCCACCCGTCGTACCGGATTATTGCGTCGTATTAAAAACGCCCTGCGCCTGCGCCGCCAGCGATTGCACCTCCTGCGGCTGACCGATGCCCAGTTGCGCGACATCGGCCTGACCCGCACCCAAGTCGAAGCCGAGGCCCGCCGTAGCCCCTGGGACGCGCCAAGCCACTGGAAAGGGTGATCCCCGCGCAACCAAGATGAAAATTGTGCTGCTCTAGGTCTAACAGCACAATTTTCAACGGGTTTCTCTTGAATTATTGGTCCATCCCACCGATATTCTCTGTAACCCTTCCGGAATTCTCGGTGGGACGTTCAACAGATTTTCGAGGAGAAAACCAAATGGCACAATACGAGACAGTCCGCCGCGCAGGTGTGGGTGTCGAAGCAACCCAGATTGACGCAGGGTTGCGCGCGCATATGAACAAAGTTTACGCCCTGATGGGTGTCGCGATGTTCATTACCGGCATCGTCGCCTATTTCGTCGGCACGGATTTTGCACGTGCCGTGAACGGCGAAGAAACACTGATCTTCCCTGTCGCCATGCTTCAGGCCATGTTCAGCAGCCCGATCAAATACGTCATTATGTTCGCTCCGCTGGCCGTGGTCTTCGCCTTTGGCGCAATGATCAACAAGATGTCTCTGGGCACCGCACAACTGGTGTTCTGGGGCTTTTCCGCCCTGATGGGTCTGTCGATTTCGTGGATTTTCGCGGTTTACACCGGCTTTTCCATCGCACAGATCTTCTTTGTGACAGCCATCGCTTTTGCGTCCCTGTCGCTTTGGGGCTACACCACGAAGAAAGACATCTCCGGCTGGGGCAGCTTCCTGTTCATGGGTCTGATCGGCATTATCGTTGCGATGATCCTGAACATCTTCCTGCAATCCCCTGCCATTATGTTCGCAATCAACGCGATCGGTGTGCTGATCTTTGCGGGTCTGACAGCCTATGACACGCAGAACATCAAGAACACCTACCTTGCCCACGCCCACCACGGCGACAACGAATGGCTTGGTAAATCCGCGATCATGGGCGCATTGGGCCTGTATCTGAACTTCCTGAACATGTTCATGATGCTGCTCGCCCTGTTTGGCAATCGCGAATAATCGCAGCCGACAGGATTGCTAACCGGACAACAGCCGGGGCCACTGGCCCCGGTTTTTTTATGAGCCATTGCTGAATATGTGAAGGAGCCGAACATGAAACTGGTCATTCTGACAGGTGCGGGAATTTCTGCCGAAAGCGGCCTTGGCACATTTCGCGATGCAGGTGGGCTGTGGGAGAAATACCCCATCGAACAGGTCGCCACCCCCGAAGGCTTTGCGGCTGATCCAGCGCTGGTACATGAATTCTACAACGCCCGCCGCGCCAACTGTTTGACCTCTGCCCCGAACGCTGCGCATGACGCGCTGGCGCGACTGGAAGGCACACTCGGGAATGACATGCTGATCGTCACGCAGAATGTGGACGATTTGCACGAACGGGCGGGCAGTCGGTCTGTCTGGCACATGCACGGCGCCCTTAACCGCGCGAAATGCGCTGTTTGCGATCATAGCTGGAACGCACCGGCCAAGATGCACCCCGACGACCCCTGCCCGGATTGCAACACAGCAGCCACCCGTCCGGATGTGGTCTGGTTCGGGGAAATGCCTTATTTCATGGAAGATATTTACGACCGGCTGCATCGCGCAGACCTGTTCGTGTCTATCGGCACCTCGGGCAATGTCTATCCCGCTGCCGGTTTCGTTCAGGAGGCCGCCGCCGCAGGCGCGCGCACGCTGGAACTAAACCTCGAACCCTCGCTCGGCGCGTCCAGCTTTGACGAAAGCCGCAACGGCCCTGCCAGCCAGATTGTACCGGAATGGGTAGACAGCCTACTTCGCGGCTAGGCTAGGCCGTCACCCTGTTGGGCATGTCTTCACCGGCGAAAAACGTCCGCAGGTTTTCCACCGCCATCAGCCCCATATCCGTGCGCACATCAAGCGCCGCCGTGCCCAGATGGGGCAGCAAGGACACGTTCTTCAACCGGCGCAGCGCCTCTGGCACCTGCGGCTCGTTTTCATAAACGTCCAGACCTGCGCCACCGATGCTGCCCGATTCCAACGCCGCGATCAAAGCTGCCTCGTCCACCACATCGCCCCGCGCCGTGTTCACCAGAACACCGTGAGGTTTCATCGCCGCCAGTTCTTCTGCTCCGATCATATGCTGGTTGGTCGCGCCACCCGGCACAGACAGCGACACCACGTCCGCCGCCGCCATCACCTCGGCCACAGAGCCAAGCTGACGGGCAGGCACACCACAATTCGCAACGGTCGAGCGGTTGTAAAACACCACATCCATTCCAAACCCGTAGTGGCAGCGTTTTGCAATCGCCTTACCGATCCGCCCCATGCCGATCACCCCAAGGGTTTTGCCACTGACATGCAGACCAAGATACTGGGTCGGATGCCAGCCCTGCCAGCTACCATCCCGTACAGCGGCCTCGGCCTCGCTCGCCCGCCGTGCGGTCATCAACATCAGCAGAACCGCAATATCTGCGGTCGCATCCGTCACCGCTCCGGGCGTGTTGGAGACAACGATGCCCGCCGCCTCTGCCGCTGTTACATCGATATGGTTATACCCCACACCGAAATTTGCCAGAACACGCGCTCTTGCACCGCGGCCCAGAACATCCGCGCCAAGCGGATCGCCCAGCGTCGGCAAAACCCCGTCATAGGCACCCAAAACCGCAGCCATCTCGCCCTTGTCGAGCGGCAGCGTCTCTTTGCGCACCGTCAACTCAAAATGCCGCGCCGCTTCTTCCAGAACCTTCTCCGGCAGAGGCCGTGTCACGAATACTTGTGGCAAGTCAGCCATCTTCAATGTTCCTCAAATACTCAAAATTAACAAGGTCGCAGTGCAGGTTACACCTAATGCAACCGCCCGCCCGCAGGCACAGTCTGGTCGGGCCGCACCAACACGACCTCTCCATTGGCATCCGGCACGCCCAGCACCAGAACCTCGGACATCACCGGCCCGATCTGGCGCGGCGGGAAGTTCACGACCGCCATGACTTGCGTCCCCACCAACGTTTCCGGCGTGTAATGGGCGGTGATCTGTGCCGAAGATTTCTTCTCCCCCAGCTCTCCGCCGAAATCCACCCAAAGTTTGAGCGCCGGTTTACGGGCTTCGGGGAAGGGTTCGGCGCGAGTGATGACACCAACACGCACGTCTACCTTTATGAAATCGTCAAAACTGATGTTATCGTCCCGTTGATCGCTCATTTCGCCAGCTCCCGACTGCGGTCTGCTGCGGCTTTGACGCCACGGCGCAACAGGGGCGGAAAGCCGGTTTCCGCGTCCATCAGCACCTCCAGTGCAGCGGCTGTTGTACCCGCGGGCGAGGTCACATTGCGCCGCAATTGCGCGGGATCTTCCTCGGCTTGTTCTGCCAGTGCGCCGGCCCCGGCAACTGTGGCGCGCGCCAGTTTCAGGGATAGCGCCCCACTCAGCCCTTCGGCTTCGCCTGCCGCAGCAAGGGTTTCTATCAGGTGGAACACATAGGCCGGACCGGAGCCGGACACAGCCGTTACCGCATCCATCTGGCCCTCGTCCTCCAGTCGGACAGTCTGTCCCACCGCTTGCAGCAGGTTTTCTGCCATCTGCATATCCGCCTCAGAGATATTTGCGTTTCCGATCAAGGCGGTAATCCCCTTGGACACCGCTGCGGGTGTGTTCGGCATCGCGCGGATAATCGGGGTTTTATCCCCCAGAACCGCCTCAAACGCGGCAATCGGCGTACCAGCCGCCACAGAGATGAAGACAGTGCTGCCATTGCCCATCGCCTGCAAACGGGGCAAGGCATCGCCCATCATCTGCGGCTTGACCGCCACGATACAAACCGCGGGTGCGGGGGGCAAATCACCGTTCACGCCGACACCGTCAGCCTGCAACGCCTGCACCCAGTCAGAGGGGGACGGATCAAGAATTGTAACAGACGGCGGTTTTACCCCCTGGGACAACCAGCCCTGCAACATGGCAGAGCCCATTTTACCGCAGCCAAGCAGCACAAGACCGCCCGTATTCACACGTTCTAAAGTCACGTTTCCAACCCTCTCAAAGTCCCGCCGATTCAGGGCGGACCTTGGGGGATGACCATAGGGAAATCAAGCCCGACTCGCAGGCCCTGTCACCACATTTGCCTCAGGCGCGGCCGTAGGCTTGCGACATGGCAATGTCCATCGCCCGTTCGACAGTTTCATCGCCCCAGCAGATCAACTGAAAGGCGGGATAGAACCGCTCGCAGGCCATTACTGCCGCTGACAGCATCTGGTCCACTTGCTCGGGTGCTGCGGACACGCCGCCCCCCAGCATCAGACCGTAACGGTAAACCATCAGTTGCTGTTCATCCCAGAGAGAGAAAGACCCCGCCCAGCATTTGTCGTTGGCCGCATTCATTGCCTGAAACAATGCGGGTAGTTTGTCCTGAGGCGGTGCCATTTCAAACGAACATAGCATCCGTAAGGTTTCATCGTAATCGGACCACGCCAGTGTGATGGAATAGGTGCGCCACGCCCCTTCGATCGCCATAGCGATCTGGTCTTCGGCCACACGGTCAAACGCCCAATCGTAATGTTCGGCCAGTGTTTCGACCACATCGATTGGATGCATTTCACCGCTATCAAGATAATGCTCTGTGCTTGTCATGCCTGCTGCCTTCTTGGTTGCCCATCCGGTACACGCCACACCTAGTAGTAGGCTCTGGCGCTAGGTTTACGGATTTTTTCCGCTTTCCTTACAAGATATGGTGTAAGCAATCCGGCGGCATGTAAAGAAAAAACTTGGCAACAGCCCCGTTCCATCCCCAGCTAATCCCGTCTTATCCACAGAAAAACGACAAAGCCCCCCGTTTTTGGCGGAGGGCTCGTCAAATTTTTACGAACGGCGGACCAGCAGCACGTGGCGCGAATCCTATCCGGCACTTGGCAGTTCGTAGACACCGCCGTTGGCCTTGGACCATTCCAGCGGCGCATTCAGGAACGCCTCAACCTGATCCAGCGTTTTATCGTCGAAGTTGCCCTGTGCGCGGGCCACCTTAAGCACATCCCACCACGTCACCAGATAGTGCAGCTTCAGCCCGTTTTCCGCCAGCATTTCATGGGTGTTCTTGAAGATGTCATAGTAAAACACCACCAAAGTGTGATCACAGGTAGCACCCGCCTTGCGGATCGCCTCGGCAAAGCGCAGTTTGGAGCCGCCGTCGGTGGTCAGATCCTCCACCAGCAGCACCCGCTGACCTTCGGAAATATCCCCTTCGATTTGCGCATCACGCCCGTAACCCTTTGGTTTCTTGCGCACATATTGCATCGGCAGGGCCATACGCTCGGCAATCCAGGCCGCAAAAGGAATGCCCGCGGTTTCCCCACCTGCGGCTGCGTCGAACTGCTCAAAGCCCACATCGCGGTAGAGCGTGGCCACGGCGAAATCCATCAGCGCGCTGCGGATATGGGGATAGGAAATCAGCTTGCGGCAGTCGATATACACCGGAGAGGCCAGCCCGCTGGCAAAGGTATAGGGTTCGTCCGCGCGGAAATTGACTGCCTTGATTTCCAGCAGCATCTTGGCTGCCAGTTCGGCCATCGCGTCTTTGTCGATAAAACTGTTGGAAAACATGTGCAGCACTCCTTGGATCGCAAGTGACCCGCTCTTAGAACAAGAGCGCCCGCAAGAAAAGCACAAGCCGCGGTCTGCGGGCAAAAAATGCACGGTTTTGCGGCAAACTGCGGCACAAGCCCCTGTCCCGTCCCGCCCAACAGGATTGAGCCACCCAGCAATCCCCGCTACACCGCCTGTATGAACAGGCTTATCTGGCACCCGAAAGCAACGTTAACGGATTTTGACGGCGTCACCCTGACTGCGGCGCAGGCTGCGGCTGTGCCAGCGGCACGCCAAGGCGATCCTGCCGCCCCCGCCCGTGCTATGGCCGGGTTCTTTCAGGCACTGGATGCTGGTCTGTCGCCGGTGATCGGACCGCCCGTAGACGCCCCTGATCTGGCAGATCACTTTTTCACCCTGACAGGGGGCAGCAGCGGCCCGCCCAAGGTGATCCGGCGCAGCGCTGCCAGTTGGGAGCATTCCATTGCTGTGCTTGCTGCGCGGCTCGGCCTTGGGCCGGATGCGCGGGTTGGTGTTTTCGGGGATCTCACCTATTCCCTCTCGCTCTATGCTGCGGTTGAAGCCCTGTGCTGCGGGGCGCATCTGCATTTCCTGCCGCGCCGCGGATTGGCGGCACGGGGCATCACCCATCTTTACGCCACCCCGACACAGTTGCGCCTGATCCGCCAGATCGCGCCCGATGTAACCCATGTCATCAGCGGTGGTGGTCCGTTTGATCCGGCAACAGCAGCGCATGTGGCAACGGTTTTGCCCAACGCGCAGGTCTGGCGGTTTTACGGCGCGGCAGAGACCAGTTTCATCACGCTTGCCGACAGCTCTACCCCCGAAAACGCGGTTGGCGCCGCCTTTCCCGGTGTCGAAATTGAAATCCGCGATTCTCAGGGTCAGCCCTGTCAGTCCGGCGCTGAGGGTCTGGTCTGGGTGCGCAGCCCGATGCTGTTCACGGAATACGCCTGCGAGAGCAGCAGCAGCACACGGGTCCAAGACGGTTGGATCACAGTCGGAGAGATCGGCAGGCTAGAATCGGACGGTTTTCTATGTCTGACAGGGCGACAGGATCGTATCCTCACCATTGCCGATACGTCGGTGTCGCTCGATCAACTGGAAATCGGCCTGATCACCGCTGGTGCAACGGCCGCTGCGGTTTTGCCGGTGCCAGATCCCCTGCGCGGCTACATCCTGCACGGATTTGTTGAGGGCGCGGTCCCCTGTCCGGCCGCGCTGAAAACCCTGACCAGCCTGCCCGAATTGCCCCGCCTTGCCTCTGGCAAACCGGATTACCGCGCTTTGGAGCGCCTGCTGCCATGAGCCAAGCCTACATCATCGCCGGATACCGCAGCGCGGTCGCCCCTGAAAACGGCGCCTTTGCGCGATTGGATCTGCACGAACTGGCAGCGCCGGTGTTGCAGGCCTGTCTTGCCGACTGTCCTTGCGATGTTGACGAAGTTATCCTGTCTAATGCTCTTTATGGGGGTGGTAATCCCGCACGGCTCGCCGCTCTTGCGGCCGGTCTGCCGGAAACAGTGGCGGGCCTGTCCATCGACCGGCAGTGCGCGGGCGGGCTTGATGCGGTGCTGCTGGCAGCGCGGCTGGTGCAATCCGGCGCGGCGCGGGCGGTTCTGGCGGGCGGTGCCGAAAGCCATTCCCGCCGCCCTCTGCGCTTGCGTACCGATCCGGATGGCGGGCCGCCTGTTGCCTATGACCGCCCGCCCTTCAGCCCCTTTGCAGAACGCGATCCCGACCTCCATGAAAGCGCCGCACGGCTGGCAGCGCGACTTGGGATCTCCCGCGCCGAACAGGACCGCTTTGCGGTGCAAAGCCACGCAAAGGCCCGCGCCGCCGCTGACCGGTTGGGACAAGAGATTCTACCGATAAACGGATTGGACAGGGATGCCTTCACCCGTGACCTGTCAGCCAAAACAGCCGCCCGTGTGCCGCAGATCACCGGCAGCCTGAGCGCGGCAAACACCGCTGTCAAAGCGGATGCGGCGGCCTTTGTTCTGGTGGTGGACGAAACGCTGGCCGCTGCTGTGAACGGGACAAAACCGGCCCGCATAGCCGGCGGCATCACACTTGGGGCCGCACCGGAAACCCCTGCGACGGCGCCAATCGC
Source organism: Neptunicoccus sediminis (assembly GCF_001719615.1). Taxonomy (GTDB): domain Bacteria; phylum Pseudomonadota; class Alphaproteobacteria; order Rhodobacterales; family Rhodobacteraceae; genus Amylibacter; species Amylibacter sediminis. The sequence continues at coordinate 280,059 of NZ_MDVX01000008.1, forward strand.
AGCCATGCGCACGGCACTGCATCAGGCAAGAGTTAACGCAGCGGCGCTGGTCTGTAGCGAGGTTATGGAAGCCTACGCAGTGCAGGCCATTGCCTGTCAGCAGGCGGCAGGGCTTGATCCTGAAACGATGAACCGCGGCGGCGGTGCTTTGGCGCGGGGGCATCCTATCGGCGCGTCAGGCGCAATCAATGCGGTGCGGTTGTTTCACGAATTACAGCAGACCGGCGGCACAGGTCTGGCCGCAATTGCTGCAGCGGGCGGATTGGGCACCGCCCTGCTGCTAGAGGTGTAAGCCTCAGGCGCGGGACATAACCGCCCGTGGACGCGCCTTGTAGATCGTGCCGGTGATGGCCCCTGCAACAACAGCCTTGACCAGATCACCCGGAATAAACGGGATCATCGCAGTCGCAATTGCATCCGGCAGACCGGCGCCGGTCATCGCCATGTAATACGGCACAGCGATCAGGTAGAGCACACCGATCCCGCCAAAGACCGATGCCACACCGGCGGCCACACCCACGCGGGCACCGCGCATCCAGCGCATCGCCAGACCCGTGGCAAATGCGGCAACCGGAAACCCGAAGAGAAAACCGGCCCACGGTGTTGTAAACACACCCAATCCACCACGACCGCCCGCAAGCAGCGGCAGGCCAAGGGCAACCAGCCCCAGAAACAGCAGCACGGCCAGCGCACCCTTACGTGCCCCCAGCATGGCCCCGCAGAGCATAATCCCCATTGATTGCGCGGTGATCGGAATCCCGCTGAGCAAAGTAACCTTCGGCACCAGCCCGAGAGCCGCAATCAGGGCCGCAAAAACGGCGATATATACAATGTTTCTTTCCATAATCTTATTCCTATTCGCGCAGACCGCCCCGCGCGCGCAGCGCCTCGGCAACCTGATCCGCATCATCCAGTGCCGACACCGCAAGGGGGGCGACGATTCGAACTCCGACCCGTCGGGGCGATCGCGCCCGCCAAGCCTCGGCCAGACGCACGCCGCGCTGACCTAACACAGGGGTAAAGCGGATCACCAAAGCAAAGGCAAGCGCTATCCGTTCCGGTGGAATACCGAACCGGCGCAGTGGCGAGAGCAACCGGATCACCAATTCCATCATGTCGCTTAACCGGCTGGTCATCGTGACGAAATTCGCAGCGCCAAACAGGAACAGCATTTGCAGCACAATCACCGCGCCTTGATGCAGACGCCCGACAAAAAAGTGGTAAACCAGAATGATCACCACAAACCATAACACCGGACGCAAGGCCCGCAGGCTCGCCCTGAAACCGGTGCGCCCGAGACTGATCCAGCATAGAACCACCAGCACAATCCCCGCAATCAGGGGTTCGAGCCGTTCAATCGGAAAAGTCACAAAGGTCAGCGCGAACAATGTAGCCAGTTTCCAGCCGACAGGGATGCGATGGGCCCAGCTTTGCCGCTCTAGTGTCAGGCTCAACATGCGCCGCGCCGCGCCATTTCGGCCTTGAAAGGCGGCAGAACCTCTGCCGGTGCGCCATCAGCTTGAACCCTGCCACCGTCAAGCCAGATCACACGGTCATAATCAGTCAGTAGTTCGGGATCATGGGTGATCATCACCAGCGATTGCGCCAGACCGTGCAACTGCCGGTGCAGCCGCGCCGACGTGGGAATATCCAACCCCGCATAGGGTTCATCCAGCAGGATCACATCCGGTTCCATCGCCAGAACCGCCATCAGGCACAGGTAATGCCGCTGCCCGCCTGACAGGGTGTAACATTGCCGATCCGCCCAATCCGCACGATCCTGTGTTTCCAGAACGCGAAGGGCCTGTGCATGGGCCTCGGCTTTGGACGCGCCAAGCTGGGTCAGTCCGAAGGCAATTTCCTCGACCACGGTGGGAAACAGGATCTGATGGTCGGGGTTCTGAAAGATCACCCCGATACCTGCCAGTGCCGCCTTGCGATCGGTGTATACATCACTGTCGCCCAGTCGCACCTTCCCGCTGTCCGGTTTGACCAGACCTGCCATCAAGCGCAGAAAGCTGGATTTACCTGCGCCGTTCTGCCCGATAACCCCGATGCGCCGCTCTTCCAGCACCAGAGAGGCCGGTCCGAAGACCTGCCGCCCGTCCAGCGTCAGGGAGACATCGTCAAAGGTGATGGAGGCCACGGATCAGGCCGCCAGCCGATCCGCCAGCACGCCCACTTCCGGCGCATCCACGACCGGACCGTAAAGCGCGAGCGAGGGCACTCCGGAGGCGCAAAGCCGTGCGGCATATTCCGCAACACCGGCGCGGTCCACGCCGTCAATTTTGGCCACCACCTCGTCCAGACCGGGCACACGGCCCCAGATCATCACCATCCGCGCCAGACGTTCACAGCGGGACGACGGGCTTTCCAGCCCCATCAGCATTCCTGCTTTCATCTGCACACGGGCACGGTTGACTTCGGCCTCACCCATGTCGTCGGCCGCGCGGCGCAGCTCGTCAATGCAAAGGGTGGACAGGTCCGCCACATCTGCACCGCTGGTGCCCGCATAGATCGTCAGAGCGCCCGTATCGGCATAGGCCCCTGCCTGCGCGTAAATCGTGTAACACAGCCCGCGTTTTTCACGGACCTCCTGAAACAGCCGACTCGACATGCCGCCACCAAGCGCGAGCGAAAACACCTGCGCGGTGTAAATTTCATCGTCCATGTAACTGGCCGTTTCAAACGCCAGCGCGAAATGGGCCTGCTCCAGATCCTTGACCACACGGTGTTCACCACCCCGATACAGTGCCGGTTGCAACAGCACGGGTGCTGCGCCCCGCTCCATATGACCAAAGGCTTCTTCCGCCAGTTTCACCAACTGGTCGTGATCCACAGCCCCTGCCGCCGACAGAACCATCTGTTCGGGGCGGTATTGTTCCTTGATGAAGGCCTGCAAATCCGCACGGGTAAAGGCGCGCACCCGCTCCTCCGGTCCAAGGATCGTGCGCCCGATGGGCTGATCCGGATAAGAGACCTCTTGCAGCCAGTCGAAAATCACATCGTCCGGCGTGTCGAGCGACTGCCCGATTTCTTGCAGGATCACGCCCCGTTCGATCTCGACCTCTGCCGGATCAAAGACGGAGTTCAACACAATGTCGCTGATCACATCCATCGCCAGCGGCACGTCGTTTTCCAGCACACGCACGTAATAGGCCGTCATCTCGCGGCTGGTATAGGCGTTGATGTAACCGCCCACGTCCTCAATCGCCTCGGCAATCTCCAGTGCGTTGCGTTTCTGTGTGCCCTTAAAGGCCATATGCTCCAGAAAATGGGCGATCCCGTTTTGCTCGGGCCGCTCGTGCCGCCCGCCTGCACCGACCCAGATCCCCAGAGACGCTGATTTCAGCCCCGGCATATGTTCGGTCACAACGCGGAATCCGTTAGAGAGTGTGTGTATTTCTACGGTCAACCCGCAATCCTTTCTCGAATGACAGCCTCAACCGCTGCCAAATCGCCTGCGACCCGTGTGACACGCTCTTCGCGTTCAAATAGGTCTGCCATACGTGGGGGCAAGGCCGGATGCTCACCGCAAGCCGCCTCAACCGCCGCCGGAAACTTGGCCGGATGGGCGGTGGCCAGCGTGATCATCGGCACATTGCCCTGCATTTCATCCCCGATCTTCGCACCGATGGCCGAATGGGGGCAAAGAACCTCTCCGGTGCGGTCGTAAAAATCCTTGATCGCCGCAGTGGTCTCTTCTTCCGAAACGCGCCCGGAGTCAAATTCCTCTGCCATCCGGCCCAACGCCCCTTGCGAGAGTTTGAAAGACCCGACATCTTTCAACGCCTCGAACAGCTGCGCGACGGCCTCTCCTTCCCGATCATACAGGTCAAATACTAACCTTTCGTAATTGGAGCTGACCTGAATATCCATCGACGGGCTGATAGAGGGCACAACGCCTGTTTTCGCATGATCACCTGATTGCAGCGTCCGGTGCAGAATGTCGTTCTGGTTCGTCGCGATCACCAGACGTTCAATCGGCAGTCCCATGCGTTTGGCGACATAGCCTGCAAAAATATCCCCGAAATTGCCGGTTGGCACCGTGAAGGAGACCTTGCGATGGGGCGCTCCGAGCGACACGGCAGAGGTAAAGTAATACACCACCTGTGCCAGCACCCGTGCCCAGTTGATGCTGTTCACACCGGCGAGCTGTACGGAATCGCGGAAATCAAAATCGTTGAACATATCCTTCAGCAAGGCCTGACAGGTGTCAAAATCACCGTCCACCGCCAGCGCATGAACGTTGTCTTCTACCGGAGTGGTCATCTGGCGGCGCTGTACCTCGGATACGCGGCCATGGGGATACATGATAAACACATCCACCGCGTCCAGCCCGCGAAAGGCTTCAATCGCAGCCGATCCTGTGTCGCCACTGGTCGCCCCCACAATCGTCACCCGTTTGCCGGACCGTTTCAGCGCGGCTTCGAACATCTGGCCGATCAACTGCATCGCCACATCTTTGAACGCCAGCGTCGGACCGTGGAACAGCTCCAGCAGGTAGTGGTTGCTGTCCAGTTGCACGACAGGGCAACGGGCGTCATGCCCGAAACTGCTGTAGGCTCTAGCAATGATCTCGCGAAATTCTGCGTCACCGAACGTGTCACCCACGAAAGGCTTCATCACCTCAAAAGCAACATCCTCGTAAGACTTACCGGCAAACCCTGCGATCTGCCCTTCGCTCAGGCTTGGCCAGCTTTCCGGCACATAAAGTCCGCCATCACGGGCCAGCCCTGTCAGCATCGCTTCTTCAAATGTCAGCTCGGGCGCCTGCCCGCGTGTGGAGATATATTTCATGCCAGCCTTGCCTAAACCGTTTTCTGCCGAATGCGCCACAACAGGTAAGCGGTCATCCCGAACCAGACAACCGCTAATGAAAACCATGTGATCGCATATTCGCGGTGATCATTAGGGATATTCACCGAGACGGGCAACGGTGTTACCGCATCATAAGCGACCCAAGCGCCATCTTTGCGGTATTCCGCTGTTTCCACCACCACCATGAACGGCAGAACATCGAGCTTTTCCGCCAGCATCGGCAGGTAGCGGGCGAACCAGATATTCTTGTCGAGATCGGGGTCTGGGGTGAAGGATTCGTCATAATCATCCGGATTAAGGATATTCCCCACCACACGCACCGGCCCCACCGGACGCGGCGCGTCTTTTTCCTCTTCCGGCACAAACCCGAGATCGAGCATAAAGGCTTTGCCCTCCCAGATCACCTCTTGCAGGATGCGAAACCCCGCCCCTGTGAACTTCAAAGAGGTCAGCACATGGGCCTGCTTGTCTGTCAGCACCCCTTCAAACGCCACACGGCGATAGTTGTCATCTTCCCGCGGGCCGCTGTCATGGAAATACGGCGCCAAAGGTGACGCTGCTGCGGACTTGCGCGCCTCGATCTGGGCCAGACGGTCCTCTTTCCACGCCAGCCGGTCTAACTGCCAGAACCCTAGCCACAACAGGGTCGCAACACCTGCGATACCGAACAGCAGGGGCAAAATCATTCGGACACTCATGCTTCAATGTTCTCCAAATACTCGATTCAGACCCTTCGGCCCTTCAAACGGCAAAGGCGCGAACCTTCCAGCCCGCGCCTTTTGTTATGATAAACCCTGTCCGCCCCGAATGGCCACTTGTGCCGCCGCAGCGTTGCAGGTCAGCCGGATGCTTACCGGCCCCAGATGTAGATGGCGGCAAAGAGGAACAGCCAGACCACGTCCACAAAGTGCCAGTACCATGCTGCGGCTTCAAAACCGACGTGGCGCTCTTGGGTAAAGTGCCCCTTATGCGCACGGATCAGACACACCGCGAGGAAGATCGTCCCGATCACAACATGGAAGCCGTGAAAGCCGGTCGCCATAAAGAAGTTGGCGCCATAGATGTTGCCCGAGAACCCAAAGGCCGCGTGGCTGTATTCGTAAGCCTGGAAAATCGTGAAGAGGATGCCCAGCAGAACAGCGCCCCAGAGGCCTTTCTTCAACCCCTCACGATCGTTGTCATGGGCAATCGCGTGGTGCGCCCAAGTGGCCAGACAGCCGGAACACAGCAGAATCAGCGTGTTGATCAGCGGCAGGTGCCAAGGATCAAAGGTTTCAATGCCTTGGGGCGGCCAGACGCCGTCCACAATCGGGGACATCGGCCCCATCGGATAAAGCGCGTGTTTGAAGAAAGACCAGAACCACGCCACAAAGAACATAGCTTCGGACATGATGAACATGATCACGCCGTAGCGCAGACCGATCACAACCACTGGCGTGTGATCCCCGACGTGGGATTCGTCCACAACTTCGGACCACCATGCAAACATCACATAGAGCACCATCACGAGGCCGATCAGGAAGACCCACGGGAAGGTGTGGTCTTTCATGTAGAACACAGCGCCGGCCAGCATCACAAAGGCACTGACGGCGCCGGCCAATGGCCAGATACTGGGGTTCAGAATGTGGTAGTCGTGGTTTTTTTCATGCGCCATGGTGGTTCGTCCCTATATTCGCATCTTGGGCTTTCCCGAAGGGGCAGCGCTGCGGCCGCTCCGGAAATGCCGTTTTCAGGCATTGGTGTTGCTGGATAACGTGTTTGTGAGCATGGTTCAACACAACAGGTTATCCCTAATTTACAGTTTTCGCGTCTTCCACCGCAAGAGCAGCCTGCTCTTGTTCCGGCAGATCAGTCACGTGGAATGTGTAGCTGAGCGTGATTGTCTTGGCATATTTGGCTTCACTGTCGTCCAGCATTTCGGGATCGACAAAGAACGTGACCGGCATCATCACCGTTTCACCCGGTTGCAGAACCTGCATGGTGAAGCAGAAACATTCGATCTTGTTGAAGAAGTTTCCGGTGGCATAGGGGTACACGTTATAGCTCGCCCGCCCTGCAACCGGCTTGTCGGTGGGGTTATGGGCTTCGTAAAAGGCCAGACCGGTTTCCCCGATCCGCACTTCCATTTCATTCACAACCGGCTTGAAGGTCCAGGGCATGCCCCGCTCCAGCGAGCCGTCAAAGCGGATTTTCACGGTCTGGTCGAGAATGACATCATTGTCCGCGCTGGCCACATTGGTCACGCCGCCCCAGCCTGTCACACGACAGAACCAGTCATAAAGCGGCACGGACGCAAAAGAGAGACAGAGCATAGCCACAGCAACTGTGACCAGATTGAAAACCACTTTTTTGTTTTTACCTGCGGGTGTTTTCGGGTCGTTACTCATTGATCTGCCTCCGTCGCCTTTAATTCAGGATCGATGCTATAGCGGATCGTATGGTCGTAGCCTTCCATACTGCCGCCGCCCGCCATCTTCACGATTGTGATCGCAAAGACCAGTGCGACAAAGCCGCCCAAGACCGCGCCAAGCAGCAGATTGGACCGTTTGCGGCGGCCGTGAAGGGGATGTTCCTTGCCCAGAGCCATATCAGAAGACCACCGGCACTTGCGGCATGAAGGCAAAGCCGCGCAGGGCTGCATCCACCAGCAGGGCGGCGAAATGCACAAAGAGATAGACCAGCGACAGGCGAAAGAACTTGCGTTCGGCGGCGTATTTATCCGCTTCTGCCACGCTGTCGCCACGGCGCCACAGACCAATTGCACCGCGCAGGAACATTGCGTTCAACACCAGCGCAACCGCCAGATAGACCGGACCACCGATAGAGGTAAACGCCGTGCCCAGTGCCACCAGTGCCAGAACCACAGTGTACCCCAAAATGTTGTTGCGGGTCACACGGGTGCCGTGGGTCACGGTCAGCATTGGCACACCGGCTTTGGTATAGTCGTCGTTCATAAACAGCGAAAGCGCCCAGAAATGCGGTGGCGTCCACACAAAGATCAGCGCGAACATCATGACGCTTTCAACCGAAACTCCCCCCGTAGCCACGGCCCAGCCCACCATCGGAGGGAAGGCACCGGCCGCGCCGCCGATCACGATGTTCTGCGGCGTAGAGCGTTTCAGGAACATGGTGTAGACAACAGCATAAAAGAAGATCGTAAAGGCCAGCAGCCCTGCTGCGAAAAAGTTGGCGGTAATCGCCAGCATTCCAACCGCAAGAACCGACAGCCACAATCCCAGAATCATCGCATTTCTAGGAGTCACACGCCCGTCAGGGACAGGGCGTTTCACCGTGCGCTTCATCACCGCATCAATATCCGCATCCCACCACATGTTCAGCGCACCAGAGGCCCCTGCCCCCAGCGCGATAAACAGAATGGAAGCAAAGCCGATCACAGGATTCACCCCGACAGGCGCAACCAGCAGGCCAACAGCCGCAGTGAAGACCACCAGAGACATCACGCGCGGTTTCAGCAGCGCGAAGTAGTCGTCGAACTGGGCATCCTGGCCATATTCATTCACGGTTGCATCGCTCATGGGGTGTTCCACTGGCTATGGGTTAACGGAGTCGGGATCGCGGGCAGCTTATTCGGCTGCCTGCGCGTCTTGGACCATTTGCAAGTTCAGATCGGCAACTTTCACGGCGCTCGGGGTGCCGGCATATTCTTCGATCGCCCCTTCCAGCCATGCGTCGTAATCCGCTTGAGAAACAGCCTTGACTGTGATGGGCATGTAAGAGTGGTCTTTGCCGCAAAGCTCGGAACACTGGCCGAAGTAAACGCCCTCTTTGCCTTCATCTACTTTGAACCACAGTTGCGCCAGACGACCCGGAACAGCATCCTGCTTTACACCGAAGGCAGGGATCGTCCAGGAGTGGATCACATCAGAGCCGGTGACTTGCACAACAACAGTCTTGCCGGTCGGGATCACAACAGATGTGTCAGTGGCCAGCAGGTATTCGTCGTCTTCAAAACCGTTTTCGGCCAGTTCTTCGCGGGGCAGCATGAAGCTGTCAAAGCCAAAGTCGTGGTCCACATATTCATGGGTCCAGTACCACTGGTTGCCGGTTGCCTTGATGGTAATATCCGCTTCGGGGATCTCTTGCTGTTTGAACAGCAGCGTCAGGGACGGCGGGATGATCGCGATCAGAACGATGATCGGCACCACGGTCCAGGCAACTTCCAGAAGGGAGTTATGGGTGAATGTCGCGGGAATTTTGTTGCGCTTTTCGCTAAAGCGGTAGAGGCAGAACAGCAGCAGAACAGTCACGAAAACAGTGATGATCGTGATGATCCAGAGCAGGAAACTATCCATCCAGATCACATCGCGCATAATTTCCGTGGCCGGTGCTTGGAAATTCAAGCCGTCCTGATCCGGTTTGCCAAGGCTTGGCAGGTCCGGCAGCGTAGATTGCGCCATCGCAGCGCCGGAAGCCATCAGGCTGCCAAGTGTTACACCGATTTTCTTCAATGTGGCCACAGTTTGCATATGATCCAGTCCTATTCTGATCGGCCCAATCGCCGGTCGGGATTCCCACACCAATAGGCGCACCAGAATCCCCTGTTGTCTCCTGCGCCCTAAAAACAATATTACAGTCTAAAGGACAAGCGCTCTCTTTGCGGCATACCGCCGCTTGGGAGGCTGACCAGATCATAGAAGGAAATCGCGCTTTGGCCAAGGATCACGCTTCGTTTCGCCCGTTCGAGACGCAAATTGACGAAAATGCCGCACTCGCTGTGTTGAAATCCGCAACCGACGGGGCCGATGACGGCGAGATTTTTATGGAACGCAAGCGTTCGGAAAATCTGGTTTTTGACGACAACCGACTGAAAAATGCCAGTTACGATGCGTCCGAGGGCTTTGGCCTGCGGGCCGTAAAGGGCGAAACCACCGGATATGCCCACTCCACCCAGATGACCGAGGCCGCGTTGAAACGCGCCGCCGAGACCGTCCGGCTGGCGGTTGGCGCGGGTGGGGCGACTTTGGCAGCAGCGCCACAGGCGACAAACCAACGGCTTTATACGGACAGCGATCCGATGGCGGATGCGGAATTTTCACTGAAAGTGGACACGCTTCGCGAGATTGATGCCTTTACGCGCGATCTCGACCCGCGGGTGGTGCAGGTCTCGGCGTCAATGTCCGCCAGCCTGCAGGAAGTGGAAATCCTGCGGCCCGAGGGTATCCGCCTGCGCGATGTGCGCCCGATGACGCGGCTGAACGTTTCGGTCATTGTGGACCAGAACGGACGGCGCGAAAGCGGTTCCGCAGGGGGCGGCGGGCGCTATGGTCTCTCGGCGCTGATGGAGCCTGCAAGCTGGAAGGCCACCGCAAAAGAGGCGCTGCGCATCGCGCTGGTCAATTTGGATGCCGAAGCAGCCCCTGCAGGGAAATTTGACGTGGTGCTTGGACCAGGCTGGCCCGGCATCCTGCTACACGAAGCGATTGGCCACGGGTTGGAAGGGGATTTCAACCGCAAGAAATCCTCGGCCTTTGCGGGGTTGATGGGGCAGCGGATTGCAGCCAAAGGCGTGACGGTTCTGGATGACGGCACCCTGCCCGACCGCCGTGGCTCTATCAGTTTTGACGACGAAGGCACCCAAAGCGGGCGCAACGTGTTGATCGAGGATGGTATTCTTGTCGGTTATATGCAGGACCGCCAGAACGCGCGGCTGATGGGGGTAGAGCCGACCGGGAACGGACGCAGGCAAAGCTATGCCCACGCGCCAATGCCCCGTATGACCAATACCTATATGTTGGGCGGCACGATCAAACCCGGTGACATCGTGGCCGATCTGAAAGACGGTATCCACGCGGTCGGGTTCGGCGGCGGGCAGGTGGATATTACCAATGGCAAGTTCGTCTTTTCCTGCACCGAAGCCTACCGCGTGAAAAACGGCGTGGTGGGGGCGCCAGTCAAAGGCGCTACGCTGATCGGGGACGGGGCCACTGCCCTGAAGCAGATTCGGGCCATCGGAAATGACATGGCGCTAGACCCCGGGATGGGCAATTGCGGCAAGGCAGGACAATGGGTGCCTGTCGGTGTCGGCCAGCCGAGCCTGTTGATCGGGGGGCTGACGGTTGGGGGGAGTGCCGTCTGAGGCATATCGAGAGCCAGTTCAAGCAGTTTAAGAGGCGGTTTATTCACGAGTTGCAGGGGGCTGCCGCCCCCTCGGCTGCGCCTCACCCCGGCGGATATTTGAAGAAAATGGAATCAGAACGGCCTTGCTTCACGGCTTGTTAACCTTCGGGTGGCAGCCTGAAGCGATGAACAACCCCCGTGTGATTCCGTTACAGCAGACAGACAGGCTCGACTGGTTGCGACTAATTCGCAGCAGGCGGGTCGGTCCGGTGACGTTTTACCGTCTGCTTGGGGAACACGGAACTGCAGCCGCAGCGCTGGACGCCCTGCCCCGCATCGCGGCAGAGGCCGGTGTAGGCGACTATATACCCTTTGGTCACAAAGCGGCCTATGACGAGATGGCCGCGGGCAGTGCGATGGGGCTGCGGATGGTCTGTTATTCCGAAGCGGACTATCCGCAAGCCTTGCGCCAGATGCCCGATCCGCCGCCGGTTCTGTGGACCCGTGGGAATCTGGAATTGTGTCGGAAACCTGCTATCGCGATTGTGGGGGCGCGCAATGCTTCCAGTCTTGGCACCCGCATGGCGCGGTTACTGGCGCGGGAGCTGGGGGAAGCGGGATATACAATTGTGTCCGGTATGGCCCGTGGCATTGATACCGCCGCCCATGAAGCCGCTCTGCCCACAGGCACACTGGCGGTTCAGGCGGGCGGGATTGATGTGATCTATCCACGGGAAAACACGCAACTCTATGACAATATAACCAAGACGGGGCTGTGTCTTTCGGAGCATCCCTTGGGGTTGGTGCCACAGGCGCGGCATTTCCCCCAGCGCAATCGCATCATCGCCGGACTGTCCGAGGCGACGCTGGTAGTCGAGGGGGCGTTGCGCTCCGGCTCTTTGATCACAGCGCAGGATGCTAGTGATCTGGGGCGCGAGGTTATGGCCGTTCCCGGCAGTCCGATGGACGCCCGCGCCGCAGGGTGTAACGCGCTGATCCGTGATGGTGCCTGTCTGATCCGTTCTGCGCAGGACGTGATTGACGCACTGCACCGGCCCTTATCGGCGCAGGCTACTGAACCCGAACAAACCGTCAAACCAGCGCCACCGCCAGAGCAGATCGGCAGGCGTATCCTTGATCTGTTGGGTCCGAATGCGGTGCCCGAGGATTGCCTGATCCGGGATCTCGACCTGTCGGCGGCACAGCTGACCCCTGTTTTGACCCGGCTAGAGCTGGAAGGTAAGATCCTGCGGCATCCGGGCGGGTTTCTGGCCCGCGCGGGATGATCAACGGCCTGTGGTTTTTGTTGTGCGTGGGGCGTGTAAAACCACAACCCGCAAACCAAATGCGCGACCCCCATTGACAACCCTCCCCCCCGCAACACATTTTCCGCACGCCTCAAATCGGGCAGCACCTACACTGATTCACAGGAAATATCATGCCAGTTGTCGTCGTCGAATCTCCGGCTAAGGCCAAGACAATAAACAAATATCTGGGCGATAACTTTACCGTTCTGGCGTCTTACGGGCACGTGCGCGACCTGCCGCCCAAGGATGGTTCGGTAGACACGGACAATGATTTCGAGATGAAATGGGAGGTCGCCAGCGACAGCCAGAAACACATTCGCGCCATTGCAGAGGCCCTGAAAGATGACGACGAACTGATCCTCGCGACCGACCCCGATCGCGAAGGGGAGGCGATCAGCTGGCATCTGGAGGAGGCGCTGAAAAAGCGCAAGGCGATCAAGAAATCCACCAAAGTGGAGCGTGTGGTTTTCAACGCGATCACCAAAGATGCTGTAACGACAGCGATGGAAAATCCCCGTCAGGTGGATATGGAACTGGTGGAGGCTTATCTCGCCCGCCGTGCGCTTGACTATTTGGTAGGATTCAACCTGTCTCCGGTGCTCTGGCGCAAGCTGCCCGGCGCGAAATCTGCCGGACGGGTGCAATCGGTTTGCCTGCGTTTGATTGTAGAGCGCGAAATGGAAATCGAGGCGTTCAAGCCCCGCGAATACTGGACCGTGAAGGCGATCCTGACCACACCGCGCGGTCAGGAATTTGAGGCCCGTCTGACGGTTCTGGGCGGCAAAAAGCTTGAAAAATTCGACATTGAGACATCCGAGTCGGCCGAAATCGCAGTTGCGGCGATCAATTCCCGCGATCTGTCCGTCGCCAGCGTTGAGGCAAAACCCGCCAGCCGCAACCCTTCGCCGCCATTCATGACATCTACCCTGCAACAGGAAGCCAGCCGCAAGTTCGGCATGGGGGCGCGGGCGGCCATGTCCACGGCGCAGCGGCTTTATGAAGCGGGGTACATCACCTATATGCGGACCGACGGCATTGATATGGCCCCCGAAGCCGTGACTGCCGCGCGCAAGACTATCGGCAGCCTTTTCGGGGAAAATTATGTTCCCGAAAAACCCCGTGTTTACAAGAATAAGGCTAAAAACGCGCAGGAAGCCCACGAATGTATCCGCCCGACGGATATGGACGTGACCCCTGAAAGCCTGTCCCGTTTGGAAGCAGACCAGCGCAAGCTTTACGATCTGATCTGGAAACGCACCCTTGCCAGCCAGATGGAAGCGGCGCGGATGGAACGCACCGTGGTAGAGATCGCCTCTGACGACGGTCAGGTCGGCCTGCGCGCAAACGGTCAGGTCGTGCTGTTTGACGGTTTCCTAAAAGTTTACGAAGAAGGCCGCGATGATGTGGCAGACGGGCAGGTTGTAGATGATGACGACAAGCGTCTGCCACAGATTGCCCAAGGGGATGAGACCAAGAAATCCTCTGTCACGCCCGAACAGCACCACACGCAACCGCCGCCCCGTTATACCGAGGCGACACTGGTCAAGCGAATGGAAGAGCTTGGCATCGGGCGGCCCTCCACCTATGCCAGCATCGTGACCACGATCCAGACCCGCGAGTATGTGCGAAAGGACAAAAACCGCCTGATCCCCGAGGATAAAGGGCGGCTGGTGATTGCCTTCCTCGAAAACTATTTCCGCCAGTATGTGGGCTACAATTTCACCGCGAAACTGGAAGACGAGCTGGACGATATTTCCGGCGGACGTGAGGACTACAAAGCGGTTCTGTCGCGCTTCTGGCGGGATTTCTCGGCTGCGATTGCGGAAACCGCCGACCTGCGGATCACCGAGGTTCTGGAAAAGATCAACGAGGTTCTCGCCCCCCATTTGTTCCCCGCGAATGAGGACGGGTCTGACCCGCGCATCTGTAAAGCCTGTGGCAACGGAAAATTGTCCATGCGCACGGCACGCTCCGGCGGGGCCTTCATCGGCTGCTCCAACTATCCCGAATGCCGCTACACCCGCCCGATTTCAGGCGAGGTTGAGGGCGGCGATATTGCCGGACCGGATGGCAAGCAGCTTGGCTTTGACGATAACGGAGAGGCGATCACCCTGCGCTCCGGCCGTTTTGGTCCCTATGTTCAGCGGGGCGAGGCCACGGAAGAAATCCCCAAACCGCCACGGGCCTCTATTCCCAAAGGCACGGATTTAAGCGCGGTAGACCTGAAACTGGCGCTGGACCTGTTGTCTCTGCCCCGCTTTGTCGGCACCCATCCTGATGGCGGTGACATTACTGCGGCTATCGGGCGGTTCGGTCCTTATGTGATGTGGCAAATGCCGCTGGAAGAAGGCAAGAAAACCGCGCGCAAAATTTATGCCAATATGAAAGACCCGACCGAGGTGTTTACCATCGGGATGAACCGCGCGGTTGAGCTGATTGCCGAGAAAGCCGCCAAAGGCGGACGCGGTGCGGCTGCGGAACCGCTTAAAGAGTTGGGCGAACATCCTGAACATGGCGGCGCGATCAATGTGATGGACGGGCGTTACGGGCCTTATGTAAAATGGGAAAAGGTTAACGCGACCCTCCCCAAGGAAATCGAACCGACCCAGATCACACTGGAAGAAGCGGTCGCGCTGGTGGATGCGAAAGCGGCCACGAAGGGCAAGAAAAAAGCCGCGCCAAAGAAAAAGGCAGCGGCCAAGAAGCCGGCTGCAAAGAAAGCTGCGGCGAAGAAGCCGGCGGCTAAAAAACCTGCGGCCAAGAAGACAGCCGCGAAAAAGGCTCCGGCTAAAAAGGCCGAGGAAGACAAAGCAGCAGAATAAACGAAAAAGCCCTGCACGATTGGTGCAGGGCTTTTTTTACGAACCATCGGTTGGACAGTGCGGAGTCCCCTTTAATCGAGGCTGCTCACCGCCGCAACAAAGGCATCACCGCGTTTTTCAAAGCTGGTGTATTGGTCAAAGCTGGCACAAGCCGGTGCCAGTAACACCACATCGCCGGCTTCTGCGTCTGCGGCCGCACGAACCACGGCCTGTTCCATCGTGCCGCAGATTTCAAACGACTGCCCGTCCAGTTGTCCGGCAAACTCTTCTGCTGCGTCTCCGATCAGATATGCCTTACGCACGCGCTCGAACTGGGGCTTGAGCGCGGCAATCCCGCCCTCTTTGGCCTGCCCGCCCACGATCCAGCGGATGTTTTTGAAGGCCAACAACGCTTTTTCCGCCGCATCTGTATTGGTTGCCTTGCTGTCATTCACAAACAGCACGCCGTTCCGGTCCGCGATGATCTGACAGCGGTGGGGCAAGCCGCCATAGCTGCCCAGATGGGTTTCCACCACACGCGGCGCCAGCCCGATGGACCGACAGGCGGCATAGGCGGCACAGGCGTTCTGGTGATTATGTGCGCCGGGCAGTCCGCGCATGTTGCGCAGGTCAATCGAGGCCACCTGCCGCCCTTTGCGCCATTCCGCAAGGAACCCCTTGCGGGCAAAAACCGACCAGTCTTCGCCTTGTAGTTTGCGCTCGGCGGAAATGCGGATCACAGGCTCTCCGCTGTTCTGGGTTTCACGCAGTTGCGCCGCGAGATAGCGGCCCTCCATTTCGTCCACACCGATGATGGAGCGGTCCGGCCCACCGGCAGTAAACAACCGCGCCTTGGCTGCAAAATAACCGCCCATTCCGCCGTGGCGATCCAGATGGTCCGGGCTGAGATTCATGAAAATTGCGATGTCCGGCGCCAGAGAACGGGCCAATTCGGTCTGATAACTGGACAATTCCAACACCGTAATCTGCCCGTCCGATGCCGGTTCCAGATCGAGCACACCGCGCCCGATGTTGCCGCCCATCTGCACGTCGCGACCTGCTTCCTGCAGGATATGATGGATCAACGCGGTGGTCGTGGACTTGCCATTGGACCCTGTCACACAGATCACGCGGGGCAGGACGTCGAACTCGTCCCATTCCGGCGTGCCATAGCTGCGAAAGAACAGACCCACGTCATTATCGACCACGGCTCCCATCTCCCACGCCTTTGCGATCACCGGATGGGGGGCAGGATAAAGATGGGGGATGCCGGGGGAGGTGACGAGACAGCCAATCTCCTCCCAGTTCCGGTCTTTGGTCAGATCCGCCACCAGAAAACCCTCGGCGCGGGCGCGGGCCTGTGCGGACTCGTTGTCGTCCCAACAGACCGGAACGGCCCCGCCCGCCGCCAATGCACGCGCTGTGGCCAGACCGGATCGGCCCAACCCCAGAACACCGACCGAATGGCCCTCATATCCACGAACTGGAATCATCTCACGGTCCTCTCGCGCAGCACTGGGCCACGGCTGTTGTTAAAGAATTTACAGCGGGGTCTGGCAGCGCGGGCCACCGTTGACGACCGCATCAGAACGTCTAGCGGATTTTCAGCGTGGCCAGCCCGATCAGCGCAAGGATCAGGGAAATGATCCAGAAGCGGATCACGATTTGCGGCTCGGCCCAGCCCCGCTTTTCAAAATGGTGATGAATCGGTGCCATCAGGAACACCCGTTTTCCGGTGCGTTTGAAGTAAAGCACTTGGATAATCACCGACATCGCCTCAACCACGAACAGCCCGCCAACAATCCCGAGCACGATCTCATGCTTTATGCTGACCGCAATCGCGCCCAGCGCCCCGCCAAGGGCCAGCGATCCGGTATCGCCCATGAACACAGCGGCTGGTGGCGCGTTATACCACAAAAAGCCAAGCCCGCCGCCGATCAGGGCAGAGGTGAAAATCAGCAGCTCTCCGGTGCCCGGCACGTAATGCACGTCCAGATATTCGGTAAAGTCGGTGCGCCCCACCACATAGGCAATCACACCCAAAGTGGCCGCGCAGATCATCACAGGCATAATCGCCAGCCCGTCGAGCCCGTCCGTCAGATTCACCGCATTGGCAGCACCGACGATGGTGATCATGGCGAAAGGAAAGTAAAACAGCCCCGCCCCGATCAGCGCATCCTTGAACACCGGCAGTGCGATCTGTCCTGACAGGGCTTCGGGATGCAGTGTTGCCACATAGACCGAAGCAATCAGCGCAATCACAAAGCCAAGCGCCAGACGCGCCTTGCTGGAGAACCCTGCAACCGTTTGTTTTGTAACCTTTAAGTAGTCATCCATAAAGCCGATCAGCGCAAATCCGATGGTCACAAGCAGGACCGCCCAGACATAACCGTTATCGCTGCGCGCCCACAGCAGGGTGCTCAGCGTCATGGTGCCAAGGATCAGCACGCCACCCATTGTCGGCGTTCCCGCTTTTTCAAGCAGATGGCTTTCAGGTCCGTCTTCACGGATAGGCTGGCCCTTTTTCTGGCGCAGCTTCAGATAGTTGATCAACGGCTGCCCGAACAGGAAGCTGAGAATCAGTGCAGTGAAAAAGGCACCCCCCGCCCGGAATGTGATATACCGGAACAGGTTAAAAAAGTCGCCACCATCACTGTACTGGCTTAGAAAATACAACATTAAACGCTACCGCCTTATTTTTCTGTTGTCTGGCCCAGCGCTTTGATCGCTGTTACAACCTGCCCCACTTTGGACCCTAGCGAGCCCTTTACCATAGCTACATCGCCGGAATCCAGCAGCCTGTTCACCCGTGCTGCCATAAGGTCAGCGGTGGCAAAATGCTGGCCGCGCTTGCGATCCGGCAGGGCGTTGTGCAGGGCGGCCATCAGCGGGCCGCTGGTATGAATTGTATCAATGGTTTCAACCGAAGGATGATCTGCCAGTGCGCTGTGCATCTGCTCTTCCTGCGGGCCGAGTTCCAGCATATCGCCAAGCATGGCCACACGCCGACCGCCATCGGGCTGGCTGTCCGCCAATACGGATAACGCCGCCGCCATAGAGGTCGGATTGGCGTTATAGCTTTCGTCGATCAGCTCCAGCACGCCGCCGTTATCGCTGCGGGTCACGGTAAACCGTTGGCCCCGACCGCTGGGCGCGTGCCATTGGGCCAGTGCCAGCATGGATTGCGCGGGATCGGCGTCAACGGCTTGCACAGCGCCCAGCACCGCCAGCGCGTTCATCGCCAGATGGTGGCCGGGTGCGCCAAGTTTGAACAGGATTTCCTGCCCGTCGAGCAACGCTTCTACCGTCGTCACTGTTTCGGTGGTACGGGCCGCAATCAGCCTGAGGTTCGCCTGATCGGTCTCGCCAAACAGCCGTACCCGCATGCCTTTGGCTGCGTCCAGCAGGATTGGAAGTGTGGGAATGTCTCCGTTCAGAACTGCCACGCCCTGCGGCCCAAGTCCTTCAAAAATCTCGGCTTTTGCCTGTGCGATCTGCTCCACACTGACAAAGGCGGCCATATGGACTGCCGCAACAGTGGTGATCACCGCCACATCCAGTCGCGCCATGCGGGACAGCGGGCCGATTTCGCCCGGATGGTTCATGCCGATTTCGATCACGGCGAAATCCGTATCCTGCGGCATCCGCGCCAGTGTCAGCGGCACGCCCCAGTGGTTGTTAAAGCTGCGTACCGCGGCGTGAACCTTCCCCTGTGGCACAAGGGCAGAGCGCAGCATTTCCTTGGTACCGGTTTTACCGACAGAGCCAGTCACCCCGATCACTTTGGCAGCGGTACGGGCGCGGGCCGCCTGCCCTAGATCCTCCAGCGCCCTCAGAACATCGGGCACTATCAACAGCGGTGCGTCTTCGGCCACGTTTTCGGGACGATGGGTCACAAGCGCTGCTGCTGCACCGGATCGGAGGGCTTGGGCGACGAAGTCATGTCCGTCCCGCACGTCTTTCAGGGCGACAAACAGATCGCCCTGTTCCAGTTCGCGGGTGTCGATGGACACGCCCCCCGCAACCCAGTCGCAGGTGGTTTGCCCGCCCGTCGCAGCGGCGGCGTCCTGACTGGTCCAAAGGCTATTCATGCCCCCAATCCGTCCAGCGCGTGAACTGCCACGCTCGCCTGTTCCACGTCATCAAAGGGCAGCACATCATCCCCGATCGTCTGGCCCGTCTCATGGCCCTTGCCTGCAATCAACAGCGCGTCACCGGGTTGTAGGGCATCAACGCCTGCAAGGATGGCATGGGCGCGGTCTCCGATCTCTGTCGCTTCGGGGCATTCTGTCAGCACCATGCGCCGGATCAGGGCGGGATCTTCGCTGCGGGGATTGTCATCGGTGACAAAGACAACATCCGCATTTTCCCGCGCCGCTGCCCCCATCAAAGGCCGTTTGGCGGTGTCACGGTCGCCGCCAGCACCAAAGACCACGATCAACCGGCCCAGCACATGGGGCCGCAACGCCCGCAGTGCGGTTTTCAGGGCATCCGGTGTATGGGCGTAATCCACAAACACCGACGCGCCATTATTTCTTGTCGCCGCCAGCTGCATCCGACCGGGCACCGTTTGCAATTCCGGCAGACACCGGAACACATCCGCCGCCTGCGCACCGCACGCAATCACCAGCGCCGCCGCCGTCAGCACATTTTGCGCCTGAAAGCCGCCAATCAGGTTCAAACGGGCGGAATGGACCTCGCCATTCCATGAAAACCGCACTTCCTGTCCGGTGGCATCAAACCGCCCCGAAAGGATCTGCATATCCCCCTGCCCTGTGCCAAGGGTCACAACATCCTGTCCCCGTGCCAAAGCAATATCGACGAGCGCGGCCCCTTTGGGATCGTCTATGTTGATGATCGCAGAACCTTCGGGCGGCAGAACCCGCGCAAAAAGACCTGCTTTGGCGTTGAAATAAGCCTCAAAGGTTTCGTGATAGTCCAGATGGTCCTGCGTGAAATTGGTAAATGCCGCCGCAGTCAGCCAAACTCCGTCCAGACGCCGTTGTTCAAGGCCGTGGCTCGAAGCTTCCATTGCGGCATGGGTGATGCCCTCGCCGTGCAAGGTCTTAAGCAGCTTGTGCAGGGTCACGGGTTCGGGTGTTGTGTGACTGATCGCGGCGGTATAGGCGCCCTCTACCCCTGTGGTGCCAAAGTTGACACCCTGAAGGCCCAACAGCTCCCATATCTGGCGGGTGAAATTCGCGACTGAAGTTTTACCGTTGGTGCCGGTAACGGCCACCATAGTCGCCGGTTGCGCACCGTAAAAACGCGCCGCAGCCAGTGCGAGCGCGCGGCGCGGGTCATCTGAAACCACCACGGGAATCTTGATTTCACCCACGTCTTCTAGCGCGATTTCATAGCCTTGCGCATCGGTCAGGATCGCAGCCGCGCCCATGCGCAGGGCGTATTGCACAAAGGCCCCGCCGTGAACGGTAGAACCGGGCATGGCGGCAAACAGGTCGCCCGCCTTGCAATAACGGCTGTCTACGCAGATGTCGCTGACACTGACATCTTGTAAGGCGCCGTGTGTTGCTGTCAGGCCCAGTTTTTGCAGGGGTGTTGAGGTCATGACAGCTTCTCCTTGCCCGTGGTCAGTTTCCTGACGCGGTGTATTCAAGATTTCCCGCAGACGCAACATTCGGGCGCAAACCCAAAACCGGCATTATCCGCGCCACCAGTTCGGCAGCGACCGGCACAACGGTCCAGCCCGCAGTGCGGCGTTCCTCTCCGTGGGCCTTGATCGAAGGTTCGTCCAGCGTCACCACCATAACATATTGCGGATCGCTTGCGGGGAAAACGCTGGCGAATGTGGCGATTACTTTCTTTTTGTAATACCCGCCGCCCGGTTTGGGCTTATCCGCGCTGCCGGTTTTGCCCGCCACTTCATAGCCCTTCACCTCTCCGAACGAAGCCGTACCCCGTGTCACCACAGCCCGCAGCATTTTGACCAGCTTGGCAGAGGTTTCTTCGGAAATCACCTGTTCGCGGTTAGGGGGGATACCCTCCCGTTTCAGCAGGGTCGGTGTGATTTTATAGCCGCCATTGCCCATAGCCGCATAGGCCGCCGCAAGGTGCAGGGGGGTGGCGGCAATGCCGTGACCGTAGGAAATCGTCATGGTGGACAGTTCCGACCAGCGGGGCGGCAGCAAGGGTTTGGCATTGCGCGTCTCTGGCAGTTCTACCGTTGCCACATCAAAGAAGCCCAGCTTTTGCAGCATCTGTTGCTGCGCCTGGGTTCCGGCGGCCATCGCCATACGCGCCGTGCCAATGTTGGACGACTTCACAATAATATCCGTGACGGACAGTTCCTTTCCATAGTTATGGAAATCGCGAATCCGGAACTTGCCCCAACGCAGCGGACCGCGGGTGTCGATCATGGTGTTTTCATTGGCCAGCCCGTTTTCAAGGCTGATCCCCGCCGCAAAAATCTTGAATGTGGAGCCGAGTTCGTACACGCCCTGACTGGCACGGTTGAACAGCGGGCTGTCGGACTGATCGCCCGATGTCAGCACACGGGGCCGGTTATTGGGGTCGAAATCCGGCAAAGAGGCCATCGACAGGATTTCCCCTGTGTGAATGTCCATCAGGATCGCCGCAGCACCCTTGGCCCCCATCAGGTTCATCCCGCCCGCCAGCACTTCGCGCATGGCGGATTGGGCGGTCAGGTCGATGGACAGCGCCAGCGGTTGGCCTTCCCGCGCCGGATCGCGCAGGGTTTCGTCGAAATAGCGCTCCACTCCGGCAACACCGATCACCTCGGCTGCGTTCACGCCTTCCTTACCAAAGCTCGCGCCGCCCAGAATATGCGCCGCAAGCCGGCCATTGGGATAAAGCCGCATCTCACGCGGGCCGAACAGCAGACCGGGTTCCCCCAGATCATGCACGGCCTGTTGTTGTTCAGGACTGATTTTTTTCTTGATCCACAAAAACTTGCGCTTGCCGGTGAAATCCTTGGTCAAACGCTCCAGATCGAGATCGGGAAACACGCTGACCAGACCTTTGGCCGCCTCGACAGGATCCACCATCAGGGGCGGTTGGGCGTAAAGTGCGGTGGTGGCCAGATTGGTTGCCAGAACCTCGCCGTTACGATCCACGATGTCGGCCCGCTGGTTGGCAATCTGGGGAATGGATGCGGTGGAAACCGGCTCGGACGGTTCAGATGCTGAAAGCGTGCCCATGCGAATGCCCACAGTCATGAAAGACGCAAAGAAAAAGATACCCAGAATCAGCAGCCGGCTTTCCGCACGGCGGCGCATTTTCATCTGGGTTTTGACATTGCGAAGCGCCCGTTCATGGGCCTCGATCATATCGGGATCTTCACCCTTTTCACGGGCGTCCAGAACACGGGCGAGCGGGCGTAGCGGTGTTCTCATTACGGGAATTCCTTGTCCGGTCCGGGGGTGGGCACACTGCTGGTTGCAATCGGATTTACCAACTCGTTTGCTTCGATTTCCACTTGCGGATAGGCGACCAGTTCGACTTCGGCAAAATGCTCCGGCAGCAGGGGCACCAGCCCCAGTTCCCCAAAGTTCAGATCCACCAGATCGCGCAGGCGGTTGGGGCGGTTCAGATAGGCCCATTCCGCCTTGAGCACCGAAATCGTTTCCCGTTCATGGGCAATCTGGCGCTGCAATTCCGCGACACGGCGCAGACTGGCCTGCGTGCGGTAATTTTCCTTGTAGGCCCAATAAGCGACGCTGATCACCACGCCACAACAGATCATATAGAGAAATGTTTTCATTGACTTACACTCTTCAAACTTAATCGGGGCAGTCCCAGACCGGCGTAATCCACATCCCCCACGGGGGCATCGGTACGCCGCGCCAAACGCAGCTTTGCAGATCGGGAACGAGGGTTCGCGGCCAGTTCATCCTTATCGGCGGTGACGGCCTTGCGCCCCAGAACCTCAAAGCGGGGGGCGTCCGTTTCAGCCTCCGGTGCCCAGCGGTTGCCTTTGGGGTTCAACCCGCCCCGTGCGGCCAGAAACCGCTTAACGATCCGGTCTTCAAGGGAATGGAAGGTCACGACCGCCAGAATACCGCCCTCGGCCAGAACCGATTCTGCTGCGTAAAGCCCGCGCACCAGTTGGGCTAATTCATCATTCACCGCAATGCGCAGCGCCTGAAATGTGCGTGTGGCGGGATGGGCCTGACCGGGTTTGCCTTTGGGCAGGGTGGATTCGATGATCTCCACCAGTTGAAAGGTGGTTTTGACCGGCGCGGTCTTGCGTGCGGCCACAACTGCCTTTGCGATCCGGCGTGAAGCGCGTTCTTCGCCGTATTGAAAGAAAATATCCGCCAGTTCCGCTTCGGAGGCGGTATTCACCACATCGGCGGCTGTTTCGCCGGATTGGCTCATCCGCATGTCAAGCGGCCCGTCCTTTTGAAAGGAAAAGCCCCGTTCCGCCTGATCAATCTGCATGGAGGATACGCCAATATCCAGAACCACCCCGTCCATACCGGCAGGCACAAGGCGGCCCATCTCTGCGAAGGTTCCCTCCACCAGACGCAGACGATCGCCATAGACCCCTGCCCAATCCGCTGCACGGTCGAACACTTCGGGATCGCGGTCGATCGCATAGACCTCATCGGCACCGGAATCAAGAAACGCACGGGTGTAGCCGCCGGCTCCGAAAGTGCCATCGACCCAGCGCCCCTGCATTGGCGCGACCGCTTTCAAAATAGGGGTCAGCAACACGGGAATATGCGGGGAAGCAGTAGGCTCGTCCTGTTCCATCTCCGCGATTACCCCTCTGCCGTTTCCATATCCAACAGGATCAGAGGATCGAAATCCTCATCCTCGTCATCCATCCACTCTTCCAGAGCGGCAGCGTGTTCTTCATAGGCAGAAGGCTCCCAGATCTGGAATGTGTCGCCGGTGGCCACAAAAGTCGCTTCTTTGGTGATGCCGATCTTGCTGCGCAATTTGGGGGAAAGAACCAGACGTCCGGTTTCATCCACGCTCATCTGCACCGACTGGCCCGAGAACATATGTTCCAATGCACGCCGGCGCTTGGACCCGCGGGGCAGTGCGGCGATCTTGTCGTCCACTTCCTCCATCGAGGTCATCGTATAGCCTTCGATAAAATTGCGCGCTTTGCCGCCGTAGACCAGAACCAGATTGGGGTTCAGCCCGTCGGTCCAGTCCGGATCGCCTTCTTCCAAAACACGGCGGAAGGCCGCAGGGATAGACACCCTGCCCTTGGCGTCCACTTTATGGACACTCTCGCCTCTGAACCGTCGTGCCACGAAGGGCGCTCCTTCTGTCCGTTGCCCTTGAAAATCAGGGGCTTAAAATGATAACGGCGAACCAAGCTGCTGCCACTGCTTGATCCGCCGCCCTCGTCCCGATTATGGGCCGCCCGACTGTGGTGCCACCTTTGGGGGGTGTCTGCTCGCATTCCACGTCGGATCTCATGTTCGATGTAGCTGGGCGCCTGTATGAAACCTGGTTTGGTCTAGCGGGATCTTGATGTCCCTTTTCGTTCCCAACCTCATCTGCAGTTAGGTATTACATGGGAATTTATGGAAACCAAGCCCTTTTTATGGGAACGGCTGGACAACCCAAGACGATACCGGCAATTTTCGCCACATTCCTGCCAAGATTGGCCACAATTTTAGCTTTATTAGTTTTAGACAAATTGTGAACCACTACATGTAGTAGGCGAAAAAATTTTGCTTTTCTGACAAATTGAAGCGAAAGCGCCACAAGTCAAAACGGAACATATTGAGAACATTGAAAAACCGGCGGAAAATTGCGATTCGGAACGTGGAATCCGCGGGGTTTTCCCATGGGATTTGCCGAATGGACCAAAACGGACCATGAAGTCCCATAAACAGCCCATCTGGGGGAAGATAAATTCGCGGATGGCCTGTAAGCCGGATTTTGTCCCGGGGTTGCCCCCTTAGACGACCATTCATCTGGGCCTGCTGTTGCCAGCAGGCTCTTGCAACCAACCCGGACCTGCTAGGGCAAAAGCGGCCCCGGATGTTGCCATCCACGCGGTCCCTATTTGGTTTTGCTCCAGGCGGGGCTTGCCATGCCAGTGATGTTACCACCACCGCGGTGGGCTCTTACCCCACCGTTTCACCGTTACCCGTGCAAGCACGGGCAGTCTTTTCTCTGTGGCGCTTTCCCTCGGGTTGCCCCGGGCGGGCATTACCCGCCGCCTCTGCTTTTTGGAGTCCGGACTTTCCTCACTGACGTGCGGCCGTCCAGCCATCCGCGAAGCCTTTCTCTACCGTCCCATACCCCCCGAGGTCAACGGCCTGACAGGGCCATTCCTGCGCCAATCGCACGATCAGCCCCACGTCAAGCGCATCCAGCGGACCGGAGTGGAACGGGCGGAACCGAAGACGAAAGGCCGACAGGACCGTTTCCCAGCTTTGCCGGCTGTCATCAGCGGCACGGTAGCCGAAATAAAACGCAGCCGCCCGAAACGCCGACCAACTGGCCGCGCATTGCGCCGGATGGGGCCAGATCGACAGCCCCCGCCCCGCCAGTTCCTGCCAGTCGAAATAGGGACCGGGATCAATCTTGCGACCGGGGGCCATATCGGAATGTCCGATCACCCGTTCCGGCGGGATGTTGTAACGCTGTAATATCGCAGACAGAAGATCCCGCAGTGCCACCATCTGCGCTTCGGGAAACTGTGGCGTGTCACTGTCAGGACCGCGATTGGCGATCTCGATGCCAATGGAATGGGAATTTACGTCTTTCACCCAACCCCACTGCCCCGCGCCCGCATGCCAGGCCCGCTGCGTTTCCGGCACCAGCGCGGTCACGGCGCCCGCCTCGTCTATGACGTAATGGGCCGACACCTCGGACGCAGGATCGCACAGCCGGTCGATTGCCGCCTGTGCTGTTTCCATGCCGGTATAGTGAAGAACCACCATATCCGGCCCAAGTCCGTGTCTCCGCGCGCTACAATTCGCAGAGCTGCGGGTTGCGTAGGACATTAGCTCGGCAGCAGGTTGCGGTAGAGATCAGGGTTCCAGCTACAGGCAAAACCGTCACCATCAGGGTCGAGATTGTTGCGGTCCCGCTCCGGACCTCCGGATTCAAGGAACCGGCGCTGCGCTGCATCGGGATCGTTGCGGTAGCGACTACAACTGGAAGAGCCGCCGCCGGAACGATTGTAGGTGCGTGTGCCAACCGCCTGTTTCTGGGAAATCGCATAGGCTGCAAGGTTCACGCTGGTTTTGCGCTGGGGCAAGGGTTCGGGATCGACCACAGTATAGGACTGGCGCAACGCGGCGAGCTTGGCCGCATCCGAGGCAATTGATTCCTGTTCCACAACCGCTTCAAAGTCTTGCGTGTTGGAAATACCGCTAGGGCGGTTCTCTGACACACCAGCGCCCCCGTCAGCCGGAAGCTGGGCCGTGGACACGCCGGTTTCCGCTGCCGCAAGCCGTTGGTTTTCAGTCTGAAGCGCAACAGGATCGGGCGTGATATTGTCAAAATACTGGTCCTGATCGTTGGGGGATTGCGTGGTGCATCCCGCCAGAAGACCTGCCGCCAAAACCGTTGTTACCAAACTGCGCATCATACTTCCTTTGTGTCTAGCCTTGAAAACTTACCACCATTTATCGGCCTTGGAAACAAAACCTGCGGATTGCTCCAGTGCATAAGCGGTGTTCAGCATATCCGCTTCTTCCCACGGCTTTCCGATCAATTGCAGGCCAAGCGGCAGCCCTTGGGAATCAAGTCCGGTCGGCACAGAGACCCCGGGCAATCCGGCAAGGTTAACCGTCACGGTGAATACATCGTTAAGATACATTTTCACCGGATCCGCATCCGCCATTTCCCCCAGACCGAAGGCCGCAGAAGGTGTCGCAGGAGTCAGGATCGCGTCCACGCCGCTGGCATAGACATCTTCAAAATCTTTCTTGATTAGCGTGCGCACCCGCTGGGCGCGGCGGTAATAGGCGTCATAGAAACCTGCGGACAGCACATAAGCCCCGATCATCACGCGGCGCTGCACCTCGGGGCCGAAACCTTCGGCGCGGGTGCGGGCGTACATCTCGTGAATGCCTTCGCCTTTTTGCAGTTTGGCGCGGTGGCCATAGCGCACCCCGTCATACCGGGCGAGGTTTGATGACGCTTCGGCGGGGGCCAGTACGTAATAAGCCGGAAGCGCGTATTTGGTGTGCGGCAGCGACACATCGACGATCTCGGCTCCCGCATCCCGCAGCATATCCGCTCCGTCCGCCCAAAGCTTTTCGATCTCGGCAGGCATCCCGTCCAGACGGTATTCCTTGGGCAGACCGATCTTGCGGCCGCGAATATCCCCCGTCAGCGCAGCCTCAAAATCCGGCACGGCCATATCCGCGCTGGTGCTGTCTTTGGCGTCATGTCCGGCGATGGCATTCAGGAAAATCGCACTGTCGCGCACGGTTTTCGTCATCGGCCCAGCCTGATCCAAAGAGGAGGCAAAGGCGATGATGCCCCAGCGGGACACACGGCCATAGGTGGGCTTCACGCCGACAATGCCGGTAAAGGCGGCGGGTTGACGGATCGAACCACCTGTGTCGGTGCCGGTCGCCGCAAGACACAGATCGCCGGAAACCGCAGCCGCAGACCCGCCGGAAGACCCGCCCGGTGTCAGCGCCGCATCGGACCCCTGACGCCGCCACGGGTTGACCGCCGCGCCATATGCGCTGGTTTCATTGGAAGAGCCCATAGCGAATTCGTCCATGTTCAGCTTGCCCAGCATTACTGCACCGGAGTCCCACAGCTTGGTGGTCACGGTGCTTTCGTATTCCGGTTTGAACCCTGCCAGAATATTAGAGGCTGCCTGACTTTCCACACCTTTGGTGCAAAACAGATCCTTGATGCCGAGCGGGATTCCGCACAGATCCGGTGCATCTCCCTGCCCCAGCCGCGCATCGGCGGCTTTAGCCTGTTCCAGTGCCATTTCCGGCGTCTTCACAGAATAGGCCTTCAGCGCATCAGACCCCGCAACAGCGGCGTTACAGGCTTCGGTCAGTTCAACGGCAGAGATTTCCTTGCTGCGCAGCTTGTCGCGTGCGTCCGCAATGGTCAGGGTGTTCAATCCGCTCATGTCTTACTCCACAACCTTTGGCACTGCGAAAAAGCCTTCCCGCGCATCCGGCGCATTGGCCAGAATTTTATCCTGCTGATCCCCGTCCGTTACCACATCCGCGCGGCGTTTCAGACGCATTGGCGTGACTGAGGTCATCGGCTCTACACCGTCAACGTCCACTTCGTTTAATTGTTCCATAAAGCCGAGGATTCCGTTCAACTCTCCGGCCAGCGCTTCAAGCTGGTCTTCGGGGACTTCGATACGGGCCAGATGCGCCACTTTGCGCGCGGTGTCTTTATCAATGGACATTGGGGTCATCCACTTTCTGTGTCACGGATATTTCAGGGCGAACCTTTATCCCCGCACAAGGATCAAGACAACCCGTCAATCCATAGGACACAGGTTCTTTGCACCTTATGCCTTATAATAGTGCTGGCAGCGCGGCCG
The DNA here is from genome assembly GCF_001719615.1 of Neptunicoccus sediminis. Lineage (GTDB taxonomy): Bacteria > Pseudomonadota > Alphaproteobacteria > Rhodobacterales > Rhodobacteraceae > Amylibacter > Amylibacter sediminis. The sequence goes on from NZ_MDVX01000008.1 coordinate 308,558, forward strand.
CTAGCCCCGCCGACCGGCAAAAAACCCCCGCAGCAGGGCAGCAGAGGCGGTTTCCTGCAATCCGTCATAAATGTCGGGGCTGTGGTGGCATTGGGGGTGGTCAAAGATGCGCGGACCCTGCGCCACGCCGCCGGATTTCGGGTCTGCCGCACCGTAGTAAAGCCGTGCAATCCGCGCGTTGGAAATCGCCGCTGCGCACATGGGACAGGGTTCCAGCGTCACATAAAGGTCCGCACCGACCAGACGCTCCGATGACAGGGCGCTGCAGGCTGCGCGGATCACCAGCATCTCTGCATGGGCGGTGGGGTCGTTCAGTTCCCGCGTGCGGTTGCCGGCTTGGGCAAGAACCCTGCCCTCTTGCACCAGCACTGCGCCAACGGGCACCTCGCCGCGCGTTGCGGCGGCCTGCGCCTCTTTCAGCGCCACATCCATATAAGACGTAAACTCCATTCCCCTGCCATAGCGTGGCGGGTTCCCTTGGACAAGCACGCCGATCCGCCCTATAGCGGGGCCATGAGCAATGAAATCACAGCCGAAGGCGAGCGTATCGCCAAATTCCTGTCCCGCGCAGGCGTCGCCTCCCGTCGGGAAATCGAACGGATGATCGAGGCCGGTCGCATCACCCTCAACGGTGAGCCGCTGACCACGCCCGCGATCAAAGTTACGGAAAAGGACCGGATTACGGTGGACGGCAAGCCTGTGGCCGAAAAAGAGCCGCCGCGTCTGTGGCTCTATAACAAGCCTGCCGGACTGGTGACATCGGCGCGGGACGAAAAAGGCCGCCGGACGGTGTTCGACGACCTGCCCGAATCGCTGCCCCGTGTGATGTCTGTGGGGCGGCTCGATCTGAACTCTGAAGGTCTGTTGCTGCTGACCAACGACGGCGAGATCAAACGCAAGCTTGAACTGCCCTCGACAGGGTGGGTGCGCAAATACCGTGTGCGGGTCAAAGGGGTGCCAACGCCCGACCTGCTTGAACCGCTGCGCAAAGGGGTCACGGTGGACGGCGAACGCTTTCAGCCGATGGAAATCAACATCGACAAACAGCAAGGCGCCAATGCGTGGCTGACGATGGCCCTGCGTGAAGGCCGCAACCGCGAGATCCGCCGTGCAGTGGAAACAGTGGGGCTGGTGGTGAACCGGCTGATCCGCATTTCCTATGGTCCGTTCCAGCTTAAGACATTGGGCACCGGCGAAGTCGAAGAGGTTCGCGCCAAAGTAATGCGCGACCAGTTGGGGATGGAACCGCCGGAAACCTTTGCCAAGAAGAAAGACACGCGGCGCGTGTCGCGCAACGTGAAATCCGGTGTGAAATCCGGCGTCAAGTCGGGCGCGAAATCCGGCCCTAAATCGGATGCCAGATCAGATACCGGCGCGAAACAAGGCGCAGGCAAACCCTCCGGCCCGCGACAGACTGCTGCTAAATCCGGACCTGCCAATTCAGGCGGGCCGAGAACAGGCAACAAGGCTGCGCCACGCAAACCGCGACGTTGAACGGTAATTAAGCCGGGCATCACTACTGCGCTTCGGCTGCCTGCCTATGGCCTGCATCCGTTTACGCGGTGGTTGCCCTACTCTCCGACAGAAATATTTCCGGCCATTTGCCGGCCATCCACGCCATCTACCATTTCAAATTCAATTGGCTGGTTGTTTTCCAGAGTTTGCAACCCAGACGCCTGAACCTGCGAAATATGTACAAAAATGTCCTTACCGCCACCTTCGGGTTCAATAAACCCGTAGCCTTTGTCGGCGTTGAACCATTTGACCATGCCTTTGGCCATTGCTTTATTCCCTTCACATTCACCCGCAACACTTTGCTGCGGTTTTCCCGCACCGCCTGTGAAAGGCGCGTTTGAACATAAATTGCAGCCCGAATGCGCGATTTCGTGACGCTACGTCATATCAGCTTAGCCCAAGCTGCGATTCCTGCAAAACATAAAAGTACGGGCGATTTCAGGCGGTTAAAGCAGCTATTCGCAGGATGCGCCCCAATTCGCCCGTTCCGCCTTGCAAAATCGGGCTGGTAAAATTTTCGGGGAACCAACTCTCAAGTAGATCGTTATAGTGAAAATGCGCGTTTACTTGTTCTAACAGGATGAGGTGCGTTAAATGCGAAATAAAACAACTTATCTTTAGGGGACATACCGCCATGGCAGAACTGCTGACCTTCGAGAATCTGGCCAATCTGGGGGTTTTGATCTTCCTTCAGGCCGTGCTGGGATTTGACAATCTTCTCTATATCTCGATCGAAAGCCAGCGCGCCCCGAAAGAAAACCAGAAATCCGTACGGTTCTGGGGGATCATTATTGCGGTGGTGCTGCGGATTTTCCTGCTGTTCACAATGATCCGTCTGATCGACGCCCTGAAAGACCCGTTTTACATATTCGACTTCCCCGGCATTCTGACTGGCGGCGTCAATTTCTCGACCGTGGTGTTTGTCTTTGGCGGCGTGTTCATCATGTATACGGCATTCAAAGAGATCACCCATATGTTGTCGGTCCACCAACTGGGGCATGATGCGGATAAGAAGGACGCCAAATCCGCCCGTCAGGTGGTTTTGCTGATCGTGATGATGAACCTGATCTTCAGCTTTGACTCTATCCTGTCGGCACTGGCGATTACAGATGTCTTCCCAGTGCTTGCTATTGCGATTCTCAGCTCCGGTCTGGCTATGCTGCTGCTGGCCGACGGGGTGACAACCTTTTTGCAAAAGAACCGGATGTATGAAGTTCTCGGCCTGTTTATCCTGCTGATCGTTGGTGTTGTCCTGCTGGGCGAGGCTGGTCCGGCTGCGGCCCATGCGATGCATGACGATGATCTGCAAATCCGCGTGTTTGGCTATGCGTTGTTGCCAATGTCCAAGACAACCTTCTATTTCTCGGTTGTTGTTCTTGTTTTGGTTGAAATCGTGCAAACAGGATACCAGCGCAAACTGGCCGCAGAACGTCAGAGGGGCGAACATTAACGCGCGCTTTGATGCGGCACAGCCGCGCCAATTTAACAGAAAACGGGGGCAGGTTTCCGCCGACGCGCCGATCCTGCCCCGGGTATCACACGGAAAATCAACGCAAAAGCCTAGTAACCACAGCCCTGCGACCGTATATTAACCCTATAAAGACGTGAGCGGGACCAAGACCGTATTAACGGGGGAAAGATGTCTGCACCAACCTTGCAGTGGCTATCATATATCGTACTTTGTTTCGCGATCCTGACGGTCTCCCTTGGCAGCTTGGGAAGCCTGTCCTGATGGCGCAGAAATTCGGTGGCGCCCACAGCCCCGCAGGACATGCGGACGATACCGCGCCTGCAGCCCAAAACTCGAACAAATTTCGCGGCCGTAAGGTTCACAAATCGGACATGCGGTCCAAACTGCTGTTTGCGCTGCCGTTGCCGCTGCTGTTCTCGGGCATTGGTGAGATGCGCGCGCAAAATGCCGGTGGTATGCTGGCGGAATTTGGTGCTTTGGCGGTTCTCTTGCTGGCGGCATGGCTGCTGCGGGATGGTCTGCGGGCGCAGCAAGCCTATGACAGCCGCAAGATTGCCCGCCCCCCAGCCATTCCCCGCAAAATGTTTGCCAGTGCGCTGACCGGCCTTGGTGTGTTTATCGCCGCCGCCTTTGGCATGAAGGCCGGCATCCCCGCCGCGATAGCCTATGCCGCGATTGCCACAGGGGCCCATACTTTCAGCTTTGGCATTGATCCGCTGCGCAAGAAAGGCATGGCGGGCCTGTCCGATTTTGAAACCGAACGGGTGGCCAAAGCGGTGGACAAAGCCGAGACCCTGTTGACCGAAATGGTTGCTGCGGCACGCCGGATCGGGGATCGGGGGATAGAACGGCGGGTGGATGCGCTGGCCGCTTCGGTGCGCGACATGTTCCGCACTGTCGAAGACGACCCCCGCGACCTGTCAGGTGCGCGCAAGTTCCTTGGCGTTTATTTACGCGGCGCACGGGACGCGACCCTCAAATATGCAGATCTCGCCAGCAAAACCAGCGATGCAGAGGCAAAGGCAAAATATGAATCCTTGCTTAGCGATCTGGAAGCCAGCTTCAATACCCAACGTGAAACGATGATGTTGGACAACCGCACCGATCTTGATGTGGAAATCGAAGTTCTGCGCGACCGACTGAAACAAGAAGGCCTGAAGGCCAGTTAACAGGAGACCCCCCTATGTCCAACATCCGCGATAAGGCAGAAAGCTCGTTGAAAGATGTGGAAGAAGTCAACGCCGTGGTCCTGCCCGAACCCAGCAACGAGCTGATCGTGGTGTCTGATGTCACGCCGGACATGCAGAAATCCATCAAATCGCGGATGGAAGAAATCAACATGGACAACACCCAGTCCATCATTGAATTCGGCTCCAAGGCGCAGGCGGAATTGCAGGAAATCAGTCAGGAGATGCTGTCGGGCGTGCGCAACAAGGATGTCGGCCCTGCAGGTGAATCCCTGCGCAATATGGTGTCCTCCATCCGCGGTTTCTCTATCGACGAGCTGAACCCCAACCGCAAACTGTCGTGGTGGGAAAAGCTGCTGGGCCGCGCCGCCCCTGTTGCAAAATTCATGGCGAAATACGAGGATGTTCAGGCCCAGATCGACAAGATCACGGATGAACTTCTCGACCACGAACATGTGCTGCTGAAAGATATCAAGTCCCTCGACAAACTCTATGGCAAAACGCTCGCCTTTTATGACGAACTGGCGCTTTACATCGCAGCGGGTGAGGAAAAGCTGAAGGAACTGGACGGTAGGATCATTCCGGCCAAGGAAAAAGAGGTTGAGAAAGCGTCAAAGGACAAGGGTGTCCTGCGGGCGCAGGAACTGCGGGACCTGCGATCGGCGCGGGATGATCTGGAACGTCGCGTTCACGATCTGAAACTGACCCGTCAGGTCACAATGCAGTCCCTGCCCTCTATCCGGCTGGTGCAGGAGAACGACAAATCTCTGGTGACAAAGATCAATTCGACACTGGTGAACACGGTGCCGCTTTGGGAAACGCAACTGGCGCAAGCAGTTACCATCCACCGCTCCCGCGAGGCTGCGGAAACCGTGCGGCAGGCCAATGATCTGACCAACGAATTGCTGGAAAGCAACGCCGCCAATCTGCAACAGGCCAACCGCGAGGTGCGCAAGCAGATGGAACGTGGCGTGTTTGACATTGAAAGCATCAAAAAGGCCAACCAGTATCTGATCGACACCATCGAGGAGAGCCTTACCATTGCCGATGAAGGCAAGGCGAAACGGGCCGAGGCGGAAAAGGAACTGGTCACTATGGAAGCAGAGCTGAAAAGCACCCTTGCAGCGGCCAAGGCGAAATCCACAGGAACCGGCGATACCATCGGCACCAGCACCGACAGATAGGCGCAGGACAGGGCAAGCCAATTAGATATGAAACTATCGCATTTTTTCCTTCTGGCCGCCCTTTTCGGGGCAGGGTGCGACGTGGCAACAGCCCCGCCGCCCCCCGAACCTGTGCACGCTCCGAAACCCAAACCCGCCGCGCCGGTGGTGTCTGAGGAAAGTAAACGTATCGCCGCCTATTACGCTTCTGTTCAGGCCAGTCTGCTGGCACAGGGCAAATTGCGGCAGGATTTCAACCCGTCGGACGCGCCCTTTAATGCGGACACGCTGGTGCGGAACTTTGAAAAAGTCGCGCTTTATGACGAATACACCAATCAGGAAGGCGTATTTGTCGAGGAACAGACTTCTTCCTATCTGCGCCGCTGGCAAAAACCCGTGCGGGTCGGGCTGCATTTTGGCAAGTCGGTCACACCGGAGCAACGGCGCGAAGACCGCAAGTTCGTCAGCGCCTATGCCGCCCGTCTGGCGGGCCTGACTGGGCTGAATATCCGGCTGACCAGCCTGAAAAATGCGAATTTCGTCATGCTGTTTCTCAACAGGGACGAACAAAAGGTCGAACCGGCAAAACTCGCCGCTGATGTGCCACAGCTTCTGCCCTCTATCGTGCGGGAAATCGAAACCAGCCCGCGCAATATTTTCTGCGTCGCCTATGCCCTGTCCAATGCGGATAACCCCACGGATTACTCCGGTGCGGTGATTCTGGTGAAGGCGGAACACAGCGACATCATGCGCAAATCCTGCATCGAAGAAGAAATGACCCAAGCGCTGGGTCTTGCCAATGACGATCCCACCGTGCGGCCCTCTATCTTTAACGATGACGAAGAATTCGCGCTGTTGACCCGCCACGATGAAATTTTGCTGAAAATGCTCTACGATCCCCGTCTGCGGGTTGGAATGACACCGGAACGGGCCCGCCCGCTGCTGCATTCCGTGGCCGAAGACGCCTTGAAACAAAGCCGTATTTAACAGGAGACTGAACGCATGGGTATTTTTGACTTTCTGACCGGCGAATTTATCGACGTCATTCACTGGACCGATGACACACGGGACACGATGGTCTGGCGGTTCGAGCGCGAGGGACACGAGATAAAATACGGTGCAAAACTGACCGTGCGCGAGGGTCAGGCGGCGGTGATGGTTCATGAAGGGCAACTGGCGGATGTGTTCCAGCCGGGGCTTTATATGCTTGAAACCAACAACATGCCGATCATGACCACCCTGCAATATTGGGATCACGGCTTTGAAAGCCCGTTCAAATCGGAAATCTACTTTATCAACACCACCCGTTTCACAGATCTGAAATGGGGCACGAAAAACCCGATCATCTGCCGCGACCCGGAATTTGGTCCGGTGCGGCTGCGCGCCTATGGCACCTATGAAATCAAAGTGGCCGATCCCGCGCGGTTCATGTCTGAAATCGTCGGCACCGACGGTGAATTTACTATGGACGAGATCAGCTACCAAATCCGCAACATTATCACTTCGGAATTTTCCGCAGCGATAGCCGGCTCCGGTATTCCGGTACTGGATATGGCGGCGAACACGCTGGATCTGGGCAGGCTGCTGGCCAAGAAAATCGCCCCTGCGCTGGCGGAATACGGACTGGAACTGCCCGGGCTATACATCGAAAACATCTCGCTTCCGCCAAAGGTGGAGGAGGCACTGGACAAACGCACCTCTATGGGGCTGGCGGGTGATCTGGACCAGTTCATGAAATACTCCGCCGCCGAAGCCATGAGCAATCCTTCCTCTGCTGCGGGCGGGTCAATGGCCGCTGGCATGGGCGCTGGAATGGGTATGGCGATGGCCCAGCAGATGCAGGCGCAACAGGCGGCAGCCGGACCTTGGGGCGCACGCCCTGCCCCGGCGTCCGCCCCCGCTGCACCTCCGCCCCCGCCGGTGGAAAAAGTCTGGCACACCGCGCGAAACGGGCAGACCGACGGACCGTTTTCCCGCGCTACGCTTGGCCGTATGGCCGCAGATGGCAGCCTGAGCCGCGACACCCACGTCTGGACCGCTGGACAGGACGGTTGGAAACGGGCTTCGGAGGTTATGGAACTGGCGCAACTGTTCACCGTGATGCCCCCGCCTCCGCCCCCCGCAG
>NZ_MDVX01000009.1 GCF_001719615.1 Neptunicoccus sediminis
GATCTCCAAAGACCGAGCCACCATGGACCCCGCCCCCCCAGCACCAGCCGAACACCGCTTTCCCTGCCACACCTGCGGCGCTGACATGCGGTTCGCGCCCGGCAGTGGACAGCTGATCTGCGACCACTGCGGCGCAACAGAGGAAATCACTCCGCCACAGACGCGGGCTGTGATCAGGGAACAGGACTTCCAACAGGCTTTGCGCGCCCAACTGCCCGCCGCCGAAACCGAGGAAATCCGCACGGTCACATGTGAAAACTGCGGCGCACGGATAGAGTTCGACGATAAGACCCACGCCTCCGAATGCCCCTTCTGCGCGACGCCGATCGTCACGGATACAGGCGCACAACGCCAGATCAAACCCCGCGCGCTGGTGCCCTTCGCCCTGACCGAGCCACAGGCACGGGAACGCATGACCGAATGGCTCGGCTCTTTGTGGTTTGCGCCAAACGGCTTGCAGGAATACGCCCGCAAAGGCCGCGCGATGCAGGGAATATATATTCCTTACTGGACCTATGACGCTGACACCCGATCAAACTACAGTGGGGCCCGTGGAGACATTTATTATGTGACCCAGCGGGTGCAGGTGCAGCGCAACGGCAAGATGGTGACGGAAACGCGGCAGGTTCCCAAAACCCGCTGGACGCCCACTTCGGGTCGGGTAGCCCGTTTCTTTGACGATGTCCTGGTGCTCGGCTCCAGATCCCTGCCCAAAACCTATACAGATGCGCTGGCGCCGTGGGACCTGTCCGAACTCGCGCCCTACGACCCCCAGTTCCTCGCCGGTTTTCGCGCAGAAAGCTACACCGTCACGCTGGACGAGGGCTATGCAGAGGCCCGCAGCTATATGGACCGCATGATCTTGCGGGATGTGAAATTCGACATCGGCGGCGACAAACAACGGGTGACGCGGGTGGACACCGCGGTCAGTGACGTGACCTTCAAACATATCCTGCTGCCGGTGTGGATGGCCGCCTATAAATACCGCGGCAACACCTACCGGTTCGTAGTGAACGGGCAAACCGGAACCGTGCGCGGAGAGCGGCCCTATTCCAAAGTGAAGATTGCCATTGCCGTAATCATCGGGCTGATCATCGCGGCAGTTGCGGGTGCCTATTTCGCGGCGAACGGCTGATCCATGTTTCCAATCCGCGATCACAACCCCTCCCGCCGCACGCCATTTGTCACCTATCTTCTTCTGGCCACAAATATCCTGATCTTCCTCGCCTATTATCCTGCGGCCAGTGGTAATGAATATGCGCTTGCAGCGGTCTGGCAGGATTGGGCCACGATCCCGCGCAATGTCAGTGCGGGGGCAGATCTGCATACGATCTTTACCTCTATGTTCCTGCACGGCGGCTGGATGCATCTGGCGGGGAATATGCTGTTCCTGTGGATCTTCGGGGACAATATGGAAGACGCGTTCGGACATTTGAAGTTTCTGGGATTTTATGTGCTTTGCGGGGTGGCGGCGGATCTTTTGCAGGTCATGGCCGATCCCTTTTCGCCGGTTCCCGTCGTTGGCGCCTCCGGTGCGATTGCCGGAGTGCTGGGCGGATACCTGCTGCTTTACCCGCGCGCACGCGTTGACGTCGTGGTCATCTTCATCATTTTCTTCAAAACCTTTGCGCTACGTGCATGGATCGTGCTGGGCGTGTGGTTGGGGCTACAGCTGTTTGGCGGATTTGCAACACCCACCGACGGGGGCGGCGTGGCTTATTGGGCGCATGTGGGGGGCTTTGTTGCGGGCATCCTGCTGAGCCTGCCCTACTGGCTGTCACGGGGCGGTCTGCGCTTCTGGAGCGTGACCGAAGGCCATCCACCCCATCCCCCGACCGACACACCGCTGGTCCGCTCCCGCGTGCCGGTTGTACGCCGCAAAAGGCGCTGACAGGTTCCGCCGGAGATCCCCTTCACAACCTACTGAACAAACCGGCCACCAGCGCGGTCTGTCGAAGACTTGGAAACGGTCGGACACGAAAAAACGCCCCGCGGGTTGCGGGGCGTTTTTTAATAAAGTCAAAAGCTTACGCTAGGTCAGCTTAGGCTGCTTTTGCAGCCTGCTGGCGCTCGCTTTCTTCACGGCTCAGCGCGACAGAGGTGCGCACACCACGGTCCACGAACTCCATCATGCCTTTGACGCAGCGCTCTGTCGGTTCGATACCGGCGCACATCAGCACCTCACGGCCATCGCGAGAGCGGGCCCAACGGGCGATGGAATCCACGCCGTTTCCGTATTTCTTGTCATCCGCAATGGCATCATCCAGAGCAGCGAGAACGACCGCAGCGAAAAGCTTCTGAGAGCGTTTTCCCTGATCGTTATTTATAGCAGTTTCATCAACGTAATCGAACATCACGTCCTCTTTACTTTTTAGTTTTACCGGCTGTTACCGCAATATGGCGTTTCTGTGACGATTCGATAGGCCCGCAAACGCAAGAGAGCCATGCAGCGGACACATACCTTATTCTGTGTCCCTTATCGCAGCCGCCAAGGCCGTACTGCGGGTTGAATTGCGCATTGGCACAATATATAGGCTTGAGGGTCCAAAAATCAACCGCGCAAAGGGTAAAATGCATGCCAAAAATCAATGGCAACGAGATCAAACCGGGAAATATCCTGGAACATAACGCCGGTCTGTGGATCGCGGTCAAAGTGGATCACGTGAAACCCGGCAAGGGTGGCGCCTTTGCACAGGTGGAAATGAAGAACCTGCGTAACGGCTCCAAACTGAACGAGCGGTTCCGCTCTGCCGATAAGGTTGAGAAGGTCCGGCTTGATCAGAAAGACCAGCAGTTCCTCTACGAGACGGACGGGATGCTGGTGTTCATGGACATGGAAACCTACGAGCAGATCGAACTGCCCGCCGATATTCTGGGCGACCGCCGCCCCTTCCTGCAGGACGGGATGACAATCCAGATCGAATATTACGAAGCGGAAGCAATTTCGGCAGCCCTGCCCCAGAAAGTGACCTGCACCGTGGTCGAGACAGAGCCTGCGGTTAAGGGTCAGACAGCGGCCAATAGCTTTAAGCCGGCGGTGCTGGACAATGGCGTGCGGGTCATGGTGCCCCCCTTTGTGGGACAGGACGAAGCCATCGTGGTGAACACCGAAACCATGGAATACGCCGAGCGGGCCTGATCACAGGGAAACATCGGGATTCTGCAATTTTTAGTAGAGTACAGGGTCCGGAATTCGGGTGTTTGTCGAATAACTGCTTGTAAAACCGGAGTAACGTCAAAAACTTCGCCGGTTTTTGACGAACTATTCACGGGATAGTTAACAAGATTTAAGTTACCTTAGGTTAACGACGCGGTGTCGTTATATTTAAGCACCTAAATCTTTTCAAAGGATAGGGGCGGCTCTCCCGGAGCTGCCCCTATTCTTTTGAAGATTGCCCGAAATGGGACCCTAGTCTGTGACCGTCCTGAAACGGACGCTGCAAACGAAAAAAGCCACGACGGATCGCGGCTTTTTCAAAAAAGAAAGGATTGGATCAATTACTTGATCTTGCCTTCTTTATACTCGACGTGCTTGCGCGCGACGGGGTCATATTTCTTCACGACCATTTTCTCAGTCATAGTGCGCGAATTTTTCTTGGTCACGTAGAAGTGGCCGGTGTCCGCTGTGGAATTCAGGCGGATTTTGATCGTGGTTGGCTTAGCCATCTGATATCTCCTCGGCAGGCAGCGCTGCGAAATCTCGAATTGGCGTTCTACACCACTCCTGCCCCCTGTCAACCCAATCGGGGGCAACTTGAACAGGGAAATCCGGTTTTCTGCGTTGGGACGTAAAAATAACCGGAATTGGCAGCTGTTCCAGCCCGTTTTCAGCGCCGAGGGACTGTGCGAGGGCGGTTTGGTTTTCAGATACTCTATCGGGCGGGGGCGATGGTGGCGGGAGACAGATTCGGATATTTAAGAGCCAGAAGAAGGCGTGTGCCGGGGCAAGAAACGCTCTGGTCCCAAGGGATCAGAGCGTTCGGTATTTAAGCCATTCCACCGGCCACCAGACGGGCCGAGATTTTTGCATAGGCTTCTGCGTGGGGCGAATCCGTGGCGGCGATTGGCGTTCCACCATCCCCCGCAAGCCGGATGTCGATGTTCAGCGGGATCTCTCCAAGAAAGGGCAGACCAAGGCGTTCGGCCTCGGATGCGGCACCGCCATGACCGAAGAGGTGTTCCTCATGGCCGCAGTTCGGGCAGATATAAGTGGACATGTTTTCAATCATGCCGAGCACGGGCGTTTTGGTCTTTTCAAACATGTTGAGCGCCTTGCGTGCATCCAGCAGCGCCACGTCCTGCGGGGTAGAGACCACAATCGCCCCTGTCACCTTGGCCTTTTGCGCCAGTGTCAGTTGCACATCCCCTGTGCCGGGCGGAAGATCGACGATCAGCACATCCAGTTCGCCCCATTCCACCTGCCCCAGCATCTGTTGCAGCGCCCCCATCAACATCGGTCCGCGCCAGACCACGGCCTGATCTTCTTCCAGCATCAGGCCGATGGACATGATGGTTACGCCGTGGTTCTTCAACGGGATGATGGTTTTCCCGTCAGGCGAGCTTGGCCGTTTGTTCACCCCCATCATACGGGGCTGGGAGGGGCCGTAGATATCCGCATCCAGCAGCCCCACACGCCGCCCCTGCCGCGCCAGCGCCACGGCGAGGTTACTGGAGACTGTGGATTTGCCAACGCCGCCCTTGCCCGATGCAATGGCCAGTATCCGGTCCACCCCTGCCACCGGCGCCTGATCCGCGCTTGGCTTGGGATGGCCACCGATTTTAAGCTGTGGTGGTTCTTTTGACTGGGGGGAAGATTGCGCCGGACCGTGGGCTGTGAGCAGCACGGACGCTTTATCGACGCCATCAAGCCCCGCTACGATCTTTTCCGCCGCCTGACGCAAGGGTTCCATCGTGGGGCCCAGTTCCGGGGGCACCTCCAGCACGAAACGGACGGTATTGCCCTCAATCGCAAGCGCACGCACATAATCGGCGCTGACAACATCGCGCCCGTCCTGAAGTTTCAGGGTCTTCAACGCGTCGAGAATTTCTGCTTGTGTCGCGGCCATGGTGCTATTCCTCTGTTCTGCGGTTGCGCTCTTGCGCCATTCGACCTTAACTTGTCCATCACAGGCAAAAGGGCAAGAGGCATCCGTTAAAAGCGGTGTTTGAAACGGCATGGATATACTTTCTACCGCAGTGTCGTTGATTCTCTCCGCGGACCGCGACCTGTTTGCAATTATCACCCTGTCCTTGCAGGTCAGCCTGACCGCCACACTGATTGCCTCGCTGGTCGCCATTCCTGCCGGAGCCGCGCTGGCGATCCTGCGGTTTCCGGGCCGTCGGCTGTTGCTGGTGGTCGCGACCGCGTTTATGGCACTGCCCCCTGTGGTTGTGGGGCTGGCTGTCTATCTGCTGTTGTCCCGTTCCGGTCCGCTGGGGCCGCTTGGCCTGTTGTTCACGCCGTCAGCTATGATCATCGCCCAGAGCATTCTGATCCTTCCGATTGTTCTGTCCCTGACCCATCAGGCGGTGGAGCCTTTGCTGCGGGATTACGACAAGCTGTTCACCGCCCTTGATACGCCCCGCTCCTTGCAGGTTCGCACGTTGATCTGGGATGCCCGTTTTGCCGTGGCTGTGGCGGTGCTGGCCGGTTTCGGGCGGGCGTTGGCCGAGGTCGGCGCGGTGATCATTGTCGGCGGAAATATCAACGGTCTGACCCGCGTGATGACCACGACGATTGCGCTGGAGACCTCTAAGGGGAACCTTACGCTGGCGCTGGCGCTTGGGCTGGTGCTGATTACCATCGCTTTTGGCATCAACCTGTTGATCCACGCGGTTGCCCGTCGGGGTGAGGTCTATCAGATGGTGCGCAAATGATCCGGCTTCAGATTGATCAGGCGAGCCTCAGCTTTAAGGGCACGCGCAGGTTGGGACCGCTTGATCTGGACCTGACGCTTGCGGGGATTACGGCGGTGCTCGGGCCGAACGGTGCGGGGAAATCCCTGTTCCTGTCGCTGTGTCATGGCACCTTGCTGCCGGATCGCGGAACAGTGCGATGGCAGGGACAGCCCGCAAGGGACAGTCGGACGTACAGGGGCGTGATGTTGCAATCCCCTGTGGTGCTGCGCCGGTCGGTTGCGAGGAACATTGAGTTCGCCTTGCAGTCCCGCGGCCTGCCCCGCAAGGCAAGGCAGGAACGGGTTGAACAGGCGTTACTGCGGGCACGGCTGGAAGATCGCGCCCATGCCCCTGCCGCCACCCTGTCAGGGGGGGAACTGCGCCGGATGAGCTTTGCCCGCGCGCTTGTTACCCATCCCCGCGCCCTGCTGCTGGACGAGCCTTTTGCCGGGCTTGATCCTGCGGCCAGTCAGGTGATGGAAGCGATGATCATAGAGGCTGCAGCCACTACGCCGGTTCTGCTGTCCAATCACGATCTGGTCCAGACCCGCCGCATAGCCCGTCAGGTTCTGTTCTTTTCCAAGGGGCAAATGCTGGAGCAGGCAGAGACCGCTGGGTTTTTCACAGCGCCGCGATGCAGTGCGGCGAAGGCCTTTTTACAGAGCCAGTTGCTCTGATCCTGCGGCCCTAGCATGCCTGTAAAACAGCTATGCGAAATCTGCATAGCGGGGTTGATTAAACGGGTCTTTCCCTTTGGCGGATCAACCCCTAGATAAGCCTCAACGCTTCGGTGATCTTTGAAAACTTGCAGTTCCTCCCAATCCACGCAAGTGGGCAGTTTTTACAAAGTTACCAAGCTGTCAGCCGGTATCGGCTGAACCAACGGATCGCCTTTTTCCTCCCTGTTGGGGCGATCCGAAGAATAACGGCGGTGCGCCCTCCCTCGCACCGCCGTTTATTTTTTGAAAACGACATCCATGCGTTTAACGCATAGCGGGATTGACCAAATGCGGTCTTCTCCGAGGGACCTAAATGACTAGGTTCTGTTCAAGAACATGAAACGATAGACACACAACGCCGGAAAGGATCTTCCAATGGCTTCGATCACTACGAACACAAACACACGTGACTCATTCTTCGCAAACCTGCGCGCCTCTGTTGCAGACGCTTTCCACGCGGCTGTGCAAATGCGTCAGTACCGCGCAACAGTTACCCAATTGTCCGCTCTGTCCACACGTGAGTTGGAAGACCTGGGCATTTCCCGTTCCGAAATCAAATCGGTTTCCCGCACTGCGGTTTACGGCGTATAAATTCCGTCCCCTCGGGGATAAGTCAAAAAAGGCGCTGCGGTTTCCCGCTGCGCCTTTTTTTAAGTCCGACGACAATTCCCATTCGCAAGCCCTAGAACGGGATATCATCCGCGCTGGTGACAAAGCTGGCGACGACTTTCTTCACGCCTGCCTTTTCAAAGGCGACCTCCAGTTTATCCCCTTCAATCCCGGTCACTGCGCCATAGCCGAATTTCTGGTGGAACACGCGGTCCCCCATCTGGTGAACGGAAACTGCCTTGCTGTCGATCACCAGCCCTTTGGCTTCCCGCGGCTGGGACATTCCCCGCTGGCTTGAACGGGCCTGCATCCGTTTCCAACCCGGAGAGTTATAGGCATCTGCGCGGCTGGCCTTATCCATCAGATCAGACCCCTTGCTGACCCCGTCAAACGTCTGACTGCTGGCCGCGGCCCCGAAACCGCCCCCGTACAGGCCGGGCGGTGTCAGCACATCCACATGCTGTTCCGGCAGTTCGTCGATAAACCTGCTTGGCAGCGATGATTGCCACTGGCCGAACACCCGCCGGTTTGCAGCAAAGCTGATGGTGCAGAAAGCCTCGGCGCGGGTGATCCCCACATAGGCAAGGCGGCGTTCTTCCTCTACCCCTTTGAGGCCGGTTTCATCCATAGAGCGTTGCGACGGGAACAACCCGTCTTCCCAACCGGGCAGAAACACCACAGGAAATTCCAGACCTTTGGCCGCGTGAAGGGTCATAATGCTGACTTTTTCCACGTCGTCTTCCTGTTCGTTTTCCATAATCAGGCTGACGTGTTCCAGAAAGCCTTGCAGGTTTTCAAACTCTTCCAGCGCCTTCACCAGTTCTTTAAGGTTTTCCAGACGACCCGGTGCTTCGGGGGTTTTGTCGTTGCGCCAGTGGTCGGTGTATCCCGATTCTTCGAGCATCTGCTCTGCGATTTCGATATGGCTGGTTTTATCTTCGCGGATCAGGGCAGACCAGCGGTCAAAGCCTTCGACCAGTTCACGCAAAGCGGCGCGGGCCTTGGCGGATAATCCGCCTTGGGACACCACGATTCGCGCCCCTTCCAGCAGGCTGACACCGTTTTCACGGGCGGCCATCTGGATGGTCTGCTGGGCCTTGTCCCCGATGCCGCGTTTGGGCGTGTTGACGATTCTCTCAAACGCGAGCGCATCGTCAGGGCTGACGGCCACGCGGAAATAGGCCATCGCATCGCGGATTTCCATCCGCTCATAGAATCGCGGCCCCCCGATCACGCGGTAGGGCAGACCGATGGTCAGGAAACGGTCCTCAAACGCGCGCATCTGGTGCGAGGCGCGCACCAGAATCGCCATGCTTTCGGGGCTGATCGGATCATGCCCCCGTGTCCCGCGCTGGAAATTCTCGATTTCCTCACCGATCCAGCGGGCCTCTTCCTCACCGTCCCAATGACCGATGAGGCGGACTTTCTCGCCCTCGGGCTGGTCGGTCCACAGCGTTTTGCCAAGGCGGTTTTCGTTGCCCGCGATCACACCGGAGGCCGCCCCCAGAATATGAGGCGTCGAACGATAATTCTGTTCCAGCCGCACGGTCTTGGCGCCCGGAAAATCCTTTTCAAATCGCAGGATGTTGCCCACTTCCGCCCCGCGCCAGCCATAGATCGACTGGTCGTCATCCCCGACACAGCAAATGTTCTTATGCTCTGCCGCCAGAAGACGCAGCCAAAGGTATTGGGCCACGTTGGTATCCTGATACTCATCCACCAGAATATAGCGGAACCAGTGTTGGTATTTGGCCAACACATCGGGGTATTTCTGAAAGATCACCACCATATGGAGCAGCAGATCGCCAAAATCGCAAGCGTTCAGCACCTTCAGGCGGTTTTGATAGGCCTCGTACAGATCGCTGCCCTTGTTGTTGAAGGCGCCTGCTTCGGCACCCGGCACCTTATCCGGTGTCAAAGCCCGGTTTTTCCATCCGTCGATCAATCCTGCCAGCATCCGCGCCGGCCAGCGTTTGTCGTCAATGTGTTCGGCCTGAATAAGCTGTTTTAACAGGCGGATCTGATCGTCCGTATCCAGAATGGTGAAGTTGCTTTTCAACCCCACCAGTTCCGCATGGCGGCGCAGCAGTTTCACACACAAACTGTGGAAAGTGCCAAGCCACGGCATGCCTTCGACCATTTCACCGAGCAACCCGCCCACGCGGTTTTTCATCTCCCGCGCGGCCTTGTTGGTGAAGGTCACTGCCAGAATCTGGTTCGGCTGTGCCCGTCCCGTGTGCATCAGATAGGCAATCCGCGCCGTCAGCGCCTTGGTCTTGCCGGTTCCGGCACCGGCCAGCATCAAAACCGGCCCGTCCAGCGTTTCAACAGCGTCCCTTTGGGCCGGATTCAACCCGTCCAGATAGGGCGCAGGCCGTGCCGCCATAGCACGCTGCGACAAAGGAACTGCGGCGGCCGCCTCAAAGGCGTCTGATTCTTCCCAATTGCTCATCACTGTATTCTAGCCCCATCCACGCCCGAGTTAAAGCGCGTGTTCTCAAAATGTTCCAACGCCCCGAACTTCACCCGAAAATCCTTCTTTGACAAAATTACCGCTTTTGTTGCGCTGCAGCATTTTCCACGCTACGCATTTGTCACCAAAAGTCAGAATTGACGCTGCCCACCCCAACAAGGACCAAGCCCAGATGAAGAACTTCTCCAAGATCCTGATTGCCAACCGCGGTGAAATTGCCATTCGCATCATGCGTGCTGCAAATGAAATGGGAAAGCGGACGGTGGCCGTTTATGCGGAGGAAGATAAGCTCGGATTGCACAGGTTCAAGGCGGATGAAGCCTATAAAATCGGAGAAGGTCTTGGCCCTGTTGCCGCCTATCTGTCGATTGAGGAAATCATCCGCGTCGCCAAGATGAGCGGTGCCGACGCGATCCATCCGGGCTATGGCCTGCTGTCGGAGAACCCTGATTTTGTGGATGCCTGCACTAACGCGGGCATTACTTTTATCGGCCCCAAGGCGAAAACCATGCGTCAGCTGGGGGATAAGGCCAGCGCGCGGCGGGTTGCGATCGAGGCTGGCGTGCCGGTTGTTCCGGCCACCGAAGTGCTGCCCGACGATATGGACGAGATCCACCGCATGGCCGCGGAAGTGGGCTATCCCTTCATGCTCAAGGCAAGCTGGGGCGGCGGCGGTCGCGGGATGCGCCCGATCATGTCACCGGACGAGCTGGAAGAAAAAGTGCTGGAGGGCCGCCGCGAGGCTGAAGCCGCCTTTGGCAACGGTGAAGGCTATCTGGAACGGCTCGTCCAGCGGGCCCGCCACGTAGAGGTTCAAATCCTTGGCGATCAGCACGGCGAGATTTATCACCTGTGGGAGCGGGATTGCTCGGTGCAACGGCGCAACCAGAAAGTGGTGGAACGGGCCCCTGCCCCCTATCTGTCGCAAGACCAGCGGGAGGAGCTTTGCGCTTTGGGCCGCAAAATCTGCGCCCATGTGGGCTATGAATGTGCCGGCACTGTCGAATTCCTGATGGATGTGGACACGCAGGAGTTCTTCTTCATCGAAGTGAACCCCCGCGTACAGGTGGAACATACTGTCACCGAAGAAGTCACCGGCATTGATATTGTGCGCAGCCAGATCAAGATTGCCGAGGGCGCTACATTGGCCGAAGCCACCGGCGTGGCCAGTCAGGCGGACGTGCAACTGCGCGGCCATGCCATGCAGTGCCGTGTGACAACCGAAGACCCGCAGAACAACTTTATCCCCGATTACGGCCGCATCACCGCCTATCGCGGCGCGACCGGCATGGGGATTCGCCTGGACGGCGGCACCGCCTATTCCGGCGCGGTGATCACCCGCTACTACGATTCCCTGCTGGAGAAAGTCACCGCATGGGCTCCGACCCCGACAGAGGCTATCGCCCGTATGGACCGCGCCCTGCGGGAGTTCCGCATTCGCGGTGTGTCCACAAACATTGCCTTCGTGGAAAACCTGCTGAAACATCCGACATTTCTGGACAACAGCTATACCACCAAATTCATCGATTCCACGCCCGAGCTGTTCCGCTTCAAAAAACGCCGTGACCGCGCGACGAAAATCCTGACCTATGTGGCCGACATTACCGTCAACGGTCATCCCGATGTAGAAGGCCGCCCAAAACCCGCCGCCACCGCCAAGGCCCCCAAGCCCCCCGCGAACCGCGCGGATGCGCCGGCCTATGGCACCCGCAACCTGCTGGAAGACAAGGGCGCACAGGCCGTGGTGGACTGGCTGGGGGAGCAAAAGCAACTGCTGCTGACCGACACCACCATGCGCGACGGGCACCAGTCCCTGCTGGCGACGCGGATGCGCTCTCACGATATGATCGCGGTGGCCGAAGCCTATTCCCACAACCTGCCGCAACTGTTCAGCATGGAATGCTGGGGTGGTGCGACCTTTGATGTGGCCTACCGGTTCTTGCAGGAATGCCCGTGGCAGCGCCTGCGCGACCTGCGGGCGCGGATGCCCAACCTGATGACCCAAATGCTGCTGCGGGCCAGCAACGGCGTTGGCTATACCAACTACCCCGATAATGTGGTGCAGGAGTTCGTCCGTCAGGCCGCAGAAACCGGCGTTGATGTGTTCCGCGTGTTCGACAGCCTGAACTGGGTGGAAAACATGCGCGTTGCGATGGATGCCGTGGTGGAAAGCGGCAAGATCTGCGAAGGCACCATCTGTTACACCGGCGATATTCTGGATGCGGACCGCGCAAAATACGACCTGAACTACTACGTCAACATGGGTAAGGAATTGAAGGCCGCGGGGGCGCATCTGATTGGCCTGAAAGATATGGCCGGTTTGCTGAAACCCGCAGCCGCCCGCGTTCTGATCAAGGCCCTGAAGGACGAAGTCGGCCTGCCGATCCATTTCCACACCCATGATACTTCGGGCATTGCGGGGGCCACAGTGCTCGCCGCCGCCGAAGCGGGTGTCGATGCGGTTGATGCGGCGATGGATGCGTTTTCCGGTGGCACCTCGCAACCCTGTCTTGGCTCCATCGTAGAGGCCCTGCGCCACACCGACCGCGATACCGGACTGGACATCAAAGCCGTGCGCGAGATTTCGGATTATTGGGAAGGCGTGCGCGGCCAATACGCGGCCTTTGAATCCGGTCTGATGTCCCCTGCCTCCGAAGTCTATCTGCACGAAATGCCCGGCGGCCAGTTCACCAACCTCAAAGCGCAGGCCCGTTCCTTGGGGCTGGAAGACCGCTGGCACGAGGTGGCCCAGACCTATGCGGATGTGAACCAGATGTTCGGGGATATCGTGAAGGTTACGCCAAGCTCCAAAGTGGTAGGCGATATGGCACTGATGATGGTCAGCCAGAACCTGACCCGCGCCGAAGTGGAGAACCCCAAAACGGACGTGGCCTTCCCCGACAGCGTTGTCGATATGATGCGCGGCAATCTCGGCCAGCCTCCGGGGGGCTTTCCGCCCAAACTGCAAGCCAAGATCCTGAAAGGCGACACCCCTGCCACCACCCGTCCGGGCGCACATATGCAACCCGTCGATCTGGATGAGGCCCGTGCAGAACTGTCGGGCGAATTGGAAGGCTATGCGGTGGATGGCGAAGACCTGAACGGATATCTGATGTATCCCAAGGTCTTCCTCGATTACATGGGCCGCCATCGCACCTATGGTCCTGTGCGCACCCTGCCTACAAAAACCTTTTTCTACGGGATGGAACCGGGCGAACAGATCAGCGCCGAGATTGATCCGGGCAAGACGTTGGAAATCCGCCTGCAAGCTGTGGGTGAAACCGATGAAGGCGGCGAGGCGCGTGTGTTCTTTGAACTGAACGGCCAGCCGCGCACCGTGCGTGTCACCGACCGCAAAGCGGCTGCAACCTCGGCAAAACGGGCCAAGGCCGAGGCCGGAAACCCCGCCCATATCGGCGCCCCCATGCCCGGTGTGATCTCTTCTGTGGTGGTAAGTGCTGGACAGGCGGTGAAATCCGGCGATATGCTGCTGACTATTGAAGCCATGAAAATGGAAACTGGTATTTACGCGGAAATGGACGGCACCGTCAAAGCCGTTCACGCGCCAGCCGGATCACAGGTTGACGCAAAAGATTTGTTAATCGAATTCGAGACCTGACCCTATGCACAAACTTCTGGCCTTCACCGACATTCACATGACACCTGAAGGCCAGAAGATCATCGGACTCGATCCGTTTGAACAATTTCAAAGGGCGCTGGCGCATGGGGTGCGCCACCACCCTGACGCGGAGCGGATCATTCTGATGGGCGATCTGGCCGATACCGGCACCCCTGAAGAATACGACCGTGTGCAGGAAATTCTGCAAGATGTAGACCTCCCCGTCACCCTGATGGCAGGCAATCACGATGTGCGGGACAATCTGGTTGAAAAGTTGCCACAGGCTGTTTGTGATGCTGCAGGTTTCCTCCAGACCAGCCACATCTACGGAACAGTGCGGGTTCTGACGCTCGACACGCTGTTCGGGCCTCCTGCGGTCTCCTATGCCCATTTCGGTGCTTATTGTGACCAGCGGTTTGATTGGCTGACAAGACAGCTCTCAGAGGCGAAAGCGGCGGGGCAGCGGGTTGCGCTGTTTTCCCACCATCCGCCGTTTCGGGTAGGCTTTAAGGGCATGGACCAGATCCGGATGCGCGATGATGCGCGAATGCTGTCCGTGCTGAAAGATTCCGGCGTGCAGGTTCATCTGATCTGCGGCCATATCCATCGGACCATCTCGGGGCATTGGGACGGATTCGGCTTTTCCATGTTGAAAAGCACCTGCCACCAGATGCCTCTGGCGATTGATACGGCAGAGATGACGCTCGGCACTACGGAACCGGCGGCCTATGGGGTGATCCTGCTGACGGATGACGGGATTATCGTGCATTCAGAGGACTTCGATCTGGTGCAAGAGACCCTTAATACCCACTTGCAAACCCCTGTGCCCTAGCCATTCCGGCCGCGTGGTCTTTTTTCGGGTTTTTGTTCATTTTCCCCTTGTGCAGGGACTCTGTTTCTCGCTATACGCTGCCTCACGAAAGGGACGCGGGCGTAGCTCAGGGGTAGAGCATAACCTTGCCAAGGTTAGGGTCGTGAGTTCGAATCTCATCGCCCGCTCCAATTCGCAACCTGCCACAGCAGGATGATACAAAGGCCGCCTTCGGGCGGCCTTTTGTGTTTCCGAAGTCCGGTAATTTTCCCCTTGTGCACCGGCCCTGTTTCTCGTTATACGCTGCCACACGAAAAGGACGCGGGCGTAGCTCAGGGGTAGAGCATAACCTTGCCAAGGTTAGGGTCGTGAGTTCGAATCTCATCGCCCGCTCCAATTCACTCCGTGCCATAGCAGGATGGTACAAAGGCCGCCTTCGGGTGGCCTTTTGTTTTTCCACCACGCGCGATCTGCCCCACGGTACGACGAAGGCCGCCTGCGGGATCACAGACGGCCTTGGTGCAAGTTTTGACAGGTGTGGTACGGATCAGCCCGAAATCACCTTGGGCAGCCACGTCACGATCTGCGGGAACAGGAACAGACAGGCAATGGCCACAATCTGAAGCAGGACAAACGGCAGGATACCCTTGTAAATCGCAGAGGTCGGCAAACCGTCCGGCGCCACCCCGCGCAGGTAGAACAGCGCAAAGCCGAAGGGCGGTGTCAGGAAGGAGGTTTGCAGGTTCACCCCCACCAGCACGCCGAGCCAGATCGGGTCCACATCCAGCGCCAGCAGGATCGGCGCAGTGATCGGGATCACGATAAAGATGATCTCAAACGTGTCGAGGATAAAGCCGAGCACGAACATGATCGCCATCACAACAGCCACCGCCATCAGGGTTCCGCCGGGCAGGTTTGAGAGGAACTCGTGCACCAGTTCATCCCCGCCCATCAGACGGAAGACGATCGAAAACACCGACGCACCCATCAGAATCACAAAGACCATACTGGTGATCGTAGCCGCAGAAATCACCGTTTCCCGCAGCACCGCAAAGGACAAACGCCAGCGCAGCGCCGCCAGCACCATCGCGCCAACCGCGCCGACAGAGGCCGCTTCGGTCGGGGTGGCAATACCGCCAAGAATGGAACCGAGCACCGCCATGATCAGCAGGAACGGCGGCACCAGCGCGACAAAGACCTCGCGGATCAATCCGCGCTTTTCTTCTTCGGGAACCGGCATGGCAGGACAGCTTTGCGGGTCGGTCAGGGCCTTGAACAGCACATAGGCCATATACAGACCAACCAGCAGGACACCGGGCAACAAGGCACCGGCAAACAGATCACCGACAGAAACTGGCGTGGGCGCAAAGTTGCCCTTGGCCATCTGCACCTGACTGTTGATACCCGACAGCATGTCGCCCATAAAAATCAGCACGGTAGAGGGCGGGATAATCTGGCCGAGCGTACCGCTGGCACAGATAACACCGGTCGCAAGCTTGGGATCATATCCCGCACGCAGCATCGCTGGCAGGGAAATCAGCCCCATCGTCACAACGGTCGCCCCGACAACACCCGTAGAGGCCGCAAGCATCGCCCCCACGATCACCACCGAAAAACCCAAACCGCCACGCATGGAGCCGAACAGCTTGCCCATCGTCAACAGCAGTTGCTCAGCAATATTGGAACGCTCCAGCATCACCCCCATGAAGATGAACAGCGGCACGGCCACCAGAACCTCGTTCGTCATGAAACCGATATAGCGGTTGGGCAAAGAGCCGAAGTTACTGGGGTCGAAGACTCCGAACATCATCCCCAAAAGCCCGAACAACAGGGACACCCCTGCCAGCGTGAACGCCACCGGAAACCCGAGAAGGAGAAACCCGATAATGCCAAAAAACATCAACCCCGAGAGGAGCTCACCGATAAGTACTGGATCCATAGGTCGTCTCTTTTATACGTCTGGGGTTTCGGAAGCGGCGGGCTTTGTGCCTGCGCCATAGCGGATCTGCGGCGGCACAAGGTCAGGCCGCCCGCCAAGTACAAGGATCGAGCGCACGGCCATTGCCAGCCCCTGAAGCGCCAGCAGGACAGCAAACCCGATGATAAAGCTTTTGAGGATGAACAGACCCGGCATCCCGCCCACATTGGCCGAAGCTTCGTGATAGCCCCAGGCCCGCGTCACAAACGGCATACTGTAGCTATAGACCACCCAGGTAAAGGGCAGCAGGAACAGCACAACACCGAAAAGGTCCACGATGGCTTTGGTGCGGACACTGGCCGGACGGTAAAAAATATCCACCCGCACGTGATCGTTCCGCAGCAAGGCAAATCCGGCCACAGCCGTGAACATCGCGCCGTTCAACCAGATATAAAGATCCTGCATCCAGACAAAGCTGGTCGCGAACACATATCGCTGCACCACAACCGTGAAACAGACCAGAACAATGCCAAGGGACAGCCAGGCAAATATCTTTCCCAAACCGTTGTTGATATGGCAAATGATGCTGGCACAAAACGCTAAGAATTGCATAGAGACGCCTCCTCTTTCGCTGTCTTTTCCCCGCTGCCGCAAGGTGATGCAAGAGCACGAACGCGTGAAACAGTGGTTTTTATAGAAAAACGGCGTTTTTTACCGGAAGACACAATCCTATAGCAGAGCCCTCAAGGTAAAACACCCGCCGGGGTGAACCAGCGGGTGTTGACAGGGACCGGAGAATTGCGCGGCGCTTTGGAAGCTGTCCCATGCGCCGCGCAATCAAATCCGGACTCAGATTTTGAAGAATTTTTCCCGTGCGTTCACATAGGCTCCGTCGGTGGACTGGGACCGCTGACGCAGGATGTTGAGCGATTCAATGAAGCTCTCGGCGGTCTTTTTCACCAGAGCATCGTCGGAGTCGCGCAGGCCGGTCATGATCTCGGTCGCAGCATCCGCACCCGCCTTGAGGATTTCCTCAGGGAACTGGCGGATGTTCACGCCGTGGTCATTAACCAGCGTTTGCAATGCGCGGGGATCATTTGCGTAGAAGTCGGAAGCAACCTGATCGTATTCCGCCTGACAGACATCACGCACGATGGCTTGCAGATCCTCGGGCAGCGCCTGATACTTTTTCTTGTCCACAACCAGTTCGGTGGCCAGACCCGGCTCTGTGAAGCTCGGGAAGTAGTAGTTTTTGGCGACCTGATAGAAGCCGAGCGCAAGATCGTTGTAAGGGCCAACAAATTCCGCAGCATCCAGCGTACCGGATTGCAGCGCCTGAAAGATTTCACCCGCCGCCATATTGGTCACAGTGGCGCCGAGTTTTTCCCAAACACGCCCGCCAAGACCCGGTGTGCGGAAGCGCAGGCCGGATACGGAATCAACGCCGGTCAGTTCGTTCTTGAACCAGCCACCTGCCTGTGTGCCTGTGTCACCCGACAGAAAGCCCTGCAGACCGAACTGGTCGTAGATTTCGTCCCAGATTTCCTGACCGCCCATGTAGCGGACCCAAGCTGTCAGTTCGCGCGAAGTCATGCCGTAAGGCACGCCGGTGAAAAAGGACAGCGCAGGGGATTTGTTCTGCCAGTAATAGGCTGCACCGTGACTCATCTCGGCCGCACCGTCGATGACCGCATCAAGGCTTTGAAGCGGTGGAACCAGTTCGCCTGCAGAGTAGACTTTGACGGTCAGACGCCCACCGGAAGCTGCGGTAATCCGGTCCGCCAGACGCTGCGCGCCCACGCCCAGACCAGGAAAGTTTTTCGGCCATGTCGTGACCATACGCCACGTGATGTTGCCTTGAGCAACCGCAGGTGCCGCCAGAGTCGAAGCCGCAGCCCCCACGCCCAGCACACCGGCTTTAGAGATAAAAGAACGACGATCCATAAGTGATCTCCTTTGGAAGTGGTTACACATTCCACAGCCCTGACACGCTGGCCCGAACATGTGAATTACCCATCTCCGATTGTATTGGCAAAATTGGCATATATTGTCCATGACAATAGCGCAGCGTTTTATGCGGGGTGCTGTGAAGACGGCGCGTCACTTGGAAAACTTAGTTATTCCGGTCCCTTAGCACGGCCAAACCGCTCTGCGCAAAACAGTCGGACGGTTTGCGCAGTGACCGGGGTTATTGCTGCAAAACCGGCTTTGCCTGCCGCGTCAAACTGACTTGGTCCTTAAGCGCGCCAGCCGCGCCATGGCCGAAATCCCGCGAGAGCTTGCGGGTAAAAGCCAGCAGTTTTGTCGTTGTCTCGCCCTTTGGATCAAGATCAATCATGCCTGTCGGACCGATTGCCGTAACACAGAGTTGCAAGGCGCCGGTATGATCAAAGACCGGCGCGGCCACAGCGGATACGCCGGGAATCGGCATGTCCTGCGTAATGGCATAACCGGCGGCACGGGTATCCGCCACCGCCCTTTGGTAAGCTGCCTCGTCCACCTCAAACAGGGCACGACGGCGGAAATCCTCATCCGCCATTTCCCGCTTGATCACAGGGGAGGTCATGGAGTCTGGCAGGAACGCACCAAAGGCGCGTCCCGTGGCTGTTACGGTCATATTATAGACGCCGCCCACCTGCACATTTGCATGCACCCGCGCGGCATATTCCTGAACATAGGTAATCGTTGGTCCCTGCGCCCCCCAAACGGCTACTGTCACCATCAAGCCAAGGCTGTCTACCAGATCACCGACCCGTGCGATCGTGTCGCGGTAGGCGTTTTGCCCGCGCAACCGTGCCAGCCCGATATGCAGCGCAAACGGGCCGAGTTGATAGGTGCCGCGTGCGGTCTGCTCGACCATCTCCATCGCGCGGAAACTGACCAGATAGGGGTGAAGCTGCGCCGGTGCCACATTCATCAGCTCTGCAAGATCCCGCAATTTGATCGGGCCTTGCGCATTGGCCAGCTCGCGCAGAATCCGCCCCCCCGTTTCAATGGATTGCACACCCCGAGAGGCAGGTTCGGATCGGGAGGATTTGGGCATGATCGGGCCTTATGTAACAGGGCCGCACTCAACCGGCCAATTGCGGCCTATTATACATAAAAATCATGACGTCCAAAGGAATAGGTACCTATCTCGCCCGCAATATTCCAGACTCACAGCCCCCTGTGCGCGACAGGGTAACACAGGCGCAGTCGCGAAAGCCCCCGCCCTATCGGTCCCGCGGTCGGAGTTCGGAAAACTCCTGCAACAGCGCCAGCATCTTTTCCATTTTCTCCTCACTGAAACGTTTTTCGATTTCGCCGTAAATCTGGTTCGACGCTTCGACGCATTGCGCCATCAGATCATGGGATTTTCTTGTGGCCCGCACCCAAGAGCGTCGGGAATCGTCCGGGTCGCGCCAGCGTTGCACCATGCCGCCATCCTCCAGCACTTGTAATATCCGCGTTACGCTTGGCATATGCATTGCTGTTGCTTCGGCCAGACTGGTGATGTCGATCCGGTCCTGTTCAGCCACAACCCGCATCACCCGCCATTGCTGTTCCGTAAAGCCGATTTCTGACAGTTTCGGCCGCCAATAATAAAGCAGCGTGTCCCGCGCACGGGACAAGAGAACCGGAAGCGATTTATTCATTGGCCTCAACCCTGCCGAGGCATTTCGATCCTGCATGATCGTCAAACCTTCCATGAAGGCGCCAGCATCATTCGTATTCAACAAATCGACGCGATTAGCCTTTTTAATTCAACGGCATGGTATTTAGGGTATTAAAATTAAATTGAACAAAAAGGTAACGAATATTTCACATGATAATAAATCGTTAACTAAATTGCAAACTTTTTTCACTTATGAGCCTTATTTCATGGGCTCATCCGTCCGTTTCTCGCGACGCAGCAAAAGCCACAGTTGCCGGAAAACCCCTTTGAAATATTTACAAATGCCTGACGACAGCTAGATTTCTCCTATCAGTAAAGGGAACACTATGAAACGACGCGAATTTATAGCCGGGTCAATTGCCGTTGGGGCCTATGCCGCAAGTCCGGCGTTTGCCTATGACAATACGATAGCGAAAGAGCCGCCCATTCCGGAGATTCTTGCGCCGCGGGTCGTGAACATCAAAGGCGGTGCGCCCGGTGAAGTTCATGTGGTGCCGGATCATTATTCGCTTTACCTCATGCTCGAAGACAATAAAGCGATCCGCTATTATGTCGGGGTCGGTCGCGACAGCCTTTATGAAAGCGGCAGCTTTTATGTGGGGGCCAAGAAGAAATGGCCAAGCTGGACGCCAACGCCCGACATGATCGAGCGTGATCCCAAATCCTACAAGCAGTTCGAAGACGGTATGCCGGGCGGACCGAGCAACCCACTTGGCGCCCGTGCGCTCTATTTGTTTTACCCCGACCGCGGGGACAGTTTCCTGCGCATTCACGGCACTAACAAACCCAAGACCATCGGGCTGGATGTGTCAAACGGCTGTGCGCGGTTGGTAAACGCCCATATGGTCGATCTCTACCAACGTGTGCAGATGAAATCCAAAGTGGTTCTGCATCCCAAGGGGCTGTATCCGAAACGGCCAATCGGTTCTGACGTGACGGGGTGATCCCTTGATCTTAAACGGAAAAAGGCGCGTCCGGATCTCTCCGCACGCGCCTTTTTTAATACTTTCGCCGGTTCAACTTTCTTGCGGCAACACCCGCAGGCCCAACTCGCGGAGCTGTTCGTTGGTTGGCTCGGACGGTCCGCCCAGCATCAGGTCTTCGGCCCGCTGGTTCATCGGGAACATGATGACCTGACGGATATTGCTTTCGTCTGCCAGCAGCATCACCAAACGGTCGATCCCAGTGGCACAGCCCCCGTGGGGTGGCGCTCCATAGGTGAAAGCGTTGACCATACCGCCGAAACGTTTGTCCACCTCTTCCGCAGGATAGCCTGCAATTTCAAAGGCTTTATACATGATTTCCGGCTTGTGGTTCCGGATCGCGCCGGAGATCAGCTCATAGCCGTTACAGGCCAGATCGTACTGATAACCAAGAATATCGAGCGGGTCTTTATTCTCAAAATCCGCCATTCCGCCCTGCGGCATGGAGAACGGGTTGTGGGAGAAATCAATCTCGCCGGTTTCTTCGTCTTTTTCGTACATCGGGAAATCAACGATCCAGCAGAACTCGAACTTGTCCTTGTCGGTCAGGCCCAGTTCTTCACCGATCACGTTCCGCGCACGCCCTGCCACACCTTCAAAGGCACTTGGCTTGCCGCCGAGGAAAAAGGCCGCATCACCCACACCAAGGCCAAGCTGCTGGCGGATCGCTTCGGTGCGTTCGGGGCCGATGTTCTTGGCCAGCGGGCCGGCAGCTTCCATGCCCTCGCCCTGATCGCGCCAGAAGATATAGCCCATACCCGGCAGGCCTTCCTGCTGGGCAAATTTGTTCATCCGGTCACAGAACTTGCGGCTGCCACCTGTGGGGGCGGGAATGGCGCGAACTTCGGTGCCCTCGTTTTCCAGCAGGGAGGCGAAAATCTTGAAGCCGGAGCCGGCGAAATGCTCGGACACCACCTGCATCTTGATCGGGTTGCGCAGGTCCGGCTTGTCCGAACCATACCACAGTGCTGCATCTTTATAGCTGATCTGCGGCCAGTCCTGATTGACCGGACGCCCGCCGCCGAATTCATCCATCACACCCTTCAGTACAGGTTCGATGGTGTCGAAGATATCCTGCTGGCTGACAAAGGACATTTCCATATCCAACTGGTAAAAGTCGGTGGGCGAGCGGTCGGCGCGCGGATCTTCATCGCGGAAACACGGCGCGATCTGGAAGTATTTGTCAAATCCCGCCACCATGATCAGCTGTTTGAACTGCTGGGGCGCCTGTGGCAGGGCGTAGAACTTGCCCGGGTGCAGACGGCTTGGCACCAGAAAGTCGCGTGCCCCTTCAGGGCTGCTGGCGGTGATGATCGGGGTCTGGAATTCGTTGAACCCCTGCCCTTCCATGCGACGCCGGATCGAAGACACAACCTTGGAGCGCAGCATGATGTTGTCATGCAGGCTTTCGCGACGCAGGTCGATAAAACGGTACTTCAGGCGGGTCTCTTCGGGGTATTCCTGATCGCCAAACACCGGCAGGGGCAGCTCGGCTGCTTCGCCCAGCACTTCCATATCGCGGATGAAGACCTCAACCTCGCCGGTGGGCAGCTTGGGGTTCACCAGTTCCGGTGCGCGCGCCATGACAGTGCCGTCGATACGGATCACCCATTCGGAGCGGACTTTCTCAACGTCTTTGAACACAGGGCTGTCGGGATCGGCCAGAACCTGCGTGATGCCGTAATGATCCCGCAGGTCGATAAACAGGATGCCACCGTGATCGCGGACGCGGTGGACCCAACCCGAGAGCCGCACGGTATCACCCACGTTCGACGCGTTTAGTTCGGAACAGGTGTGGCTGCGATAGGCGTGCATTTGGATATCCTTCAGGCGTCTTTGTACAGGGGGTTAAATCACTCTGCGCATTGACCGCGTCAAAGCCTCGTTGTCAAGGGAACCTTGGGGTTTTGCCCTGAAATCCCCGCGATTCCTTGCAATTTCCGCCCTTTCCTGTAATCCCGCCCGGTGCCGGGATTGAAGGCTTTGATAATTACCCCGCGTGGCGGGCGCGAGCGCAAAAAAGCCATCTTAAGGCGAAGCCGCACATGCGCTAGCCCCGTTCAGACCATCTGCGCAGGGATCAGACCGCGAAGGGAATTTCCGACGAAAACCGGATTGCCTTGCAGGTCCGGCACCGTCAAGAACGCCTCTTGCGCACGCCCTGTGTCGAGCATCTCCTGCCGCAATACGCCCGCCAGCAGACCACAGGACAAAGGCGGCGTCAGCAGCACACCGTCCCGTTCAACGAACAGATTGGTAATGGTGCCTTCGCACAAATGGCCGTTTTCATTGAGGAATAACAGCTCGTCCACGGTGTCGGGCATGGTCTCCCGTGCGGTATCATAGACCGCCCTGTTTGACGTCTTCACCTGCAACCACGGATCATCCGCGCGCAGCACCGTGTCGCTGATCCCGACGCGCCAGATCTGGGGCGGCGTTGTCATCTCGCTGGTGCTGACCCCGATACGCCCGTTAAGATCAAGCGTAAGGCGCACACGGGCCGGCAGCATATCAACAGAACTTCCAAGACTGTGCAGCGCCTCCCCCCGATCAAAGGGAATCCCCAGCCGCGCACAGGTGGACTCAACGCGGTCCATATGCAGGCCAAGCCGTGCAAACCCGTCCTTGGGCGAATATCCCAGCGTTTCGATGACTACCAAACCGGCGGGAGCAAGGTCGCGTAACGTGCCTTCCATAGGGCCTCCTCATATTCTGACGGTGCGGTGCTGTCGTAGACCACGCCGCCCCCTACATTCAGGCGTGCTGTGCCGTCTTCGGCCAGCGACAGGGTGCGGATGGCCACGTTAAAGGCCGCCGCACCATCCGGTGCAATCCAGCCGATAGAGCCGCAATAAATATCGCGCGGTCCCTGTTCCAGATCGCGGATCACTTCCATCGCGCGGATCTTCGGGGCTCCGGTAATGGAACCGCAGGGAAACAGGGCGGAAAACAGGGTGAACAGGTCCACATCCTGCCGCATCTGCGCGGTGACAAGTGATGTCATCTGGTGCACGGTGGCATAGCTTTCGACGGTGAACAGCTCTGGCACCTTTACCGTGCCGAGTTGGGCCACGCGGCTGATGTCATTGCGCAAAAGATCAACAATCATCAGATTTTCCGCACGGTTCTTCGCGTCATTGGCAAGAAACGCTTTCAGCTCCGCGTCTTCGGCCTCTGTCTTGCCGCGCGGCACCGTGCCTTTCATCGGGCGGGTGGAAATCCGGCCCGTATCATCCACACGGAAGAACAATTCGGGAGAGCGCGAGACGATCGCATCCCCGACCCCGAGATTGACAATCCCGCCGTAATTCACCGGCTGTACCCGCGCCAGCGCACCGTATAACCCTTCCGGCGTGCCAGACCATTTGGCCCGCATCGGAAAGGTCAGATTGGTCTGGTAAAAATCGCCCGAGCGGATGTATTCCGCCACCTGATCAAACGCCTGCCCATAGGTCGCCCCGTCCCAGAGCGGTTCGGGCGCAGACAGTCGCGCACGGGGTTCGTCCTTGCTGGATTTTTCCAGCACAACCGCGGTTGCGGCCTCATCCGGCCCGTCAAACACCCCGAAACACAACAAGGGCGCACGGCGGTCCTGCGGCAGGCGTTCGGCCAGTTTGGGTTCCAGCACATAGCCAAGCTCGTAGCTGGCGAATCCTGCCAGCCAGTGTCCGGCATCCTTGGCGGCCTGAAGCGCTGCAAAGGCGGCGGGAACCTCCTGCGGGTCACGGGCCACAATCAGGTCAAGCGGCCGTGCAAAGGCCTGCGCCCTGTTATCAGGGCCGAAATCCACGAGTATATAAGGCGCGTCAGTCATTCCTTTGCCATAGCCCAAGGTGCGGGCTTTGGGAACAGGAACAAACGACCTGTCAGGACACCAATCCGGTCTCTTTCAACATCCCGCGCCGTTTGGCTTCGTAATAATAACCGCGCGAGTACCATTTCACAGCCGTGCCATGATCGCCATCAGACAGCAGCCAAGCCCCCCGCAGGTATTTCACCGCGTATTTCAGGTTGGTATCTGCATCCAGCAGATCCGACGGCTGGCCGCGAAACCCCATGGTACGGGCGGTCTGGGGCAGGATCTGCATCAGCCCGTAATAAGGACCGTTACGGGCATAGGGGCGGTGGGTGCTTTCCCGCACAATCTGGCGCTGTACCAGAGCAACCGGCACATCATAATGTCGGGCCCATTTTACAATCAGCGCCCGAAGGGCCGGTGTTTCGTTCGGATAAAGCGGTGCCGCATAGGCCTTTGACACCTGCGCACGGGTCACACCCGCATCACGCCCGCCGCCACAGCCTGCCAGACCGAATGCGATCAGACCAAGCGCTGCCCTTCTGGAAACCTTGTCCATCATTTCCCCTCAAAGCTACGATAAAAGCCCGCGTTGTGTACCATCCTGAGACGTTCGGACCAGACTTAAATCAAAGTACGAGCATGAACCCGCTCAGGCAGGTCGAGATGGGGGGTCGCACAGAATTGCAGCAAGTGCAGATCTTCCCCGACGATCTCGAACTTGTGAACAGAGGTATGGGCGATGCGCAGAAAGACTTCGGATTTGCGCCGGATGTCCAGATCCAGTGCCACCGCCATCAGGGTTGCAATCACGCCGGTCGAACTCACCACGATCACCCGATCCTCCGCAGCGGCAATATCGCGAACCGCCCCGAGTATCCGGCCCCGAAAATCCCTGTAGCTTTCCAGATCATCCCCCACCTCGGCGCGGGACCACGCCCCGAGCACTTCGGCCACATGGGTCTGGAATTCCAGCTGGCTGGTCGGCGTGGCCAATCCGTGAGAGGTCTCAAGCACACCGGCAAGCCCGAAATAGTCCATCTCGTTCAGCCGCGCGTCGGTGTCATAGCCCACCCCGCCCAGATACATTGACCGGCCGGTTTGTATCTGGCGGCGCATGGTGCCGGTGACAACGCGGTCAAAGGCATGATCCGCGCCCAGATACTCCCCCAGCCAGCGGGCTTGCTGGTGGCCCAGATCCGACAGGTTGTCATAGCTTGCTTCGTCTTTTGCCCCGGTCTGCGCCTGTCCGTGACGCACCATGATAATCTCTGCCATTTTACCCTGCCTTTTGCTTATGCGGCTTCTTGCCAAATTAGCAGGGAATCCACAACCAATTCCCCTTGAACCGTCTGTCTTGTGGACTATAACCACGACAATTTGCAATCGCCCCCCGAATCCGCCGCGCATTTCTGCGCCGTGATGACGGGCGGGCCAAGCCTTGGGGCCGTCCATGCCAAAAAGAACCGATATCGACACCGTAATGATCATCGGAGCCGGGCCTATTATCATTGGTCAAGCCTGCGAGTTCGACTATTCCGGCGCACAAGCCTGTAAGGCGCTGCGCGAGGAAGGCTACCGCGTTGTGCTCGTGAACTCCAACCCTGCAACCATCATGACCGACCCGAATATGGCGGATGCCACCTATATCGAGCCGATCACGCCAGAGGTTGTTGCCAAAATTATCGAACGCGAGACCAAAGCCCGCCCGAATGAGAAACTGGTGCTGCTGCCGACTATGGGTGGCCAGACAGGTCTGAACACGGCGCTTTCGCTGGATGAGGACGGCACGCTTGAGAAATTCGGGATCGAACTGATCGGCGCAGACCGCAAAGCCATCGAAATGGCCGAAGACCGCAAACTCTTCCGCGAGGCTATGGACCGTCTGGGTATCGAAAACCCCCGCGCCACAATCGCTGAAAGCATGGAAGAAGCGATGGCGGCAATTGACGAAGTCGGCCTGCCCGCGATCATCCGCCCTGCCTTTACTATGGGCGGCACTGGTGGTGGTATCGCCTATAACCGCAAGGACTATGAGGAAATCTGCGCCAGCGGTCTCGATGCCTCTCCGACCAGCCAGATCCTGATCGACGAAAGCCTGCTGGGGTGGAAGGAATACGAAATGGAAGTGGTCCGCGACAAAGCGGATAACGCCATTATCGTGTGTGCCATTGAAAACGTTGACCCGATGGGCGTGCACACAGGGGATTCCATCACTGTTGCCCCTGCCCTGACCCTGACCGACAAAGAATACCAGATGATGCGGACCCACAGCATCAACGTGCTGCGGGAAATTGGCGTGGAAACCGGCGGGTCGAACGTGCAATGGTCCGTAAACCCTGCGGATGGCCGTATGGTTGTTATCGAAATGAACCCGCGCGTGTCCCGTTCCTCGGCGCTGGCTTCCAAGGCGACAGGCTTTCCTATTGCAAAGGTCGCGGCGAAACTGGCCGTCGGTTACACGCTCGACGAACTCGACAACGACATCACCAAAGTCACGCCGGCCTCTTTCGAGCCGTCCATCGACTATGTCGTTACCAAAATTCCACGCTTCGCCTTTGAGAAATTCCCCGGTGCCGAAGCCACGCTGACCACCGCCATGAAATCGGTGGGCGAGGTCATGTCCATTGGCCGCTCCATCCACGAGAGTATGCAAAAGGCGCTGACTTCTATGGAAACCAGCCTGACCGGATTTGACGATCTGGCGATTGATGGCTGTCCACCGCTGAGCAGTTGCGTGCGCGAAGACGATCCCGATCAAAGCCTGCCGTTCATCCTGCGCGGGGCCAATGCGGACGACCAGACTGCTATCGACAAATCCGTAACCCGCGCGCTGGCCCTGCAGACGCCTGACCGGATGCGCACCATCGCACAGGCCATGCGCTATGGTTTCTCGGACGATGAAATCAACGAAATCACCAGCTTTGATCCGTGGTTCCTGCAACGTATCCGCGAAATCATCGCCATTGAACACGACCTGATCCTCAACGGTCTGCCGGATACGGCCAAAGGCCTGCGCCGCCTGAAATCCTTTGGATTCACCGATGCGCGTCTGGCCAAACTGACCGGCCAAAGCGAACGGGACGTGCGGATCGCCCGCACCAAACTTGGGGTGACAGCCGTGTTCAAACGCATTGACACCTGTGCCGCCGAATTTGAGGCACAAACCCCGTATATGTACTCCACCTACGAAATGGATGCGATGGGCGAGGTGGAATGCGAAGCCCGCCCCACCGACCGCAAAAAGGTGGTCATTCTGGGTGGTGGCCCGAACCGGATCGGTCAGGGGATCGAGTTTGATTACTGCTGCTGTCACGCCTGTTATGCGCTGACGGATGCGGGCTATGAAACCATCATGGTCAACTGTAACCCCGAAACGGTTTCCACCGACTATGACACTTCGGACCGTCTGTATTTTGAACCGCTGACACTGGAACATGTTCTGGAAATCCTGCGGGTCGAACAGGAAAAAGGCAGCCTGCACGGTGTGATTGTGCAGTTTGGCGGCCAGACGCCGCTGAAGCTGGCCAATGCGCTGGAAGAAGAGGGCATCCCGATTCTCGGCACCACACCGGATGCGATTGATCTGGCCGAAGACCGCGAACGCTTTCAGCAACTGCTGGAGAACCTCAAGCTGAAGCAACCCCACAACGGGATTGCCAGCACTGCGGAACAAGCCTTTGAAATCGCCAAGGACGTTGGCTTCCCGCTGGTGATCCGGCCGTCCTATGTTCTGGGCGGACGCGGCATGGAAATCGTGCGCGATACGGCCCACCTGGAACGCTACATCAACGAAGCGGTTGAAGTCTCCGGCGACAGCCCTGTGCTGCTCGACAGCTACCTGTCCGGCGCGGTTGAGGTGGACGTGGATGCGCTGTGTGACGGGGAAACCGTGCATGTGGCCGGCATCATGCAGCACATCGAGGAAGCGGGCGTTCACTCCGGTGACAGCGCCTGTTCGCTGCCGCCCTACTCTCTCGGTCAGGACATCATCGACGAGTTGAAACGCCAGTCTACCGCAATGGCGCTGGCGCTGAATGTTGTGGGTCTGATGAACGTGCAGTTCGCGATCAAAAACGGCGAGATTTTCATTCTCGAGGTGAACCCCCGTGCGTCGCGGACCGTGCCTTTCGTGGCCAAGGCGGTGAACTCCCCCATCGCAGCCATTGCCGCCCGCATTATGGCCGGTGAAAAACTGGGTGGGTTTGAATTGAAAGACCCGCAAACCAAGCATTTCGCCGTGAAAGAGGCGGTGCTGCCCTTTGCACGCTTCCCCGGTGTCGATACGCTGCTTGGCCCTGAAATGCGCTCTACGGGCGAGGTGATGGGGCTGGACAAGTCCTTTGACCGTGCCTTTCTCAAGGCGCAAATGGGCGCGGGTCACACCCTGCCCTCTGACGGGACCGTGTTTATTTCGATCAAGGATGACGACAAAACCCCGCAGATGATAGAAGCGGCGCAAATCCTGAAAGAAGCCGGGTTCAACATCGTGGCAACACGGGGCACAGCCGCTTTCTTGAAAGAGGCCGGAATCGAAGCCGAGGTGGTCAACAAAGTGTATGAAGGCCGCCCGAACGTGGTAGATCGTCTACGCAATGGCGATATAAATCTTGTTTTCAATACAACCGAAGGTGCTGACTCCATTCAGGACAGCCGCGCGATTCGATCCGAGGCGCTTTATGGCAAAATTGTGTATAACACGACCGCAGCCGCCAGTTATGCCGCAGCCCGCGCCATCCGTAATATCCGCGAAGGTGATCTGGAAGTCTCCCCGCTCCAGAATTACTAAGCACCTGTAAAGTCTAAGCTATCACGCCTCGCGAAACCTTCGCGGGGCGTATTTTTTTGGGCAGCCCGACATCGGGCGACGGATTTGCCCGCTATAATTCTGCCACATTTTGAACAAAAAACGCGCACATTTCATAATTTGCAGGTAGCTTTGCAGATATAGAACCGCTCAACGTAGGAGAGTATCATGCAAACCCCGGAAACCAGTGTTTCGATGATCAAAGATCTGTCAGAAATGCAAATAGCCCACGACATCCGCAGACAAGTCTTTGTGATTGAAGGAGAAGAATCCGAAGACGTGGAATTCGACGGCAATGATTTCTGCGCCGCCCATCTGCTGGCCTATTGGAAGGGCAAAGCCGTTGGCACCATGCGTCTGAGGATTGTATCAGGCAGCGAAGGCGGCACAATCATCTGGGAGCGTATGGCCATTCTTAAGGACGCACGGGAACGCAACCCGTGGATTTTTAGAGCCTTGATGAACAGCGCGCGCCATTATACTGATATTATGGGGCTGAAGAACGTGATCGGCATCGTTGAAAACCCGAAACTCATGCGGTTTTGGCAGATTTACGGTGGCAAGGAAACCGGAGAAGAGCCGTTGGAATTTCGCGGGCACACCTACCGCCCTATCCGTCTGACCATCCAGCGGGACAAACCGCAGGAGGAACTGACACTGCGTCAGGCGATCATGGCGGTTCCCGAAGTCTTTGATGAGACAAGGAAAAATACGTGACAGTAAGTTTCGCCCTCTTGATGGAGCGACTATGGCAGTCGGATAGTCCCGAGACAACTCGGGACATAATCCTCAGCCTTGGGTTTAACGGTCTGGTTTTCCAGCGCTGGTCGCCCGACTATATCGAAAACTGGGAAGGCCGAATCGCTGAAGGGTTTCTGGAGCATTACTACGGCGCCCAGCTTGACCAGCACTGCCCGATTGCCAAAGCCATTCACACCTGGTCACGCAGCTATACCTTTGGTCAGGCACGCAACCAGCCCGGTGCGGATACAGAAAACGCGCTACGGGTGGAACGGTTGTTCCAGCAGTTCGGGATGAAGGACGGGGTGGTCCTGCTGACAGGGCAAAACCATCTGCGGTCCTCGGTCATTCTGACCAATGCCCATAGTGTAGAGGCGGAATTTGAACGCTTCGGTGGCATGTTATATTTCGCCGCTGACAAGCTGACCCGTCAGTTGCACCCCGGACACCCCCTATTGAACCATGTGCCGCGGGAAAATCCGACCCTGTCGGATATGCAGACGAAAATCCTGCAAATGCAGATCGACCACCCCGAGCTGAGCAAAAACGAAATGGCGCTCGCCCTTGGACTGTCGCCTAAAACGCTTCATGCGCACCACAAAAAGATCGCCAAGAAAAACGGCGTGACCACATTTGCCGGTGCTGTGATCAAAAAACTGAAGGAGTCCTGACAGACCCGACCTACGCGGCCGCTGCGGACATAGAAACCCCGGCTGACTTTGCGGGCAGCCGGGGTTTCTTACTCGAATACTCGTTACAAACCGGAACTTTTCCAGAAATCGGGCGGCGTGGATTACCGCCCGCACCAGGATCAGGTGCAGGCTTTGATCAAGCCGACAATCTGGTTCTTCACAGCCTCGTTCGGGATCTGGTTGATCTGCGTGGCCAGTTCGATGGTCCGTGTAGAAATCTCCTCGATCTCATGCCCTTCGCCACCGTCCGCGCCGTCAAAGAAGTAGGAAATCTGCACACCCAGCGCTTGAGACACTTCCCACAGGCGGCTGGCACTGATGCGGTTGATGCCGCGCTCGTATTTCTGAAGCTGCTGAAAGCTGATGCCCAGCATTTCGCTTAGCTTTTGCTGGCTGATACCACGGGACGCCCGTGTCAGACGGATTTTTGTACCAACGTGAACATCTACTGGATGAGGCATATTCGGCTCCTAAAACTGGGACTCCCCTGTGGGGGTCACACATAATGTTAAAGATTAGCCGAGGGTCGCTGCCGACGGAGCGCCGTTGTGATTGAGTTCACTTGGCGGTGTATAACGACAAGTTTAGACCGAGTGTCTTCAAAAATCAATAATTAATATGGGAATTATGCAACCCAAGATAGCGCATTTTTCAGGTTGTTAAGCAGTATGGTTAACACACGCCCCGATTGTCTATGGTTAACTGCCCCCCAAACATGCCGTCATTCGCGCCTCGACCTGTGCTTGCAGGACCCTTCGACCGACCCTGCCCGCCATGTGTCAATACTCTCAAAAGTATAGGATGTGAAAAACACATAAGCAATTGATAACTAACATGAATTATTGGAAAATCTATTTCTTTATCAAGATAAATAATTGATTTCAGCTTCACGGGACGAGCACCGTTACTCAACAGTCAGCCCGCTGTTTCCTCTGTCCGCAGCCGTTCAAAGCCGGCGTTTCAAACGCCCCCTCATCGCCCGTAAACTGTCGGCCCCGCGAAAGGACTGTGGCAACAGTGTGGCACGGAATTACTACCTTAAGGGGCCATTGGCCACAGTATGGACACAGTTCAACTTCCGCCTTGGAAACAAAGAATTAAAAATTTTATTGAATTGCATTTTTTTTAGAAGCCGGCATCGCGCCGGACGCCGGAAAATCCGGTGAAACGAATCTCTTGAACCGCCCCTCCCTGCGGGTAAAAGTCCGGCCATGGCAAAACTCTATTTCCACTATTCGACCATGAACGCCGGTAAATCAACGGCGCTCTTGCAGGCATCGCATAATTACCGCGAACGGGGGATGGAGACCTATCTTCTGACCGCCCGCTTTGATGATCGTAGCGGTGTCGGAGAGATCGGCTCGCGGATCGGGATTTCCGCTAGAGCTGACGGATTTGACAGCGAAAGCGATTTGTTTGCGATGATCGAGCGGCGGATGAAAAGCACCACGCTTGCTTGCGTCTTCATCGACGAGTCGCAATTCCTCTCTTACGAACAGGTCTGGCAACTGGCCCGTGCGGTGGATGATCTGAACATCCCGGTCATGTGCTACGGCTTGCGGGTGGATTTTCTGGGCAAACTGTTCCCCGGCTCGGCGGCGCTGCTGGCGATGGCCGATGAAATGCGCGAAGTGCGCACCATCTGCTTTTGCGGCCGGAAAGCGACGATGGTTGTGCGGCAGGATGGCGATGGCAATGTCATAACAAAGGGCGCGCAGGTGCAGATCGGCGGGAATGAGACCTATGTCTCTCTGTGCCGCCGCCACTGGCGGGACGCCACCGGAGAGGGTCTTTCCCCCAAAGCTGGTTAACGCCACTCCTTGCATCGCTGACGGTCCTGTCTCGTCAAGCCTGTCCCGACACGCGTGTCCCACCAACCATCCTTGCAGCTTGCGTCGCCGCAATTTGTGCAATGGCCTGCCATCCGGCACCACACAAACGCAAAAAAACGGCCCCGATGCATCGGAACCGTCTGATCTTCAATCGCGCAGGCAGATGCCCTTAAGCGGCAGCAGTTGCCTTGGCGATTTCTTTTTTGACCTTCAGCGCAGCGTCCGAAAGTTCAACGTCTTTGGCTTTGGCCATGAACGCATCCAGACCACCACGGTGATCAACCGTGCGCAGAGCAGCCGCAGAGATGCGGAATTTGAAAGACCGGCCCAATGTTTCGCTGGTCAGCGTCACATCGTTCAGGTTTGGCAAAAACCGGCGACGGGTTCTGTTTTTGGCGTGGCTGACATTGTTGCCAGACATTGGGCCTTTGCTTGTAAACTCACAACGACGAGACATCGCGTATATCCTTACTCTCTTGTCGCGCGCCCGGAGTGGCCTGCGCTGACATTTGAAATTCGAGCCGCTTCTTTAGGCGCGATTATCCGCCCCGTCAAGGGCAGCACGCGATCAAACAGCAGTTGGGTTCGTTTGGGGCTTTTGCGCCCGAAATACAACCTTTATCCGTCCTGATTTACGGATTTTAATGCCAAAAGGACCTCTGCGGCGGCCGCATCGGGGCTCAGATGGCCGTTCGTGACCTTTTCGCGCAGTTCTGTCTGTCGTTTTTGCAAGGCTTCGTCCTGATCGAGCTGCGCCAGAATACCCCTGCGAATCTCATCCTGAAACCAGATCTCTGCCTGACGTGCGCGATTCGCGTCAAATGCGCCGTCTTCCTTGCGCCAGTCGGTCAGCGTCCGGATCTCGCTCCAGACCTGTTCCAGACCTTCTTCTTCCAGCGCGGACACCGTCATCGCCTTGGGAAAGCCTTTGGGGTCTTGCGGGCGTTTGCGCAGCAGACGCAGGGCACCGGCGTAATCCGCACAAGTGCGCACGGCGGTGGGTTTCAAATCGCCGTCCGCTTTGTTCACCAGAATAAGGTCGGCAATTTCCATAATGCCCCGCTTTACCCCTTGCAGTTCATCCCCGCCCGCAGGGGCGAGCAGCAACAGGAACAGATCGGTCATATCCGCGACCATCACTTCGGACTGGCCAACGCCCACGGTTTCCACCAGCACCACGTCAAATCCGGCGGCTTCGCACAGGGTGATTGCCTCGCGGGTGCGCCGCGCCACACCGCCCAGCGCCGCACTGGACGGGGATGGTCTGATGAAAGCATTGGGATGGCGGGACAGATTGTCCATGCGGGTCTTATCCCCCAGAATCGACCCGCCAGAGCGTTTGGAGGACGGATCAACCGCCAGCACCGCTACCTTCAGCCCCTGCTCTACCAGCATCATACCAAAGCTCTCGGTGAAGGTGGATTTACCCACACCGGGCGTGCCGGACAGACCGATCCGCAAGGCAGAGCGCCCTTTCTGTGTCAACCTGTCAATCAGCGTAACCGCCTGTGCGCGGTGATCCGCCCGTGTGCTCTCTACAAGGGTGATCGCGCGGGCCAAAATCCGCCGATCCCCTGCAAGGATCGACTCCACCATTGCGGCATCAACTTCCATCACGTTGAAAACACTCCATCTTTTCGGCAATCCGCGAGGTCTGGCAGAATCCTGCCCATCGCGCTGCCCCCAGTTTCCCCAAGTCTTAGTCAATCTTAAACCAGTGGGAAAGCCAGCCACCACAAAAAACGGGAACTCTTCATGCGTCTGCTCCTTTCGACCCTCGCCCTGCTGAACAGCACCGGATTAGCCTACGGGGGGGATATTGATCAGACGTTCGGGTTTTATGTGGCCGGATTGAAGGCGGGGACGATCCGGATAACCGGAAACGAACCGGCACAGGGGCAGGATGGTCCCTATGCCCTGCACGGTACGCTGACCCCCACCAGCATTATGCGGCGCTTTCACGATGTGGGGTTTGACGGGCGCGTGGATGGCGCGGTCTCGGCCGGTGTTTATGTCCCGCAGAATTACAGCGGGCAGAGTCGTTCTGAATCAACGCAGACAGATGTGCAGCTTACCTTTCAGGACAACCACCCGCAGGTGCTGCGCTACGCACCGGAACGCGCGGCACGGCCCTATGACATTGATCCGGCCAAGCAATCCGGCACAATTGATCCGCTGACCGCTGCCCATATGTTGCTGCGGGACCAGCGCGGTGCTGATCTGTGTGACCGGACACTGGACCTGTTTGACGGGCGCAGGCTGTCCCGTCTGCAAGTTGATCCCCCCGCCCATAACGGCGCAGAGGCTATTTGCGCAGGCCAATACACCCGCGTTGCAGGTTTTTCGCCGGAAGATATGCAAGAACAGGTGAACTTTCCGTTCACACTTGTATACACCAAGGACAATGCTGACCTTTACACCCTCTCCTTTTTCAAAACCGACACTACATTCGGTCCGGCCGAGGCTGCCCGAAAGTAAACGGACATGACCCGCCTGCCGATTGAAGACGCCCTGCCGGAGCTGGCAGAGGCGCTGGAAACACGCGGGATGGCCGTGCTACAGGCGCCCCCCGGCGCGGGTAAAACCACACGGGTGCCGTTGTTTCTGCTCGAACGCGGCGTGATAGAGGGGCGCATCCTGATGCTGGAGCCCCGCCGTCTGGCCGCCCGCGCCGCGGCCGAACGTATGGCGCAAACACTGGGCGAGGATGTGGGCCGAACGGTTGGCTACCGGATGCGGGGCGACAGCAAGGTCGGGGCGCATACGCGAATCGAGGTGATCACCGAGGGCATCCTGATGCGGGTGATTCAGAATGACCCCGAACTGGCAGGGGTCGGCTGCATTATTTTTGACGAATTTCACGAACGCAGTCTGCAAGCGGATACCGGATTGGCCTTTGCGCTAGAAATCCGTGAGGCACTGCGCTCTGATCTGGTGCTGATCGCCATGTCCGCCACGCTGGACGCGACGCCGGTTGCGACGCTGATGGGGGATGCACCGCTTGTGACCTCGGCGGGGCGGAGCTATCCGGTGGAACTCCGCCATCTGGCCGAGCCGTGGAACCGTCCCAACCGGCGCGGCCCCCGCTTTGAGGAAGCGGCCGCAGATCTGATCCGGCAGGCCGCCAGCGAGACAACGGGGGGCATTCTGGCCTTCCTGCCCGGTGAAGGGGAAATCCGCCGCGTGCAAGGCCTGCTTCAAGGTGCGCTTCCGGCAGGAAGCAACCTACGCCCCCTGTATGGTGCGCTGCCTTTTACCGAACAGCGCCGCGCCGTGCTGCCCGATCAGGAGGGGCGCAAGATCGTGCTGGCGACCTCTATCGCGGAAACCTCGCTGACCATTCAGGATGTCTCGGTCGTGGTGGACGGCGGACGGGCGCGGCGTGCGCGGTTTGACGCGGGCTCCGGCATGTCGCGTCTGGTGACAGAGCGTGTGACCAAGGCTGAAGCCATCCAGCGGCAGGGGCGAGCCGGTCGGGTGGCGGCAGGCATCTGTTACAAGCTTTGGACCAAAGGCGAAGAAGGCGGGTTTGCACCTTTCCCGCTGCCTGAAAT
Organism: Neptunicoccus sediminis; assembly: GCF_001719615.1. GTDB lineage: Bacteria > Pseudomonadota > Alphaproteobacteria > Rhodobacterales > Rhodobacteraceae > Amylibacter > Amylibacter sediminis. Next base: position 36,108 of record NZ_MDVX01000009.1, read on the forward strand.
CCTGTCCGCCGATATTACCAATCTGGTGCTGGAACTGGCGGCATGGGGCACCAGCACCCCTGCGGATCTGCCATTTCTGGACCAGCCCCGCAGCAGCGATGTCGAACGGTCGCAAGAATTGCTGCGCGGGCTCGGTGCGCTCGATCCGGCAAACCGGATCACGGATCACGGCCGTGCCCTGTTGCGCCATCCGCTGCACGTGCGTCTGGCTCATATGCTAGAACAGGGCGGGCCGGATGCGGCGCCTCTGGCCGCGCTTCTGGAGAACCGAGACCCCCTGCCCCGCAGCGCACCAAGCGATGTTGCCTTGCGCCTGGAGGCCATCCGCGATCCGCGCCGGTTTGCCGACACCCATCCGTTTCAGGCCAATGCAGCTGCCGTAAAAACGATCAAGGCCGAGGCCAAACGCCTGCGCCAAGGAACCGCCACGCTGTCTGCGACCGAAACACTGGCGCTGGCCTATCCCGACCGGATCGGTCTGCGCCGCAAGGGGGATGCGCCGCGTTTCGTGCTGTCCGGTGGCAAGGGCGCTGTATTTAACGAAGACGACCCGACCGGAGCCACCCGCCTTGCAGTGATTCCGTCGCTGGACGGAGACGGGCGCGAGGCCCGTGTGCGTATGGCCCTGCCGCTTAGTCAGGGGGAACTGGCGGCGGTTTATGGCGACCAGTTTGAAACGCGGCATGTGTGTGAGTGGTCCAAGCGGGAGCGCCGTGTGCTGGCGCGGAAACACCTGTGTTTCGGTGCGCTGGTGCTGGAGGATCAGAACTGGAAGGATTGCCCTGCGGATGCGTCCTGCGCGGCCATGTGTGACGGGGTTGCGGATCTCGGGCTCGGCTGCTTGCCGTGGAGCCAGCCCGCAACCCTGTTTCGCGCCCGCGCACAATGGTTGCGCGATCAGGGCCATGAAATGCCGGACCTGTCGGATGAAGGATTGCTTGCGCGGTTGCATGACTGGCTTGAACCCCATCTGGGCGGGATACGCACCCCCGAAGGGCTGCGCGGGCTGGACCTGCATATGATCTTGCGCACGCAGTTGGACTGGGACGCGTTGCAGATGCTCGATCAGCTTGCTCCGGCGAGCATTACGGCCCCCACAGGCACCAAGCTGCCAATTGATTACAGTGCTGCGCAACCGAAGGTCTCTGTGCGCCTGCAAGAGCTGTTCGGAATGACGACTCACCCCACGGCAGGCCCTGAGCACATTCCGCTGCTGATCGAACTGCTCTCACCGGCGCGGCGTGCTGTTCAGACAACAGCCGATCTGCCGGGGTTTTGGAAAAGCTCTTACGCGGATGTGCGCAAAGACATGCGCGGGCGGTATCCGCGGCATCCCTGGCCGGAAGACCCGACACAGGCGGAACCGACCCGTCGGGTAAAGCCACGCGGGTAGTTCAGGGCGCCGGGATATTTTGACAAGACATCAAGTAATTGTTTTACATAGGTTAAACGTATTAACATACTGCATATATGAAGCTTCATATAAGAAGCTTCATATATGACGCGTCTTGCATGACGCTTCATATTTGCAGGGTGATACCGCCAGATACGACCCGCCCCACCCGTCCGCAGCACCGCCGCCCTAACGCCGGAAATCACTGATCCAGCGGCTCCGCGCCCGCTGAACCCACTGGGGCGAAGTTGCAACAGCGCTGTGCTTTTGACGCACGCCGATGCAGCAAATCTCTTTCCCTTGCCGCCTCTGTGGTATTCCTTGGTCAAAAAACGAGACGGAGCAGTACCGTGACTCTTATTGATCGCAAATTCATGCGCCTGCGCAGAACGCCGGCGCCGCCGGCGCGTTTCACACTGGTAGCGACCGCCAAAAACGAAGGCCCCTATCTGCTGGAGTGGGTCGCCTATCACCGGTCCATCGGCTTTGACAATATCATCATTTTTCAAAATGATTCCGAAGATTTCACCGGCAAGATCCTGACCTGCCTCGACGAAATTGGTGCCGTGCGATACCGCTACAATGCGGCCAAGCGGGGCGGCCACCAGATCGCCGCCTACAACCGCAGTGTCCGCCATGCCGAATACCAGTCCGCCGATTGGGTAATGGCGCTGGACCTGGACGAATTTCTGGTGATCAAAACCGGCGATGGCACCCTGCCCGCGCTGCTCTCCGCCGCTCCGAAATTTCACCGCATGTTGATCAACTGGAAGCTGTTTGGCAGCTCCGGTATCGACACGATCCAAAGCGGCCTTGTCACGGATCGCTACTCTCTCGCCGAAAAAGACAATTTTATTACAAAACACGTCCAGCCCTACAAAACCCTGTTCAAGCGGGACGCCTTCTTACGGCCCGGTGTTCACAAGCCGAGCAATTTCTTGCTTGAGGAAGACATGATCACGGTGAACGGGTCCGGATTGGGCGATGACGCCTTTGAGATCCGCAACTTCCAGTCCACAGATCCCGGGCTGCGCAGCCTTGCGCAGGTGAACCATTATATCGTGAAAGACCCGCAAAGCTTTGTGTTGAAATCCGCCAAAGGCAGCGCCCATCAGGCAAATCGCGACATCGGGGAGACCTATTGGGCGCGTCGCAATAAAAACCACGAAGCCGACCATAGCATCCGCGCAAACCGCCCCCGTCTGATCCGCGAAATGAAGCGTCTGAACAACCTCTCCGGCGGTCGTCTGCGGGCACTGACCGATCAGGCTGTGGCCTATCACCGCGAAAAATTTGCCACGGTTCGCAGCGACCCCGACTACGCAAAACTCTACGACTATTGCGCCACCCGCAGCGGGGTCAAACCACCCGAGCCGCGCAGGATTTCCAACTTTCCGATCAAAGGTGTGCAACTGACCACGGGCGTGAAGAAATCGGATTATGGCGGGTTCAGAATCCTGAACATCAAAGGCCGCCGCGCCTACTAATCGGATGTCAGGTGGCATTGATACACAGTCAGGGGTGCTGGACTACGCGCCTCTGAATAACTTGCGAAAACAGATATCTATACGGAATTTTGGTGCCGCTGAAGGGACTTGAACCCCCGACCCATCGCTTACGAAGCGATTGCTCTACCAGCTGAGCTACAGCGGCTTTCAGACTATTTCCTTTGCCTTGAAATTTCCGGTTTTGCAAGCCTTTTGGCAGGGTATTTGTGGTCGAACCGGACCGCGCCCAGCCCCAAAGCGCGAAACACGGGGGCACAGGAAATCCGCTTCACCTTCATTGCGCCTTGGCCTAAACCGGAATGTATGAATCTTATAGCTTTGCGTTCCCCCGAATTTCGTCTTTATTTCATTGGTGCCGTGGCAAATGTGAATGCCATGTGGATTGCGCGTATTATTCTGGGATGGCTGGCGTGGGACATCACCCATAGCGCCCAGTTTGTCGGGATCGTGGCGGCCTGTTCGCTATTGCCGACATTGGTCGGCGGGCCGTTTTTTGGCGTCATGGTGGACCGCGCAGATGTGCGCAAGGCGGCCTATTGCACCAATATCGCCATGATCCTGTGCATCGGGGGCCTGTTAACCCTTCAGGCGGGCGGGATGATTTCGCAGATCAGTCTGGTTCTTGTATCGCTTGCCATCGGGACGGTGACAGCGGCGCACCATCCGGTGCGACTGTCCCTTGGCCCGCGTCTGGTAGAGCAGAAACATGTGTCTTCTGTGGTGGCGCTCTCGGCGCTGAACTTCAACCTCGCACGATTGATCAGCCCCGCAGTCGGTGGCATCCTGATTGATGTGGTAGGGATCACAACCGCGCTGATTATTACGGTTGCCATGTTCTTCCCCAATCTTGCAGTTCTCTTCCGCCTGCATCCCCGTGCGCTGGAAAAGAGCGGCGCAGAACGGTTTACCACCGCGATGGCCACCGGACTGCGCTATATCCGGCAGCGGCGGGTGATCGTGGTGATCCTGTTGTCCACGACCGTCTTTTCCATCGCCCTGCGCGGCGTGCTGGAGGTGTTGCCCATTGTGGCTGACGGGGCCTTTGGCCGTGGCGCGGTCGGGCTGGGGCAGCTTGGCTCGGCGGTGGGGGGCGGCGCGCTCTGCTCGGCGGTTTACAAGACCCTGCACCACAGCACACGCCCCGCTAATACCGATGCGCTGTCGCCGTTCAACCTCGGGGTTGCGGTTGCGGGACTGGTGGCGATCGGACTGATCGGCAACACCCAAAGCTGGATGGTGGCACTGGCCTGCGCTGCCGTGCTCGGGGCGAGCGGCACCTATTTCGGCGTCACGATGCAATCGCTGATACAAGCGGACCTGCCGGATGATATGCGCGGACGTGTGATGTCTATCTGGGTGGTTGTGGGGCTTGGTTCTACCGCGCTCGGGGCGTTTGTGCTCGGGGCGCTGGCCGATATTGTCGGCCTGTCCCTGTCGAGTGCGGGCATGGCCATTTTCGGGTTCGTGACCCTGATGTCCCTGTCGCTTTATATCCATCGGGACAAGACGTAACGGAGTGTCCGGCAGGCCAGCAAAACACGCCCGCCTGCCGGATCAAATCTGTGTTCAGACAGGCACCAGCGTCAGTTGATCCGCCGTCAGCCCTGCACCACCGTTTACAACAACGACAGCCGCACCATTCACAAGAACAGTTGCGCCGGAACCGTCCTCAAGGTCTTCGACCTCTACCAGCGGCACGCCTGCGTCCGCATCATAGTCGATGAAGATCGAATCCTCATCCGCGACGAAATCCTTGATTATGGCAGCGGTTTCTATCTCGGCACGTACATCAATGGCAAAACTGTCGCGGCCTTCACCGCCCGTGCCGCTATCACCGTCCTGCAGGATCATCAGATCATCGCCGTCACCACCAAATAGATCATCACCAGCGCCATCGTTCAGCACCAAATCAAAGCCCCTCACGCCGGATTCCGCAGCGGCCAGATCAAACCTTGCACCCGTAATCAGGTCGTTTCCGGCCCCACCATAAACCTCATCCGCGCCGCCTTCGCCGTACAGCACATCGTCACCATCCGCGCCGAGCATGAAGTCTGCACCGGCACCGCCCAGCAGATCATCGTCCCCGATGCCGCCGCGCAGTTCATCTTCGCCAAAGCCGCCAAACAGCGTGTCGTTGCCTGCATTGCCGTTAATCAGATCATCGCCAGCCCCGCCATAAAGTTCGTCCCAGCCGTTATCACCGGAAATCACATCATCATCCGCGCCGCCGCTGATCAGATCGCCGTGTTCGCCGCCAAACAGCGTGTCATTCTCTGTGCCGCCGGAAATATCATCCGCGCCGTCACCGCCATAGGCCAGATCAGCCCCTTGCCCGCCGGTCATCAGATCATCCCCCGCCCCGCCGTAGGCAATATCTCGGTATTCGCCCATGCGCAGCGTATCATCCCCGTCATTACCGTAGAGCACATCCTGCCCCCAACCGCCGTCGATCGAATCGTCGCCGTCACCGCCCGTGATCAGATCGTTGCCGGTGCCGCCGCGCACTTCGTCATTGCCGCCCTTCATGTCAGCAGTGTCATCACCGCCGTTCAGGATCGCCAGTTCATCCGCGTCTGTGCCGTCAAATGTGTTGTCGTCGTCGTCCCCCATGTAAAGCGTCGGCTCTTCGACGGTCGGTTCATCCCGGCCAGAGGTATTATCGTCATCGTCATCACGGATTTCATCAATCCCCCAGATCACGGCACCCAGCCCCACCAGGGACAACAAAACAATCTCGATCATAGCTAATCCATTTCCCAACCGCCAAATCCGGCGCTGTACACACTCTGTCATTTTGCGACCGCAAGCAGATACGGTCCCATCAATAGTTAACAAGATTTAACCGAAAGAAACATAAATTCGACACAATCCCGCCGCTTTTCTACCAGAAATGGCGTCTGGACGGGGTAACTGTTTCCCACGTCCAAACAATGCAGCGGCAGCTAGGGCATTGTTTTCGCTGGGTCCGGCCGCGCACGAATCGTACGACCGCGAACCAAAAAAGAGGGGGAGCCATTGCTCCCCCCTAGTCCTGTATTCAGGCTGTTCGTTTTCCGCTCGATCGGTTGCCTGCGCCCGAAGTCGTGGAGGGACGGCGCACCGTCCCCCTGTTCCAAAATCCTAACTACAGCCCGAGGTCGCGCCGCAGGTGTTGCACTTCATGCAGGTGCCGTTGCGCACCAGAGTGTAGTTGCCGCAATCCCCGCAGGCATCGCCCTCATAGCCCTGCATTTTCGCCTTTGCCCGATCGTCCATCTGCAGTGGCGCTGCTGCGACCGTGGCAGGCGCAACCGGAGCAGGCGCAGGCTGTTCGCTAAACCCGCCACCCAAGGACACCTCTGCCTGACCGGACCGGAACAGGCCGGTCTGACTGCCTTGCAGCACCATCAGTTCCTGTGGCATCCGGTGCCGGTGAAACCCGGGAGAGACCACCTGTTTCAACATAGCAACCGCATCATCAGAGGCCGGACGCACAGTGCTGGAGCCTTCCTCCACGCCACGGCCCAGATCGTCGAATGTGGTGCCTTGCGGTTTCACATGGGCCAGATCGGTGCGGTCCAGATAGGACACGGCCAGTTCGCGGAAAATGTAATCCAGGATGGAGGTCGCATTCTTGATGCTGTCATTGCCCTGCACCATGCCAGCCGGTTCAAAGCGGGTGAAGGTGAAGGCATCGACAAATTCATCCAGCGGCACACCGTATTGCAGACCAACCGACACCGCGATGGCAAAGTTGTTCATCATGGCGCGGAAACCCGCCCCTTCCTTGTGCATGTCGATGAAGATCTCGCCCAGATTGCCGTCTTCATATTCGCCGGTGCGCAGGTAAACCTTATGCCCGCCAACGGTGGCTTTCTGGGTATAGCCCTTGCGCCGTTCGGGCAGTTTCGCCCGTGCCTGTGCCACCTCTTTGATGATGACTTTCTCAACGATTTTCTCGGCCAGTATCTGTGCACGCTCACCCGCAGGGGCTTCGGCCAGTGTTTCTTCCAGATCCTCATCGTCGTCAATCAGTGCGGCGGACAGCGGTTGGCTCAGCTTGGAACCGTCCCGATAAAGCGCGTTTGCCTTAACACCCAGCGACCAGCTCAGCTCATAGGCTTTCTGGCAATCCTCAATGGTTGCGTCATTCGGCATGTTGATCGTCTTGGAGATCGCGCCGGAAATAAACGACTGGGCCGCGGCCATCATGGTGATGTGGCTATTCACCGACAGATAGCGTTTGCCGGTCTTGCCGCAAGGATTGGCGCAATCAAAGACAGACAGGTGTTCGTCTTTCAGGAATGGCGCGCCTTCCAGTGTCATCGTCCCGCAAACGTGGTTGTTGGCCGCTTCGATCTGTTTCTTGCTAAAGCCGAGGTGGGTCAGCAGGTCAAAGGACGGGTCGTTCAACTGTGCCGCTGGAATGCCAAGCGTACCGGAGCAGAACTCCGCCCCGAGTGTCCACTGGTTGAACACAAAGCGAATGTCAAAGGCGGTGGGCAGCGCGGCCTCTACCTTTTTCAATTCTTCCGGTCCAAAGCCGTGACCGGTCAGCGAAGTATGGTTAATGTCCGGCGCATTGCCCATTGTGCCATGCCCGACAGCATAGGACACGATTTCTTCCACTTGCGATGTGGTATAGCCCAGTTTCACCAGCGCAGCCGGAACAGACTGGTTGATAATCTTGAAGTAACCGCCACCGGCCAGCTTTTTGAATTTGACCAGTGCAAAGTCCGGCTCGATCCCTGTCGTGTCGCAGTCCATCACCAGACCGATGGTGCCGGTGGGTGCAATCACGGATACCTGCGCATTGCGGTAGCCGTGCTTCTCACCCAGTTTAACAGCTTCTTCCCAAACGGTTTTTGACAGCGCTGACAATTCTTCATCGGGGCAGCTGGCGTGGTCCAGCGGCACTGGCGTCACGTCGAGACCTTCATAGCCCTCGGTCGCACCCTGCGCGGCAAGCGCGTGGTTGCGCATCACCCGCAGCATGTGATCGGCGTTTTTGGCATGTCCGGGGAAAGCGCCCAGTTCCTTGGCCATCTCCGCAGATGTGGCATAGGCCACCCCCGTCATCACTGCGGTCAGTGCCCCGCACATGGCGCGTCCTTCGTCAGAGTCATAGGAATAGCCCATGTTCATCAGCAGGCCGCCGATATTGGCATAGCCCAGCCCCAAGGTGCGGAATTTGTAAGACCGTTCGGCAATTTCCTTGGACGGGAACTGTGCCATCAGCACGCTGATTTCCAGCGTCATCGTCCACAGACGCGAGGCATGCATGTAAGACGCGGCGTCGAATTTGCCATCCGTGTAGAACTTCAACAGGTTCATAGAGGCAAGGTTACAGGCGGTGTCGTCGAGGAACATATATTCGGAACAAGGGTTTGATCCGCGGATCTGACCGTCTTCGGGGCAGGTGTGCCATTGGTTGATGGTATCGTGATACTGAACCCCCGGATCGGCACAGGCCCATGCCGCATGGCCAATATCTTCCCACAGCTCCCGTGCGCTGACGGTTTCGGCCACTGCGCCGTCGGTGCGGCGCAGCAACTCCCAAGGCTGGTCTTTTTCAACAGCGGTCAGAAAAGCGTTGGTGACGCGGACCGAATTGTTGGAATTTTGCCCCGCAACGGTGCCATAGGCTTCGCTGTCCCAGTCCGTGTCATAGGTGGGAAATTCGATGCTCTCAAAACCCTGCCGCGCGTATTGCAGCACGCGGTTGATGTAGGTTTCGGGAATACGGGCTTTCTTGGCGGATTTGATCGCGGCTTTCAGACCGGCGTTGGCTTTGGGATCAAACGCGCCCTCTTCGGAACCGTCCCAGGCACGGATCGCGCCGAAAATCTCGTTCAGCTTGTCTTCGTGCATTTTGGAACCGGCCACCAGAGAAGCCACTTTCTGCTCCTCGCGCACTTTCCAGTTGATGAAATCTTTAATGTCGGGGTGATCCATATCGCAGATCACCATTTTGGCTGCACGTCGCGTGGTGCCACCCGATTTGATTGCGCCGGCGGCTCTGTCCCCGATCTTCAAAAAGGACATCAGTCCCGAGGATTTGCCGCCGCCGCCCAGTGGCTCTGAAGCACTTCGCAGGGAGGAGAAGTTTGTACCCGTGCCCGAGCCGTATTTGAACAGCCGCGCTTCGCGGACCCAAAGGTCCATAATCCCGCCCTCGTTCACCAGATCGTCCGACACGGACTGGATGAAACAAGCATGGGGTTGCGGATGTTCATAGGCTGACTTCGACTTGGTCAGCTTGCCGGTCTTATAGTCTACGTAGTGATGCCCCTGACTTGGACCATCAATGCCGTAGGCCCAGTGCAGACCGGTGTTAAACCACTGAGGAGAGTTCGGTGCCGCCATCTGATTGGCCAGCATAAAGCGCATTTCGTCAAAATAGGCCCGCGCGTCCGATTCTGTGTCGAACATGCCGCCTTTCCAGCCCCAATAGGCCCAAGCGCCAGCCAGACGGTCAAACACCTGTTTGGCCGATGTTTCACCGCTATAGGCGTCTTTGGAAGTGGCCGGCGCGTCACCATCAGGCACAGAGCGCCACAGGAATTCGGGAACACCCTGTTCCTTTACCTTTTTCAATTTTGCTGCCACGCCTGCCTTGCGGAAATACTTTTGCGCAATCACATCCGCCGCCACCTGACTCCAGCTTTGGGGCACCTCCACCGCATCCAGTGAAAATACGACAGTCCCGTCAGGGTTCCGGATTTCCGAAGTTGTCGTGTGGAATGCGATGTCCGCATAAGCGTCGCGGTTTTCTTTGGTGAATCGACGGTCGATCTTCATCTCTGCCCCTAAGCGTATCTTGTCGTTATAATGTAATCGGAAAGGCAAAGGCCCTCCCCTAAATGTCTCTGCTACCGATTACTGCACAAATTTTGCCCCTATGACGCGCTACTAAATGTAGTGGTGCCTCCGAGAACTGCACACAAACTGTACGATGCACGGGACTCCGTCAACAAAACTTTTTTACAAAAATAGGGAAAATTATGTTGACCGTGCGGATAAAGAGTCAGCGGCGACGGGGGCGCAAAACAACCCACAGCCGCGCCTTTCGATAAGAGGGCCGGAACAAAGGAAAAATCCGGATCAGATGAAATTGCAGCGATGTTTTATGCACAGAATCAACTTGGGGGCGAAGCGGCCACGGGGCAATCGGCTTGGTCCATACGGGTCGGGGTCGCGCGTTCCAGCGGGCCGGATACAGGTTGTGCTGGGCTGCCAAATGGGCGACCGGACCGCTGCAAAGCGGAGAATCCCGAACGGGGGGGCAATCCTGACGGCCGGACGTAAAATCCCGACCGCCAGAGAAGTCTCCGGCGGGTCGTCATAGATATATATGAGGGATTTTACTGGTCGGGGCGGCGAGATTCGAACTCACGACCCCCTGTACCCAAAACAGGTGCGCTACCAGGCTGCGCCACGCCCCGATCCAGTGAGATGCGATTTACACTGGCCTATCAGGATTGGAAACCCCAAAAATGAAGTGTTTTGGATTCTGTTTCAATTACAGGGCCAGATCGGGTCGGAATCGGCAAAAGCAGGGTGGCGCATCTCTGCCCCGACCGGCACGCCGAGCTTTCTGGACATCCCGCCGTTTACCTCTAACACAGCAAGGATATTATCGCCGCCGGGGATTGAATCCAGACTGCCGGGCACAGCGTTCTCGTGGATATTTTGCACCACACCGTGACGGTCCAGAAATATCATGTCGAGCGGGATAAGGGTGTTTTTCATCCAGAAGGAAACACTGAGCGGCTGGTCGTAAACAAACAGCATACCGCCGTAACGTGGCAGGGATTCGCGATACATCAGACCGCGGGCGCGATCTTCAAAGGTATCCGCGATTTCAACGGTAAACCGGACAGAACCGCCGTCCCAGCGCAGATCAACCGCGCCCTGTTCACATGCGGCCTGTGCCGCGCCGGTGGTGGCGCAGACAAACAGGATAAGGGCGGCTTTAAGCGTCTTGTGTCGCTTCGTAATCCCACGCACGCACTTCGATCGCCATGCGGCCGCGCGGCCCCTGTGCAGTGCGCACACAAATTGCTTCACCCTGTGCCAGTTCTGCCAATCCATAAGCCCTTAGAACCTCCATATGGACAAACACATCTTCCGTGCTGCCAAAGAGGTTAACAAAACCAAAGCCCTTTACTTTGTCAAACCACTTTACCCGTGAAGGGGTCAAAGGTTCGTCAGATTTTAGGGTCGACAGATCAAAGCCCAGTTCGGGCACGCCGCGCAGGACTACGTCGCTTTCTGCTTCGGGCAGTTCAAGCTGGAGGATCTCCAGCGCCTGAAATCCCCGTGCACTTTCTGCAACTTCTACTTTGATCCGCGTGCCCTCAACGACAGAGCTGTGACCGTGATTACGCAAAACATTCGCATGCAGCAGTATATCGCGCCCGCCTTCATCATCCGTGATGAATCCGAAGCCCTTTGTGCTGTCAAACCATTTCACGTTGCCGGTTTTAATCAAAATTGTTCACTCCACCCTCTGCTGAGCATTGTAAGACATGGCAGGTCAAACTCAAGAATTTATGACCATCCGGTCCATATTACAGTCGGCCGTCCCAACAGAACTGTCCTTTACACCTTGTTTACACCTGAAAAAGTTGACCTATCAAGGATTAAGTCGACTTACCGTCCATTCCATTTCTTTTTCTGTCTTTCGCCACACAAATCGGTCGTGTAGGCGGTCGGCGCCATCGCACCAGAATTCTATTTCTACGGGGCTGATCCGGAAACCACCCCAGAACGGGGGACGTTCAGGGTTTTCGCCCAGCGTTTTGGTCAGCTCTGCTGCCCTATTTACCAAAGTCTGGCGATTGTCCAGTGGCGAAGACTGGTCACTTGCCCAGGCCCCGATGCGGCTAAAGACCGAACGGCTTTGGAAATAGGCGTCTGACTCTGCTTCTGACACGGTCGAAACCGTGCCGCGCACGCGGATCTGGCGGCGCAGAGTTTTCCAGTGCATAACGAAAGCCGCCTTGCCGGTGCTGTCCAGTTCGGCAGCTTTGGCGCTGGTATAATTGGTAAAGAAAACGAAACTGTCCGACTGGATTTCTTTCAACAGGACCATACGGACATTGGGCAGGCCGGCCGCGTCCACGGTGGCCAGCGCCACGGCGTTGGGATCATTCGCTTCCGTTTCGCCCGCCTCTGCCAGCCAGTTCCGTGCAATTTCAAACGGGTCATCTCCTGCAAATACACCTTGCCGGTCCGACGATAAATCGGTGGGTTTCATCTATTCATAACCTGTCTTTTCCATGACGTTCCCGTTCGGTTTTCTTACCCCACAATATTTTTACTTGCAAAGCAAGTGCCGGAATCCCCGAAGCTTCGCCCCCTTGCGCGAATACTGCGCTGTGATCACGGCAGCGGGCCGGTCGCAACAGGTCCTGTTTGTTGGTTGAAACCCCAGACTTGCGGCTGGGCCAGCCTTGGATTAAATGTGGATGACCGCAATACCTGCAAGGAACAAGGCAATGACTTCTGGAATAATGCAAGGCAAACGGGGCCTGATCATGGGCGTCGCAAACGACAAATCAATTGCATGGGGCATTGCGAAAGCCTGCCACGACCAAGGCGCGGAGCTGGCGTTCTCTTATCAGGGCGAAGCCTTGGGCAAACGGGTCAAACCGCTGGCTGCAAGTGTCGGCTCGGATCTGGTACTGGAATGTGATGTGACCAACGGGGCGTCGATGGATGCCCTGTTCACAACGCTTCAGGACAAATGGGGCAAACTGGATTTCGTGGTGCACGCCATCGGCTTTTCCGACAAGAACGAACTGCGTGGCCGCTATGTGGACACCAGCATTGAAAACTTCCGGATGACGATGGATATTTCCGTTTATTCCTTCACTGCCGTCGCCCAGCGCGCCGAACAGTTGATGCCCGACGGGGGCGCCTTGCTGACGCTGACCTATTACGGTGCGGAAATGGTGATGCCCCACTACAACGTTATGGGGATTGCCAAGGCCGGTCTGGAAGCATCGGTCAAATATCTGGCGATGGACCTCGGCCCGAAGAACATCCGCGTGAATGCGCTGTCTGCTGGCCCGATCAAGACGCTGGCCGCCTCTGGCATCGGTGATTTCCGCTACATCCTGAAATGGAACGAGCTGAACTCTCCGCTGCGCCGCAATGTAACCACCGACGATGTTGGCAAGTCCGGCATGTATCTGTGTTCCGATCTTGCCTCTGGTGTTACGGGTGAGAACCACCACGTTGACGCGGGCTATCATGTGGTCGGGATGAAGGCCGAAGACGCCCCTGACATTGATGTGGTGACTGGGCGCAAATAATCCAGCTCATATAGAACGAAAAAAGGCCGGACAGTTGCATGCTGCCCGGCCTTTTTTCGTTCATGTGTAAATGATCAGGTGGTCGCTGTCAGTTCACTACAGGCCGTTTTGGCCAGTTCGGTAATCCGGTCCCAATCGCCGCTTGCCACAGCATCCTTTGGCGCGACCCAGCTACCACCGACACACACCACATTGGACAGCGACAGATAGCTTGCCGCATTCGCCAGCGAGACACCTCCTGTGGGGCAAAATGTGATCTGGGGCAGCGGTGACGCCAGCGAACCCAACGCCTTGGCGCCGCCTGCGGCCTCTGCCGGAAAGAATTTCTGCGTGGTATAGCCCCGCTCCAGCAGGCGCATTGCCTCGGTTGCGGTGGCTGCACCGGCCAGCAGGGGCAGACCCTCAGCTTCGCAAGCGTCGATCAGCGCATCTGTCGCACCGGGGGAAACCCCGAAGGTTGCACCAGCTGCCTTGGCGTTTTTCACGTCCTGCGCTGTCAGCAAAGTACCGGCCCCGACGATCCCGCCTTTGACCTCGGCCATTGCAGCGATCACATCGAGCGCTGCCTTGGTGCGCAAGGTGACTTCCAGAACCGGCAGCCCCCCCGCCACCAGCGCCTGACCGAGTGCGGCGGCTGTGTCGGCGGATTCAACCAGCAGTACGGGAATTACAGGTGCGGTCTTGCAGATTTCCAGTGTCCGCGCACTCGCGGTTTTTGCGTCAATTGCCATAGTTCAGGCTTCCTCAAATTTGAATACTGTTGCCCCGTCACGGGCCGCACCGACATTCTGACGAAAGGCTGCGAACAGCTCCCGTCCCAGACCGACTTCGTTATCGCCCATTTCCGGATGCGTAATCTCGCGTTCAAAAATACCGGCGTCTTGCGATTCAAGGTGGCCGTGTTCGGCATCAACCGTCACAATGTCACCGTCGCGCAGATAGGCCAGCGGCCCGCCATCCAGCGCCTCGGGGCTGACGTGAATGGCTGCGGGCACCTTGCCCGACGCGCCTGACATGCGCCCGTCGCTGACCAGCGCCACTTTGATGCCGCGATCCTGAAGCACCGACAGGCAGGGCGTCAAACCGTGCAGTTCCGGCATCCCGTTGGCTTTCGGACCCTGATAGCGCACGACGACCACCACATCGGACGTGAACTCTCCGGCGCGGAAAGCAGCGAGCACGGCCTCTTGCGTGTGAAACACCCGCACGGGCGCTGTCAGCACACGGCGTTCCGGCGCAACAGCAGAGGTTTTCATCACGCCCCGCCCCAGATTGCCCGACAGGTTGGACAGGCCACCCGTTGTTTGGAATGGTGCTTTGGTGCTGGCAATGATCTTGTCATTCAAAGAGGCGTTCGCCCCCTCCTGCCAGCTCAGCACGCCGTCCACCAGCTTGGGTTCTTTGGTGTAGCGTTCCAGCCCCTGCCCCATCACCGTCAGCGTATCGTCATGCAGCAAGCCCGCATTCAACAGTTCACTGATGACCAGACCAAGGCCGCCTGCCGCATGGAAATGATTCACATCCGCCAGCCCGTTGGGATAAATCCGTGTCAGCAGCGGCACCACTTGCGACAGATCGGCAAAATCCTCCCAGTCGAGCACAATGCCCGAGGCCCGCGCCATTGCGATCAGGTGGATCAGCAGATTGGTAGACCCGCCCGTTGCCATCAAGCCGACAATCCCGTTCACATAGGCTTTCTCATCGAGCACATGGGACACAGGGGTATAGGCGTTGCCAAGGTCGCTCAGCCCAAGGGCGATGCGGGTGCCTTCTGCCGTCAGCGTTTCGCGCAGCGGCGTGTTTGGGGCAACAAAGCTGGAACCGGGCAGGTGCAGCCCCATAAACTCCATCAGCATCTGGTTTGTGTTGGCGGTGCCATAAAAGGTACAGGTGCCTGCGCTGTGGTAACTGGCCATCTCCGCTGCCATCAGCGCATCGCGGTCGCATTTACCTTCGGCAAACTCCTTGCGCACCCGCGCCTTGTCGTCATTGGCCAGACCGCTCGGCATGGGTCCGGCTGGCAGGAACACCGCCGGAATATGGCCAAAACGGGCGGCGGCGATCACCAGACCGGGAACGATCTTGTCGCACACCCCAAGGTAGATCGAACTGTCAAACACGTTATGGGACAGGCCAATCGCGGCAGACATGGCAATCGCATCGCGGGAAAACAGCGACAGTTCCATTCCCGTCTGACCTTGGGTGATCCCGTCACACATGGCTGGCACTCCGGCAGCGACCTGCGCAGTGCCCCCTGCCGCCCGTGCCGTGTCCTTGATCAGATCCGGATAGGCCTGAAACGGCTGATGCGCCGACAGCATATCGTTATAGGCGGTGATGATCCCGATATTAGGGGCCCGTTTCTCTGCCAAGTCGGACTGATCCTGCCCCATCGCGGCATAGGCATGGGCCTGATTGCCACAAGACAGATGCGCGCGCTTCGGCCCGTCAGAGCGGGCCTGCTCCATCTGGCGCAAATAGGCCGAACGGCTGCGCTCGGACTTGATCGCGATGCGCGATGTGACCTCTGTCAAAGTACTGATGACCGACATGGTTGGCTCCCTTTGCGTGTGTGCGTGACTGCCAGTAAGTTTACGTTAGCGATAACGTAAGCCAAGTCGGGCGGCAAAACAAGCGCGAAAACTCGCCCTTTCCAAAAGAACGCCGCCCATAGTATCAATCATGCACAACATTCACCTAAAATGAGTCTCTTGCCCATGTCAGAAAACCGCCTCCCGCACGAAAAAGGCTTCCATATCTCCTGGGACCAGATCCACCGCGACAGCCGCGCTCTGGCCTGGCGACTGGACGGTCACGGACCGGATGACGGGGCATGGCGGGCCGTAGTGGCCATTACGCGGGGCGGTATGGCGCCGGCCATGATCGCCGCACGGGAGTTGGACATCCGCACGGTTGATACGATTTCGATCAAATCTTACGATCACCAGTCCCAATCCGAAGCGCGGGTCCTGAAGAAACCCGACGACGACCTGATGGGCGACGGCACCGGCATCCTGATTATCGACGATCTGGTCGACAGCGGCAAAACGCTCGAAGTGGTGCGCCGGCTTTATCCGAACGCCCATTTCGCCACCGTCTACGCCAAACCCAAAGGCCGCCCGCAGGTGGATACATTCATTACCGAAGTCTCTCAGGACACATGGATTTTCTTCCCTTGGGATATGGCGCTGCAATACGTTGAACCCTATCGGGGCAATTAAATGGGCCGCAAATCCAACAGGCTGGCACCCGAAACACTGGCCGCGCAAGCGCTGCGCCACATAGACCCCGCATCTGGCAGCGTGGTGCCACCGATGGTGGCGACGTCAACCTTTGCACGGGATGAAAACTACGACCTGCGCGACGGCTATATCTATGCGCGCTATGGCAGCCCCACTACGGCCCACGCCGAGGAAATCATCGCCACGCTGGAAGGCGCAGAGGAAAGCCTGCTGGTAAACTCCGGCATGTCCGCATCTGTCACGGTGGTCGAATCCCTGCCCCCGAACGCCCATGTGGTGGCCCAGTCGATGATGTACCACGTCGGTGTGCACTGGCTGGAGCGTCAGGCCCAGCGCGGTGTGATCCGCAAAGACCTGTTCCCTGCGGGCGATCTTGATGCGCTGAAAGCCGCGCTGATGCCGGGAGAGACCAAACTGGTCTGGATCGAAACCCCCGCCAACGGCGACTGGTCGCTGACCGACATTGCCGCTGCTGCCGAACTTGCCCATAGTGTCGGGGCTGTTCTGATGGTGGACAGCACGGCCGCCCCGCCCTGCACCACCAAACCGCTGGATCTCGGCGCGGATATTTCCTTCCATTCTGCCACAAAATACATGGGCGGCCATTCCGATTTCACCGCCGGCGTTCTGTCGGCCCGCAAGGATATGCCGCTCTGGGATGAAATCCGGCAGGTGCGCAGCTTTCAGGGCACCATCCTGCCCGCATTTGAATCCTGGCTGCTGATCCGCAGCCTGCGCAGCCTCCACATCCGCTATGAGGCCTGCAGCCGTAACGCGATGGCCTTCGCACAGCATTTTGCAGCCCATAGTGAAATTGAGACCGTGCTCTACCCCGGCCTGCCCGATCATCCCGGCCATGAAATAGCTGCGCGGCAAATGAAAAACGGCTTTGGCGGCATGATGTCAATCTGCGTAAAAGGCAGCGCCGACCGTGCCTTGGAGATGGCAAAACAGACCAAAGTCTTCATCCCTGCCACATCGCTTGGGGGCGTCGAAAGCCTGATCGAACACCGCCGCACAGTTGCCGGACCTGACAGCGGCATTCCCGAAAACCTGCTGCGGATTTCAATCGGCATCGAACATATCGACGATCTGATCGCGGATTTTGAACAGGCGCTTGCCGCTACCATCTAACACAAAACAGCGCGCAGATGCATTCTTCGCGCCACGACCCTAGAAGGAAAGACCCATGCCAGAAATCACACGCGCCCACGGAAACGGCCGGATGAGCCAGATCGTCACCCACGGCGATACGATTTACCTCGCCGGTCAGGTCGGCACGGCCGGTGCATCGGTGACACAGCAAACGCAGGACATTCTGGACAAGATTGATGCCCTGCTGGCAGAGGCCGGCACCGACAAAACCAAAATCCTGCAAGCCATTATCTGGCTGGATGACATGGCCGATTTTGCCGAAATGAACGCGGTTTGGGATGCGTGGGTGCCCCAAGGCAACGAACCTGTCCGCGCCGCCGGTTCCGCCCATCTCGCGACGCCGGAATACAAAGTAGAGATCATCATCACAGCGGCAAAGTAACAACCGCCATACAATCATGCCTCCCGCCAAGCGCGGGCGGCACCCGCCCCTTCAGACGGCTTTTCGCGCCCGCAACGCAGCTGAAATCGTCCCGTCGTCGAGATAATCCAGCTCTCCGCCAATGGGCACGCCCTGCGCCAGAGAGGTCACAGAAACCCCTGCATCTTCCAGTTGTTCCGCGATGTAATGGGCCGTGGTCTGCCCGTCCACGGTGGCATTCAACGCAAGGATCACCTCGGTGATTTCCTCATCCAGCACACGGCGGATCAGGGCGGGGATGCGCAATTCTTCCGGCCCCACCCCGTCGAGCGCGGACAAAGACCCGCCCAGCACATGATAGCGCCCTTTGAACACGCCGGAACGGTCCATTGCCCAAAGGTCGGCCACATCCTCGACCACGCAAATCTGCCCGTTGGCACGGCGGGCATCCTCGCAAATGTCACAGCGGTCCCGCGTGCCGATATTGCCGCAGACCAGACATTCCCGCGCAGTGGCAGCCACCGCAAACATGGCATCCGCCAGCGGGGTCAGCAACAAGGCCCGTTTCTTGATCAGATGCAACACCGCGCGACGGGCCGAGCGCGGCCCCATACCGGGCAGTTTCGCCATCAGAGCGATCAACCCGTCAATGTCCTGATTCTTGCTGTCCAAGCCCGTCTCCATCCATTTTCGTCAAATATCCCCCGCGGAGCGATCCCGACACCGCCGGAACCGCGCCCTGTCAGGGATGAACCACCCGACCGGATCAGAAGGGCAGTTTCATACCTTCGGGCAGGTTCAACCCTTCGGTCACTTTGCCCATCTCCGCCTGCGCGGTTTCCGCAGCGTGGGCCTGTCCGTCCTTGATCGCGGCAACGATCAGATCTTCGACCACCTCTTTGTCATCTGCAACAAACAGGCTCGGGTCGATATTGATGCCTTTGACATCACCCTTGGCTGTTACGGTGACTTTCACCATGCCAGCCCCGGCTTCACCCTCAACGGTGATTTCGTCCAGCTTGGCTTGTGCTTCGGCCATCTTGCCTTGCATTTCCTGCGCCTGTTTCATGATCTTGGCCATATCGCCAAGTCCGCCTAAACCCTTCAGCATTGCTTTACTCCTGCAAAATTGATCCGCTTCTCATTACCCTGCAATCCAGCGTGTCACAAGATAAGCTCTTAGGTAAGACGTTTACCGGCGGTTCAACCCCTTGCGGGAAGGTTGCGCATAAAATGTGCGGCCCAGATCATCGCGGCTGTGCCCGCCAGTACCGCCGCCAGCGCCTGTCCGTAGACCACACCGGGGGCCGTCAGCCACTGGCCCATCAGAACACAGCACGGAAAGATCAACACCCCGTCCCGCAACCAGTTGCAAACGGTGGAATAGATCGGGCGGCCCAGATTGTTAAACGCCGCGTTAGACACAAACAGTGCGCCGGTGAACATATAGCCCCCCGCCCCGATCAGCATAAAGGCCGTCAGCACTTCGGCGGCGGTGCCTTCCAGTCCGAACAGGGCGGCCACCGGATGGCGCAACAGGGCCAGCAGGCTCCAGCTGACCAGCGTGTAAACGGCGCAGAATTTCAGCGCATCGCGATAGGTTTGTTGCACCCGCTCGAACTGCCCCGCCCCGTAATTCTGCCCGATGATCCCGCCAATCGCCCCCGAAAGCGAGAATATCCCGCCAAAGGCCAGCACTGCCAGACGGCTGACCACCGCCCAGCCTGCCACCGCTGCATCGCCATAAGCGCTGATCACTTTTGTCAGGATATAGTTGCCAAAGGGCGTGGAAAGCTGGGTCATCACCGCTGGCACGGCAATCATCAGAAAGGGGCGCAGCAACTGGCGCATGACCCTACGGTTCACCGGCCCGACCATGTCGTAGATATGGATCACGAACCAGACCGACAGAACCGCCGACAACCCGCGCGAAATGACGATCCCCCAAGCCGCGCCTTCGAATCCCATGCCCAGTCCGATGATCAGCACCGGATCAATCACCATCGCCATCAATCCTGCGGACATGGTCACAGCCATAGACCGCACCGCATCCCCGATAGAGCGCAGCACAGCCGAACCCACCATGCCAAGCGCCATGAACGGCAGGCTCGGCACGCTGATCGACAAAAATCGCGCTGCATCCGCCTGCGTCTGCCCTTCGGCCCCTGCAAAGGCAAGGATTTCAAACCGGAACACCAGAACCAGCGTGGCCATGACAACTTGGAAAACAAAGGTGAATATAGCCGCGCTGGTGGTCTGCTGGCGGGCCAGATCGGTCTTGCCCTGCCCGATGGACTTGGACACCAACGCCATGCTGGCAATCATCAACCCGATGCCGGTAGAGATGGTGAAAAACTGGATGGTCCACGCAAAGCCGAGCGCGGCCACCAGCCCCTGATCCCCAAGCGTGCTGACCCAGAACAGCGTGGCCACATCCACAAGGAACATGAACACCAGCCCCAGCGATCCGGTCAGGGTCATCACCACCACATGACGCATGATAGAGCCGGTCAGAAACCGCGCTTTCCTGTCCGGCTTTGCAGCCGGTATATCGGTTTCGGTTCCGGACATTCGGTTACACGGCCTCCGCTGGCAGGACAGTCCGTGCAAAGACGGTTTCATACCCGATGCGCGGGTGGCGCGGGATCATCAGGGACAGGACCAGCGACAGTACCGCAACAGAGGCCGCAAAGATGAACACAGCGGCAGGGGACAACAGCCACAGATAGCCCAGAATCGCCGGCAAAAGAACCGCGCCGATATGGTTGATCGTAAAGGCAACCGCCGCAGTGGGTGCAATATCGGACGGATGAGCGATCTTCTGGAAATAGGTCTTTTGCGCAAAGGCCAGCGCAAAGAACAGGTGGTCGATAACATACAGGCTTGCCGCGACGACCACACCCCAGCCGAACATATAGATCCCGCCATAGGCGCAGAAGACGACAATCAGCCCGATATATTCAAAGGCAAGTGCGTTACGCTCTCCGACGCGGGACACAAACCGCCCCATCAGCGGTGCAAAGACCATATTAGCCACATAGTTGATCAAAAACAGGGCGGTGACTTCGTGGACCTCAAATCCGAACCGTTCCACCATCATGAAGGCGGCAAAGACCATGAATATCTGACGCCGCGCCCCTGACGCCGCTTGCAGGCTATAGTAAAGCCAATAACGTTTGCGCAGCACCATTTTCTTATGCTGCTTGTGGGGCGCTTCAAAGGTGGGATAGGCAAACCAGCAAAACAGGGTCAACACAACAGCAACCCCGCCGCCGATCAGGTAGATCGTGTTAAAATCCCAGCCGAGCAGGTTCCAGACCAGCATAATCGCGCCATAGGCCAGCAGGGAGGCCGCCGACCCGATCGCCACCATCCAGCCGAGCACTTGGGGCGCATGTTCCTTGCTGATCCACTGCAATTCCAACGACATTTTAACGGTCTCGTAATAGTGAAACCCGATAGAGCCGATGATGGTCGTAACCATCAAGCCCAGAAAGCTCGGGAACCATGCGGTGACAGCAACGGCCACGCCCAGTGCCAGTAACGATACCACTGCAAGCACCTGTTCACGCACAAACCACAGCACGTAAATCACGCCGATGGCCAGAAAGCCGGGAATCTCGCGGATGGAATGGAGCCAACCGATTTTCGCGCCGTCGAAATGCGCGACTTCGATGACAAAATTGTTCAGCAGCGCCAGCCATGTGGAAAAAGCCAGCGGCATGGCAAAGGCCATGAGACCCAGCAGTACAACGGGCCGCCGCCAGAGCGGGAGCGTATGGGCATTTGCAATTTTTACGGGCATGAACGTATCCTTTGCCAACCGCGCGGGAGGGGCCGGAATTCGTCCATGCCAAAACGGTTCCGTATATGCAATGAACGGAAAGCACGGATAAATCCAGACCAAAAGGCTCTGCTACCCGAATTACGCGGAGACAATTTCCCCTGCATCCAGCCGCACCATACGATCCATTCTTGCGGCCAGTTCCAGATTATGGGTGGCGATCAAAGCTGCCATGCCAGAGGCCCGAACCAGTTCCATCAGCGCCGCGAACACCGTGTCCGAGGTATTGGGATCAAGGTTCCCGGTGGGCTCATCTGCCAGCAAGACACGGGGTTTGTTGGCCAGTGCGCGGCAAAAGGCAACGCGCTGCTGTTCGCCGCCGGACAGCTCTCCGGGGCGGTGGCTGGCGCGGTTTTTCAGGCCGACACCTTCAAGCAGCACCTGCGCGTGGGCTTCGGCCTCGGCGCGGCTGACACCATTGGCCAGTTGCGGCAGCACCACGTTTTCAAGTCCGGTAAATTCCTGCAACAGATGGTGGAACTGATAGACAAATCCCACATCCTGCCGCCGCAGCCGCGTGCGGGCGCGATCCCCGCCGCCTACAGGTTTACCACCTATTTTCACCTCGCCGCTGTCCGGCGTGTCCAGCAGCCCGGCGATATGCAGCAGCGTGGATTTACCGGCACCGGACGGGGCAACCATCGCCACGACCTCGCCTTCGGCCAGTTCCAGATCCACCCCGTTCAACACGCGGACTTCGGTGGGTTTGCCAAGGTTGTAACCTTTGGTGATCCCGCTCAACTGAAGGGCTTTATTCATGACGTAGCGCCTCATCGTACCGGCAAACCGGCTTGCCTGATCTGCCTGACTGCTGGCCTTTCAGCCGTTTGATGCGAGGCATGTTACTCATAACGCAACGCCTCGACAGGGTTCATGCGGGCGGCGCGGCGGGCGGGGAAATAGGTCGCGCCAAAGGACAGGCCAAGCGACAGGATCACGGCGCTGGCCACATCGCCCAGTTGCAGTTCCGCTGGCAGGGTAGACAGCATGCGCACCGAAGGATCCCAGACACCGCCACCGGCCACCAGATTCACGAAGTTGAAAATCGGATCAATGTAGATCGCGAAGAGACAGCCAAGGATCACCCCGAGGATCGTCCCAACCACGCCAATCGACGCGCCGCAGATAAAAAAGACCCGCAGGATCGACCCTTGGGTCAGCCCCATCGTGCGCAGGATACCCACATCGCGCCCCTTGTTCTTTACCAGCATGATCAGGCCGGACACGATATTCATCGAAGCGATCAGCACCAGAATGGACAGGATGATGAACATGATGTTGTCTTCCATCTCCAGCGCCCGCAGGAAACCGCCGCTGGCGTTTTTCCATGTCCAGACCAGTGTATTTTCCCCCGAAGCCGCCATAAGCGGCTCTACCATTTTGCCAATATCGTCAGGATTTTCGACCTGAACCTCAAATTCATCCACGACTCCGTCCCGGTTGAAATAGAGTTGCGCCTCGCCGATCGGCATATAAACGCGGGTGCGGTCGATGTCATAGCGCCCCACCCCGAAGATATAGACCACCTCGTAGGCGCTGACCCGCGGGCTGGTACCAAAGGCGGTTTTGATCCCGTCAGGAGAGATCAGCGTGATCTTATCCCCAAGCGCCAGATCCAGTTCCCGCGCGATGCCAAGCCCGATGGCGACACCTTTATTGAAATTCTCAAGATTGCCCAGTTGGGTTTCAGGGTTCACCACCAGAGGGATGGTCTTGATGTCCTCGAAACGCTCGCCAAAGACCTCGACGCCTGTGTTGCGACCGTTGGCCGAAGCCATCACCTGCCCTTTGACCACGGGGGCCACCCGCACAACACCGTCCACCGCCCGCAGGTTTTCCGCAATCGGATCGAAATCCGCAAATGTGCGCACAGTGCGGTTGTTCTCATCCAGATGGGGCGAGACATAGACCGTCGCATGGGCATTCGCGCCTAGGATCGTGTTGGTAAATTCGGTGCGGAACCCGCTGCGCACGGCCATTGTCGCGATCAGGGCGAAGACAGCCAGCGTAATTCCGATCAGTGAAATCCATGTCATTACCGACACGCCACCTTCACGGCGCTTGGCCCGCAGGTAGCGCCACGCAATCAGCCACTCGAACGGGGCAAACGGGGGTGTGGTTCTCATGGTGTCACCTCTGACAAGGGTCGCTTGCGGCGGCCAAACAGCAGGCCCGCCCCGCGCAGCAGGCCGAAGCCTGCAAAAAATCCGCCCATAGCGAAGAGAAACCCGTCAATGGTCAGGGGCACGGCAGGGCGGTAGTCCTGCCATGCGCGGGTTGCGATCCCCTGATCCGAAAAGCGGGTGACATGGGCCAGACGTTCAAACGGTCCGGCCCCTTTGAGTACCGCCAGATCCCCTTGCAGCCGGTCCAGACGGGAAAAAGTCTCTGTCATGTCCCGCTGCCGCGCCTTTTGAAAGGCGTTGCCGGTCATAGAGTCGAGCGCCTGCTGACGGGTCAGCCCAACGCCCTGTGCGCTTTCATCGAAATCCGCTGCCACAAGACGCAGTTCATCGACGGCACCGCCAAGACGCTGCACATATTGTTGGGTGTATTCTGGGAATTGCGATGCGGCGACCAACAGGATCACCCCACCTCCCAAGTTTAGTATCTGCCCCATGGGACCGCCTGTATCAAGCGCCCGCGTAAATGTCCTTTACCCGTGCCACTGCTTCTGCCGGTGTCATTTCCGTGCTTTCCCCCGTCTTACGCGAGGTGAGTTCGACGACACCATTTTTCAAACCTCTGGGGCCTACTGTAATACGCCAAGGCAATCCGATCAAATCCATAGTTGCGAATTTGCCCCCTGCCCGTTCTTTCCGGTCGTCATAAAGCGGCTCCAGACCGGCAGCCGTGAACTCTTTATACAGTTGCTCACAGGCGGCATCGGCTTCTTCGTCGCCCTGTTTCAGGTTCACGATGCCCACATGATAGGGTGTCACGCCCTCGGGCCAGATGATGCCTTTGTCGTCATGGCTGGCCTCGATGATCGCGCCAAGCAGACGGGACACGCCAATCCCGTGGCTGCCCATATGAACCGCAACAGGTTTGCCGTCCGGTCCCTGCACCTTTGCATTCATCGCATCGGAATATTTGGTGCCGAAGTAGAAAATCTGCCCCACTTCGATCCCCCGCGCGGTGCGGCGGCGTTCTTCGGGAACCTCGTTGAACAAGGCTTCGTCGTGGGTTTCATCGGTGCGGGCGTATTTGGTGGTGAATTCTTCCATGATGGACTGGCACTGGTCCACATCATCAAAATCAATCTCGCGGTCGCCAAAGGTCAGATCGGTGACAGCGCTGTCATAAAACACCTCGGATTCGCCTGTGTCCGCCAGCACGAGGAACTCATGGGTGTCATCGCCCCCGATCGGGCCGGAATCCGCGCGCATCGGGATGGCTTGCAGGCCCATGCGTTCATAGGTGCGCAGATAACTGACCAGATGGCGGTTATATGCGTGCAGTGCGTCTTCTTTGGTCAGGTCAAAGTTATACCCGTCCTTCATATAAAACTCGCGGCCCCGCATCACACCAAAGCGCGGACGGCGTTCGTCGCGGAACTTCCACTGGATCTGATAGAGCGTTAGGGGCAGGTCTTTGTAGCTGCTGACATGAGAGCGGAAAATATCGGTGATCAGTTCCTCAGCGGTCGGCGTGAACAGCATATCCCGGTCGTGACGGTCCTTGATGCGCAGCATTTCCTCGCCATAGTCGTCATACCGCCCGCTTTCGCGCCACAGGTCCGCCGACTGGATGGTTGGCATCAGCATCGGCATATGGCCGGCTTTCTGCTGTTCTTCGTGCACGATGTCTTCGATCTTGCGCAGCACCTTGTAGCCCATTGGCAACCACGAATAAATCCCGGCGCTGGATTGTTTGATCATACCGGCCCGCAGCATAAGGCGGTGGCTGACAATCGCGGCTTCGGCCGGGTCTTCTTTCAGAACAGGCAGGAAATAACGGGACATGCGCATGGGATAGGCTCCAACTTATCTTTGGTTATTGCTCTAGGCCAATCTGCAATGGGGTGCAACATGCGCTGCATCTGCTGCGCTGCGTGCATTCCACGGACTGCTACCCTGAATTGAATTGTTGCCAGATCACCGTTCCGCGCTTAGGGTTTTGGTATTTCGCACAGGTTTTATTGGGGTCTTCATGGGTTTTACATCAAAAGTTCTACTACTCTGCCTGTCTCTCCTTGTGGCGGCTTGCGGCGGCATTGACCGCGCCATCTATGCCCCGCCACAGGCCAGCCATTCGCAAATGCAGCCTATCGGATTTCCGGATGTGCGCTACTTCGGGGATACCGCGCCACAGAGTCTGGATAATGAAGTCGATACATTCGCCCAGCGCCTGCGCACAGTGCGGCGCGAAGGGGACGGTTTGCACATTCTTGCACTGTCGGGGGGCGGACCGAACGGGGCTTTTGGTGCCGGTGTGATGAAAGGCTGGACGCAATCCGGCACCCGACCGGAATTTGACATCGTTACAGGCATCTCCACCGGCTCTATCATCGCGCCTTTCGCCTTTCTCGGGCCAGCCTATGACGACAGGCTGGGAGAGTTTTACAAGACCGCCACAACCGACGCGCTGGTGCGCAAACGGTTTCTGGCTGGTATCTTTGGCGGCGGGTCGCTTTATTCTACGGCACCATTGAAACGGGTGATCGACTCGGTCGTTACCCCCGAATTTATCGGCGCATTGGCCGATGAATACGCCCGCGGTCGGCTGCTGCTGATTGGGACCACCAACATGGATGCAGAGCGGCCCGTGATCTGGAATGTCACCGAAATTGCCAGCTACCGGAACGAAGAGGCCCGCGCCCTTGTGCGCGATGTGATCCTTGCCTCTGCCTCTATCCCGATCATGTTCACGCCGGTCCGCTTTAACGTGACCGATGGCACCGAGGAATTTACCGAACTTCATGCAGACGGCGGGCTGACTCAGGAAATCTTTACCTATTCGCCGGAACTGCCCGTGCGCAGCTATTTGCGCCGTGCGGGGCTGGCCCATCGGGACAACCGCGTCTGGGTAATCCACAACAACCTGATCAATCCGGTCTACCAGCCCCAGAAAACCGGTTTGCGCGATATTGGAGAGCGCACCCTATCAACCCTGATCAAAAGCCAGAGCGTCGGGGATTTGCAACGGATCGCAGCCCTTGCGCGGCGCGACGGGTTTTCCCTGCGGGCGATGATCATGCCCGCCCGTTTCACCGACAAATCCCGCGAGCTGTTCGATCCGGTCTACATGAGCCGCCTCTACGCCCTTGGGGAGTCTATGGGCCGTCAGCCGAACGCTTGGGGACGCAAGCTCGAAAGCCTGTTCGAGCGGGACAAACGGGAAGGCGAAGCCGCCATCGCCGCGATAAATGCCGCGCAAGAACAGGTAATGCAGGGAAAGACGGTTATCGTGTCACAGTAAGGGGCGGTTCTAACAGTAGGTCAGCCGACCCTCACAGCCCATCGACTGCGCCAGTTCCACGAGCCGTGTTTGCACCACTTCCCCGCCAAAGGCGGCGATGGCGGGGGGGAGTTTCAGTTCCAGCACCCCCTCGGACTGCACCAGTTTCGCGCGGCGCAGCACGCTGCGGTCGCCCCCTGCCAGTGACGCGCCAAGCCGCATGGCTTTGCCGATAATCTGCGCACCAGTATATTGTTCATCGTTCAGCAAGGGCCGCAGCGCCTTGTATTTGTCTAACTTGCCGCTCTTGCGATAGCGGTGCAGCAGCGCCATTGCCAGCAACACACGGCCCGAATGATCCAGCCCGCCAAGGTTGCCGCGCGAAGCGTTGTCAAAGCATTCCTCGGCACGGGAGCTTGGATCGGAACGCCAACTGACATCATGCAGCAAGGCCGCCGCCAGCGTGATCCGTTCCCAACGGTCCGGGTCGGGCAGCAAGGGCAGAATCCAGCGGGCCAGTTCCACACCAAACCCCGGAAACCGTGCAGAGGTTCTCTCGTTGAACAAACACGCCTCGATCAGCGGATCGCGGGCGCGCAGGCCCTCGGGCATCTGTTCGTACAACAGCCCTTCGCGCAATCCGTAGCTGGAAATCGCCACTTCTTTAGGGTCAAACACATCGACCAGATGGCGCAGCACACGGGCGGCCATTGGCACCAGCGTCAAACGGTCCACACTGGTGCTGCTCAGGGCGCGAAACTCTTCCAGCGATGCGCCGTCGATCCAGTCCAGCGTTTCCGCCAGCCGCCTGCGCGAGAGTTTGTATTCGTGGAGCACCTGCAGGGGATAATCCCGCCGTGCCATATCCAGTTTAGCAATAGCGCGGTAAGAGCCCCCCACTAGATAAAGCGTAGGGTAGTCTTTGGAAATGGTCTTGCGCAACTGGTGCAGCGTATCGCGGATATGGGTATCAAGATCCCCCTCCACACCAGCCAGACGCAGGGGCGCAAGCGGAGAGGTCAGGCGCTCTCCGATCTCGCCGTTGTTCAGTTCCACCAGTTCCATAGAGGCCCCGCCGATGTCACTGACCAGCCCGTCCGCCCCCGGCCAGCCGAGCAGGACACCCTGCGCTGACAGGCGGGCTTCTTCGACGCCGCTGGCCACGGATACCTCTATTCCCGTTTTTTCCCGCACTTCGGCGCAAAAGGCCGGACCGTCCTTTGCCTCGCGCACGGCGGCGGTGGCCACGGTGGTCAGGGACTGCACCTTGAAGCTTTTGGCAAGGGCGGCAAAACGGATCATGGCAGACAGGGCGCGCGCCCGCCCTTCGGGGTTCAGACGACCGGTTTCAGACATGCCTTTGCCCAGACCGCACATTACCTTTTCGTTGTAAAAATACGCCGGAGACCGCGCCGCGCCGTCAAACACCACCATGCGGACAGAGTTCGAGCCCACGTCGATCACCCCGACCCGTTCCAGTGCTGCAAATTTGGTTGTGATCTTCACGCGCTTCGCCCCCTTGATTGAACCCTGTTCCTGTCGTCTGACAGGATCAGGCATCATCGCTGTGCATCAATTCCGGCACATCCTTTGCCCCGACCGAACCACGCCCAGACAGAGAGGGATTCTCCATAAAGAAGCGGTGGCAGTTAAAGCGTTTGTCGCCGTCTTCGTCGGGTTCGCGCAGATAGCTGCCATCAGGTTGCAGCACCCAAGAATTTGCCCGATCCGCCATATTCGCCGCCATGATCTGACTCATGATCTGGGCATGGACGGTCTTGTTGGTAATCTCCACCAGCGATTCCACGCGGTGGTTCAGATTGCGCCCCATCCAATCCGCCGAGGACATGAAAACCCGCGCCTTTTTATCGGGCAGCCCGTGTCCGTTGCCAAAACAAACGATCCGCGAATGTTCCAGAAACCGCCCCACGATGGATTTGACCCGTACGTTTTCGGACAATCCCTTTATACCGGGGCGCAAACCGCAGATGCCGCGCACCACAAGGTCGATTTTCACGCCAGCCTGACTGGCCGTGTAAAGCGCGTCAATCACATCCCCGTCGATCAGCGCGTTCATCTTGGCCCAGATCACCCCCGGCTTGCCGTCTTTGACCGCTTCCACCTCATTGTGGATCATGGCCAGAAGATCCCGCTTCAAAAACATCGGAGAGACCGAAAGCTGTTGCAAGCCTTCGGGTTCTACATAGCCGGAGATGAAGTTGAACACTTTGGTCGCATCATGGCCAAGCTGTTTGTTGCAGGTGAAAAACGACAGATCGGTGTAAAACCGCGCGGTGATCGGGTGATAGTTTCCGGTGCCAAAATGGGTATAGGTGACAAGCTCCGCCCCCTCGCGCCGCACCACAGTTGAAAGCTTCGCATGGGTCTTGAGGTCCAGAAATCCGTAAACCACATGGGCCCCTGCCCGTTCCAGCCTGCGGGACTGGCGAATGTTGGCGGCCTCGTCAAACCGGGCCTTCAACTCTACCAGTGCTGTGACGGATTTGCCTTCCTCGGCCGCTTCGCAAAGCGCCTCTACGATAGAGCTTTCGTTAGAGGTCCGGTAAAGTGTCTGCTTGATCGCCACCACAGCCGGATCACGGGCCGCCTGTCGCAAAAAGTCCACCACGATGTCAAAGGTTTCGTAAGGGTGATGCAGCAGCATGTCCTTTTGGCGGATTGCGGCAAAAATATCCCCTTCAAAATCCTGCACCCGTTCGGGCACGCGGGGTTTGAACTCCGGCCATTGCAAATCCTTGCGTGTGTCCAGAATAAGCGCCCCGAGATCGGACACCCCAAGCAGCCCGTCCACTTCGATGGCCTGTTCGGACGTCAGGCCCAGCGCACCAAAAATCACGGTCCGCAGCGCGGCGGGCGCACCGGCTGAAATGGTCATGCGGATCACTTCGCCGCGACGCCGCCGTTTCAGGGCTATTTCAAACTCGCGCAGCAGATCTTCGGCTTCGTCTTCCAGTTCCAGATCACTGTCGCGCAGCAGCCGGAAGGCGCAATGTCCTTCCACGGTGTAGCCGGGGAACAACTGGTCGATGAACTTCAGCAGAACCTCTTCGAGCATAATCAGGCGCTGGGTGCCGCCCGGACCGTCGGGCAAGGGAATGAACCGTTGCACCTGCGCGGGAATGGGCAGAAGCGATTGCAGCACCCGCTTGTCCTTCTTGCGCTTGAGTTGCAGCGCCAGTGTCAGGCCGGTGTTCGGGATAAAGGGAAACGGATGCGCCGGATCAATCGCCAGTGGCGTCAGGATCGGAAAAATCTGGTCCACAAACACCTGTTTGAGATAATCCTGATCCCTGTCGTCCAGTTCAGTGCGCACCAGAATGTCGATGCCGACTTTCTCCATCTCGGCAATCAGTGTGACCCAGACTTCCTGCTGGATGTGCATCAGATGGCGGGCTTCCGCGTCGATCTGCACCAGTTGCTCTTTGGGGGTGCGCCCGTCCAGCGCCGGTGTCTCGATGCCGTTACGTTCCAGCTCGCGCAGACCAGCCACGCGCACGGAATAGAACTCGTCCAGATTGGTCCCCGAGATCGACAGCATCCGCACCCGCTCCAGCAGGGGTAAACGGGGGTTCTGTGCCTCTTCCAGCACGCGCCAGTTGAATTGCAGCCAGCTTAGCTCGCGGTTGAAAAAGCGGTCGGTACTGCCCTTGTCCAGCAACGGCAGATCAAGCGGTTCGGGCGCAGGGTTGCGCAGGAAATCCGCTTGCACCCTGCGTTCGGCAGGTTGATCGGGCAGGTTGCCATCCATCACGGTTTCTCCTCAAGGCGGCGCAGTGTCTCTGTCACCATACGGGGCCCAACGGGCCGCTTTCGTTGCAGGGACAGGCGGTCCAACTCACCAACGAGTGCGCGGATACCCGCAAAAGACCGCTCTGCACGGCGCAGGATCATGTCCACGACGCCCGGTTCCATCAAAAGCTGACGATCCGCACAGAGTTTCAGCAGCACCGCCGCCAGTAACGTGTCATCCGGCGCGCCAAGTTGCACAAGCTGGCTGCCCTCGATCCGGCTGGCCAGATCAGGCAGGGTAATTCCCCAACTGCGCGGCACCCCGCGCCCCGTCATCAGCAGCGGATGCCCGCCCTGCGCCATCAGATTGTGCAGATGGAACAGCGCGGCCTCTTGCGTGCTGTCCCCCGCAATTGCATGCAGGTTCTCAACACACAGCGGTCCGCGTGCCAGTGCGGCCGCGTCCCCGACCTTGCGCGCCTGCACCACAGTCGCACCGGCAATATCCGCCCAGATCCGCGCCAGATGGGACTTTCCGGCACCTTCCGGTCCGCTCAGCACCAGCTTTCCCAAAGGCCACTGTCGCCAGTCCTCAATCGCTGCAACCGCCAGACTGTTGGCCGAAGAGGTAAAGAAATCATCCCGCCCGAAGGCTGTGACCACAGGCAGGTCAAAGACCAGTTGTTCAGCCATCCACCGGCTCCTCTTCGGCAATGCCTTTGTAAAGCCGCCCGTCCAGATACTGACCGACCCCGAAGCGGAAAAACACGCCAAGACACGCCGCCACCGGAACCGCGATCAACATGCCGGTAAAACCCATGAAAGACCCGAAAGCCGAGAGTGCGAACATCAGCCAGACCGGATGCAACCCGACAGAGCGCCCCACCAGTTTGGGCGTCAGAAAGTTGCCCTCAATCATCTGGCCAGCCACAAAAATCGCCAGAACCGCCCCGATCCAGATTGGCGTGTCCCAGAACTGGAACAGCGCCAGCCCGATGGACAGCGCCCCGCCAATGATCGACCCCACATAAGGAATAAACGTCAGCAAGCCTGCGATCAGCCCGACCACGATGCCAAATTGCAAACCGACCGCCATCAACGCGACCGCGTAAAACGTGCCTAGGATGGCGCAAACCGTAAGTTGCCCGCGCACAAATCCCGCCAGCACATTGTCCACTTGCCGCGCCAGATAGCGCACGGTTTCCAGATGGTCGCGGGGCACCCAACTGTCGATGGTGGCAACCATCCGGTCCCAGTCCAGCAGCATGTAAAACGCCACCACCGGCGCCACCACGACAAAAATCGCGACATCGACAATGGTGAACGCAGATGCCAGCACAGCATTGGCCAGTTCCCCGCCCTTGGAGCGGATGAACTCTACCAGCGTGCCAAGCCCCTGCCGCACGGCGGACGTTTCATCAAAAAACTCCGGAAAGCGGGTGGATATAAAGTCCTGAAGCTTGCTGACATATTCCGGCAGGGCCGTCACAAACGCGGCCGTCTGCTTTACCAGCAACGGGCCGAGCACGATGACCAGCAACAGAATCACCAGAATCGCCATCAGCGTGATCAATGTGGTCGCCAGTGCGCGCGAAGCCCCTGCCCGCTCCAGCCGGTCGGCCACGGGATCAAGGAAATACGCGATGGTCATTCCGGTAATAAACGGCAGCAGGACATTGCCCAGTAACCACATGGCCACCAGAACCAGCACCAGTCCGATCCCCCAGTACCGCACCTGCTCATTTGCACTTAACGCCATGTAAGCTCCACCAAATTCCGAAGTCTGTTCTAGCCCAAGACTGTAACAATAACAATTCACCCGCCACAGGTCTTGCGCAAGGGTCCATACACAGGATAGCCCTTATAAGGAACAATCAAAGGCCCTGTTATGCCCAAAACCCGTGTTGCTCTTGAAATCGGCCATGGTACATCGCTGCGCCGTGCCGATTATACCGCTGCCGCCCGCCGTGCGATTCAAAATGCGCTCTGGCGCAATTCCCTGACCGTGGCCCCGGCCTTTGGTTTTCCCAAGGAAGCGATGATCGTGGATGTGGATATTGCCGTGCAAAAACCGGAACAGGTGGACACCGACGCGCTGGGCGAGATGTTCCCCTACGGACAAATCGCCATCACTGCCTCCCACGGCGGTCTTGATATTGCCAAGCCGGATGACGCAGGGATCACCGTGATCGCCAATGCCGCCATAGTGGTTTCTTTTGATATGGAGCGGGCATGACACAGACCACCCCAACACCTGACGCCCGCATCATACTTGAAACAGGTATCGGCACAGACCTTTACGGCGAGGACTACACCAAAGCCGCCATCCGCGCAGTGAATGACGCAATCCGCCATTCCTCGCTGACGATGTTCTCCGAATTAGGACTGGACCATCGCGACATGACAGTTGCGGTCACGATTGGCGTGCAGGAACCGGACCGGCTCGACACCGATCAGGTTGCCGCAGAACTGCCCCGCGGCAAAGCGAAAGTCACTGCCGTGAAAGGCGGGCAAAACATCCCCTCAGCAGACGGCAGCACCGCCAGCGTCATCGCAACTGCCGCGATTGAGGCCTATTATCCGGTCAATCCGGCCGACTGGAAACTCTCAAAGGAAAGCTGACCCCCGGCTCTTTTTGGTTCAAATATCCAGCCGCGCAAAGCGCGTTTGAAAATTCGGCCAACCCTAAACGAACTGTTCGCGGATCAGACGTTCTTCCAGCCCGTGCCCCGGATCAAACAGCAAACGATGGGTGATCTCGGGGGCGATGGCGATTTCCACCCATTCCACTTCCCGCGCCTCATTGCCGTCCGCCACTGCCTGCACAGGACGCTTTTCCATCTCCAGCACTTCAAACCGCACTTTTGCTTTCATAGGCAGCAACGCCCCGCGCCAGCGGCGGGGGCGGAAGGCGGCCATAGCTGTCAGGGCAAGGATTTCCGCACCAATTGGCAAAATCGGACCGTGGGCCGAATAATTATAGGCCGTTGATCCCGCAGGCGTCGCCAGCAGCGCACCGTCGCAGACCAGTTCGGGCAGCCGTTCCTTGCCGTCCACCAGAATCCGCAGCTTGGCGGCTTGGGGCCCGTGGCGCAGCAGGGACACCTCGTTGATCGCCAGCGCCTCGATCTCGCTGCCATCCACGCAATGGGCCCGCATCCGCAAGGGATGGATCACCGCCTCTTCCGCTTCGGCCAGCCGGTCGGTCAGACCCTCGGGCGCAAACGTATTCATCAAAAAGCCGACCGTTCCGCGATTCATCCCGTAAACCGGCGCGCGCAGCCCTTGGGTCTGGTGCAGCACCGACAGCATAAACCCGTCCCCGCCCAGCGCCACGATCAGATCCGCCTGCACCGGCGGTACATCGCCGTAACGCTTTACCAGAACGGCGCGTGCCTCTTGTGCGGTCTCTACCTGACTGGCCAGAAAACATATTTTCTTATACTGCATCCAAAGCGCCCCGCTTGGTCTTTCATTGGTCGTCCGGACAGTTTCACCGCCCCTAGGGTCCGGCGCAAGGGAAAACCCCTGCCTGCCGCAGTGTAATTCACACGCAGAAAAGGCGAAAAACGACTATTCCGCGACAGTTTGCGCCTTTTCATTTGACACAATTCCCCGTACCTGCGTCCGCAATTGGCAGTCACACGTCGCATATGGATCAGCCAGCCTGCAGCGCGTGGACTACCCGTACCGCATCGGCAAGACCAACAAAGGATCATCCCCTATGACAACCGTCCGCGACGCTGGATTTTTCACTGAATCCCTTTCCACCCGTGATCCCGAACTGTTCGGCTCCATCACAGACGAGCTGGGCCGCCAACGGGACGAGATCGAACTGATCGCTTCCGAAAACATCGTTTCCAAAGCGGTGATGGAAGCGCAAGGCTCGGTGATGACAAACAAATACGCCGAGGGCTATCCCGGACGCCGCTATTACGGCGGGTGCCAGTTTGTGGACGTGGCAGAGAACCTTGCCATTGATCGCGCCAAACAACTGTTCGGCTGCGACTTTGCCAATGTGCAACCCAATTCCGGCAGTCAGGCCAATCAGGGCGTGTTTCAGGCGCTGCTGACACCGGGCGACACAATTCTTGGCATGTCCCTTGATGCAGGCGGCCACCTGACACACGGCGCCAAGCCGAACCAATCCGGCAAATGGTTCAACGCCATTCAATACGGCGTGCGCAAGCAGGACAATCTGCTGGACTACGATCAGGTGCAATCCCTTGCGGATGAACACAAGCCCAAGATGATCATCGCTGGTGGTTCTGCCATTCCGCGTCAGATCGACTTTGCCAGAATGCGCGAGATTGCGGACAGCGTTGGCGCCTATCTTTTGGTGGACATGGCCCATTTCGCCGGTCTGGTTGCGGGCGGCGAGCATCCCTCCCCCTTCCCCCACGCGCATGTAGCTACGACAACGACCCATAAAACCCTGCGTGGCCCGCGCGGTGGTATGATTCTGACCAATGACGAGACGATCGCGAAAAAGGTCAACTCTGCCATCTTCCCCGGCATTCAGGGTGGACCGCTGATGCATGTCATCGCCGGTAAAGCCGCCGCCTTCGGTGAGGCCCTGCGCCCCGAGTTCAAAAGCTATCAAAAACAAGTCGTCGCCAATGCCAAAGCGCTGGCGGACCAGTTGATGAAGGGCGGTCTCAACATCGTCACGGGCGGCACTGACACCCATGTGATGCTGGTAGACCTGCGCCCCAAAGGCGTGACTGGCAACATCACCGACAAGGCGCTGGGCCGTGCCCATATCACCACCAACAAAAACGGCATCCCGTTTGATCCTGAAAAGCCGACAGTGACCTCCGGCATCCGCCTTGGCACACCTGCCGGCACCACCCGTGGTTTTGGCGAGGCTGAATTCCGCGAGATCGGGGATATGATCATCGAAGTCGTGGACGGTCTGGCCGCCAACGGCGAAGACGGCAATGCAGAGGTCGAGGCCGCTGTACGCGCCAAAGTCGCCGATCTGTGCAAACGCTTCCCGCTTTACGAAGACCTTTAAGGTTTCATCGCCCTGAGCGCGATACCTGCATGTCAAAGCCGCCCCTTTATCGGGGGCGGCTTTTTTCTTGTGATGCCGGATTATCCGCGCCCCAGCATCTTGTTGTATTTCGACAGGAACAAATCCTTCCCTTTCATCGCGCGGGTCAGGACATTACCTGCCGTAAAAAGAATCAGATAGGAATTGCCCTTCTGCGGGCCAAGCGGCACCAGAAACGGTGCTTTGTCCCAAGGCTTGTAAGGCGGCACATTTTCCACAGCCGTCCCACCCATCAGGGCCACCAAAGTCTTTTCCAGCCAGGGGGCCTGTCTGCTGGCGCCGACCACTGTCATGGCATCTCCGGTTTCGGCAACGTCACCGGCGGCAAACACATTTGGCAACTCTGACGGGCGAAGCCAGGCATCTGTCTTGATGCGGCCGCCGCCCCCTTTGACGACACCCGGAAGGGTTTCTGATAGTTCCGTTGAAGGACGCGACCCGATCACTGGAAAGATCAAATCGGCCGTGATCTGCTGTCCGTTGCTAAGCGCAAGCGTTCCGGAATAGGGTTCACTGGTGCTTTCAAGGTTTTCAACCCGCACGCCAAAGATGGTTTTCACCCCTGCTTTTGACAGCTTGGCGGCAAGTCCGCCCGCCAGTTTCTGCGGCATAGACGGGAACAGCGTTGCTTCATCAGAAATTAGTGTCACATCTTTTTGCGGCATGAAATGGGCAATCTCTCCGGCCAGTTCGGTGCCAACCGCCCCTGCCCCCACAATCGCGATCGTTTGCGCAGCGCCGAGCCTGTCGTGAACCCGCGCATTGTCCGTTCTAAAGGCGTCGATACTATCGGAGTTCGGCTTGAACGGCACCGCATTGGAAGAGCCGGTCGCGATCACGATATAATCCGCAGGCACCTCCTGCCCGTTCTCCAGCGTGACGCCATCCCCGCTGATATGGATTGCCCGCGACCGGATCACCCGACCGTTCTGCAAAAGCCTGTCATAGGGAATCAGAGCCTGATCCAGAAGCTGTGGATTGACGACCGCGCGGATCAATGCCGGTGTATGGGCAAAATGGCTGCGCGGTTCTATCAGTGTCACATCGGCTTTGCTGTCCAGCCCCTTAGCCAGTTGCACGCCAAGATAGCCGCCACCGACGATAACAATACGTTGAGACATTCTGCGATTCCCGATACGTGTTTTTGTTGCACTCTTGCCTCTTTAAGAGCACAGTTGAAAACGTAAAACAATGGACAATGATCCACGGTTTGATGTTAGCGGAGATAAACGATGCGTATAGGCGAACTCGCTGAAAAAACCGGTGTGAGCCGGGACACCATCCGGTTTTACGAACGCAACGGACTGATTTCGTCCTCCGTCAGCGACAGCACCACAAACAATTACCGCGACTACAAAGACGATTGTGTGGTGAAACTGAAGTTCTTTGCCGGAGCAAGAGAAGCCGGCATGTCCATTGCCGACCTTCGTTCGATCATGGACTCCACCGCCGACAGTTGTGATCCGGAGGTTGGCCGGCGGGTGATTCAAAGCAAGATTACCGAACTGAAGGAACGGGCCGGCCAGATCGAAAACGTGATCCGGTTTCTTGAAAACGTTAAAAACGGGTCGGGCTGAGCCGTTTCTATCGGGCTTTTCCGCTTCGCAATGCGATCTCTTTTGAACTGACGCTCGGGCGGTTTCGGTCTTGCCGGCCTGCGTCTTGCACGCGGCTGCGGATTTCCCTATCGTTCTGGGTATTCAGATTGGCGCTGCCGCTTGGTTGCACATTGATCCAAGGACTTTTTTATGTCTGACGCCCAGTTCGAAGTGATTGTTGCTGTTGTCTGTGCCGATATTTCCGGCAGCACAGCCCTGTATGATCAGGTCGGCAATCTGGAGGCCCGCACCCAGATCGACAGTTGCCTGCACATTCTCAGGGATGTGATCAGCGAACACGGCGGCGAGTTTATCCATTCCCGCGGGGATGATGTGCTGTGCATCTTTGAAGACCCGAACAACGCGCTCCAGACGATGCAGGACATGCTGGCGCGCACGCGGGAGGGGGCTCTTTCCGTGCATATCGGGCTGGACTTTGGCCCGGCCATTCGCACGCGCGACGATGTATTCGGGGATTGCGTCAATGTAGCGGCCCGTCTGGGCAGTCTTGCCAACCCGAGGGAATCCCTGTGCAGCCGCGCCTTTTTCAAAGCCATCAAACCGGGCGGGCGCGATGCGTTGCACTATTTCGACAGCCGCAAATTGCGTGGCAAGGCCCGCGCGGAAAACATCTACCGCTATGCGGATGTAACCGTAGACAGCAATACACAAGTGTCCTTCGGCGCTGCCCCGAATACGGATCTGCCCCGCGCAAAGAGCGGCGGCACAAAGGAACTTTCGGCGCTGATCGCCTTTGACGGCACGGTGGCGGAATGTACCCAAGCGCGTGAAGTCACCATCGGGCGGGCCGAGGGCTGTGATCTGGTTTTGCCGCGCCAATGGGTATCCCGGCGCCATATCATCATTGAAATGCGCAAGGATCACGCCTACCTACGGGATGTCAGCTCTAACGGGACTTATGTTTGTCTGCCCGGTCAGGACCCGATCCTGCTGCGCCGCGAAACTATGGCGTTGCCGGGTAAATGCACATTGTCACCGACCAAACACCCCGAGGCAGAGGATGCCCTTTCCGTGACTTGCCAATTGCACCATATGGCCCAGCTTAAACCGGCATAGGCACCTTCCGCCCTTTATCCCAGCAAAGGACGTTTCATTGCTCCGTTCTATCGTCTTCCTGTTCCTGACGCTCCTGCCCGTTTCCGTCACCGCCCAAGAGGTCATCCCCCTGAAAAACACCGGCGGGTTGCACAGCGCCTATGTGGTGCCGCGTAATGATTTCAACCGTGTGGATGTGCAGGTTCTAGTGCTGTCAGGCAGTTATGACGACGATCAAGTTGCCGGAACCGCGCATTTTCTGGAACATCTCGCCGCGTTTTCTGCCGATACCTATGTGCTGCGCCAGCCCCGCGAACGGGATCTGTTTGCAAAGACTTCGGCGGTGGCGACGATCTACACCAATTCGGGGCATCCTGCGGAAATCGACCGGCTGATGAAACTGTCCCGCGCCTTGCTCGACACGCCCAAACTGCCCGAAGAGTTCCTGCAAAGTGAAAAGAAGATTGTCGAGCGGGAAACCTACCTGAGAGAGCGCCAGTACCCGACCCGCTGGCTGCGGCGCAAGGCTTTGCAGAACCTTTACGGCTCCACCCGCGGGCGGGCCAATGACATTATCGCAGATGTGCCCAAGCTGAGCCTCGAAGCCGCGCTCGACTTTCACGCACAACATTATGTGCCCTCTAATGTCATGCTGATTATATCGGGGAACATCCCGCCCGAACTGGCGGCACAAAAGGTAGGCGAATATTTCGGGGATACCCAAGCCTCCGAACCGCCGGAAAAATGGTGGCTGGACGAAAAACCGCAACCCGGTCTGCGCAAGATCGAACGGCTGTCGTCCAACCGGCTGTATGATGACACGCTGGTCTACACCAAATTCGTCGAATACCCTGTGGAAGACACCAGCATCGACCTGCAAGGGGAGTTCTTTATCGCTGTCTCCATCTTTGAAAGCCGTATCCGCAAGGCGTTGATTTTCGACAGTTTCGATTTCCAGTCCATCAACACCAATTTCTTTCTGGCCAAGAACGGCGATATGGAAATGGTTTCGTTTCTGGTGCCCATGCCCGGCGTGTCCTTTGACACTGCGCTAGAGATTTTCGAGACCAAAATCGCCGGATTGCTCGACACCCCGCCAAGTGCGCAGGAAATTGAAACCGCCCGAAAGCGCAATGCGGCCCATGCCAGTTCTGCGGCACGCCGACCCGATGATTTTCTGGCATTTTTGGAGAACGTCGGCTCGGACGGGTTGCCGCCGATTTCCCCCGGCTCCTATGCCAGCCTGATCGAGGACACCACAGACGCCGAAGTTCTGGAGTTTCTGGAAAACCTGATTGCCCCCGCCCCGATGTCCGCCATTTTCGCAACAAAGGAAGACTAAGATGATTTTACGCTTCCTGAGCCTTTGTGCCGTGACCCTATTGTTGCCGCTTATGGCCCGTGCCGAACTAATCGCAGCGTCCGGCGATCCTAAAATTGCGCAGCTCAATCCGATGCGCAACGGCCTGTCTGCCATCACCTTTGTCTGGGAAATGCCCGATCTCGCCATGAACCGTGTGCTCTCGCTGAACGCGGGGCTGGCCACGGCGATCAGCGCAGGAACCGCCGATCTTACCCCGTTTGAGGCGGAAACCTACCGCGAAGTGAACGGCATTTCGCTGGGGGTCTCCACTCAGGATTCCGACATTCTGCTGACACTGACCGCCCCCCACGCGGTCTTTGCGGACGCATTGGACCATCTGAACGCGCTGCTGGTCAATCCGGCGTTTTCCAAGGATTGGTACAAGCGCCAGACCCTGCTGCTGACCCCCGTCAAAGCGACCAAGAACCGGCGACCCGACCATGTGATCAACGTGCTGGCAGATTACCTGCGCTTTCCTGTTACGGATGATGGTGTTGATACTTCGGATGCGGAATATGCCTTTGGCATGCCGCGCCAGATCATCCTACGCACCACAGAGCGCGACCCCGCCCCCCTGATCCAGAGCGCCATCAACGGTCTGCCCCTGCGCAACGCACCGGTTGCGCCGACCCACAAACCGGACCAGCCGGTGGCCCTGCCAAAGGGCGTTATCTTTGCGCCCGATCCGGACGGAGAGGAAACCCTGATCCTTGCGGTGCACCACAGTATTTTTGACGATGCAGAGCAGCAAATCACCGCCAACCTGCTTCTCGACTATATGGGCGCCTATCAGGGCTCCGAGATGTTCCGCATCATCCGGCAGGAAATGCGCGCCGCCTATGATCCTGCATCCGATTTCCTGCAGATCGCCCGCAATCAGGCCCTTCTCGCGCTAAGCGCAACAGTCTCGACACAGGACTGGCCGGCTGTGCTGGACACTATCCGCAACATCTATGAAACCACCCGCGCGGGCGAGGTCAGCGCACAGGGGCTCGCCAACAACCACAGACGCCTGCGCAGCGGTTTTGAGTACAGGTTCGCCACCAATCCGTCATGGACCGCCATGCAGTTTCTGTTTGAATATCCCGATGGCACCACCTCAGAGATACAGATTCCCCTGTTTACAGCCCTCGTCCAAGCCAGACTGGAAACCCTCGCCGCAGCGGGCAAGGACAGCCTGCCGCCGTTTTCCGATTATCTGATCGTGTTGATCGGCGGCACCCAACCGCCAAGCGTGCAGATGCAACAGGATGGGTACTGCGAACTGCCCCTGTCAGAACCGCTGCGCTATTGTCTGGACCAGCTCGGCGCCGCGCCGCAATAGCTTCGCGGGCCTTATACCCCCACAACCCGCCGCACCATTGCGACATAGCTCTGGACCACGGCTTCGCGGTCCAGACGACCGCCCTCGCGGTACCAAGTGTTAACGCCGGTCAGCATGGCCAGCACAGCAAGGGTTGTCAGCTTGGGATCGCCCAGCCCCTCACCGCCGCAGGCCAGCAGAATATCTTCGAGCACCCGTTCGTATTCCGCCCGCATGGCTTCGATCTGTGCAAAATTCTCCGGCGTGAGGTTGCGCAGTTCCATGTAAGAGATGAACACCGCATCCGCGCGGTCCAGATGGTGCAGGATGTGAAAACGCACGAAACTGTCCAACCGCGCCAGCGGTTCTGCGCCGGCGTCTACCTCTGCCCAAGTGGTAAGAAGCTCCTCCATATGCACCTGCATCAGCTCAAACAGTAGGCTCTGTTTGTCCGGCGTATAGCGGTACAGCGCCCCCGCCTGCACGCCCACTTCGGCAGCGATCTGGCGCATGGACACAGCCGCAAACCCGTGCTGCGCAAACAGCCGTAGCGCTGCAGCCCGCACCAGTGGTCCGGTCTTTTGTGAACTGGAGCCGGATGTCCGCGCCATTTGCCTGTCCCTGCCTTTGCTGCCAG
The DNA here is from genome assembly GCF_001719615.1 of Neptunicoccus sediminis. Lineage (GTDB taxonomy): Bacteria > Pseudomonadota > Alphaproteobacteria > Rhodobacterales > Rhodobacteraceae > Amylibacter > Amylibacter sediminis. Next base: position 78,075 of record NZ_MDVX01000009.1, read on the forward strand.
ATTGCTGTTTCCTTCCCAAAAGAAATGAACGCCCGTTTAATTGCAAGCCCAAAGGAGACCGCCGCGCACCATTGCCCTGCCCGCAGGTTTTCCATAAACTCCGCCCAGCACAAAAGCGGAGCTTTCCTTGATGCGCCTGATCCTTCTTCTGACCACCGCGCTGGCACTGGCGGCCTGTTCGATCAAATCGAACCGGCCCGACTACCAGTACCCCGAAGGGTCCGATGCCACAGGAGCCGACTGGCCCGAACTGGCCGTGACCTCGGAACTGGCCGCCGCAGGAGCCAGCGTCAGCCGCGCCGCGCAGGACAATCAGCAAGCCACAGAAAGGCTTGCTGCCCGTGCCCGTGCCCTGCGCACCCGCGCGGCCCGTCTGCAACGGGAAGCAGCCAATTGACCCCTGCCCGTGGCCGGATCGGATTGCACCCTTTCCCCCCTTGGGATAACAGAGGGCGAAACCCGAAGTATTCACCCGTTTTTCAAAGGTAGATCCCATGTCCACCACACTCCGTCTCGGCATTGCCGGACTTGGAACCGTTGGTTCCGGCGTCATCAAGATTGTTCAGCAGAATACGGCCCTTCTGACGGCACGCTCGGGCTGCACAATCGAAGTGGCAGCGGTCAGCGCCCGCTCCCGCGGGAAAGACCGTGGCGTGGACCTGTCGGCCTATGACTGGGAAGACGATCCAACCAAACTGGCGCAGCGGGACGATGTGGATGTCTACGTCGAACTGATGGGCGGCGAAGACGGCCCAGCGAAAGCCTCGGTAGAGGCCGCGTTGGCCGCAGGCAAACACGTTGTCACCGCCAATAAGGCACTGTTGGCCCACCACGGCCACGCCCTTGCAACGGCGGCGGAAGAAAACGGCCTGAACCTGCGGTTCGAGGCGGCGGTTGCCGGTGGCATTCCGGTAATCAAGGCCCTGACAGAAGGACTGGCAGGGAACAAGATCAATCGGATCATGGGGGTGATGAACGGCACCTGTAACTATATCCTGACGCGAATGGAAAATGCCGGCCTGCCCTATGAGGACGTGTTCGAGGAAGCCAACCAGCTTGGCTATCTCGAAGCGGACCCGAACCTAGATGTGGGCGGCATTGATGCGGCCCATAAACTGGTGCTGCTGTCCTCTATCGCCTATGGCACGCAGGTGGATTTCCCTTCCGCACAACTGCAAGGCATCGGAGAAATTTCCATCGACGACATTCGCGCGGCCAGTGATATGGGCTACCGGATCAAACTGCTCGGCCTTAGCCAGATGACCGCCAACGGGCTGGAGCAAACCATGCAGCCCTGTCTCGTGCCTTACAATTCACCGCTGGGCCAGCTTGAAGGCGGCACCAATATGATCGTGATCGAAGGCGACAGCGTTGGCCAGATCGTCATGCGTGGCGCCGGTGCCGGTGAAGGCCCTACGGCCAGCGCGGTGATGGGAGACGTGATGGACATAGCGCGGGGCCTTACCCTGCCGGTCTTTGGCATTCCTGCGGCACAACTGGTGGACACACCTTCGGCCCAGTCCCAAGCGCCTTCAGCCTATTACATTCGCACCAGCCTGCGGGATGCGCCGGGTGTATTGGCCAACATTGCCCGCGCACTGGGCGATGCCAATGTCTCTATCGACCGTCTGCGCCAGCAGAACCACGAGGGCGACAGCGCCCCTGTCCTGATCGTGACGCACCCCTGCAAACCATCCGATGTAGAGGCCGCCCTTGAGGGCATCCGCGCCACAGGCGAGGCCACAAGCGAGCCGATCGCCCTGAAAATCGTTGAAGTCTGAAGACGCACAAACAGCCGGATCCTGACGGGTCCGGCCTCCATTTTCTTCAAATATCCAAAGAAAAAACCCCGCAGCTTTCACTGCGGGGTCTTTTTATGTCTGTGTGCCAAAGGCAGAACCCGTATACGCGCCCTGCCCGACCGTCGGGCCTGTGCAGCTTAGTGCAGCTTTTCGCCCACGTCCTGAATGGACGCGTCGATCAGCGCGCCTGCGTCTTTTGCAGACATGCCTTTTGCAATCACATCGCTGGCCGCAGCAACCGCAACAGCGATTGCCTGATCCCGCACATCCTTGATCGCAGCAGCTTGGGCAGATGCGATCTGGTCCTCGGCCCCTTGCAGACGACGGGCGATAGAGACGCGGATGTCCTCTTTCGCTTGCTCGGCTGCGCGGCTGGCTTCGGCTTTGGCGGTTTCAACAATGTGGTCAGCCTGTTCGGACACTTCCTGTTGCTTGCGCTCGTAAGTGGCCAGAATGCTCTGGGCTTCTTCACGCAGGGCACGGGCTTCGTCCAGTTCGGCCTGAATGTCAGTCGCCCGTTTGTCCAGCAGACCGGCCACTTTTGCAGGCACCTTCAAATAGACCAGAACCGCGATGAAGATCACAAATGCGATTGCGACCACAAAGTCGGTGTTGGCCAGGCTGAAGAATGGACCACTGGCGGCAAAAGCCGGAGCGGACGACAATGCGAGGGCTGCGAGGGTGTTGAGAATTTTCATAGTCTTCACCCTTTCAACCGTGCAGAGACAGCCGCCTGAACCGCAGCTTTATCCGCTGCTGCCGGCATGATTTTGGCAACGATGGCTTCTGCTGTGTCATTCGCAACTTCTTCGATGGCGCTCATCGCGGAATCGCGAATCTCTTTGATTGCAGTTTCGGACTCTGCTGATTTCGCAGCAATTTCCGCATCTGCCTTCGCCATTGCCACATCCACATCTTTCTGGATCTCGGCACGGGTCGCATCGACGATAGCCTGCGCTTCGGCACGGGCATCCACCAGCGCTTTGTTATACGCAGCCTCTGCCTCGACAGCTTTGGCTTTCATTTGCTCGGCCTTGTCCAGATCGCTCTGGATGGCGCCATGCCGTTCCGCAAGAACCGAAGCGATACGCGGAAGCGCAACGCGGCTCATGACGAAATAGATAACGACCAGAGTAACCAGCAACCAGAAGATCTGGTTCGGAAAAGTCGAGAAGTCCAGCTGCGGCATACCCTGGGCATGCTCGGTTGCAGCTCCGTTTGTTTCAGTTGCCATGGCAACCTCCGTTCAGCTTAAGAACCAAAGGGCGGGCCGAATGGCCCAACCCTTACGTACTTCGGTTCGGTTGGCTTAAACGGCAAACATCAGCAGCAGCGCAACGAGGAACGAGAAGATCCCCAGAGCTTCGGCAAACGCGATACCAATGAACATGGTCGCTGTTTGGCCAGCAGCCGCAGCAGGGTTACGCAGAGCGCCGGACAGGTAGTTGCCAACAACGTTGCCCACACCGATGGCTGCGCCACCCATGCCAACACTTGCCAAGCCTGCGCCAAGGAATGCACCCATTTGTGCCAGATCGCCTTCGATTGCCATTTTTTTTCTCCTTAAGATTCTAATGACGTAGATAGTTTACTCGGACTTAGTGCGACGGATGCAGAGCATCTTTGAGGTATACACAAGTCAGAATGGTGAACACGTAAGCCTGAATACAGACCACGAGCGTTTCCAGCGCATAGATCGCAACGATCGCGCCAATTGCAGCAGGGGAGATGAAGGTCACAACAGCGAACCCTGCAAAAACTTTGATAACAGCGTGTCCCGCCATCATGTTCCCAGCCAGACGAATGGAGTGGCTGACCGGACGCACGAAGTAAGAGATTACCTCGATCAGTGCGAGGATCGGGCGCAGCGCCAGAGGGGCCGCAGACACCCAGAACAGGGACAAAAAGGCGGTGCCGTTTTTCACGAAGCCCAGAACCGTAACAGCGACAAACACGATCAAGGCGAGCGTTGCGGTTACAGCGATATGGCTGGTTGTGGTGAAGGACGCTGGCAGCAGGCCGACGACGTTAGCCACAAGGATAAAGATGAACAGCGAGAAGATGTAAGGGAAGTACTTCAGACCGTCCTTGCCGGTGATGTCTTCAACCATTTTATAGATGAACACATAGATCACTTCGGCAATGGACTGGCTGCGGCTTGGCACGATGGCGCGGCCCCGTGTGCCCAGAACCATCAGGGCGATGGCGCACAGAACCGTAATCCCCAGCCACAAAGTGGCGTTGGTGATTGTGAACATGCCGATGTCACTACCGCCGAACAGCGGCTTGACCAGAAACTGGTCCATTGGATGAATGGCGAGCTCAAGCTCCTGTTCGACTGCATCACTTTCAATTGCCACGGTCTCGTGTCCTCTTATCGGGCGGAACCCTTATGGTCCCGAATTAACTGTCGTGCGTTTCCGCGTTCTTTTTCGTGATCTCTTCGGCGGATCGCATCATAGCGCGCACCCCACCGGCGAAACCCAGCATTGTAAATATGACCAGAAAAACCGGCATCGTATCGAAGGCACGATCCAATCCGTATCCCAGCCCGAAACCCAGCAGCAAACCCACCACCAGTTCCGTAACCATCCGCCATCCGGCTTGCGCCTGGCTAAGGTGATGCTCCTGCGCGGGGGCAGGCTCGATCGCCTTCCTCTTTGCCTGAAGCTTCTCCTCAAGGGCGTTCAACCTGTTGGGGTCAGGGCTGTCTGACATATGCCGAGCCTCCTTCATCCATAGTAAAACGCCGCTTTGGACAGTTGCGCGGAAAATAGCAGGGGTTCACACAGAGTCAACGGGAATAGCATTTACCAAACCATTGATCAGAAACAGTTTTCTAGGATGTCGCAGGGGCGGCGTCGGCGCAAACTGTGGATTCAGCGCCTTTTCGCTTATTCAACGTTTCGGTTGAATGACATATTGTGGCCTAGCGCGTGCGCCACGCTGCGCTTTCGGCAAGCATCCAGTCCCGAAAGACTTTCACCGCCTTGCGCCGCGCTGCCGTGGCATTTGTCAGCAGATAATACCCCCCAGACTGCACCCCCACATCCGAGAGCTTGATCAACCGTCCCGCCTCGACCTCAACCGAAGTCAGTTCCGCCGACATCAGGATCGCCCCCAGCCCTGAAATCGCCGCTTCGATCCCGAGCACCGCATCCAGAGGTGTCGACAGGTTCAGCGGCCGGTCCGGAATAACGCCTGCCGCGCGAAACCACATCGGCCAGAGCAATCCGGTGTGTTCCTGTATCAGATGCTGACGGGCCAGAACCGCCAGATCCAGATTGTCCGGGTCAAGATCGGCAAAACCGGGTTTGGCATATGGGTATACCGGCGCACGGCTGATTTCGTCATAGGCCGAGACATCCACCCCCTCGCTGACATAGCGCAGGGCAATATCACAATCGTGGTTGGCAACATTGGCCAGCCGGTCCGTGACGGTCAGGGTGATCCGCACATCAGGGTGCAGCGCATTAAACCGCCCCATGCGGGGGATCAGCCATTTCTGCGCGATGGAGGGCTCGCAACTCAGGATCACCTGCCCCGCCGGTACATCCGTCAACCCGTCTGTCGCCTCTGCTATCGCGTCAAACGCGGGGCCGATGCGTTCCAGATACCACTGACCGTCCGGCGTCAGTTCCACGCCGCGGGCAACCGCGCGGAACAGCGCCACATCAAGCCGTTTTTCCAATCCGCGCACATGGCGGCTGATGGCGGAATGGGACACGTTCAGCTCTCGCGCTGCACGGGTAAAACTGTTCAGCCGCGCCGCAGATTCAAAGGCACGCAGGGCATTCAGAGGGGGAAGAGTTCGAGCCATAGCGGACACGTGACTTTTTTGCACAGTACCTGTCAAGTAAAGCCGTTTGTGCGATCGGCGTAAAGCCCCCAGATTAGACCCAACGCAACCGTTAAACCCGAAAGGGATCGCACATGGCCCTGATTGAAACACACCCCTCCCGCAAACTTCGCGCCGCCCTGAACCGGAGCACCGACAGCTTGCAGCTTCTGGACACCCTGCCGCTGCTGGGCAGGCTCCGCACCGCGATAGACCGGTCCCGCAATCTCAACCGCTTGCGCCAGATGCCGGACCATCTGCTGCGCGACATCGGACTGGATGACGGCGATATAGAGCAGCTTAAGCCGACACCTTTCATCTCGGATATGGATGATTCCGACAGTCTGCGATTGCGCTGACACAGTTTGTTACAGGTGCAGCCTGCCGGATGATGCGAAATCCGGCAGGCTGCACCCCATCGCCCGGCTTTTAAAACACCATTACTGGCTCTGCCGATAGCGGGTGCCCCTGCGCGGCGGCTTAGACGCACCACCGGCAAAACACTGGGCGGTGGTCATCCATTCCGCAGCGACATCACCGTGGGCGTGCAGGTCCGTATCCTTCCAATGCCGCGTCTGCGTCACCGTCTGCGCAAAGCCGAGCGCCGATCCCGTGATAATATTATCGGGATTTTCCACCCCGAAGGTCCAGACCTCTCCGCTGGGCGCGGTCAGTTTCAGATAAGGCATCACAATCGGCACCGGCTTGCCACGCACCGTAAAGCTCCAGCCAAAAGTGTTCACCCCAAGCACAACAATGTTGCGGATGCGGTCGGTTTCGCCGCGCTCGACCCCCAAAAGATCGAACACTTCATGACCGTGGGCCCAAGTCTCCATCTGTCGCGCAGTGATGCTGGACCGCGCACTCATGCTGGGGCCGGCCCAGCGCACACGGGTTTTAGGATCAGCGGCGGCATAGGCATCGGCCAGCACATCACAGCCCCTGCGCCATGCGTCAAACAGGGCTTTGCCCTTCAAACCGTCCAGCCAAGGATACTGGGCATCGACCATTGACGCGCCCTTGGCCATTCGCGCTGCAATTTTCCCAAAGAACGCATCAAAGGCATCGCCATCGCGCAAGGACAGTTCCGCTGCGTGGTTGAACATGTGCAAATGGCCAAGCACATCATCAATCGTCCAGCCCTTGAACTGGGTGCGTTTGAAAAAATCGTCTTCGGGTAGCGGGGCTAACACCTCTGCGAGCGTGACGCATTCCGTGCGGAAATCTTCTGCCTGTTGCATGGGACTGGCTCCTTGGGATGTCCCCAAATTGCGCCCTGACGCCTGAACTGTCCAGAGCCCTCGCGCCGCTTTTCCAGCGAAAAAAGGGATTGCTTGCGGTTAGCCCGCCATAACCAGCGGGGAAAGCCTGTCGCGCTGATCCGCATTCATCGCAACCGGCTTGTGCCCGTCGGATGTCACATGCACATGCACAAACCGCCCATCTGCGGCAGAGTCTTCCGCGCCTTCGCGGAACAGACCGATCTGCCACACCACAGAAGACCCGCCCAAACGCTCAATCCGCAGTCCGGCCTCTATCATCTCGGGGAACATCAAATCGCCGTGATAGCAACAGCCGGTTTCCGCCACGATGAAAGCGGTCTCCGCACCAAAGCTCAGCAGGCCCTGTTCAATCAGCCAACCGTTCACCGCCGTATCGAACAGCTGATAATGCACTGCATTGTTCATATGGCCGTATAGATCATTGTCATTCCAGCGGGTTTGCACCGGACGGAACAGGGAATATTCGGACCTCAAGCTCGGGGGGATACGCGCCATCTGTTTTCACCTTCGTATTCAAATTCATTACCGCTTACCCGCAGGAACAGGGCCGCAGTTTGCCCCAGTGTCCCTGCATTCGCCGCCCTGTGCAAGCCTCCAGACCCGCAAGAACACTACGTCACGGCGGCTTTGCAACAGCTTGTCTTTACAACGCCTTACAAAGCGGGTTCACTCTGTTCGACTTAAACGGGAGCGGGCCTGGCCCGAAGGATACATGATCGAAAAAGCACTTGAAATCCAGACGTCAAAAATTGGTACGGAAACCGGCGTTTCCGACTGGGTCACAATCGAACAGGACCGGATTGATACCTTTGCCGAAGTGACCGAAGACCCCCAGTGGATCCACACCGATCCCGAACGCGCGGCGAAAGAAACCCCATTCGGCGGCTCTATCGCGCACGGGTTCCTGACCCTGTCGATGGCCTCGAAATTTGCAATCGACACGGCCGAGGATCTGCCGGGTCAGGTGATGGGGATCAACTATGGTCTGAACAAGGTGCGGTTTCTCAACCCTGTCTGCGCCGGAGACCAGATTCGCGGACGGTTTGTGCTGAAATCCGTGACCCAGAAATCCCCGACACAATTGTTGTCGGAAAATACCCTGACCATTGAAATCAAGGGCAAGGACACCCCCGCCCTGATCGCCCAATGGCTCGGCATGGCGGTCTTTGAGGCCTGATCCAAGCTGATACACACCGCCACCGGCCAAACCCCGCCGGTGGCACACCCGTATCATTTGCCTTTCGACGCGATCTTACCTAACCTGCGCCAAGCGTATTCAGACAGGCCGCGCAGATGCCCCCGATAGATCCGACCCAGCAAGACAGTCTCGACCGTTTCCTGACCGCGCAGACGCCGGTCTATGATACGGTGCTGTCCGAATTGCGGGCCGGACGCAAGGAAACCCACTGGATGTGGTTTATATTCCCGCAATTGCGCGGCTTGGGACGCAGCACCACGGCCGATTACTTTGGCCTGAAAGACATTGCCGAGGCCCGTGCCTATCTCGCCCATGAAACGCTTGGCGCACGTCTGCGCCAGTGCAGCGGCATCCTGCTGACCACGGGGGATAAAACCGCCTATCAGGTCTTCGGCTCGCCTGATGATCTGAAGCTCTGTTCCTGCATGACCCTGTTTGCCTCTCTGGCCGAAGACAACTCCCCCTTTGACGAAGTTCTGCGCAAGTATTTCCCCAACCGCCGCCCCGCCCCCGCTGCAACGGGCGAATAAGCGCCGGAAATCCCGCAAACCGGCTCTTTTTGGGTCAAATATCCAATACTGACGCCGCCAAAACCCTTTTCTTTGCGGATAAAAAACCCCTATACCGCAAAAATGAGTCAGAACCCCCCCAGCCTCCGCCCCGATCTTGCCCCGCAAGCCCGTTTCTCTGATGCGCCGCGCGACGGCCAGCCCAAAATCGGCATGGTCTCACTGGGCTGCCCCAAGGCATTGGTGGATTCCGAACGCATCCTGACCAGATTGCGGGCCGAGGGCTATGCCATCTCGCCGGATTATTCCGGTGCCGAAGCGGTGATCGTGAACACCTGCGGCTTTCTGGATTCTGCCAAGGCCGAAAGCCTTGAAGCCATTGGCGAGGCGCTGAACGAAAACGGCAAAGTGATCGTAACGGGCTGTCTGGGCGCGGAAGAAGATTACATCCGCGGCACCCACCCGAGCGTCCTTGCCGTGACGGGACCGCACCAGTACGAACAGGTGCTGGACGCTGTACATACCGCAGTCCCACCCAAGCCCGATCCGTTTATCGACCTTCTGCCCGCGCAGAATGTGTCGCTGACACCGCGCCACTACAGCTATCTGAAGATTTCCGAGGGCTGCAACCACAAGTGCAAGTTCTGCATTATTCCGGATATGCGGGGGCGTCTGGCCTCCCGTCCTGCCCATGCCATTCTGCGCGAAGCGGAAAAGCTGGTAGATGCGGGGGTGAAGGAACTGCTGGTGATTTCGCAGGACACATCCGCCTACGGACTGGACCGCCGCCACGACATGAACCCGTGGAAAGACGGTGAGGTCCGGTCCCATATCACCGATCTGACGCGAGAGCTGGGACAACTCGGCGCTTGGGTGCGGCTGCACTATGTTTATCCCTACCCTTTCGTGCGCGACCTGATCCCGATCATGGCCGACCCGCGCAATGGCGTGCTGCCCTATCTGGACATTCCGTTCCAGCATTCCCACCCTGATGTTCTCAAACGCATGGCCCGCCCTGCGGCGAGCGCGAAAACGCTGGATGAAATTGCGGCGTGGCGGGCGACCTGCCCCGACATCACCCTGCGCTCCACCTTTATTGTCGGCTACCCCGGCGAAACCGAGGCCGAGTTCCAGCACCTGCTGGACTGGCTGGACGAAGCGCAACTGGATCGGGTCGGCTGCTTCCAGTACGAAAACGTGGATGGCGCACGCTCTAACGCGCTGCCGGATCATGTGCCGGATGAGGTGAAACAGGACCGCTGGAACCGTTTCATGGAGAAATCCCAAGCAATCTCCGAAGCCAAGCTGGAAGCCAAAGTCGGCAAAACCCTGCAAGTGATTGTGGACAGCGTAGAAGACGATGGCGCCACCTGCCGCACAATGGCCGACGCGCCTGAAATCGACGGGAACCTGTTCATTGATGAGGGTTTTGACGGGTTGAGTGCGGGTGATCTGGTGACGGTCGAGGTGGACGAAGCGTCAGAATATGACTTGTGGGGGAAACCCGTCGCATAAATCCCACCCCAGCGCATGACCTTGGGGAGGCGCAACGCGCCTTCCCGTGGGGAAGGTCAGGCGCGGGCCGCTCGCGCGGCCGGTGTAGTTTTGAAACCATAAAATAGAAAACAGCTTTTAACAAATACTTGCTACAGCCCACACAAGCCCCGCGCTCGACCTCGGGTGGGCGCGTTTCACAACGCCCACTACAAGAACGACTGTTGTAACGCGCCCTCCCGCGTGGGAGGTCGGGCGCGGGGCGTCCTGCCGGACACCACCTCTTAGGATTAACATTTGCGCGCCGCCTTCCCGGATCGCCCCTCCCACGAAAAAAGGGGCGCCTTTTGGCACCCCTCTCCTTACTCGCTACTCACTCAACCTAAATCCAAACGCGCCTTTAGTGGCGGGCCAGAAAATCGTCTACTTCGCGCTCGGCTTGTTCTTTGGTTTTGCCGTATTTGGACTGGATTTTGCCTTCCAGTGCGCGGCGGTCGCCGTTGACCTCTGCAACTTCGTCGTCGGTCAGATCGCCCCATTCGGATTGAATCTTACCGGAATATTCTTTCCACTTACCTTTAACTTGGTCCCAATTCATAACGGTTCCTTTCTTTGTTAATATGCCCGCCCAGATCATTGCGCAGACATCGGTTGCTCTGCCAATGGAACGCACCGGATCGGGAAAGGGTTCCGGCGGTTTCGCAAAACGCCGGAAAAAAGTCGCAAAAAACTCCACCATCCGGCGACAGTCCGTGCAACACTGTGCCAAGACTTCACACAAGAGACAGGAATTTCGTTTTGACCCCCACAGAGACCGCCCTCGCAGAGACCTTCGAAGCCACCTCCGCCAGCTTTGGCGGACGCCTGCAAGCCGCCCGCGAAGCCAAAGGGCTGACCGTTCAGGGACTGAGCGAAAAGCTCGGCGTGCAGCCCGAGTCTATAGAAGCATGGGAAAGCGACGAGGATTCGCCCCGCTCTAACAGGTTGCAGATGCTGGCTGGCCTGCTGAACGTGTCGATCGTCTGGCTGATCAACGGCGAAAGCAATGGCACCAGCCATGTGGAAGACGCTTTTGATCGTCCGGTGGCAATCAATGATGCACTGGGTGAAATTGCGCAGTTGAAGGAAACACTCGCCGCTGCGGTGGAAAAACTCGACCAGTTGGAAACCCGTCTGCAAGAGGCAAACCATTCGGTTTAGTGTCTGAAAAGCGGCGATTTATGGCTCACACACACGTGAAGGACTCGCAGCTTCCGCGCATGCGCCCTATCTGCTAGGACAGCATGAAATTAATGAGAAGAGTTCAAGCCATGACACAACAAAACCGCCGCACTTTCATTACGGCTGCCCTGGCCACCTTGAGCGCGCCTTCTTTGCTGCGTGCGCAATCCGAGCCTGCCATCAACCCTTTGGTGAACCGCAACGTATCGGGTTTTATGGCACAGGACTGGCAAGAGCATTTCAGCGCGTTGGACCGGGTGTCGATTCTGTGTGACACCAATTCCCGCTCTTTGCATTACTGGAATCCGGTGGGCAATGATTACCGCATCTACCCGACTTCCGTGCCCCAAACCAACGAGCTGACCAAACGGGGCTATACAAAGATCGTCCGCAAGAAGGTTGGCCCCACATGGACCCCGACTGTGAACATGCGCAAACGGGACCCGAGCCTGCCTGCCTTTATGCCTGCAGGGGAAGGCAACCCGCTTGGCACGCACGCCATGTATCTCAGCTGGCCCGCCTATCTGATCCACGGCACCCATGACACCCGCAAAATCGGGCGCCAGTCCTCTTCGGGATGTATCGGCCTGTTCAACTATATGATCGAGGAACTTTTCGAGATCACTCCGGTTGGCGCACAGGTTCGCATCATCTGATTAAAACCTGTTTTCAGGTTTACAGCGTCATTGCCCGACAGCCTTGCGGCGGCTAGGCTGCGGGCATGACGCTTTATCGTACTATCGTATTCCTTCTGGCCGCCTTTTACTGGCTGGAACTGTTCCGCCATATCGATCCCGCCGCGTTCGGCTGGCAATTCCGCTTTCTCACCATCTGGACCCTGACAGCCAATCTGATTGTGGCCGCTCAGATGCTTCGCCTGAGCCTCGGGCGCAGCACCGCGCGCTGGGAGAGTTTTGTCTCATTGGTCGTTGTGATGAATATGGCTGTGCTGGTGCAATACTGGCGGCTGTATTTCCTTGATCCGGCCAATGTGACGACCGGTGATGGGCCGGTCTGGTGGAAGGAATACTATCTGCATCTGGGCGGGGCAGTGTTGATGTGGATCGACGCCTTCTTTCTGCTGGGCGTGTTTTCACGGCTGCGCCCTGTGTTTGTTGCCGTCCTTGTCCTCGGGGTTGCCTATCCGCTCTGGCTGGAACTTTTCGTGCATCCGCTGAACGATGCGCCGGTCGGGACAGTCACAGCCGGACTACCCTATCCGTTTCTCAACGATCTGGAATTAGGCGGGAGGCTGATGTTCTATGCTTTCGTGACAGCGGCCAATATCGTCTTCGTCTTTGTGGGATGGGGGCTTGCGCGGGGGGTCGCCGCTATCCGGCAGCGCTGACATCCGTGCGGGCGTCGACATAGGCACGCACGCAGGTCTGCACGTGGCGGAACCGGTCGCCGCCCAGATGCACACCGCCGTACCAGCGGGTGACGACAACCACCTCTCCGATGATGTTGTCCCGTTCCAGCATGCGCAGGATGACCATGCCTGCCCCGCTTTCTCCGTCGTCGTTTTTGATCTGGGTGCCATCCGGCAGGATCACTGCCCAGGTGTTATGGGTGGCCTTGGCAAATTTCTTCTTCCGGCGGAGTGTTTTGACAAAGGCAGTTGCGCCGTCCCGGTCTTTGACCACGCCGCCGCTGACCGCGTATTTGGAGCCACGGTCTGTTAGCACATTTTCGATTTGGATCATTGCTGCTTTGGCCTCTGAAGGTTACGCTGAAACCATGTTTACCATTGAACACGACTTCGACGCCACCATCGTTACCCTGATCGACGACGGAGATCGTCCGTTGCAGGATGACATTACCATTGCAGCTTTCGCGAGTGTGGTAACGGTGGAGCAATATAATCCCGAGACGGACCGGACCAACAAGATCACGCTGTCTATGGCGCAGCTGCGGGATCTACAGGCGGCGCTGGACCTGCCCGAAGGCAGTTACCGCTTTGCGGAAAAAGAATAGCCGGCGGTCTGACCCAGCGAAGGGCGCGAATTTGCCTAAGTTATAGCCGGGAATTCAGTGTCTGGTGATCCCGCAGGCGCGGGATGCGGCCTGTGCGGGCTTGCTCCCCTTGCGAAAGACATCCCCCTTCGGCTGCCACGATCCATCCTGCAAGTGCGATCACCCTGCATTTAAGAAGCTTCATTTATGAAGCGTCTTACAACACGCGTCTTACAACACGCTTCATATATGACGCTTCATATTTGCAGGGTGATAACCGGCTTTCGTCTTTTGTTTTCAAATAGCCTCATCGCCCCGACCTATCCCCGCGCCGGAATTTCCTCGCCGCCGGTGCAAAACCTGATAACGTTAACCCTGATGCGGAAATTGGCCGCTTCTTGCATACCGCTGCGACGCAGCGTAAACACGTTTCAATTGCAACGAGGAGTCCCCAATGGGTAAGATATACAACTCCGCAGCAGAGGCGCTTGACGGCCTTCTGTTCGACGGAATGCTCATCGCGGCAGGCGGCTTTGGCCTGTGCGGTATCCCTGAAAACCTGATCAGCGCCATCAAAGACGCTGGCACCAAAGACCTGACCGTCGCCTCAAACAACGCAGGCGTTGACGATTTCGGCCTTGGCGTGCTGTTGCAAACCCGTCAGGTAAAAAAGATGATTTCCTCCTATGTGGGTGAAAACGACGAATTCATGCGCCAGTATCTTTCCGGAGAGCTGGAGCTGGAATTTAACCCCCAAGGCACTCTGGCCGAGCGTATGCGCTCTGCGGGTTGCGGCATTCCGGGTTTCTACACCAAAACCGGCGTGGGCACTGTGATCGCGGAGGGCAAGGAAGTGAAAACCTTCAACGGAGAGGATTACATTCTCGAAGAGGGCATTTTTGCAGACCTGTCCATCGTCAAGGCGTGGAAAGCGGATGACACGGGCAATCTGGTGTTCCGCAAAACCGCCCGCAACTTCAACCCGCCGGCAGCCATGTGTGGCAAGACCTGTGTGGTAGAGGTCGAAGAAATCGTCCCGCGCGGCTCCATTGATCCCGATCACATCCATCTGCCCGGCATCTATGTGCATCGTATCATTCAGGGCGAGCATGAAAAACGTATTGAACAGCGCACAGTGCGCCAGCGCGAGGAGGCTTGAACCATGGCTTGGGACAGAAACCAGATGGCCGAACGGGCCGCACAGGAACTGCAAGACGGCTGGTATGTGAACCTCGGCATCGGCATTCCGACGCTGGTGGCGAACTACGTGGGCGACAAGGACATCACGCTGCAATCGGAAAACGGTATGCTCGGCATGGGGCCCTTCCCCTTTGAAGGGGAAGAAGACCCCGATCTGATCAACGCAGGCAAGCAGACAATCACCGAATTGTCCCGCACCGCTTATTTTGACAGCGCCACATCCTTTGGCATGATCCGTGGCGGCAAAATCGCAGCCGCGATCCTTGGCGCGATGGAAGTGGCTGAAAACGGCGATCTGGCCAACTGGATGATTCCGGGCAAGCTGGTCAAAGGCATGGGCGGCGCGATGGATCTGGTGGCCGGTGTGGGCAAAGTGATCGTCATCATGGATCACGCCAACAAGAAGGGCGAAAGCAAGCTGCTGAAGGAATGCACCCTGCCGTTGACAGGCAAGGGCGTTGTGGATCGCATCATCACCAATCTGGGCGTGTTCGATGTGGTCGAAGGTGGCCTGAAGCTGGTTGAAATGGCCGATGGTGTCACCCGCGAGGAAATCGACTCTCTGACCGAGGCGACGCTGATCAACTGATCCGCACATCTTCAAAAGACTCTATCAAGGCCCCGACCCTGTTCGGGGCCTTTTCTTTTGCCTCTGCAATCACCACAAATATGCAACAGTCGTGACCCTTGCGCGCCACACTCTGGCCCGAATCCGGCGCTATCCAGCAGGGAACGCGGCACAACGACAGACCGCCCGAGGCAGAGACAATGACACCCGCAATGAACGGCGCGCATCCATATCGCTCCACCCTGATCGTTCTGGCGATTTTCTTGGGGTGCGGTGTGCTGGCCTTTGCCACCGCCTCCGGAGAGGACATCTGGCACCAGATTACCCTCTTGTCCCTGACGCAAATCGGAATCCTCTTGGCCCTGTCGCTGGTCAATTACACCTTCCGCGCCTTTCGCTGGTTCCTGTACGGTCGCGCACTCGGGCTGGACCTTGGGCTTTTACAGGTGTTGCGGCATTATCTGGGCGGCTTTGCCCTGACCATAACGCCGGGACGACTGGGGGAACTGGTGCGGGTGCGCTGGATCAACCGTGAAACCGGCGCCAGTGTGGAACGCACCGCGCCTTTGGTACTGGTAGATCGCGCGGCTGATCTCGCCTCCTCCGGCCTGCTGCTGGCGGCTGCGATGCTGGTTATGACCGGCGGTATCAACGGCGGCATCCCTGTTGCCATTATCGCAATCCTCGCCGCTATTATCGCCACGCGCCCTGCCCTGTTCCGCTGGTGCGTTACCATGCTGTTCAAGCTGATTGGACGCAAGCCACGTCTGTTCGCCCGCGCCCGCCGCGCGGCGCTTTCGCTGAGGCCGTTTTCCCAACCCGCCATTGCGCTGCCCGCCTTCGCGCTGGGCTTTCTGGGCTGGTTCGCAGAAGGTTACGCCTTTTACCTGCTGCTGGACTGGATGGGCGCGGGCCTGCCGGTCTGGACCTGTGTCGGTATCTTTGTCTTTGCCATGATGACCGGAGGCGCCACAGGGTTGCCCGGCGGCATAGGCGGTGCCGAAGCCGCGATGCTTGCACTGTTGTCCTTGCAAGGGGTTCCGCTGGAAATCGCCCTGCCCGCCACTGCCATTATCCGCATCACCACACTCTGGTTTGCCATCGGGCTGGGTGTACTGATCTTCCCGATAGCCGAAACCGCTGCCGCACGGAGGCCACATGCGCTGGAAAACCGCTGAACTGACCGGCTGGGGCCGTGTTTTATCTGGGAAAGCCGAACTCGCCCGCCCTGAGAAACCCGCTGCCCTGTCAGTAATATTCACCGACACGCCCGCCCCTGCCATCGGTGCGCAACGCTCCTACGGGGATGCGGCGGTGAACAGCGACGGGCGCGCCATTGATATGACGCGGCTGGACCGCTTCATCGGTTTTGACGCAGACACCGGCATTCTGCACGCCGAAGCGGGCTGTTCCATTACCGATATGCTCGACACATTTGCCCCAAAAGGCTGGATGCCTGCGGTGATGCCGGGAACCGGATTTGCCACGCTCGGCGGCTGTATCGCACATGATGTCCACGGCAAGAACCACCATAAGGCCGGCACCTTTGGCCAGCATGTTCTGGAAATCGAACTGGCAGGCGCGGACGGCAAGACCACAACCGTGACCTCCCAAAGCGATCCGGCCCTGTTCAAAGCGACAATCGGCGGGCTGGGCCAAACGGGTGCGATCTTGTCGGCCAAAATCCAGATGATCCCCTGCTCGTCCCGACTGATACAAGTGGACGAACGCCGCGCGGCAAATCTGGCAGAGTTCATGGAGATGCTCAAATCCTCTACCGCGACCTATTGCGTGGGCTGGATTGATGGCACCGCAAATGGTCAGAACCTTGGACGGGGCATTATGGAAGAAGCAGAATTGACCAGCTCCAACATGGCCCCGAAGCTGCGCAAACCGCGCAAGGTACCGTTCAATGCCCCGCCTTTCGCACTGTCCCCGCCAACGGTTCGGCTGTTCAACCGCATGTATTTCAACCGCATCCCGAAACAGGGGCGCGGCGTGTTGCGCAGCCTGAAGGATTTTTTCTTCCCGCTTGATAAAATCCACGACTGGAACAAGCTTTATGGCAAGCGCGGCTTCCACCAGTTCCAATGCGTCCTGCCCGATGAGACCGCCGAACGCACCCTGCGCGATATGCTGCGATTGATTGCGGATGCGGGACTTGCCTCGCCACTTGCCGTGCTGAAACGCACGGGTCCGGGACGGGCTGGCTCCCTCTCCTTTCCGATGGAAGGTTTCACGCTGGCGCTGGACTTCCCCAACAGCGAAAAATCCCGTGCGCTGGTGGCCCAGTTAAACACACTGGCCGCCGAAGCCGGAGGCCGCATTTATTTCGCCAAAGACAGTCTGGCCACCGCGGCGCAGGCCCGTCTGATGTATCCCGAGCTGTCGGAGTGGCAGAAAACCGTCGAGGCAGCCGATCCGGAAGGCGCCTTCAAAACCGATCTTATCCGCCGCCTGAAACTGAGGGACCCCGCATGAGCCAGACTTGGATAATACTTGGCGCTGGTTCCGCTATGGGCCGCGCGTTCGCCCGCAAAGCGGCCATTGAAGGGGCGCATCTGGTTCTTGCCGCACGGGATCAGGATGATCTTGACCGGACCGCTACGGATTGTCTCGCAAGGGGGGCAGCTTCGGCGGCGGCTGTGCTATTTGACGTGCGCAACCCCGAAAGCTTCGCGCCGATCTATGACGCCGCCAAAGCTAATGACGGCATCATTAACGCCGCTGTTTTCGTTGGTTCGATGGCGCCGCAGGGGGATGTAGACGCAGACCCGAATACGGGTGATCTGACCATTCAGGACAGCTTTACCGGCCCCGTGAACTTCCTGCACGGACTGGCCCCGATCATGGAGGAGCGGAAGGGCGGCACGGTTCTGGGGATCGGGTCGGTCGCGGGGGATCGCGGCCGGATCGGGAATTACACCTACGGCGCGGCCAAGGCCGGTTTTCACACCTATTTGTCTGGCCTGCGCAACCGTCTGAACCGCAGCGGCGGACATGTTGTCACCGTGAAGCCGGGGTTTGTGGACACGGCAATGACTTGGGGAATAGAGGGCATGTTCCTTGTGGCCAGCCCCGACCAGATCGCGCAGGATCTGTGGACCGCCCATGAAAAGCGTAAAAATACGCTCTACACGCCATTCTTCTGGCGCTACATCATGGCGATTATCAAATCCATCCCCGAGCCGATTTTCAAGAAACTATCGGTCTGAAGCCGCCCGAAGCTCAGGCGATTTCGCCAGCGGCGTAGAACAGGATCAACACCGTCACCGCGATGATTGCGATACCGGATTTATCGCGCATGGCAAAAACAATCGGGTCGTAATCCTGTTTGCCCTGCCAACCCAGCAGCACCATACGGATCTGCCACAGCGCAAGCGGGATAATCGCTAGGCGCAGCATCCAGATATCCTGATAGAGCGTCGCCGCTGTGCCGCTGAACGTGTACATTAGGAACACCAGCAGCGAAAAAAATACCCCAAGGCCCGCCACATTCACCAGATCCTCGCGGTCGGATTTGCAATAGCCCCGTCCGGGCACCTTGCCATCCGATTTGGCAAGGGTCAGTTCCGTCAGCCGCTTGACACAGCCAAGCGCAAGGAAGGTCGGAAAGATAAAGCCCACCAGCCAGCCCGAGGCCGTCACCTGCGCGGCAAGCCCGCCAGCAATCACCCGCAGGGTATAAAGGGCAGCAAGGGTCGCAATATCCACCCAGCGCATTTTCTTCAGCTTCAGGGAATAGGACAGGGACAACAGCATATAAAGCGCGATCACCCCCAAGAGCGCCCAGCCAATGATGAACCCCACCCCAAGCGCGAACACCCCGAGCGCAAAGCTCATCAACATGGCATCGGGAATCCGAGCATTGCCCGAAGCCAGCGGGCGGAACTGCTTTTTAGGGTGCTGTCGGTCTGCCTCCAGATCCAGCAGATCGTTGACGATATAGATGGACGAAGCCGCAGCCGAGAATGCCGCAATCGCCAGTATCACCCGCATGATCGACATGGGATCAAGGGAATGGGCGGCGATCAGCGGCAGGAACAACAGCGCATTCTTGACCCATTGATGGGGCCGCAACCCCATAGCGAGCGAGCGGCGGGACCATGATTTTTTAACCTGCACCACTTCGACGCCATCCGCCTTTAACTGGCGCACAACGGATGGGTGACGCCCCACGACGATCGCCTCTCCGGCAGATTTCCAGACCTTGAAGTCGAGCTTTTGATCCCCTGCATAGGCGTATTGCCCTTCTCCGAAGCGGGCATTCAAAGCGGCGGCCTTGGCGTCCCCCTTCAGGTTCACCTCTCCGTCAGAGCCGATGTGCGTCCCCTCAACCCCGTGGTGGTCCGCCAGTCTCTGAACCAAAGACGTGTCGCTGGCCGAAGCAAAGATCACTTCCCGCCCGTCAGCGCGGGCCTCTTCCATATAGGCCCGAATGTCGGGATTGACTGGCAACAACTCGACGTTCACATCTGCAAGCTCGGTAATCTCCCGTTTCAGACGGGCGCGGTCCTTAAAGTGGCGAAAGACGGTTTTGATGGTTTTCATCGGCTGTTTGCCCAAGGCAAGCCAAAACCCCTCAAACAGCATATCGGTTTTCAGAAACGTCCCGTCTATATCAACGGCTAGCGGTCTTTTGTTGGTCATTTACTGGCTCTTGTTTTGAAGACACATCCGTCCGTGACGTATTTTGGCGGAGTCATACACAGACTGCGGGCGACTTGCCATGCCGCGACCACTTTGGGCACATAGGCACGGGTTTCGGGATAGGGCGGCACGCCGAGATGTTTTTTCACGGCATTCTCTCCCGCGTTATATCCGGCAAGGGCAAGCAGCGGATCGCGGTTGAATTCATTTAACAGCCAGTCCAGATAAGCCGAACCACCCTTGATGTTCTGCGCCGGATCGGTGCTGTCAGTCACGTTGAACCGCGCTGCCGTATCAGGAATGAGCTGCATCAGCCCCACAGCCCCTGCCCCGCTGACCGCATCCGCACGTCCGGCCGATTCCACACCAATCACTGCCAGAACGAAGGCGGGCGAGACATTCTTTCCTAAAGTCGCCAACAGAATACTGCCGCCGTATTTATCGGCCAGAGACTGCATATGCCCGATGTTGGGGGACAGACGCGCAGAATGGGCAGGATTTCTGCTAAGGCTTTGCAGGGCTTTTTCCAGCCGCCCGGAGGCCGCTGCGGTCATCAAAGGGGAATTGTCATCCCAAAACCAGTCTTGCAAATCGGTCGGCTTGACCGTGGCCACTGTTGCTTCGGGCTTATCCTGTGGCGGTTTGGTCTTCTGATTTTCCATCTTCTCGCGATGAAGACGTTTGTAATAATCTTCCTCCGGCGTGATCTGCACATTGATGCGCTTGCCGGCGGCCTTGCCGGGGACGCCCACCTTCTTGAACGTGATGCCTTGTGCGCTTACTGTCGGGGCGGCTGCTCCGGCAAGACTGATCGCTCCGGCCAAACACGCCGCTTTGAATGCGGGAAAACCTGTCACTGCTCTGCTCTTTTGATTTTGTTTTCCAAGGAATCGCAAAAAAGCGGCCGCAAAGCTAGGAGATTGTGTGTTTGAACTGTGGCTTTTTTGCCAAAACTCCCCATACACCCTAACGGAATCCATCGGGACCGAAAATAATTTCACAAGTAAAGTATCGAAAACTAAGGGATTTTGGCGTTTCTCTGACAAAAAGTTAATTTCCTAGAATTTCCAAGTTTATGCGCCAAACTGTGGTCACATTTCCCAGTATAAATAGCTTCATAGACACGACGGGCCGAGCATTGACGAGAACGCTCTCTCCCAGTTAGCCGGGTCTAAAGAGAAAAACTTAAATGTGACCTTGGAGGGTTCAAAAATGAAACTGTTTAAATTTGCAAAAGACGAAGACGGCGCTGTAACTGTAGACTGGGTTGTTCTGACAGCTGCACTGGTTCTGGTTGGTGGCGTTGTTGTGACAGCGATCCGCGGCGGCATGGAAGATCTGGCCTCCGACATCAACACCCAGCTGTCCGCGACTTCCGTATCCTAAGCTGACTGATGCTGTAGCGAAGGGCCGGCGGCCCTTCGCTCTCCACCGCGCAAGGCGGCAGCAAAACAAAAAGATTTGTATGCCGCGAACGATCATGGATCGGGTCGCGCTTTTTTTTGGTGGAACAGTGCAGGCGTTTCCGGAGCAGGTTAAAATATGCTCCCGAACACAGGTTTTGCAGGCGGCTTGCATTTAATCGCGCGCTGCCACGGGTCGCAACTCAACCGGATAGATGAGTTCAATCGGGTAAACACATACAAGAAGAGCGGGTGAAGAACATGCGTATGGTTTTTGCATTAGTGCTAATTATGGGTGTCGCCATCGCAGGTGGTGCCGTCTACATGGCGATGGAGCGTTTCAATCAATATGAAGCCGCTCTCGCACAGAAAAACACGCCGAAAGTCCAGAAAATCGACCTGAAGACAGTCTATGTCGCGGCGAACACTCTGGAATACGGCAAACCCTTGACCGAAGAAGATGTCAAAGCGGTAGAATTTCCGCTGGCGGCGATTCCGGAAAATTCCTTTTCCGAACTGGAAGCCCTGATCGGTAGCAAAGATGACGACGAATTTCGCACTGTGCTGCGGACTATGGAACCTGGCGAGGCTATTCTTGCCTCTAAAGTAACCCGCTTGGGCGAAGATGCCGGCGTGTCCTCCCGTCTGGAAAAAGGTATGCGTGCCTTTGCGATCCGTGTTGACGTGGCCTCCGGTGTCTCCGGCTTCCTGCGCCCCGGTGACAAAGTAGACGTGTATTGGACCGGCAAAACGGAAAATGACACCGTTACCAAACTGATCCTGAACGGACTGGAGCTGATCGCGATTGACCAGCAAGCCGATGCGACCCGCAACCGCCCGACTGTTGCGCGGACAGTGACCGTCGCGGCCGATGTAAAGACCATTGCGGCGCTGGTTCAGGCCCAATCCACAGGCAACCTGCTGCTGTCCCTGCGCGGCATCGACGATGAAACAACCTCCGAACAGATCGAGATCACCAAAGACGATCTGCTAGGTCGCGAGCAGATAAAACTGGTCGAAAAAGAGGTCTGCACCATCAAAACCCGTCGGGGTGCGGAAGTGATCGAAATCCCGATCCCCTGCTCCAACTGACCCCGCGAACACTCGATTGCACCGAACTGACGGGCGCTTCGGCGCCCGTTTTGCTGCAAAATCAGGGACAATACTGTGACACTGTTGCCCCGTTTCAACATACACTGCCCCTTACAAAATATTGAATCTTGATAATAAAACCCAATTGGAGCAGTGTGCTCGATAATAATCGGGCAGCAAAGACCCGGACCAAAGCAGTAGTGGTTCAGAGAGGCAGGATCACATGAATATTAAAAACCTGTTAAAAGCGGGCCTGTTGGGCATATGCGCAACCGGCATTATCGCACCACCGGCAGCAGCGCAGAATGTGCTGAAAATTATGCGTGGCGCGACCACTAGCAGTATTAAAGTTTCGGTTAACCGTGCCATTGTCATGGAATCCGACCAGCCCTTCGCAGAACTATCAGTGGCCAATCCGGGCATCGCGGACATCGCGACGCTGTCGGATAGGACCATTTATGTTCTGGGAAAATCACCTGGCCGCACCACGCTGACACTTCTGGCAGCGGACGGCAAGCTGATCACCAACGTAGACGTCCATGTGTCCCCCGATCTTGCGGAATTCAAGGAACGCCTGCGCGAGATCCTCCCCCGCGAACCTATTGAAGTCCGCACGGCCAATGACGGCATCGTGCTGTCGGGCCGCGTATCGGGTAAACAGAAACTGGCGCGTGCGCTGGATCTGGCGGAACGCTATGCGCCGGAACGTGTGACCAACCTGATGACGGTTGGCGGCTCCCAGCAGGTGATGCTGAAAGTGCGCTTTGCAGAAATGCAACGCAGTGTTGCAAAAAACCTGTCTGCCAGCATCGGCGTCGACATTACCGGCAACAGCCCCGTGGCCCAGATCGGCACCGGCTCCCTGCTCCAGACCCCGACAACAACCGGAGTTGGCGTGGCAACCACAGGACAACAGGGCGCCTTCTCTTTGGGGTTCTCTTCGGGTGATCTTGCGATCAACCTGATGCTGGAAGCTCTGGAAACCAAAGGTCTGGTCCGCACGCTTGCGGAACCGAACCTCGTGGCCATTTCCGGCAACGAAGCCAGCTTTCTTGCCGGGGGTGAGTTTCCCGTCCCTGTAGCGGACGGCGACGGTATCACAATTGAATATAAACCCTTTGGTATTGAATTGAAATTCAAGCCCATCGTGGTAGACGGCGACCTGATCAACCTGACCATTGAAAGCGCGGTGTCCGAACTGGACCCGACGCAATCCATCACGGTCAGCGGCTCTGTCATTCCGGCGTTTTCCAAGCGTCAGGCGACCACCGTGGTTGAAATGCGTGACGGGCAAAGCATGTCGATTGCAGGTCTGTTGCAAGACAACTTCTCTGACGCGGCATCCCAAGTGCCCTGGCTCGGGGATGTGCCCATCCTTGGCGCCCTGTTCCGCAGTGCCAATTACGCCCGCGACCAGAGCGAACTGGTTGTGATCGTTACGCCACATCTTGTGACGCCGGTGAATGGCGACAGCCTCAGCCTGCCGACAGACCGTGTGAAAATCCCTAACGAGAGCGAATTGTTCCTCTTGGGGAATGTGACCGGAAATCGCAAAGGCAAAACCGTGAAACGCGCCACAGGAACAGTGTCTTCCCAAGACTTCACTGGTTCTTACGGCTATGTGATGGAGTAAGGCACATGAAAACGGTATCAATCACCTCCTCCGCCGTTGTGGCGCTCCTGCTGGCCGGCTGTTCGGTTACTGACAATTCTTTCGCCTATATCGGGCCGGAAGCAGGGTCCGAGATCAACGACGCCAACCTTGGGGTTTCCACGGCACACAATGTTGCGGTGCTTTCGGGTGAACTGGGCACAATGGCGGCCAACCTGACGCGCAAATTTGCAGCGGAAGCGCCGGCACAGATCAATTTCGCCTTTAATTCCGCAGCTTTGGACGCAACCGCCCAAAGCCAGCTGCGCCGTCAGGCCCAGTGGATCAAGGCACACCCCCAGATCGTATTCCGCGTTTATGGCCACACTGACAAGGTCGGCTCGGATGCTTTCAATCGCCGTCTTGGTAAACAACGTGCCGTGGCGGCTGTGAACTATCTGGTGAGTCAGGGCGTAGACCGGCGCAAGGTTCAGGCTGTTGCCTCCTTCGGGGAAACCCGTCCTGTTGTGCTGACCGAAGGCCCGAGCCGGGCTAACCGGCGCACAGTAACCGAAGTCTACGGTTTTGCCCGCAAGGGCCGTGCCTCTGATCTGGACGGAAAATACGCTAAATTTGTCTACGATCAGTATATCTCGACGACCTACACGACTGAAGACACTAAAGAATAACAGCTTTCAGCTTCCCTGATGCGGGCAGCGTTTTCATTAAAATTGCCCGCATCAAACAAAATATTACCACAATTTTAATATATTTCCGATGTGAAGAGTGGGCGCATTACGCGCTAAAAAACAAGCGGGGAAACTCCCGCATTTGGGTGGAACGAGGGTATGAGCGCCGAAACAGAAAACAAGAACGCGGATAAAGTCATTGCCTGCGCCATCGCACGCGACATTGAAGCGTTCGATCTTCTGATTGAAGATATGGAGACCGAATTCGACGAGAATTGGGGCGCTCTGACGTTTGAAGCTGCCGAAGCGGCTTTGAATTCGGAAATCGGCAAGGATCTGAAACTTGTCACCGTTGCGGTGGACAAGGAGGATGAACAGGATCTGACACCTGTCGCCAACGCAATCCGTGCGGCCAGCGATCGCGGCATCAAGGTCATCCTTGTCCCGAACGAACTGAACACCGTTGCGTTGCACCAGTTGATGCGCATGGGCTGCGATGACTTCGCGCCCTACCCGCTCCCCGAAGGGGCGTTGCACGACGCGATTGAACGGATTTCCAACGTTCCGGTGCCCCCGCCAGCCGCGCCTGTCAGTGTCGCCATGCCACCTGCTGATACCACACGCAGTGGAATCGTTTTGCCGGTCTACGGGCTTGGCGGCGGTGTCGGAGCGACCACTTTCGCGGCCAATCTGGCCTGGGAGCTGCAGAAAATTAGCGAGAAAGAGAATAAAAAGGTTTGTATCCTCGATTTCGATTTCCAGTATGGCGCTGTGTCCACCTATCTTGACGTGCCCCGCTCTGAGGCGGTGTTCGAGTTTTTGTCCGATGCCGCTGCCACGGACGCAACAGGTCTGCAACAGGCCATGACGGCCTATAAAGACCGGCTCGACGTGCTGTCCTCCCCCATCGACGCGCTGCCACTGGAGTTTGTAGAACCGGATGGCATCCAGAATATTTTGACGCTGGCAAAATCAAGCTATGACTTTGTTATCGTTGACGTTCCGCAAGCATTGGTAAGCTGGTCCGAAACCGTTTTGGAAGAGGCACAACTGTATTTTGGCGTGCTCGAACTCGACATGCGCTGCGCCCAGAACGCGCTGCGTTTCGTGCGCACGCTCAAAGCCGAAGATCTGCCGATTGAAAAGGTCCAGTTCGCCCTGAACCGCGCCCCGAAATTTACCGATATGTCTGGTAAACAACGGGTTAAACGGATGGCGGAAAGTCTGGAAATCGAATTCCGCTACCACCTTCCCGACGGGGGCAAACCGGTATCAAATGCCGGAGATGAAGGCGTGCCGCTGGCAGAAATCGCCGCTAAAAATCCGCTTCGTAAGGAAATATTCAAGATCGCTAAGACACTATCCGAACTCGTAAAAGAAGACGCCCAGTAACGGGGAGTACAAGATGTTCAAGAGATACAAAAAGCCGGACGCAAAACCGGCACCGACAGACGCCGGCGAAGCCCCCGAAATGGTTGCAGCGCCTCAAGCGGCTGCGCCCGAGCCTGCGGTCGTTAAAGCGCCTCCCAAGGCTGTGCCGGCTGCAAAGGCAAAGCCGGACAATCTCAGCCGTGAGGAACGTCGCGCCCAGAAACTGATGGATGTGCGTCTGGATATGCACACCCGGCTGCTCGAAAACCTGAACCTCGGCGCCATCGAAAGCGCCTCTGAAGCAGACCTGCGCCGCGAAATCGCGGCAATCTGTTCGGACGGGCTGCAGGAAATGGGGATGGTGCTGTCAAAGGAAGAACGCACGAACCTCAACAACGAGATGTACGATGAGGTCACGGGGCTCGGCCCGCTGGAACCGTTGCTCAAAGACGACGACATCGCGGATATTCTGATCAACGGTCCCAAGCAGATTTTTATCGAGAAAAAAGGGAAACTCTCCCTGTCACGGGTGGTTTTCCGCGACGACAAACATCTGCTGCGGGTGATCGACAAGATCGTTTCGGCAGTGGGGCGGCGTGTTGATGAATCAAACCCTTATGTGGATGCGCGGCTACAGGACGGCTCTCGCTTTAACGCTATGGTGCCCCCGATCGCCATCGACGGGGCGCTGGTGTCCATCCGGAAATTCAAAAAAGACAAACTCGGCATCGACGATCTGGTTAAATTCGGGGCTTTCACCGATGAAATGGCCGCTTATTTGCAGGCAGCCGTGGCCTGCCGCCTGAACATCATTGTGTCGGGCGGTACGGGGTCGGGTAAAACCACCACGCTGAACGCTTTGTCGAGCTTTATCGCCAATGACGAACGTGTCGCCACGATTGAGGATACGGCGGAACTTCAGCTGCAACAACAACACCTTGCACGGATGGAGACCCGCCCGCCGAACGTGGAAGGCAAAGGTGAAGTTGACGCCCGCGCCTGTCTGAAAAACGCCCTGCGGATGCGCCCCGACCGGATCATCGTGGGGGAAACCCGCGGCGATGAGGTGATCGACATGCTTCAGGCGATGAATACCGGCCACGACGGGTCAATGACGACGATCCACGCCAACTCGGCACGGGATGCGGTTGCCCGTCTGGAAAACATGATCGCCATGACCGGCGTTGAAATGCCCCTGCGCGCCATGCGCTCGCAGATCGCGTCGGCTGTGAACCTGATTGTTCAGGCCAAACGATTGCAGGACGGTTCCCGCCGGATGGTGTCCATCACCGAAGTCGCCGGCATGGAAGGCGATGTGATCTCGTTGCAGGAAATTTTCAGATACGAAATCGAAGGCACCGGAAAAGACGGCAAGCTGATCGGTGATTTTACCCCGACCGGATTGCGCTCGCTCTATTCGGACCGTTTCAAACAGTGGGGCTACGATCTGCCCTCCAGCATCTATTCTCCGCGCCGCCAGACCGCCGCGCAATAAGGAACCGTTCCCATGGGTACACAGGCTGTTATCTATCTTCTGATCTTCGTCGGCGTTGTTCTGATCGTCGAGGGTATCTACCTTGTGACCTTTGGCAAATCCATCAAGCTGAACAGCCGCGTGAACCGTCGTCTGGCGATGATGGAAACCGGCAAGGCGCAGGAAGAAGTGTTCGAGGCGCTTCGCAAGGAGCGGGATCAGCATCTTTCCGGCCTGAAACTGCCGATTATGTCCATTCTCAGCCATAAGGCGCAGCAGGCCAACATCGCTTTTTCGCCGTCTGCTTTGATTATGGTGATGGTTTTTGTCGCCGCGCTCAGCTTTGCGGGTCTGACCTATTTCACTGCAACCGGTCTGGTTTTGCGCTGTATTCTATCCGTTCTGATCGGTGGTGGCGGGGTATATTTCTGGCTTAGCGGCAAGGCGAAAAAGCGTATGGCCGCCTTTGAAGAGCAGCTTCCAGATGCGGTTGACCTGATCGTGCGCTCGCTGCGCGTGGGGCACCCTTTTTCCAATGCAATCAATATCGTAGCAAACGAAATGCCCGACCCGATCGGTTCCGAATTTGGCATGATCGTGGATGAAACCGCTTATGGCGCCGATGTGGCGACCGCGTTGAACAACATGGCAGAGCGTATTGACGTGCCCGACCTGCGCTTTTTGACTGTTGCCGTGGCAATTCAGGCCAAGGCCGGTGGTAATCTGGCAGAGGTTCTGGATGGGCTGTCCAAGGTGATCCGCTCCCGCTTCAAACTGTTCCGTCGTGTCAATGCCATCACCGCCGAGGCAAAATGGTCCGGCATGTTTCTCTCGGGCTTTCCGCTTGCAGCGCTTGGCGGGGTCAATGTGATGAACCCGACCTATTATGACGCCGTGAAACCGACCGAATATTACATGCCCGCCGCGATTGCCGTGTTTGTGATGCTTGCCATTAACGTTTTGGTCATGCGTCACATGGTAAATATTAAGGTATAGGATTCGTCAGATGCTTGAACAGTTCAACACATACCTTATAGAAATTCTCGGTCCGGCCGGCCCGTTCATCGCGATGGGCGTGCTTGGCATTTTCTGTATCGTCATGACGCTGCCTTTCCTGCTGACCAAGAAAGAAGACCCGTTCGACCGGCTGGCCGGATCGGCTGTGCGCAATCCCAGTCCGAAACGGGGTGCAGGCGACCAGCCCAAGCTGGAGCTGCGGGAAAAACAGAAAGGGCCGAATCTCGACAAATTCGCCGCCTATCTGGAACCTCAGGATCAACAGGAATTTTCCGACCGGCGTCTGAAACTTATCCAGGCCGGTTACAGAACCAAAGGCGCGGTGCGGACCTTTCACTTCCTGCAACTTGTGCTCGGGTTGGCGGGTCTGCTGCTCGGGACGATCTATACATTCCTGCTCACCGGTGGCACCTCTGATCTGAAATGGCTTGCGATCCAGACGCTCGGTCCCGGCTTTGTGGGATATTACGCCCCGATCTACTGGGTCGAAAAACGTCGCGCCACCCGTCAGGAGGAAATCCTGAACGGATTTCCCGACTCGCTCGACCTGATGCTGGTCTGTATTGAGGCTGGCCAATCCCTTGATCAGGCGGTGCAGCGTGTTGCCAAGGAAATCGCGCCTTCGGCCCCTGCCCTCTCGGAAGAGTTTACCATCGTGGCAAACGAAATGCGCGCCGGTAAGGAACGACCCGTTGTGCTGCGTGACATGGCAGAACGCTGTGACTGTCAGGACATTTCAGCCTTTGTGACCGTTATGATCCAGTCGGCCACCTTCGGGACCTCTCTTGGCGAAGCTTTACGGGTCTATGCCTCTGAAATGCGGGACAAACGTGTGACCCGCGCGGAAGAAAAGGCAAACAAGCTGCCCACGAAAATGACGCTCTGCACCATGATGTTCACGGTGCCCCCTCTTCTCGTAATTATGGTGGGACCTTCGGTCTTTGATATTTATGTTCACATGGTTCAAAAATAATTCGGCCGCGCTGGCTGCAATCTTTGGCACAGCCACTCTTGGTGCCTGTTCCAGCGTGGGAACCGTAGATTCCCGCTCGCTGGCGGTGATCCACGAAGGGTTGAAGGCCCCGGCTGGTACAGAGAAGATTACCGAGGCTGTGGACGGGCTGACCGTCGGCCACCGATTGATGGCCTCAAAAGAGTACGAACTTGCGCTAAAAGCCTATACCCGTGCGGCCTCGGAAAAAGGGCTTAACGCCGATGTCCTTAGCGCCCTTGGCTCTGCCAATATGCATCTGGGCCGGTTGCACCACGCGAATGAGCTTTTGCAACTCGCCGTTAAAAAAGACCCCGATTTTGTTCCGGCCTGGAATAATCTTGGCGTGGTTTTGATGTCCCAAGGCGAATATGCCGAAGCAAAGCGTGTCTTTCAGCTCGCATATGGGCTTGATAACGGCAGTTCCGAAGAAATTCGCAAGAATTTAACCAAAGTTATCGCAATTATGGATAACACGGAGTATTCTTCTCCTAATACTAATAACGACTTCGAGTTGGTGAGGCGGGGTAACGGCAAATACCTGCTGCTTTCCACATCAAACTCGGGCTAAAACGAGCAGTACAGGAACAGACCCATGGGCAATCCACTAATGGGCACACTCGCAATCGCCGGCTTGCTGGCTCTTGGGGCATGTGCAGACAATGGCGACGCATCAAAAGCTGCGGATCTTGATCCTACGAGCGTTGTAGATGCAACCGATCTTAACGACATTATGCTGACGGTCGCTGATCCGAACGAAGCCGTTGAATATTTCCGCAGTTCCCTGACCAAAGATCCTGACCGGACCGAGTTCCGCCGCGGCCTCGCCCAGTCCCTGATCCGCGCCAAACGCGCGGCAGAGGCCGTTCCCGTGTTTGAAAAACTTGTGGAGTCCAAGGAAGGCACCGATCAGGACCGGATCGATTTTGCAGACGCCCTGATCCGCACCAATGACTGGAAAGGCGCCGAGGCCCAGTTAAATCAGGTTCCCCCTACCGTTGAAACATACAAACGCTATCGTCTGGAAGCAATGATTGCGGACAGCCAGAAGAAATGGAAAAAAGCCGACAGTTTTTACGAAATCGCAAGCGGACTGACCACGAAACCGTCCAATGTGATGAACAACTGGGGCTATTCCAAAATGGCCCGCGGCGATTACAAAGGCGCGGAAAAGCTGTTTGTTCAGGCGATTACCTATGATCGCAAACTGTTCACGGCGAAAAACAACCTGATGCTCGCCCGGGCTGCGCAGAAAAACTACAGCCTGCCCGTCGTCCCGATGAGCGAAACTGAAAAAGCCCAGATGCTCTACACCGCCGGCCTGTCCGCGGTAAAACAGGGCGATACCGACATCGGGCGCGGTCTTCTCGAAGACGCAATCGACACCCATCCACGCCACTTTGAAGAGGCCGTCCGCAGTCTGGAAGCCCTGACGCGCACAATCAAAAGCTGATGGAAAACCTGTTGGACCCGACTGTGGTTCTTCTGCTGATCGCCCTGCCCTTTTGCATCTGGGCCGCGATCAGCGATTTGCGTCACATGAAGATCTACAACAAGACCACGCTGGGCCTGTTTCTGGCTTTCGCAGTGGTCGGCCTGTTGCTGTTTCCACTTGATCTTTATGCGCTGCGCATCGCCCAGGCGGCGTTAATGCTGGCTGTCGGCTTTTTGTTAACGGCTTTTGGGTACATGGGGGGTGGTGACAGTAAATTCATCGCCGCAATGGCCCCTTTCATCGCGCTTGGGGATGCGCCCATGTTTCTGATGCTGCTGGCCGCTTTGTCGCTGTTGACCGTTGCGCTGCATCGCGGGATTGGCGCGATCGGGGCGTTCAAACCCTATCTTGCCGGATGGAAATCCTGGCAGGTTGGCGGCAAATTCCCTTATGGCGTCACGCTTAGCGCGTCTTTGGCCTGTTATCTGCTACTGCAGGCTGGCAACGCCTCCTGACGGGGCGGTTTTTTCCAACAGAATGAACAAATCGTCCCGCGCCACTTCGCGGAACGACAGGGCCGGATCCTGCTCTATCGAATTCACGATCATCCGGCGCACCCCCTGCCCCATCGGGCAAAGCGGCACCACGAGGAAATCCGCCGCCGCAAACCCCGCCGTACCGCCGTAATACCACGGCGCGCCGCCGTGCAGCGGCACTGTTTTGGAAAACAGCCACAACCCGTTGACCCAATCCGCATAAAGCACCTGCGCCCCGCTGGTCTGCGCAAACCCATCCAGCCGCTTTCCGGTCTCGATCAGATCATTCAACAACCCGTTGATTTTTTGGCATGCGGGCAAAGTCTCTCCATTCAGGATTGTTGCGACGGTTTTATCCTTAAACGCACTGTTCAGGGGCCGCTCCACCCGCACATCCTTGCCGACGAGACTGCGGAACCGCAAATCCTGCAACCCTGCCCCATCCAGTGCCGCAGCAAACTGCTTCGGCTTCAAACTGTTATGGATCAACAACGACTGAATCTGCGTTATCAGCAGGGGCGTGCCCAGCGCAAACAACAGGACTGCAACGCTTTGCAATGCCCGCTGCAACGGCCAGCCGAAACGATTATATAGCGTCACATCGCGGGCCAATATCATCACAAGCAACCCCGCCGGCACCAGCCAGTGCGGATCGTTCTGCCAGTTCTGATGGGTGATCAACATCCATCCAGCGGCCAGCACCAGCAGAACCAGAGCCTCTGATGATTTGCGCGCCTGACGCAGGAACAGGATTGCCACCAGAACAGCCAGATTACCCACGACCTGCGAAGGGGCGAGCAGCATGAGTGGCAAGGATGCACCGGGTTGGCTCCGCGTGCCGGACTGCGCAACATAGAGCAAATCCGCCACATATCCCTGCCAATAGGTCACAGCGCCATAGGGCAGCGTCACCGCCGCCAGCACCAGCAGCGCCCAAATCACCCCAAACCCGAGCACCCGCATCTGCCTGCGCAGGATCAGGGCGATGATCAACGCTGGCAGGATAAACACGGCAAAGGGCACCTTGGTCAGCGTCAGGAACGCCACCCCAACCCCGAGGATCAGCGACTCCGCCCAAACCGTTTTCAGACCCGTCGTGCGGGAGGGCAGAACCGCCATGACCACCAGCAAAGCGGCCACAGCCCAGCACCAGTTGTTGTAATACATGGAGGCCGTGACCGTAGGTTCTACCCCGCCATGCACCATCGCCAGAAGCTGCACCAGAAACACGCCGCCAAAAGCAAGCGCACCGGCCGGTGAGAACCGTGTTATTCCGACAAAATAGAGCGCGGGAAGGCTAACCAATCCGATAAACACAGGCGCATAGGCAAACGCCGCGCCCAGACCGAAGCCTGCGTCCATCAACCAGACAATTGGCAAAAACGCGAAGAGTCCAAGCGGTGTCAGAAAGTCCCGATGGGGCAGATCGCCGGCCTGCAACCGCAGCACAATCTGTGCCATATGGATCGCATCCCCGTCAAAACTGAGGATCAGAACCGCACCGTCGTTCACCCGCATCAAGGCAAGGCCGGCAAGCAACCCGATCAGGAACAGGGCATACCAAGCCCAGAATAAATTTCGCACCTTTGCCCCCGGGCTGTTGCCTGTTTCAGACAAGTTAGATCAAACCGTACCGATCCGCAAAATCAAATACAGTTTTTGTTTACCCGTTCCTGCTAGGCAGGGTAGGCTTTCGCCATAAAGACAAAAGCAGTGGTATTGATATGAACATGCAGGCGCGTACTTTGCATCCGCCCAAGATACCGATGTCCGTCGCGGCAACGGGTCTCAATCCCGTATTTGCACGGGATATTCTGATCAAGACGATGTTCCGCAAGAATGTCTCAACTCCGGGTGAGGTGGAAAAAACGCTGTGTTGCTCCACACCTGTTGCCCTTGAACTGATCGAAATGGCCCGCAGTCAGAACCTGCTTGAGGTGACGGGCAAATCCGGCACGGAACTGCGCTATCAGATGTCCGAAAGTGGCAAATCCCGCGCGCTCGACGCGCTGGCACAATCGGAATACTTTGGCGCCCTGCCAATCCCCCTTGATGATTACCGTGAACAGGTGAAACTGCAATCGGTGGCGGATGTCGGGATCACACAGGACGCGCTGGAAAATGCGATGGGGCACCTGATCATACCGGACGGTCTGCTCACCCAGCTTGGCCCTGCGGTGAACTCTGGCAAATCCATCCTGATGTATGGTCCGCCTGGCAATGGTAAATCGTCTATTTCCAACGGGATACGGGATGCGCTCGGGGATCGGATTTTTGTGCCCAAGGTGCTGGAATATTCCGGTCAGGTGATCTCTGTCTACGATCCGATCGTGCATGGTCAGGCACAAGAAAGCGCGGCGGACCCGAACGCGCTGCGGCGCACGGGGATGCAATTCGACAACCGCTATGTGCTGTGCAACCGGCCCTCTGTGATCACCGGCGGTGAGCTGACCCTCAGCATGTTGGAACTGAACTACAACGCCAATTCCAAAACCTATCAGGCGCCCCTGCAGCTCAAGGCTACGGGCGGTGTTTTCATCGTGGATGACCTTGGCCGTCAGGCGGAGCCGCCACAAGCGCTGATCAACCGCTGGATTGTCCCGATGGAAGGCGGAGAGGATATTCTGTCCCTGCAATCGGG
Source organism: Neptunicoccus sediminis (assembly GCF_001719615.1). GTDB lineage: Bacteria > Pseudomonadota > Alphaproteobacteria > Rhodobacterales > Rhodobacteraceae > Amylibacter > Amylibacter sediminis. The sequence continues at coordinate 112,031 of NZ_MDVX01000009.1, forward strand.
CGAAAAATTCCTTGTGCCCTTTGACACGCTGGTCATTTTCTCAACCAACTTCCACCCTGCCGAGATTTTCGACGGAGCCGCACTGCGCCGCATCTACTACAAGGTGCTGGTGGACCGTCCGACTCGCGACCAGATGATCCAGATCTACGCACTGGTGTCCAAGGCGATGAAGATGCCGCTGGACGAACAAGTGCTGATCCATCTGTTTTCCAAACTCTACCCGCAGGTTGATAATACCTATGCGGCCTATCATGCGCCTTTCCTGATCACCCAGATGAAATCCATCTGCGATTACGAAGGCCGCCCCTATCAAATGGCCGTCGATCTGGTGGAACGGGCTTGGGCGAACCTTTTTGTGGCGGAATCTGTTGTCGAACACTGATCCCGTCACCGCCGGCGTGAAAACTGTCGTAGCGGGCTGCGGCCGAATGGGAGAGCCTATGCTGGCCGCTCTCTGCGCTGCGGGTATTGATGCGACGGGTTTTGACATCCGCGATCCGTCGCACTACGGCGAAAACGGCAACCGAATTACCCGCGATGTGGCTGCCCTGCCTGCCGACACCAAGGTGCTCATCACCGTAGTGCGCGATATAGCGCAAACCGAAGCTCTGCTTTTTGACGAACAGGCCCTGCTCGGGCACCTGCCCGCACTGACCCATCTGGTGGTCTCCTCCACGCTCTCCCCCCGCTATGTCACCGCGCTACAGGACCGTATCCCCTGCCCCCTGATCGACGCACCCATGTCCGGCGCTGCCATCGCCGCACAGGAAGCCCGCCTTTCTTTCATGCTCGGCGGCAGCGATCAGGACATTCGATACCTCATGCCGTTGTTCCGTGCTATGGGGGCCCATTTCCACCACATGGGCGACACCGGCGCCGGAATGGCTGCGAAAGTGTTGAACAACCTGCTGGCGGCCACCAATACGGCCACAACGCGGCTGGTGCTGGATTGGGCCGATGCGGCCGGAATAGACGAGCACAAACTCCTCAACCTCATCCACACCTCTTCGGGGCAGAACTGGCTCGCCTCCGGCTTTGACACCATCGAATTTGCCCGCGACGGTTTTGCCAATGACAACACCATCGGCATTTTGAAAAAAGACGTCGAAAGCGCATTGGACGCCGCGCCCGATCACGCTGACACCAGCCTGCCGGAAACCGTGATCCGCCATATTCGCGCATTAAAACCACGGGGCAGCTGACAGCGCTTCTTCTGGCGGGAAATATCCGCGGGGGTCAGGGGGCAGCCAGCCCCCTTTGCAACCCCGCATCGGCGCACTACTTTCAGGGTATGAACACCCTTCCACAAAACTTTCAGGACTGGTTTGCACAGCGCGGCTGGCAGATCCATCCCCACCAGCAGCAGCTTCTGGAGCGTGCCGACACCCCGGCAGCATTGCTGATCGCGCCGACGGGGGGCGGCAAAACTTTGGCCGGCTTTTTGCCCAGCCTGATTGCGCTGGCGGAAAATCCCAAAGACGGTTTGCACACGCTCTATGTCTCGCCGCTCAAGGCGCTGGCCGCAGACATCCGCCGCAACCTGCAAACCCCGATCGAGTCGCTGAACCTGCCCATTCGGGTAGAGGACCGGACCGGCGACACCTCTCAGACCAGACGCAAACGACAACGGGCCGATCCGCCCCATATCCTTCTGACCACACCGGAATCCCTTGCCATTCTGCTGTCCTATCCAGATGCACCGAAAATTTTCGCGGGATTACAGCGGGTTGTGGTGGATGAAATTCACGCCCTCGCAGAAAGCAAACGGGGCGACCAGTTGATGCTTTGCCTGTCCCGCCTGCAATCGCTCTGTCCTGATATGCGCCGCGTCGGACTCTCCGCAACTGTCGAAGATCCCCCCGCGCTTGGCCGGTTTCTCGCACCCTCCGCCCTCCCTTGCGAGATTATCAGGGCGGATCCCGGACCCGACCCGGACATCACCATCCTGCACAGCGAAACGCCGCCGCCCTGGGCCGGTGCAGGGGCGGCCTATGCGGTCAATGACGTGCTGAAACTGGTGGAGGGTGCCGATACAACGCTGATCTTCATTAACACCCGCGCGCAGGCGGAAATATTCTTTCGTGCGCTCTGGGCGGCCAATGATGCATCGCTCCCGATCGCGCTGCACCACGGCTCTCTGGCGCGGGAAGCGCGGGACAAGGTCGAGGCCGCAATGGTGGCGGGCAGCCTGCGGGCGGTGGTCTGCACCGGCACGCTTGACCTCGGGATCGACTGGGGGAATGTGGATTTGGTGATACAGGTGGGCGCCCCTAAGAACATCAAACGACTGGTGCAGCGGATCGGGCGTTCCAACCACCGCTACAACGCCCCCTCCCGCGCGGTTATTGTGCCGGCCAACAGGTTTGAGGTGCTCGAAGCCCAAGCCGCGCTAGAGGCCGTACGCGCGCACACGCTCGACGGGGAACCCCGCGCCAAGGGACCGCGGGATGTGGTCTGCCAGCACATCCTGCTGCGGGCCTGTGCCGGTCCTTTCGATGCTGCGGCACTCTATCAGGAAATAACACAGGCCGGACCCTATGCCGAACTCAGCCGGCCTGAATTTGAGGATTGTCTGGAATTTTGCGCCACCGGGGGCTATGCGCTCAGGGCTTATGACAGGTGGCAGCGGTTGATGCAGACCCCGCAGGGCTTGTGGCAGTTGCGCGATCCCCGCACCGCCCAAAGCATCCGGATGAATGTTGGCACGATTGTGGACACGGAAACACTAAACGTGCGGTGGCGCGGACGGGGCGGTGCGCCATTGGGAGAGATCGAAGAGGGCTTCGCGGCGACTTTGACCGAAGGCGACACGTTTCTGATTGGTGGTCAGGTGGTGCGCTACGAGGGTCTGCGCGAAATGACCGTGCAGGTCACGAAAGGCCGCAAGGAACCCCGTATCGCCACCTTTGCCGGTACAAAATTTGCCACGTCTACGCTGCTGTCCACCCGCGTGATTGCGCTGCTCAATAGCGGGGACTGGTCGGCCCTGCCCGAACACACCCGAAGCTGGCTGGAGACGCAGCAGCAGGTGTCGATGCTGCCCAAGCCGGGGCGGATGCTGGTTGAAAGCTACTGGCGCGACACGCGGGCTTACACCTGTTTCTACGGCTTTGCAGGGCGTAACGCATTGCAAACACTGGGTCTTTTGGTGACAAAGCGGATGGAACTTGCCGGTTTGCACCCTATCGGTTTTGTCGCCACAGATTACGCGCTGTTAATCTGGGGGCTGGACGCGGTGGAGGACCCTGCTGCGCTGCTCTCGCCCGAAGATCTGCGTGACGGGCTGGAAGGCTGGCTCGCCAATAACGCGGTGATGAAGCGCAGCTTCCGCAATGTGGCGACGATTGCAGGGCTAATCGTGAAAAACCTGCCGGGCAAGCGCAAGACCGGACGGCAGGCAACGTTTTCTTCAGACATTCTTTACGATACGCTGCTAAAATATGATCCGGACCACCTGTTGTTGCAGATCACCCGTGCCGAAGCGATGGGCGGGCTGGTGGATTTTGGCAGGATCGAAGAAATGCTAACCCGCGTTCAGGGGCGTATTGATCATGTGAAGGCGCCGCATGTCACCCCTCTTAGCGCGCCGATGTTGCTGGAGGTTGGCAAAGTGCCGATTTACGGCGCCGCAATAGACCGCGCCGCAGCGATAGAGGCTGCCGAACTGATGCGAGAGGCCGGATTGGAGTGATTTGACTTGATTTCCGGCGCAAGGAGTAGCAAGACGCCGCGATGCACGGTTATTCTTTCAAACTGAACCGGATTACCCTCACGGCGCTCGCTTCTGGCTTGCTCTGGTGGCAGGAACGACGCCTGCTTTGTGTTTCCGATCTTCACCTTGGCAAATCGGACCGCATGGCCCGGCGGGGCGGTGCCCTGTTGCCGCCCTATGAGAACCGCGAGACATTGGACCGGCTGGCACAGGCGGTAGACGCGCTCGACCCGCTTAGCGTGATTTGCCTTGGCGACAGTTTTGACGATGACGCGGGCCAGAACGCGCTCGATCCAGGGGACCACGCGCAGTTGACCACGTTGATGGCCGGTCGTCGCTGGATCTGGCTGGAAGGCAATCACGATCCGGGTCCGGTGAATCTGGGCGGCACCCATATGGCGGAGTATAAAACCGGCCCGCTGGTGTTTCGCCACATCGCAAAATCCGGTGCGCAGGCCGAGATTTCCGGCCACTACCACCCCAAAGCCAGCCTGCGAATGAAAGCGGGCCGCATGTCGCGCCCCTGCTTTCTTATCGACGACAAGCGTGTGATTCTTCCGGCATTCGGGGCTTACACCGGCGGGTTGCGCTGCTGTGATCCGGTGTTTGAACCGCTGATGTCCGCCAAAGCTGTGGCCGTGCTGACCGGCACACAGGCGTTGCCCGTCCCGATGCCGCGGGCAGAGCCATCGCGCAAAAGCCTTGATGCAACAGACAAGCGCCCTACCTCAGTTACACCGGCGCAATAAAGCCGGTCAGTTGGCAGAACTGTTCTAAGTCGTAATGCGCAAAAGTATGCGCGCCCTGCCCTGAAAAGTTACTAAGACAAAGACGCGGCGCCGGATCTGCTTCGGCGTCGCGTTTTTTTGTGGCTTCGATCAGGCCGTAAGCCCTTCGGGTTCGTCCAGCCCGTTGGCCCGACAACAGGCAGTCACGGTATTGGCCAGCAGACAGGCGATGGTCATCGGCCCGACGCCACCCGGAACCGGAGTGATCGCACCGGCTTTTTCCACGGCGGAGGCAAAATCTACATCGCCAACCAGCTTGGATTTGCCCTCTTTTTCGGGATGAGGAATGCGATTGATGCCCACGTCGATCACAGTCGCGCCCTCTTTGATCCATTCTCCAGTGACCATTTCCGGCCGTCCAACCGCGGCAACGACAATATCCGCTGTACGACAGAGGGCCTCGATATTCTTGGTGCGGGAATGGGCGATAGTGACAGTACAGCTGTCTTTCAACAGCAGGTTCGCCATCGGTTTGCCTACGATGTTCGACCGCCCCACAACCACCGCATTCAGACCGGACAGGCTGCCGTGATGGTCGCGCAGCATCATCAGACAGCCCAGCGGCGTACAGGGCACCATTGATTTTTGCCCCGTGCTGAGCCGTCCCACGTTTGAGATGTGAAACCCGTCCACGTCCTTTTCGGGCACGATGCTATTGATCACCAGTTCTTCATTCAGATGATCCGGCAGGGGCAACTGGCACAGGATGCCGTGCACGGACGGATCTTCGTTAAGTTGGTTAATCAGCGCCAGCAGGTCTGCTTCGCTGGTGTCCGCCGGCAGTTTGTGCTCGTAAGAGTTCATCCCCACTTCCAGCGTGGATTTGCCCTTGTTGCGCACGTAAACCTCAGAGGCCGGATCCTCGCCAACCAACACCACAGCCAGACCCGGCGTGACATCGTGATCGGTTTTCAACCGCGTCACATGTTCTGCCACTTTGGCCCGAACAGAGGCCGCGAATTCTTTGCCGTCGATAATTTTCCCAGACACCCTATGGCCTTTCTAATTTTTTCAAATGCCCCGGCCGGAAGCAGCGCCCCCGGCCAGTATTGATTTTGTTGCGCCAGAGTATGCTCCGGCCGGACGGATCAGAACAGACCTTCGATCTCGCCCGCGTCGTTCAGGTGGATATTCTCCGCACTTGGCACGCGGGGCAAGCCCGGCATGGTCATAATTTCCCCGCAAACTACAACGACAAATCCCGCACCCGCGCTCAGCCGCACCTCACGCACCGGCACCGAATGGCCTGTCGGCGCGCCGCGCAGGTTTGGATCGGTCGAGAACGAGTACTGGGTTTTTGCCATACAGACCGGCAGATCGCCATAGCCCTGTTCTTCCCACAGACGCAGTTGGTCACGAATTTTCTTATCCGCCAGAACCTCATCCGCGCGGTAAATCCGCTTGGCGATGGTCTCGATCTTCTCAAACAGGGGCATTTCGTCTGCATAGAGAGGGGCAAACTGCGAGCTTCCGCCCTCTGCGATTTCTGCAACGCGGGTCGCCAGTTCTTCAGACCCTTTCGACCCGAATTCCCAATGCTGCGATACAATCGCCTCGGAGCCCTGCCCGGCCACATAATCCTTCACCGCCTGCACTTCGGCATCCGTGTCCGCAACAAAGTGGTTAATGGCAACGACCACCGGCACGCCAAAGCTTTTGAGATTGTTGATGTGACGGCCAAGGTTCGGGCAGCCCGCTTTCACCGCATCCACATTTTCCGCGCCCAGATCGGCCTTGGCTACGCCGCCGTTCATTTTCATCGCGCGCACAGTGGCCACCAGTACAACGCAATCCGGTGCCAGACCTGCTTTGCGGCACTTGATGTTCAGGAATTTTTCGGCCCCGAGATCGGCGCCAAAACCTGCTTCTGTCACGACGAAATCCGCCAGCTTCAGGGCTGTGGTGGTCGCCATGACAGAGTTACAGCCGTGGGCGATATTGGCGAAGGGACCGCCGTGGACGAAGGCCGGATTGTTTTCCAGCGTCTGCACCAGATTAGGCTGCATCGCGTCTTTCAGCAGTACGGTCATCGCACCGTCTGCTTTGATGTCGCGGCAATACACAGGGGTCCGGTCACGACGGTAAGCCACGATCATATTGCCCAGCCGTTCCTGCAAATCGGTCAGATTGCGGGCAAGACACAGGATTGCCATCACTTCGGAGGCGACTGTGATGTCAAAACCGGCCTCACGGGGGAAACCGTTGGCGACCCCGCCCAAAGAGGCCGTGATCTGGCGCAGGGCGCGGTCGTTCATGTCCACAACGCGGCGCCACACCACACGGCGCACGTCGATTTCCAGCTCGTTACCCCAGTAAATATGGTTGTCGATCATGGCCGACAGCAAAGAGTGGGCCGAAGTAATCGCGTGGAAATCCCCGGTGAAATGCAGGTTCATATCTTCCATCGGTACGATCTGGGCATAGCCGCCCCCTGCAGCGCCCCCTTTCATACCAAAGTTCGGACCTAAGGAGGCCTCACGGATACAAACGCAGGCGTTCTTGCCGATCCGGTTCAGCCCATCGCCCAGCCCGACCGTCGTCGTGGTCTTGCCCTCACCCGCAGGTGTCGGGTTGATGGCCGTTACCAGCACCAGTTTGCCGTCTTTGCGGTCCTGCACAGAATCAATGAATGACTGGCTGACCTTTGCTTTGTCGTGGCCGAACGGAAGCAAGTCATCCGTGCCAATTCCCAATTTCGCGCCGATCTCCTGTATCGGTCGTTTCGACGCCTCCCGCGCGATTTCAATGTCGGTTTTGTAAGCCATTTTCATTCTTCCCTGTGGGTGTTGGTCTTCCAGTGTCACTCCCGTAATTTATGGCGAAGAACACGCCCCTGAACCCAGAGCAAATGCGACATAATCATATCCGTAATCGCCGCCTGTGCAGATTCAGGCTGACCCAAGGGCCGTTTCCACAGGCGCGGCGCGGGATCAGGTGTCTGGGGACCAGTGCCGCTGGTCCGGAATATGTAGGGTAAATCGGTCCCCGACCCGCAGCCGGCCTTCCCGCTCCACCCATGCGGTCACGCCGCGCCGGTTCGTGGCGGCGGTCTTGAACAACTTGCCCTTGCCGCTATGGCGCGGCTCCAGTTCTTCCTTGCCGGGGAAGATGCAGGGCCGGTTCTCCATATCGACGACAAGCGTCGTGCCCTCTTGGGTTTGCAGGCGCGATGATGGTGGGACGAAGGTAAAGTCCGGCAGGCCGCTGACCATAATACTCGCGCCGAGCCATGCGGGATCAACGTGGTCCAGTCCGATGTCCGCAGCGATGAGCGCCAGTTCCTCGGCGCTGACGATAGAGAACTGGCGCGTGTTGCGGATTTCCGTGTCTCTGGGGTGTTGCGTCAGGACGCGGGAACATGACGGGCGGGTCAATCCGGCATGACACTCCCCCGCGGCGCCTGCAAACCCCGCAAAGACTTCATCCTTTGGGTCCGAGGCAAGTGCGGTCTCGCGGTGCGGCACCACGCCGAGATAGACGATTTCACAACTGTAGTTGGTGCGCTTCAATGCGGGCATAGATTTGTGTCCTTGGCATTCATCGTGCAAATATGCGCTCCTTGGAACGCTTGGACCTGTTAGACCGCAGTGCCATGCAAAAGAAAAGACCCGCGCGGTGCACGGGTCTTTTTAACTTTATAAACTGTCTCCGAAAGTGGGGAAGCGGGTTACACCGGATCAGGCTCCATATCCCCTTTTGGCGGGGTCTTGGGCTTTTTCGTTTTCGGAATAGCCGCAACACTGGAGGAGTTTCCGCCGGTATCCGTGTCGTCATCATCATCCGACCCGCGATTCAGCGGCTCTCCAGCGATGACTTTTTTGATCTCGGCTCCGGTCAGGGTTTCATATTCCAACAGCCCCTGCGCCATGTTTTCCAACTGGTCTGCATGCTCGGTCAGGATCTGCTTGGCCCGTTCATAGCCTTCATCAACCAGCTTGCGCACTTCGGCGTCGATGATTTCCTGCGTATCCGGTCCGGCATTCACCCCGCCACCCTGCGGCCCGAGATAGGTATCCTGACGGTTGGCATAGTCGATATTGCCAAGTTTGTCGGACATGCCGAACTGCGTGACCATGGCCCGCGCTATCCGTGTGACCTGCTGAATATCGGAAGACGCACCAGAAGTGACATTCTCTTCCCCGAAGATCAGTTCTTCCGCAACCTTACCGCCCATCGCCATAGCGATCTGGGATTTGTATTTGGTTTTGGTCACAGACAGTTGGTCCCGTTCGGGCAGGGACAGCACCAGACCCAGCGCACGACCGCGCGGGATGATGGTCGCTTTGTGGATCGGATCATGCTGGGGCACATTGAGGCCGACGATGGCGTGACCGGCTTCGTGATAGGCGGTCAGCTTTTTCTCATCCTCGGACATCACCATAGAACGGCGTTCCGCGCCCATCATGACCTTGTCTTTGGCGTTCTCGAAATCTTCCATCGTCAGATAGCGTTTGCCGGTGCGGGCCGCCATCAGCGCGGATTCATTGACGAGGTTCGCCAGATCCGCACCGGAAAATCCGGGCGTACCGCGGGCAATGATGCGCAGGTCCACGTCCGGTCCCAGCGGAGTCTTGCGGGCATGTACCTCAAGAATTTTCTTCCGGCCGTTGATGTCAGGGTTTGGCACCTGCACCTGACGGTCGAACCGGCCCGGACGCAGCAGCGCAGGGTCAAGAACATCGGGGCGGTTGGTGGCTGCCAGAAGGATCACACCTTCGTTGGCTTCAAACCCGTCCATTTCAACCAGCAACTGGTTGAGCGTTTGCTCCCGCTCGTCATTGCCGCCGCCATAACCGGCACCACGGTGACGGCCAACAGCGTCGATTTCGTCGATGAAAACGATACAAGGCGCGTTTTTCTTGGCCTGTTCAAACATGTCACGGACACGGGAGGCACCCACGCCCACAAACATTTCCACGAAATCCGAACCGGAGATGGTGAAGAAAGGCACGCCAGCCTCCCCAGCGATGGCACGGGCCAGCAGGGTTTTACCGGTGCCCGGAGGTCCGACAAGCAGCGCCCCTTTAGGAATCTTGCCACCGAGGCGGCTGAATTTCTGCGGATCGCGCAGGAATTCAACGATCTCTTCCAGTTCGTCTTTGGCTTCGTCGATGCCGGCCACATCGTCAAAAGTGATGCGTCCGTGCCGTTCGTTCAGCAGCTTGGCTTTGGATTTCCCAAAACCCATCGCACCGCCGCGTCCGCCGCCCTGCATCCGGTTCATAAAGAAAATCCAGACGCCGATCAGCACCAGAAACGGCAGCCACAGGGACATAGCCGAGAGGAAACCGGACTGTTCCTGCGCCTTGACGTTCACATTCACGCCGGCGTCGATCATTTGGTCGGTCAGCTTGTCAGATTCCATCGCTGCACGAGGCTGGATTGTCTGAAAGCGGGAACCGTCCTTGTTTACGATGGTGATCAACTCACCATCCATCTGCACTTCGGACACATTCCCCTTTTCAACGGACTGGATAAATTCGGAATAAGTGATCTGATTCTCGTTGCCAGCGCTTTGCCCGTTGCTGAACATATTGAACAGGGCAACGATCAGCAGAAACAGCACGACCCAAAAAGCCAGATTTTTGGTATTTCCCAAGGCGGTTCTCCTTAAGGCACTTTACGTGCCGAGTATTTAATAAAGTGTTACGTGAAACATAGGTTTCCGCGTGCTGTTTTCAATGCGTCACAATGGTTGCATAAAAACTTTCCGGACCATCCCGCAGCCAACACTTGCAGTCAGGGTTTTTATCGACAAAGGGAGCCGACTTCAATTCGTTATTATACCATAAAGACGGCGAGGCGAGGATAGCATTTCTGCTTTCGGCAGTTTCACGCCATTCCGGACGCTGCAATATGCCGACTTTTCCCAGCGGGCGCCAGCTTCCCACCCCTGTATCGCAGGCAAAGCGGCCGTCGAAAAACCCGTCCGAGCCGTCACATTCCTGCATCGCGGCGACCTCTCTTGTGATCTCGCACACCCCGTTTCCCAAAGGCGTCAGAAGGCACCCTGACAGGCTGTGTGACCGCCCCCCAAGACAGGCCGCCAGCGCCCGTTTCAGCCCGTTCAGGCGCGGACGGTAAGGCGCAGCGGACACCCAGCGCAGGCTGTGGGCGAGAATACGCAGGCGGATCTCCTCCGGCTCGCAGGCCAAAGCGTTGATGTCCAGCCGGACCGAGCCGATGTCCCTTGGGGACGCAATGCGGCGCAGGGCGGTCTCGCTGACCTGCTCCAAGGCGGCTCTGGCAGGTTGCAGACGGGTTGCGGTATCGGCCAGAACATCTACAGTCAGTCCGATTTCATCCAGCTTGACCAATGCCTTACGCATCTTCACCCGATCAAACCGGACGTCATCATTGCTCGGATCTTCTGCCCAGGGGATCTGGCGCACCCGCAAAACATCGCGCAGGGTTTCGCGGCGCATCTCCAGCGTCGGTCGCAACCATAACACACCCTCTTTTCTGCGCTGCGGCAGGATGCCCGACAAACCATCCACGCCGCTGCCCCTTTTCAGCCGCAACAGCAGGGTTTCGGCCTGATCCTCTTTGGTGTGTCCTGTTGCCACCGCTGCGATCCCACGCTCCAGCGCCCATTGCGCTATCAATCGCTGCCGCGCCTGCCGTGCGTTGTCCTGTAGATTGCCCCGCTCCGGATGATCGCGCCACTCTAGCGTTGTGTGGGGGACGCCAAGCCCGGCGCAGAGTTGCGCCACCATTTGCGCTTCGGCGGCAGAGTCCTTGCGCAACCCGTGATCCACCGTTACCGCGCTTAGGGAACGACCCGATGGTTTCGCCCATTCTGCCATCAGCACAAGCAGGGCAAGCGAATCGCCGCCCCCCGAAACAGCCACGCCAAGGGGGCCATCCGGTGCGGTCTCCATGTATTGAAAAAACGCTTGCGTCATAGCAGGCGCGGCCGGTTCAGGAACACCCTATGGCACTGCGGCTGGCCTGTGCTTCGCCCACGATAGAGGCGGCCGGATAGCGGATCGGTACCTCGGCAAGCATCAGGCACGCCTCTTCCTGCTGGCCCAACTCTTTCAGGCTCAGCCCCAAACGATAAAGCGCATCCGGTGCTTTGGTGCCTTCAGGTGCGCCGCTGAAACTCTCAAGGAAACTACGTGCCGCCCCGTCCCAATTGCTCTGCGCGGCCAGGGCTGCCCCTTTCCAGTAATGGGCTTCACCGGTCAAAGGGCCACCGGGAAAATTGGACACGAGCGTATCAAACTGGGCGGCGGCACTGGCATAATCCTGTGCTTCAAAAGCCGCCATCGCCCGCTGGAACGTGTCTTGTTCTGTGCTGGTGGTCCCGGCTGCCGCGCCACCTTGGGTGTTGCCACCCGTAGAAACCGGAGTCCGCGGACGTGTCGTCACTTTCCCGCCCAAAGGCGCGGCCCGGTCAAGCGTGCTGACGTCACAGCTGGCTTCCATCTCGCAAAGGCGGAACTCAAGATCACCGATCCGGTTGGTGCCATCGCTGACAATGCTCTCGATCCAGAACTGTTTTTCTTCAATCGCGCCGGTCAGACGCCGCATCTCGGCTTCCAGCGCGTCAATCCGTTGCAGGGCCGGGGCGTTGCTGCTGCTCTGGGATGCTGCTCCTGTGGTGGACAGCTCCCGTTTCATCGACACAATATCTGCGTAAAGGAACTCCAGCTCCTGCCGGATATCCGCCAGCGTTTCACCGTCTTGCGCCTGCGCGCCCAGAGGCGTCAAAACCGCCGCTACCAAGATTGCCCGCAAAATCCGCATCTTCAATGTTCCCCAAATACTCATGAACGCGCCGTTAGCAGGGCTCCGCAAACGGCGCAAATTCCAGTCCGGTTTAGCTGGTCAGTCCGGTTGCCACCAAAGTGACCGCGCGACGGTTCTTAGACCAGCATGCTTCGTTCGAGCAGATCGCCAATGGACGTTCCTTACCGTAAGTCACCGTGTCGATCCGGCTTTCGGTCACACCGCGACTGACGAGATAATCCCGAACGGAATTGGCACGACGGGCGCCGAGTGCGAGGTTGTATTCCCGCGTTCCGGTTTCATCCGCATGGCCTTCGATTGTGACCGAATAGGTGCCATTCTGCTGCAACCAGTTTGCCTGCGCATCCAGTGTCTGCATCGCCACAGGTGTCAGCGTGTGCTGGTCCACCAGAAACAAAACGCGGTCCCCGATGGTCTGGTTGAAATAGGCCACCGACGTTGGATCATTCACCCCGACACCTGCCCCGTTTGCATTGGGGTTCGCGCCGTTGTATCCGGTGTCATCGCCGGTTTTCGGGCGCATGTCACAGGCCGCAAGGGCCGTCACACAGGCCAGCATCAGGCCGATTTTAGTCAATTTCATCTGCTCATCCTTTCGTTCATTAGCGTCTCGGGCGCTTTGGAACCACGCTAAAATCATTGCATCTATAGCAGTTCTTTTACCTTATGGGAAACGCCCTGTCACCTACTCCAACAGGCCCGACCATGCCGGGTCAGAGGCATAGGTGGGTGTAGTAATCCTGCGCAGGTTCTGCCCTGTCACATCCATTGAAAACAGCGCCGGAGCACCGCTTTCCCCTTGGGTTTCACGGAAGAACATGATGACCCGACCGTTCGGAGACCACGTCGGTCCTTCATCAAGAAACGATCCGGTCAGCAGTTTTTCCTGACTGCCATCGGTGCGCATCACGCCAATGTGAAACCGTCCGCCGCTGATATTGGTAAAGGCAATCAGATCGCCGCGCGGCGACCAGACCGGCGTGCCGTAACGACCCGGACCAAAGCTGATCCGTTTCGCCTCACCGCCGGTGGCAGGCATGACGTAAATCTGCTGTCCGCCGCCGCGATCGCTCTCAAATACGATCTGGGTGCCATCGGGACTGAAGCTCGGCGCGGTTTCAATCGCGGGAGAGTTGGTCAGCTGGGTTTTCTGGCCGGTGGCAATATCAAAGGTATAAATATCCGAGTTGCCACCGTTGCTGAGCGACATAATCACCTTGCGGCCATCCGGACTGAAGCGGGGCGCAAAGGTCATATCCTGACCGGCGGCATCAAGGGCGCGTCGGGACAGGGTATCCACATTCATCAGGAACACCTGCGGCACGCCGGTTTCATAGGTGGTATAGATGATTTCCCGCGCATTGGGCGAAAACCGCGGCGCAAGGACAATATCCTCGCTGCCGGTCAGATAACGCACATTTGCACCGTCGTAATCCATGACCGCCACCCGTTTCTTGCGGTCGTTCTTGGGGCCTTCCTCTGCCACGTAGGCCACGCGGCTGTCGAAATAGGGGTCTTCACCCGTCAGCCGGCTGTAGATGACATCCGCAACCTTGTGGCTCATGCGGCGCCAGCTCTGGCTGCTGGCGGCAAATTGCACGCCCTCAAGCTGTTCCTGCCCGAACACATCATACAGGCGGAATTTCACCACCATCTGGTTGTTTTCCGTCAGGCTGACCGCCCCCGTCACCAAGGCTTGCGCGTTGATGGCCTTCCAGTCGGAAAACTGCGCCGGTGCGTTGAAATTGGTGATGGTGCCGATATGGGCACTGGCTGGGATGGCGCGGAACAGGCCGGTATTGACCAGATCGGCTGTTACTACATCGGTCAGTTGCTGGGCAAATGACTGCGCCCCTGCGTTCTCTGCCACAAATGTGGGGATTGCGATTGGCATCGGTTCGATCACACCTTCGGTAATCTCGATCCGCAGCGGGCCGTCACTTTGGGCCTGCCCCTGCACCGGAGCGATAAACGCTGCTGCCAGAATACAGAACTTCAAAAACTGTTTCATTATCTCACCGCCATGTTTTGGGGGTTAAAGACGACTTCAAGTTGCCGCCATTGTTCGTATTTGTCTTGAGGCAGGTTATAAGGCGCACAGCGGATCAATGCCCGCCGTCCTGCCTCATAGGCTTGCTGGACCAAACCCTGCGGCGTGCCGGATGGTTCAATCAATTTCGGATTTCCCACCAGTTTTCCGTCTTGCGACAGTTCCACCGACAGGGTCACAACCAGATCTGCCGCGCCCTGCACCCCCACAGGGGGCGCCCAGCATTGCTGTACGGCCAGCACCAAAGCCCCTTTTTCGCGCCCTGTCAGGGGCGGTCCGCTCGGCCTGGCCGCAGATTCTGCGGCGGCTTCGGCGGCGGCGGCTTTGACGGCCTCTTCGATGGCACGGGCCTGTGCGTCCTTCGCCGCCTGATCTGCGGCGGCCTTATCAGCTGCCGCCTGTTTCGCCTGTTCCTGCTCTGCCGCCTTGCGGGCTGCGTCCTTGGCGGCCTGCGCACGGGCAACAATATCCGAAGGTCGTCCCTTGGGGCGTGCCGATTTGACTGGCGCGGCAGAATTGGGGTCCTGCTCTGCTTCAGTCACAATCTCTGTCGTGCTTTCTTTCGGGGCGACCTCTTCTTTGGTCTCTTCAGGCTCTGCCGCCTCGTCGCTCGGCGTGGTGGATTCCACCGCTTCCGCGCCGGTTTGCGCATCTGTCGGCGGCTCGGGCGAGACCTTATTGTCAATGCGCGGTGCGGGCCGTGGCTTGGGGCGCAGCAGGGCCAATTGGTCCGGCGAGACCTGACCGCTCGTGTCTGTCTCGGAAAGCTGGGCATCCGGCGTCACAACGGTATTGCCTGTCGCTTCCTGCGCCTGATCCGCTGTTTCGCTGCTTTCAACCACAGGTTCAGGCGGAATATCCGGCTCTGCTGCTTCGGCAAGATCGGGCGCATCAGGCGGGGCATCGGTTTCCGGCGGGGTTTGGGCCTCCTGCACGGGCGGTTCTTCCACAGTTTGTTCCACCTGTGGCGCTTCCACCGTTTCCGAAGGTTCTTCCAATGGCGAAGGCGTGGACTGTGAAGGTTCGTCCAGTTGCGGAGAGGGCGCACTTGACATCAGACCGTCGAATTCCGCGCTCGTGATGATCGACACTTCGGAAATCTGGATGGCCTTGCTTTCGTCACTGTCAAACAGCGGACCGCCAAAGGCGGCCAGCCCCAACAGGATGCCATGCATTCCGATTGATATTTTGGTGCCGGTTTCCACGGGGCGTCCCTATTGCTCCGCCGGTGTGTCGGTGCCGTCGAGACGCGGCCCACCCGCATCCGTGACAAGCCCGATATTGCGGAACCCGCCCGCATTCAACGCGCCCATGATTTCCATCACGCTGGCATAGGGCACCGCCCCATCCGCACGCAGAAACACTTTGTCGTCCTGACGTTCTGCAGCGATAGCCCGCATTTTTGCCACCAGATCGGCGCGGTTGATTTCGGCGTTTTGCAGCATCAGCGTCCCATCCGCCGCAATCGCCAGCGCCAGAGGCTCTTCTTCCTCGGTCGGCAGGGGTTGGGCTGCTGTCTTGGGCAGCTCGATCGGCACGCCAACGGTCAGCAAAGGGGCGGCTACCATGAAAATGATCAGCAGCACCAGCATCACATCCACAAAGGGTGTGACGTTGATTTCCGCCATTGGCTTGCTTTTCCCGTGGCTGCGACGGCCCTTGCGACCGCCCCCGCCACTTCTGTCTACGACACCGGCCCCCATGATCAGCTATCCAACTGACGAGACAGGATCGTGGCGAATTCGTCGGCAAAACTGTCAAAACCGCTGATGATCCGGTCAGAATCCGTGCTTAGCTTGTTGTAAAAGATAACAGCCGGGATTGCCGCCAGCAGGCCGAGCGCAGTCGCCACCAGCGCCTCCGCAATACCGGGCGCCACAACAGCGAGGTTGGTGTTCTGCTGGATAGCGATTTCTTCAAAGGCGTTCTTGATGCCCCAAACCGTGCCGAACAGCCCGACAAACGGGGCAATCGCGCCCACGGTTGCCAGAAAGGTCAACCCGTTGTTCAGCTTTTCGCTCTCCCGGTTGATGGCCACATCCATGCTGCGGTCGATCCGCGCCTGCGCACCGGCAATCAGATTGCCGTCACTGCGATGGGAGCGCCGCCATTCTACCATGCCAGCCGCAAAGATCCGTTCCGCCGCACCAGAGGGTTCAGGCCCAAGCCGGTCGAACAATTCATCCAGCGGATCACCGGACCAGAAGGCCCGATCGAATTTTTCCGATTCCCGACGCGCGATCCGGTAGTTGATAAACTTCTGGATAATGATCCCCCAGCTCCAGATGCTGGCAAAGATCAGGATCAGCATCACAAGCTTCACCGTGAATGTTGCACGAAGGAACAGCGCAAGCATCGAGAAATCGACCTCCTGCACTGCGGCGAGTGTTTCAGTTTCCATGTGTCCGCCCGACTATGTTACGTCTTTAATCCAAGACTGCCTGATGCCGCTGTTTGCCAGTGGCGTGATTGTTGTAGCAAACATAATCAGGCGGCGCAGAAAAAACCATATTTCATTGCAGGATCGGCAGTGAATTGTCTGTTACAATCCCAGACTTGCGCGAATTTCTGCCGGAAGCCTGACAACCCGCCCTGCCGCATTCATGCAAATAACTGTAATTTTTGAGGAAAAAAGCATTTCGCCGTCCCGCAATACATCCTGCTCGAACAGCAGCTTGGCCCCTGACAATTGTTGCAGTTTTGTAGCAATTATCAAGGCATCGTCCAGTTTCGCAGGCCGCAGATAGGTCGCATCCACATGGCGCACCGCAAAGACCAGACCCGCGCCTTCTTTCAGGGCCATTTGATCCAGCCCTGCCTCGCGCACCATCGTAGAACGCGCCCGCTCGATAAACTTGAGGTAATTGGCGTAATAGACGATGCCAGCCAGATCCGTGTCTTCATAATAGACACGTACCGGAAACTCATGCACCATCTTCAATGTCCTGCACCAGTTTGCTGGCCCGCGCTGACAGGCGCAGGGCGTGGCTCGGGTCTTCTGTGGCGGCGGGCATCATCGGATCATAGGCCGCACGCACGATGGCGGCATATTCCGGTTTTACGATGCACATATTGTTGCTCTTGATGATGGCGATGGGCGATTCCTCTGCAAAGGCCCCCTCTCCCCATGTCAGCAGGGACTGAAAGGTCTCGCTGGTGCCAAGGGTTTGCAGCGACATCGCCTCGGTCGCCGCATCCACACGGATCAGCACAATGCAAAGCTGCACAGCCCCGTCCCTGTCAAATCCGAAAGAGCGGTAGCGGCTCGCCCCCTGCTCCTCAAGCGAGGCCATCAGACGGTCGAAATTCGGCAACAGCTTGTCCAGATTGGGCACTTCGGCCAGTTCGGACCAGCTTCGGCAAAAGAACCACATAAAGTTCGCGCCAAGCTCGGGATCGGTTTCCGCCAGCACGCCCCCCGTGATCCCCACCGTCTGGGCAATCGCCTCTTTCAGATGGGGCAGACTCTCATCGCCCACACCAAAGACGACAGGCGCCAGCGGCCTGCCCCAGCGGGCAAAGCGATAGGTGGTGTCAGCGGCGGTAAACAGAGGGGCGGGGTTTTGCGTGATCGTGCTCATGCCAGCCCTTCTAACGGATTCGAAATCCGGCTGCACCCTTCAATGTTCCCCAAATACTCACCCCCAACACCCGCGCCGGTCCTAGCCTTCGAACAACTCGCCCTGCGGACCACGCTTTGGCGCGTCCAGCCCCAGATGGGCCCATGCCCTTGCCGCCAGCATCCGGCCACGGGGCGTGCGCTGGATCAGACCCTGCTGCAACAGGTAGGGTTCGATGACCTCTTCAATGGCATCCCGTGCCTCGCTCAGCGCCGCGCACATGGTTTCCACCCCGACCGGACCACCGGCAAAATTCTCGGCAATCATCCGCAGATAGCGCCGGTCCGCATTATCAAGCCCCAGATGGTCCACCCCGAGCCGTGTCAACGAACGATCCGCCAGTTGCTGCGTCACGGTTCCGTCACTCTCTACAACCGCGAAATCCACCACGCGGCGCAACAACCGCCCTGCGATGCGCGGCGTACCACGGGCGCGGCGGGCAATTTCCATCGCCCCGTCCGGTGTTGCCGTCGCGCCCATCAAACGCGCACCGCGTTCAACAATAGAACACAACTCCGGCACAGTATAAAACTCCAGCCGTGTCGGTATGCCAAAACGGTCCCGCAGCGGCGTTGTTAACAGACCCAGCCGCGTGGTCGCCCCCACCAGTGTAAAGGGCTGCAAATCAATCCGCACCGTCCGCGCCGCCGGACCCTCCCCGATCACCAGATCCAGTTCAAAATCTTCCAGTGCGGGGTAAAGCACTTCTTCCACCACCGGATTAAGCCTGTGGATCTCGTCAATAAACAACACATCCCGCGCATCCAGATTGGTCAGAATCGCCGCCAGATCCCCCGCTTTTGCCAGCACCGGCCCGCTGGTCATGCGAAAGTTCACACCCAACTCGCGGCTGACAATCTGTGCAAGCGTGGTCTTGCCCAATCCCGGCGGACCGTAAAACAGCGTGTGATCCATCGCCTGCCCGCGCATTTTGGCGCTTTCGATAAAGACCTTCAGGTTGGCCCGCGCCTCCGCCTGCCCTGTAAACTCGTCGAGCGTTTGGGGCCGCAACGCGCGGTCCATATCTTCGGGACGCGCATCAGGGCGCAGGGTTGGATCAGGCTCGCTCACAAAGGCCACCACTTAGATACAGACACCATTTCAATGTTCCCCAAAATACTCCCGCCGGAGGGGTATATCCTTCGTATCAAGCGCTTTCACAAACGCTCTGAGATTTAAATCGTGCTTTAATAAGAGTGCGGTAGCGTCTCAGCGCGGTCCGGAATTTCCCGGGCAGTGCCATCTGCGTTTGTAGATATTTCGGAGGTACACATATGGCAAAATCCAATTTCTTTACAGTCGCACAGTTAAAGTCCCTGCCGCCAGGCAAGCATTGCGACGGACAGGGGTTATGGTTGTTTAAGAGGAAAGACGGCGGGGCACAATGGACCTTCCGGTTTTCCCTGTTCGGTCGTCAACGCGAGATGGGGCTCGGCTCCTATCCTCTCCTATCCCTCGCAGAGGCCCGCAGAGCGGCCCATGACGTGCGGCGGATTGTGGCGAACGGGGATGATCCAATCAAGATTAAGCGGCGGCAGAGAAACCATGCAAGCGCACAGGAAGGTCGGTTCCATGTTCTGACCTATGCCGCATTTGAAGCTCATCGCTCCACGCTCAAACATGAAGGGTCGGACGGGATGTGGTTCAGCCCGATCAAGAACCATCTTCTGCCCCATCTGGGAATGATGCCCGTCGTCAAGATCGACCAGCATGACATCAAGCAGGCCCTTTCCCCTGGCTGGGAGACCTCTCCCGTCACAGCAAAGAAGGCCTTGTCCCGACTGAAGGTGATCCTGAGCTACGCCATCGCAGAAGGCTTTGACGTGAACCTCGGCATCATTGACCAAGCCCGCATCCTGCTTGGTGCACCAAGACACACCGTCACCCACATTGCCGCGCTCGACTGGGCTGAGGCGCCTGCCTTTTACCAATCGCTTAGAGAGCTCGCACCCCCAGAACTTGCGCTTCGCATGCTGATGCTGACAGGTGTGCGCTCGGATGCGGTCAACAATATGCGGCTTGAGCAGATCACTGGGGACATCTGGACGGTGCCTATAGAGCATGTCAAAGGTCGCAAAGGTTTCACCAAGCCTTTTCGTGTGCCTCTGTCCAATGAGGCCCAGCGGGTGATCGACCTCGCCCGGGCGATAGAGCAG
>NZ_MDVX01000010.1 GCF_001719615.1 Neptunicoccus sediminis
AGCCACTTTGCAAGCTTGCGTCGTTCGTCCAGCTTCAGGTGACAGTAGTGGGTTCCCATTCTTCATACTCCATGCAACTCTCTGTATTCGTACAGAATTTGCACTTCGTTTGTGAATCCACCCTTTGCGGTGCCTAAATACGCATAATAATAGTTATGTAAATTAAAGTCATCTGACAGGGCGCAGTGAAAAGCCACTAATGCGCTCTCTTGCCATGTAACGGGCAAAGGCACTTCGGTATGCAGTTGGATGCCCTTCAGGACGGTCATGCGGGTAGACCGTCTTTGCCTGTTTTGCACTGAAGAACCATTAACATCCTGCCGCAGCTGTTTAGCGCCAGTGCCAATACTTTTTGACATCACGAAGCGGAGAGCCTTGCTCAATCCGCCTTGCTTAGTAAGGTAGGCTTAATATATGTAAGACATCCATTATTAGAGGCATCTTCGTGAAACAACCCATCGACAATGACAACTTCTCCTTCCTGCTGCTGGATGTGGCACGGTTGTCCCGTGCCGAGTTTGAACGCCGCGTTGCGGAGGCAGAGCTTGGCGTGACGCCGGGGGAAGCGCGGACACTGGCCAATATCGCGCGGTTTGGTCCTTTGCGGCAGCACGATCTGGCCAATCTGACGGGCATCGGCCCGATGAGCGTGACCGGAATGATCGACAGTCTGGAGCGCGCGGGTTTTGTCAAACGCATGCCTGATCCGGACGACCGTCGCGCAAAACAGGTGCAGATCACCCAAACCGCACATGCGTTGCTGGAGGATTTGCACCGGATCGGGGAAGACGTTCGCGCCGTTTCTCGCGGTGCGCTTTCGCCTGCGGAATGGGACACATTTCACCGCCTGCTCAAGACGGCGCGGGACAACCATCTTACCGCGCACCACAGCAGACGTATTTCGGGAAAGACAGAAGCATGACAATCACAGAGACAGTCACTACGCGGCCAGACGCCCGCACATCGCCGGTCATGTCCATGCGCCGGGTCAGCTTGCTTGGCGCGTTGTTCATTGCCACGGGTCCGATTGCGATGGCGCTTTACACCCCCGCAATGGCCGAGGTGGTGACGGCCTATGGCACAACCAACTCGCTGGTGAAGATGACACTGACGCTCTATTTTGCGGGATTTGCCTGTGCGCAACTGATCGCGGGGCCATTGTCTGATGCGCTGGGGCGCCGTCCGGTGATTATCGGCTTTATGCTGCTGTTCGTGGCGGCAAGCCTGCTCGCCCTGATTGCCCCGACCATCGAGACATTGATCGCGGCGCGGTTCATTCAGGGTATCGGTGCCAGTGCAGGGGTCGCGATTTCTCGGGCACTGGTGCGGGACATGTTTGAGGGCGATGAATCCTCCAAGATTATGAACCTTATGGGCATTATTCTGGCGGTTGCACCCGCTATGGCCCCTGCCATCGGGGGCATGGCTGTCACCCATGCGGGCTGGCATTCTGTTTTCGGGCTTATGATGGTTTTCGGTCTTGTAGTGATCACACTGGCGCTGTGGGGTTTGAAAGAAACGATCGTACCGGATCGTAGCCGGCTGAACCTGCGGGCCCTTGGTCAATCCTATCTGACGCTGCTGACCAACCGGCATTTTATGACCACCACCATGACCATTGCCGGTTCCATCGGCGCGATTTATGCGCTTGCAACTATCCTGCCCTTTATTCTGATGCAGCGTTTAGGGCTGAGCCCGACGGTCTTCGGGCTGTGGATGCTGTCCCAGTCCGGCAGTTTCTTTGCCGGATCACTGGTGGTGCGCCGCCTGATGCAGAACCATAGCGCCTATCGTCTGGTCACGCCGGGTCTGGTGGTGATCATGATCGGCAGCACCCTGATCCTGTCACTGCTGTTTGTGGAAACCACGGTTCTGCACGTGATGATCCCCGTGGCGGTTTACACCTTTGGCATCGCTTTTGTGATGCCCGCCATGTCGACCGCTGCACTTGCCCCCTTCCCTAAAATTGCGGGTGCGGCCTCGTCTTTGATGGGGTTCTTCCAGATGGGCGCAGGGCTGTTTGTCGGATCGCTGGCTGCATTGTTCAGCAATCCAGTCATCGCGCTCGCGGTTTTGATACCGGCCATGGGCACAACCGCCTGCCTGTCCTACATCTATTACCGCAGCAATCCGCATCTGGGCGAACCGGAACCGCGCAAGAACGCAATCAGCGGCCCGCCGGTGGGCCGGTCATGGCTGCCGCCGCGCAAGGACTGATGCGGCGGGCTTGCCTGAGAGAGCGTGACCAAATTTGATCGGAGCCCCCGCAGAAGACTCTTCCTAAGTGTGCGCCTATACCGTATATGTGCATACATAATCAAACGGGAGTCGTTCAATTGATTTTTGCAAAACAAGCTCTGACCTCGACCGGATGGGTGGAAAATCTGCGTCTGACGCTCTCGCAGGGGCGGATTTCATCGCTTGGCACGGGGGAAACCGCGCAGGATGGTGACACGCAGGTTGATGTGCTTTTGCCAGCGCTCGCCAATCTCCACTCCCACAGTTTTCAACGGGCTATGGCGGGTATGACAGAGTATCGCAAAGCCGGAAAAGACAGCTTC
This sequence comes from Neptunicoccus sediminis, assembly GCF_001719615.1. Taxonomy (GTDB): domain Bacteria; phylum Pseudomonadota; class Alphaproteobacteria; order Rhodobacterales; family Rhodobacteraceae; genus Amylibacter; species Amylibacter sediminis. Next base: position 2,562 of record NZ_MDVX01000010.1, read on the forward strand.
TGGACTTGGCGTGATCTGATGTACCGTTTCACCAAACAGCTCTCGCCGGAACAGATCGAGGCCATCGCCGCCTTGGTGTTCATGGAGATGCAAGAGGCCGGTTACGCCAGCGTGGGAGAGTTCCACTACCTCCACCACCAGCCGGATGGCACGCCCTATGACGACCTTGGGGAACTGTCCGGACGGATCGCTGCGGCGGCATCCGATACCGGCATCGGACTGACCCATCTTCCGGTTCTGTACAGCTACGGCGGTGCGGGACAGGTGCCGCTGGAATCCGGTCAGGCCCGTTTTGGAAATTCTCTGGACCGTTTCAACTCTTTGGTAGAACGTGCGCGTGATGTGGTTGGCGCCCTTCCCGATGATTGTCAGGTCGGTATCGCGCCTCATTCCCTGCGGGCCACCTGCCCCGCGGATCTGGCTGCCGTGTTACAGGTTCACAGCGTCGGTCCGGTCCATATCCATATTGCCGAACAGCCAAAAGAAGTCGCGGATATTTCCGAATGGCTGGGTGCCCGTCCCGTGGAATGGCTGCTTCAGAACGCGGATGTTTCGCAAAACTGGTGTCTGATTCATGCGACCCATATGACCCCGACCGAAACGCAGGATATGGCCAGATCCAAGGCGGTCGCGGGTCTTTGCCCGATCACCGAGGCCAACCTTGGGGATGGTCCGTTCAACGGGCCGACCTATCTGGAACATGGCGGGCGGTTTGGTGTAGGATCGGATTCTAACGTGCTGATCTCATTGACAGAGGAGCTGCGCACGCTGGAGTATTCCCAAAGACTTCGCGATGTGGCCCGCAATGTCATGGTTGTTGGCGAAGGCTCTATCGGTGAGACACTTTATTGCGGCGCGGCCCGCGGCGGGGCGCAGGCGCTTCACCGGGGCGGCGGCGAAATCGCCGTTGGAGAGCTTGCCGATCTGGTGGCCATCGACAGCCGCGACACAGCGCTGTGTGCCTTGCAATCCCATCAGCTTTTGGACGGGCTATGCTTTGCCGCACGTGACCGCGTTGTCACCGATTTGTGGTCCGCCGGTCGACATTCGGTGAAAGCTGGCCGCCATGTGCAGCGGGACCGGATCGTGGCGAATTACCGTTCTGCGATGGCAAGCCTGATGTCGGCTCTTTGATCCAGAGGCCGGATGAGAATATCCAGAACTGCATCGCCCTGACCCAGAACGACCGGCGTTTCTTCGCGCGGGTGCAGAAACAGACTATCTGCTGTGCCGAAGGTATTCGCGCCGGATTGCGGAGTGCCGCTAAGCACGTGCAACACCCTTAAGTGTCCCGCGTCCGGTGCTTCAATCCGGCTCGCTCCGCGGCGCAAATCCACGCGCGCTGCGCAATGCGTCGGATCGAACATCAGGTTGAGATCGCTGAGCGGACCATCCGGCAAACGGGACGTCACCGCCAATCCTCCGTCAAATTCCAGCGGAGTCCAGGGACGGGCGTGCAATACGCCGCCTTCATGCAGCAGATCCATCGCCTGATTGGTGACAACGGTCAGGATGCGGGTCAGACCCGCAAAGTTTGAGAACGGCCCCTCTTTATCCACATCTGCACGGCTGATGCGCCAGACGATCCTGTCACCTTGCACTCCAGTTGCGATATTGCGGGTGATCCCGCCGCCGTTTCTCCACGGACTATCAACAAGGTCTTCTTTGCGAATGATGTTCATCAAACTATTCCTTAATACCGCTGCGGTCCCGAGCCTATCCTGACAGCATTTTTCAGAATTTACATGCAATGATGAATTATGAGCAGACAAAATATCCGCCACTGCTTTTTTCCTTAAATGCGGGCGGGCAGAGCCTTACAAACCGGTGCGGTGCCTTGGTCCCCTAGCTCATGCTTGCTTACTTGGGCAAAATACCTATAAGGATAGACATAATAACAAGGCAAGGCCGTTAGATGCGTATCAGCTACCGCGATGTTAAAGCAGAAATCCTCAATCGCATCCGAAACAACACATGGCCCTTGGGAACAAACCTTCCCGGTGAAATCGAACTGGCCAAGGAATTCGGTTGCGCCCGCGCCACCATGAACCGCGCCATGCGCGATCTGGTGGACGACGGCATTCTTGAACGCAAACGCAAGGCCGGTACCAAGGTAAAACAATCGCTGGTGCGACAGGCGCAATTTTCCATTTCCATCGTACGCGAAGAGGTGGAGCAATCCGGCGCTGTCTATTCCTACAGCCTGATCGAGCGCGAGCAAATCCCCGCCCCCGCATGGCTGCGCGAGCGGATCAACGTGGCCAAGGATGCGCCGATCCTGCATCTGAAGTGCATGCATTATTCCGGCAAAAACCCGTATCAGTTTGAAGACCGCTGGATCAATCTGGACGTGGTTCCCGCCGCGAAAGATTACGATTTTGAAGAGATCGGCCCGAACGAATGGCTGATCCAGCAGATCCCTTTCACCACCGGAGAGCTGGTTTTCTCAGCCACCAACGCGTCGGAGAATATCGCGCGGTTTCTCAAGGCTCCAGTGGATACGGCCCTGTTTTCGGTCGAGCGGACGACTTGGCTGGAGGACAAAAGCGTGACCTACGCGCAGCTTTACTTTGCCCGTGATCATAAGATGACCACCTCCATTTGACAGATGACCTAGGGCTTTGCGTTCTGCCGGGTCAGGTCCGTTCAGCGTCGTTTCACCCACTGTAACATTTTCTCGACCTTGCATGTTTTCGACTTACATTCTGAGCTGTGCCGCAGCCGCGTTGCAGTGAGGCCGCAAGAGGGCTAGGACTTGTAAGACCGCAGTTCCAAGGCGGGCATGAGGGGAGCGTGTGAACATGGACAGGATCTATTGCGGACCACCGCCTCTGCCACAGGACCTCTGGGCCAGTTGGAATTTCGACCCGCTGCTTGTATTATCTCTGCTGGTGCTGACCTTTTGGGTCCGGCGCAGCCCGGCCGGATTGGGGGCGGTTGCCATTCTGTTTGTGGCCTTCGTGTCGCCGCTCTGTGCTCTGTCCTCGGCCCTGTTTTCCGCGCGGGTGGTGCATCACGTGCTTCTCATTGCGGCGGCTGCACCTTTGCTGGCCTTGGCAATGCCGCGCCGCGATAAAGGGGCGATTGCAGGTCCGTTTCTCGTGTCGACGGTTATACTGTGGGGCTGGCATTTGCCCGTAGCCTATGATCTCGCCCTGTCGAACGTAGCGGTCTACTGGCTGATGCAGATAAGCCTTTTGGCCAGTGCGGTCTGGTTCTGGCGTGCGGTGCTTTCGGGCAAGGCTGCGGTTGTAGATCGGATCGCATTCATCGTCGCAGGGTTTGCCCAGATGGGAATGCTTGGGGCTATCCTGACATTTGCGCCATCGGCCCTTTATGCCGCCCACGCACTGGCGCCCGTTGATTGGGGGATGACCCCGCTTTGGGATCAGCAACTGGGCGGGTTGATTATGTGGGTTCCTGCGGGGCTTCCTTATGCGGTGGCCGCAGCGTTGCTGGCGCGGCATCACTGGGGTCAAATGACGCGCGGTGTCGCGTGGTAGAGTGGATTTTCGCAACTATTCCCCTGTTCAAGGTCGTGCATATCGCGGCCCTGTTGACATGGTGCGGCGGTTTGCTGGCATTGCCCATGATGCTGGCCCGCCATGATCCCTCCGTTCTGGCCGTCGATTATCGCCGGATCCGTCACGCGACCCATAATGTTTATACGCTGGTCGTCACGCCCGCCGCCGTGGCTGCTGTGATAGCCGGAACCTGGTTGATCTTCTTGCGCGGCGTTTTTGTGCCTTGGTTTTTTGCGAAGCTGTTGTTCGTGGTGCTGCTTGTGGTAGCGCATGTCTGGATCGGGCATATTGTCGTCAAGGTTGCAGAGCTGCCCGAGCATCACAAACCACCCCACCCTGTCCTGCCGCTTGTGGCGGTGTCGGTGCCCGTGGTTGCGATCCTGATCCTAGTGCTTGCCAAACCTGTATTTGACGGGATCGGCTTTCCCGACTGGTTGCTTGAACCGCGCGGGGGTCAGTTGCCTTTTGAGGTGCCAAGTTGATAGTCGAACACAAGCTTGCCGCCGTGCCAGCCGGTGAAACTGACCACCAGCACGCAGAGAAACGACAGCAGGATGCCGTAGGGCAGCACCGCCTGTTCGTATCCGAAAAGCCGGTATCCCCAGTTCGCCCCGAGCAGGGCGAGCAGAGTGACCGCAATGATGAAATGGGTCCAGGCCGGCGCGCGGGCGCGGATGCCCGGCACCAGCAGCAGTTCCGCTGTACCCGACACACCGGCGAGCATGCCAAACAGGAACCCCGTTCCCGCCGCCCAAAGAGCTGCCCGCGCCCAGAAAATATCGCCGGTCCACCAATAAATCAGATCCGCGCCAAAGACGCAGAAGGTCAGGGCTACGGGGAAGGCAACGCTCATTGCGTGGATCGGATGGCCGTGAATGGCGATGCGGGATTCCGTCTGGTCGAAACCCGGCATCTCGCTGATCGGGTCGCTCAGGTCTTCGGTGTCCTGCTCTCGGGTCTGTTTCGACATAGTGCCACCATCCTGCGGTTATTCGTGCCTGCTACGTTGCTCCTTTTGCTTACAGGCTGCAAGGGGGCGCTTTCAACAGTTGATCCGGCGGGACCGGCCGCACAGGCGGTTGCGACGCTCTGGTGGGTGATGCTGATCGGCGCGGCAGGAATATTCGGGCTGGTGATGGTTCTGGTAGGTCTGGCCTTTCGACGCAAGGACACGATCGACGGTGACGGGCAGCAGGTCCGCTTGTGGATCATCGGGTTCGGGCTGGTGTTTCCAGCCTTAGTGCTTGGCGCGTTGCTGCTCTACGGGTTAACCATTGGCGAACGTCTGTCGCCACGGGCCGGTGCAAATGTCGTGCAGGTCACAGCCGAGGCCCGCCGCTGGGAGTGGCGGTTCACCTATAGCGATGCACCTGCGCTTGAAACCACGGGGGTGCTGCATATTCCGGCGGGCCTACCTGTGGATATTGCCATAACCACCGCAGATGTGATCCACAGCTTCTGGGTGCCCCGTCTGGCCGGAAAGCTTGACGCGATCCCCGGTCACACCAACACCCTGCGGCTGGAGGCGGATCGCCCCGGCACCTTCCAAGGTGTCAGCGCAGAGTTCAGCGGCGCAGGCTATGACGCCTTTGCCTTTCGCGTGATTGCCCACGACAAAGCGGCATGGGCTGCATTTTTACAGGGGCAACTGGAATGAAAGCGCTTGAGAGACACAGAAAACTCACCGCGATCTGGGCCTCGGAAGAGGGGTTCAAGGGATGGTTTTCCACGGTAAACCATAACGATCTTGGCCGGATGTTCCTGTTTACGGCGTTTATCTTCTTCATTATCGGCGGCTTGCTGGCCATGTTGATCCGCGTGCAACTGGCCACGCCCCATTCCGCCTTTGCCGGACCGGAAATCTATAACCAGATTTTCACCATGCACGGAACGGTGATGATGTTCCTCTTTGCCATCCCCACCTTTGAGGGGCTGGCGATCTATCTGTTGCCCAAGATGCTCGGCAGTCGCGATCTCGCCTTTCCGCGCCTTACAGCCTACGGGTTCTGGTGCTATGCCTTTGGCGGCTCGATGCTGATTGTGGCGATGCTGTTTGGCATTGCACCGGACGGGGGCTGGTTCATGTATCCCCCGCTCACCAGCGCGATCCACTCTCCGGGGATCAACACGGATTTCTGGTTGATCGGCATCACCTTCGTCGAAATCTCTGCGATCGCTGCCGCGGTTGAGATCACGGTTTCTGTGCTGAAATACCGCGCCCCGGGCATGTCTCTGGACAAGATGCCGATCTTTGCGTGGTACGCGCTGATCACGGCGCTGATGATCCTGACAGGGTTTCCGCCCCTGATCCTTGGTTCTGTTCTGCTGGAACTGGAACGGGCCTTTGGCTTGCCGTTTTTTCAGGCCGATCTGGGGGGGGACAGCCTGTTGTGGCAGCACCTGTTCTGGCTGTTCGGTCATCCGGAGGTTTATATCATCTTTCTGCCCGCAGCCGGTGTGATTTCAACCGTGTTGCCGGTGATGTGCCGAACCACGCTGCTGGGCTATGGCTGGATCGTCTCTGCGGCGGTGGCGCTGGCGTTTCTGTCTTTCGGGCTTTGGGTCCATCATATGTTCACCACCGGCATTCCCCATATGGGTCTGGCGTTCTTTTCAGCCGCATCAACCCTTGTGGCGGTGCCGACCGGATTGCAGATTTTTGCGTGGATCGGCACCATGTGGAAAGGTCGCCCTGAAATGCACCTGCCGATGCTGCATATACTCGGGTTCTTTTTCACCTTTGTGATTGGCGGGCTGACAGGGGTGATGGTGGCTGTTGTGCCTTTTGACTGGCAGGCCCATGACACGGCCTTCATCACGGCCCATTTGCATTACGTTCTGTTTGGCGGCTTTGTCTTTCCGATCTTTGCGGGGATCTATTACTGGCTGCCCCATTTTACCGGACAAAAACGGTTCTTCTATCTCGGACAGTTGGCCTTTGCGCTGGTCTTTATCGGCTTTCATGTCACCTTTCTGGCGATGCACTGGGTGGGGTTGCTCGGTCAGCGGCGGCGTATAAGCAGCTACGCGCCAGAGGACGGCTGGACCGCCATCAATCTGATTTCCTCGGTGGGGAGCTTTATTCTGGCCATCGGCATTGCCTTGATCCTGATTGATGTGCTGCTGCATATTTTCACTGCCCATCGTGGCCGGCGAAACCCGTGGAATGCACCGTCCCTTGAATGGGCGATGATCACACCCGCCCCCGCCTATACATTCGCCAGTCTGCCCCATATCACCCGCCGCGATCCGTTGCACGCAGAGCCGGATCTAGCGGTCAGACTGGCGCGGGGGGAGGGGTATCTCGGGACGCCGCGCAACAACTGGCGAGAGACCTTATGCGTGGACATCGCCAGTGGCAAACCGGAGATGCACGTAATCTATCCGACAAACACGCGGCTGCCGATTGTGATGTCTGCCGTGACCGGCCTGTTTTTTCTGTCGTTGCTGCTGAAATTTTACTGGACCGTGCCTCTCGCCTTGGCGGGCGTTGCGTTTCTTGCGTGGAGGTGGGTCTGGCGTCTGGGCCACGGGCATGACCCCGAGATGCAGCCCTGTGGTCACGGCATATCCCTGCCAAATGCTGCCACGGTAGAGCGATCACCGGGCTGGTGGGGATCGGCCTTTCTGCTGACGGCAAATGCCACCTTCTTTGCGGCACTTCTCTTCGGCTTTGTATTTTTATGGACCGTTGCCCCCGGCTGGCCTCCGCCCGAATGGTTCGCACCATCGGTGACAGAGCTTGGCACCGGCGTGATCGGCGCGCTTGTTGCGCCCCTCGCCCTTGGTCATGCGATCCGCGTGAACCGACAAGGCGGTGCGCCGTTTCCCAGCGTGATTATTGCCTTGCTGGGAATTGTCGCGCTTGGGCTTGCGTGCGGAGCACTGATGTGGCGTGCCCCTGCCCCCACCGATCACGCTTACGGCGCGACATTGCTGGTGCTTGGAGGCTACGGCGTGTTTCACGCCACGGTCGCCGCCCTGATGGGGGGATTTCTGGCCGCGCAGATCCGGCAAGGATACACGTCTGCGACGCGCCGCGCTGCTTTTGCGATTGTCAGATTGTGGATCACCTACACCAGCCTGACAGGTCTGTTTATTCTGTTGGCGGCCCATCTGCCCGGATTGATCCCATGACCGTCATTTTGCGCATTCTCATCGCGCCGCTGGTCTGGCTCGTCTGCTTTAGTGCAGTCTACGGGCTGCATGCCTTGGCCTGCGACAGCGCGTTCGGGGCTTTCGCCGGATCATCTACAGCGCGGATTGTCTTGCTGGTGGCCTTTGTGCTTGCCCTAGCCCTACAGCTCGCGATTTTCTGGTATCTCCACCGTCCTAACCAAGCCGCTCCCGCAGGTTTCTTACGGTTCGTCACCCGCGCCAGCGCCTGGACGGGGCTTGTCGCGACAATCTGGACGCTGTTTCCGGTTGTCGCCCTAAGCACCTGTACCTAAAACAGACCGAAGCAGTCATAGGCTTGGGCTATAGCCCCCCACGCATTGTTGAATGAGGGGCTTTCCCGCAGTTTCTGGCATGACAGCGCAAAACATCGGCACGGGGAATGGCTATGGCGGATTTATCGGGATTGTTTGTGGTGTCTGTCGAACAGGCAGTGGCGGCACCCTATGTGTCTGCCCGTCTGGCCGAGGCCGGCGCCCGAGTAATCAAGATCGAACGTCCCGAAGGGGATTTCGCCCGCAACTATGACCAGCTTGTGCACGGGGAAAGCGCCTATTTTGTCTGGCTTAATCGCGGCAAGGAGAGCGTCTGTCTTGATCTGCGTGACGACAAGGACAAGGCGCTGCTCTCTGATCTGATCGCCCGTGCTGACATCTTTATTCAGAACCTCGCCCCTGGCGCGATAGAGCGTCTGGGCTTTGCGCCGGAGACACTGCGGGCAGAAAACCCTCGTCTGATTACCGTTTCGATCAGCGGTTACGGCGAAGACGGGCCGATGGCGGATCGCAAAGCCTATGACCTGCTGGTGCAGGCGGAAAGCGGTTTGTCTGCGATCACCGGAAATGAATCCGGTCCTGCCCGTGTCGGTGTGTCGGTCTGTGATGTGGCCTGCGGCATGACCGCCTATCAATCGGTTCTTGAGGCGCTGATCGCCCGCGGCAACACCGGCGAGGGGCGGCATCTGTCGATCAGCCTGTTCCATGCGCTTAGCGACTGGATGAACGTGCCTTATCTGCAATATGCCTACGGCGGCAAAACGCCAGCGCGGGCGGGACTGTCCCATCCCACCATCGCGCCTTACGGGGTGTTTACCTGTGCGGACGGCGGGCAGATCCTGCTGTCGATCCAGAATGAACGGGAATGGATAAGGTTCTGTTCGGACGTACTGGGCGATGACAGGTTGGCCACCGATCCCCGCTTTGCCACCAATGCGCTGCGGGTTGAAAACCGGCCTGTGCTGGATGGTCTGGTGGCAGGTGCCTTTGCCCTGCGCGACAGGGCCGAAGTTGCGGGAATACTCGACACCGCAGCAATCGCCTTTGGTCAGGTCTCTACGATGGAGGATCTGGCCGTCCATCCGCAAAACCGTTTTGTCACTGCGGATACGCCGTCCGGTCCGGTGCGCCTGCTGGCTCCGGGTACGCGGATCAACGGAGAGTCCCGTGATTTTGGTGCCGTGCCTGCCCTTGGCGCCCATACTGACGCGGTGCGGGATGAATTCTCATCCCCCCGCAGACCACAACAAACCAAAGTCTGAAACCGGAGAAACCTTGACATGACCCTGCCCACCAGCGCCTCCCCCGACCACGACGATCTGCGCAGCGCCCTGCGCGCTTTGTGTGCCGGTTTCGCCCCCGAATATCACCGCAAACACGCCCAAGACGGAACCTATCCGACGGAATTCATCGAAGCGCTGACCCGTGACGGCTGGCTCGCCGCGATGATCCCCGAAAGCTATGGCGGGGCGGGGCTGGGCCTGACCGAAGCCTCTGTCATCATGGAGGAAATCAACCGCGGCGGCGGAAATGCGGGTCATTGCCACGGGCAGATGTATAATATGGGGACACTATTGCGCCACGGATCGGACGCCCAAAAAGCCCGCTATCTGCCAGACATCGCCTCTGGCAAGCTGCGGCTGCAATCTATGGCGGTGACAGAGCCGACGACCGGCACAGACACAACCAAGATCAAAACCACAGCGCACCGCAAGGGGGACCGCTATGTGATTAACGGTCAGAAGGTCTGGATCAGCCGGCTGGAACACTCCGACCTGATGATCCTTCTGGCGCGCACGACGCCTCTGGCAGAGGTAAAGAAGAAATCCCACGGCATGAGTATTTTCATCGTCGAGCTTTCGGACGCGCTCGGTCAGGGTATGGACATCCAGCCGATCCGCAACATGGTCGGCCATGAAACCCATGAGGTGTTTTTCGACAATCTGGAAATTCCCGCCGAAAACCTGATCGGAGAGGAAGGCATGGGTTTTCGCTACATCCTTGACGGTCTGAATGCGGAGAGAACCCTGATTGCTGCCGAATGTATCGGGGACGGCTACTGGTTTTTGGAACGTGCCGCAGACTATGCCAACGAGCGGGTGGTCTTTGATCGCCCTATCGGACAAAATCAGGGTGTGTCCTTCCCGCTGGCGCGGGCCTATGTGAATGTCGAGGCCGCCAATCTGATGCGGTTTGAAGCCTGTCGCCGTTTTGATGCGCAACAGGATTGCGGCGCACAGGCGAATATGGCCAAACTGCTGTCGGCTGATGCGTCATGGGAGGCTGCGAACGCCTGTCTTCAGACCCACGGCGGTTTCGGATTTGCCGAGGAATACGATATTGAACGTAAATTCCGCGAAACACGGCTTTATCAGGTGGCACCGATTTCCACCAACCTGATCCTGAGCTATGTGGCGGAACATGTGCTGGGCCTGCCCCGTTCATTCTGACGGATTTTGCTATTCCGGCGTCCAGACCAGTTCGCCTTCCCAAATCCCGCGCCCGACCATTTCGGCGGCGACTTTCAGCGTCATCTGTTCAATCGCAGCGCTGGCGCGGGTTTGGGGGCGTAGCGGGTTTTTCACCAGATAGACGGGCCGCGAGATCGTCGGATCGACAATTGGTGATTTGAGCAACTTGCCCTCTTGCACGTAGTCATGGCAGGCCGCAGGCGCAAAGATTGAAAACCCCGACCCCCGTGCGACAAGCTCTTTGATCTGGGTCATTGCGTCTAGTTCCGTCACCACGTTCAGACTGACGCCGCTTTGTGCAGCGGCGTTTTCAATGATCCGGCGCAATCCGTGCGGTTCGCCCGGAAGGATCAGGTCAAGACGCTCCAGCGATTTGAGAGATACGGGCGTACCGGGCGGTGTGTCGAGCGGCCAGGCATCGGGTGCGGCAAAGAAATAGAGCTGTTCGTTCAGAACATGCGTGGCCTGGAAATGGGAAATCCCTTTGAGGTCATAGAGAAATCCGATCTCGACAGTTTCATCCTCAATCCACGACTTGATAAAGCCGCTCATCGCTTCGCTGACCCGCAAGCGGAGCTGTGGCTGCTCCAGTCGAACGGTTTCGGATAGGGGCACGGACATTACCATCGACACCGAGGGCGGCATGCCAAAGTGGACTTTTCCGGTAATGTGCCTGCCAGTGTCACGCAGGGCGTCTATGCAGCGCGACATGGCCTCGCAGATTTCTCTGGCGTGGTGGAGCAGCAATTCCCCCTCGGCGGTCAGGGTCGATCCCCGCGGCGAGCGCACCACCAGTTGAACCTGCAATTCCTCTTCCATATTCACCAGATGCTGCGAGAGCGAGGGCTGGGCAATATGCAACCGTTGCGCTGCTGCGGACAGGGATCCGGTTTCGGCAATGGCGATGAAATAGCGAAGCTGTCGAATATCCACGAGTAACCCTTTCAATCATCCGGCATCCGGCAACCGCCCTGCCCTGTCACAATTCCCGCATTTCTGGGCGAATAAGGTCCGCGTGTTATTCGACAATCGCCTCCAGCAGAGAGGTCATCTCTGACAGGCTGCGGGGCGTGTCGGTCAGTTGCAGTTGAAGCAGATAGCGGAACGCCCCGTCTAACCGCAGGTACAGCAGCTCTTTTTGGGCGCGGTTCGCCGCAAGCGGTGTCATCATCTCGATCAGTTGCTTCTCGATCGTGCTGACCACCGGAACAAAAGTTTTGTCAAACATCGCCTGATTGCGGATGTCATACCAGAGCCGGTGCAATTCTGCCTCTTTCGCGATGGTTTCGGCCAAGGCCTTGCAGAATGCGGTTTTCACATCACGCGGCGAGGCCATCCCTTGCGCCGCTGCCGTGACCGTTTCAACAAAGGTGCTTTTATATTGCTGGACGCAATAGATCAGCAGCTCGTCCTTATCCTCGAAATAGTAGTGCAGACTGCCCATAGACATATCCGACTGCGCTGCAATATCGCGCAGGGTTGTGCGCGCATAGCCATACAGCTTCAGCGCATCAATCGCGCTCTGTGCGATCTCGCGTTTTCGGCTTTCACGCTTGCGGACCTTATTGGCCTTGCGGTCCGCAAGCTTGGTCGGTTTGGTCATATCATTCATAGGGCGCTCTTTATTTGCCCTGAGGACTTAACCCAACAGCGCATGAAAGAAAATACGCGGAAGTTTGAACCAGCTTGGCCGGTGCTGGAATTGTGTCAGCAAACGACCGATATGGTGCTGGCGCCGGTTGGACACGAACCACGGCGGGCGGGGCAACAGTGTCATACCGCCCGACAACAGGTTACGCGGGAAGGGGCGGAAGGGTGCCTCGACAACGGTGCGTTCCACATCTTCCAGCATGAAAGTGTTGTGAACCGTCCCGATGCCCGATTGCACATCCTGCAATGTAGCCCCCGCAAAACCGCCCCAGGGACAGGCGGTCAGTAGAAAGGCCAATCCGGTCCAGGCATTCACCGCAATCGTGCCATACCGGAACTCTGCGAGGATCTCCTCAAAGCGGTCGCGCCCCATCGCCCGGATCGTTGCGGGGTGAATGATGATATTCCCCCCAAGCGTTCCGTAAAGCGTGTCATTTGCCCAAGTGATCGCGTCCCGCAGATAAGTCTCTGCATCCGACGCCTCTATCCGCATCACGCCAAGGGCCGGTGTGAACACCTCTGTTTGGGACAGCCACTCAGTATCGCCCGCCGCCATATCCGCAATGTAAAGCGGCGGAACTTCTGTGCCGCGATCCACCTTTTGCGGGTCTTTTGCGTGGCGCAGAAATTCGTCCTGACGCCCCTGTGCGCCGGGATAATACGCGGCGCGGCGGGTGTGTTTGGCCATGACGCTGGCAAGGTTTTCCATCAGCGTCTCGGCCTTGTCCCAGCCTTTCGGCAGGATCAGGCTTTGCACTGCAACGCAGTTAAAGCCGGAGTTGTGCAGTTTCATCGTGGCAATATTTTCCGCCTGAAACTGCAGATCCGCCGCAGTCCACGGGCCGGGCACCACGATGGTCGGACAGACCGCGCCAAGTTCGGAGGTGATGTGGCGGGTGTTCTTTGGGGTATTGGCCGCTTTGTTCCTTGCGCCCTCCGCGCCCCTGCCCCAGACGATCAGGTCATGGGTCGCCCGCGCGCCGGTGATGTGGATTTCCTCAACCAGCGGATGATCGGTCAAATAGGCGCCCGCCGGTCCGTCACCGGGATGGATACGCAGCGCGTCCATTTCGATCAGAGGCTGCAAGGCCGCGCGAAGCGGTTCGGTCAGGTAGTCGTTCACCGGATTCATCTTCAGAAACACCACCTGATTTTCCAGAAACAGTTTCTGAAAGGCATCAAGCGGCGTAATCGCGGCGATATTCCCCGCCCCGAGCACCAGCGCCACCTTGCCTTTGCGCGTATTCGCGGGTTGGTCATAAGCCGTGGCGGTATGCTGGCTCAGATTAGAGGCATTTACGCCGGACTTCATCCAGACATCCGCCTTTACCCCTGAAATCAGCAAGCGATCCCAGATCGAATGGGGCACCACCCGTACAGCCGTTTGTCCCGTCGGAAGTCTGCGTTTTTTCAGACCGTCGAGAAAGGTCTTCCCGTCCATCTTGGACAGCGTATCAATCAGCCCGTTGCAACAGGACATTACCGCATAGGGACCAGAGATATATTCCTCGCCCAAAAGGGGCGAGCCGTCGGGAATGCCTTTTGCGCTGGCCGCGGCCTTGGCCCAATCATCCGTGACCGCCATCAGGCAATCCTTGATCGCTGTCAGGATTTCAATCCGTTTCGCGGTAGAGGTAGCGGCCCAACGGTCTTTTGCCCCGTTAAGCGCTTTGAGGTCTGCATCATAGCTGGATTGCAGATCGGGGGTAAATTCGCTTTGGTGTTTCATAGGTCTCCTTTCAGGAGAAAACGGGGAAAGAGCGCGTGCAGCCTTGGCTTTGCGCCCTTTCCCCTGACCCCGAAGGGCCGATCAGGACAGGGAACTCCGGCTCAGGCGCGGATCAGGTCCGAACACTTTTCGCCAATCATGATCGCGGCGGCGTTGGTGTTGCCGTTGATGATGCTCGGCATGATAGAGGCATCCGCCACCCGCAGCCCGTCTATGCCGTGGACCCGCAGATCGGCCCCCACAACCGCCATGTCGTCAGAGCCCATTTTGCAGGTGCCCACAGGATGATAGATCGTCTGGATATGCGCCTTGAGGTAGCTGCGGATTTCATCGTCGCTCTGCACGTCCGGTCCGGGGTAGCGTTCTTCTCCGCGGAACGGGTCAAGGGCTTTCGCCGCCATGATCTTGCGTGCGATTTTAACGCCTTCTACCAGAACTTCGAGATCCTGCGGCTCGGCCAGTGCGTTCACATTGATCTGCGGCGCATCGGCCGGATCGGCCGAGGTAAGGGTGATCTCTCCTACCGATTTTGTCCCCACAAGACCCGGCATCAAGGTAAAGCCTTCGCTGTCAGTCGGATTGCCTGCCCCATCCGCGATGAACCAAGTGGGCGCAA
>NZ_MDVX01000011.1 GCF_001719615.1 Neptunicoccus sediminis
GTGGAATTGCAGATCAGGGGCGGGAGCATCCTCCATCACGGTCAGATAGCCGCCCCCTTCCCCGATGTTGGAGGTCAGCAACCCCATCCCCTTGCCCAGCAGTTCCGCCTGTTCCGGCTCTTGCGCGTGGGCCAGTGTTACGGGTTGCGTACACACATGCGCCACTGGAGCCATGAGGTGATCTTGCAGGTTCTTGCCCACACCGGGTAGATCATGGGCCACGGAAATGCCAAGGCTTTCCAAAGCGTCCTTCGGACCGATCCCCGAAAGCATCAGGATTTGCGGCGACCCGATCGCACCAGCGGAAAGGATAACTTCCGCATCGGCCATAACCTCGTGTATTTCGTCGCCCGCTTTGAAGCGTACGCCGGTGCAGCGCCCGTCCTGCAGGATCAGGTTCTGCACATGGGCTTCTGCCTGAATCGCCAGATTGTCCCGTTCCAGCGCAGGATGCAAAAACGCCACCGCTGCCGAATTCCGCATGCCGTTCTTTTGCGTCACCTGATACAGCCCAAAGCCTTCCTGATCGCGACCCGCGTTAAAATCGGACTGCGCCGGATAGCCTGCTTCGACAGCGGCATCGACGATGGCCAGCGACACCGGATTTGGATCGCGCAGATCAGCCACATTCAAAGGTCCGCCCGTGCCGTGGTTGTCATCCGCGCCCCGTTCGTTGTTTTCGGACCGTTTGAACAGGGGCAACACGTCCGCGTAGCTCCAGCCCGGATTATCCTTGCCCCACGCGTCATAACACGCCGGATTGCCGCGCTTGTAGATCATTGCGTTGATCGAACTGCTGCCGCCAAAGACCTTGCCCCTTGGCATATATAGCTGCGTGCCGTCGGCGTGTTCCTGCGGGGTAGACATATAGGCCCAGTCAAGCGGTGTCTGGAACAGGTTCGGAAAAGCGGCGGGAATGTGAATAAACTGGTTCTCATCCGCAGGTCCGGCCTCTAGCACCAGCACGGTTTTATCTGCATCTTCGGACAGGCGCGCAGCCAGCGCACAACCGGCAGAACCTGCGCCGATGATAACATAATCATACCGTTCAGCGGCTTGTGCTTTGGCATGACCCGCACCAAGCGCAAGCGGTGCGCTTACAGCAACGCCAAGGGCGGCAGATGTGCGCATGAAATCGCGGCGCGAGATTTTGCCCGCCGCAAACGCACGGGCGACGGATTCTTGTTTGGATGTTTTTTTACGAATGCTCATGTGTGACTCCTCCCAGTCAATTTTTTGATCGGGACCGCCCCTCCACTGACAATCGCAGATCATGTAGAGAGTTGAGCAGAAATTTAGGGCATTTGTCCAGTTTTTTTGCGCGACACTAAAGGGCGGTCGTTAACCCGCTGTTTGGGATGAAGAAAATGTGAAAAGACTGCTCTCGCGCCGGAATATCCGGCACGCGTCTGACAAGTCGGTTGGAGGGTTACAGGGTCCAAACGGTCAGGGGATAACCGCCTGACCTGCCACACTACCGCGAATTAAGCGCACCGATTCTGAATGGATCGGGACTGGTATGCAACCTGCCCGGTGTCAAAGACGGGTACAGTGCCGCTAACGACCGGAGAGGTGTTTCATCCAGCCGAGACCGGCCTTGGTTGTGGTTTCGGGCTGATATTCCGCCCCGACCAAACCGTCATACCCGCAGTCAGCGATCCGCTGTAACAGCCAGCGATAGTCGATTTCGCCGTGATCCGGCTCTGCCCTGTCGGGGACTGCCGCAATCTGGATGTGACCGATTTTCGGCAAAAGACGCTCCAGCGTTTTGGCCAGATCGCCCTGCATGATCTGCATGTGATAGCAGTCAAACATGATCTTCAGATTGGGCCGTGCCAGCGCGTCTATGATCCGCTCTGCGTGGGGTATTGTGGACAGATGATACCCGTCCACATCGCGGGTGTTGATCGGTTCGATCAGAACAGTGATCCCCTCAGCTTCGGCCAGATCACAGGCGTGGTTGAGGTTCGCGCGAAAGCAGTCTTCCGCCGCTTGGCCACCATCCGTGCGCCCTGCCATGACATGCACCGCCTCTACCCCTGCCGCAGCCGCATAATCCACGGCGCGGGCGATCTCGCTGCGGGCTTCCGCGACACGGTCCGGCAGCGCGGCAAGCCCGAAATCCCCCGCACTGCGGTCTCCGGGCCAGGTGTTGAGACCCAACATCCGCAGGCCGGTTTCTGCAAGCGCCTCTTTCATTTGCGCTGGCAATGTGTCGTACGGGAAATGGCATTCCACCGCATCAAAAGCCGCAGATTTAGCCGCGCGGATGGCTTGGGGGAGGTCCATTTCTGTGAATAAAAACCCCAGATTGGCTGAAAATCGTGTCACGCGTCCCATTCCACTTCAAATTTAGTGACCAGCGCCTGAACCTGATCATCTGTTAACGCCCTTGCGTTCAGTCCGCGCAGCATCAGGGCGAGCCTTGCAGTGTCTTCCAGTTCCTCAACCGCATTGCAGGCGGCCTCTACATCCTTACCGGCCACCACAGGCCCGTGATTGGCCAGCATGACCGCAGAGCGTTTGCCCGCAAGTCCGCGCACCGCATCCCCCATCGCCGGATCACCGGGCATAAAATAGGGCAGCAATCGTACCTTGCCGAGCTTCATAATGCCATAAGGGGTCAGCGCCGGCAGAAAGTTGTCAGGGTCCGCATCGGGCAACATCGACAGGGCCACAGAATGGCAACTGTGCAGATGCACCACCGCGCCGGCTGTGCTGCGGGTGTCGTAAAAAGCTTTGTGCAGGGGCATTTCCTTGGTCGGTTGATCGCCACCGATCAGGGTGCCTTCGGCATCAAAACGGGACAGTCGCCCCGGATCAAGCCGCCCGAAACTGGTCCCTGTAGGCGATACCAGCAAGCCGCCGTCTTCGGTGCGCGCCGAAATGTTGCCGGTGCTGCCGCCTGTCAGACCACGGTCGAAAATGGATTTGGCCAGTAGGCAGATATGCTCTCGCAGCGCTTTTTCCTGCATCAGTTTTGTCCCAACACATTTGCTGCTTTTTCAAAGTAATCCTGCGTGCCAAAGTTACCGGATTTCAGCGCGATGACCAAATCATTGCTGGCCCGCAACGCCGGAACGCCGGGGTCAATTTCGGGTCCGATTTCCAAGGTTTCGATGCCAAGCGCTTCAACCACAGCGCCAGAGGTTTCCCCCCCCGCAGTCAGGATACGCGACACGCCCAGTTCTGCCAGACAGACGGCGGTTTGCCCGAAAAAGCTTTCCAGTGCATTGGCTGCTGTTTGGCTGCCGAATTTTTCCTGCACCGCTGCCACGTCATCAGGATCAGCAGAGCTATAGGCGAGGGGAAGACCCTCTGCCGCGAACAGCCACTGTGCGGTGGCTTGCGGGGTTTGTGCGCCGCTGATCACATCGGCCGGATCAATTTTCAGGCTCGGGTGGCGGGCGATGTGATAGGCAATCTGCCCCCGCGTTGCTACGGAACAGGAACCGGACAGCACCGCCGCCTTGCCAGTTTGCGGAGTCCAAGGCACCTCTGACGGCGCGATACCGAAATTCGCGGGCAGGCCAAGCGCCACACCGGACCCGCCTGTAATCAGCGGCAAGCCTTTGGCGGCTTTACCGATTTCCATCAGGTCACTGTCCCGCAATGCATCGACGATCAGCATGCGATGACCTGCGTTGTGCTCGGTAGCCATGCAGTCTCGGATCGCAGCGGCCCCGTCAAAGACCACGCTCGCGGGCACATGCCCGACAGTGTTCTTGCTTTGCGCGGCCATCAGACGGCGCAGGTTTGCATCCTTCATCGGCGTCAGGGGGTGGTTTTCCATGCCGCTTTCGTTCAACAGCATGTCCTTGACGAAAAGATACCCCTGATAGACCGACCGCCCGGCCCCCGGAAACGCCGGACAGACAATCACGTTATGGGCATCAAGCGCATCGGCCAGCGCATCGGCGACAGGGCCGATATTGCCCTCGGCTGTGCTGTCAAAGGTGGAACAGTATTTGAAGAAAATCTGCGCGCAGCCCTGTGCTTGCAACCATGCCAAAGCCTCTAGCGATTGGCAAATCGCGTCCTGCGGGTCAATGGAGCGGGATTTCAGTGCAACCACACCGGCCTGAACATCCGCGCCGGCAGGGTCTGTTGGCACGCCGCTATACTGCACCGTGCGCATACCCGCCTTGGCCAGCGTGTTTGCCAGATCGCTTGATCCGGTGAAATCATCGCCTATACAACCCAGTAACATTATTCATCCCCCGGAAGTTTCACGCCGCCCTGACGGGCGAAATATTTTGCGATAGCCGCGTCGTCTTCATCGCCAAGCCCTGCCGCAGAAGCGGCCCTGAACTGTTCCAGTGCATTGGCCGAAACCGGCACTGGCAGATCGGATGCGGCTGCAATTTCCCCGACAATGCCCAAATCTTTCAGCCAGATGTCCACCTTGGAGCGGGGCGTGTAATCGCCTTCCACCACATGGGGGCCCCGGTTTTCAAACATCCACGATGTTCCCGCAGACACTGAAACCACATCCACCACCTGCGCAGGGTCGAGCCCTTGGGACGCGCCAAAGGCCAGCGCCTCGCCCATTGCGGCGATATGCACCCCCGCAAGAAGCTGGTTCACTGCTTTCATCGCAGACCCGGGCCCCGCGCGATCCCCCAGACGGTGCACGGTTTCCGCCATTGCCGCCAGCGCAGGTTCTGCCGCTGCGAAGGCCGCTTCCGATCCCGAGGCCATGATGGACAAGCGACCTTCAGCCGCCTTCACCGCGCCGCCGGAAATAGGCGCATCGAGATACAGAAGACCAATATCCTCTGCCTCGGCTTCCATCTCGCTGGCAAAGGCCGGAGCGACAGTGGCGCAGGAGATGATCACCCCGCCCTTGCGCAACCGCGCCGCAGCACCATTTTCCCCGAACAAGGCAGCGCGGGTCTGATCCGCATTGAGAACGGTACAGACCACCACATCCGCAGGGGTATCACCCTTGGCAAACGGTTTGCCCCCAGCCTCTGTCAGCAGATCGACGCGGGCAGCGGCGGGATCAAACCCGCGCGTTTCAAATCCGGCGCGTACAAGGCTTGTGGCCATCCCCAGCCCCATCGAGCCAAGACCTACACAATCAATCAACATCCGTTACCCTCCAAAAATCCATTGCACCGGCCACAGCGTGATTGCGGGTACGTAAGTAATCACCATCAATGCGGCGAACACCGTCAGCACGAACCAGATCAGTTGCGGAATGATCTTTTCCACCTTCAACTGCGCGACCGAGCAGGCCGCGAACAGGTTTACCCCAAGGGGCGGTGTGATCATCCCCAGAGCGAGGTTCACCACGATAATCAGTCCGAAATGCACGGGATCCACCCCGTAGCTGAGCGCAATGGGCGTCAGGATGGGGGCAAGCACAAGGATCGCCGCCGAGGTTTCGATGAACATACCAACGATCAGAAGAAGGATATTTACAGCCAGAAGAAAGGCGATGCGGCTCTCGAAAATTTCCTTGAACCACTGGGCGATTTCATTGGGCAGGCCGGAGCGTGTGATCAGAAAGGAAAACAGCGATGCGGCGGAAATGATGATCATAATCGCAGATGTCGAAATCACGGTTTTTTTCAGGATTCCGGCCAGATCGGCAAATTTCAGTTCCTTATACAGCCCCATGCCAACAATCAGGGCCGCCGCCACCGCCGCAGCACTGGCTTCGGTCGGGGTGAAAATGCCTGTGTAAATGCCGCCAAGGATCACCACGGGAACCAGCAGCGCAGGCAAAGCGGCTTTCAGCGCGGCCCCAGGACTGGCGCGGCCCATGCCGTCATCCTTGCCGATGCCCCTTATGCGGCAAATCACAAGCACCAGTGCCATCAGCGAACCGGCAACGACAACGCCCGGACCAAGCCCCGCGACGAACAGTTTGCCGATAGAGGTGTCAGTGGACACGCCGTAAAGGATCAGCGGGATTGACGGCGGGATCAGCACGCCCAGTTCCGCAGAAGACGCCTGAATAGAGGCCGCCAGTGGTTTGGGGTAGTTGTGCTTCACCATCGCGGGAATAAGGATTGCACCAATGGCAAAGGTGGTTGCCACGGACGATCCGGAGACCGACGCGAACAGCATGCAGGTCAGCACGCAGGTACAGGCCAGCCCGCCCTGAATCCCCCCGACCAGCGATTTGGCCAGTTCCACCAGACGGTGGGAAATTCCCCCTGCCGACATCAGGTTCCCCGCCAGAATAAATAGTGGAATCGCCATCAACGGGAAGCTGTCGATGCCGGTAAACATACGTTGTGCAATCAGCAGCAGGGGCAGACGGCCCTCTGCCTGAATGCCGATGATCGATGCCAGACCGATCGAAACCGCAATCGGCACGCCAAGGACGAACAGGATTGCAAGGGAAAGACCAAGAGCGCTGTTCACAGGGCGTCCTCCTCTTTGCGGGCCACCAGCCAGTCCCCTTGGACAGCGCGGATGATGGCACCCAGAATAGCGATAAGAATAAAGCCCGATCCGATGGGCAGCGCCGCATAGACCCAGGCGATTGAGATTTCCAGTGCCGACAGGCTTTGCGGAATGACCCGCAGGGTCATCAGATACCCCTGCCACAGCAGGAAAGAGAAAAAGATCAGCGAGCCGATGCTCGCCAGCACGTATAGCGCAAGACCAAGGCGCGGAGGCAGGGAGTTCTGGATCATATCAACAGAAATCATCGCCCCGTGCTTAAACGCCACTGCCACCCCCAGAAACACCGACCAGATCATGGCTGAACGGGTGATCACCTCGGACCATGTGGAGGGGGCGCCAAAAACAAAGCGGGTGATGACCTGATAAAGTGCCAGACTGGCAGCGATCACCAGAAAGGCGATGGAGAGCCTGAGCGCGACTCCTGTCGTAAAGTTTTCGAGGCGCAGGAAATAGCGCATGTCGGAGCCTCTTGGATATTTTGGGAAGGGACAGGCAGGCGCGGTTCGGACCCGCGCCTGCCGTTTTGACGATTACTCGACGTTCTGGATACGTGTCACCAGCTCGGTGCCGTATTTGTCGGTGTAAACCGCGTAAGCCGGCTCTGCCAGTTTGGCGAAGGGGGCTTTATCTACATCGGTGATCACTTCCATGCCGTTTTCACGCAGCAAGGCGACGCCTGCTTCTTCCAGACGGTTCACTTCCGCCCGTGTTGCCGCGGCGGATGCTTTTGCTGCTTCTGCAAACCAGCCCTTTTGCTCGTCTGTGAGGCCGTCCATCAGGATCGGAGAAGCCAGAACAACCGCAGGGGAATAGACGTGTCCGGTCAGGGATACGTGGTTTTGCACTTCCCAGAACTTGGAGGATGTGATCACGGTTACAGGGTTTTCCTGACCGTCAACAACCCCTTGTTGCAGCGCTGTGAAAAGTTCGGGAAAGGCCATCGGGGTTGGGGATGCGCCCATGCCGGAGAAGGCTTCCATGTGGACCTTGTTTTCCATTGTGCGCAGCTTCAGACCGTCCAGATCGGCAGGTGTTTTCACCGCGTGCTTGGAATTGGTCACATGGCGAAAACCGTTTTCAGACCAGGCCAGACCGACAAGCTGGTTCTCACCGATCTTGGCCAGCAATTCCTGACCGATTTCCCCGTCGAGCACCTTGCGTGCGTGGTCATAGCCACGGAACAGGAACGGCAGGTCGAGCGCGAAAACTTCGGGAACAAAGTTGCCAAGCGGTCCGGTGGAGGTGATCACCACATCCATAGAGCCGATTTGAAGACCCTCGATCATGTCACGCTCACCCCCAAGCTGACCTGCCGGAGCTTGCGTGCCGGTGAATTCGCCGCCCGAAAGTTCTTCGAGTTTTGCGATGAAGGCATCTGCGCCGACACCGTAGTGGGACGTGGGCGACAAAGAGTGGCCGATCACGATGGATTGCTCCGCCTGTGCGGGTGTGAAGCTCAGCGCGGTGAGCGCAGTTGCCACTGCGAATACGGTATGTTTCATTTTGGTTCCTCCAATGGTATTAATGTCTTAGGGTCTTTGTGACGCGTGGTGTAATATGAACGCGCCCCTCCCAGTCAGGCCGGTTGGCCCATCTCATCCTCGAGATAAATCCTGATGATTTCCTCGAAAGAATTCTCGGCACGGAACCCTGTTTCAAGGGCACGTACGGTGTCAAAATCACGGGGCCAGCCCGCAACGATGCTGGCAATCGTCGCATCGGGTTCACGGCGGATCAGGGCGACGGCCTCGTCTCCGGCCACTGCGCGCAGGGCCTCGATCTGTTCGGCCACAGTTGCAGACACGCCGGGCATGGTCA
The DNA here is from genome assembly GCF_001719615.1 of Neptunicoccus sediminis. Taxonomy (GTDB): domain Bacteria; phylum Pseudomonadota; class Alphaproteobacteria; order Rhodobacterales; family Rhodobacteraceae; genus Amylibacter; species Amylibacter sediminis. Next base: position 8,242 of record NZ_MDVX01000011.1, read on the forward strand.
TGCAACGTTGCGCGCCTAGCGGGGCCGTGTCCATTGTTGCGGCATGTTCGATATACCCAACAGCCGCGCGGGGGCTGGCAAACCAGTGGCGTACGTCATCGTCAACCGGCAGGATTGCTTCCTGACCGTTCAACGGCTCTCGCAGGATACCCGAGAAAAAGCCGGACGCGGCTTTGTTCGGTTTGCCCGGGCGGATGCAGATGGTGGGGAAACGGATACCGACTCCGTCCAGAATACCGCGCCGCGAATAATCGTTCAGCAGAAGTTCGCCCATCGCCTTTTGCGTGCCATAGCTGGTCAGCGGCGTGAGGTTGAAATCGTCGGAAATCTTGCTCGGGAAAGGTGCGCCGAATACGGCCAGCGACGAGGCATAAATCATCCGTGGACAATAATCCGGCAGTGCCGCAATCGCCTCCAGCAAGGCCCGTGTACCGTCCAGATTGACGCGGTAGCCTTTGTGCATATCGGCCTCGGCCTCTCCGGAGACAATCGCTGCGAGATGCACGATCACATCCGGCTTGTCAGCGACCAGCTTGGCAGCAACTCCGGCTTCGGTCAGGTCTGCGGCATAGGACACGCGCGGGCCTTTGAAATCGCTGGCGACGTCGGGTGCAACCACATCCACCAGCGTCAGGGCGTCGACCCCCTGCCCGCCAAGTGCACCAGTTTGCGCGATACGTTCTGCCAGCTTGCGGCCGATCATGCCCGCAGCGCCAATGATGGTAACTTTCATTCGGAAGCCTTCTTTTGTGTTGTCGCAAGCACGGCCCGCGTGCTGTCGTAGATTCGTCTTTCGTGAACGCCCAAGCCATTGGCCAGCGCATCCGCATCCCCCGCCTGTAACGCGGCAAGGATGACGCGATGATCCGCGATGCTTTGGGCGATGGCGCCGGGTGCACCGATTGCACGGCGGCGGTGATCCAATTGGTATGAATAAAGGGTCGTGGCGAGATCGGATAAAACCGCATTGCCACAGGATTGGTAAACGGTTGTGTGAAACGCACGGTCGGCAATCAAAAAGCGCACTGGATCGCCCGTTGCAGCTTCTTGTGCGTCGATCAGCTTTTCAATGGCAGCCAGTGTTTCCGGCTTCACCCGTTGTGCCGCCAATCGCGCCACACGTTCTTCCACCATCAGGCGGCCTTCGTGTACGTCTTCCAGCGCGTATTCCGTGACCAGACCGTTGAAGAAAGCGGACAGGCCAAGCCCGCCGACATCATCGGACACGACCTTGGTGCGCGCGCCCTGCACAACGGAAACGATTCCTTTGGTGGACAGGATCAACAAAGCGCCGCGGATGGTTTCGCGGCTGACACCCATTGTAGAGGCCAGTTCCCGCTCGCTTGGCAAGGCATCCCCGACGTTCAGCACACCAGAGGCAATCAGCGTTGCAAAACGCTCTGCCACCTCATCCTTGACGGAGCGGTGCGTGACCTTCTCCAAAGGGGTATTCTGTCCAGCCAAAAGAGCGTTTTCGCCCATCCGAGTCCTCCGCCAAAGACCAGTTGCACACCAACTGGTCTGGTTACTAGACCACTAGACCAGAGCGGAGTCAAACGGATTCAAACGAGCAGAGGACTGGAATTTACGTCGGTCACATCCCCTAGCCGTCCCGACGGAACACAGCGCCGGTTTTTGTGGCCAGAAATGAGTCCAGCGGAATGTCTTCCTGTTTGAGAAACCCGCTTTGTCGCAATGTGCCATCGCGCACCATTTCCATGACCGCCACGACAGAACAGGTGGTGGTCCATGCGATTGCCGTGCGTGTCGATCCTGCCAGTTCGCGGGGCTTGTAGGCGCGCACGAATTCTTCGCGGGCCAGATCGGCGCCGCGCCATCCTTCAGCGGCGGCGTGGACGTAAACCACATCATCGCGCACCGGCGGTTTTGCATTCACAAGGATTTCGCCCGCTTCCTTACGCCGCTCCCGCATCAGCAGTTCATGAAAGAAAAAGTTCATCTGCGCTGCGTGGCCGGGGTAACGCATGGTCTTGTAATCCATATTCGGCACACGCCCGAGGTAGGTCTCGCACATGGTCCCAAGCCCGCCGGAGGTGGTGAAGGCTTCCAGTTCGACGCCGTTAATATAGTGCTTTTCCATCCACTCCATCGCGGAGACGGATTTGATCTCGCCGTTCTCCAGAACTTCGCAGTCGTTCAGGTATTCGTTGACCACCCCTTCGGGCGACCAGTTAAAGGAATACCCCATCAGCCCCGTCGGGTTCTGCGGCAACGCCCCGACCCGCATTTTACAGGACCGGCAATCATCCAGTCGCGCGATCAGGTCGGCACCGACAATCCCGATGAACCCCGGCGCCAACCCGCATTGAGGGGCCATCAAGCGGTTAGAGGATTTTGACATTTCCAGAATAGCCTTGGTGGTCGGCACGTCTTCGGTCAGATCAAAATAATGTATATTCGCTGCCAGTGCGGCGCGGGCAAGCTTGGCATTCAGATGATAAGGCAGGCAGGACAGTACCGCGTCCACCTCGTTGAAGGCCGATTTGATCGCGGCATCATCCTGAACATCCGTGGCACGCACCTCAAACGGCAGCTCCCGATTATTCATGCGCAGGTCATGGGCGATGACAGTAAACCCCGCATCGTGGAGCAACTCCGCCGCCAGCGTTCCGATTTTTCCCAATCCTAAAACCGCGATTGTTTTCATGATGTTCTGTCCTTTAACCCTATGGCGGGTTTTTCCCCGCCTGCCTGTTTTCCGCCCCTAAGCTCAAACATTCCGGCGTTAGACAAAAGACACATATTTATAGCAATTCGCCAGATTATTGGCATAATGTCAGAACGATAGAGGACAGGACCGGATATGGACGACACGGATCAGAGGCTTTTGACCCTGCTTGCCACAGATGCCCGCGCCAGTGCGAGCGATCTGGCCGCGCAGTTAAACGTATCGCGCGGAACGGTGCAGAACCGGATCGGGCGGATGCAGGATCAGGGGATTATCAAACGCTTCACGGTTGAGCTGGGCGATGGGCCGCAAGACCGGCAGATCAGCGCCTTTACCCTGATCCGTGTCGCGGCAGATGATGGAAAACTTGCCATCGCAACTCTAAAGCGGATCGAAGGGGTGATGGATATTTCCACCCTGAGCGGTGAATTTGATCTGGTGGTGGAATTGCGCACCGGCTCCCTGCGGGAGCTGGATAGCTTGCTCGACAAAATACGCGCGATCAAGGATGTGGCCCAAACCCAAAGCCATATTCGCCTGATGACGGTGGCCCGCTAATCTCGGATCAATCCACCCGAAACACAGTGCCATCCCCCGCGTCACGGATAAGATCAACGGTAGCTCCGTCCCAATGATAGTCCAGATGCCGCCCCTGCACCGGCGGCGCGGCCAGATCGGGGTAAAACAATCCGGCGCAATCGCCTTCACCGCGTACACTCGGGTAGACGATACCTGAGCCGCCCGCGGCCCGCACCGCTGCGCCGAAATTCTGCGCCACCTGATAGCTGTCAGGGTTAAGCAGCGCATCCGCCCCCTGCCCCCGCAGATCGTAAAGATCGGCGTGCACATCCAGTATCAGTTCGCGGAATTGGGATGTCCAGCCCGGCGGTTGTGCCGTAGCCGCCATGAACCGCGCGTGGTGGTGGATTGTCTCGTAAACCGCCGTTTCAAAATCGTCTGCTACGTAGAGCACACCACGACGGCCGTCTGAAAACCGGCTGGGTCGGTCGGTGCTGGTATGGGTGAAAGGGGCCATCAGATAGCTGGCGCCCGGCCCCCCGACACGGCGGTTGGCGGGGATCAGGTCCAGATTTCCGATGGTTTCCATCAGTCGGGGATTGGTTTTCTGCTCGGCAGAGATCAGCAGCGGCCAGTCCTCGGGGGCGGCGATGTCTTCAAACAGATCAATCGGGGGATAGACGCTGCGGATGATCCGCACCGCGCCGGTCCAGTCAATCCGGTTCACGGGGACATCCTGCGGCAAGATCACCAGGCGCCGCGCTCTGCATCAAGGTAGCGGCGCACGCGCATCAGGTCTGTCAGTTCACCACCCAGCATCACAGAAAGTGCCGACTGGCCGTTGAACGCTGCATTGTCGGCTTTGATCCAGTCGTAACCCCGTTGCGGTTCACTGAACAGCAGGCGCAGGGCTTTGTGGATGCCAAGAAGATTGGACAACCGCGCCTTGGTGTCCCGATCCAGCCGCCCAAGCTGCCCCGATTTCCAGCGACGATAGGTTCGCACCGGAAGATCGAGCAGTGTCGCGGCCTCCTCATCAATCACGCCCCATTTTTCAAACAGGGTCAAAACCGCACGCAACATCGCGGCAGCCTCGGCATCGGTGATCGGGTCGGGCGCAAAATCCTGCGCTTTGGTTTCCAACTGGTGCAGCGCCATTGAGGGCCTCCTTTATGGCATTATATAGCGCATATAATGCCATTTGGCAAGATCCGCTCTCCTATCCCGCCTTCGCCGCCAGCGTTTCCGGCGGGTGATAGGCGTCATAGGCGCGCTGGATCGCGATTTGATCCGCAACATATTTCGCATCATGCCAGACTCCCCAGATAAAAGAAGATCCGCGACGGGACTGCCACGGCAAGCCGACAAAATAGACGCCCCGTTCGGGTGAGACACCGCGCTGGTGGATCGGTTTGCCGTTGTCGTCAAAGGCGTCAATTTCGAGCCAGCCATAGTCCACCGAAAATCCGGTAGCCCAGATGATCGACGTAATGCCAGCCTCTGCTAAATCCAGTTCTGTGATTGGATCGGTCAGACAAGCCGGATCAGGCCAGCGTTTGCGCTCTTGCGGGTCTTCGGGCAGGTCAAGCCCGTGACGTGTCACATAGGCGTCCGCCTCATCCAGAACTGATGCGTGGTTCGCATCACCCCGCGCAACGTTCTCGATTAGATCAGGGGCAAAGTACAGCTTGCCGTCCTCAAACCGCTCGGTCCGCCCGACAAGCCGCATTCCACCCGCAGCAAACCGGCGGAAATCCACGGTTTTGCCGCCCTTGGCGCCGCTTACCGCGATGGTGACATGTTCGGTTCCCGGCCCGGGTGTCTGCATATCCCATTTGCCCAGCACGCCGAGCCACCACACGAAATCCCGCCCCCGATAACTGCGGGGCGGACGGTCGTGGGGACCAACAGAAAGATAAACCTGACGACCGGAATCCATCAGTTCCTCTGCGATTTGCGCACCGGACGAACCTGCCCCGACCACCATAACGGCCCCTTGGGGCATCTGGTCGGGATTGCGGTAATCGTGAGAGTGGATTTGCGTCAGCCCCGCGCTTTGCGGCACCAGTTGCGGGATCAGCGGTTTCTGGAACGGTCCGGTAGCAGCGACGATCCGTTTGGTTTCAATCTCTCCTGCGCTGGTCTCGACCAGAAAGGCGGAGCCGTCGGCCGTGCGGCATGCGCGATTGACCTCGACGCCACAGCGCACGGGGGCGTTGATCTGTTTGGCATAGTCCACAAAATAATCCGCCACGCCTTCTTTTGGCACAAAAGCCTCGGGGTCATTTCCCGCAAATTCGCGGTTGGGAAAACGGTCATGCCATGCCGGTCCGTTGGCCACCAGAGAATCCCAGCGCGCAGTGCGCCAGCGTTCTGCGATGCGGTCCCGCTCCAGAACAATGTGATCCACCCCAAGCGCACCGAGATGTTCGCTCATGGCGATTCCGGCCTGACCGGCACCAACAACCAACGTGTCTGTCTTTTCTACGGGCATTCCGGCATCCTTTGTCCTTTTTGGCAATGAGGGCACCCTAGGCGGCGGGCCGGAAGCTGAAAAACAGTAAATCTTGCAGCATTGCTTAGGCTGAAGCTAAATCGACTGCCCGCGTGAACGGCTCTGATCTGCTTTAGATTAGGCAACAGCTAATCGGGGGTGAGGCACTCCGTACTTTTCGCCGCAGGATAATCCCATATTGCTAAGGCCATAGTACGCAGGGGACTGGGTGGACCCGCCCCCGCCTGTCAGTTGCAGAGGATCTTTCATGGCCCACACACGTATTCGCAAATTCAACACCTCGGACACCTACCCAGAACAGAAACTCGACAATGATCTGTGTCAGGCGGTGGTCACTGAGGGCGGCAAAACCGTCTGGTTGCGGGGGCAGTGTCCGCAAAATCTGGACGATGCCAAAAACATCGACAGCCACGATCCGGTTGAACAGACCCATAAGGTCATGCAGAACATCCGCCAGCTTATTCAGGAAGCCGGCGGCGAGATGGAGCATCTGGTCAAAGTGGTGGTCTACATCACCGACGTGCGCCACCGCGAGGCGGTTTACCGCACGATGGGGGAATACATCAAAGGGGTGCATCCGGTGTCAACGGGTCTGGTGGTACAGGCACTGGCGCGGCCCGAATGGCTGGTGGAAATCGACGGCACAGCGGTGATACCGGAATGACCTTTTCGCTTGTTGCCCGCTGTCCTGATACCGGCATGTTCGGTGTTGCCATTTCATCATCCTCTCCGGCGGTTGCGGCGCGGTGTTCTTATGCCCGCTCCGGTGTCGGTGCGGTCGCCACGCAAAATGTCACCGACCCGAGCCTTGGCCCCCTTACGCTTGATCTGATGGGACAAGGGCTTGGCGCGGAAAAGGCAATTGCGCAGGTTAAGGCGCGGGGGAAGTTCATCGAATACAGACAAGTGCTCGCCGTGGATTATGAAGGGCGCACGGCCATTCACTCCGGTCCGAACTCTCTTGGCATCTGGACGCAGGCGATGGCTGAAAATGTTGCGTCCGGGGGCAATCTTCTGTCCAATGACACGGTGCCGCAGGCCATCGTGGACGGCTATCTTGCAGCGACGGGGCATATCGGGGATCGCCTAATCGCCGCGATGCGGGCAGGTCTGCAAGCAGGGGGCGAAGCCGGACCCGTCCATTCCGCAGGCATGATGATTGTGGATAAGGTCAGCTGGCCCGTTGCCGATCTGCGCTGCGACTGGACCGATGAATGCCCGATTGAAAATATCGCCACCGCTTGGGAGATCTACAAACCCCAGTTGGACGCCTATGTGCAGCGCGCACTTGATCCGCGTGAGGCCCCGTCCTACGGGGTGCCGGGAGACGATTGAGCGCTGAAAGCGGTGTCTTCCCCTTGCAAAATCCCGCCCTTATAACAGGGGCATACCCGCTGCGCGATGCAGCGTTTGAGGACTGGAAACCCCATGCTGAGATTCACCCTGCGCCAGCTTGAGTATTTTGTTGCCGTTGGCGAAATGGGCAGCATCGCTATGGCGGCTGAAAAGGTGAATGTGTCCTCGCCGTCTATTTCCGCCGCTGTGAACCAGCTTGAAAAAGAGTTCGGCCTGCCCCTGTTTGTGCGCCAGCATGCACAAGGCCTGTCCCTGACGCTGGCAGGGCGCGAGATGATGAAGCAAGCCAAGCTGGTGCTCGACAATGCCGAAAAGCTGGTTGATCTGGCGGCGGATGTGTCGGGCAATGTGCAAGGGCCGCTGTCCATCGGTGTTCTGCTGACCTTTGCGCAGATGGTGGTCCCTGCCCTGCGCGCGAGTTTTGAGGCGCTGTTTCCCGATGTGCGCGTCACCCAGCACGAACTGGATCAGGCGCAGATTTTCAGCAAATTGCGGCGCGGCGAAATCGACATTGCCTTGACCTATGATCTGGACCTGCCGGGAGATCTGAAATTCCAGCCGGTTGCCACCCTGCCGCCCTATGCGATCCTGCCGCCTGATCATCCCCTTGCGGGTCGCGCCAGTGTCAGTGTCGATGACCTGTTGCCCTATCCGATGGTGCTGCTGGATCTGCCGTTCAGTTCGGAATATTTTCTGTCATTTTTCGGGGCATCCGGTCTCAAACCAAAGGTGGCGGAACGCACGCGGGATATGGCGGTGATGCGCAGCCTTGTGGCCAACGGCTTTGGGTTTTCCATCGCCAATGTGCGCCCCTTGAACGATCTGTCGCCCGATGGCAAACCCCTGCGGTTTGTGCCGCTCGACGGAGAGGCCAGACCGATGCAACTGGGGTTGTTGGCGTCAAAGGATGCGGATAGCGCCAGCGTAATCCGTGCCTTTATGCAGCACTGTCTGACCGAATACCGCGACGGGCGCTTGCCCGGTTTGAACGTCACCTCTCTGCACAGCCCCTAGCCGGATTAGGCGCGGCCTAAGCAGCGGTTTTGCAAGCCAGACTGTTGCCCGCTTCACGCCAAGGCTAATCTGCGCGCAATTGCAGCCTTAGGAGGTGCCCGTGCGCGATCCCCGTTATGATATTCTGTTTGAGCCGATGGACATCGGCCCTGTAACTTCCAAAAACCGTTTCTATCAGGTCCCTCATTGCAACGGCGGCGGGTATCGTGACCCGTCTGCAGCGGCAGCGATGCGCGGGATCAAGTCCCAAGGCGGCTGGGGCGTGGTGTTCACCGAACAATGCGAGATGCACCATACATCGGAAATCACCCCCTTCATCGAATTGCGGCTTTGGGAAGATAAAGACATCCCCCAGTTGCGCAAGATGTCGGAAAAGATGAAGGAACACGGGGCGCTGGCGGGTATCCAACTGGCCTACTCCGGTATCAACGGGCCGAACCTTTATAGCAAAGAGGTTCCGCTGGCGGTGTCCGCCATGCCGATCCGCACCTTTACCAATGATCCGGTGCAGGCCCGTGCGCTCGACAAATCCGACATCCGAGACCTGCGACGCTGGTTTGTGAATGCGGCCAAACGCTCCAAAGACGCGGGCTTTGACCTGATCTGTCTTTACGGGGCGCACGGGTTTGGCATCTTCCAGCATTTTCTAAGCCGCGCCACAAACCAGCGCAGCGATGAATACGGTGGCAGTCTGGAAAACCGTGCACGTTTCGTAAACGAGGTCATCTCGGACATGCGCGATGCGGTGGGGGATACGATGGGGATCACCCTGCGGGTCAGTTTGGATGAAACCATCGGGGATCTGGGCTTTTCCAACGCCGAAGTGCGCGACTTTATCGAAATGAACCGTGACCTGCCGGACCTTTGGGATCTGGCGCAGGGCACGTGGGAAGATTGCTCCGGCCCGTCACGGTTCAAGGAGGAGGCTGCGCAGGAACAACTGGTGCGGGGCATTCACGATCTGACCGAAAAACCGATCGTCGGGGTCGGTCGGTTCACCTCTCCGGATGTTATGGCCAAAATGATCCGCAGCGGCACGCTGGACTTTATCGGCTGCGCCCGTCCCTCCATTGCCGACCCGTTCCTGCCCAAAAAGATCGAGGAAGGCCGCATCGAAGACATCCGCGAATGTATCGGCTGCAATATCTGCATCACCGGTGACATGACCATGTCCATCAGCCGTTGCACCCAGAACCCGACCTTTATGGAGGAATGGCGCAAGGGCTGGCATCCCGAACAGATGAACGCCAAAGGGGGCAGCAGTTCCGTGCTGGTCGTGGGCTCCGGTCCGGCAGGACTTGAGGCGACCCGTGCTTTGGCGGAACGGGGCTATGATGTGGCACTGGCCGAAGCCAAGACGGTTCTGGGCGGTCGCGTCACCCGTGAACGCCAGCTTCCGGGCCTAAGTGCTTGGGGCCGTGTGGTGGATTACCGCGAATACCAGATCAGCCAGAAACCGAATGTGGAAACCTATTTTGACAGCGCGCTCGACGCGGGCAGCATTCTGGAATTCGGCTTTGAAAATATCTGCATCGCCACCGGCGCAAACTGGCGCGACGACGGGGTTTCACGCCAGCATGTGGTGCCGATGGCTATTGACAGGAATATGCCGGTTTATACGCCGGATCACATCATGGATGGGAAAATCCCCTCGGGTAAAGTCGTGATTTACGACGATGACCATTACTATATGGGCGGCGTGCTGGCCGAACTTTTGGTCAATGCGGGCTGTGAGGTTACGATCATCACCCCTTCGGCCTATCTGTCAGACTGGACGGTTAACACGTTGGAACAACATGCGATCCACAAAAAACTGGCGGGTATGGGGGTGAATGTTGTGCTGAACCGTGGCGTCATCCGGATTGCGGCGGATCATGTGGTGTCCGACTGCGTCTACACCGGCACGGAGCAAAATTTCGACTGCGGGTCTGTGGTCATGGTGGCCAGCAAGCTGGAAAACAACGAACTTTACCACGCCCTTAAATCGCGGGAGTCTGAATGGGCGGATGCTGGGATCAAATCGGTGCAGATCATCGGGGATGCCAATGCCCCCGGACCGATTGCTTGGGCCACATATGCCGGACACCGTTATGCACGGGAACTGGACGGGGAAGACATCGCAGACGCACTGCCCTTCCGCCGCGAAATCACCGAACTGGCGGTGGACTAAGCATCACTCAACCACAGGGGGCGGCATCCGTCCCCTGTGCCGCGTTAAGGGACGGGCCGGGCTTTGGACGCGCGACAATCATCGATTCCAAAAGCGATTGAATTCAATGCATTGCGCACTGGTTCCGCCCGATTATGCGGCATTAGGTTTTCCCTAATACGGGCTGAGGGAGACAATTCTTACCAACTGCTCAAGCCTCTCTTACTGTCCTTTTCAACACCACCGCCACCGGGGAGCGCCTGTGTCTTTAGAAAATCCGAACGCCATTGAAGTCCGCGAAGCCGTCAAGCGGTATGGCGATTTTACTGCTTTGAAAACTATCTCTCTGTCCATCAAGGACAATGAATTTTTCACCCTGCTTGGTCCTTCGGGCTGTGGTAAAACCACGCTTTTGCGGATGATTGCGGGGTTTGAGGATGTGACCGAAGGGGCGATCTATCTTTATGATGAGGAAATCGCCGGTCTGCCGCCCCACAAACGCCCCGTGAACACGGTTTTTCAGAACTACGCCCTGTTCCCCCATAAGACCGTGCTCGACAATGTGGCTTTCGGACTGCAAATGCGCGGAAACTCCAAAGCTGACTCCCGCAAACGGGCGGGCGAGATGCTGGAACTGGTGCAGCTGTCGCAATTTGCAGGCCGCAAGCCTTCGCAGTTGTCGGGGGGCCAGCAGCAAAGGGTCGCACTGGCCCGCGCATTGGCCCCGCAGCCAAAGGTTCTGTTGCTGGACGAACCATTGTCGGCCCTTGATCTGAAACTGCGCAAGGCGATGCAACTGGAATTGAAACACCTGCAACGGGAAACCGGCATCACCTTTATTTTTGTGACCCACGATCAGGAAGAAGCCCTGACCATGTCCGACCGGATCGCTGTCATGTCGTCGGGCGAATTGCAGCAACTGGGGGACGCCAGAGAGATTTACGAAAGCCCGCGCAATATGTTTGTCGCGGATTTCATCGGAGAAACCAACCTGTTGGGGGTGTCGGTAGACCGCGTGGAAGCCGGACAGGCGGTGTGTCATCTGGGGGGTGGTCACGCGCTGACCTGTGCAGCGGTCGAAGACGTGGCTGCCGGATCGGATGTCCATCTTTCGGTCAGACCGGAGCGACTGTTCCTGACCCCCGAAGCGGAATCCGCCGATGGCATGAAGGCCACTGTGCGTGAGAATATCTTTGTGGGTACCGACATCACCACCCTTGTGGATCTGGCAGACGGACCGCAATTCACCATCCGCACCTCTAATTCGGAGCGGGGCAACAAACGTATCTTTGAACCCGGCACCCCCGTATTCGTTAACATGGAGCATGGGGCCGCACGGCTCTTGGTAGACTGATGGCAGGCGGCGCAACTTCAGGCGGCAGTGCCGTCACCGACACCTACAAAGAAGCCCGCAACTGGCTGTTGCTTCCGGCATGGATCACGCTCGGCTTTTTGGTGCTGGCGCCGGTCCTTTTGATGCTGGTCTATTCCTTTCTGACCAAAGAATTCAGGGGCGGCGTCATTTGGGAATTTTCACTGGCGGCCTATGACCAGTTTTTCTTTGACCGTGGTCTCTTCGGGGATGATCCCGCGCAGATCGAGTGGACCTATATTGCGATTTTCTGGCGCTCTATCTGGCAGGCGGGGGTGGCAACGCTTCTCAGTCTCGCCATCGGGTTTCCGACCGCCTATTTCATCGCCACGCGGCCTGAAAAACAGCGCGTGATCTGGGTGTTTCTGATCACGATCCCCTATTGGGTGAACCTGCTGATCCGAACCGTTTCTATGCGGTTTCTGTTACGCGACGAGGGGCCTCTGAACTCTTTCTTCATGGCCACAGGGCTGGTGGATGGTCCGATTCATATGATCAATACAAATTTCGCGGTGCAGGTCGGGCTGTTCTATTCCTATCTGCCCTTCATGGTGCTGCCAATCTATGCCGCGGTGGAGCGCTATAATTTCACCCTCAGCGAAGCGGCGGCGGATCTTTATGCCAACAAATGGATCACCCTGCGCCACATCGTGTTGCCCGCAGTGAAACCGGGGGTGGTTGCGGGCTGTATTCTTGTGTTCGTGCCCTCGCTGGGGTCGTTTCTGGCACCTGATCTTCTGGGGGGTGCGAAGAATTTCATGATCGGCTCTTTGATCGAAGAGCAGTTCAAAGGCAACGCGGGCAACTGGCCCTTTGGTGCGGCAGCGTCGATGATCCTGCTGACGATGGTGCTGATTATTCTGGTGATCTATGCACGGGCGCAGGCCCGCAGCGACAAAGAGGCGGGCTAAGCGATGGCAACACGCAGGTATGACATTAAATCCTACTCCGGCTTTTTGCAGATCACGCTGCTTTGTCTGTTCGTGCTTTATGCGCCGCTGATCGTCGTAGCGGTCTACAGCCTAAACGCATCGGAATCCATCGCTGTATGGGAAGGGTTTTCCCTGCGATGGTATGCGGATGTGTTCACCGGCTCGGAAAGTGCAAAGTTCAAAGTGGCGGCGCGCAACAGTTTTGTCATTGCGATTATCGCGGCGAGTGTGGCCACCACGATTGCGACCCTTGCAGCAACAGCCATGGTGCGCGGTGGTAAATTCCGGCTGCGCGCCTGGTCTTTCGGGTTGATCTCCTTGCCGCTGATGGTGCCTGAAATCGTTACTGCGGTGGCCACGCTGATCTTCTTCAACTCCATCGGGTTTGAGCGGGGTTTGCTGACGATCCTGCTGGCCCATATCGCCTTTTGCATCCCCTTTGCCTATTTGCCGATCTCTGCGCGGATGCAGAGTATTGAGGACACTTACGAACAGGCGGCCCAAGACCTTTATGCCACCAAACGACAGGCGTTTACCAAGATCCTCCTGCCGTTGATGCTACCGGGAATAATCTCGGGCTATCTGCTGGCCTTTATCATTTCCCTTGATGATTTCATCATCACGAACTTCGTCAAAGGGGCCGGCGTCGAGACCCTGCCAACAGCGATTTTCGGGGCAGTCAAACAGGGGATCAAACCCAATATCATGGCCATTTCGACGATGCTTTTGGGCTTTTCCATCCTGATGGTGCTGATTTCCTATCTCGTCAGCCGAACCGACAAAAAACCTTAACCAAAACCAACAGTGGAGACAAAAATGAAAAAACTACTTACCACCACCGCAGCCGCTACCGCGCTTTTGATGGGGGCGTCTGGGGCGCAGGCGGAAGGCAAACTGGCGATCTATCACTGGTTTGAATACATCCCGCAGGAGCTTCTGGACAAGTTCAGCGCCGAGCATGATGTAGAAGTCATCATGGATACCTACGATTCAAACGAGTCCATGCTCGCCACGCTTAAGGCTGGCGCAATCGGTACCTATGATGTGGCGGTCCCGACCGATTACATGGTTTCGATCCTGATCTCAGAGGGTCTGGCCGATGAAATCGCGCCAGGTGAGTTGAAGAATATCGGCAACGTTAAGGATGCCTTCACCGATCCGGCCTATGACCCCGGTCTGAAACACTCAATCCCCTATCAGGGGGGCACAACCAGCTTTTCCGTCGATACCGCTGAATATGCCGGTGACGTGAACACCACGGATGTTATCTTTAATCCGCCGTCCGAATTGCACGGCAAGATCAACATTCTGGACAGTCAGGGCGAGGTTCTGGCACTGGCTGCGGTCCACATGGGCATTCCGCAATGCTCTACCGACCGCGAACAGCTCAAGGCGCTGAACGCAATGCTGCAGGCGGCGAAACCCCATTGGGCGTCGTTTAACTCTGACACCGCCAAAGAGGTTCTGGCGGCAGGCGATGTCACAGTCGGGATGATCTTTAACGGCTATGCCGCCAAAGCCGCAGAAGCCCGCGACACGCTACAATATGCTTTCCCGAAACAAGGCTGGGTGAACTGGATGGACAGTGTTGTCCTGCTTAAAGATGCACCAAACCGCGAGAATGCGCTGAAGTTCATGGATTTCCTGCTGGAACCGGAAAATATCGCAGCGGTCACGAATTTCGCGCGCTACCGCGATGTTGTGACGGGCAGCGAGGCGTTTCACGATCCGGCCCTTGCTCAGGAACCTGAAGGCAACCCGCCAGCGGGGATTGAAGGGGTTTTCGTGCAGGCCTGTGATGCGGAAACACAGGCGGTCTACGACAAGATCTGGACCAATCTGAAGAAATAAAGTCAAGTCGGGGCGCGGATCGACCAACAGGCGAACCGCGCCTTTTACGGTATAGGGAATGGGCGATGGAAACGATTTTCACAGAGAAGCACCGGCTGCGGGATGCCAAAACCGAACTCTTCGGCGGCGAGTTGGTGTCCCCCCATGAGCGGCCAAGCCGCGCGGAATATGTGATACAACGGGTGCGCGATGTTGCGCTGGGTCCGGTTAGTGTTCCGGCGGATTTCGGGCTCGACCCGATCCTTGCCATTCACAAACCGGATTTTGTCAGTTTCCTGCAAACGGCTTGGGAACGCTGGCAGGACGCGGGTTTCAAGGGCGAGGCGATGCCGACCACATGGGTCGGGCGGCGCATGTCGGACAAGCGCCCCAACTTTATCGAAGGTCAGGTCGGGTATTACGCGCTCGCCGGAGAAACCAGCATCAGCGGTGGCACGTGGGAAGCCGCCTATGCCAGCGCGCAAGTGGCGCTTACAGGGGCGGATCGCATTAACAAAGGTGCGCAAACCGTGTTTTCGCTGTGCCGTCCCCCCGGCCATCATGCCACGTCGGATATGTATGGCGGTTATTGTTTTCTCAACAACGCCGCGATTGCCGCGCAATTTTACCGGGATACGGGTGCCAAACGGGTGGCGATATTGGATGTGGATTTCCACCACGGCAACGGAACGCAGGACATCTTTTATGATCGGGATGATGTCTTGTTTGTATCGCTGCACGGGGACCCTCTGGAGACATTTCCCTATCAGCTTGGCCATGCCGATGAACAGGGCAGCGGTGCGGGCGAAGGGTTTAACGTCAATTATCCCATGCCCCCCGACACGCCGTTTGCGGTCTGGCGTCAAGCGCTGGCCAAAGGGCTGGAGCGGATCGCAGCGCATGCGCCGGATGTGCTGGTTATCTCGCTTGGCGTTGATACCTTTGAAAATGATCCAATCAGTTTCTTTAAGCTAAAGAGCGACGATTTCACTACGATGGGTGCCGATATTGCCCGCGCCGGATTGCCCACCCATTTTATCATGGAAGGCGGTTACGACGTGGAAGAAATCGGCGTGAACGCGGTGAATGTGCTACAGGGATTCATCGCGGAACGGGGGGCGTAAGATCATGCGCATCGGGGTTTGGCAGGATGAAACGCCTTCTGGCGGGGTCGCGGCGGCACGGCAGGTAATCGCCACCGCGCTTGGGCAGGCGCAGGCAGAGGGGGTGGAGATTCTCGTCTTTCCCGAATGTTTCCTGACCGGATATTTCCGCGACGCACAGCAGGTCGCCCCCTGTGCTGGTGCAGTGACAGCAGAGGAAATCGCAGCGCTGCAAAATCTATGCGATGATACGGGCGTTGCCTTTGTGCTGGGCAGCTATCTTCCGGTTCAGGACGCCACCGCAAACGTGGCTTTGGTCTTCCGGCCCCAGACAGGGACTCCGCTGACCTATCACAAACGCGCCCTTTACGGGGATTGGGAGAAATCTGTTTTTCAGGCGGGCCGCGGTCCGTTGCTTTTCGACTACAAGGGCAAAACCTTTGCGGTGCTGATATGCTTTGATGTGGAATTTCCCGAACTGGTACGGGAGGCAGCACAGCTTGGGGCGGAGGCGGTACTGGTGCCCACTGCCCTGATGGAGCCGGACCACTGGGTGCCCGATCTGATGGTCCCCTCCCGCGCCATCGAGAATAATGTGATGCTGGCCTATGCCAACCGCATCGGGGTTGAAGGGCACCTGACCTTCATCGGCAAAAGCCAGCTTTGCGATGCGGACACGTCCCACCGCGTTGTGCACAGCGAAACCGGAGTCGGATTGATCAGCGCAGAGTTGCAAGTGAACCCCGCAGCGACCGATTACCTCCGCGAGATCAACACGCAAGGATTGCCAAAACCCTGATGACGTCAGGAGGGGGCGGTCTACGGGGGCGGTTCTGCCATGAAACGCCCCGAACTGGCTACATCCATGCCAGTGTTGCCCCGATCAAAACCAGATACCGTCCCGCTTTGGCAGTGGTGACAAGCAAGACAAACGGCAGCAGCGGTTCGCGCATTATACCTGCCACCACCGTCAGGGGATCCCCGACAATTGGCAGCCAACTGCCAAGCAATGACCAGCGTCCGTAGCGGTGATACCACGCTTGCGCCTTAGCAAGCTGGCGGGGATTTGCAGGAAACCAGCGCTTGTCCTGAAATCGCAGCAGGAACCGCCCCAGATACCAGTTGATCACCGCGCCAAGAACATTGCCTATTGTGGCCACAATAAACAAAACCGCCACGGGATAATCCTGCGTCAGCAACAGCCCCACCAACACCGCTTCGGATTGAAGCGGCAAAATGGTAGCTGCGATCAGGGCGGCGGTGAACAGGCCGAGATAGGCAATCATCCGGCGGCTGCCGTCGGGGTATTTCGGGGTTTCAACATATCTTCACAAGGCTGCGGGTCGCCCACTCCCTACCCTCTAAGCACCTGCGATACCACAGAAACCTTAAGCTGTCGAAAAAGTTATCCACAGGCAGAGGGAACCATTTTGCGCCCCGAACGTTCTTTTCCCGAGCAGAGGTTCAATAAAAACCGGAAAGGTAAGAGTATGGCTTTGCAGGCGGATTATTCACAAACACCCGATCAGGACAACACGAGCAATCACAAAACGGATGAGGGCGGTGCAGTGCGCTTTGCCACTTTGGTTGTGATTTCTACGGGTGTCATGTTTGGCATTATGCACATGAACTCCTTCGCGCTCGATCACATGCAGGGGTCGCAAACGCTGCTGTGGCTGGCGGTTTACATCGGCGGCTCGGCGGCGCTGGTGTCTTTGGGGTTGCTTGCGGGTATATTCACCCACCCGAAGGCCAATATCGCAATTGTTGCCGGCTCTTTATTGGCGCTCGGTATCGGGCTTGGGGCGGAGCGGTTCAACCCGTCAGCGCAGATGCTGGCCCAGACAGAGGCGGACAGCCAGTTGCGACAACAGGCCGAGAGCAACGCCCACCGCACCCAGATCGAAAAGATCGAAAGCTACGTTAAAGGCGCAAATTACAACATGCGTCCGGCACCTGCCGCTAACCTGACGGTGCCGGGGTAACGGTCACTTGTCCCGGTCCATTTTTTCAATCAACCGCGTTTCAAGCAGTTGACCGTCCCGATAAAGGATCGGATAGGCCACTGCTGAAACATGGCTGTTAAATTCTTTCAAAGCCCGCGTGGTTTCCAAGTGGATGTCGCTTGATTCAAAGCTTTTGGCGGTGCCCTCGCTCAACCGACGCAGGTGTTTCTTGCGGCTGCTGCGCTCCATCCGCGTCATCTCTGCCTTTTCCTCCAGCAGCAAACGGGCGCTTGCCAGATCATCAGACACCAGAACATTTGAGGCAAGTTTGAGGTTCGCCAGAACCCTTTCGTGCATGCTCACCAGTTCGGCCTGTCCTGCCACCGAAAAACTGATCCGGTCCTTGTTCTTTTCTTCGGCCAGCGGCAGCATCGTTTTGACGATAATATCCCCGGCCGATTTCAGCGCGATGGCGTATTCGGTCAGTTCGCGGGCCTGTTTGTTCTCCTTCTTGCGCAATGTGTCGCTTGGTATCGCGGCGACATAGTGGCGGATACTGTCAAGCGCCCCGTTCAGCGCGTCATCCTCATTGGCAATATGAACCACGCGGTCCGCATCGTAATTGCCGTAAATATCCATCACTGGCAGCATCATGCCTTCCAGAATTTGTGTCATCCGCAATGCTTCCCGCTTGAGCGAAGCCAGCGCGAGGCTGGGCGTCACGGGGGCCTGATCGTCCAACACGCTGCGGTGCAGCACTGGCGTGACGGCTTCGGGGTCGATCTTGTCCGGCAAAAGCCGCAGCATCGGGGCTTCCATAAAGCGGCAGAAGGGCAGTACGGCCAGTTGCGCCAGATTAAAGGCGATATGAACATTCACCACCGTCTGCCCCGCCTGCCCGCTGGACAGCACAGCCAGCACTGGAAAGTTGTTCACAAGGATCACCGCCAGAACAGCCCAACTGCCCCGAATTACCAGATTGGCCATCGGCACACGGCGGGATCGCGGAGACATGCCACGGCTGAGCCAGACAGGGATCACAGACGACCCGAGGTTTGCACCAAGAACCAGAGAGACGCCCGCTTCAACGGGAACGGCGCTCAGACTGACCAGCGTGACACACATCAGCACCACCGCAAGGGACGAATGCATCACTAACGCCAGTGTCGCCCCGACGATGAAGGCGGTCACATAATCCTGCGCCAGATAGCCCGCAATTGCAGGCAGAAAATGACTATCGCGGATCGGATCCATCGTTTCGCGCAGGAACCGCAAAGAGATCAGGATAAAGGCGATGCCTAGGATGATCCGCCCTGCCTGTTTGACGTTGCGACTGCTGGAATGGATGAAAGACGCCCCGCCGATAGCCAGCAAAAGCGGCACCAGCCAGTCAAGCGGGAAGGACAGGATCTGGATCAGCAAGGCCGAGCCGAGATCCGCCCCAAGTGTCATCGCCAGCCCCTGCCCGAAACCAAGCGCCGCAGTTCCGGCAAATCCGGCCACCAGCAGACCCACCGCGGCAGAGCTTTGCAGGATGATCGCCAGCACAAGTCCGGTAGCAGATGCCCCCATCACATTAGAATTACGGGTCATTATGCGCTGGAACGAGGCTCCGAAGGCGCGTTCGATACCTGTGCGCACCAAACGTACCGCATAGAGCAGGAGCATGGTCGCACCGGCGAGATGGATGAGGAAAGAAAGAATAACCAACTTGTTAAAATAACTCCGCTAATGTGGCCTGACCACTTATCACCTGACACTTAACTGTGCGGTTTTCAATGCTCTAGATCGGCTTGCAGCGGCGCTCGGCCCTATCCTGACAAAAAAGCCGCCCCGGAAGGGACGGCTTTTAGATTTTCAAAGGTGAAACGGGGGTTTCACACCAGCAGTACCAGCAGGATCACTATCCAAAGCGGGACGCCGATTAACCAGAGTAGTATCGCACCCATCTGTCTTCCTCCTATGTCCAGCGGCCAAAGCGCCCGAAAACGCGGCCCTCGTCACGGTGTTGCCCGCCCATACCAGCGGCCCAATAGGCACCGGAAGCAGCGATCAGCAGGGAGGCCCCTGCGATAAATGCAGAGATGACGGAATAAATCCGCGCAGTCTCGGCGGCTTCTTTGGCTTCGGCTTCGCTCATGTCGGTTGCGGCGGCGGCCTGTTGTGCAGGCTGCTCTGTCGCGGCTTCGACGTTCACAGCGTCATCGGCCACGGTTGCAGCCGCGGTGGCAACTTCGCTGGTAGCCTTAACCGCTGTATCCGCAGTCGAGCCCAGCAGAAACGCGCCGAGCAACAGGGCAACGCCCCAAACGGCCAGCCCGTGAATACCGTCACGCACAGAGGCTTCGTCATCGTTTACCGGATCAATCCGGCGGCGCATCCGTCCCGCGATATATCCCCCGACCATAAAGCTGGAGATGGTGGTCCACAACATCCAGGACCCCACTGCGATCATGGACGCCATTGCCGAGCCGTCACCCTCATAGGGGGAAACCAGCGACAATCCGAGGGCTGCGCCGAATGTGGTGAACACAAACGCGATACCCGATGCAACCACAGAGCCGGCGATAATGGACGACCAGTCCACATAGCTTCCGTCATGCTGGTAAGCGACGGGAGCAGCAGCCAAACCTTCAGTTCGTTCTGTCATGTGCTTATCCTTTTATTAAAATGAATTGGCGACCTCAGCCGAGGCCGAGCAGTGAAAGAACAGCCAGTACAACGACGACCAGTCCGACAAGATAAATAATTCCGTGCATGTTAACTCTCCATTTAGTGGCTACGCCATTTCGGGGCGTAAAGTGCTCGTGGTGAATTAACGCGCAGCTCACTAAAAAGTTCCCAAAGGTGATTGGAAAGGGTTTGGCAACCACGCCAGACGGCGGAAAAGCGCAGGTTGTGCAGTGGAAAACAAAGGTAAAGCGGAGGATTTCCGCCAGTGCTGTGGCGTGGTGGATCAGGCCGGAACCAACGGGGGCGGTTGTCCGTTGTTCCGGTACCAACGCTTAACAAAGGAGGATTATCAAATGACCACTTCATCCCACAGTCTGGTGTCTTCAACAGATGTAAACGGAACGAATGTCTATGGCTCTGACGGGACCAATATTGGCACGATTGATCACCTGATGATAGACAAGCAATCAGGCAAGGTTGCCTATGCTGTGATGGGTTTCGGCGGGTTCTTGGGACTTGGCGAAGAACACCATCCGGTGCCTTGGGGCAAGCTGAAATATGATCCGGCCAAAGATGGTTTTGTAGCCGATCTGACCGAGTTTGAAGTCAAGGGCGCACCGGACCGGCACGACACCTGGTATGCGGATCGGGACTGGGAGCGGCGCACCCATGATCACTACGGCGTGCCGACCTACTGGTTCTGACCCTTCTTAAGCCGACCTAAAATTCAGACAACTGGCAAACGGCCCCGTATCGGGGCCGTTTTATTGTTTCAGCCACGGCGCGGCGACTCTCCGCCCGCGTAACGGGCCAGCCGTATGGCCAACCATCCCACCGCAATGTGCAGCAGAACCGTCAAACAGGCGAGCACGATCAGGCTGGCAAACATCAGATCAATCTTGGCCCGCCCGTTGGCCAGCAGCATCAGATACCCCAACCCTTTGGACGCGCCGACCCATTCCCCGATCACGGCACCGATGGGCGCATAGACCGCTGCCAGCTTTAGTCCTGTGCCAAGACTGGGCAGCGCATTGGGGATCTGGATCTGGCGCAGGAACTCGTATTTCCCCGCCCCCATACTTTGCGCTAGATCGCGGTAGCCCTGATCTACGCGGGTCAGCCCGTCATAGAAAGCCGAAGTGACAGGGAAGTAGATGATAAGCACTGCCATCACGATCTTTGATCCCATCCCGTACCCGAACCAAAGCGTCAGAACCGGCGCCAGCGCGAAAACCGGAACGGCCTGTGTAAAAACAAGGATCGGCAGCATGATCCGCTCGGCACTGCGGGAAAGTGCGAGTTGAATGGCCGTTGCCACCCCGAGCAGGGACCCAAACACCAGACCGAGCGCCACCTCGCTGGCGGTGACAAGCGCATTTTCCGCAATGACAGCGCGACTGTGCCACATCGCCTGCGCCACCCGCAGGGGTGAGGGCAGGATAAAATGGGGCGCATCGGTCAGGATCACCAGCCCCTGCCACAGACCCAAACCGACCGCAACCGCCAGAACTACATCCAGAACCCTCATGCGGGCACCCCGCGCAGATGGTCAAGCAGACGGGACTGACAGGCCAGCGTCTCGGGGTCGTGCAAACTGCGCAGCGGCGGGCTGGCTGGTACAGGCCAGTGCTGCGCACCATCCGACGATAAAACAACGATCTGATCTGCAAGCCGCGTTGCCTCGGCCGGATCATGGGTGACAAGAAGAACCGTCCGCCCCACCAGCATCTCTGCCGCAAGCTCTTGCATATCTGCCCGTGTACCCGCATCAAGCGCTGAAAAAGGCTCGTCCAGAAACACAACGGGGCGGTCCTCCATCAAGGTGCGGGCCAGTGCTGCACGCTGGCGCATCCCCCCCGACAGCGCAGCAGGTTTCGCCGCCGCCCGATCCGACAGACCGACGCGGTCAAGCAAGGCGCGGGCGCGGTGCAGGTCGGGGGACACACCCCGCAGCCGAGCGCCGATGCAGATGTTTTCCAACACACTCAGCCACGGCAGCAGCAGATCGGATTGCGCCATATACCCGATGCGCCGGTCCAGCGGTGCGCCGTCAGTGGCAGTGATGCTGCCTTCAAACGCCCCGCCGGTTTCCAGCCCGAGGATCAGCCGCAGGATGGTAGATTTGCCCACACCAGAGCGCCCCAACAGGCAGGTCCATCGCGCGGCAGGCAGGTCCAGTTCGGCCGAAAACAAAAGCTGCCCGTTCAACTTGTGCCGCCCTGACAGACGTATCCCCGGAGGCTGGTTCATTGCGGCGAGAGCCCCATTTGCCAGAAGCCGACCTCTAGTGCGGTGGCTTTGGTGAACCGCGCCTGAACGGATGCGCGGCGCGGCGAAGCGGTGAAATCCCCGATGCGGCGCGCGACGGCGGCATCCAGCATCTCCCCCACTGTGGTGCAAACGTTTTGATAGGCCGGGTCCGCATAGGTCGCGATCCATTCGCTGTACGGTGTATCCGCAGAATTCTCTGTCGCCAGTCGCAGGCCAATTTCGCCGTATCCCATCACACAAGGAGCAAGGGCTGCGATCAGGTCGATGAAATCCCCTTGTAGCCCTGCGTCCAGAACATAGCGGGTGTAGGCAAGGTTCGCATCCGCCTCTGCCGCATTGAACAGCGCGGATTCGTCGATACCAGCGGCGGCGCAGGTTTTTACATGCAGCGCCATCTCGTGATTGACCAGCGCATCGACCGTTTGCGCACAGACCCGCATCTCTTGCTGGGTTTCGGATTTCACCACCCCCAGCGACCACGCACGGGCGAAATGCACCAGAAACACATAATCCTGCACCAGATAATGTATAAAGGATTCCCGCGGCAGGCTGCCGTCCTTTAACCCCTCTACAAATGCGTGGCGGGTGTAATCTGTCCAGGTCTGGCCTGCGCCTGTGCGCAGCAGTCCGAAGGTTTTTCCGTAATCAGGCGCGCTCATTTTACTGTCACGTCGATTGCAATTGCAGGGACAGGGTTTTGCGACGGGATCAGATCGGCGTCCTTCAGAAAACGTTCAAAGGCTGCATAGCGGCCCGCATCCATCGCAGTCGGGCGCAGCGCGAAACGGGGCACGGTGTCCACCCAAGCGCGGGCGTTCAGCTCGTCCTGCAACTCAGCCGACGTTCCGGCAAAGATCTCCCAGCTTTCGGTCGGGTGGTTCACGATATACTGTGTGGCTTTCTCGGTCGCGGCCAGAAAACGCGCGATCATGTCCTTGTCCATCGTGTCGGAGTTGGCCACATAGATCAGCTCGTCATAGGCGGGGAGACCCTGTTCCTCGACAAAGAAACACTTGCCTTTGACACCTTCAATATCCATCTGGTTCAACTCAAAATTACGATAGGCGCCAATCACTGCGTCCACCTGCCCCGACATCAGAGAGGGCGACAGGGACCAGTTTACATTCACCATTTCCACATCATCCAGCGACAAACCGTTGTGGCGCAGGATCGCCCCGAGCACGGCTTCCTCCACGCCGCCCACAGAAAACCCGACCTTCTTGCCTGCCAGATCAGCCGGAGATTTGATCGGACCGTCGTCCAGCGCCAGCAGACAGTTCAGCGGTGTCGCCACCAGCGTGCCAACCCGTTGCAGCGGCAGGCCCTCATGGATTTGAAGGTGCAGTTGCGGTTGGTAGGAAATCGCCAGATCGGCCTTGCCCGCGGCCACCATTTTCGGCGGATCGGACGGATCGGCAGGGGCAACAATTTCGACTTCTAGGTTTTGATCGGCAAAATAGCCTTTTTCCTGCGCAACGATAACCGGCCCGTGGTCGGGGTTTACGAACCAGTCCAAAAGCAGCGTCATTTTATCCTGCGCCAGCAGGGGTGAGGCTGTCAGGGTCAGGACCGCAACAAGGGAGGTCAGTTTCATGGTATTACCTTTCGTTTTCCGGCGTGTCGCCAAGAGCTATTAAACAGATGTCGCCGTCCCAGTAGGACCGCAGGTGTGTCGCCGCATTCCAGGCCCGCAGGCCGGAGCGACAGGCAAAGACGGCCCGTTGACCGCTTTGTGGTTTCGGATTTTCGGCAGCAAACTGCGCCACCGACAGACGCTGCGCAGTGGGGGTGACGGTGGCGGGTGCCTCGTCCTCGCCGCGCAGGTCCACGACGAAATCTGTATGTGTAATTTGCGCTGCCGCGATAAACGTCAGCTCCGCGTCCGGTTCAGGTGCTGTATCAAAGCGAAAACCGCCGCTGTGAAAACGCTGCATGTCAAAGCTGATCACCTGCCCGAGCGGTGAGGGCATTTGCCCGATCATCACTCCCAACGCCATCTGTGCCTGCGCAGCCCCGATCATCCCCACAACAGGCCCCATCACACCGGCAGTGGCGCAGGTGGCGGCGCGGTCCGGCAAGTCGGGAAATACCGCGCGAAGCGATGGCGCTGTGCCACAAAAGCCACCAACATATCCGGCAAAACCGAGAACGGAGGCGCTGACCAGCGGAACGTTGAGGCGCAGGCAGGTATCCGATAACACATAGCTGACAGCAAAACTGTCGGCACAATCCAGAACCAAAGTGCTCTGCCCCACCAGTTCTATCGCATTTTGCGGGTCGAGCACTTTGACAAGCGGGATAATCGTGCAATCCCCGTTCAAACGGCGCAGTGTTTTTGCAGCGGCTTCGGCCTTTGGTCTGCCTGCATCTTCCTGCCGGAACAGGGTCTGGCGGTGCAGGTTCGACAGGGAAACCGTATCGCTATCCACCAGCGTGATGTTCCCCACTCCGGCCCCGACAAGGTATTGCAGCACCGGTGCGCCCAGCCCCCCTGCCCCGATCACCAGAACACGGGCCGCACGGATGGCCGCCTGCCCCTCTGCGCCCACTTCGGGCAGGATCATCTGTCTTTCATACCGGTTCATCGGGTGGCCGCCAGCCATGCACGGACGCGGTCCTCGGGGCTGGCGTTCAGGGTGATGTCTGTCACCGCCGCCACCACATCCGCGCCCGCGTCAAAGGCGCCTGATGCGCGCTCAATAGACATGCCACCAATGGCAATCAGGGGCGTGTCCCCGATCCGGTCACGCCACTTGGTAAGCCGTTCAACCCCCTGTTCATGCCATTTCATCTGTTTCAGAATGGTCGGGTAAATCGGTCCAAGCGCGATGTAATCTGGTTTCAGGTCCAAAGCGCGGTTCAGTTCAGCCCTGTCATGGGTACTGATCCCAAGCCGCAGTCCCGCTGCACGGATGGCGGCAATATCTGCGGTGTCCAGATCCTCCTGCCCCAGATGCAGCCAGTCGCAGCCTTCCTCGATCGCGATTTGCCAGTAGTCGTTGATGACCAAAGCGCAATCATGGGCCGCACAAACCGCTTTCGCACGGCGGATCTGATGGCGGATTTCATCAGGGGTTTGATCCTTAATCCGCAGTTGCACCAGCTTGATCCCAAGGGGCACCAGCCGTTCCAGCCAGTCGGCGCCGTCAAAGATGGGGTAAAAACGGTCGAGTTTCATGACAGAAACGCCTTTCCGATTACGGGGGTTGAAGGGGCGGCCATGTCGCGGGGTTCCATCGGGTCCGCAGCGGCGGCAAGCTGGCCTGCGCGGATTGCGGTGGCAAAGGCTTCGGCCATTGCGGCGGGGTCTCCGGCCTTGGCAACAGCAGTGTTCAGCAGCACCGCATCAAACCCCAGTTCCATCGCTTGGGCTGCCTGTGACGGCAGGCCCAGACCCGCGTCAATGACCAGTGGCACGTCGGGAAAATGGGCCCGCATGGCCCGCAAGCCGAACAGGTTGTTCAACCCCAGACCCGACCCGATGGGCGCCCCCCAAGGCATCAGAACCTCGCAGCCGGCGTGCAGCAGACGGTCCGCCACCACCAGATCTTCGGTGGTGTAAGGGAAGACCTGAAAGCCGTCTTCGGTCAGGATACGCGTGGCCTCCACCAGCCCGAAGACATCCGGTTGCAGGGTGTCCTCCTCGCCAATTACCTCAAGCTTGATCCACTTCGTATCAAATACTTCCCGCGCCATATGGGCGGTTGTGACAGCCTCTTTCACGCTGTGACATCCAGCGGTATTGGGCAGGATATGCACGTCCAGCGCACGGATCATCTGCCAGAAGTCCTGCCCCGCCCGATCCTGTCCGCTTTCACGGCGCAGGGATACGGTGGCAACGCTGGCACCGCTGCGCCGGAAGGCATCCGCAAGGATCGCAGGGGACGGATATTGCGCCGTGCCCAGCATAAAGCCGTTGGCAAGGGTGGTTCCATAAAAATCGAGCATGTCCTAACCCCCCTGCATCGGGGCGAGCACTTCAATCCGGTCGCCATCGTTCAGGGATTGCGCGGCCCGTAACGCGGCTGGCACAAATTCACCGTTCACGGCCGTTGCGATTTTCGCGCCGGTGAACCCTTGTTCTTGCAGCAATCCGTCCAGCATTACCGCCTGCGTTTCGATCATTGCGCCGTTAAGTTGCAGTTTCATCCATCACCTCCGGTGTTGTGTTGTCAAAAATCCGCTCTGTCACCATTCGCGCCAGCGCTGGCGCCAGAAGAAAGCCGTGCCGGTACAACCCGTTAGCGCGGATCAGGTTGCCGCTCTGACGGATACGGGGAATATTGTCGGCAAAGGCAGGGCGGCTATCGACGCCGATCTCCAGCACCTCGGCCTCGCCAAAGGCAGGGTTGAGGGCATAGGCCGCGCTGAGCAGTTCCAGCAGGGCGCGGGCTGTTACATGTCGGCCCGCCTGACCTTCGATCATCGTTGCGCCCAGCATAAAAACCCCGTCACCACGCGGCACGATATAAAGCGGGATGCGCGGGTGCAGCAGACGGATCGGACGGGACAGAGACACGTCAGGACAGGAGAGCACCAGCATTTCGCCTTTAACGCCGCGCAGGTCCGGCAGATCGGCGCGGGCCTGAAACCCGCGACAGTCCACCGTCAGGCCACGGGTGGCATGGTCCGCAGGGTCGGCATCGGCCTCAACGAACTCCGCACCGTCCGCAAGAACCGAAGCCCGCAACCGTTGCAGGGCTTCGCGCGGGGCCAGATGGGCCTCACTCTCAAAGAACAGCCCCTTGGAAAAACGGCCGCCCAGATCGGGTTCCAGTGCGTCGATCTCGGGCGCCGAAACCTCACGAAATCCGCTGGTGCGGCGGGCAAAGCGGGTCAGCTCTGATCGGTCCCGCGCTGGCGAAACGACCAATGACCCGTGACGGTGGACTGCCTGCGTTTTGGCCTCCCACCAATCGGCCGCTTCCTGACCCAGCCGCACCACAGGTTCCTCGGCACTTTCCCCTTCGCAAAAGGGGGCGAGCATTCCGCCCGCCCACCATGAACAGGCCGCCGGACCAAGGTCGCGCTGGCGGTCGATGAGGGTTACACGCGCCCCGCGATCCAGCAGGGTGCGTGCCACACAAAGCCCTGCCACACCCGCGCCGATGACGGTGACATTCTTCATGTCCAATAGCCGTGGAAATGGTGCACCGGACCATGCCCCGCCCCGATATAAAGCCGGTCTGCCGCTTTTATCGCCGCATGCAAATAATTGTGCGCCGCTGTCACTGCGCCGGACAGTTCAGAACCTTTGGCGAGATGGGCCGCAATCGCAGCGGAATAGGTGCAGCCGGTGCCGTGGGTGTTGCGGGTGCGCACACGAGGCGCTGAAAGGGTCAGCGGCGCACCCCCTTGTGCGATTAAAACATCCGTACAGGTGTCACCGCTGGAATGTCCCCCCTTCATCAATACGGCCTGCGGGCCAAGCGCGCTCAGAGCCTTCGCCTGCTCAGCCATTGCTTGCGGAGTCTCTGCCTCTGCTACACCAAGCAGTGTTGCCGCTTCTGGCAGGTTCGGGGTCAACACAGTTACGAGGGGCAGGATTTTGTCGCGCATCGCATTGATCGCAGCGTCTTGCAGCAACGCATCGCCGGATTTTGCAATCATTACCGGATCAACCACAATCGGCCCTTGGAAACCGGAAAGCTGATCTGCCACCGCATCAATAATGCGCGGTGAAAACAACATGCCAAGCTTGATCGCATTCACCGGAAGGTCTGCCAGAACTGTTTCGATCTGCGCGGCGACCACATCGGCAGGCACCTCATGCACCGCAGTCACTGCTTGCGTGTTCTGCGCGGTGATTGCGGTGATCACGCTCGCGCCGTAAACGCCATTGGCGGAAAACGCTTTCAGGTCGGCCTGAATGCCTGCCCCACCACCACTGTCGGAACCTGCAATGCTAAGGGCTATGGGTGTTTTGCCGGTCACTGGTCTGTCTCCATCGTTAAACGGGATGACCAGCGAAAGAAAGGACTGCGGGCGGTGTTCGCCTGTGCAGTGTACCCGTTCCCTACGCCGGTATGACCCGGATCAGGTTCGACGGGTCGGTGCGAACACCTCTCAGCCCGATGTGGGCTCCCCGACGGATAAAATTGTCTGCGCCAATGGTTAGGACAGTTCGCACTGCCTTGCAATGGGCAATTCGGACCGATGTTCCGACCCTTCATTCTGCTGTTTCAGGCGGTCAGTCCGCCGTCCACTTTCAGGGACTCCCCTGTGATATAGGCACTGTCATCGGACCCTAGAAACAAGGCCGCCCGCGCCACATCCCATGCGCTGCCCTGACGGCCCATAGGGACCATCGCGGCACGGCGGCGGGCCAGTTCTTGGGGGTCGGTTTGCGAATCCACAAAGGCTGTTACATGGGGCGTGTCGATGACACCGGGCAGAATCACATTGGAACGGATCTGGTAGCTGGCGTTTTCGCGGGCGACAGAGCCGGCAAAGCGCACCAGCGCCATTTTGGACACTTCGTAGGACACATAGCTGTAGGGCGCGGAATACACCGCCGCCAGCGAAGAAACATAAATCAGCGATCCGCCGCCCTGATCCCGCATCAGGGGCAGCACCGCGCGGGTCATCCGCAGAGCGCCTGTCAGGTTGATGTCAAACACACGGTCCCAATCGGCATCCGTTGTTTCAAGCACGCCACCTTGCTGGCTGATCCCCACGTTATAGTCGAGCACATCAAGCCCGCCCCAGAGTTCAACAGCCCGCGCAGCAACCTGTTGCCCTGACGCTGCATCCGTCACATCCACAACAAAGGTTTCAGCGATGCCGCCCTTCGCGCGGATCAAGTCGGCGGTTTCCTCGGCAGCCTCTGCCACGCGGTCCACACACAGCACTTTCGCGCCTTCCCCTGCAAACAAAACGGCGGTGGCCTTTCCGTTGCCCCAGCCCGCGCCGGAAGATCCTGCGCCGATAATGGCGACCCGTTTGCCCTTGAGCCGGCTCAATTCCCCAACACCTTACCCGGAAGCCACATGGCCAGTTCCGGTTGCCAGATCAGGATGAACAGCACCGCAACCTGCAACAGAACGAAGGGAATAATACCGCGATAAATGTCGCGCATTTCCACAAGATTCCCAGCCGCACCTTTCATGTAGAACAGCGCAAACCCGAAGGGCGGCGTCAGGAAGGAGGTTTGCAGGTTCACCGCGACAAGAATGGTAAACCAGTAGACCAGATCCTTCTTGTCAATGTGATCCCCGAGATCCATCAGATCGACGATCGGGGCGAAAATCGGCAACAGGATCAGGGTGATTTCGATCCAGTCAAAGAAAAAGCCGAGCACAAAGACCATGATCATCATCATGAACAACAACGCCCAATCCCCGAGGTTCAGGCTGCGGGCAAGTTCAACGATCAGATCATCCCCGCCTACTTTGCGGAAGATGTAGGAAAACGCAGTGGCGGTGGCAAAGATGAAGAACAACAGCGCAATGGTGCGCAGGGAACTGTCGGTCGCCTCGCCCAGAACGTTCCAGGTAATGCGGCCCCGGATCAGCCCCAGAAACAGCGCCGCAAAGGCCCCTACGCCGGAGGCTTCGGTCGGGCTGGCAAACCCACCGATAATAGAGCCGAGCACGGCGACGATCAGGATCAGCGGAAAGGAAACCGAAACCAGCGCCTCGCGCCAGAGACCCGATCTCTCTTGCGTGGTCAGGCCACGGGGCACGGGTGTTTCACTGGGACGCAGGATTGAACGGGTCACAAGGTAGATCAGGTAAATCGCTGCAAGAAACAGACCGGGCAGGAAAGCGGCCACGAACACTTTGGCAAGGTTCAGGGACAACAGATCCGACATGAACACCAGCATCACAGAGGGCGGGATAAGAATGCCAAGTGTTCCTGCGCTCGCCACGGCTCCGGTCGCAAGGGGTGCGGAATATCCCGCCCGCATCATGGTTGGCAGGGCCATAACTGTTAGCATGACAACCGATGCCCCGATGATCCCTGTAGCAGCGGCCAGAATTGTTCCCATCAGAACCACCGCCAGCGCCAGACCGCCCGGCACCCGCACCAGCAGCTTTTGCAGGGTCAGCAGCAGGTCTTCGGCAATGCGGGTTTTTTCCATCACAACGCCCATGAAGATAAACATGGGCGCAGCCACCAGCACCGCGTTGTCAATCACCCCGCCGTAAATCCGCGTCGGCACAAGGGACAGATGCACGAACCGCATCTCGCCCAAGGCAAGGGCGATGATGGCAAAGATCAGCGTCACAGCCGCCAGTACAATCGGCACCGGCAAGGCTGTGAACAGCCCTGCGATCAGGCTTAGAAACATGATCGCGGGCAGGAATTCGGTCAGCGTTTCCATAGGCCTCTTTCAAGGAAGGTCTTTGTAATCAGATCGGGGCGTTTCAGCGTGGCCAGAATGCGCAGGGCCACGGCAGTGCATCCGGCAACGGTCAGCAGGGCCGAAATCGGCACGGCGGATTTGATGATCCAGCGATGGGGCAAGCCGCGCCCGCCGTTGGCGCCCTCACCCCGCTCAAACGCGCGGGCGGCAAATTCATAGCCGTGCCATGCAATAAACAGAAAGAAAGGAATGACCAGCAGCACCACCACCCAGAATTCCAGCCAAAGCCTAAAGCGCGGAGTCATCTTGGCGGCAACAACATCAATGCGCACGTGGGCGTCACGGGTATAGGCATAGCCGAATGCAAACACCGCAATAACCCCGTGAAGGTGCCATTCCAGTTCCTGCAACATGGTTGATCCGGTCGAGAAGAACTTGCGCCCGATCACGTCATACATGATCACACCGACCAGAACGAAGAGCAGCACCGCCGCCAGCCGTGCGGCCCAATCGCATATAGTCGTCAGCGCCGAGGCGATTTTCAGACTGGTGTGCATCTTCCCCCCTATCGTTATTCCGGTCCGGCGGCTCCCCCCACCGGACCGGTTATTCGGTTTACTGACTTACTTCAGATAACCGATGTTTTTCCATTCGGAGTAATTCTCGCGGAACGTCTGGATGCTTTCCCAAGTGGTTTTGAAATCCTCATCCGCTGCGGATTTTTCGGCGGCTACTTCGGTCCATGCGGCTTCGTAAGCGTTCAGAATTTCCTCTGGCCATTCGTGAACGATCACACCGTTTTCAGCCTGCATTTTCGCCAGAGGCTCCAGTTGCACCGCTTCGCCTTCGGCCATCGTTTTCAACACTTGCGCTTCGCAGGCGGTTTCGATGATAGCGCGTTCCTGATCGCTCAGGTCGTTCCAGGTATCCAGATTGATGATCACGCTCAGGAAGCTGGTTTGCTGATGCCAACCCGGGAAATAGTAGTGTTTGGCGTGGTCATACATGCCAACCATATTATCAAGGAACGGAAAGCCCAATTCCGCACTGTCAATCGCACCGGTATTCAGTGCAGACATTGTATCGGCCAACCCCATTGACTGGGCCTCTACGCCAAGCTTGCCCATCACGGACGCGCCAAGGCCAAAGAAGCGCATCTTCTTACCCTTCAGATCATCCAGCGATTTGATTTCGTCGCGGAACCAGCCAGAGGCTTCAGGCACCAGCGTGGAACAGTGGATGGTTTTGATGTTGTATTTGGACTCGGTCATTTCGGACCATTTTTCCTGA
The DNA here is from genome assembly GCF_001719615.1 of Neptunicoccus sediminis. Classification (GTDB taxonomy): domain Bacteria; phylum Pseudomonadota; class Alphaproteobacteria; order Rhodobacterales; family Rhodobacteraceae; genus Amylibacter; species Amylibacter sediminis. The sequence continues at coordinate 40,209 of NZ_MDVX01000011.1, forward strand.
CCGCCGCCGTAATACCACCAAGCGGCATATTCCTTGATGTCAGGACCAAAAGGGAATGTGGTGAACAGCGGTGCGGCAGGCACCACGCCTTCGGCAAATCCGATGGAATACCATGAACTTTCAACGGCACCTGTGGACACGGAATCCCAGACCTCGCCTGTGGAAACAATCTCGCCGGGTGCTTTCACGTCGAACTTGATCCCCCCTGCTGTCAGCGTGTCTACCCGCTCGGATACATCCCACGCCGGTTTGCCGAGCAATGGCAGGGACTGCGGAAAAATCGACTGCATTTCGATGTCCTTGGCCCCTGCGGTTCCAGCCAGTAACGCGGCAGCACAGGCTGCCAGTGTAAAGTTGCGTTTCATATTGATCTCCTCCCAATCAGTTAAAGTCGTTTGTCTGTCGTGTATCAGGCCACACGGTCGCCTTTCTTCACCTGTACCGTCCGGTTGTCCACTGCGGGCAGCATTTTCGCCGGATCGCGCGTCACCATCACGTCGATCACGCTTGGCCTGTCTTTTTCCGCAAAAGCCGCTTTCAGCGCATCCGCGATTTCTGCGGGGTTCTCCACCCGAATGCCGTGGCATCCCATCGCATCGGCCAGTTTTGCATAATTCGTTTCCGCCAGATCAGAGCTTTGGTAATTCCCTTCCCCGTACATCAAATGTTGCAGCGCCTTTACATATCCGGACGCGGCATTGTTCACGACGATCACTGTGACGCCCAATTTCATCCGCCGCGCTGTCTCAAGCTCTCCAAGTACCATGTTAAAGCCGCCATCGCCGGTCAACCCCACAACCACCGCATCGCGGTTGGCAAGCTGGGCGCCCATTGCCCCGGGCAGCCCGTACCCGATAGAGGCAAAGCCGCGATCCGGCACAAAAGTGCGCCGCGCTTTTTTGGAATTGAACAACAAGCCGCCCCAATGCGCCGCAAAACCGCCATCGGCAATCAGGTGGCCGTCTTCGGGCAGGTGGGTGTTCAACTCGGTAATCAGACGCGCCATGTTGATCGGCGTTTCTTCGGAATACAGCCGCTCTGCTGCGACCTCGTCATGCCAGACCTGCATTTTGGCAGGGATTTCCGCCAGATAGTCCACCCGCGCCTTGCGTTGCTGTTCTGCGCTATCCGAAAGCGCATCGCACAGATCGTTCAGACCTTCCCGCGCATCCCCCCACAGCTTCACGGTCGGTTGATAGGTGCGGCCCATTTCCTCGGCCACGTTGTCGAGATGGATCACCGTTTGGCCTGCTGTGGGGATGGTAAACCGCTTGGTCGCAATCTCGCCCAGCTTGCAGCCTGCCACGATGATACAATCAGACGCCGCGATCAGATCATTGGCAATCCGGTCGTAGCGCCCGAACAGTCCGGCGGACAAATCAGAGGTACAGGCAATCGCGCCCTTGCCGCTCATGGTGTGGGCAACGGGGATGCTGTTTTCCTCGGCAAAGCGGGTGACGGCTTCGGTTGCCTGAGAGATATGGATACCACCGCCGCACAAAAGGATCGGGCGTTTGGCCGCGGCGATCAGTTTTGCGGCTTTCGCCAGCGGTTCCGCCGCAGGGCGGCACCGGATGGCAGGGGCAGATTCATGGGCGGGATCTACCTCGAAATCGGAGTCTTCAAACCCGTAAAGCCCGTGGGCAATGTCTTCGGGCACATCCACGATCACCGGACCGGGGCGACCCGAAGTGGCCACCTCAAAGGCGCGGCGCATGATTTCGGGGATGCGCTGGATCGCCTCGACCCGCAACAGTTCCTTACAGGCAGGGCGCAGAATTGCGACCTGATCAGTTTCCTGCGTCATATTCTTGCCAGCGTGATCCCGCTGCGCATCGCCAATGATCGCAACCATCGGGCTGCCCGCGTTCAGTGCCTCAACCAGTCCGGTCACAAGGTTCGTCGCCCCCGGCCCCAGTGTGGCATCCACCAGACCGACCCGCCCCGAGACCTTGGCATAGGCATCTGCGGCAAACACCGCACAGCGTTCGTCGTTGATCAGATTGTGGTCCAGCCCCAGACGCCGCGCTGCATCATAAAACGGAAGCAACTGAAAGCCACCCATGCCAAACATCGGTCCTGCGTTATGGGCCAGCAACATCCGGACGAGCGCCTCGCCCCCTGTCATTTCATTGGTATTACTCATGCGGGTTCATTCTCCATCATGTCTTGCGCGGCTGTTGCAATCATCGGTGCAGTGACCCGCATTTGATCTTCAAGGTTCGGCGCATAGGCGATCAGCCCGCGCGGGCTGCCCAGACGTTTGGGCAGGGTTTTCATCGGGATATTCTGGGCCACGGTCGCCACCACTTCGGCCCCGAAGCCGGCAACTGACACCGCTTCATGGGCCACCAGCAGACGACCCGTCTTGCGCACGCTGTCAAACACCGCCGCCTTGTCCCAAGGCCAGAGGCTGCGCAGGTCCAGCACCTCGGCCTCTATGCCTTGACTGGCCAGCGTATCGGCCGCTTCTGCGCAAAGGTTCGCGGTGTGGGACCAAGACACCAGCGTCACATCGCGCCCAGAACGGCGCAGGGCCGCCTTGCCGAAGTCCACAGACTTTGTGGTATCCACTTCTCCTTCGTGCGACCAGATGTTCTTGTGTTCCAGATAGACCACCGGATCATCACAGGCGATGGCGGCTTTCATCATGGAATAATTGTCCTGCGGCGTCGCTGGACAGCAAACCACAAGGCCCGGAATATGGGTGTACCAGCTTTCAAGTGATTGGGAATGCTGCGCTGCCGAAGACCGCCACATGCCCATAGGCTTGCGGATCACCATGGGCGCACGGCTTTGACCGCCAAACATAAACCGCGCCTTGGCGATCTGATTCACCAGCTCGTCCGTGGCACAGAGCGCGAAATCCGCAAAGCGCATTTCCACGATCGGGCGGGTGCCTGCCATTGCCGCACCAAAAGCCGCGCCCATAATCGCCGCTTCGGAGATTGGCGCATCGGAAATCCGCTGCGGGCCAAATTCTTCCACCAGTCCGGTATATTGTTTGAACACACCACCACGGCCCAGATCCTCGCCCACGCACCAGACCGTTGGATCGTCGCGCATGGCTTCGGCTACGGCCAGTTTCGCGGCATTGGCATAACTCATCACTGGCATCAGAACGCCTCCTGCAGGGGGGAGCCGATGTCTTGCACATCGGCAAAGGCTGTTTCATCCGCAGGCCACGGCGCTTCCCGCGCTGCATCAAGGGCGCGGTCCATTTCTGCGCGGGCCTCCTGTGCCAGCCCGTCCAGTTCATCCGTGGAGACACCCGCCTCGGCAAGGGCTTCGCGCAGGCGGGCAATCGGGCAGGTTGTGGCCTGCATCCGCTCTGCCTCCCCTTCGGGTCGGTAGGTGGCGGGATCGAAATAGGTGTGGCCACTGATCCGGTAGGTCTTGGCCATCAGAAACTCCGGCGTTCCGGTTTCGCGGATACGCGCTGTGATCTCTGCCGCTGTCGCCGCCAGTGTTGTCACATCATTCCCATCCGCCTCGGTGGTGCGCAGGCCAAGGGCGCGGGCGCGGTCGGCAATGCTGCCAGAGGTCATGTCACTGGTCAGGGTAGAGGCAGAATACTGGTTATCCTCACAGACAAACAGGATCGGCAGATTGAACACCCCTGCCCAGTTCACGCCTTCCAGAAACGGCCCCCGATTAGAGGCGCCGTCCCCGAAGAAACAGACCACAATCTGATCCCCGCCAAGAAGTTTGATCCCGTGGGCTGCCCCCGCCGCAATGGTGATATTGGCACCGACAACGCCATTTGCGCCCAGCATCCGCACCCCGAAATCCGCGATATGCATGGACCCGCCCTTGCCGCCACAACAGCCGCCCTCGCGCCCCAGCAGTTCCTTCATCATCGCATCCGCCTGCGCACCTTTGGCCAGCGTATGGCCGTGGCCGCGGTGGGTGGACAGGATGTAATCGTCGCGCCGCAGATTCTCGATGATCCCTGTCGCCACCGCTTCTTGTCCGATGGACAGATGGATCGCGCCAAGCACCAGTTCCTCGTCTATCGCAGCGCGGCAGGCGGTTTCCTCAAAGGCGCGGATACGTTCCATCATGCGCAGACGGTCCAACCCCGCCTTTTGATCGAAATTTGGCAGGCTCAAAGCAAACCCTCCTGATCCAGAATTGTAAATTTATCTGACAACACCTCGACCTCGCGGCGCAGCAGGGGGATCAATTCCCCTTCGATCCGCGCGGTGCTCATCCGTTCGTTGATTGCGCCGATGCCGAAGGCCGCACAGACCCGTCCGCTTTTGGTCAGGATCGGCAGGCCGACCGCGCTCATCCCCGGCACGGGAATAGAGGGGTTCAGCGCGTAACCGCGACTGTGAAATTCTTCGGCCAGCGCCTCTGCCCGTTCCGGGGTGTAATTGTATTCTGCCATCCATGCGACATTGGCCCGCGCTGCTGCGCGGCGTTTGGGTTTGTCCGTCACCGCATATAGCGCCTGACCCGATGCGCCGACCCCAAGGGGAAGGCGGCTGCCCGCGTCCAGTGTCAGGGTACGGATCGGAAATGCGCCCAATTCGCGGCAGACACAGATCGAGGCGGCCCCTTCGGGGGCGGACAGGAACACGGTATCCTCGCAAGCGTCGGCAATGCGGCGCATGCTGCGCTTGGCCAGTGCCGCCAGATCGGAACGGTTCGCCATCCGCGCCAATGACGCCAGCGCATGGCCAAGGTGATATTTCCGCGTGTCAGGGTCCTGATAGACATAATTTACAGCCAGTAGCGAGGCGAGCACGCGGTGCGTGGTGGTTTTGGTGAATTCGGTCTGCGCCATAATCTCGGTCAGGCTCGCCCCCAAGGGCTGGGACGCCAATGCACCAAGCACAATCCGTGCCCGTGCGATCGAACCTACCGGCGCCTCCGTTGTCACGATTTATCCCTCCCCATTCCTTTTATCGGAACGTTTGTTTTGATAGTAGGAACATATTGCGGGCGGCTGTCAAACAAAATATCGTTAACCGCATGACTTCAGAGCTTCGATTCTATGACTCGATTACCGATGCGGACGCAGATGCGCAGGGCCAGATCGGGATCAGCGGTTCCCATGGCGGACTGTTTGCAGCCGCCTGTGCATCGCGCGCAGGGTTGCGGGCTGTTGTGCTGAATGATGCAGGCATTGGCCTCCATGACGCTGGTATTGCAGGGGTGCAGGCGCTGGCGGATCAGGGTATGGCCGCCTGTGCGGTAGACTGTACGAGCGCGGAAATCGGATCGGCGCGGGACAGTTTTGAAAATGGTTTTGTGTCTTATGCCAATCCACTTGCCATACGTCTGGGGGTACGCACCGGACTGTCGGTGAAAAACGCTGCGACATTGCTTGTTAACGCGCCAGAGCCTACCGGAATTATGGCCGCTGTTCCCGAATCAAGGAACCTAATCAGGGTCGGAGATATGGAGGTGCTAAGCGTCGATTCCGCCTCTCTCATCACACCAGAGGACGCAGACCGCATTATCGTAACAGGGTCACACGGCGGGTTGATCGGGGGAGATCCGGCGCGGGCCTGCAAAGCCGCCGCACGGTTTGTCAGCTTCTCTGACGCAGGCATCGGTAAAAACGCCATCGGCCTGTCCCGCCTGCCCGCGCTCGACCAGCGGGGCATTGCGGCAGTGACACTCGATTGCCAGACCTGCGAGATCGGCAACAGCGCATCAGCATTGCAAACCGGATTGGTCAGTGCGACCAACCGCACGGCAGAGGCCCTTGGAATACAGCGCGGGATGCCCCTGAGCGACGCGATCCGCCAGTTAGCCTAACCGTTGCGCAGCTTGGCCGCTGCTTGCGCACTTGCCCGCATGTTCCGCGCAAACAGGGTCACGTCTATTTCCGTGGCAATGAATGTTGCGCCCAGATCACGGCACTGTTGCTGCAACTCTGTATCCAGCGTCAGGATACCCGCAGCCTTGCCGCTCGCCACGATCCGCTTCATGGCATCCAGCACGGCCTCTTTCACCGCCGGTGCACCTGCCTGTCCGATGTAGCCCAAATCCGCCGCCAGATCTGACGGACCGATGAACACGCCGTCCAGACCCTCAACCGCCAGAATATCATCCAGCGCCTCCATACCCTTCTGGTTCTCCACCTGTGCGAGCAGGCAAATTTCCTCCCGCGCGGTGGTCAGGTAATCCGCGATCCCCGAAAAATCGGAGGCACGGGCCAGTGCGGAACCCACCCCGCGCAGCCCGTGGGGTGGATAGGTCACAGCAGCCACAAGTTCGCGCGCCTGCTCCGCCGTTTCCACCATCGGCACCAGCAGGCTTTGTGCGCCAGCGTCCAGCAGCTGCTTGATCATCCAGACCTCACCGATGGGCGGGCGGACGACCGGAAGGGCAGGCCGCCCCGCAATCACCTGCAATTGCGCCACAATAGAGCGCAGGTCGTTGGGCGCGTGCTCCCCGTCTATCAGAAGCCAGTCAAACCCCGCCCCCGCGCTAATCTCGGCAATATAGGGGTCGGCCAGACCGAGCCAGCAGCCGAGTTGCAGCTCGCCGTCTTTCAGGGCCTGTTTGAAAGTGTTCTTGGGGGCTGGCATTGGCGTTTCCTATTCAAATGTGACGCTGACAGAGCCGAACCCGGCGAAATCGGCGGTTATTTCAGACCCTGACGGGCATTCAACAGGCCGGATAAAACTGCCTGACAGAATGATCTGACCCGGTTCAAGGCTTTGCCCGTATTGCGCCATGCGGCGGGCCAGCCAGACAACGCTTTCTACCGGATCGTTGAGAACCCCTGCCCCGAGTCCTGTTTCCTCTACCTCTGCATTGCGCGAAGTGATCGCCCCGACCCAGCGCAGATCAAAGGCGTCCACCTTGTGCCGCTGCGCCCCGAGCACAACACCCGCGTTGGCGGCATTGTCGCTGATGGTGTCGAACACCTTGCGAGTCTGTCCGGTTTCAGGGTCCGCGCGCAAAATGCGCGTATCAAGGATTTCCAGCGCGGGGGCAACATAATCGGTTGCCGCCAGAACTTCATCGCGGGTTACATCCGCGCCACCGATTGCGGTGTTCAGGACAAAGGCAATTTCCGTTTCAATACGAGGCTGGATAAACCGGCCCTTGGGCACTATTGCGCCGTCCGCAAAAACCATATCGTCGAACAGGATTCCGCTGTCGGGAATGTCTATGTTCAACGCGGATTGCATCGCCTTTGAGGTCAAGCCGATTTTCCACCCGACAACCTTGCGCCCCTGTTCCAGTTTGGCGCGATAGATTGCGTTCTGAATGGCATAGGCGTCATCCATGCCCATTTCGGGAAAGGCTTTGGTCAGCAGGCCAATCTGTTGGCCAGTCGCTTCAGCCTGCAACAGATCGGTCGCCGCCTGTGCGTGATCTTCAGGGGTCATTGTACTTCGTCCTCAATCGTATTGCGCAGGGTGCCGATCGTGTTCACCTCTACCTCTACCACGTCGCCGGGTTTCAGGTATTGCGGCGGATCAAGCCGGGCACCTGATCCGGTCGGCGTTCCGGTGACGATAATATCGCCGGGCTGCAAGGTCATGAAAGTGGAGATATATTCGATCTCGCGCCGGATCGGGTGCATCATGCGGGAAAGCACATCGTCCTGACGCATCTCTCCGTTAACGCGGGTAATGATGCGGGCGTCATCCAGTTGCGCCGCATCGGTGAACGGCACCAGCCATGGCCCGATGGCGCCAGAATTGTCCCAGTTCTTGCCCTGCGTTACGTTGAATTTCGCGTGGCGCACCCAGTCACGGATAGTGCCTTCATTACAGATCGTCAGCGCTGCGATATGATCATAGGCATCGGCCTGTGCGATCCGCCGCCCCCCTTTGCCGATGACGATGGCCACCTCGCCTTCATAATCAAGCTGCGGGCTTTCGGGCGGGCGGACCAGCGGGCGGTTGTGGCCTGTGAAACCGCTGGCAAAACGGGGAAACAGCGACATATATTTCGGCTGCTCCGATCCGTCTTTATATTCCGCGTTCCGGTCGGGGAAGTTCACCCCGACACACAGGATACGCGGCGCATTGGGTAGCACCATTTCGAACTGGTATTCGGTATGGCTTGGCCTGCGTCCCTGCGCGTCCTCTGCCAATTCGCCCAAACCACCCGCTTTGATCGCATCCAGCAGGGTCGGCCATTCCGGGAAAGTGTCGTTCAGAGGGATCATTCCGGCATCCGTCACTGCGCCGTAATATGTGTTTCCCTGCGATGTGTAGGTTGCAAAACGCATGGATGTCTTCCTTATGGCGCGATGATCGGGCTTGCTTGGATGTCGGAGTCGCGGGTGTCGGCACCGACAAAACTCGTACCATGCTCAAACCAGCTGCGCGGTGCGGCAGCCCCCCAAAGCGTCTGGCGTTGCGGGTCTTTGAGATCCCATTTGATCGGTTCCATATCCGGATCGACCGTCTGGTAATCCGAACAGTAGATTTCGATCCGGTGCCCGTCAGGATCAAGAATATAAAGGAAGAAAGCGTTCGAGATGCCGTGCCGTCCCGGCCCCCGTTCGATGTTGTCCACATAGCCCGTGGTCGCCATCAGATCGAGCAGGTCAATGATGTTGAGCGGTGTCGGAACCCAGAAGGCAACGTGGTGCATGCGCGGTCCGGTGCCATTGGTGAAAGCCATATCATGCACGCCGCCCTTGCGGTGCATCCACGCCGCCCAAAGCTTTTTGCTCTGCTCATCCTCGGTGTATTCGGTTACGCGAAAGCCGAAATCGTTGTAGAACGCAACCGAGGCGTCCACATCCGGCGAAAAGCAGTTGAAGTGGTCGATGCGCAGCGGCTTTACCCCGCGATAAAGCGCATATTTCTGGTGGATCGGCTCCAGACGGTCCATCTTGTGATAGAACTCCAGCGGGATGCCGATGTTGTCAGAGGTCAGCAAGGTACGGCCCTGATAGGGGCGCTCCACCCATTCGGTCGGGCGACCTTTCGCCTTGAAGTAGGTTTCTGCCTTGTCGAGATCGTCTTCGTCAAAGGTTTTGAATCCCATCACTTCGACCGTGCCGGGCTGGTCGGATTTTTGCAGGATAATGCAGTGATGCCCCCGCTCTTCCATCGCACGCAGATAAACGTGGGTGTCGCTTTCATCCGTCACCTGAAGGCCGAGGATTTCGGTGTAAAACGTCTTGGACGCCGCCAGATCCTTCACGTTCAAGCAGACGTGGGACAGACGGATGGTGTTGAAATCGGGGTAGAGATTTGGTGCGGGTACAGGCATCAGTTTGCTCCCAGTTTGGTAATTTTATGCTGTCCGGTGGCGAAACCGATGTGTTTTTGTTCCATGTAGAATTCAAAAGACCAATCGCCGCCATCGCGCCCTATACCGCTGGACTTTACGCCGCCGAACGGGGTTGGCAGGTGGCGCACGTTTTCCGAATTTACCCAGATCATGCCCGCCTCCAGCTTGTCCGTAAAGCGCAGGGCGCGGGTGAGATCATTGGTCCAGACATAGCCGGTCAGACCGTATGGAATGTCATTTGCGATTTGCAGGGCTTCATCTTCGGTGCTGAACGGAATGGATGTCAGAACTGGGCCAAAGATTTCTTCCTGCGCGATCCGCATCCCGTTGTTCGCATCGGTAAACAGGGTCGGGCGCACGAAATAGCCTTCATCCCCGACAGCTTCCCCGCCGGCGGCCACGGTCGCGCCATCCTGTTTGGCAATCTCAAAGTAGCTGGTGACTTTGTTAAAATGTTCCTCCGTCACCAGAGGCCCGATCTCTGTCGCGGGATCGAGCGGATGGCCCACTTTGATCCGGTTCACCCGCTCGATCAATTTGGCCTCAAAGTCTTCGCGAATGGTGTCCTGAACCAGCAGGCGAGAGGAGGACGTGCAGCGTTCCCCGTTGATCGAGTAGATCATGAAAATCGCAGCATCAAGCGCACGGTCCAGATCCGCATCGTCAAAGACGATCACGGGATTCTTGCCGCCCAGTTCCAGATGGTTGCGTTTAAGCGTATCCGCCCCCTGTTTGGTGATCAGGCTTCCGGTGCGGCTTTCGCCCACAAAAGCAATCGCCTTGATCTTGGGATGTTCACACAGGGCTTTGCCAGCCTCTTCGCCAAATCCGTTCACCGTATTCAGAACACCCGCAGGAAGACCCGCTTCTTCCGCGATTTCCACCAGCAGGCGCGCGGTCAACGGAGAGGCTTCGGCTGGTTTATGCACCACCGTACAACCAGCCGCCAGCGCCGGTGCAATCTTCCATGTGGACAGCATGAAAGGCGTGTTCCACGGCGTAATCACCCCCACCGGACCGATCGGAACGCGGGTGGTTATGTTCATCAGCGTCGGGGATTTCAGGTGCTGCCCGTCCCGCGCCTGTACCACCTGATCGGCAAAATAGCGAAAGTTTTCGGCCCCGCGCAGGGCGGCTTTGGACATGAATTTATAGGCTTGTCCCGTGTCCCAGCATTCGCAAAGGGCGATTTCCTCGGCCCGCGCCTCGATCCCTTCTGCAATCCGGATCAGAATTTTCTTGCGCTCCAGTGCTGGCAGGTCGCGCCAGTCCGCAAAGGCTTTATTTGCCGCGTTTGCTGCCTTATCTATATCGGCCGCCGTGCCATGGGCCACGTCACAGATCACGCTTTTGTCCACGGGAGAGGTAGACTGGAACACGCCACCGCTTCCAGCGGTGTCCTGTCCGGCAATCCGGTTGGCAATGCCACCCTCGCGAAAACGTTTCAGATAGCCGTCAAGTTTCCGGATATTGTCTTCAAGCATGCTCATGTCAGCTCCTTCAGTCGGCTGCGGTCAGATGGTCGCGGATGGTTCCGCATTTCGGGGAAAGCGCGGCATCAATATCGCGCATTTCGGCAGAAAGGGCGATGGAACGGGTCGCCATTGCGGGGGCTAGAAAATCTTTCATCGCCTCGAAAATTCGCGCAATTGCGTCCTGCTTCACGTCCAAGGTACGCCCTTCGCGCAAGCGCACGGAAAGATCGACAAACCCGTGTTTTGCATCCCCATCCGCAATGGCAAAGTGATCGACGCGAATGGCCCGAACGCGGATGCCCGCAAGCGGGAAGGTGTCAATGCCAGCAGCCGTTGCGCGAACCGCCTCACACAATGCGCCCATGTCCACTACATCTTCGAGATTAGCGGAATATTCTATGTGAAAATGCGGCATGATTGTCCTTAATGCGTTAATTATTGTTCTGTTAACTAAATGGCGTTTTACTGTCAACCCTCACCGCCGGTATTTCCCTCTACTAGATGCCAGTCCTGACAGGCAATCAACAGCGGCCTGCGACAAAATTTCTGCGGGTCCGCGCCAAAAAAAGATGCGCGTCACTTGACCTTCCCCCACTGGAAGCCCCTATTTATTGTCAATGAAAACCGTGATCTGCCTGATACTCAGCCTTGTGCTGGCCCTCACAACGCTGACCGCTGCGTCGGAGCTGCGCGCATCGGCGGCTGTCAGCGGCATGGCACAGATGGATCACGCCGCCAATGCCGGAACCAGCGCAGAGTGCGTTGGCTGTGATCCGGCACAGGCGGACAGGATGCCGGCCTGTGAGGACGGCTGTCCGGTGAATTGTATGGCAGGGGGCCTTGGGGCCTGCACCCTTGGCGCGGGTCTGACGTTTCTGACCGCGCCCCCGAACGGGCAGGCACAGTCCGGTGAAAGCCCGCGACAGTCCGGCATGACTGCCCCGCCAGATCCTTTCCCGCCAAGATCCAGTCTTTGAACCTGACACCGCCGCCCCCGTTGGTGGCATTTTACAGCGCGGCTTTGATGCTGGAAGCGCGCGTTTCTGACAGTTCAAGGACGAACATATGTTCAAGACTCAATTCCTCAACCGGCGGCAGTTTCTGGTCTCCGGTGCAGCCTTTGCTGCCTCTATGCAAACAGGTGCCGCCGGGACCGCCGCGCCTGCTGCCCCCCCGATCACACTGCGCGCTGCCGCAGGTCAGGCCGCGCTCCGCCCTGCGCCGTTCGGCATGACACCCGTGTGGCAGTATAACGGTTCTGTTCCGGGCGCCGAAATCCGTGTGCGTCAGGGCGAACGATTGCGGATCGAAGCGCAGAACCAACTGCCTGCGGACACGACGATCCATTGGCATGGCATCCGAACACCAAACGCAATGGACGGTGTGGCAGGGCTGACGCAAGCGCCAATCAAATCGGAGGATAAGTTCCTCTATGAATTTGACGCGCTTGATGCCGGAACATTCTGGTACCATCCCCATCACAACAGCGCCGAACAGGTGGCCCGCGGTCTTTATGGTCCGCTCATCGTTGAAGAACACGATCCGATCCGCGTGGATCGAGAGGTCACGTGGATGCTGGATGACTGGCGTCTGACAGAGGACGGCGCGATCGCCGGCGGCTTTGGTGCGATGCATGACGCCGCGCACGGCGGGCGGATGGGCAATACAGTGACGATCAACGGCAGGATGGCGCAACAGTTTGCTGTCAAACCCGCAGAGCGTATTCGTCTGCGGTTGATCAACGCCGCCAATGCGCGGATTTTCGGTCTGGATTTCGGGGCACTGTCGCCTGTTGTCATCGCGCTCGACGGGCAGCCGGTGACGCCCCATACACCGGACAGCGGCGTGGTTGTGATCGGGCCTGCAATGCGGGTGGATCTGGTGCTGGACATGACCGGCCCCGCCGGAGCGGTGATGCCGGTGACGGACGTGTTCTACAACCGGATGGAATACAAACTGGTGGATCTGGTCCATGACGCCACCCCCCTGCGCAACACGGTGCCCGACTGGTCTATGGAACTGGCACCGAACCCTTTGTCTGAACCCGATCTGGCCAAAGCCACACGCCACGAGGTGATCTTTAACGGCGGAATGATGGGTCAAGGCATGATGGGTGGCGGCATGATGTCGATGATGAACCAGATGCGACAGGGCAATATGTGGTTTATCAACGGTGTCGCCGCAAAAGGTCCGGTGAAGGAGCCGTTCCTGACACTGGCACAGGGGACCTCTCATATTCTGAGCATGGAAAACCGCACGGACTGGCCCCATCCGATCCATTTCCACGGTCACAGCTTTCGCGTAATCGCGCGGAACGGACAAGCGACCCGCTATCAGGAATGGCAGGACACGGTTATGATGGCTCCTGACGAAAAAGTGGACATCGCCTTTGTCGCAGATAACCCGGGCGACTGGATGTTTCATTGCCACATTCTGGAGCATCAGGCCGCAGGTATGATGGGCGTAATCCGCGTTGCGCCGCAAGCCTGACCTTTTGAACTTAAGAAAACTCTGTCGGGACGATCCGGCAAAACCGAAGGAAACATTAAGATGAACGTTCAACCCACCAAATCCCGCCGACTGACACATCTGGGAACTGCGGCTGCCACGCTCGCGTTGTTCGGCGCTGTGGCTTTTGTCACCCTACCCTCTGACGTGTCAGCCGATGAGGTCAAACTTTATAAAGATCCGTCCTGTGGATGCTGTGAACTCCATGCTGAGTATCTGCAAGAACACGGATTTGACGTAGAGATCATTCCCACCCACGACCTGAGCGAAATCAACCGCAAGGCCGGTATCGCTGAAGGTTTGCAGGGCTGTCACACGGCCATTATCGGGGATTACGCGGTCAGTGGACACGTCCCTGTAGCGGCTATCGAAAAGATGCTGACCGAAAAACCGGACATCGCCGCGATTTCCTTGCCGGGGATGCCGCAGGGCTCGCCCGGTATGGGGGGGACCAAGCAGGAACCCTTTACCATTTACAGCATGAAAAAGGGTGCGGCACCGCAGGTTTACATGATTGAGTAAATCTGGATCACGAAAAATTCTGCGAAGGGTTCGGCACTGGCGCAGGGTTGGACCCTACAGGACTGACTTGTCTGTCATAATAGTTTTACATATCCATGCCATAAACTCCGCGCGCGACCGGCGGATCAGGAATGGATTGAAGCGATGACGACATATGCAATCAACGGCTTGGGCCGGATGGGGAAACTGGCGCTGCGCCCGCTGCTGGAAAAAGGGGCAAAGATTGCCTTTGTAAATGATGCAGAAGGCGATCCGACCATGCACGCCCACCTGTTGGAGTTTGACTCCGTACACGGTCGCTGGCCTGCCGAATTTTCTGCGGACGACAGTGCAATCATCATCGACGGCACCCGCATCCCCGTCACCAAGACCCGCACGCTGGAAGACCTTCCGCTGCGTGGTGTGGATGTGGTCATAGATTGCACCGGCGCTTTCAAAACCGAGGCAAAGCTCGCCCCCTATTTTGAGGCGGGCGTTAAGAAAGTCGTGGTGTCTGCGCCCGTCAAGGACGGGCCGACCGCCAATATCGTCTACGGGGTGAACACCGACGCGTATGACCCCGAAACCCACCGGATCGTGACAGCGGCAAGCTGTACCACCAATTGTCTTGCACCCGTCGTAAAGGTTCTGCTGGAAGGGATCGGGATCAAACACGGCTCTATCACCACGATCCACGATGTCACCAACACACAAACAATCGTCGATCGCCCTGCCAAGGATTTGCGGCGGGCGCGTTCTGCCCTGACGAACCTTATTCCAACGACCACCGGATCAGCCACGGCGATCACGTTGATCTATCCGGAACTGAAGGGCAAGCTGAACGGACATGCGGTCAGGGTGCCGCTGTTGAATGCTTCCATCACCGATTGCGTGTTCGAGATGGCCCGCGACACGACGGTAGAAGAGGTTAACGCCCTGTTCCAAACCGCCGCCGAAGGGCCGCTTGAGGGTATTCTTGGCTATGAAACGCGGCCTCTGGTGTCATGCGATTATACCAATGATCCGCGCAGCGCGATCATCGACGCGCCGTCCACAATGGTTGTGAACGGCACGCAGCTGAAGGTTTATGCGTGGTATGATAACGAATACGGCTATGCCCACCGGCTGGTGGATGTGGCGCTGATGGTGGGCTCTTCGGTGTGACACGGGCTGCCGGTTTTTCCGCTTATGTTACGGTAACGGCGGCCTATTGGGCGTTCATGCTGACCGATGGTGCCTTGCGAATGCTGGTGCTGTTGCACTTTCACACGCTGGGGTTCTCGCCGGTGCAACTGGCCTATCTGTTTGTGCTCTACGAAATCGCAGGGGTTGTTACCAATCTGTCTGCCGGCTGGATTGCAGCGCGGTTCGGGCTGACCTCGACACTTTATGCGGGGCTGACCTTGCAGGTGGTTGCGCTGCTCGCGCTGACGCAACTGTCACCGGCCTGGTCGATCACAACCTCGGTGATCTTTGTGATGCTGGTGCAGGGTCTTTCGGGTGTCGCCAAGGATTTGTCGAAAATGAGCGCGAAAAGCGCGGTCAAAGTGCTGGCCCCTGACGGCGACAGCGGTCTGTTCCGCTGGGTGGCACTGCTGACAGGTTCCAAAAACGCGGTCAAAGGGGCGGGGTTCCTGCTTGGGGCGGCCTTGCTCGGACTGGCCGGATTTACCGCATCGGTTCTGGCAATGGCGCTGGTGCTGTTTATCATTCTGATCGCCGTTTTAGTGGCCATGCCCAAAGGTCTGCCAACGGGACGCCGCGATGCAAAGTTCCGCGAGGTTTTTTCCAAGAACCGCAACATAAACTGGCTGAGCGTGGCCCGTCTGTTCCTGTTCGGAGCCAGAGATGTCTGGTTCGTAGTCGGCATCCCGATCTATTTCTATGCCGTCCTGTCCGACGGCAGCGACGCGGGAAATCGCGCTGCCTTTTTCACCATCGGCAGTTTCATGGCGGTCTGGACCATTCTTTACGGCATCGTTCAGGGCAGTGCGCCGCGCATCCTGAACGCCGCGACCCGCAACAGATCAGACCTGCTGGTGCTGGCGCAGAAGTGGGTCGGGGTGCTTTGCGTGGTGCCTGCAATCCTCGCGCTGGTTCTTTGGCTGGCGGAAGAGCCTGCACCGCTTCTGACGGCAACGGTGGTGATCGGCCTGTTGGTCTTTGGTGCGATCTTTGCGGTCAATTCGGCGTTGCATTCGTTTCTGATCCTCGGCTTTACCGATACGCAGCGGGTGACGATGGATGTGGGCTTTTACTATATGGCAAATGCGGCGGGGCGATTGGTGGGCACGCTGCTGTCAGGTCTGACCTATCAGCTTGGCGGCATAGCGGCCTGTCTGGCCACAGCCGCTCTGATGCTGGCCCTCAGCTGGCTGGCCACAGGGCAATTGCGCGACGACCAACGCCCGCAGGCAGCCCCCTAAAGAGCACACCTGCCCGACCGATTGATCAGCCGAGCGTTAACGTCACGCTGCCAAGACCGGACATGGACACCTCGATCTCTCCGGTGCCCTCGTGATACCAGATCGGGCTGTGGGTGCCGCACATCACAATCTGTCCGGCCTCCAGCGCATATCCCCGCGCTGCCAGATGGTTGGCCAGCCACGTCACAGCGCTTAGCGGGTCTTGGGGTGCCGCGCCGGTGACATCATGCTGGACCTCTCCGTTGATGCGCAAAACCGTGCGGATCGCCGCAGTATCAAGCGCTCCGGGTGGAACACCCGGCCCGCCGGTCACAGCCCCCGCGTTGGAAATATTCTGGGCAATGGCATCGGGAATATGGGTGTTGGGCATATCTGTTTGCCGCATGTCGAGCAGTTCGATCCCCGGCACGAAACGCGCAATCGCAGCCGCGACCTGATCGGATGTAAACGGCGCTTTGTCTACTGCCAGCGTGTCCTTCATCACTGCGACAATTTCCGGCTCAAAGGCAAACTGGGAATAATCCGCCGCCGTCAACGCAACACCGGAGTCCTTACGTTGCTTGGAAAACACCCGCCCCGTGGCGGGTTCCTTCAGCTTGAAACGCTCCATCAGTGCTTGGGAATTTGCCGCGATCTTCCAGCCTGCAACCGGCCCGAAAACCTCGGGGTTTTCATAATGACCGGTCAGGAGGTCCTGAATTTCATAGGCAGACTCCACGCTGCGCGGCGGCGTTTCGCTATAGGGTTTGAACGGCACGCCCGATTGCACATCTCGCAGGATATTCTGCGCCAGTTTTTCGTTCAACGTCATGTCAACATCCTTTTGAATTCGGGCATCCAGTCCAGCCCTTTGGTCGTATGGGTTGCAGGGTTATATTCAGCCGAAACCGCACCTGCGTAGCCGGTGTCGCGCAGCGCGTTCAAGGCTGCGGCAAAGTCCACTGTACCCGAGCCCGGTTCATGGCGTCCGGGGGTGTCGGCAAATTGCACATGGCCGATGTGCGCTTTGGCCTGCGCGATGGCTTCGGGCAGGTCCGGTTCCGTTATTGCCATGTGATAAAAGTCAAATTGCAGCGCGAGGTTCGGGTGGGACAGATCGTTCAGAATTTCCAGTGGTTCGGAAAGTCCGGTCAGGAAAAATCCCGGCACATCCCCGCGATTTACCGGCTCTATCATCACCTTGACGCCAATCCCTGCCATAATATCTGCGGTGTAGATGAGGTTGCTTTTGAACACCTCCAGACACGCCGAACGGGACGCATCTTGCGGCGGACGTCCGGCCAGCACATTAACCTTGCGCACCTTCAAAGCCTCTGCCTGTTGTGCGCAGCTTTGCACCGCCGCGCGGTAGGCCGTCTGTTGGTCCGGCAAACAGGCCAGCCCCACCGCATCATTCGGTCCGCGCGGCACATTGATCAGTTCAACCAACATGCCGCTTGCTGTACTGGCAGCAGCAATTTTTGCGGTATCTGCGGGGTCGGGAAACTGGATTTCCACACCCTCAAACCCCGCTTTCGCGGCGGCGGCCAAGCGCTCCGTCAATGGCAGTTCGGTGAACATCATGGAGATATTGGTGATCAGTTTCATCGCTAAACCTCGAATTCAATATTGACACAAAACGGGATTCGGGTGTCTTGTTCAAGAATAAACCTTCTACTTTGCAACTTTCTTTGAGGTTCCTACTGATGGCGTCCCCCCCGAAAAAGCCCCTCCGCTCTCGTATTACGACCGACGGTCTGGACCGCAGCCCCCATCGGGCGTTCATGCACGCGATGGGGCTGGATGATGCGGCCATCGCCAAACCTATGGTCGGGGTTGTCAGTCAAAAGGGGGAAACGACCCCTTGCAACATGACCCATTACACGCAGGTGGAATACGCCAAGGAAGGCGTCACTATGGCTGGGGGCACACCACGGGAATTTACCACGATTTCCGTGTCGGACGGTATCGGGATGAACCACGAAGGAATGAAGTTCAGTCTGGTCAGCCGCGAGTTGATTGCGGATAGTATCGAGGCTGTGATCCACGGCCATGCCTATGACGGTGTGGTCGGTTATGGCGGTTGCGACAAGACATTGCCGGGCGTCATCATGGGGATGGTGCGCTGTAATGTGCCTTCGGTGTTTGTTTACGGCGGATCGGCGCTGCCCGGTCGTTTTCAGGGCCGCGATGTCAGCGTTCTGGACACGTACGAAGCTGTCGGCGCGGTGCAGGCCGGCACCATGACAGAGGACGAACTGACCCAATTGGAAGAAGCCTGCAAGCCCACGATCGGGTCTTGTGCGGGGCAGTTTACCGCCAACACAATGGCAATGGTGTCCGAGGCTTTGGGCCTGACGGTGCCCAATTCCTCTATGATCCCCGGTGTTTATTCCGAACGTAAGGGCGTCGGCCACCGCGCCGGCGCACTGGTGATGGACATGATCGAACGGGGCGGCCCCCTGCCCCGCGATATTGTTACCCGCAAGGCGCTTGAAAATGCCTGCGCCATTGTGGCGGCAACCGGCGGATCGACCAACACGGCACTACATATCCCTGCCATCGCGAATGAGGCGGGTATCCCCTTTACCGCCGATGATGTGGCCGAGGTGCTGCAACGCACGCCCTTTATCGGCAACCTGCGGCCGGGCGGAAAATATCACGCCAAGGATGTTTACGAAATCGGCGGCGCGCATGTGGTGATCAAGGAACTTATCGCCAACGGCTTTATGCACGGCGATACACTGACGGTCACAGGCCGCACCCTTGCTGAGGAGGTTCAGGACGCCCCTGCTCCTGACGGGGAAATCATTCGTCCGGTTAAGGATGCGATCATGGAATCCGGTGGTGTCGTGGTGCTGAAAGGCAACCTCTGTCCTGACGGTGCTTTGTTGAAGGTGGCCGGGTTGAAGTCCCTGACCTTCACCGGAACCGCCCGCGTGTTTGAAAGCGAAGACGATGCGGTAGAGGCGGTTCACACCCGTGACTACAAGGAAGGTGAAGTCCTGATCGTGCGCAATGAAGGCCCTGTCGGTGGTCCGGGCATGCGCGAGATGCTGGGGTTGACGGCGCTGATTTACGGTCAGGGCATGGGCGAGAAAGTGGCGCTGCTGACGGATGGACGGTTTTCGGGCGCAACGCGGGGCATGTGCATCGGTCACGCCGCCCCCGAAGCCGCGACAGGCGGACCGATGGGGCTGGTTGAAAACGGAGACACAATCACCATCGACGGTGCAGCCGCAACGATTACCCTGAATGTGTCGGACTCTGAACTGGCAGAGCGCCGCAAGAACTGGCGTGCGCCGGAAACCCGCCACAAGGCAGGACTGCTGTCGAAATACGCCGCAACCGTCGGACAGGCCCACAAGGGGGCCGTGACCCATGCAGGAAACGCGCAATGGCCGGACTCCCGCCGGAAAGGAATGGAATAATGCAGCATACGCCAACAGTCGGATATATCGGAACCGGGTTGATGGGCGCGCCTATGGCGACCCGCCTGATTGATGCAGGTTATGACGTGACGGTCTGGAACCGCACCGCGGCCAAGGCGCAACCGCTTGTCGAAAAAGGCGCGACAATGGGCAAGGACGCCGCAGATGTGGCAACCCGTTCGGATATCGTCTTTATGTGCCTTACAGACACCAAAGCGGTAGAGGCCGCGGTGTTCGGTGACAATGGCGTGGCAAGCGGCGCGAAATCAGGCTCGGTTCTGGTGGATTTCTCCTCCATCCAACCCGAAGCCACCCGCGCTATGGCCAAACGGCTGAAGGAAGAGGCCGGAATGGACTGGATCGATGCGCCGGTATCGGGCGGTGTTCCCGGCGCCGAGGCGGGCACGCTGGCGATCATGGCCGGCGGGGAACAGGATGTGTTCGACAGGGTCGAAGACGTAGTGCTGAAAATGGCAGCGCGTTTTACCCTGATGGGGCCGTCCGGCGCGGGGCAGACCACAAAACTGTGCAATCAGGTCATTGTCGGCTGCACCATGAATATTCTCGCCGAGGCCGCACGGCTTGCCACGAATGCAGGGGTGGATGCGAACCGACTTCCCGAAGCGCTCGCCGGTGGGTTTGCGGATAGCAAACCCTTGCAGATTTTCCTGCCCCGTATGGTGAACGCCCAGCACGAACCGCCACTTGGTCATGTGGAAACCATGCTGAAAGACCTTGATTCCGTTTGCGAACTGGCGAAATCATGCGGTTCGCCGGTGCTGTTTTCCGCACTGGCCGCCGAACAGTTCCGATTGCTAAGCGCACGGGGCGGCAAAGAGGCAGATGCGCTGGAGATTTATAAACTGAGCGGACCAAGCAAGCTATAACCGCTCTGACAACAGGCACTTTTATTGTACCAAATCAACAAGGGAGACTGAAATGAAAATACTCGCAACCTTCGGACTGGCGCTGGCATTGGCGGCAGGGTCGCTTCCGGCCACGGCGCAAGACTCCAAGACACTGCGCGTGGGCTCGTGGCTTCCGCCCCATCATCTGATTGTCGCAGGCATCCTGAAGCCTTGGGCCGCTGCGATTGAGGATGAAACCGGCGGATCGCTGAAATTCGAGATCATGACCTCGGCGCTTGGCCCGCCGCCCGCACAGTTCGATCTGCTGCTGGATCAGGCGTTTGACGTCGGCTACGGCGTTTCCGGCCATAACGCGGGCCGGTTCACCATGACGCAAGTCATGGACCTGCCCTTTATGTCGCCCGACCCTTGGGCCGGTTCCGCAGCGGCGTGGCTGACCTACGAGAAATACGGGGCCGACTACGGCGAACATGACGGCGCCCATGTTGTGGGGCTGTTCACCCACTCCAACCCGAATATCAATATGGCCAAGGGCCGTGTGGATACGCTTGAAGACCTGAAAGGCAAGACCATCCGCGTTGGCGGCAATGTGACGGGGCGGATCATGTCCGAACTCGGGGCATCCCCTGTGCAACTGCCTCCGACCGAAGCCCAGACCGCCATGTCGCGCGGCGTTGCGGACGGGATTACCTTTCCGTCTGAATCCATCGACTTTTTCGGCATCACGCCGGTTATTTCGTCGATCACCCGCATTCCCGGTGGTCTTTACACAGATACTTTCTGGGTCGCTTTCAATCAGGACACATGGGACAGCCTGAGCGAGTCCGAACAGGCCGCTGTCAACAAACATTCAGGCATGGCCATTGCGATGCTGTCGGGGTTTGCGTGGACAAACGGCGACAAACACGGTGAGTCCAAGCTGAACGAAAAGGGCGTCGAATTCGTCACCCTGCCCGAAGCGGATGTGACCTCGGCCCGTGAAACGCTAAAGCCGCTGGAAACCGAATGGTTGGCACAAGCCAAGGAAAAGGGCTTTGACGGCGAGGCGATCCTGTCCTACGCCCGCGACATGGTGCAGAACTACCGCGCCGACACGCAAGTAAACGTGGTCAAGTAAATCCCTGTCTGCGGCATCCCCGAACGGGTGCCGCAGATGCCCTCCCCAAGTCGAGACCGTAATGACATCTGCAATCTCCGTCTTTGACAGGCTTTGCCTTGCCCTTGCATGGCTCTCTGGTCTGATCGCGTTTTTCGTCATGTCCGTCACCTTCGCAGGGGTGGTGATGCGATACGGATTGCGCAGCCCGCTGGCGGGCGGGTTTGAGATGATCGAGATCGGCATGGGGCTGATCGTCTTTACCGCCGTGCCGCTGATGATCCGGCGCCGCAGCAATATCGCCGTAACCATTCTTGTGGATCGCTTCCCGCCCGCGCTGTTGCGGGCTACCGGTTTCATTTCCGACCTGACCGGCGCTGTGCTGATGGGGTTCATCGCGTGGCGGGTCTGGTTACAGGGGGAACGGTTGCTGACCTACGGAGAGGTCACAATGGAACTGCGGGTGCCAAAAGGTCTGATCGCACAATCCATGTCGGTGCTGCTGGTCGTGGCCGCCATTGCCTTTCTGCTCTGCGCAATCGAAGCCTTTTTGCGCAGCCAATCGGTCCAATCCAATAATCCGGGGAGCCTCTGATGGGCGTTTGGGAAATTGCCACGATCTCTTTTGCAGGCGTGTTTGTGCTGATGATGGGCGGGATGCCTATTGCGCTGGCCATGCTGCTGGTTGGGCTTTCGGGCATCTGGATCAACCTGTCGGAACGCACCGCGATGGGGATGATCGGACAACTGCCGATCAACGCCACCATGTCCTATGAACTCTCGGTGCTGCCGATGTTCATCCTGATGGGGGTATTTGTAACACGGGCGCGCATGTCCGAAGACCTTTACCGACTGTGTCACGGGTTTGTCGGCCATATGCGCGGCGGGCTGGCAGCGGCGACGATCCTTGCCTGTGGCGGATTTTCCGCCCTCAGCGGGTCCTCCCTTGCCACGGCTGCAACAATGGCCAAAGTCGCGGTGCCTGAAATGCGGCGTTACGGGTATAAGGACGGGTTCGCGGCCTCGGCTGTGGCGGCGGGGGGGACCCTTGGCATCCTGATCCCGCCTTCAGTTATCCTTGTGCTCTACGGCATTGCCACGGGAACCGACATCGGCTCACTGTTCATTGCCGGTATCCTTCCCGGTATCCTTGCGATCCTGTTGTATCTGGCGGCGATCCGCGTCGCCGCGCAGCTTGATCCGGAACGCGCCCCTGCTGCACCCCGTGCCGGATGGGACGTGCGTTTACGCTATCTGCGCAGCGTCGGGCCGATCCTCTTGCTGTTTATCGGGATCATTGGCGGGCTCTATAAAGGTGTGTTCACCCCGACCGAGGCAGGCGGTGTCGGCGCCACAGGAGCGCTGGCCTTTGCGCTTTGGCGGCGGTCTTTGTCCTGGCGCGATCTGGTGGAGTCCCTTGTGGAGACTGTCCAGACCACCGCGAGCCTGTTTCTGGTGTTGATCGGCGCATTGGTCTTTTCCAATTATATGAACCTGATCGGCCTGCCGTCTGCCCTGTCCGACCTGATTACCTCGCTCGGGTTGGGTCCGATGGCGGTCATTCTGGCGATCCTTGTGATTTACCTGTTTTTGGGCATGTTCATGGAGAGCCTCTCGATGATCCTGCTGACCATTCCGATTTTCTTTCCGATTGTCACGCAACTGGGCTTTGAACCGGTCTGGTTCGGAATTTTTGCGGTGATGGTGACAGAACTCTCGCTGATTACGCCGCCGGTGGGCTTGAACCTGTTCGTCATCAAATCGGTCATCGACGATCTGTCGGTGGGCGAGATGTATCGGGGTATCCTGCCGTTTGTTCTGGCCGATATTTTGCGGATCATCATTATCATCGGCTTTCCCTGGATTGTGATGGTCCTGCCGGAAATGGCGAGGTGACTATGGCAAAGCTTCAAAAATCGGCCCATGCGGACGATGCCCCGCTGGAGTACGGAACGGATGTTGCACCCGATGGGGCATCCATTGATCAGGGTCTGTTACAGGATTTCATGGGCATGTATCTGCGCCGCGCCTATGAAGTGGCCTATGAGGATTTCCGCCGCCGGCTTGGCAAGGATGCGATGCAGCCGGGCTATTTCACCATCCTGACGCTGATCGTGCGCAATCCCCGCATCAGCCAGACCCAGATCGGTGCAGCCTCGGCGCGGGATAAATCTAGCGTGACCAAGGCTTTGCGGGCAATGGAGGATGCAGGACTGATACAGCGGCTGCGCTCGGGCAGCGACCGGCGCATCCATCTGAGCGTGGCAACCGAGGAGGGTATCGCGATGCAAAAGCAGATGGAGATCAAAGCCGCGGACCACGTCAAAGCCCTGCACGATGCAATCGGGCCGGACCGCTACGAGGCGTTTCTGACGACGATGAAAGACATGATCCGCACCTTGGAAGAAACCGCAGTCGCCAAAGACGCCAAGCTGTAAACCGGCGCGAATGTGCGCGCCGGTTCGGATCGGACCGTCAGTTTGCGGACAGGGCCGTTCGCATTTCGCGGATCGCATCGCCAATGTCATCGCCGTAGCGCAGCAGACTGCCGCCCAGCAGATAGACGCAATCCTCCCCGTAATGGGACATCATATCGCCAAGCCGGTCGAGCGACATACCACCCCCCGGACTGGGCAGTATCGCCGGACCGATGTTGGCGGGATCACGACAGGCATCTACAATTGCGCTGCATTCCTGCTTGGAAAAGCCGAAGCGTCCGCCGTAGTTGGGAAAGACGGAAACATCCGCCCCTGCCAGTCGCATCAACTGGCCAAAAAGCATCCCGTGGCTATAGCCGTGATCCGGCGAGAGCACATAGGGTCCAAGGTGGCTTGGATGGGCCATGATCGGCAACCCGAAATCCGCATCCTGCGCCAGACTGTTTATGGCATCAAAGCCAACCAGCCCCGGAATGAGCAAAACACCCCCCGCGCCTGCATCCTTGGCATAATAAGCCAGATCGCGCAGGTTTTCACCGTGCCCCCCAATGCTCGCGAAATAGAGCGCGCGGCTGGTGTCGCCCTGATCCGCACGCTCTGCGTTGGCCTGCTTCACCGCTGCAGCACAGGCTTTGGCACGGGTCTTGAATGGCGCAGCGTCCTGATTGCACAGGCCGTGGTCTTCTTTCACGATGTCCGCACCCGCCACTGCGGTCAGGTAACACAGTCGTGCAAGGGTTTCTGATGAACTGCCCTGTGGCTTGATCACCGGACAGACATAGCCCCCTGACTTGCGCCCTGTCAGTGCTCGCAATCCCGCCGCGCCAAATCGGGCGCCGGGAAACCGGTCTGTCAGATCGGCGTTTGGGTTCAGGTCGATGGCTTTTACACCGCGCAGGATAGAGGCATTGCCAAGGATCACATTCAGCAGTTGGGGCAATTCGCGCCCCACCGCATCCACGTGATACCCGATCCGCCCGACCCAGACTCCATTGCCACAGGCCGTGACCGCTTCGACGCGGCCAAGCACAGTATCCTCGACATAGCCCGACGGGACCACATCGCGGGGGATTTCAACCGTGTCCTCCAGCGCGATGGCTTCGGCGCGGGCCATCGCATCGGCATCATCCTCTGCAACGATCCGGTAGGTTACAGAAAACCGGTCCATTACAGACCCTCCGCCTTGGCCAGAGAGTGTACCGCATCCACACGGGCTTCCGCCAGATCAGTTTCGGTAATGCCGAGTTTCTGGCCCAACAGATCCTCAACCCCTTGGGTCAGCGCCAGCGCATCCAGCCCGTAATACCGCATAAGATAGGCGCGGCTGCCCCCGTGTGCGTAGGTGTCTTTCAGACCCAAACGGCGCAGTTTCTTGCCAACACCATTGTCCGCCATGACCTCTGCCACCAATGACCCGATACCCCCTTCGGTAACGTGGTTTTCCAGCGTGATCACCCCGCCTTTCACCGCGTTGATATGGTCAAGGATCGCTTCGGCGTTGAAAGGTTTGATGGTGTGCAGATGCAGGTGACGCACGGAAACGCCCGCCGCTTCCAGCGCTTTGGTTGCACGCATGGCTTCTTCGGTGGTGATACCGGCGGTGACGATCAGCACATCGTTTCCAAGACTCAGCTCGCGCATCTCACCGACTTTGATCGGCGTGTCGAACAGGCGGGGCATGGAGCCGCGCAGAACGCGGCAATAAACCGGACCGTCAATGCTGTCAGCCGCTTCACAGATGCTCTCCACCTCGGTCGCATCGCCGGTTTCAAGGATCGTCATGTTCGGCATGGAGCGCATGACCGCAATATCCTCAATCGCCTGATGGGTCATCCCCCCGGGCGTGGTGATACCGGGCAAAAACCCCATGATCCGCACCTTGCGCCGTGGATAGGCAATCGAGGCCATCAATTGGTCATAGGGACGACGGTAGGTGAAGACCCCGAAGGTGTGGATGAAGGGACGATACCCCGCAAGACCAAGCCCGCCACAAAAGCTCATCATGTTTTGTTCGGCCATCCCCATCGACAGGAACTGGTCGGGGTGGTTGTCGCGGAATTTATCAATCTCGCAAGATGATGTCAGATCCGCAGAGATACACAGAACCTCGGGATTGGCGAGTGCGTGTTTTTCAAAAGCCCGCTCATAGGGGCGGCTTACCATTTCTACCATTTTAACGGCTCCGGTCAGTGGGCGTAGTCGATGGGATCAACACCCAAGGATTCAGCGATTGAGATGTTCATGCGGGCGCGTTCTTCTTCGGATTTGAAACGCACGTAGTGGAGGCGCGGGAAGCGTTCTTCCAGAATCGGCATGGCGTGGAACGGGTTGGAATTGGCCAGAATGATCAGGGGTTTACCATCATGTTTGGTCTTGGCCGCCTCGCGCATGTCGTTCACATTATGGGCGTCTACCTCCACAACAACCGCGCCGAACGTTTCCATCTTGGCCTTGATGTCCCCCACTTCCATGACGGAATCCATCGCCCCGTCACATTGCTGGCGGTTCACATCCATGATTGCCTTGACGTTGTCGATCCGGTGGTGCGCACAGCACTGGATCGCTTCCCATGTCTGGCCTTCCTGCACCTCTCCGTCGGACATATAGACCCAGACGCGGCCCTTTTCGCCCTTGCGTTTGCGCGCCCAAGCCAGACCTGCGGCAGTGGACAAACCAATGCCAAGCGTGCCGTTATGCACCTCCATGCCGGGGCTGTGCTCTGCGCCGATCATCTCAACGCTGGACCCGTCCTTGTTGAACATCTCCAGACCTTCAGCCGCCATACGGCCTGTTTCGATCAACGTCGCATAAGCCACCAGCGCATAATGGGCGGGGGCGATAAACAGACGGTCGTATTCCGGTTCAAACGGACCGTTGTAACCGGCCCCTGTGTGATAATCCGGATTGTCCGCATGGGGCACACCGCCGAAAGGTTTCGGGATCATCGGCAGGGTCGGCGCCCCAAGGTTCAGCTCCTCGTTATAAAGCCAGGCCAGTTGTTCGGCAGAGGAGCAGGCTTGCGACAGATACCCGCCATTGTTGCGCATCGCATGTTCAAACACGCGGCGGCGGATTCCAAGGGCGATGTCTTCGGTGGTTCGTTCGTTCTTCACGGCAATATTCCACATTGGCCGGCGCAAGCGCCGACAGGTTGAAGGGGACCGGCAGGTCGGTGTTGGGGCGCAATGCTCGGTGGGATCACCACCGCTTTACGCAGAAAAGTCAGGCAGTGGGGCGCATCTCGGAGCATTTCGCAACAGCGCAAACACGGGCGGGTCGCTGGAAAATGACGGGCGCGGCAGTCTGGGCAAGGCAGATACCCTCGGGGCGTTGGAACTGTAAATGGGGTGTCCGGCCCGCCACGTCAGCAGGCCGGACAGGGATCGGTTTAGCGTTTGGGCAATGGCATCCAGTCGGCCATCGCAACATCTGCATGCTGGAATTGTGGCATCTTGGCGCCCAGTTCTTCCATGTTGCTGACGTCCTGTTCGTTCAGGAAATCCTGCGTGATCAGGGTCGGTGGAACCACTACGGATTTACCGGGATTTTCGCCTGTCAGCTGAAGCGCCAATGTGCGCACCGAAACCTCGCCCACAACAGACGGGTTGGTAGCAACGGTCGCGACCCAAGCGGAATCCGGTTCCCGCATGGCGGAAATATCAGCGGTAGAGACATCGGCAGAATAGATTTTGATGTCCTGTGTCAGTCCGGCCTCATCCACCGCGATTTTCACCCCTTTGGCAAATTCGTCAAACGGCGCAAACATCACGTTGATGGTCGGGTTGGCCTGCAAAATGGAGCGGGCTTGGTTGGCAACCGCATTGGCAATCGGATTGTCGAGCGTGCCGAACACAGCCGCTTCCTTGATGCCCGGATTTGCCTGTTTCACTTCTTCCCACGCCACATCGCGTCGGTCCAGCGGCGCGATGCCCGGAACATAGACATAGCCGGCAGTGAATTCGGTGCCGTTATCCGCAATCGCCTGATCCAGAGCCAGTTTACCCAGCAGATAGTCAGACTGTTCAATCTGCGGAATAGCCTCGTTTTCCACATCCACGTCGAAGGCAACGACTTTGATGCCCGCGTCCACTGCCCGCTGTGCAGCTTCTTTCATGGATTCAGTCAGACCGTGCTGGATGATGATCCCGTCCACGCCAAGCGCGATAGCCTGATCCACCATATCCGCCTGCAACGCCGCATCCTGACGGCTGTCAAACACCCGCAGGTCCATGCCAATCGCTGCGGCTTGGGTCTCCACGCCGGACAGATAGGACTGGAAAAAGTCACCTGTCGAGAGGTAACGCACCAGCGCGATTTTAACGTCCTCGGGTTTGTCCAGAGGTGCGGGCATCTGCGCAAGCGCGGCGCTGCCCAGACCAGTCGCAAGGGCTGCCAGCCCGGCGAATTTGATAAAATGACGTCTCAACATGATTTTTTCCTCCCATCAGTTGATCAGGTTTTCCCACCGGCGCCCCGCTTGGCGCTAAGGTAGAAGGTAAATACAAGCGCAATCACCAGAACCGCGCCTTTCACGAAATCTTGGGTGTAATAGGGTGCGTTCATCATGGTCAGCCCTTGCAAAAGGATGCCGACAAACAACGCGCCAACCGCTGTGCCAAAGGCATTAGGGCGGGCCGCGCCAAGCACGGCAAAGCCGATCAATGCCGCCGCCACACTGTCCAGCAACAGGTTGTTTCCGCTGGCAATATCACCGCGCCCCAGACGCGCCGCCAACAGGATGCCCCCGATAGAGGCGGTCACGCCAGAGATCATATAGGCCGCAATTTTGTAGCGGTTCACATTTGCACCGACCAAGGCCGCCGCCCGCTCGTTCGAGCCAATCGCATACATCAGACGCCCGTGACGGGTCAGTTCCAGAAACACCCAAATTGCAAAAGCGGTGATCAGGAAAATGACGACCGGAACCGGAACCAGACGCTCTACCACCAGATCAAAGCGGTGCCGCCCGAGCCACAGGAACGCCTGCGAAAACGCGCCTTCCGCTACGCTGCCGTCGGGCAGCTTCATGCCGGTCGCGATGGAATTGCCCTGTGTCGGGATACGTTGCAGGCCGATCAGCAGAAACATCATCCCCAAGGTGGCCAGCAGGTCGGGCACCTTGAACTTCACGATCAGCAGACCGTTGATCAACCCCACCACAGCGCCCATCAAAAGGCACAACATCACAGCGGAAAAGGCCGACATTTCAAGGATCACCATCGCATAAGCCGAGAGCATCAGCGACGTTGTTGCCACCGATCCGATCGACAGGTCAAACCCGTCCACCACCAGCGTACAGGTCACGCCAAGCGCCAGAATCCCCGTGATCGCTACCGACTGCAGGATGAAGGCCGCTGATCGGGGAGAGGCAAATCCGCTGGCAGACAGGCTGAAATACAGCACCAGCCCCATCAACAGGATCAAAAAGCCGAAGCGGATCGCAAAGTTCAGGATTTTCTCGTTGGTCATAATCAGTTCGCCTGTATTCGGGCGTCTTTGGCCCCTGAGACCTGGGCAATCAGCACGTCCAGATCAATATTGGAATTGGAATGGGTGCCAACCACAGCCCCTTCGTGAAGGACGATGATGCGGTCCGCAATTTCGAGGGCTTCGTCCAGCTCGGCTGCGAACACCAGTGTGGCGCGGCCCTTGGCGGTGGCGCGGATGTGGCGGCCGATGTCGCGGCGTGCGCCGATGTCTACACCCTGAAACGGTTCATCCAGCAACAACACGCGGCTGTCTTCCAGCAGCCAGCGGCCGATCATCACCTTTTGCTGGTTGCCCCCCGACAGGGTGCCGATGCCGTCATAATCGGACTGGCATTTGACTCCGATCTGCCGGATCATATCATTCGCCGCCCCGCGCTGTTTGCGTTTGCTCAGCAGGGACAAGCGGCTGAAACTGCCCAGAAACGGCAGCGTCATGTTATTGGCGATGTCAAAGGCGGGGATCACGGCGTTGGTGCTGCGATCCTTGGAGGACATAAACACCCCTGCGGCCACCGCATGGGTGGCGGATCGGGGCGCATAGGGCCGCCCGTCAAGCCGCAACTGGCCCGATTTGACAGGTCTCTGCCCGAAAATCATATCTGCAAGCTGGCTTTTCCCACTGCCGAGCAGTCCGGTAATGGCGACCACCTCGCCGTCATGGGCGGTAAAGCTGACCGGTGTATCGCCACCGTCAAGCCGCACCTGATCCACCTCAAGGATGGCAGGACCGCCGGAGACAACGTCAATATCCACATCGGTCATCTTATGGCCAAGCATCGCCGTCACTGCGCCATCATAATCCAGCGGCGCCTGATCGAAAACGCCGGAAATCCGACCGTCCCGCATACAAACGATCCGGTCGGCAATGCGGCGTATATCGGACATGCGGTGGGAAATATAAAGAATCGCCACACCCTGATCCCGCAGCCTGTCCAGAAGCGCGAACAGGCGGTCGGCCTCGGATGCAGAGAGGGATGACGTCGGCTCGTCCAGAATAAGGACTTTCGGCTCATAGGCCATTGCGCGGGCAATGGCGATCATCTGGCGGTCGGCTACGGACAGATCCGCCACCCGCGCCCGCACATCCAGATCAAGCCCCATATTGTCTGCCACTTTACGTGCCGCGACCCGCAGCGCACGGTCACGCACCAACAGCCCGGCCCCCTGCTCTGTCAGCCGGTTCAACATCAGGTTTGTCGCTACGTCCAGATCGGGAATCACCCCGTCATCAATGGACTGGTGCACCGTCACAACCCCGCGCGAAATCGCATCCGCCGCATCCAACGGCTGGAACGGTTGGCCCTCAAGCTGTATCGAGCCTCCATTGGCCCCCTGAAACCCGCAAAGTATCTTAACCAGCGTAGATTTCCCCGCGCCATTGGCCCCCATCAAAACAACAACTTCGCCCGCAGACAGGTCCAGATCGATTCCGCGCAATACGTGATTGCGACCGAAAGATTTCTCCAGACCTCTGATTTCACAGGCTTTCATACACTCTTCCCAGATCTCGTTCCCTAGCCGCCACCGGATGGCGTGTTCCTTCGATAGTAACCATTTCAACAGTTGTCAAACCATTTGTCTATTGACTAGAAAGCGCACCGCCGCGATAAACATCTCATCAAAAACGGGAGACTGCGGGATGGAGTACGCGAATTATGAGGCCCTGACGCCAGAGACACTTTCTACACGGTTGGGCAGCCTGCCGGCGGTGACGAAACACCTTGGAACCGACCCATCGGGCTGGCAGGTCAGGGAAGTCGGTGACGGAAATCTGAACCTTGTGTTTATTGTGCAAAGCGATCAGGGCAGCGTTATTGTCAAACAGGCCCTTCCTTATGTGCGCCTTGTGGGGGACAGTTGGCCGATGCCGCTGTACCGCGCCTTTTACGAATATCACGCCCTGACCCGTCAGGCCGCCCGTGATCCTGGAACCGTGCCGGAAATTTATTATTTTGACGCGGATCAGGCGCTGATCGTGATGGAGTTTCTTTCCCCCCATGTGATCCTGCGCAACAAGCTGATTGCCGGTGAAAAAGTCAAAGGACTGGGGGCGTTCTGCGGCAAATTCTGTGCACGCACGGCGTTTCGCGGTTCTGAACTCTCCCTGAAATCCGCTGACAAAAAGGCCGATGTGGGGCTGTTCTCGGGCAATGTGGAAATTCCTGCGATCACCGAAGGATTGGTCTTTACCGATCCCTATTTTGAGGCGGAGCTGAACAATCACACACCGGGACTGGAACCGGTGATAAATGAGCTGCGCAACAATATCGAGCTAAAGCAGATCGCCCAGCAGATGCTGACTAAATTTGCCTCTAACACGCAGACAATGGTGCATGGTGATTTGCACTCCGGTTCGATCATGGCCACCGACAGCGAAATCCGCGTCATTGATCCCGAATTTGCACAATATGCGCCGATGGGTTTTGATATTGGGATGCTGACCGCCAATTACCTGATGGCCTTTTTCAGCCAGCCCGCCCATCGGGGCAGTGATCTTGACAGCTATCAGGACTGGATACTCTCGGTCATCACGGACTGCTGGGCCAGTTTCGAGGCAGAGTTCCGCAGCCTGTGGGACAGCGAAAGAACCGGTATGCTTTACCCTAAAACGCTGTTTGAGGATCAGGGCCACAGTTCGGGCGCTGCCTGTGACGGGGTTCTGGCGGAAATCTGGCGCGATGCGCTGCGGTTCTGCGGCATAGAAATGCACCGCCGCTGCCTGTCGCTGGCCCATAATGCGGACTTTGAGACCATCGAAGACACCGCCGTTCGCGCCCCTCTGGAGGCGCGGAACCTGCAAATGGGCGCGGAACTGGTGCTCAAATCCGATACACTGAAAGATGCCAAAGCGCTGGTAGCGCTGGCACGGACTTATAACGCAAGGAACATCCTATGAAAGTAAACGGCACCCATTACCGCTCTTTGTGGTGGAATGCACAGGATGACGTGTTGGAAATCATCGACCAGCGCTCCCTGCCTTACGAATTTATCACCCAGCAAGTGAAGACGTTGGAAGATTTTGAAGACGCAATCGTGGAAATGCGCGTGCGCGGGGCGCCGCTGATCGGGGCGACAGCCGCTTATGGCATGGCGCTCGCACTTAGGCTGGACCCCTCCGATGCCCATATGGATGCAGCATGGGAGCGGTTGAACGAGACCCGCCCAACAGCAATCAACCTCCGCTGGGCCTTGAACCGGTGCCGCGAGGCAATGCGACCGCTGCCCGAAGCAGACCGCGCCGCAGCCGCCCTGAAACTGGCCCATGACATTGCGGATGAAGACGTGGAAATCTGCCGCCAGATCGGGGAGCACGGATTGAAACTGATCAAAGAGATCGCAGCGAAAAAACCGGCGGGCGAACCTGTCCGGCTGCTGACCCATTGTAATGCGGGCTGGATTGCGACCGTGGATTGGGGCACCGCCACCAGCCCGATGTACCACGCCCATGACGCAGGAATCCCGCTGCATGTATGGGTCGATGAAACCCGTCCGCGCAACCAGGGGGCATTGACCTCTTGGGAATTGGGCAGCCACGGTGTACCACATACCTATGTGACAGATAACGCCGGAGGCCATTTGATGCAGCACGGACAGGTCGATATGGTGATCGTCGGCACCGACCGCACCACGCGGCGCGGTGATGTCTGCAACAAGATCGGCACCTATCTAAAGGCGCTCGCGGCCCATGATAATGGTGTGCCTTTCTATGTGGCCCTGCCCTCCCCTACGATTGACTGGACGGTGGATGACGGCGTTGCCGAAATCCCGATCGAGGAACGCAGCCCCCGTGAGACCACCCACATCCAAGGGACAATGGAAGACGGTTCTATCGGTGTGGTTCAGGTCACACCAGACGGCACACCGGGGGGCAACCCTGCCTTTGATGTGACACCGAACCGTTTGGTCACAGGTCTGATCACCGAACGGGGCATATGCGAAGCGACACCCGAGGGTCTTGCC
The DNA here is from genome assembly GCF_001719615.1 of Neptunicoccus sediminis. GTDB lineage: Bacteria > Pseudomonadota > Alphaproteobacteria > Rhodobacterales > Rhodobacteraceae > Amylibacter > Amylibacter sediminis. The sequence goes on from NZ_MDVX01000011.1 coordinate 73,606, forward strand.
GCACTCTTCCCCGAAATGGCAGGCGCATAAGCGTGGCGCCGGCCTCTGCCTCCTCTGCGCGTCCGGGCGTTGATGCAGCCGGACGCGGGTCGCGGCAGGACGATCTTATCATCGAAACCGCATGGCTTTATTTTCACGACGGGTTGAACCAGAATGAAATCGCCAAGCGGCTCGATGTCAGCCGCGCCTCTGTCGTGAACTATCTGGCAGAGGCCCGACGGCGCGATTACGTGCGCATCACGCTGGACAGCGACGTGTTTCGCAACAACCGATTGGCGTCCGAGTTGCGGGCGAAATTCGGTCTGGTGGATGTGCTTGTTGTGCCCGAAGACGGAAGCTCTGCGCAGCGCACGGCAGAACGGGTGATCCGCGCCGCATCGGACTGGCTGCCCCATCTTCTGGAACCGGGGGACCATCTGGGTATTGCCTGGGGGGAAACCATTTACCGGCTGGCGCAGATCGCACCCAAGCTGATAATGGAGGATCTGACAATCGTGCAACTGTTGGGGTCCAAACCGTCCGACATCGGTTTCGCCGCAGAAAATTGCGCGGCAACACTGGCGCAGCGGTTCGGGGCCTATTGTGCCAACCTGCATGTGCCCCTGATGCTGTCCACACCGCAGCTTTGTGACAGCCTCAAGGCGGAACCGATGGTGGCGGCGCAGTTGCAGATGGTAGCGGATTGTAAAAAGGTCATCTTTGCGGCCGGAACAACCGATCCGGACAGCCATATCGCCATGACCGGCCTGCTGGACGCCCCGACCCTGTCGCAAATGCGCAAGGACGGTGCGGCCGCTGTCATTTGTGGCCGTGTGATTGATGTTGAGGGCACCCCGATGCCCGCCCCGAATGAGGACCGTTTGATCGGTGTCACGCTGGAGCAGATGCGCAACAAGGAGATGGGCATTCTGGTCTCCGCAGGGCTGGACCGCGTAGATGCCGCCGCCGCCGCAATTCGCGGCGATTACGTGACCCATTTCATCACATGCTCGGCCTCTGCCGAGAAACTACTGGACGACACACCATGACCCCCGCCAAAGACACCGCCCTGCGCCAGAGCATCATCGACGGATGTTTATGGATGAAGAACAGCGGTCTGAACCAAGGCACCTCTGGCAATATTTCCGTGCGATACAAGGACGGGATGCTGATCACCCCGTCCGGTGTCCCCTACGAAAAGTTGCGGCCCGACATGCTCTGCGCCATGCCGTTGGAGGGTGAACCGGATCTATCGGGCGACATCCGCCCGTCAACCGAATGGCGCTTTCACCAGTCGATCCTGCGCAGCAAGCCGGATGTGACGGCGGTGGTGCATGCCCATCCGGTCCATGCCACAGCAATCGCCGTGCAACGCCGCGCGATTCCGGCCTGCCACTATATGATCGCCGCTTTTGGCGGTAATAGCGTGCCACTGGTGGATTACGCGTTGTTTGGCAGTGACGATCTGGCCCGTATGGTTGCCAAGGCAATGGCAGAGCGGACCGCATGTCTGATGGCCAATCACGGCGCGGTGGTGGCGGGGGAAACCCTTGACCGCGCACTCTGGCGGATGGAAGAACTGGACAACCTGGCGCGGGTCTATCTGTTGGCGCTGTCAACCGGAACGCCCGAAATCCTGACCGATCCCCAGATGCAAGAGGTTGTCGCCGCCTTTGGCAATTATGGCCCTAAAGACATGGATTAAACCGCGATCAAGCCTTAACCGGACGCGCGCCCGTGATCAGCCGTTGAACCTGCAAGCTGCATCGCGCGCACGCACCCCACCCAAGGTTGTACCCCGCCCTGCCAACGCGCATTTTTATTGCAAGAAATTGCCAAAACCCGTGGTATTTATTTTGATTTCCCCCCGACTCTTGGGTCATAAGCTGTTACAAACACGACAAAACCGTCCGGTTTTGGTGTAAAATTTGACGTGAGCGCGGCTAGGGTTTTGGCGATTGCGCTGACACAGCTTCCACAGGAGGAACTACAATGAAAAAACTGATCCAAACGCTCGCACTCGGTGTGACGGCCCTCGGGACATCCCTGTCGGGTGTCAGCGCGGAAGAATGGCGGTTTAACAATTTTCTGCCTGAAACCCGTCCTGAAACAGCCGAGATCGAACAGTTTGTCAAAGACGTGAATGCTGCGGTTGACGGCGACTTTGAACTGAAACTCTACAGCGGCGGGTCCCTTGGCCTGCCCAACACCGACACGCTGCGCTTCCTTCCTAAAGGCGCAGTAGAGATGAGCCTGATGTGGGCGAACTATCTGGGCCGCGATGCACCCGCGCTGAGTTCGGTTGTCGTGCAGGGCACCATCGGGTCCATCGACGAGTTTGAAAAAGCCATTCCCGCGGTTCAGGAAATCTATGAAGAGGAATTTGCTGACTGGGATGTAACCTCTGTCGGGTATGTGGCGATTCCGATGCTGTCTGTGTCCGTATTCTGCCGCGATGAACCCGTACGCACTATCGAAGACCTGAAGTCCAAGAAACTGCGCGTCTGGGCGCGGGATCAGGTGGAAACCTTCACCCGTCTTGGCGTTGCAGCACAGATCATTCCACAAGAAGAAATGTATGTGGCGATGAAAACCGGCGTTGTGGATTGTGCGCTATATCCCGCACTTTATGCCCACACCGTTTCCCTGCAAGAAGTGGCCAGCCATGCGTCTTTCCTTTATCCGATGGCATCCGGTCCTTACGTGATCGGTGTGGCCACCGACCGTTGGGAAAAAACAGACGAGAACATCAAATCCGCCATCACCACTGCGGCTGATGATCTGTGGAACCGTACAAACCAGTACGAAGATGATCAGGCCCGCGAAATGGAAGCCCGTGAAAAACTGGCCGAGCAAGGCGTGACATGGGCCGAGGATTTCTCTGATGCGGACCGCGAGTTGTTTGTCTCCTCTGTGACCGAAACATGGGCGATGCTGGCAGAGGAAGCCGGTGGCAATGCCCCCGCCTACCGCGAGCGTGTTCTTAAAGCTTTGGGTCGTTAAGTCGGATCTGATGCAGAAGATCAAACACATCATTGCGCAAGGGCTGAACGGTTTGGCCCTTGCCTGTGCAGTTGCGGCGGCACTTGGGATGGTGTCCATTGTGGGCATCATCATGTATTCCGTGCTGATGCGCAAATTTGCCAATGCGCCGGTTCACATCACCGAAGAGGTGGTCGGACTGTTGCTGAGCGTTTCGCTGTTTCTGGGTCTGCCTATGGTCACGCTGAACGCCAAACACGTGCGGGTTGCGCTGCTGGCGGACCGTCTGAAAGGGTCCCTGCAGACCGTCATTCAGATCGCGGCCCTGCTGGTTGGCATCCTGTTTTTTTCATGGCTGATCTACGAGACAATCCCCTGGTTTGAATTTGCCTACAAACGCAGTCTGAAAACCGAAACCTCGCGGATTTTGCTGTACCCGTGGATGGCGCTGATGCCGCTGTCCCTGTTCCTGACGCTGGTCATTTTCGTGGCGCGGTTGTTTGGAGTGATCGACCGGATACCTCAATCCGACCCTGACCAAACCCTTAGCGGATCCGCACACTGATGTCTTTCTGGCTTACCTTGATCGGCGGTCTTCTGGCCACCGCCAGCACCGGCGTGGCTTTGGGCGTTGCCCTTGGCCTGACCGGTCTGACCATCCTGCACTTCTTTTCCAATGGCGCAACGTCGCTTGCGATTGATGCAATCTGGAATGTATTCAACTCTTTCACGCTTAGTGCTGTGCCGATGTTCATCCTTCTGGGGGAAATCCTGCTGCGCAGCGGCATCAGCCAGAAAGCCTATGCCGCGTTTTCGCCCCTGTTCCGCAGGGTTCCGGGCGGACTTTTGCACACAAACATCGCCGTCTGCACCCTGTTTGGCGCAGTCAGCGGGTCGAGCCTGTCGACCGCTGCCTCTGTCGGGCTGGTCGCCTATCCGGAGATGACGAAACGGGGTTACGACAAAGACACCATCACCGGCAGTCTGGCGGGTGGTGGCACCCTTGGCCTGTTGATCCCGCCAAGCCTGTCATTCCTGATTTACGGGGCGCTGACCGAAACCTCGATCGGACGTCTGTTCGCGGCGGGGATTATTCCCGGACTGCTCGCCGGATTGCTGTTCATGGCCTATCTGCTGGTCAAAAGCATCCGCAATCCCCATATCGCGCCCCGCGATGACACCCCTGTGGGCTTTTGGCTGGCGCTGCGCGGTTTCCGTCAGATCTGGCCGCTGCTGGCGCTGATCTTTGCGGTGATCGGCAGCATCGTTGCAGGGCTTGCCACCCCCACCGAAGCTGCCGGTGTGGGGGTTGTCCTTGCGGTGATCATATCGTCCATTTGGGGCGAACTGACCTTCCGGAAACTGGTTGAGGCGGTCTACCAATCCGTACTGTTGTTCACCTCGGTCGGGTTTCTGGTGCTTGGTGCCACGATCCTTGCCCAATCGGTCAGCGTGTTGGGCATCCCCCAGCAAATCCTGTCCACCGTGGCGGACAGCGGGCTTGGCACCTATAGCGTGCTGCTGATCGTCGTGCTGGTGTATCTCGTGCTCGGCTGTTTCTTTGACGGCTTGTCGCTGATGATCATGACCCTGCCGGTGGTGTTTCCGCTGCTGACGGGCCTTGGTTTTGATGCGATCTGGATTGGCGTTATGATTACCATCGTGATTGAAATCGGCCAGATCACCCCGCCGGTGGGATTGAATCTTTCGGTGCTCAGCGCACTAACAAACGGGCAGGTCAGTCTTGGCCGCGTGGCCATTGCCACCATACCTTATTGGGTGATCCACCTGTTTATGATCTTCATCCTGACCCTGTTTCCCGCGATCGCGCTCTTCCTTCCTGACCTGTTATTCTAGAAAGGCCCAGAAATGGCTTTGAAACTGAAACCGAAACCCTTTGGTCCCGTCTTTGTCATCTTTGAAGGCAGCGATAGTTTCCTTTATGCCTACGGTGATCCGGACAAGGCCACACCGCATCCGCCGGTAAATTCGCCAGTGGATACGATGCTGGCCTCGCTTGGCTCTTGCATCGTGAAATCGGTGCAATGGGCGGCAGACCAGCACAAGGTAACGCCGCAGCCGTTTCAGGTTAAGGTGGAAGCGTTGAAATCCACCGATCTGCCGGGGCGGGTTGAATCCGCTACAATTACCGTGATCGGTGCCATTGTTGAGGATGCGGAACTTGCAGAGAAGATCGTCAAACAGGCGAAATCCGTTTGCACGGTCAGCAACTCCCTGACCACCAAAGTTGAAATCGTCATCGCGGCTGGATAATCCTGTCGCCCGCATTCCCCCATTCCGACCAGAGGCCCCCCCTGTGAGCAAGACCGTTCCGATTGATACAATAACCACGCTCGACATGCTGGATCGTGATCCGGAAGCCGTCTACCGGCGACTGCGCCGTGAGATGCCGATCGCGCGGATTGCGGCGATTAACCGGATCATTCTGACCAAGGCGGATGACACCTATCTGGCCAAGACGGACACACAGCATTTCGGCTCCAGCGATACGACAACGCCGATGCAGCGGGCCTTTGGCGGGCATACTCTGATGCGCAAGGACGGTGAGGCCCATCAGGTGGAACGGGCCGCCATGACGGAAACCTTCCACATTTCCGCCGCGCGCAGCCATTGGCAAGGCGTCTTTGATGCAATCGCACAGCAGGCGGTTGACGCGCTACCGCAAGGGGAAACCGTAGACCTGCGCAGCGCCCTTGCCGTGCCCATGACGGTGGCGTTTCTGAAACAGGTTCTCGGCATCGAACCAAAACCGGACAGGCAGTTGTTTGACTGGGCCAATGCACTGATCACAGGGGCGATGAACGCCGGTTTCTCTGAAGATGTGTTTGCGATCAGTGATCGGGCAAACGACGAGATGAACGCCTGTTTTGACAGAATGATCGAACAGCACCGCGCAGCCCCCAATCCTTCGGTGCTGGCGGTTATGGCCAATGCGGGGGATGCGCTGCCGCTCAGCCAGATCCGCACGAATATGAAAATCTGCATCGGCGGGGCCGTTGTTGAAACCCGCGATGCGCTGCTGAGCACGCTACACGGTTTGCTGCAAAACCCCGATCAGATCCGCTATTGTCAGGAAACCGGTCGCTGGGATCTGGCAACCGAGGAAGGTCTGCGCTGGGTCGCGCCGATCCAGACCAGTCCGCGCATTGTACAACAAGAGTACAGCTTGCGCGGTGTCACCCTGCCCGCCGGTGAAACCGTCCTCGTCAGTCAGGCCTCTGCCAATTATGATGAGGATTACTGGCACGAACCGGAACGTTTCGACATCCACCGCACCGGCCCCGCAAACCAGACGTTCGGACTGGGGCCGCACCGCTGTATGGGGGGTGGCATTTACCGCCAGTTTATCAGCGGATCGGTTTTGCCAGCTCTGTTCGACCGATTCTCGCAGATGCAGCCTGTTGCGGGATCAACGGTAGAGTTCCGGGGCTTTGGTTTCAGAGGTCCGACAGCCCTGCCCGTACAACTGTAGATTTGATCGACAAAGTACCTCACTTTTCGATGGGTGACACATAGATAGACCGTAGGCGCGGTGTATTTGGGTCAAAAACCTGCAACTCTTTGGGTATTTTACCCAAAGGAGGTGCCCCATGTCTTTATCTACATTCCGCGATGCCCTGAAATCCGACGATCTGGTCGCCCAACTGCGCAACAGCGTGATCGGGGACGGTATGAAAATCCCCGGCCTGTTCGCGGATGTATCGCTGGTCTATGCGGATTACGTGGCATCGGGACGCGCCCTTGCGCCGGTAGAGGATTACATCCGCGACCACGTCCTGCCTTATTACGCCAATTCCCACACCGAGGCATCCTATTGCGGGGCTTACATGACACGCCTTCGCGCCGAAGCGCGGGCGGAAATTGCGCGGCTGACCCGTGCAGACAAATGTAGCGTGATCTTTACCGGTTCCGGCGCAACGGCCGGATTGAACCGGCTGGTTTCTCTGTTCGGGGTGAACTCTGCACGCAAAGCGGTGGTGTTCGTCGGGCCTTATGAACATCACTCCAACCTGCTGCCGTGGCGCGAAAGTAATGCAGAGATCGTGGAAATCCCCGAAACCGCGCAGGGTGGACCTGATCTGGCGGTGCTAGAGGCAGAACTGCTGGCCCGCAGCGATGCGGATCTCAAAATCGGCAGTTTTTCTGCCGCCAGCAACGTGACGGGCATTGTGACCGATCCGATGGAAACCACCCGTTTGTTAAAAGCCCACGGCGCTTTGTCGGTTTGGGATTACGCCGGCGGCGGGCCTTATCTTCCGATTGATATGAACAGCACGCCGGAGTGTTTGATCGACGCAGTGGTTGTTTCCACCCATAAATTTCCCGGCGGTCCGGGGGGCAGTGGCGTGCTGATCGTGCGAGACACATCTGTTGTCCGCGACACCCCCACCTGGCCGGGTGGAGGCACCGTGACTTTTGTCTCGCCGTGGGACCACGCCTATTCCACCAGCATCAGCGCGCGGGAAGAGGCCGGAACCCCCAATGTGATTGGCGATATACGCGCGGCATTGGCCTTTATGGTGAAAGATGCCATCGGACAGGATTTCATCACACGACGAGAAGCAGAACTGAACCGGATGGCTTTTGACGGGTGGCGCGACAATGCGCAGCTGTCCCTGCTGGCCCCTGACCAGCAAGAGCGTCTGCCGATCTTTTCCTTCCTCGTAAGTCGCGCTGATGGCACCCCGTTTCACCACCAGTTGTTCACCCGTATGCTAAGCGATGTCTACGGTATCCAGACCCGTGGCGGCTGTGCCTGTGCCGGACCTTATGCGCATCGGTTGTTGAAAATCGCGCAAGCGGAGTCGCAAGACCTGTTTAACGACCTGCAAGCGGGTAAGGAAATGCGCAAACCCGGTTGGGTGCGGTTGAACTTCAGCTATCTGATGGATGACGCACAGGTGCGTTACGTTCTGGACAGCGTAAACGAATTGACCACCCGTCTGGAAGAACTGGAACAACACTATACCGTCGATGCCTCGACCGCCCGATTCTCGATCAAACCGGACAGCCGCGCCGTAGCCTAAAGCGGTAACGCGCGGTTGTTGGCGATGGCCTCCATTGTGATCAGCGAGGTGACGGATTCCAGCGCTTCGTCCACGATCAGTTTCTGGTACACCCGATCAAAATCGGTTATGTCAGCGGCCACGACCTTTAGCATATAGTCGTACTCCCCTGCGATCCGGAAGAAATCGACTACGTTCGGGATCAAAAGAACGCGGCGGCGGAAATCCTGCAACCAAGTCACCGAATGCTGGCGCGTTTTCAGCATGACAAAAACCGTCAGCCCCATGCCCAGCTTGGCAGGATCGAGCCGCACGGTTTCCCCGACGATCACGCCTGCATCCTTCATGGTTTTAATCCGCCGCCAGCAAGCGTTTTGCGACAGACCGATCTGATCGGCAAGCTCCCGTTGCGGAATTGACGAGTCTTCTTGCAGCTTTTGCAGGATTTTGAGGTCGATATGATCCATGTCCGGCACCTTTTTTGGTGCTTTATACAGAAAATGACCCGATTGTCGGGTCATTTCTTTTGGTATCAGGCAGGTTTTCGCAAGAAACCTTGCACAGCGATCACAGACAGCCCGCCAAAGTCCGCGCCAGATTGCGCAGCACCTCGGGGTAAAGCGCAGCACCCGGTTCAAGATCAGCGCCAAGGGGATCAAGCACGCCGGTGTTGACCTTAGCCCCCTCCATCACAGCCTGAATGATTCCGGGGTTGAACTGGGGTTCGCTTAGCACACAGGTGACATTCTGCTCTGCAACACGGGCCTGAACCTGCGCAATGCGGGCCGGACTCGGGTCCGAAGCATCAGACAAAGAAATCGCGCCGGATGCGGGCAGTTCGAAGGAATTCTCGAAATACTGGTAGGCATCGTGGAACACGATGAAATTCCGGCCGCGCACCGGTTCAAGCAGCCCGCTGATTTCCGTTTCCAACGCGGCGAGTTCCGCTTGTCCTTCTTGCGCGTTTGCTTGATAGGCTTCGGCGTTTTCCGGATCAACGTCGGACAGTTGCGCCGCGATTACGTCAAGCCAATGCGCCCCGTTATCAATAGACAGCCAGGCGTGGGGGTCTTCTGAACCGTGCGCATGACCGTGGTGCCCGTCTTCAGCATGATCTTCATGATCATCGTGTTTTTCATCGTGGGCGTGGTCTTCGCCGTGATCGTGGTCGGCATGATCTTTATGGTCGTGGCCCTCATGGTCATGGTCCTCATGATCATGTTCGTCGTGGTCGTGATCCTTATGATCATCATGTCCCGCCTCTTCCCCATGATCATGAGAGAACAGCGCATTCTGGCGGAACGGCAACCGCAGCGTGCCTTCCGTTTCCAAAAGCTCCACCACCGCCGCGTTTGTTGCCAGCGTCTCCACCCCGTCCTTCAGCCAAGGCGTCATCCCGCGACTGACCCAGAACACCACGTCCGAGTCTTGCAAGGCGCGGGCCTGAGAGGGGCGCAGGCTGTATTCATGGGGGCTGGCACCGGGGGAAACGATCAGGGAAGGCGTGCCCACCCCCGCCATAACGCGGGACACAAGCGAGTGGACCGGCGCAATATCCACCGCCACGCGCGGCATTTCTGCCAGCGCGGCACCGGCAGGCATCATAGCGGTCAGGAGAAGGGAGAAGAGGTTTCTGGACATCAACGGCTCCATGTGATTTTATTACATTACAAAACGAGTAATGGAAATGTAATAACATGACAAGTGCGGCACCGCAGAAAAAAGCGACCGGCCCGGATACGGTCGGGTTTGAACACCACGATCACAGCCATTGCATCACCGAGGCCGTGGCCGCAGCAGAGACTTATTGCGCACAGAAAGGGTTGCGTTTCACGCCCGCCCGCCGCAAGGCGCTGGAGATATTGTTGCAGCAACATCGCGCCCTTGGTGCCTATGAAATGCTCGACAGATTGCGCGAGTCAGGCTTCGGCTCGCAGCCCCCTGTGGCTTACCGTGCGCTTGAATTTCTGGTCGCCAACGGGTTTGCCCATAAGATCGAACAGCTCAACGCGTTCATTGCCTGCGCCCACCCCGGTGCCAGCCACACCCCTGCCTTTATGATCTGTCGCAAGTGTCAGTCCGTGGCCGAGGCGAAATCCACACCCGCCCGCGGTGCCCTTGGCGATGCTGCACGGGCCGCAGGGTTTCAGATCGAACGCACTGTGGTCGAAGCGGAGGGCATCTGCCCCTCCTGCGTTGAGAAAGCGCCCGCATGAGTCTGGTTTCCGTTGAGAATGTCAGCGTCGGTTACGGCGCAAATACCGTGTTGCGCAATGTCAGTTTTGCCGTCACCCCGAAAGAGATTGTCACCATTGTCGGGCCGAACGGATCGGGGAAGACAACGCTGCTGCGCACATTGATCGGGGCCGTACGTCCGTCCACGGGGCGGATCAACCAAAAGGCGGGCTTGCGGATCGGCTATGTCCCCCAAAAACTGCACATCGACCCGACCCTGCCAATCACCGTGGACCGGTTTCTGCGCCTGACAGACCGCAAGGCGGATCGCGCCACCTGTGCGGCTGCGCTGGAACGGGCGGGCGTTCCCGACCTGACCAACCGCCAGATGTCGGCTTTGTCGGGGGGGCAATTGCAACGGGTTCTGCTGGCCCGCGCCCTGATCAATCGACCGGATCTTTTGCTGCTGGATGAGGCCACCCAGGGGCTGGACCAGCCCGGATCGGCCGCGTTCTACCGCCAGATCGAAGAGGTCCGCCGCGACACCGGCTGCGCGGTTGTGATGATCAGTCACGAACTTCATGTGGTGATGAGCGCGTCGGACAGGGTGATTTGTCTGAACGGGCATGTGTGCTGCGAAGGGACGCCGGATATTGTTTCTGCCGCACCGGAATACCGCGCCCTGTTTGGCACGGGCACCGGCGGGGCGCTGGCGCTTTACCGGCATGAACACGACCACAACCACGATGAAAACTGCACCCATGACCACACCCACACCCCGACCGAGGCCGCTGAATGATGCTTGATGATTTTATGACCCGCGCCGCCCTTGCAGGCATTGGTGTCGCCTGTGCCGCTGCCCCTCTGGGCAGCTTTGTGGTCTGGCGGCGTATGGCGTATTTTGGCGACGCCACATCCCACGCAGCAATTTTGGGGGTGGCGCTCTCGCTCGCCCTGCAGATGTCGATTTTTGCAGGGGCGATGGCGGTTGCACTGGGCATGGCGCTGACTGTGACGCTGCTGGCGGGGCGGGGTTATGGCATGGACACGCTTCTGGGGGTGCTGGCCCATTCCGCGCTGGCCTTCGGTCTGGTGGCCGTGTCCTTTTTGTCAGGCGTACGCATTGATTTGATGGCCTATCTGTTCGGGGATATTCTGGCGGTGTCGCGCAGTGATTTAATGGTGATCTGGGGCGGCGCACTGCTGGTGATCGGCCTGATTGCATGGCGCTGGTCGGCCCTCCTGACCGCTACGCTGAGCGAGGAGCTTGCCTATGCCAGCGGCATTGATCCCAAGCGGGAGCAGTTGATCCTGACCCTGTCTCTCGCTGTGACCGTCGCGGTGGCGATCAAGGTGGTAGGTGCTCTGTTAATTGCTGCGATGCTGATCATCCCTGCCGCTGCGGCCCGCCCGCTGGCGCGCACGCCCGAACAGATGGCCTTTGTCGCCGCGCTAACCGGCGGGGCGTCAGCCGTGATTGGCTTGCAGGCCGCCTACGCGCTGGACACGCCAGCCGGTCCGACAATCGTTTGCGTGGCGGCAGTCACCTTTGTGCTGACCAGCCTGCTGCGGCCTATTCTGCGGTCCTGATCGGGGGCAAAGAGGTCACTTCAGATAGAACGGAGTCTCAAATAGTCCGGTCATGCGAATGGACTCTGCCGCCTTGGCCATGCGGGGACCGAGATCGTTTTCCACATAGTCCTCTCGCGCGCTGAAACGGGGAAGACCGCAGGCAAGTGCCACATAAAGTCCGTCAGAGGTCAGCCCCAAAGGGGTCCCCAGTGCAACGATATTCGGGCGCCAGTCCCCATAGGATGCACAGAAGCCTTCGGTCCGGCACCGTGTAATCGCATCTGCGGTCAAACTGGAATGTTCCTCAAATTCATCGGGGAAATTGTGCCGCAGGTTGGCCAACATGTCGTAAAGATCCTGCCCTTCGAGTAAGGACAACAACGCCCGCCCGCTCGCAGACCGGTGCAGCGGGCCGGTGATGCCCGGTTCGGGCACATGGGGGAAGCTGGACGGGTTCCCGACCGAATAGACCTGCACGAACTGGTCGCCCGAAATTACCGCCAACGTGCAATTCCCCGAGCTCATTTCTGCGATTTCCCGCATCGGCCCGACAAGCTGGTGCCGCCAGCGGGTGGCCGACAGCACCGGATAGGACAGGGCCAGAATGCGGGGCGCCAACAGGAACTGCCCCTTGGGATCGCGCCGCAAATACCCCATATGGATCAGGGTTTTGCACAGCCGCGACACGGTCGCGCGGTTCAACCCCAACTGGCGGGCAATTTCTGCGTTTGAAAGACGATCCACGCTGTCATTGAACAGGGCCAGAATCTCCAGCCCGCGCATCAGGGTCGATGAAAGCGCATGATCGACAGCATAAGATGCTTCCGGCTCTACCGCGCCTTCATCCGCCCATTGGTTGAGGATCGTCTTGCTGTCCGTCAAAGGATTTCTTGCTCCCGATACTTTTCGATTTCTTGTTCGGTCAGATTCAACAACCTATTATAGATGTAATCATTGTCGGCTCCCAGCGATTTCGCAGCCCAGCGGATTTCTCCGGGGGCGTTGCGGAACCGCGGCACAAGGCCCTGCATGCGGACCTCACCGAAATCCTCATCCTCAACCGGAACGATTGCATTGCGGGCTTTGAACTGGGCGTCTTCAAATATCTGGTCGATGCTGTAGATCGGGGCAATCGTGCCGTTTGCTTTGTGAAATGCGTCCAGAACCTCTTCTAATGTATGGGATGCGATCCAGCCGCCAAAGATCCGGTCCAGCTCTGCCGTATGGGCCACGCGGGCGGCATTTGTGGCAAAGCGTTCGTCGTCCACCAGTTCGGGCTGGCCGATGGCGATGGAGTTATAACGGAAGGTGCGATTGGTCGATCCGGCGAGAGAGACATAGCGTTTATCCGCAGTCATATAAACATCCGAGGGCGCGGAATACGTGTTCTTGTTGCCGACCCTTTCGCGCACATCGCCCAGTTGGTCGTATTCAATCGCCAGTGATTCGAGCGTGCGCAGCACCGCCTCTGTCAGCGCGAGATCAATCTCTTCCCCTTCATCCTTGCCCGACAGTTTCACCTTCAAAAGCGCAGCACAGATTGAGAAGGCACCAAAGATTCCGCCAATGGAATCGGCCAGCGGATAGCCGGTGTGGACAGGGGCACGATCCGGATCGCCGGTGATATGGGTCAGCCCGCCCATAGCCTCAAAGATCCGCGCGAATCCGGGTTGGGTGGCGTTCGGGCCGTCCTGCCCGTAGCCGCTCACCCGCAGGACCACCAGCTTGGGGTTGGCCTTCCAAAGTGTATCAATATCAAGCCCCCAACGCGCCAATGTGCCGGGGCGGAAATTTTCAATCAGAACATCACTTTGTGCCACCAATTCAAGGAACAGCTTCGCGCCGTCCGGCTTGCGCAGATCAAGCGTGCCGTGGCGTTTGCCGCGGTTGGTCACTTTCCACCACAGGGATTTGTTTTCCTTGAACGGAGGAAAGCCGCGCAGCCCATCGCCCACTCCGGGCAGTTCCAGCTTAACCACTTCTGCGCCGAAATCCGCGAGAAGTGACCCCGCCATCGGACCGGCAATAATCGTAGCAATATCAAGAATGCGAAGACCGGAGAGCGGCCCGGACCCTTTTTCAGTAGTCGTCATTTCTTTCCTCCAAATGAAACTTATTTGACAAACGTTACGATATTTGAAATACAGAGGTCAAGAAGTACGAATATTTAACCTTGGGAGGGGCTATGCACTTCGGACATTCTCAGAAAATGCTTGATTTTCAGGAACGGGTTTCGCGATTCTTCAACGCGGAGGTGCTGCCCCGACACAGGGACTGGGTGCAGCAGGTGATTCGCGACGGCAAGGAAGCAGACTTCCTCCCTGCGCTGCGCCAAAAGGCCCGCACCGAAGGGTTATGGAACCTCGCCCTGCCGGAACTGGCGGAAACCGAGCCGGGCACCCGTCTGAGCAATCTGGAGTTCGCACCACTGGCCGAGATCATGGGCAAACTGCCTTGGGGATCACAGGTTTTTAACTGTCAGGCCCCCGATGTGCCCAATATGGTGATGCTGCAATCTCTGGCGACACCCGAGCAAAAACGCAGCTGGCTGAACCCGCTGCTGGACGGGACCACCCGCTCCGCTTTTGCCATGACCGAACCGGATGTGGCCTCGTCTGACGCGTCCAACATCGCAACGCGAATGGCTTTTGAAGGCGACAACATCCGCATCAACGGTCGCAAGTGGTTTGCCACCGGCGGCGGGCATCCGGACTGTTCCTTCCTGATCGTTATGGGCGTCAGTGATCCCGATGCGGCCCGCACAGCGCGGCAAAGCATGGTGATCGTTCCGACCGACACGCCGGGTGTGAATATCACCCGCAACCTGCGTTATCTCGGCTGGGAAGATCACGTGGCCCCTATTGCCCAGATCGAACTGGAAGATGTTGTCGTCCCCGCAAGCAACCTGATCGGGGAACGGGGCAAAGGGTTCAAGGGCGCACAGGTCCGCCTAGGGCCGGCTCGGGTTCACCATGCAATGCGGTGCATCGGTATGGCGGAAATGCTGGTGGAACTGATGATCGCCCGCGCAAGGGAGCGCACGGCCTTCGGGCGGGATGTGATTGACTACGACACAACCCAGCGCTGGGTTGCCGAGGCGCGGGTCGAGATAGATATGAACCGGCTGGCCGTGCAACACGCCGCATGGCTGCTGGATCAGGGCGGCGAGAGTGCAAGCTGGCGCCCCGTTTCCATGATCAAGGTTTCGGTTCCCAACATGCTGCAAAAGATTGCCGACCGCGCCTTGCAGATTTTCGGGGCGATGGGCGGCGTGGATGATGTGCCGATCCACCACGCCTTTAGCTACGCCCGCTGGTTCCGCATCGGTGACGGTCCGGACGAGGTCCACCTGCGCCAGATTTTCCGCACCGAACCACAGCCGGACTGGACCATCGCGACCAGCCCCTATGTTTCGATCCCCGAGATTGCGCAAGCACAGATGAAAGCGGCGGAATGACCATGACCAGATCCCTCACCCCCAGAAACATCGCCCTGTTCATTGCAGCCACCCTTTCGGCGCTGCTTGCAGTTCAATCGGTCTATGTGGCCTATGCCGGTCCGTGGGACATCGCATTCGGGCGCAACATGCTGCTTGGGGCGGCGGTCGTGATTACGCTTCTGGCCAATCCGCTGTTCACAGAGCTGGACGCCCCCAAAGCCAAACGCATTTTCGGGGGCATAATAGATATGGCGTTGATCGCGCTGGTCATTGTCGCTGCGATACGCTTCACCGAAGTAGAGCGACTGACCGCCCTGACCTTTTATATCTTCACGCCTTATGATGCGTGGATTGCCCTTGGCGGCAGTGTTGTGCTGCTGGAGGCAACCCGCAGGCTGTTCGGTCTGCCTATTGTCATTATTGCCGCGCTGATGCTGGCCTATTGTTTTTATGGCTATGTGCTGCCCGGTTTCCTGAACCATGCGGGCGTTGATCTGAACCGCGCCATGCAGAATATCTGGTACGGCTATCAGGGTGTCTTTGGCATGCCGACCGGCGTTGTGATCCGCGTCGTTCTGGTGTTTGTGGTCTTTGGTCTGATCCTTGAAGGCACCGGCGCCAGCGATGCGCTGATCCGTACCTCGGTGGCGTTGACGGGCGGTACACGGGGCGGTCCGGCCCATTCGGCGGTTGTGGCCAGTGCGCTGTTCGGGTCCATGTCCGGCAGTGTAACGGCCAATGTTGTCGGCTCCGGCTCCTTTACAATCCCGATGATCAAGCGGCGCGGGTTTTCTCCGGCGATGGCGGGCGGGATTGAGGCGGCGGCCTCTACCGGCGGGCAGATTGTGCCGCCGGTCATGGGGGCTGCTGCCTTTCTAATGGCCGATCTGACGGGCGAGCTTTATGTGACCATCGCGCTCGCCGCGTTGATCCCGGCGCTGTTTTTCTACGGCTCCCTGTTTGCAGCGATTTCCGTGCAGGCCGCCGCCAATGGCATCCAGCCGATCCCCAAGGAAGAGCGCATCCGCCTGAACCGCGCGGATTATATCGCGTCCCTGCAATTTGCCCTGCCGATCCTTGCGATTGTGGCTGTGCTGGTGACGGGACGTTCCCCCGCGATGGCCGGTTTCGTTGCGGTGATCCTCGCGCTCGTGCTTGGCCTGTTTCGCAAGGACAACCGCCGCGACCTGACGCGCTATTTCCAGATTGCGGCCAAGGCAGGCAAGTCCTGCGCGGCCATTCTGGTAGCAGTTGGCTGTATCGGGATCATCCTTGGCGTGCTGAACCTCACCGGGCTTGGCCTTACCTTTGCCTCGATCATCTCTACCTTCAGCGAGACATGGCTGTTCGGTTCCCTGCTGGTCACTGCATTTGCCTGCCTTGTGCTGGGGATGGGGATGCCGACCCTGCCCGCCTATCTGATCATTGTGCTGGTGCTTGGCCCTGTCATGACCAAACTGGGCGCTGAAACGCTCGCCGTGCATATGTTTGTCTTTTACTTTGGTGTGCTCTCCGCGATCACACCGCCCGTGGCCATTGGCGCCTTTGCTGCGGCCCCGATTGCGCAATCCAATCCGATGCGCACCGCATTCGTGGCGGTCCGCCTTGCACTGGTCGGCTTTGTGATCCCGTTCATCTTTGTCTACGAGCCGTCGCTTTTGCTGATCGGAGAGTTTGATCCCCTCGGCTTTATGCGGGTCTGCGTGGCACTGGCGCTTGCTATCTGGTTGCTGAACACGGGGCTGGTCGGCTTTGCCGCCGAACGCCTGACACCAGCCAGCCGTGCCCTGCGCATCGCAATCGCTGCCGGTCTGGTGGTGCAGATACCGCTTCTTCAATACGCGCTGATCCTGATTGCAATCGGGATACTGGTTCTGCCAGGCCGCATTGGCACCAACGGGAGTGGTGCCGCAATTCCAACATCAAATATCAAATCCTAGGGAGGACTATCAGGATGAAACAAACGATTAAAACCACAGCGCTGGCGGTGGCCACAGGGGCGGGCCTGCTGCTCGCCGGTGTGGCCGCACAAGCCGAGACATTGCGCATGGCGTCACTCGGTCAGGCTTCGCCAACGACAGTGTTTTCCATTGCGGCATCGCAGATCATCAAAAAGGAACACGGATATTCAACGCAGCTTTCCACAGGGTCTTCTGCGGTCCGTCAGGCTGTCGAGGCGGCAAACCAGCAGCTTGAACTGTTCGTCACGGCGGTGTCCATCAACGGCTACCTGAAAAACGGGACGCGGATGTATAAAGACATGGCCAACGCGCCAGAGCTTTTTGGCAATCTGCGCAGCATCCTGAATTATCCACTGGGCGCCTATCACGGGATCGCTTGGGCGGATTCCGGCATCAACAGCATGCAGGACATTAAGGGTAAGAAGGTCTTTATCGGCCCGCCATCCAGTGCAGGCCGCACCGTTATCACGCAAGTGATCGAAGGTGTGACAGGGTTCAAGGAAAATGACGACTTTGAGCCGGTGAACCTTGATTGGGCCTCTGCCGAGCAAGCCTTTCAGGACCGTCAGCTTGATGTCTACTTTGTACCTACCCCGATCCCGAGTTCCGAATTGCAGCAGTTGTCCGCCCTTGGCAAATTCCGTGTGCTTGGCATACCGGACGACAAGATCGAAAGTGACGGTGTGAAAGCCGCCTCGAACGTTCCGGGACGGGAATTCGACTTTCTTCAGCCGGGCACCTATTCCGGTCAGGTGAACGAGGAACCGGTGCGTATGGTCAGTTCTATCGTTGGGCTTGGCACCAACAAATGGATGTCCGAGGACGTCGCCTACAACATCACCAAATCCATCTTTGAAAACAGCGCCGATCTGGTGGCAGCGGCCAAGTGGATGGAGATCATCACCCCGGAAAACGCGCTGAACCAGATGAATGCGCCGCTGCATGTGGGGGCGCTGAAATACTACCGCGAAATCGGTATCGAGGTTCCCGAAGACCTGATCCCGCCGGAAGCGAAATAAACCTTTACCGCACCCCCTGCGGCGCGGCCTGTGCCGCAGGGACTATTTGACCGCCCAAGCCTGCTGAGAGACCGGACATGGACCTTTTCTACACCAAAGCGGATATCGCGTTTCGCGATGACGTCCGCGCCTTTCTGAACAGCCATCTGCCACAGGAACTGTCGGAAACCTTTTTCAACTTCAAGCGTCACAGTTGGGAACAAATGATCCGCTGGCACAAGATACTTGCGCAAAAGGGTTGGGTCGCAGCCCATTGGCCGATGGAACATGGCGGCACCGGCTGGACGCCGATGCAGCAGTATATATTCGACTCCGAAGCGATGATGGCCGGCGCCCCGCGTCTGCGCCCCTTCGGGCTAAAGATGATCGGTCCCGTTCTGATGCGCTTTGGCACGGATGAACAGAAACAAAGGTTCCTGCCCCGCATCCTTTCTGCCGAAGATTACTGGTGTCAGGGCTTTTCCGAACCCGGCGCCGGGTCCGATCTCGCCAGCCTCAAAACCCGCGCCGTGCGGGACGGTGAGGATTACATCGTGAACGGTCAGAAAACATGGACGACGACAGCACAACACGCCAACTGGATGTTCACGCTGGTGCGCACCGACCCGCAGGCGGAAAAACCACAAGCCGGAATTTCGATGCTGTTGATCGACCTCAACAGCCCCGGTGTCACCGTGCGCCCGATCCGCACGATTGACGGCGATCACCACGTAAACGAAGTCTTTCTGGAGGACGTGCGCGTTCCTGCAAACCTTCTGGTCGGTGAAGAAAACAAGGGCTGGACCTGTGCGAAGTTCTTGCTGGGCAATGAACGGGTCAGCATCGCCAATGTCGGGCAGAGCAAGGCCGAGATGTCCCTGCTTAAACGGCTGGCGCGGGATCGGACTGTCGATGGCGTGGCCTTGATTGACGATCCGGTTTTTGGTGCGAAACTGGCCGATCTGGAAGCGGATTTTCTGGCGCAGGAAGTCACCAACCTGCGCATGCTTGCTGGTATCAAACCGGGACAAGAGGTCGGCCCGCTGTCGTCCTTGCTGAAATTGCGCGGCTCTGAAATCCAGCAGCGGATTCAGGAACTGTCGATGGAAGCGGCTGGTGCCGATGCCGCCCCGTGGCGGGCGGATCGCGCAGCGGGCGGCGGGAAAGGGGACGGTTACGGCGTGCACGGCTGGCTGACCTCCCGCGCCTTCACAATCTTTGGCGGTTCCAGCGAGGTGATGAAAAACATCGTCGCCAAACAGACACTCGGGCTTTGAGGAGAGCGTGATGGATTTTACACCCAACAGCGAACAACAGATGATCGCAGACAGTTTCGCCAAAGTATTTGCCGCCGCCAATGAACCACGCAGGGTCTGGCAGGAACTGGGCGAACTGGAACTGCTGCGCCTGACATGGCCTGAAGACTTTGGCGGATTTGGCGCGGGTTGCTCTGATCTGGTTCCGGTTCTTTGCGCGGCCGGTGCCAGCGGCGCCCCCGAACCACTGATCGGTGCCGCCGCCCTGCCCGGTCTGGCCCTGACCCGCGCGGGCACTACGGCCCCTGCCGTGCCGGACGGCGAAATTAGTCTGGTCCTTGCGGAGAGCGACTTGCACCTCGTAGACGGACGGTTGAGCGGCTTGGTCAAAGTCGCACCCGGCGCTGATGTGGCGAACACGCTGCTGCTGTGCCTGCCCGATGACCGTCTTGTTGCGCTACCTGTTGACGCCAAGGGCTTGTCCCGTGAAGTTTACGAACTGCTCGACGGGCGCGGTGCGGCGGATCTTCACTTTCAGCAGGTAGAATTGACTCAAGGGTCCGTCGGCGGCTCAACAGCCGGTTTGCACGCATGGCTTTGTGATGCGGCGGCGATGGCATTTGCGGCAGATGCGCTTGGTGCGTTGTGCGCTATTCGGGATATGACACAAGAGTACCTCAGAACACGCAAACAATTCGGCAAAACCCTTTGCAGCTTTCAGGCATTGCAGCACGCGATGGTGGATATTTACCACGACACCGAGCATTTCCTGTCTCTGGTTCATCTCGCCGCCAAAACCTGTGACAGTGATGATGTTGCGATGCGGAAGCGGGCCGTTTCATCGGTGAAACGCTATCTTGGCGGGCGGATGCGGGATTGCATCGCCTCGGCCATCCAGCTTCACGGTGGCATCGGTGTGACCGAGGAGTATCCGCTCGGCGCGCTGGCCAAACGGGTGATTGTCGCGGATATTCTGAACGGCAGTAGCGCCAGCCATGGCGCAAGGCTCGCCCGGTTGATCGCAGAGGAAACCCGTGCGGAACTCAACGTAACAGGACAAGAAAAGGACGTCGCCTGAACATGAACACCCCACCCGAAACCGAAGTCCGCACCGAACGGAACGGCAGCGTTCTGATCCTGTCTCTGGACGGCGCAAAGACCCGTAACAGTATTTCGCCTTCGGTCTATAAGGACGTGCAGACCGCCATCATTAACGCTGGCAATGATCCCAGCGTCCGCGCAATCGTGCTGACCGGTCTTTACGGATTTTTCAGCTCCGGTGGCAACATCGCCAACCTGCGCAAAAGCGCGGAGAGCAGCCTTGCGGATGTGTCCCGCAACACGGATGCGCTAAATTCGATGATCCTGTCGATCCGAAATTGCCCCACGCCTGTTATTGCTGCCGTGGAAGGCGGAGCAGCAGGGGCGGGCGCGTCCCTTGCGCTGGCTTGTGACATGATTGTTGCAGCAGAGGATGCGAAATTCACCGTGGCCTATGTCAAAGTCGGACTGGCACCGGATGGTGGTATCACCCATTTCCTGAGCGAGGGCCTGCCCCGTCAGCTTGTCTCTGAAATGTGCCTCACAGGGCGCCCTGTCGAGGCGACACGCCTGTATAATTTGGGTCTCGTCAACAGTATCGCCTCACCGGGCGGTGCGCTGGAGGCGGCACAGAAACTGGCGGCATCACTGGCCGCAGGCGCGGTTGGGGCGATGGCGGTTATCAAGGCGGAAATCGCTGCCGCTCCCCATAACGATCTGGCCAGCCAACTGGTGCTAGAGGCCAAAGGCATCAATGCCGCCCGCTACGGGGATGAAGCCGCCGAAGGGCTGGCTGCTTTTCTGGAAAAACGCAAACCGGATTTTACGGACAAGGGATAGCGGGTTAAGGTCATGATTACCGACAAAACAAAACTCGACAGGTTGCTGTCAGATGTTCACGCTTGGGTGCGCGATGTGGCCCATCCGAACGAAGACCGCGTGGCAGAAGCCAATGAAGTCCCCGCTGAAATTGTGGCAGACATGGCAGAACGCGGCTTTTTCGGCTGGTCCATCCCGAAAGAATACGGCGGCGCAGGACTGACCACCGAGGAACTGGTCATGGGCGCGATGGAACTGTCCCAATGTGCCGTGGCCTACCGCGCCCGCGTTGGCACCAACACGGGGATCGGCTCTGAAGCACTGGTCGCGGATGGGACGGACGCGCAGAAACAAAAATACCTGCCTGCTATGGCGCGGGGGGAACTGACGGGGTGTCTGGCGCTGACCGAACCGAACGCCGGATCAGAGGCAAGCAACATCGAAACCACAGCGCAGCGTGTCGGGGATCATTACGTGCTGAACGGTATGAAACGCTACATCACCAACGCCCCGATTGCGGATGTGTTCACTGTGTTCGCCCGCACTGATCCGGACAGCAAGGGCGCGAAAGGTGTGTCTGCCTTCATCGTGGAACGGGGCTTTGACGGCCTGTCCACAGGTGCGCCTTACAAGATGATGGGGCAGAGCGGATCGCCCGTCGGGGAGGTCTATTTCAACGACTGTATCGTGCCCGCAGAAAACCTGCTGGGACAAACCGAAGGCACCGGTTTCAAGACAGCGATGAAAGTGTTGAACAAACAACGCATCCATCTGGCAGCCCTTTGTACCGGTCCTGCGATCCGGATGCTGGATATGGCGATGGATCACGCCTGCACCCGACAGCAATCGGGGCAGAAGATTGTGGATTTCCAACTGGTTGCAGCCCTGCTGGCGGATTGCCGCGCTGAAATCGAGGCTGCCCGCCAACTGGTGCTATCAACCGCACGGGCGCGGGACGCGGGCAAAGACATCGCGCTTGAGGCGTCGATCTGCAAATATTTTGCATCAGAGATGTGCGGACGGGTTGCAGACCGCTGCGTTCAGGTGTTTGGTGGCGCCGGATACGTTGCCGACCACAGTTCAATCGAACGCTACTACCGCGACGTGCGGCTATTCCGTCTTTATGAAGGCACAAGCCAGATCCACCAGTTGAATATCGTGCGCCAGATGCAGCGCAGGCGTAAAGAAGACAGTGCAGCGTGACCAGAACCTTCCCCTTTAACCAACCAATCGACCGGAGCCTCGGGTGAGCGATCTCGCCTTCGCCATCGCGCCGGTTTTTGTGCTGGTGATACTGGGGAACCTGCTGCGGCGGGCGGGTATTGTTGAGGAAAGTTTCTGGAGACACGGGGCGCGGCTCGGCTATTGGGTGCTGATCCCCGCGCTGTTGTTTTACAAGCTTTCCACCGCAGAAATCGACATCGGCTTGATGCTGCCCTTTGCCATCACCCTGTGCGGCGCATTCTTTATCGTCGGTGCAATCATCCTTGTGATCACCCGCTGGCTGCGCACGCCTGCGCCTACGCGGGGCTCTGCCCTGCAAGGGGCGGTCCGGCATAATTCCTTTATGGCCCTGGCGCTGGCCGAGAACCTTTATGGCACCGAGGGACTGTCGCTGGCGGCGCTGGCCTCTGCGGTTCTGGCGATGGTGACGAACCTGTCTATCGTGCCAGCGCTTCTACTGATGAAAGAGGATCGGGGTGAGCGGTCCATGCTGAAACAGGTGCTGCGCGATCTTGTGCAGAACCCGTTCATCCTGTCCATTTCCGCAGGTCTGGCAGTGAATTTTCTGGTGCCCGGCCGCATTCCGATCCTGCATGACACGACGGCTATGCTTGGCGCGGTGGCGCTGCCTTTGATGCTGCTCTGTGTCGGGGCAGGGTTGAAGGTGCGGGGCTTGCGGGCGGGGATCGCTCCGCTTGGCCTGTCGGTTTTCGGGCGTTTTGTGCTGTTTCCGTTCTTCGTACTGCTAATGCCCTTCGGGCTCGGCTTTCAGGAAATGATGATCCTGCTGCTCTTTGCTGCGGTGCCAACAGCGCCATCCTCGGTTGCTTTGGCGTCCGAGACCGGCGGCGATGTGCCGGTGATGAATGCGATCATCACCGTGCAAACCGCGATGGCCTTCTTTACCATCCCGCTCACTCTCGCCATCGGCGCTGTGGTTCTGGGCTAGTCGAGCGGGTTTTGCGCCAGTTCTGCTGCGATGTCATCGTCGATCGGCGTGTCATAGGTCTGCAATAGATAACCGAGCACGGAATAAAACCCGACCGTTGCGATCAGATCAATCACCGCCTTGCGCCCGATGGCCTTGGCAAGTTCGGCTTCCTGCGCAGGCGACAGTTTTTTGTCGTCAATCAGGGCATCCACCGCCCGCACGATCAACCCGTCTTCGCCCTCTGGCATGTCCCGCACCGCTGCAATCCGCGCGTCCGTCATGCCAAGCGCACGGGCGCGGCTGACGTGATGGGCCCATTC
Source organism: Neptunicoccus sediminis (assembly GCF_001719615.1). Classification (GTDB taxonomy): domain Bacteria; phylum Pseudomonadota; class Alphaproteobacteria; order Rhodobacterales; family Rhodobacteraceae; genus Amylibacter; species Amylibacter sediminis. Next base: position 97,330 of record NZ_MDVX01000011.1, read on the forward strand.
ATAACCCGAACCGAGCCGTAGACCCGTGCGCAGGATCACGATTTCCGAGCGGATCGCCCCAAGCTGGCTGTCCTTGACCACATGCTGACGCAACGGCGCCCAAGCCGCAAGCAGTTCGGGGTGATGCGCCATCGTACGATAAACATTCAACCTGCCTGCAAATCCGTCCCGCAGGTCGGTAATTTCTTCGGGCCAGTCCGCATCGGTTACGGGTGGGCAGGGGGACTTCGTCATGGCGTTTCCTTTCTGTGCTGCTGTCTTCCCTACCCTGAACCGCACTGCAGGGAAACACGGTTTCCCACCACCAGCAGCGCCCTTCGATTTGAGGCACTTGTGAAAGGCGGGGGCTTGTGGTTCGTTACGCTGAACCGTGCCCGGTAATATAAGGTGGCCTCTCCATGACAGCTCTCTCCCGCCCCAGAACACACCTCGCCGTGCTGGTTATTCTGGGGATTACCCATCTGCTGAACGATCTGATGCAATCGCTTATTCCGGCGTCCTATCCGATCCTGAAAGACGCCTACGGGCTGGATTTCACCCAGATCGGTATGATTACCCTGACGTTTCAGGTCGCGGGTGCGATGTTGCAGCCGGTGATCGGGATGATCACCGACAAACACCCCGCCCCCTATTCGCCGGTGGTGGGGATGATGTTCACCCTGTCCGGTCTGGTTTGTCTGGCCTATGCGCCGAGCTATGGCACTATTCTGGTGTCGGTGGCCCTGATCGGCATCGGATCGTCCATCTTCCACCCCGAGGCCACGCGCATGGCACGCTATGCCTCTGGCGGACGGCAGGGGCTGGCGCAGGGCATTTTTCAGGTGGGCGGACAGGCAGGCGGTGCGCTCGGTCCTGTTTTTGCAGCGCTGATTATCGTGCCTTGGGGCCAGCCGAGCCTTGCGGGATTTGCGGTGCTTGCGTTGATGGCAATGATGTTCCTGACATGGATCGGCAGCAAACAGCGTAGTATCAGTGCAGAGTTTGCCCGTCTGCGAACCAGCAGCAGCGCGGCGCAGGGCGGCCCCCGCCACGGGCCTGTAACCATTGGCATCGGTCTGTTCGTGCTGACCTTCCTGATGTTCACCAAGAACACCTATAACGAGAGCTTCCGCTCCTATTACACCTTCTATCTGATCGAACAGTTCGGCCTGTCTATCCCCTCTGCGCAGATCATGCTGTTCATCTTTTTGCTGGCCGCAGCAGCGGGCGTTCTGATTGGCGGCGTTCTGGGGGACCGGATCGGGCGTTACCGTATCATCTGGATCTCCGTGCTCGGCCCGCTGCCCTTTACCCTGATCCTGCCTTATGCGGATTTGTTCTGGACCGGCGTTTTGACTGTGGTGATCAATCTGATCATGGCCAGCGCCTTTGCGTCGATCCTGATCTACGCAATGGACCTGCTGCCAAACCGGATCGGGATGATCGGCGGATTGTTTTACGGCCTGAACTTCGGTTTGGGCGGAATCGCCGCGGCCTTGCTCGGCGGGCTGGCGGACCGATACGGGGTGGAGTCAGTCTATCTGTTCTGCTCTTTCCTGCCCCTTGCCGGTCTGGCCACATGGTTCTTGCCAAGGCTGGACGACGGCAAGGGGCGGACACCTTAACCGAAAACCTTAGCTAAATTCCCCTTAGATGGGGGTAAATTTCGTATGTGAGAATCCGTTGTTGCTTTTTGATAACCGGTGGATAGCTTGACGACCGTAGGAATCGCTGCGAAGGGTCAAGCTTTGATGTCCAATACATCCATCACAGTAGATGTCATTGTCATCGGCGCAGGGATCGCAGGTGCGTCAATTGCGGCTGGCCTGTCCGAACACTGCAGTGTTTTGCTGGCTGAAATGGAGTCCCAACCCGGCTATCACACAACCGGACGCTCGGCCGCTGTATTTGCCCCGAGCTATGGGCCGGCTGGCGTGCGCGCCCTGACACGGGCGTCCCGCGCTTTTTATGATGCGCCGCCCACAGGGTTCTGTGATGGCCCGTTGCTGACACCCCGCGAGATCCTGATGATCGCGCGGGACGATCAGGGTGGAGCACTTGACGCGCTGATTGAAACGGCCTCCCGTGAAACAGTGGTAGAACGCCTAGATGCAGCGGGTATGCAGAACCATCAACCTTTGCTGCGCTCCGGTTACGCGACAGCAGGCATGCTTGATCGGGGCGGTCAGGATATTGACGTCGCTGCCCTGCACCAAGGCTATTTGCGCCAGTTCAAACACCGCAGCGGCACCCTGTTGCGAAATGCCGAAGTGATCTCGTTGACGCATGACGGCACCGACTGGACCGTTGAAACCAAAGCCGGCTTGATCAAAGCGCCGTTGGTCGTGAACGCAGCAGGTGCATGGGCCGACAAGATCGGCGCACTGGCGGGGGCGGAAATTATCGGATTGGAACCGAAACGCCGCACTGCAATGATGATACAGGAACCCGCAGGCTTCACCCGCCGCGACGCACCGATCACCATCGACGTGGACGAACAGTTCTACCTGAAGCCCGATGCGGGGCGGTTGCTGCTGTCTCCGGCGGATGAAACCCCGAGCGAGCCATGCGATGCCCAGCCCGATGAAATGGACGTTGCAATCTGCGCCGACCGGATCATGAGTGCCTTTGATATTGATATCCGCCGGATCGAAAATAAATGGGCAGGATTACGCAGCTTTGTCGCTGACAAGGAACCCGTGATCGGATTTTCTACCAGGGTAGAAGGCTTTTTCTGGATGGCCGGACAAGGGGGATATGGCATCCAAACCGCTCCCGCCGCTGCCAAGCTGGCCAGCGCACTGGCACTGGGCAAAACGGTTCCGGGCTGTTTGACAGATCACAGGTTCGATCCGGGGCGGCTTTCTCCGCAACAGGCAGGACCGGTCGTCGAGAACCTGATTTCCACCCGATAATCATCAGACGAACAGTTTTCCGCCAGATCCGCTTTCCTGCTGCAAAGCCGCTGGTCTTATCTGACAAAAAGAGAGAGAATGAACAGGTAATTCAATAACCGGTTTTTCCTATGACGACAAAAATTCCCTCCACGTCCCGCTCTCTGCCTATTGCCTTGATGCGCGCCCGCGAGGGTGTGATGATTCCGATCCGCGAGATGCTGTCGGACACCGGAATCACCGAGCAGCAGTGGCGGGTTCTGCGGGTGTTGGCGGAATATGGCGCGCTTGATTCCTCGACACTGGCAGACCGTGCCAGTCTGCTGTTCCCGAGCCTGACACGCATTGCCGCTACCATGCGCGACAAAGGGTTAATTACCCAAACCCGTAGCGCAACGGACCGGCGCAAGCAGATCGTCGCAATCGCGCCCGAAGGCCAGAAAATCATCGACGACCGCACCGAAGAAGCAGTGCAAATCGTTGCGGATTTCAAAGCCCGATTGGGGCAGGAGAAATACGAACAACTCTTGGACCTGCTTGGCCAGCTTGATCCGGGTCATCGCAGCGAATAGGGCGGAAACATCATGCGGATCATAGATATTGTCGAAGTCACCAAGCCCATCGCTTCCCCGATCCGCAACGCCTATATTGATTTCTCCAAAATGACGGCCAGTCTGGTGGCCGTGGTCACGGACGTTATTCGCGACGGTCGGCCTGTGGTTGGATACGGCTTTAATTCCAACGGGCGCTACGGGCAAGGCGGGCTGATCCGCGAACGTTTCAGGGACCGCATTCTGACCGCTGATCCGGCCTGTTTGCTGGATGAAACCGGCGACAACCTCGACGGTCACAAAATCTGGGCGGCCATGATGCAGAACGAAAAACCGGGAGGGCATGGCGAACGCTCTGTCGCGGTTGGGACGCTAGATATGGCGGTTTGGGATGCGATTGCCAAAATCGCGGAAAAGCCACTGTTTCACCTGCTGGCAGAGCGCAAGGGGATCACGCCCGACCCCCGTGTCTTTGTCTATGCGGCGGGGGGCTATTACTATCCGGGTAAGGACGACAACGCCTTGCGCCGCGAAATGCGCAGCTATCTGGATCGCGGCTATACAGTCGTGAAGATGAAAATCGGCGGCGCATCACTGGCCGAGGACCAGCGCAGGATCGAAGCCGTGTTGGATGAAATCGGCACCGAGGCGCAGCTGGCGGTAGATGCCAACGGCCGCTTCGATCTTGAAACTGCTATCGCCTACGCCAAGATGCTGCGGAGCTATCCGCTGTTCTGGTACGAAGAAATCGGCGATCCACTGGACTATGCGTTGCAGGCCGCGATCTCCGAATTCTATCCGGCCCCTATGGCCACCGGCGAGAACCTGTTTTCCCATCAGGACGCCCGCAACCTGCTGCGCTACGGCGGCATGCGGCCGGATCGGGACTGGCTGCAATTTGACTGCGCCCTGTCTTACGGGCTGGTGGAATACGAACGCACGCTTGATGTGCTTGCACAGTTCGGCTGGTCCCCGAAACGCTGCATTCCCCATGGCGGGCATCAGATGTCACTTAACATCGCGGCAGGGCTGGGGCTTGGCGGTAACGAAAGCTATCCCGACCTGTTCCAACCTTATGGCGGGTTTCCTGACGGGGTAGAGGTGATTGACGGTCATATCACCATGCCAGAACTGGTCGGCATCGGGTTTGAGGGCAAGGCCGATCTGATCAAGGTCATGCGCGAACTGGCCGAATAACCCAGCTTATTTCCGGTTGCCAGACACCACATGTTCACTGTCGATACCGCCAAGGGAATGGAACAGCCCGCCGGTATTGCTGACCCCGAATTTCTTTAAAAGCTTGGCGCGGTAGACCTCTACCGTGCGATAGGAAATATCCAGCTTCAGCGCGATTTCCTTGCTGGTCAGACCGTCTGACAGATGGCTCAGGATTTCCCGTTCCCGCCGTGTCAGGGGCAGATAGGGACGCACGGCAGACAGATCGGCAAAGCTCCAGACCGCCCGTTCCAGCGGATTTTCCGGCGTGAAAGTATGGCCGCGCACACGGCACCAGAACAGGGTGGCATCTTTACGCGCCATGATCCGTTCGTCCCAATAGGTGTTGGTAGTCCGCAACTGCTGCACCCCGCGGTCACGGATGTTCACAAACTCCTCTTGTGACGGGTATAGGATCGAAAACAACTGGTCGCGCAATTCGTCCCGCGAATAGCCAAACATCAGCGCAAAAGCGGCGTTACATTCGCGAATAACGCGGTTCTGGGTGACGACAAGCCCTACCGGAGCATGAATAAAAGCCAGCTCAGCCAGGGAGTTATCGCCAAATTCCGATGACATACGTATTTCCACCATCTTGTTCAAAGAGGTTCAATGCGGGAACCTTCGGGTTCAAGCTAAACAACGGGTCTGCGCAGGGCAACAGCCGCGCGGCCCGTTATGGGAGGATATTATGAAGTCATTAACTCGACTGGCCGCAGCGCTGGCCGGTGCGGCTGCCTTTGCAGGGGCTGCATGGGCAGAAGACCCGATCAAAATCGCCCTGATCCACGGTTTGTCCGGCAGCAGCTTTGAAGCCTTTTCCAAACAGGCACAGACCGGATTTGAACTGGGTCTGGAATATGCCACCGAGGGGTCCAACACCGTCAAAGGGCACCCGATCGAAGTGATTATCAAGGACACGCAGTTCAAACCGGATGTGGCCCGCGCGGTTCTGGCCGAGGCTTATGGCGACGACGAAGTGCTGCTGGCTGTGGGCGCAACATCGTCCGGCGTGACCAAAGGTATGCTGCCCATTGCCGAGGAATACGAGAAAATCCTGATCGTTGAACCGGCGGTGGCAGACAGCCTGACAGGGCCGGACAGCAACCGTTATGTTTTCAAAACCTCGCGCAACTCCAGCATGGACATGCAGGCACAGGCGCTGGCGCTGAAGCCGGACGAGAACCTTTATGTGGCCACGATTGCGGAAGATTACGCCTTTGGTCAGGACGGTATCGCCGCCTTCAAAACAGCCCTTGAAGGAACGGGCGCCACGGTCGTGACAGAGGAATACGTCCCCCAAGGCACCGCGGATTTCACCGCCGCAGCCGAACGGATGTTCAACGCGCTGAAAGACAAGGAAGGCCGTAAGGTGATCCTCGTTTACATCGCGGGTGGGGGCGATGCGCCGGGTAAAATTCAGGCACTGGACCCGAGCCGTTATGGTATCGAGATTTCCATGGGCGGGCATATCCTGCCGGTTCTGCCAACCTACAAACGTTTTCCGGGTATGGAAGGTGCCGTTTATTACTACTACGAAGCCTACGATAATCCGGTGAACAACTGGCTGGTCAAGGAACATCAGGCCCGTTTTGACGGCCCGCCGGATTTCTTTACCGCTGGTGGTATGGCGGCAGCGCTGGCTGTGGTGAAAGCGATTGAGACAGCCGCCAGCCTTGAAACCGAAGATCTGATTAAGGCGATGGAAGGCATGTCTTGGGACACACCAAAAGGCGAAATGACCTTCCGTCCCGAAGACCATCAGGCGCTGCAATCCATGGTGCATTTCAAAATCCGTGTGGATGAGAACGTGGACTGGGCGATCCCTGATCTGGTGCGCATTATCGAGCCATCAGAGATGAACATCCCCGTAGGCCGTACCAACGACTGATTGCCAAAGGACCGGCGCGCGACAGGCTGCGCCGGTCCTGACAACAGGAATTATATCCATGCCCGAACCATCCCTCGTCACGCGGGATCTGACCATTCGTTTTGGTGGTCATGTCGCCGTCAATCAGGTGTCCTGCGCCTTTCATCCCGGTGAACTGACCGTCATTGTCGGTCCGAACGGGGCGGGTAAGACCACCTATTTCAACCTGATCTCGGGTCAGTTAACGGCGACCTCCGGTCAGGTTCTCAAAGGCGGGCAAAACCTTGTTGGCCTTTCCCCCTCTGCCCGTGCACGCCTCGGGGTCGGGCGGGCGTTTCAACTGACCAACCTGTTTCCCCAACTCAGCGTTCTGGAGAACATCCGCCTTGCGGTACAGGCCCGTTCCGGCCACGGCTGGCGCGTATTAAGTCGCGCCGACAGCTTTACCGAGCTGACCCGAAAGGCAGAACACTATCTGGAGGCCACCCGCCTGTCCGCTGTCGCCCATACCACAGCCGCCGCCCTGCCCCACGGGGATCAGCGCAAGCTGGAAGTAGCGCTTTTGATGGCGATGGAGCCGGATATTTACATGTTTGACGAACCCACAGCGGGCATGTCGCTGGATCATGCGCCGGATGTGCTCCACCTGATTTTCCAGATCAAGGCAGACCCGACGAAAACCGTGCTGCTGGTGGAACACAAAATGGACGTGGTGCGCAAACTGGCCGACCGGATCATCGTGCTTCACAACGGCGAGTTGCTGGCAGACGGTCCGCCCGAAGAGGTGATGACCAGCCAGATTGTGCGGGATGTCTATCTTGGCACCGCAACGGAGGAAACCGCGTGACCCTTCTGAGCCTGAACAATATGAAAACCGACATCGGCCAATACGCCGTGCTGCACGGGGTAACGCTGGATGTTCCCGAAGGCGGCGTCTTTGTCCTTTTGGGACGCAATGGCGCGGGTAAAACCACCACTCTGCGATCCATCATGGGACTGTGGAGCCCGACCCCCGGTTCCGTCACCTTCCGAGGCGCGGATATTACCGGATTGCACACGGCCGACATTGCCCGCAAAGGGATTGCCTATGTGCCGGAAAATATGGGCATCTTTGGCGGTCTGACGGTAGAGGAAAACCTGATCCTTGCCACAGATAAAGGACGATTTGACCAACCCCGCCTGAAACGAATTTACGCGCTGTTTCCCGCACTGGAGCAGTTCTGGACCAAACAAGCGTGGAGCCTGTCTGGCGGGCAGAAACAAATGTTGGCGGTGGCCCGCGCCATTATCGAACCCCGCGCGTTGATCCTGATTGACGAACCGACCAAAGGGCTTGCCCCGTCAATCGTTGCGGCGATGGCCGAAGCCTTTCGCGAGATTTCCCAAAGCGCCACGATCCTGCTGGTGGAGCAGAACTTTCACTTTGCCAAAAGCATCGGGCGCGACATGGCGGTGATTGACGACGGGTTGGTGGCCCATGCGGGAACAATGGCGGATTTTGCCGCTGACACGGAATTACAAGAGCGGCTGCTGAGCCTGTCTGCCTAAGGAGTATCATGGAAAACCTTTCACAGATTTTAGGGCGTTTGGGCGGAGTTTACCTGCTGCCCGTCGGACTCGCGCTCGGGGCGTTTGTGCTGATCGGCGCTCCGGCATCTTGGGCCACGCTGACAATAGCGGGGCTGTCCATGGGGATGATGGTGTTCCTGATGGCCTCGGGGCTTAGCCTGATTTTCGGGCTGATGGACGTGCTGAACTTCGGTCATTCTGCCTTTATCAGCTTTGGCGCTTTCGTGGCCGCTACGGTACTTTCAGCATTGAGCGGTTGGGTCGGGGCCGACAGCGTGTTCCTGAATTCTATGGCGCTGGTGTTTGCGCTGCTTGCGGCAATCTCTTTCGGCCTCGCGGCGGGGTGGTTCTTTGAATCCGTGATTATCCGCCCTGTGTACCATGATCACCTGCGCCAGATCCTGATTACGATGGGCGCATTGATCGTATCCGAACAGATCATTCTGGCCCTTTGGGGTGGCACACCGATTACTGTCTTGCGGCCGCATTTTCTGGAAGGCGCCATCATTCTTGGGAATGTCAGCGTAGAAATTTACCGCCTGTTTGCCTTCGCCTTGGGTCTCGTCGCTTTTATCGGGCTTTATCTGGTGCTGAACCGCTCGCGCATCGGACTGCTGGTGCGTGCAGGCGTAGAGAACCGCGAGATGGTTGAAGCACTCGGCTTTCGCATCGACCGCCTTTTCATCGGTGTCTTCATGGTCGGATCGGCACTGGCTGCGGTGGGCGGTGCGATGTGGGCGGGATATGAAACCCTGATCACCCCTGCCCTTGGCGGTGAGATGATGATCGTGGTGTTTATCGTTGTGATCATCGGCGGATTGGGGTCGATCGAGGGCACGTTATTGGGTGCGATCATGGTGGGGCTAACCGCGAATTATGTAGGCTTTCTGGCACCGAAACTGGCGCTTGCGTCCAACATGATCCTGATGACCATCATCCTTTTATGGCGGCCAAACGGCCTGCGTCCGGCGGTGAAATAAATGTCTGCTCCTGTCTCTAAACCCACTGTTGGTGACATTGCGGTTAAAACTGCTGTCCTGCTGATTGCAGCCCTGCTGTGTTTCGCCCCCTTCCTGTTTCAGGACGTGCGGGCCTTGGAAGTCGCCGCGCGGATCTGTGTCTTTATCGTGCTGGTGGCGAGCTATGACCTGCTCATCGGCTATACAGGTATCGTCAGTTTTGCCCACACCATGTTCTTTGGCTTCGGCGCTTACGGTGCGGCGATCCTGCTGCGCCAGATGGGGCCGGGATGGGATGCTGTAATCCTCGGCGGTCTGGCGGGTGTGCTTGTATCCCTTGTGGTGGCTACGGCAATCGGCCTGCTGAGCCTGCGGGTGAAGGCAATTTTCTTTGCGATGATCACGCTGGCCGCCGCCTCTGTCGCGCTGGTTCTGGCCTCGCAACTGTCCCATTTCACCGGCGGGGAGGACGGGATAACCTACCGCGCTCCGGATGTGTTCAAACCTTCTTTCAAACTGCTGACCGACGAAAACGGCAAGGTGCTGCGCCTCTTCGGGGTTAAACTGAACGGCAAGCTTGCGGCCTATTACTTTGTCTTTGCAAGCAGCCTGATCCTGTTTCTCGTTATGTTGCGGGTGGTGGGTTCGCCGCTTGGCACAGTCCTGAAGGCCATCCGCGAGAACGAGGCCCGCGCCGAGGCGATTGGCTACCGCGTTGTTGCCTACCGGACCTTTGTGTTTTGCCTTTCTGCCGCGATTGCGAGCCTTGCAGGAACGGTTTACGCGGTCTGGTTGAAATACACCGGACCCGACACCGCGCTGTCCTTTGCCATTATGATCGACATCCTTTTGATGGTTGTGATCGGGGGCATGGGCACAATGTGGGGTGCGGTTATCGGGGCGGTTCTGATGGTGATCGCGCAATATTACCTGCGGGATCTGATGGGTGTTGCCGCCGATGCCACCGCCAGCATTCCACTGCTCCCAGAACTGCTTAACCCTGACCGCTGGCTGTTCTGGCTGGGGATCATTTTCATCCTGCTGGTTTATTTCTTTCCCAAAGGCATCGTCGGCACGATCACCCAGAAAGGGGGGCGCGGATGACCGGACCCCGTTTTTCATTTGTTCCGGTGATGGACCATGAAATCCACGTGTCCGAATGGGGCGATCCGGCCAATCCGCCGCTGATTATGTCCCATGCGATGGCGCGGACGGGACGGGATTTTGACGAACTGGCCCGTGCGCTTTCCGACCGTTATTACGTGCTTTGCCCTGATATGATCGGGCGCGGCCTGTCCAGTTGGTCTGCCAACCCCGAGGCCGAATATTCCATCGAATATTACGCCGGTATCAGCGCGGATCTGTTGGATGTGTACGGGCTTGATACGGTGTCATGGTTGGGCACGTCGATGGGCGGACTGATCGGAATGCGTCTGGCCTCGGGGCGGGATGCGGACCGGATCAACCGGCTGATGATCAACGACATCGGACCGGAAGTTCCCAAAACCACCATAGAGCGTATCCTGTCCTATGTGGGCGACCTGCCCCGTTTCGCCGGATATAAAGCAGGTGAGAACTGGTTGCGCGGGGCCTATCATCCCTTTGGTCCGGCAGGGGACAGTTACTGGCAGCGCATGGCACGCACCTCTCTGCGGCGCACCGCCACTGGCGCCCTGACGTTGCATTACGATCCGGCGATCACCATCCAGTTTTCCGCCTCCGCGAATGAGCTTCAAAGCTGGCCCCGATGGGAGCAGATAACCGTCCCGACCCATGTGCTGCGCGGCGGCCTGTCCGATATGCTAAGCCCCGCGATTGCCGCGCGGATGTGTGCCAGCGGACCAAAACCGCAACTGACCGAATTTGCCAGCTGCGGCCATGCGCCCAGCCTGTCGAGAGCCAAGGACGCCATGGTGCTTCGGGGCATACTGTCGGAGTGTTGAACCCGAAAGGGACGGCTTAAATCTGCGGGATGATGAAATCCGGCACGATACCACTGCGCGCGATCAGCGCCTGCGGGTCAGCGCCGGCATGGACGCCAAACCCTGTGACCAGCGCGGTCGATGCGCCGATCAAACCGCCGCCAAGAATGTCCGTGTGCAACGTATCCCCGACCATCAGGACACGGGCCGGATCGAATGGTATGGAATGACGGGCCAGCGCCAGTTCAAACACGCTGTCAAAGGGCTTGCCCAGAAATACCGGTGCTACCCCTGTGGCATCGGCCAGCCCGTGGGCGAAATACCCCGGCTCGCGGGAGAGACCGTTCTCGCGCGGGGCCACAATGTCGGGATTGCCGACGATGACAGGCCGGTTATGCCGCCCGATTGCGTCGATGAGCAGGGACTGGCGGTGGTCTGTCCAACCGTCCGACCCGACCAGCAGAAAGCCTTCGACCTGATCATAAAGCGCAGGATCATCGGCCAGAAAACTGATGTGCTGGTTTTCAAACTCCACAGTTCCATAGGCCGGATTCAGCATCACCCCCCAATGGCGCGGAGGGCTGGTTGACAGATACTGCAGCAATGCCTCGCGACTGGTGACGACTTCTTCGGGGGTGAAATCAAAGCCCAGACGGGCGTAGCGATCCATCATCACTGATTTGGGATAGCCAGCGGAATTTGACACCACCATGACGGATTTTCCCGCCGCCCGCAGCGCTGCAATCCGCTGCGCCGCCCCTGCAATTGCTGTTTCGCCAAGGTTTAACACGCCATAAGCATCAAACAGGATCAGTGCAAAGGGCGCGGCCACTAGCTCCAGTGACGGGGCGGTTTGCGGTGTGGTGGTGTCAAAGGTAACTTGGGGTAATCGCGGGCGCACGGCTTCGTAGGTTTGAAACACCCATTCCGCCCGCGATTGTATATCCGGCAGGTCGATCACGCGTCTGCGGCGCTTTCAGTAACCTCGATCACGGTCAGGGTCCGACGCTCATCACCTCTGGTGTCCCAAAAGAAACTGGCCCCTTCGGAAAGCCCCAGCAAGGCCACGCCAATCGGGGTCATCACAGAGATCCGCTGCCGGTCAATATCCGCATCCTCAGGATAGACGAGCGTGACAGATTTCACCTGACCTGTGGTTTCATCGCGGTACGTCACCTTGCGCCCGATAGACACCACATTGGCCGGCATCTTGGCCGGTTTCACGATCCGCGCACGCCCCAGTTCACCCAGCAGGCGATCGGCAAGATCAGGGTTACGATCAAGCGCACCCTCTGCCAGCGCCTCGATATGGCCGAGCTCATCCTCGTTGATAACAATTTTCGGCGCACGGGGCGTGCGGGTTTTGCGGCTCGCCGCAGGGGATAGGGTCATCGGGTGATCTCCTTGATCGTGTATTAAGTTAAAGTCGACAAAATCCGGCGCAGCACATGCCACACCGGAACGTTGTTTTTCGGTTGTAAGGGGGCCGCGTCAGGCGGTCGGGCTGACGTGTTCCACACGTAGGGTTGCTGTCGTGCCATCTTCACACAACAGGGGGGCTTCTTCACCAGCGCGCATTCCGATCAACGTTGCCCCAAGAACTGAGGACACCGGAATCACACCGCCCCCGACACCGGGTCTGGCGCGATGCACAAGCAAACCGGAGCGTTGCGGACCGTCGTCAATCGTGTAGCTGACCACGCTGCCACCCGTGACCGCATCATTGACCTGCACAGTATCCAGCACCCGCGCACCCAAAATCTTGCGCTTCAGAAGGGCCGTGATCAGCGGAGTCGACGGACGGCGTCCGGTCTCACACTGACGCAGGTGACGCTGAAGCTGCTGGTGTTCCTGATCACTGATTGCACCGGAAAACGGAGGGACTTTGGCAGGCAGGCGGGATGTGGTGCCGTGCGTATCGACGCTGGCTACAGATGGACGACGGATATTGCTCATGTTTACTCCTCGGACGCATTTGCGTCCTGTTTCATAACTGGCTGTTTGAAAACGCCCCAGGAAGCCTTGCAAGCGCACATGCGCCGTCGCCGCCCGGGGTTAAGAGCGGTTGAGTAAAGGAAATCGCGAAAGTTCAGCTTTGTTCAACATATCAAAAAGCTAGGCATTCGGGGGACGATAGTCAATCGCTCTTGGCGATTCCGCTGAAAACAGGCGAGACTCTACCAAGTTTCCGCCTTTCCAGCCGCTTTTGCCGGTGAAGGGTAAAAATTGCTTTGTTGCCAACACCACTTATATAACAGTTTGAAACAGTTACCAAACCCGTCCGCCACGCATTACAGCGCCAGAGACGACCGAAAAGGGGCGATGAACCAGCCGATGCAGAACCGAACACATTTGCGTGTGGCCAGCTATAACATCCGCAAGGCTGTGGGGCTGGACTGGCGGCGGGATTCCGACCGGATCCTGCAGGTTCTGCATGAAATCGACGCCGATGTGGTGGTCCTGCAGGAGTCTGACAAACGGGTCGGCCAGCGCTCCGGCGTGCTGCCTGCCGCGCAACTCAAAAGCGATCTGGGATATGTCATGGCCGATCTGTCGATCCGGCCCCGCAGCCACGGCTGGCACGGCAATGCGATCTTTTACCGTCAGGAAGGGCTGGACCTGAAACAGAGCAACCGCATCCATCTGCCCACGCTGGAGCCCCGCGGTGCCGTTGCCGCGCGGTTTACCCAGCCCGGAGTGGAAATTATCGGCGTGCATCTTGGATTAACCCGACGCATCCGCGCCCGTCAGCTATCAGCGCTGCGGGCCTATATGGAGCGCGCCGACCATCCGGTGCTGATGGCGGGCGATTTTAACATGTGGGCGCGGGGCGGTAAGGCAGGTGATCTGCTGGGGCGGGAATCCGAAATGATCCTGCCCGGGAACAGCTTTCATGCGGCCCGCCCGACTGCGCCGCTGGACCGTTTTGTGCTGCGCGGGGAAATCCGGCAGCTTTCAAGCCATGTCCATCACTCGCCCCTCGCGGCGAGAGCCTCTGACCACCTGCCCGTGGTGATTGACGCCGAGGTATCCCAGACGTGCATGTAAACATCCTTCTCTGGCTCCACGGGATTATCGTATTAATCTTTACACTTCGCATCCTGCTGCGGGACGATCTTTCGCCCCCTGCCCGTCTGGCATGGTTTGTGGTGCTGAACGTGGTCCCCTTTGGGGGCAGCGCCGTCTATTTTCTGTTCGGGGAAATCGACCTGGGCAAAAAGGCAAAACAGGCGCGGCGGCTGGTGACGCGCAACATCTATGACCACGCCGGAGATCTGAAGGGCCGCGAAGAAGACGTGAACACCGACATCGCGCGGCAGTATCGCTCTGTGTTTCGCTACGGGGCGTCCATCAACGGGTTTTATCCTGTCAACGGCAACCGCGCAGCGCTGATGGCAGATGGTGCCGAAACGCTGGAGCGCATGGTCGCGGACATCGACGCGGCAAAACACAACGTTCATATGCTCTGTTATATCTGGCTTGAGGATCACACCGGCACCGATCTGGCAGAGGCGCTGATCCGCGCCACCAAACGGGGTGTGACCTGTCGCGCGGTGGCTGACGGTCTGGGATCGCGGCGGCTGATCAAGTCACCGCTCTGGCAGCGGATGAAGGATGCGGGGGTGAAACTGGCGGTGGCGCTGCCGTTGGACAGGCCGCTCCACACCATACTGACCAGCCGGCTCGACCTGCGCAACCACCGCAAAATTACAGTGATCGACGGTAAAATCACCTACTGCGGCAGCCGCAATTACGCCGATCCGGAGTTTCTGGTCAAAGCCAGATACGCCCCTTGGGTAGATATTATGGTGCGGTTTGAAGGTCCGATCGTGGCGCAGAACCAGCTTTTATTCGTGAGCGATTGGGCACAGGCCACGGGGGAAACGCTCGACGATCTGGTGCAGCCGGTTGCCCCGTTCAAGGACGGTTTCCCCGCGCAGGCGTTGGGTTTCGGACCGGTGGAGCGGCGGGGCGCCACGCCGCAACTGTTTTCCGTCGCCATCGCCAGTGCGCGCGACAGGATCATCCTTTCGACCCCCTATTTCGTTCCCGACGGCACCGTGCTCGACGCGTTATGCACGGCGGCCTTGCGGGGGGTGCAGGTCACTTTGATCTTCCCCAAACGCAACGACAGCAAAATCGTCGCCGCGGCCAGCAAAAGCTATTACCTGAAGCTGCTGGAAGCGGGTTGTGAAATATTCGAGTACAAGGGCGGCCTGCTACACGCCAAAACACTAACGGTGGATGGACGGCTGGGACTGGTCGGCTCTTCCAATCTGGATATTCGCAGCTTTGACCTCAACTTTGAAAACAACATTCTGTTTCAGGACGAGACCCTAGCCGGTGAAATTTATGAGCGTCAGGAGGTTTACCTGTCAGGCTCTGATCCGGTGACGTTGATCCATGTGTCGAACTGGCCCTATCACCGCCGGATCTGGAACAACATTATCGCCACCATCGGGCCGATCCTTTAGGGTCGCCAGCGCCCTAACTGCCGCTGGCCTCCCGCATCTTGCCGCGCCGGCCGTAAGGGGTCTCGTTGAAACGGGCCTTGTAGTGGCGGGTAAACAGACCGTTAGAACTGAACCCCGATGCCATCGCGATTTCCGTCACGTTCAGGTTGGTTTCCGTCAGCAGGGTGCGGGCGCGATCCAGCCGCATATTGCGATAGACGGTGGCAGGGGTTTCATCGAACAGCTTCTTGAACTGGCGTTCCATCTGGCGGCGGGAAAACTCCCCCTCCTCTGCCAGTTCCTCCAGTGTCAGCGGGTCTTCGATATTGGCCTGCATCGCCTGCAACACCGCCAGAACCTTGGGGTCACGGGAATTGATCGCCTTGGCAATAGAAGAGCGCTGTTCCCGAGCAGGGGAAAGGTCTCCGCCGCTCAGACACATATCCGATACCGCAGTGGCAAAAGCCTCACCGTAGTCTTCGAGGATGATCGACAGCATCATTTCGGTGGCAGCAGCCCCGCCGCCACAGGTGTAAAGCCCGCGATCCGCTTCAAAGCGGCGGCTGGTGGGTTCCAGTTCGGGGAAGGTTTCCACAAAACCGGGTTGGTTTTCCCAATGCAGCGTAAAGCGGCGGTCCTGCAACAGACCCGCCCGCGCCAGACTGGCCGCGCCGGTGCAAATGCCGCCCATGTTTCCGCCAAACCGCGCATGTTTGCGCAGCGCCTGCAACACTGCTTCAGAGGCCACTTCGGTGCCCCTGTTACCCGAGCAAACCCAGAGGTGCATGTCCGGTGTGATCCCGTCGAGGTCTCCATGCGCCCCCACATCTACACCGGAAGAGGAATATACCGCATCGCCGCTTTCCGACAGAACCACCCAACCGTACAGCGGTTTTTGCGCCAGCTGGTTGGCAATGCGCAGCGGATCAAGCGCAGAGCTGAACGCCAGCAGCGTAAACTCCGGCAAGAGAAGAAACCCAAAGCGGCGGGTTTCCCTGACGCGCGTTACAGGAAAGCTGAAAGCCCCCGCAGGAACAACGTCCACGGGTGCGTTAAAGGCAGGTTGTCGAGAGGCAGGACACATGGCGGAGCGAAATCTTTTCTAAAAACATCAGACCGGAACAGGTCTGATGTAAACTACACCATTTCGCCCCGGCAACAAAAGGGCTGTTCTGCATTCCGCACGGCTCAGACGGCTAAAGTGCCACCGGAACAGGGTCCGCCGTTTCTGCAGCCTGAGCGACAAAACAGGCGACTTTGCCTTCTGGCGAGACGGGGCAAAGATCAGGTGCGCTCTGGCTGCATTTGGACAGGGCCACAGGACAGCGGGGGTGAAAGGCGCAACCGCTTGGCGGGTTGAGCGGGCTTGGCGGCTCTCCGGCCTGCGCCTCTACGCGGCGTTTGGGATTTTCGATGTCCGGTATCGTGGCCAGCAGCAGTTTGGAATAGGGATGCTGGGGGTTGGTAAACAGCTCCTCCACGGGGGCTTGTTCGACGATCCGCCCCAGATACATCACCGCGATGTGGTTGGACATATGGCGCACCACGCTCAGATCATGGCTGATGAACAGATAGGTCAGACCCAGTTCGTCCTGCAAGCGGCGCATCAGGTTCAGGATTTGCGCCTGCACCGATACATCCAGCGCCGAAGTCGGCTCGTCACAGACCAGCAGTTCGGGTTCGGAGGCCAAAGCCCGCGCGATGGAAATCCGCTGGCGCTGTCCGCCGGAAAATTCGTGCGGGTATTTCAGCGCGTCATCCGCGCCAAGCCCCACAGTTTCCAGCAGTTCGCGCACCCGATCCAGTGTTTCCTTCTCTGTGTCTCGCAGTTTCATTTCGCGGATCGGTTCCGCGATGATGTCCCCGACGCGCCAGCGGGGGTTCAGACTGGAATGGGGGTCCTGAAAGATCATCTGCACCTTGATCGGGCGGCCTTTGGCCCCTGTCCCGAAACGAATGTCGCCGTTGGTGGTGGCATAAAGCCCAGTCACCAGCCGCGCCACAGTGGATTTACCGCATCCCGATTCCCCGACGATGCTGAAACAGGTGCCTTTCTCCACAGTAAAGGATATGTCGGAAACCGCCTCGACATAAAGTTTGGGGCGGCGTTCGATAACGCGGTTCAGCCAGGGGGCAGAGACGTCAAACACCTTGCTGACATGGCTTACCGACAGGGCGGGGGCTGTATCTTCTAGAACGACGTTCATTCTGTTCCTCCTTGTTGCAACCAGCAGGCGGCACGGGTGGAGCCGACCTGTTGCAGCGGCGGTTTTTGCGCCGCGCATTTTGCTCCCGCATAGGGGCAGCGGGGATGGAAGGCGCAACCCGAAGGCCGCGCATTGAGACGAGGCATGGACCCGTCAATCTGCGACAGAACCTCTACACGGTCATGCAGGCTCGGGATCGCGGCCATCAGACCCTTTGTATAGGGATGCTGCGGATTGTGGATCACATCGCTGACCGGACCGCTTTCCACCACGCGCCCTGAATACATTACACAGACCCGATCCGCAGTTTCCGCAATCACACCCATATCGTGAGTCACAAGCATGATGCCCACGCCGGTTTCATCACACAGTTTGCGCAACAGCGCGGTGATCTGCGCCTGAATGGACACATCCAGCGCGGTGGTCGGTTCATCAGCGATAATCAGACGCGGCCCCGCCGCCAGAGCCAGCGCGATGACAACCCGTTGCCGCATCCCGCCGGAAAACTGGTGGGGATACTGGCGAAGGCGTTCTTCGGGGGCCGGAATACCGACGCTGCGCAGCAGTTCCAGCGCGCGTTCCTCGGCCTGCGCTTTTGACAGGGGCGTGTGCAGGCGGATGGTTTCCACCAGTTGCTTGCCCACTGTGAACAGCGGGTTAAGTGCCGTCAGCGGGTCCTGAAAAATCGCGCCCATTTCGCGGCCGCGCACTTTGGTCAGTTCGGCCTCGCTCAACGTATCGACGCGGCGCCCCCCCACATGGATGGCGCCCTGCGCGATGCGGCCGGGATGTTCGAGCAGCCCAAGCACCGCCAGTCCGGTGATGGATTTACCTGCACCGCTTTCGCCGACTACCCCGAGGATTTCCCCCGGTGCGATCTGCATGGATACGTCGTCAATTGCTGTCAGAACCCCGCGTCTGGTCGGAAACTCGACGCTCAGCCCCTGCACATCCAGCGCAGGGGTGGCGTTGATCGAATCTTCGGGCACGGGAATGGGCTGAACCATCATGCTAGTCTCCATTCATCAGGGGAAAGGTGGGTGGGAAAATCTGCTCAACAGGCGGATGCCCGAGGGTGCGTTCGGGATATTTTTCAACCAGTCCGTCGAACTGGTCCTGCATTGCGGCGCGGGCGGCTTGCATGTCGATACCAGCCACATCGCCGTTGCGCATGGACAGGCGACCGTCCACGATGGTTGCCCGTGTTACACGGCCCGTTGCGCCAAGGATCAGGGTTTGCACCGGATCAATGCGCGGCGCCATGTAGCTGTCCGCCATGTCGAACACAGCAATATCCGCCTTGGCCCCAGCCCGCAGCACGCCGATGTCGTCACGGCGCAGCGCCTTGGCCCCGTTCAGGGTCGCCGCATCGAACATCTCTGCCGAGGTGATCGAGGTATGGCCGTCCTGCATCCGGCAGGCCATCATCCCCACCGCCATATTCAGCACCATGTCGGGCGGTGCCGTATCGGTGCCCATGGCAAGGTTTATCCCCATGTCCCGCAGCCGCGCGAAAGAGCGCAGCGCACCGCCGTGACGGGCTGCAACCAGCGGACAATGGATCACGGTAACACCGTTATCGCGGTAGAGCGCAAGATCGGTGTCATCCGCCACAGTCCCGTGGGGTGCGAGCAGTCGGGGTGACAGGGCGTCAAAGCTGTTCAACCACTGCGGCGCGGTTTTGTTGTGCAGCGACTGCACGGTTTGCAGTTCCATCATGCCCTGCGCCATATGCAGGCGTACCGGACAATCCAGATCCTCTGCCGCGGCCATTGTGCGTTCCAGCAGGGTCTGCGTGCAGGTTTCTACACGATCGGGCGCGAGCATCGGGGACACGAGATCGCGGCCCTGCACGGACTGCGCAAAACCGATCGCATCGTCCAGCCCTTGCAATCCGCGGTCTTCGTCAAATCGGGCGTGCATGGCGCCGGTTTCATCCACCACCATTCCGCCCGCGCGGTACGCAGGGCCAAGCCAGACCCGCAGGCCCATGTCCTGCGCGGCATCGGCGGCGGCAGAAAACTCGGCCACGGTTTCACCCCATTCGCGGTAAAATAGGGACGCAATCGGCGCGGCAGAGGTTATCCCGTTCAACAGCAGCTGCCCGAAGGCAAAGCGTTTCTGCGCCACAAGTTCTTCGGGCGAATACATCTCATAGGGGCCGCGATCCACATAGGACTGGGGCCAGACGCGGCCCTTTTTCTCGCTCGGCCAGTTGTCATGGGCCAGCAGCGTGGTGTCGAGATCAGACAGGGCGTCCAGATCGACGAAACCGGGGGCGACCAGCGCCGCGCCCATGTCAAAACGGGCGCTGACCTCTCCGTCAAAACGTTTTCCGGCAAAGAGGATCCGGTCGTTTTCAATTACAACCTCGCCGCCGTGAACCAGACGGCGACCCTGATCCGTGTCCACCACGATCCAGTCGGCTGTTAGGCTCCAGCGGCCTGCGGGACGTTGCCCGAGGGGAAGATCGTCAAAGCGCATTACGGCGCCTCGATCAGCGTGGCACCGTCACGGGCGGTAACTCTGCCCGCTTTCACCACCAGTTTGCGCGGTGTGTGGGACACGATGGCATGGGCAACCGCAACACCTTCCACCAGAACCAGATCCCCCGGCGCGCCTACTTCCAGCGTGCGCCGTTCCTTGCCCATGGCTACTGCCCCGCCACCAGCACAAATATCCAGCGCCTGATACATTTCCTTGTCAGACCGCAGGTTGTTCCGCAGCCCGACAAATTTCGCCCGCTCCAGCATGTCGCCGTTACCATAAGGCCCCCAGGTGTCCTGAATGCCGTCATTGCCGGACCCGATGCGAATACCATGCGCCTGCAATTGTTTAACCAGAGGAGCCGGACTGCTGGCGGGCGCGGTGGTCATGATCGCAACATCCAGTGCCGCCAGCCGTTCCAACAAGCCTTCGACCCGCGCCTGATCCGGCATCCCGAGACAAAAGGCATGGGAAATCGTGATCATGCCCTTCATGCCCAAAGCCTCCGCCCGATCAAGGGTTTGCTCCATGGAAAACGCGCCAAGTTCGCCCCGTTCGTGTAGATGGATGTCGATGCCTTTGCCGTGTTTGTCAGCCAGTGCAAAGATCGTGTCGAGATGCCCCTTCGGGTCGTGATCCACGCCACAAGGGTCCAGCCCGCCCATCAGATCAGCCCCCATTCTCAGCGCGTCGTCCAACAGTTCCGCTGTACCCGGACTAATCATCAGACCGGATTGCGGGAAGGCGACAGTCTGGATCTCCACCACATCGGCCAGCTTTTCGGCGGTCTCCATCACCCCTTCCAGCGCGCGCAATCCGCCGGTGGTATCAATATCCACATGGCTGCGGATCAGGGTTGCCCCATATCCGGCGGTCTGCAAGGCATGGCGCATGGATTGCACATGGGGGTCCATGCCAAGGCGGGTTTTCATCTGGCGTTCGTTGTCGATCATCGCCATCAGATTTCCGCCGCCAACATCGTTATGATACCACGGATAGCCGAGCAGGGATTTGTCCAGATGGGTATGCGCCTCGGTCAAAGCAGGGATCGCGATACACCCGCCTGCGTCTTCTACTGGCGTGGTGCCTGCCTCCTGATCCGGTGCAATTTTCGCAATCCGCCCGTTTTCGATCAGCAGGTCGGTCGGCTCTCCGTCAAGGATACGCAGATTTTTAATCATCAGGTTATTCATAGTCTTTTTCCTTAGAACGCTTGCGCTTAGCGCAATTTCGGGTTCAGCGCGTCGCGCAGCCAGTCACCCAGCATGTTTACAGCCACCACAAGAATGCAAAGCTGGATGGAAGGGAACAGCACGATCCACCACGACCCCGAGAACAGATACTGGTTGCCCACGCGGATCAATGTCCCAAGCGAGGGCTGGTTCGGCGGCATCCCCACACCCAGAAAGGACAGGGTCGCCTCAATCAGAATGGCCAGACCGAAGTTTAGCGTCGCCGCCACAAAGATCGGCGTCAGCGTGTTGGGCAGGATGTGTTTCAGCATCAAACGCCGCGCCGGAGTCCCCACAAGGCGTGAGGCCATGACATATTCCTTGCGCCGCTCCACCATCGTTTGCGCACGGACCACACGGGCGTATTGCACCCATGAATACATCGCAATGGCCAGCACCAGAACAGCAGCCACGCCCACTTCACGGAACGCAGGGGGCAGGAACTGCTGCGCGACGGAGCTGACAAGGATTGCCACCAGAACAATCGGGATCGACAACAGCACATCGCCAATCCGCATCAGCACATTGTCAATCCAGCCGCCATAATAGCCCGCCATCAGGCCAAACCCGATGCCAACCACCAGCGACACCGCAACAGAGGCGATACCGATGACAATCGAAATCCGCGTACCATAGAGAATACCCGACAGAATATCGCGGCCCTGCACATCCGTTCCCAACAGGAAGGGCATCTGACCGCCTTCCATCCAGATGGGCGGAAGTTCGGCATTCCACAGTTCCAGGGCCGCTAGATCATAGGGGTTTTGCGGGGACAGAACAGGCGCCAGAAAGGCCGTGATGATCACCAGCAACAGCACAATCGCGGCCCCGACTGCGGATTTGTGGGATTTGAAAGACCACCACAGATCACTGTCCCAGAAACGTTCCATTCGTGTCGGCACAGCTTTGACAGAGGTTTGATCGCTCATTTTTCGGCTCCTCTCAGGCGGGGATCAATCACCGCATAGGTCATGTCTACGATTGCGTTCAGGACAACAAAGATCAGGGCGACGATACACAGGTAGGCGGCCATGATCGGCACATCCACAAAGGTCACGGCCTGAATGAACAGCAGCCCCATACCCGGCCACTGAAAGACGGTTTCCGTCACCAGCGCAAAGGCGATCAGCCCGCCGATCTGCATGGCTGTCATGGTTACAACCGGCATCAAACAGTTGCGCAGCGCGTGGCGGAAATGGATGGAGCGGGCGGGAATACCCCGTGCGCGGGCGAATTTGATAAAGTCTGATCGCAGAACCTCCAGCATTTCGGCCCGTACCAGCCGCATGACCAGAGTGATCTGGAACAGCGACAGGGAGAGTGCCGGAAGAACAATGGACATGCGGCCCGAAGGAGTCAGCAGCCCCGTTGTCCACCAGCCGAGATCCACCGTGTCGCCCCGCCCGAAGGCCGGAAACCAGCCAAGCCAGACCGAAAAGACCAGGATCAACCCGATGCCAACCACAAAACTGGGCAGGGAAATGCCGATGATAGAGGTAAACTGCATGGTTTCGGCGTACCAGCTTTGTCGTTTGATGGCGGTAATCACCCCCATCGGCACACCGACGATCAGCGAGATAAATGTCGCCACCAGCACCAGTTCAAAGGTTGCCGGAAAACGTTCCCCGATCATATCCAGCACGTCACGCTGGTTGCGAAAGGAAATTCCGAAGTCTCCTGTCGCGGCACGTCCGACGAAAGAGGTGAATTGCACAAGAAAGGGTTTGTCGAGCCCGAGCCGTTCGCGCAGATCGTCGCGCTGCTCTTGGGTGGCTTGCTCGTTCAGCATCTGATCCACAGGATCACCGACAAAGCGAAAGATTACAAAGGCCAGAAACGTCACGGAGAGCATGACAAAAACGGCATTGGCGAGGCGCTTTATGATAAAAGCCAGCATTGCAAGGGTCTCCGTTGCGAGAGCTAGAAAAGAGGGGCGACGGCAGAAGGACGCCGCCCCAGTCCGGGAGAATTACTTGGTTACATACCACATACGTGGCTTGTTATCGGGGAACTGTGGGAAATCGCTGAACGTGTTGGACACGGCCCAAGCCATCGGCTGCTGGTGCAGCGGCATCATGATCACCTCGTCCTTGGCGATTTTCAGCGCGTCCGTTTCCATTTGCAACCGGGTGTCGCGGTCCAGTTCGATTGCGGCGGATTGGGTCAGCTTGTCCAGTTCGGGATAGGACCAGTCGCCCCAGTTAAACACGCCGGAGTTGCCGGTTTTGGAATGCAGCACCTGAACCAGAATGGAATAGGTGTCGAGCATCGGCAGCGTAGCCCAGCCAAGCGTGTAAACATCCGCTTTGCCGTTGGCACGTTTGGGTGTTTGCTTGGCGGTCGGTCCAATGTCGAGCTTCGGGCTCAGGCCCACACGGGACCACATGGATGCGATGGCCTGACAGAATTGTTCCTCGTTGACATAGCTTTCGTTGGTGCAGACGAAATCAAACTCGAAACCGTCCTCGTAACCCGCCTCGGCCAGCAAAGCCTTGGCCTTTTCGGGATCGTATCCGGCTGGCGTGTCCAGCTCTTCGGAATAGCCCGGAATGGATGGCGCAACCAGCAGACCGGCATTGCGGGACTTGCCCCGCATAACTTTCTGCTGGATCAGGTCCATATCAACGGCAAGCTGCATGGCCTGACGGACGCGCAGATCGTTCAGCGGGTTTTCACCCCCCGCCACCAGTTCGTCACGACGGTTGAACCCCAGCATGACAGTCCGCAGGTCGGTCCGCTCCAGCACTTTCAGATTGCTCGCCGCCTCCAGACGGGGCAGATCCTGCACAGGGGCGGAGTCTACAAAATCCACCTCGCCGGACAGCAGGGCAGCAACACGGGTCGCCGCAGAAGAAATCGGCTGGAATTCGATGCGTGTCAGATTGTGCTGCGGCTCATCCCACCAGTTCTCGTTCACATTCAGGATGGTTTGCGCTTCGGGCGTGCGGGATTCCAACACGAAAGGTCCGGTGCCGTTGGTGTTGAAGGTTGCGTAGCCCTCTACGCCCGCGCTTACATCTGTCGGCTTTTCGGCATTGTTGGCAACCAGCCAGTCCTTGTCGAAAATATGGATGTTGGTCAGGTCGTTCAGCAACAGCGGGTAAGCACCGTTCAATTCGATGTCGATGGTGTAGTCATCAACCACCGTCGCGCTTTTATAAGCGGGGAGGTTTCCTTTCAGCGGCGAGGTTTCATCGGTCACACGTTGCAGACTGGCCAACACATCTTCGGCGGTGAAATCCGCGCCGTCATGAAATTTGACGCCTTCCCGCAGGGTGAAACGCCAGGTGGTCGGTGACACCACTTCCCAGCCTGTCGCCAGCGCCGGTTCAAGTTCCAGATCGCGGTTATAGCGCACCAGACCTTCGTAGATGTTGTTCAGAAAGTTGATGGTGTAGCTGTCGCCGTAAGAATAGGGATCAAGCGAGACAATATCGCGCGGCGCCCCCCAGCGGACGGTCTCTGCATGGGCGGTGGTTGCGAGCAGAACAGCGGCCAGTCCGCCAAGGGTAATACTCTGCAGTTTCCTCGTAAGTTTCATAAGTTCACTCCCTGTTATTGCACACAAATCATTTTCAGATCGTATACACGGTTATACGAATAAAACCGTTATCACAGCGTACAGCCCCTTATTTTACTGCTTAGGAACCATGATCCGGCCTTATGACAAGCGACGTTAGACCGGAAATTTCAATTTGGCTACAAAAAAATAAAATATTGTATTCAATCATTGTATCCAATATTATGACGGAAATCGCTGACAATATGTTGGCGGATATATGCTATAGGGTTCACATGTATAAATCTTCGACACGCAGTTTTCCGGTCTATGATTCGCTTCGTAAGGCGATTATCGAGCAGGCGCTCAGGCCCGGTGTGAAACTTCCAGAGGATTCGATCGGGGAAACATTCAGCGTCAGCCGCACCACCGTGCGAAATGCGCTGGTGCGGCTGGACGCCGAAGGACTGGTGGATCTCCAGCCCAATCGCGGCGCATCTGTTGCAGACCCGACGATTGAAGAGGCGCATGATATTTTCGAAATGCGCCAGTGTCTGGAACGGGAGGTCATGCAGCGGCTGTGCAAGATGGATTCCAAACCTATCGTTAAGGCGCTGAAGGCCCATTTGGCCGAAGAGCGGAAGTATCTCGATGTGGACACCACCCGTTCCATCCGGCTGGCAGGGGAATTTCATATCCTGCTGGCGGAACTGACCGGATCGAAAATCCTTGCCAATTATGTGAACGAAATTGTGTCCCGTTGTTCTTTGGTGCTGGCCCGCTTTGCGCAGGCCCATTCCGCCCAATGCGGTCTGGAGGAACACACTGAAATTATCGCAGCGATTGAAGCGGGGGATGCGGATCGCGCAACCCGCCGGATGCACAACCATCTGCATGGTGTGCAGGATCGCGCGCTTCTCAATCCGGATGACGACGACAAAGACAACGTCAGCGATATTCTCGCCCGTTACGTCACGCCGAACAGCTAATACACGCCAGCCCCCCTTTTCACATTTTATCCAAGGAGATTTCCATGGAGACCGTTTCCAAAACACAAGACAGTTTCGACTTTTCGCAACTGGCCGCGCGGGATCGCTACAAATTGTTGATCGGTTCCGTGGTGCCGCGACCGATAGCATGGGTGACAACCGTGGACGAACACGGCCGCCCCAACGCGGCCCCTTTCAGCTTTTTCAACTGCCTGTCTTCTGATCCGGCAATTCTGGCGCTTGGGGTGGAGAACCACGAAGACCTGCGTTTCAAGGATACCGGCCACAACATCCGCGTGACCGAGGAATTTACTGTCAATATCGTGGATTTTGCGAACCTGCATCCGATGAACACAACAGCCGTGAATTTTCCCGCCGATGTGGATGAAATAACCGCTGCAGGGCTGTCCATGATCCCCGGAGAATTCGTGAACTGTCCCCAGATCGCAGAAGCCCCGATCCGGTTTGAGTGCAAACGCCATGTGACCCTGAATATCGGCAAATCCCGCGAGATCGTTCTGGGCGAGGTGCTGGCCATGCACGCCCGCCCCGGACTGGTAAACGAGCGCTTCCACGTGGATGCTGCCGCGCTGGACGCATTGGGTCGCATGGGCGGGCACGGCTATTGCCGCAGCTTTGAGACCTTTGACCTGCCCACCCCGTCAGAGGAAGAATGGCGTACCCGTCAGCAACCCAAAGCGGTGGCTTTGTAATGCCGCCGCATCTGCTGGTGGTGAACCCCAACGGCACCGCCGAAATGACAGCGCGGATCGGTGCCGAGGCCAGACAGCATCTGCCCGACACCATCACGCTGACGACTTGTACCAATCCCAGCGGTCCACCTTCTATTCAGGGGGCAGCGGATGGCGCGGTAGCCCTTCCCGGTACGCTCGACATTCTGCAGCAGGGCGAATTTGATCTGGCGTTGATTGCCTGTTTCGACGACACCGGACTGACCGAGACCACGAACAGAAATGTCATTGGTATCGGTCAGGCCGCCATGCAGACAGCCCATGAACTGGGCCAACCCTATGCCGTTCTGACCACGTCAGAGCTGTCGGTTCCGGTGCTTCAGGCCAATGTCGCGGCCTATGGGCTTGGCGAGCATCTGGTCTGCATTCGCGCCAGCACCATCGCAGTTCTCGACTTTGAGCAACATCGCGAGTCTGCAAACCAACGGCTGATCGCATCGGCCCGCAGGCTTCTTGCGGATCATCCCGAAATCCGGGCAATTGTTCTGGGCTGTGCGGGAATGGGCGGTCTGGCAGTTGAGATGGAGCGCCAGTTAAACCTGCAAGTGATCGACCCGATCAAAGCTGCCGTCGGCAAAGCCGTAGCGTCGCTTGTGGTTCCGGCCCCGTCCATGCATTAGGACAGGGCCGCAACAGTTTCAGGTCCGCGCTTATTTGCTGCGCAGATAGTAGATAAATCCGCCCAGCAACGACCCGATGATCCAGGCATAGCCGGAAAGCTGGCTTAGAACCGGCACCCAGACGGTGGCTACGGAGAATACCGCTGCAATGGCAAAAGCAACCAGCGCGTGTTCGTTCCAGCCGTTGCCATAGTGATAGGTTCCACCGTCCATGTTATAAAGATCGTCGCGGTTCAGTTCCTGTTTGCGCAGGATGTAGTAATCCACAATCAGAATACCATACAGCGGCGCCAGCGTTGCCCCAAGCGTGTTCACAAATCCACCGATCCCGAACTGGCTGATAAAGGCCGTCCACAAACCACCGATCACCAGCGCGAAAGCCGAGGTGATCAGTCCGGCCTTGCGAAAGCTGATGGTCTTGGGCGACAGGTTTGCAATCCCGTTCACCGCCGGAATGAAGTTTGCCACAAGGTTGATGCCAACTGTCGCGGCAAAGAACGTGATCGCGGCAATGACGCCCAAAAGGACACTATCCGTGCGGGCAACGATCTCGGTCGGGTTGATGATCTCTTCCCCGTAAACCACCGCAGCACCCGCCGTTGTCAGCAAGGCCAGCGCGGAAAACAGAATCATGTTGAACGGCAAACCGGCCAGATTGCCCTGCACCATTGCAGATTTGTCTCTGGCGTAGCGGGAAAAGTCGGAGAAGTTGATCATAACAGCGGCGAAATAGGCCACCATTGTGCCGATGATGGCGACAAAACCTGTGAACTCTGTGCCCCATGTGGAGTCTTCGTTCACAAAAATCGTCTGCGCCTGTGACAAAAGCTGGCCGTCCGCTTTGACCCAAAGCACCGCCAGAAGACCGATCATCACCAGATAAACGAACGGACCTGCAATGTTGAGAAACGTCTCAACCCAGTTCATTCCACGCCAGAAAATGACAATGTGAAAGCCCCAGACGATGACAAAAGACAACCAGTCGATGCCGGTGAGCCCCAAAAACTCCGCACCGCCGCTGGCCCCTGTGAGAGAGCGGATCAGCAAGGCAACCGCAGTCGAGGCGAAATAGACCTGCACCCCGTACCAGAACACCGCAACAATCGCACGCAAGACAGAGGGCAGTTTCGCACCCGAGGTCCCCATGCTCGCCCGTGCGAACACCGGATAGGGGATGCCATATTTCTCTCCCGCGGCCCCTGAAAGGTTCACCAGAAACATCACCATCAGGCCCGCAACAATCAGTGCAGCAAAGGCGGTCCAGCCGCTCACCCCGTAGGAAATGAACAGAGATGCCACCAATGAATAGCCAAAGAGCGACTGGATGTCGTTCGCCCAGATGTTAAAAATGGCAAAAGACCCCCAAGTCTTTTCCTGCGGTGTCACCGGACGAAGCGCGTCACCCTGCATCCCGCCGCCCGAATGATTTCCGGCTGTTGTCGTCTCCATAAACTGAACTCCCTGTTCTAACGTTGCCTGCCAAACCCCAAAAAACGCGGAACGTCTTTTGACGACCGACTGTCCCTGTGCGGCCGTTGACTTGAAATATGATCAGCCAGTTTTACCTGTTGCTGTACGTAAAATGTTAGATAGTATCTTTTAATGCGGGTATAGCCGAATTTCATGAAAGACTTTCAGGCTATCCCTGATAATCAACGGACAAACGTAGTGGTAGGACATGAGGTAACATGACACCAAAAAAATCCTCTCCCCTGCCGACGTCCCGTCTGATGACCGATCACGCCTATGCGGCGCTGGTGGACCGATTACGCAGTGGCGCTTTGCCCAGTGGTGCGTTTCTGTCCATGCCCGTGCTGGTAGAGCAGCTCGACCTGCCGATGGCGTCGGTGCGCGAAGCGGTGAAGCGGGCAGAGTCCGCCGGACTGGTTCAAATCCTGCCCAAACGGGGTTTGATGGTCATGGATGCGGGGCCGGCCACCACGCGGGAGTGTCTCGAACTGCGCGCCATGTTTGACTGCGAAGGGGCGCGGCTGTTAATTGAACGCGCCGAACAGGTGGATCTGGGCAGTTTGCGCGAAGCCCATGAAACCCTGCGCGATGCTGCGCGGGGGGATATGGCGCCCGAACTCACCCGCCGCGCGGTTGAAACCGACCTGTCGCTGCATAATGCTTTGGGGGCTGGCAATACATCTGCACTGGCAGAGCGGCTTTACCGTGAAAACCGCAACCGGATCGCCGTGATCCAGAATACGCGGCCGTTTCTGGCCAACCGGATCGTTTCTGCGATGGAGGAGCATCTGCAAATCATCGCCGCGTTAGAGGCCAGAGACACCACAGCGACCCTTGATGCGATCCGGTCCCATCTGCGCAGCACCCTGCAATGGTGGGGCATCCCCGCCTGATATTTTTTACACAAACGGTCGAATCTGCCTTGACCCTCCAGTGACTGGAACCCCCATATCAGGGGAAACAGACCAAAGAGGACCGGTCATGGAACAGAAAACCAGCTATAGTTTCGGCATCGACGGCATGTCTTGCGCGTCCTGTGTCGGGCGGGTTGAGAAAGCCCTGAACGCTGTTTCAGGGGTCAGCTCTGCCGAAGTGAACCTTGCCGCCGAAAGTGGACGGATTGAGGCTGATACATCTTTGAAGGCCGCTGATGTCGCTGCCGCGCTTGACGCGACGGGCTATCCGGCGCGCACCTCTACCTTTCGTTTTGCCATTGAAAACATGACCTGTGCGTCTTGCGTCGGGCGGGTAGAAAAGGCGCTGCTTGCGGTGCCGGGTGTGGTTGCTGCCACAGTCAATCTTGCGAATGAACAGGCAACCATCGAAGTTCTTGGGGCTGACGTTGCCCCCGAAACCATCGCCCAAGCAGGCACGAACGCAGGCTATCCAACCCGCGTGGTGGATGACGGTCGCGCGGCTGAGGACACCACTGCCCGCAAAACCGCCGAAAGCGCACATCTGCGCCGGATGACCCTGATCGCCGCCGTTCTGACCGCCCCTGTTTTCCTGATGGAGATGGGCGGCCATGCCATACCTGCGCTCCATCACTGGATCATGGCGACACTCGGCCAGACCACAAGCTGGAGCATCCAGTTTGTTCTGACAACGCTGGTCATGGTCTGGCCCGGACGGGTGTTTTATCAAAAGGGCTTTCCGGCGCTGTTCAAAGGGGCACCGGATATGAACGCGCTGGTGGCTGTCGGCTCCGGCGCGGCATGGGCGTTTTCCACCGTCGCGCTCTTTGCGCCGGCCCTGCTGCCCGAAGGCACCCGTGTGGTTTATTTCGAAGCCGCCGCTGTGATCGTCACGCTGATCCTGCTCGGGCGCAGTCTTGAGGCGCGGGCCAAAGGACGCACCGGGGAAGCCATCCGCAAACTGATGACGCTTCAGGCCAAAACTGCCCGCGTAGAGCGCAACGGCGCGTTCGTGGAACTGCCGGTAGAGGACATCGTTGCGGGTGACGTGTTGCAGGTACGGCCGGGCGAGAAAATTCCGGTGGATGGTGTGGTGACACAGGGCAGCTCTTTTGTGGATGAGAGCATGATCACTGGCGAACCTGTGCCGGTTGAAAAAACGACCCGAGCCAAGATCGTTGGCGGGACGGTGAACGGCACCGGCGCCCTGACCTTCAAAGCGACCCATGTGGGGCGGGACACGATGCTGGCCCAGATCATCCGCATGGTCGAAGACGCACAGGGGGCGAAACTGCCAATTCATGATCTGGTGAACCGCATAACCCTGTGGTTCGTGCCTGCTGTCATGGCGGTGGCGCTGCTGACCTTTCTCAGCTGGCTGGTGTTCGGGCCAAGCCCGACGCTTGGCTATGCTTTGGTGGCGGCGGTTGCGGTTTTGATTATTGCCTGCCCTTGTGCGATGGGTCTGGCAACGCCCACTTCTATCATGGTGGGCACCGGACGCGCTGCTGAACTTGGGGTGCTGTTCCGGCAGGGTGATGCCTTGCAAAGCCTGCATGACGTCAAGACCGTCGCGCTGGACAAGACCGGCACGTTGACCGAAGGCCGCCCCGAACTGACCGATCTGATTGTGTCCGACGGGTTCGAAAGCGCTGCGGTCCTTCGCAGCGTGGCCGCGCTTGAGGCAAGTTCCGAGCATCCGATCGCGCAGGCCATCGTGCGCAAGGCGCGGCTGGAAGGACTGGAGTTGCCCCCCGTTGTGGATTTTCAGTCAATCACCGGCTACGGGATCAGCGGGCGCGTTGACGACAAGTCTGTTCTCGTCGGGGCCGACCGTTTGATGACGCGGGAGTCTGTGGCGCTGGAGGATGCCAAAACCACGGGTGACGGGCTGGGGCAAGAGGGTAAAACCCCGCTTTATGTGGCCATTGACGGACAACTGGCAGCGGTGATTGCAGTCTCTGACCCGATCAAGCAAGGCACCCCCGAAGCCATTGCCGCCCTGCATGAACTGGGCCTGCAAGTGGCAATGATCACTGGCGACAATCAGGGCACCGCCGATGCCATCGCCCGGCGTCTGGGGATTGATACCGTTGTGGCCGAAGTCCTGCCAGAAGGCAAAGTCACCGCGATAGAGCATTTGTCACAAGCGGATGGTCCGGTCGCCTTTGTCGGGGATGGAATCAACGATGCGCCTGCCCTTGCCCGCGCTGATGTGGGGATTGCCATCGGCACCGGCACGGATGTCGCGATTGAGGCGGCGGATGTGGTTTTGATGTCCGGCGATCTGGCCGGTGTGGTCAATGCCATCAACGTCAGCCAGCGCACCATGACAAACATCCGTCAGAACCTGTTCTGGGCCTTCAGCTATAACGGGTTGCTGATCCCTGTGGCCGCAGGCGTGTTCTACCCACTGTTCGGCTGGTTGCTGTCCCCCGCGCTTGCCGCGGGTGCAATGGCCTTGTCGAGCGTGTTTGTTCTGGCAAACGCCCTGCGCCTGCGCTGGATCACACCGGCGCTGCGCGACCACACAAAAACCGAAACCGGCCAGCAGGCGCTCGTGCCTGCCGCCGCGCAATAGGAGCCGCGTGATGAATATCGGAGATGTTGCCAAACAGGCGGGTTTGCCCGCTAAAACCATCCGCTATTACGAAGACATCGGGTTGGTCAAACCCCTTCGGGACCCCAACGGCTACCGCGCTTTCCGGCCGAGCGACGTGCATAAACTGGTGTTTCTGGGCCGCTCTCGCGCGTTGGGTTTCACGATCGAAGACTGCCGCGCGCTCCTCGCGCTGTGGGAGGATCAGGACAGGGCCAGTGCAGATGTGCGCGCGATTGCCAAGGATCATCTTGCGCAGATCGAAACCAAGATTGCCGATCTGGAAGCCATGCGCAACACCCTGTCCGATCTGGTGCGCGATTGTGCAGGGGATTCCCGTCCCGACTGTCCGATCCTGCAAAAACTGGAGGATTTTCCGACCGGATAGCGGCAACAAAGTTTCAGAACCGTTGCCACAGGCGCAAGAATATTCTAAACGACCGCAGCCAAAGCAACCATAGGACGGACATGAGCCAGTCAGCCCCGCAGAAATCTTTGACCGCTACCGATATTCGGGACCGGAAGGGCAAGACCCCTCTGGTCTGCCTGACCGCCTATACAACACCCGTTGCGCAACTGGCCGATGCCGAATGCGATCTGGTTCTGGTGGGCGACAGTGTAGGTATGGTGCTGCACGGTCTTCCCTCAACCCTTTCGGTGACGATGGAGATGATGATCCTGCATGGACAGGCTGTTGCGCGCGGGGTCAACCGTGCGCTGATGGTGGTGGATATGCCCTTTGCCAGCTACGAGGAAAGCCCCGCACAGGCCCTGCGCAACGCGGCGCGGCTGATGGCAGAAACCGGCTGTGGCGCGGTCAAGCTGGAAGGTGGGCAGCATATGGCCGAAACAATCCGTTTTCTGGTGGATCGCGGCATTCCGGTCATGGCCCATATCGGCCTGACGCCCCAATCCGTAAACGCCCTTGGCGGCTACCGCGTGCAGGGCAAGGGCGCGGATGCCGACCGTATCCTGAAAGACGCGAAAGCCGTTACCGATGCAGGGGCTTTTTCAGTGGTGCTGGAAAAACTACCCGCCGCACTCGCAGACCGGATCACCGCAGAAATCCCGATCCCGACCGTGGGCATCGGGGCTTCGGCGGGATGTGACGGGCAGATACTGGTGATCGACGACATGCTCGGCCTGTTTGACGCTTTCAAACCTGCGTTCGTTAAACGCTACGCCCATCTTGCAAAAGACGCCGGCACAGCAATCAGTACCTATGCGCAAGAGGTGCGCAGCCGCGCCTTTCCAGCCGCAGAACATGTATTTTCCGACAAAACCGCAGAAAAAGACCCCACCGAATGAGAATTATCCGCAGTAAAGCCGCGCTTCGCACGCTCACCGATGAATGGTTGCGCGGGGGAGAAACCATTGGCGTCGTCCCTACGATGGGCGCCCTGCACGCTGGGCATCTGTCCCTTGTTGGAGAGGCAAAAGCCAAGACCGACAGGGTGATTGTCACCCTCTTTGTGAACCCCCGCCAGTTCAACAATCCCGACGATCTGGAGAATTACCCCCGTACCGAGGACAGCGACGCCATAAAGCTCGCACCGTTTGCAGTGGATGTGCTTTATATTCCCGACCCCGACCAGATCTACCCCGATGGGTTTGCCATCAACATCTCTGTTTCCGGCGTAAGCGAGGGCCTGTGCGGTGCGGCCCGACCAGGGCATTTTGACGGTGTGGCAACGGTTGTGTCCAAACTGTTGTTGCAGACCGCAGCGGATGAGGCGTTTTTCGGGGAAAAGGATTACCAGCAGCTTCAGGTGGTGACGCGGCTGGCGAAGGATCTTGACCTGAAAACGAAAATTATCGGTTGTGAAACCGTGCGCGAACCGGACGGTCTGGCTATGTCGTCGCGCAACCTGCGGCTTGGAACAGAGGCCCGCAAGGTCGCCCCTGTGGTGCATCACGTCTTGCAGGACATGGCCGGAAAACTGTCACAGGGCGCCCCGCTGTCAACGCTTCTGCCGGATGCGCAGCAAAAGCTAAAGGCGGCCGGATTTGGCACGCTGGACTATCTGGAACTGCGCAGCGCAGAGGGCCTCGACCCGTTAGAAACCGCAGACCGCCCTGCCCGTCTGTTCATCGCGGTCTGGCTGGACGGGGTGCGGTTGATCGACAATATTGCGATCCCTGCCACTTGAAAATTGCCCGATGAAAATAAGGCTGACAAATTCCATCGTCAGACCCTTCATCATATTAGTCGTTGTACTCTTTCCACCGGCGGGCTTTCCGCCCCGATTATGCTTGGAAAATTGGCCATATCTGTCAGGCGTTATGTTCTGCCTGTTCGCCCAAGATAAGATTGCGCAGATCGTTGTGCGTCATGTCTTCTGAAAAGAAATCGGATCCGATCAGAATTTCCGCATAGTAAGGTATGTTTGCCAATCGTTCTTCAAGCGTCTCTTCTACGCCCATCCAGTAGTAACCACTTTGATGGAAATAAGTCATTAAGGCGCGCACTCTGGCGGCGCGCTGATTAAAGCCCATCTCGCCAAACATAGTTTGCAATTGGGAGATGCGCTTATTGTCAACGCGTGTCAGAACTTCCCGCGTCAATTCATTGGAATTGGCCCAGTCGCGCATGGCGCTATCGTATTTCGGGTCATAGCCACTTTCTTTTAATACAACGCGCACGTATCCGATGTATTTTTCATAACAATCCAGCTTGGAATGATCGAAAATGGCGTCGAAGGCGGCAGAGTTGCGCGTCTCCCAGTCTTTTCGCAACCCTGCGAGCATATCTTCCAGATTTGAGAAAAGCCAATAAAACGCGCCGGTTGTGGCACCCAATCTGCTTGCGATTCGTCGCAGGCTTAGGCTGGAAACCCCTTCTTCAATCAGCATAGTGCGGGCCGTATCAATCCAATCCTGTCGTGTTAACGGGTTGTTCTTATTGCTGTTCTCGCCCGTCGTTTTCATTGCACCCACATTAAATCCTCTCAATCGGCAGCCAGTATTTGACAAGCTACATAGTTCATCTCTAACAATATAGGAACATAACACCCGTTATGTTACGAAAAGTGATGAATTGCTCGGAAGCGATTCAAGGGAGGACACAGATGAAAAACTGGATCATCAAAGGCGCGGCGGTTCTGTCATTGCTCGCTACTCAGGCTGCGGCCGGGACAACATTGAAGATTGCAACTGACTCGGGACCAGAAGGCTCACCATCGGGGAATGCCATTGCGAAGTGGGCGGAACTGATCGAAGAGGGATCTGACGGCGAGATCGACGTACGCGTTTTCTATCAGAACCAACTTGGCGGACAGCTTGAAGTGTTCGATCTGTTCGTCGCTGGCGATGTGGATCTTATGCTAAGCTGGCCATCGACATCATATGATAAACGCATTGGCGTGCTGAATGCGCCATACATGGTGACGTCGTGGGAAGAAGCGCTGGTCGCTTATCAACCGGGCGGCTGGGTCAATGGAACGCTTAATTCTGTCTTCGCGGATCTTGGCATCCGCTATTATGGCGCATGGCCCGAAGGTTTTGCTGGCGTTGCGACCCGCGGCAGTTACGCGTTGGACATTGAGAGCGCGAGCGGCTTGAAGGTTCGCACGCCCCCGTTCTTTCCGATCCCGCAAACACTTCAGGCAATGGGCTATCAAACAGCCTCTATCGACTGGTCTGAAGTCTTTACCTCAATCCAGACTGGCGTAGTAGATGGCGATGCCGGGAACGTCATCTATTGGGATTATGAGTATTTCGGAGAAATACTGGACTACTACGTTCGCACAAAACACATCTTTGTCACCGGCAATCTGATTGCCAATGCGCAAAGCATGGATAACCTCTCGCAAGAGCATCAGGACCTGATCCGGGATTCTGCGATTACCATCATGGAAGAGCAGTTCAGCGCGGCCAAAGCCGAAGATGAAAAGAATGTCGCGATCGCTATTGAAGGTGGCATGGAATATTTCGAGCCGAGTGAGCAAGACCTGCAACCGATGATCGAGCATGTACGCGCCGAAGTCTGGCCATTGATGGAAGCCGATATCGGCTCGGAAATCGTAGATCAGATGCGCGCAAACGCAAAGTGACCAAAGCAGCGGCGCCCTGAAACGGGTGCCGCCATTCTAAATCGGGGGGATATATGCGGACCTTTTTTGATTTTTTCGACCGCTGGTTGATGAGACTTATGTCTGTTGTGATCTTCGTCAGCACCGCAGCGATTATCTGTCTTATCAGCTTTTTGATCCTGTCGCGGTTTGTTTTCGGCTGGTCGATCGTCGGCCTGCTAGAGCTGTCCACACTTAGTGCGCTGTGGCTCTATATGGTTGGCGCAATCGTCGCGTCACGCAACCGCGAACATATCACGGTCGATTTCATCACACAGTCACTCAACTCCCCCCGACTTCGTGCGGCCCATGAAGTCGCGGTTTCCGTGATCATCTTTGTGTTTGGGCTGTTCTTTTTGTCTTTAACAAAGGACATGATTGATTGGTCGCTACACAGACCGCAAGTCACCCCGGGACTGGGCATTTCTTTGTTTTACGGTCAGGCTGCATTGGTCGCGGCGGCGGTTGTGGGCACCGCCTATACCCTTCGCGATATCATCAAATCGGCAGGCGTACTTGTTCACGGCAACAGGGGGGCCTGATCATGGAACCAATTTGGGCAATACTTATCCTGATCGGGCTGATGGTGTTCGGCATTCCCGTCGCTTGGAGCTTTGCCGGAGTGCTGATGTTCCTGATCTGGGCTTATGACGTCAGCACCACAACTTTGCTATTACAGGGGTTTCGATCGCTTGATTCAGTGATCCTGCTGGCGTTGCCACTGTTCGTTCTTGCGGGATACCTGATGCAAAGCGGCGGTGTCGCGCGTCGATTGATCGGTTTTATGGAATTGATGGTGCGCGGACGCAAAGGTGGCCTTGGCGCGGCGCTCGTCCTGTCATCCGGCGTGTTCGGTGCGATCTCTGGCACTGCAACAGCGGCTGTTGCCTCAATCGGCACGATCATGGTGGATCCGCTGGCAGAACGGGGCTATCCGCGCGGCTATACCTCTGCCTTGCTGGGGCTATCATCGCTGCTGGGGATCCTGATCCCGCCATCGCTAACAATGATCTTGTTCGGAGTCGTCACAAGGCAGTCGATCACAGCGCTGTTCGCAGCAACGATTGTGCCCGGTATCATGCTGCTGGTCGCTTTGATAATCTTCAACCGTTTCATGGCCAAACGCTTTCTTCCTGTCGATGCCGAAACGGGCATACCGGGACAAGCTCGGGAACGGGGCGGTATGGTTTTCGGCAAGGCGCTACCCGCGCTGTCGATGCCGGTCATCATCCTTGGGGGCATCTATGGCGGTGTCTTTACCCCGACCGAGGCGGCAGCTATCGCTTGCGTGGTGGCGATCTTCATCGGCTTTTTCATCTACCGCGATCTGACGTTCCGCGGCTTGTGGAATAGTTTCGTTGAAGCGGGGCAGACCACAGGAACCATCATCTTCATTCTGCTGTTTTCCTTCATGATAGGGCGCGTGATGGTGTCCGAAGGCGTGCCACAGGATCTGACCCGAACCGTTGCTGCCCTGACTGACAACCGCATTCTGATCCTGCTTCTGGTCAACGCATTCCTGATCTTTGTCGGGATGATTATGGATGATCTTTCGGTTACGGTGGTTATCGCGCCGCTGTTCATGCCTTTGATGCGGGACGTTGGCATTGACCCCGTGCATTTCGGCTCAATCGTGGCCTGTTCGGTTGTGATCGGGGCCAACAGCCCGCCGGTGGCACCGATCCTTTATATGGCGTGCCGCATCGGAAAGGTGTCAATCCATCACGCGGTCCTGCCCGCCTTGCAGATGATCGTTTTTGTGGCCTTGCCCATCATGATCGCAGTCACCTTCTTCCCCGCGCTGTCGCTGTTTGTGCCGCGACTTTTGGGCGTTCACTAAATTTAGGACCGGTTAATAATGATGAAAATCTGCATTCTGGAAGCGGACACGCCAAGCGACGATCTTGTGGGCATTGCGGGCACCTACGGCGACATGTTCGAAACCTGGTTGTCGCCAGTCCTGCCACATGCCCGTTTTTCGTGTATCGCGGCGTATAAGGGCGATTTACCCGCATCGGTTGATGATTACGACGGGTACCTGATCACCGGGTCGCTTAACAGTGCCTATGACGACATTGCGTGGATTCACAGCCTTCGGGATTTTGTGCGTCAGGTTATATCATGCGGTGTCCCAGTCGGCGGCGCCTGCTTCGGCCACCAGTTAATTGCCGAGGCGATGGGTGGCACAGTGGCTTTGTGTAAAAGCGGCTGGTCCGTTGGAAAAACCGAGTATCGAGCCACATCAGTGGGCAGTACGTGGTTCGGCCAAGATATATTGCAGGTACTGGCCTTTCACCGTGATCAAGTGGTGGAATTGCCGCCCACCGCGACGCCACTGGCGGGGAACGATCATTGCCCTTGGGCGGCACTTGCTTATGGGGATAAGGCTTTGTCCATCCAATTTCACCCTGAATTCGCGCCGGAATATGTCTCGGCCCTGATCCTTAAGGACTCAGAAGGATCAATTCCGGCCGAGCTGGCAATATCTGCGGTCAAGAACATCGGGCTAGGCGATACTGATGTTGTCGCACGCGCTTTTGCAAAATTGTTCGCTGTGCAGTGAACGCGGGGGTGCGCTACGTTACGGTAATGTCGCCGCCGCGATTGGTGGAAATCCGCCGCAGATGGCCAAGCCTCCCTGCTACCCCGAGCTAAACTACCACCCTGCAAAGGGCGCGACCTCGGCGTTGCTGACCAGACCGGCGCTTGCATCTGTGACCGCCTGCAACAGCAGCGCAGCGCCCTCTTCGGCCTGTTGCGCCGTCAGTGTCAGCGGTGGCGTCAGTTCCAACACGTTTGATTGCATCCCGACGTAGTAGAACACAGCCCCAAGCTGCCAAGCGCGGTAGACGGTTTTTCGGGCCAGATCCGGATCAGGGGCATTGGTCTGCGGGTCGACCAGTTCCACCCCGATGGCCAGTCCCCGCCCGCGGATGTCCCCGATTTGCGGTATCTCCGTGGCCCCTGCGCGGAGGCAGCCCGTCAAAACCTCGCCTGTCGTGCGGGCCGCATCCGCCAGATGTTCCGCACCGATCCTGTCCAGCACGGCAAGCGCAGCAGCGGCGCAGACCGGATTGCCGTGCAGGGTTTGCATGGAAAAGGCTGTCGCGTGATCCATCACCCAAGCCGGACCGATCACTGCAGAAATGGGCAAACCGCCACCCAAACCCTTGCCAAGCACCAGTATATCCGGCGTAAATCCTTCGTGCATGTAACAATGCAAGGAACCTGTCCGCGCCAGTCCGACCTTGACCTCGTCACAGACCGTCAGAATGCCGTATCGGGCGCAAAGCTTTGCCAATCCGGCAAGAAATCCCGTCGGCGGCACGATCAACCCGCCATCCGCCTGTATCGGTTCCAGAAAGAAGCCGGCGACGTCCTCTCCCGGACAGGTGGTTTCCAGCAGATGTTCGATGTGATCCAGCAAAGCCTGCCCGCTGGCATCCCCTTCAAACGGGCGGAAAGGATCGGGATAAGGCACCAGCGTCAGCCCGCCGTCCTTGGCGACACCTTCCTGTGCGCTATGGCCCGACACCGCCATAGAGCCTTGCGTACCACCGTGATAGGCTCCTGAAAATGCCATAATACGGGGGCGCCCTGTCGCCGCTGGCAAGACCCGCGCCACGGTTTCATTGGCATCACTTCCCGAATGGCCAAGCCAGACACGGCGCTCCGCCGCACCCGGTGTCAGGCGCAGCAGGGTTTCAGCCAGTTCCACAGCAACCGCATTCGTACCCGACAGGATAGAAGCCCCCGCCTGCCCTGAAAGCGCCCCGTCGATTGCGCGGCGCAAGGCCGGATGCCCGTGCCCAAGGCTGGCCGCGCCCCAAGAAGCCGACAGATCCAGCAAACGGCGGCCACCTTCCTCGATCAGGTAACAGCCCTCGCCCCGCTCAACCGCCAGCGGAAAGAACCGTAGTTTCTGCAAGGTGGACAGCGCCGCTTTATCGCGGGAATAAAGCGGCGCTTTGGTCATGATTTTACCTGCGCCAGTTCGTCGATCAGCTCTTGCGTGGTCATCTGACGGCAATAGCCTTTGATCGTGCGGATGGAATGGTCGTGGCGTTCCTGCGAATAGGTCATGCAGGCATCCGTGACCTGCGTGACCAGATAGCCCAGATCACAGGCATCACGGATTGCGCCTTCAACGCATTGATCGGTAACGATGCCGCTGATCACCAGTTGTTTCACCCCGAGATTGCGCAACACATAGTCAATATGGGTCGACACAAATACGGAAGAAGAGGATTTCGGAAAGACGATTTCATCGTCACCCGGGGCGATTTCGTCGATCACCTTTCCGTCCCATGACCCTTTGGGAACGTTAAACCCTGTGATCTTGTAATCAAGGCTGCGGTCGCGTCCGTCTTTGGTCAGGCTTTCGATGGTAGTATACAACACCTCTCCCTTGGCCGCACGAAACGCAGATTGCAGGCGCTGCATGTTCGGGATGACGCGGGTA
Organism: Neptunicoccus sediminis; assembly: GCF_001719615.1. Taxonomy (GTDB): domain Bacteria; phylum Pseudomonadota; class Alphaproteobacteria; order Rhodobacterales; family Rhodobacteraceae; genus Amylibacter; species Amylibacter sediminis. The sequence goes on from NZ_MDVX01000011.1 coordinate 138,044, forward strand.
TTCATCTGGTCAAAGAACCAGCCGTATTCCGCCTCAAATTCCGCGTCCGGCATGTCCTTGAACTCTCCGCCATCGCGACGGGCGGCAAAATTTTGCACGTCGATGAACAGCAGGGCGGATTGGTCCAACACCAAAGGGACTTCGCGGGTCAGTGTCATTTCAGGTCCTTTTCTACAAATATGCGGATCGCCTGCGTCAGCCATTCCGCCCAGCGGGACTGGCCTTCGCCGTCAGCGATCTGGTCGTTACAAATCTCGATCAAACTGTGGGGCAGGTTTTTTGCCTCTCCGTGGCGGGGCACAAACCAGTCGCTTTCATCGTCGATCTGATAAGGCTCGTTCAGGCCGATACGCTCTGCCGGCACAAATGCTTCAAACGCGCTGGCCAGCGTTCGGGATGTGGTTTCATCGTTGCGAAACAGAAAACCGATGTCCCACGGGCGATGCTGCCCGGCCATGCTGCGGGTAAAGCTGTGAATTGACAGCACCGCGTTGCAGGCCGGTTTGCCCAATTGTTCGTCCACGACCGTTTGATAAGGCGTGAAAATTTCGTCTATACGCTGGCGTTTTTGTTCGGGTGTCAGGTTCTGGTTCGCTGGCACCACCACCCCGTCACTGACCACAGGCATTGCGGTTTCGCTTTCGGGCGGGCGGTTACAGTCAATCACCAGACGGCTGTAGCGTTGCAACACCAGCGTCGCGCCAAGCTGCGAGGCAACCTTTTGCGCCACGGCCTCCGCACCGATGTCCCATGCGATATGGGCGGTCAGGTCGTCCCCCGTCAGCCCCATACGCCCGAGCGTTTCCGGAATCCTGCGCCCTGCATGTTCGCAGACCAGCACAACCGGATAGGCACTGTTAGGGTTAACCACTTCATACGGTGTGGGATCATCCGGCCCCAGCAGGCTGTTTTGCGGTGTCGTACCAGAGTTCATAATCAAACTTTCTCCGCTTTCAAAGTGGCCGAGGGGATAAGTCCGTTGGGACGGAACAGCAAGACCAAGACGACAATCCCAAGCCCGATCGGTTCACGGAATTCCTGCATTTCAGGGGGCAGGAAAGCAGAGAGGTAAATCTCGATGAAACCAAGCAGAAAGCCACCGGCCACAGCGCCGCGTAAAGACCCGAGCCCGCCAAGGATGGCCGCGATAAAGGCTTTCAGCACCGGCATGAACCCCATCAACGGATCGACCGAGGCCCGCTGACTGACCCAAAGCACCGCCGCCACGCCAGCCAGCAGGCCGGACAGGGCAAATGCCCCGGCAATCACTGTGTTGGCGCGGATTCCCATCAGGCGGGCCACGGCGAAATCCTCGGCTGCGGCGCGCATGGCAATTCCGGTTTTCTGGTGTTTCATAAACCAGTCAAGGAACACCAGCATCACCACCGTCGCGATAATCGCGGCGAGCTTGTTCACCCCGATCACCATCCCCGCGATATGTACGCTGTCCGACAGCATGGCCGGCAGCAAAACCGGTTGGGAGCGGGTGGAGATCAGGTTCTGGAACAGCACTTGTAAAATCATTGCCACGGCAAAACTGGTGACGAGCATGGTTGCCCCCGACCCGTTGCGCACCGGGCGAAAGGCGATCCGTTCCATCAGGACAGCCGCCAGCACGGAAGCCATCAGCGCAAGAGGCACAGCCACCACGAAAGACACCCCTGCAATGCCGCAATACATCAGCACATATCCCGCAATGGTCATCAGTTCGCCGTGGGCGAAGTTGATCAGCCCCATGATGGAGAACACCACCGCCAGCCCCAGTGCGAGCAGCGCATACGTGCCCCCGAGCGCCAGCGCATTCACGGTTTGCTGTAGGAAAATATCCATAGGTCAGTTCGCTCCTAGATAGGCATCTTGCATGGTGCCACTGGCTGTCAGTTCCGCAGGTTTGCCCTGCTCCACCACTTCGCCGTTCACCAGAACATAGGCGCGATCTGCCACTTGCAGCGTCTTGGCCACATTCTGTTCCACCAGTAAAAGCGTCACGCCTTGCTCTCGCAGTTTCAGGATAAGATCGAATATCTGGTCCACGATCAGCGGTGCCAACCCGAGCGAGGGTTCGTCAAGCAACAGCACACGGGGATTGGACATTAGCGCCCGACCGACCGCCAGCATTTGTTGCTGACCCCCCGACAGGGTGCCCGCATATTGGTCTTTCCGTTCCAGCAGGATCGGGAACAGGTCGTAGACCCGCGCATAGGCGGCCTCTACCGCGTCTTTGTCACTAAGGGCGAAGGCGCCCATCCGCAGATTGTCCGCGACACTTAGCGTGCCAAACACCCGCCGCCCTTCGGGTGACAGGGTCAACCCGCTCGGGGCGAGCGTTTCGGGCGCGGCGCCGGTAATGTCGCGCCCTTCAAACGTCACCTGACCGGAGGCGGTGGGAACAAGGCCGGTAATCGCATTCATTATAGAGGATTTACCGGCCCCGTTCGCGCCCAGAAAGGCGACGATCTCGCCTTGCCGGATTTCAAAATTCACCCCGCGCACCGCTTTCACAGCGCCGTAACTGACGTGAAGGTCGTGGGCGGACAGAAGCGGTTGCATGGGGCGGCGTCCTTATTGCATACGCGGCGCTGGGATCAGCGCGGCATCGGGGCTGGGGGAGCCAAGAAATTCACGGCCCGCATCCTTCACGCGGATCAGGGACACCTGACGCACAGGCATACCATCCGTACCCTTATAAGTGATCGCACTGGTCGCACCCTGCACGTTTTCCAGATTTGCAATCGCATCGCGCAGCGCTTTCGGATCGGTTGACCCGTCTGCTGCCAGAACCGCTGCCTCGATCACCTTGATCAGATCATAGCCCACCGCGTTGAACACAGTTTCGGACTCACTGCCTGTGGTTTCCTTGTATTTCGCATTGAATGCCGCCAGCGGAGAGCCGTCTTCGGCGTAACCGGCCGTGGTAAAGACAACGCCTTCACCAGCCTCGCCAAGCGAGAATGTTGTCGGGCTGTCGATGCCGTCAGAGCCGATCATCTGGCTGGTCACTCCGGCAGAGCGCAGGGCTTTCAGCATTGAAGGGAAGTCAGGTTCGTAGGATGAAGTCATGATCACATCGGGCTGTTCCGGCAGCGCCGCGATGCGTGTGGCGATGGCCGAGAAATCCTGCTGGCCGATGGAATGGGTGTCCTGACCCAGCACCGTACCGCCCATTTTCTCAAACACTTCGGCAAAATAGAGCGGCATGGTGGTGTACTGGCTGTCGGGCGAATAGATGATGTAAGCGGTGTCGTGCCCTTGCTCTTGCGCCCAAGCCGCAGAAACAGTTGCCTGTACGTTATCGCCGGGGAAGTTTGCGAACATGTAATCGCCCCCGATCATCGGTAGGGTCGGAGAGGAGGCACAGGTCGAAATCGCCGGAATTTCTGCCGAGGATACAATCCCGATTGCAGCCAGCGCCGGATCAGCGTCACAGGGAAGGATCAGGGCGGAAATGCCGGTGTCCACTAGTTCCTGCACCGCGATCGAGGTCTGCGCCGCATCGGAACGCACGTCTTTTTCGATCAATTCGATCTTGGTGGTTCCGCCGATCCCGCCAGCCGCATTGATTTCGTCGATAGCGATGTGGATGCCTTCCATCACCGGCGCATCATAGGGCGCAAGCCCGCCGGTCTGTGCCGTGGCCGCGCCAATGCGCAGGGTGTCGGCAAAGGAGGGTGCCGCAAGCAGCGCCCCTATAGCTGTAAGAGTAAGTAACTTTTTCATTGTCTTCTCCATGTTGATGTTGGCGGGTCAGGAATGACCCAGATAGGCTTCTATGACGGCCGGATTTTTTCTTATGTCTTCGGGAACGCCCTGCGCGATCTCGGCGCCCTCGTTTAATACGATGATCCTGTCGCAAAGCTGGTTGATCAGCTTGAGGTCGTGATCGACGATCAGCACACCCAGCCCCAGTTCCCCTGTCAGCTTTTGCAATGTCGCCATCAGATCATCGGTTTCCTCGCGGTTCATACCTGCCGCCGGTTCGTCCAGAAACAGAAGCGAGGGTTCACAGGCCAGCGCGCGGGCGATTTCCACACGGCGCTGGTCGCCGTAAGACAGGGTGTTGGCGTCACTGCCGGCGAACTGGCTGATCCCCATAGCCTGAATTGCGCTTTCGCAACGCTCTGTTGCCCGTTCGCCCTTGTTGGTGGACAGCGCCGCTATCAGAACGTTCTGATAGACGGTCAACGTGTCAAACAGGCGGATGTTCTGAAAGGTGCGGGCAATCCCGTGGTTCGCCACCTCGTATGGTTTCGCCTGCGTCAGATCCGTATCGCCGCGCAGGACCTTTCCCTCGCTCGGGGCGAGCACGCCGGACAGCATGTTCAAAAGCGTCGTCTTGCCCGATCCGTTCGGACCGATCAGCCCGACGATTTCCCCGCTGTGCACCGTGATGGACACATCCTTAACCGCGACAAGCCCGCCAAACCGCATGGTCAGATTTTGCCCCTGCAACGGGGTCGGATCGACAGGTTTCGCCGCCCCTGCCGCTGCGGGTTGTGCCGGATCAACGCGGTGGCCGGGGAAGAAGCGTTCTTCCAGTTCCTTCAGCCCGGCCAGTCCTTCGGGTTTGCGGAACATGGCAAAAAGAATGATCAGGCCGATACCGATTTGCGTGGTGCCAAAGACAGCGGGCATTTCCAGTCCGGCCAGATTGAACCCGCCTTCAAAGCGGCGCAGGATCTCTGTCACCAATGTGATGGTCACAGCCCCTGTGATGGCACCTGTCACAGTGGACATGCCACCCACGATCAGCATCGCCAGCAACAGGAACGTATCTGCAAAGTAGAATTTTTTCGGGCTGAACGCGCCAAGGAAGTGGGCGATTAGCGCACCGGACAAGGCCATGATTGCCGCGCTCAGCACCCATGAAATCAGCCGCTCCTTGCGAATGTTTACACCAACCGCACCGGCGGCAATGGCGTTTTCGCGTCCCGCCCGCAACCGCAGCCCCGAAACGGAATCGCGGTAGAGCCTTGCCGCGATTAGGGCCAGAATACAGAAAACCGCCGCGGCCCAGAGGGTTGTTTCCCGCGGGACACCAAAGAAAGATTGCGAACCGCGGGTCACATCGCGCCAGCCGATGATGACACCGTGGGTGATGATCAACAGGCCAAGTGTTGCAATCGTCGCCGCTGATCCTTCCAGCCGGTTAAGCGCCAGTCCCACAATCAGGGCCAGCACCGAGGTAACGACCACCGCGATCAGAATTGCGCTGAGAAACCCGGTCTCTGTCGCCGCCAACCAGTCCGGCAGCTTGGGCAAGGTCGCCATTTTCATCTGCGCAGGCAGGGTCAGCAGCCCTGATACATACGCGCCGATGCCCATAAAAGACAGATGCCCAAAGCTCAGGATGCCGCTGTTCCCAGAATACAGCCCCATACCTACAACCGCGATCAAAGAGATGAAAAACACGGTCAGGATACGTTCGCTCGCAGGGCCAAGCGCCGTTGCCACAAGGCTGGCGGCAACAGCCAGCACAACGATGCCGGCGAGGGATGCAAGAAGATGTCTGGCAGGTGAAGTGGTCATCAGGAGTCCCGTTTCGTGTAGGAACAGCATTGACATAAAACTTTCACAGTCAAGATTTTTGTTCTGTTTGACACAAAACTTTTAGTTTGCTTTATTGTCACGAACGCCACAGGCTCTGCCGGAAGCGTTGCGACAAGGGACACCGACATGGACGTAAAAAGCCGCATTGAAGATATGTCTGCGGAGCTGACCGCGACCGAACGGCGGCTGAGCGCCAGCCTGTTGGTAGACTATCCCTTTGCGGGTTTGCAGCCGATTCAGGAGCTGGCGCAAAAGACGCAAACCTCCTCGCCGTCCATATCCCGCTTTGTATCCAAACTCGGCTTTTCCGGCTATCAGGATTTCCAGCGCCAGTTGATCAGCGAGTTGAAAGACGGCCAGCGGTCCCCCGTTGATCTGCAAAAGACCAGCGTGCCAGTGGAAGGCGCTTATCTGACAGGCTTTATGGAGCGGGCACAACGGATCGTCAATGAAACCGCGCAGGCGGTAACGGATGCCCAGTTCGAACGGGTCTGCACCCTGCTGAGCGATCCCAAACGCAGCGTATATGTGATCGGCGGCAGGATGAGCGATACGCTCGCCTCTTATCTGTCCCGTCACCTGCGCCAGATCAGGGGCAAGGTGTTTCACCTGCCCCCCGATCCCGAAGTCTGGCCGGAATACCTGTTGCGCATGCGACCGCGCGATGTCCTTCTGGTGGCAGATTTCCGGCGCTATCAAAAAAGTCTGACGCCGCTGGCCGCCAGTGCACAGCGCAACCGCAATGCGCAGATTATCCTGCTGACCGACAAATGGCTGTCCCCTGTGGCCACCCACGCGACCGAAGTGATCGCCGTGCCGATCGACAACGGCACGCTTTGGGACTGTTACACAGGCGCAATGGCGCTAGTGGAGGGGGTTGTGACCCGCGTGGCGGAATCCAACTGGGACAAAACAAAAGACCGCATCGAAGCATGGGATGCCAATCGTATCGAATTTGGAGCAAATGATGAAAACAACTGAACCGCTGGTCTTTGCAGCCACATCGGATCTGGCCGGTATCACACGGGGCAAGGCCTTCCCGCTGTCCAAGCTGGACAGCCGGATGAAAAAGGGCGTTGGCTGGACCCCGACAAATGTGATGATCACCTGCTTTGAGCATATCGCAGAGGGGCCGTTCGGTGCGCTTGGCGATCTGTTGTTGAAACCTGACGCGGAAACGCTGGTGGAACTGAACCTTGGCGAAAAGGCTCCGGTGGAGCGTTTCGCGCTTGGGGATATTACCGATCTGCAAGGCGCGCCTTGGGAATGTTGCACGCGGTCTATCCTTAAAACGGCCCTTGCGCGGCTGGAGCAGCTTGGCGGTGTCGGACTGCTGGGCGCATTCGAGCATGAATTCCAGTTTCGCGGTGATGTTCCCGCAGGGCCGCAGGGCTATACGCTGAACGGGTTCTCACAGCGCCGCGCCTTCGGGGAATCCCTGATGGCGGGTCTGGAACAGGGCGGGTTAGAGACCGATACGTTCATGAAGGAATACGGCGAGAACCAGTATGAGGTCACAAACGGTCCCGCCAAGGGCGTGCGTGTCGCGGATGAGGCAGTGATCCTGCGGGAAGTCACCCGAATGACCGCCCGCTACCATGATGAAGCCGTGACCTTCACCCCGATCCGCGACACAGCGGGCGTCGGCAATGGCGTCCATATCCACATGAGCTTTACCGATGCCGCAGACAAGCCGGCCACTTGGGATGCTGAGGGACCGTTCGGGATGTCCAAAATCACGGGGTCTTTCATCGCAGGGATCCTCAAATACCTCGACAGTATCGTCGCACTGACCGCGCCTTCCGCAGTATCCTATCTGCGGCTAACCCCGCACCGCTGGAGCGCGGCTTTCAACAATCTGGGGTTCCGCGACCGCGAAGCCTCCGTCCGGATTTGCCCTGTCACTTCGGATGACCCCGAAAAGATTGCCCGTCAGTATAACTTTGAATATCGCGCGGCAGATGCTGCGGCTTCGCCCCATCTGGCACTGGCAGCGATTGTGCATGCGGGGTGTCAGGGGATCGAAGAAAACCTGCCCGCCCCTGCCGTGACACAAGAAGACCTGTCCGAACTGTCCCCAAAGGCGCTGGCCGAACGGGGCTATGTCCGCCTGCCCCAATCCCTTGAAGACGCGCTGGACCGTTTTCAGAGCAACGAAACCGTCTGCGGCTGGTTCCCCGGACAATTCCCATCCGTGTATGTTTCCCATAAACGGGGCGAATTAAGCGTGGTTCAAGATATGGACGAAGCCGGACGCTGTGCCGCCTATGAGGCAGTTTATTAAAGCGGAGGGGCTGCGATCCGGCCCCGCGCATATTTTCATGCAGTCCTGAGAGGAACCCCAAGGATCTCGCGGGCCTGCTGCCATGTGGCGACAGGGCGTTTGTATTTCTCGCAGAGTTCAGCCGCGCGGCGCACCAATGCGGCGTTAGAAGGCGCAAGCCTGTCGCGGTCAAGGCGCACGTTATCTTCCAGCCCTGTGCGGGCATGACCACCACTGGAAATTGCCCATTCGTTCAACACCACCTGCTGTGCACCAATCCCCGCGGCACACCACGGCGTATCTTCTCCAAACAGGCGCTTCACGGTTTTGATGTAAAAATCAAACACCTCGCGGTCCGCTGGCATGGCATTTTTCACGCCCATTACAAATTGCACGTAAGGGGTATCCTTGATCTGTCCCTTCTTGTGCATCTCTGCCGCTTTGAGAACATGGCTAAGGTCAAAGGCTTCGACCTCTGGCTTTATGCCGTATTCCAGCATCTCGGACGCCAGCCAGTCCACCAGTTCCGGCGGATTCTCGTACACCCGCGTCGGGAAATTGTTCGATCCAACGGACAGCGATGCCATATCCGGCGCAAGCGAAAGCATGCCGCCCCGCGTCTTGCCCGCCCCCGACCGGCCTCCGGTGGAGAACTGGATAACCATGCCGGGGCAGTGTTTTTCCAACCCCTCCTTCAGGCGCGCGAATTTCTCGGGGTCGGCAGAAGGTGTTTCGTCATCGTTGCGGACATGGGCATGAAAGATGGTTGCCCCTGCCTCAAAGGCTTCTTGCGTGGAATCCACCTGTTCGGCCACGGTTATCGGAACCGCCGGATTGTTCGCCTTGGTCGGCAGGGAACCGGTGATCGCGACGCAGATAATGCAGGGGTTTTCCATGATGCCTCTCAAATATCAAAAAAGATGGTTTCTTTCGGGCCTTGTAGATGGATGTCAAAACGATAGCTGCCATCGGCCGATTTTTCAGCCAGCAGTGTCGGGATACGGTTCTGGTGTTCGATCCGTGTCAGGATCGGATCGGCGGCGTTGGCTTCAGTCTCATCCGCGAAATAGATACGGGTATGAAGGCCAAGATTGATGCCCCGCGCCACGATCCAAACGGTGATATGTGGCGCCTGCATGCGCCCGTCCGGAAACGGCACAGCGCCCGGCTTTACGGTTTCAAAAGTAAACTCGCCCGTGTTCATATCGCCCGGCGATCGGCCCCATCCGGTAAAGTTCGGATCGGCTTGTCCACGGGTTTCGTTGGCAGAGGCAAACAGCCCCGCCGCATCCGGTTGCCAGATCTCGATCATCGCATCGCGCAGCGGTGTGCCGGTGCCGTCATAGACAACGCCTTTGATGGTGATCTCCTCTCCCTTTACAGGACCGGTTTTCATCGAGGTGCCAAGATCCCCGCCGTAAATTTCAATGCCGGTAAAATTCGGCGTACACCCAATATGCACATAAGGACCGGCGGTCTGGCTGGGGCTTTCTTTCAGATAGTCGAGCCGTTGGGTCATGGTTACAGCCCCTCCTTGCGGTTCTCAAAATAGGTCTGCCGTCGTCCGCGCAATACCATGTCAAACTTATAGGCGCGGCTGTCCATTGGAACGGTGCGGTTCATGTCCAAAAGGGCCGTCAGCGCATCCACCGCTTCCTGACTTTTCAGAACCCCGACGATCGGGCAGAGTTTGATATGGGGGTCGCCGTCAAAATACATCTGGGTGATCAGACGCTGTGCAAACCCGTGGCCGAACACCGAAAAATGGATATGGGCAGGACGCCAGTCGTTCATTCCGTTTGGCCAGGGATAGGGGCCGGGCTGGATGGTGCGAAACTCGTAAGAGCCGTCTTCCGCCGTGATCGTCCGCCCGCAACCGCCAAAGTTCGGGTCAAGCGCGGCCTGATACGCCTCTTTCTTGTGACGATAGCGCCCGCCTGCATTGGCCTGCCAGAACTCCACTAATGCACCCGGTACACCGCGCCCGTTTTCATCAAGTACGCGACCATGCACAATGATCCGCGGACCAATGGCAGATTCACCCGGTTTGGCGTAGTTCAGGATCAGGTCGTTATCAAGTTCGCCCAGAATGTTGTGCCCGAACACCGGAGAGGTTTCTTCGGACAGGGTTGTGGGAAAGGACAGTAACGCTGCTTGCGGGCTGCGCTTTACGCTGGTTTTATAAGGGGGCGTCAGCGCATCGGGCTGCCAGTTCCGGTCCCGCGGGATAAAACCGCCAGTGGGTTTGATCGGGCTCATAGGTCTATCCCCAATTCCTTGTAAGTCTCCTTGGCCAGCTTAATCGCATGGTTTGCTTTTGGCACCCCTGCATAGACCGCAACGTGCATGAACGCTTGCATCACCTCTTCCGGATTGGCACCAGTATTCTGCGTCGCGCGAATGTGCATGGGAATTTCTTCGAAATTCCCCATCGCCGCCAAGAGCGTGAGCGTCAGCAGGGAACGATCCCGCCGCGAAATCGTGTCATCCGCCCAGAGCGTGCCCCAAGCCCCTTCGGTAATCAGGCTTTGGAACGGTTCGTCAAAGGCGCTTTTGCCCGCTTCGGCACGATCCACATGGGCCGCACCCAAAACGTCACGGCGCACGGCCATGCCTGTGTCAAAACGCGTGGTCATTAAAGTCTCCTTAATAGGGCAGGCCGACGTAATTTTCCGCCATCGCCTGTTGCGCCGCCTTGTTGGAGCGCAGGAATTCCAGATCAGCGATCTGCATTTTCAAATCGAAACCGGATTGGTCAGGGTAGCGGTGCATCAGGGAAGAGAACCACCATGAGAACCGTTCCGCCTTCCACACCCGTTTCAGGGCCTTTTCGGAATAGGCGTCGATGCCGTCTTCCGAGCCGTTTTCGTAATAATCCCGCAACCCGTTAAACAGATAGTTCACATCAGACGCTGCCGTATTCAGCCCCTTGGCCCCCGTGGGCGGCACGATATGGGCGGCGTCACCACACAGGAACAACCGCCCCCAGCGCATCGGCTCGGTCACGAAAGAGCGTAGCGGCGCGATGGATTTTTCGATGGATGGCCCTGTCACCAGCGCGTCGGCGGTCTCTTTGGGAAGGCGGCGTTTCAATTCCATCCAGAACGCCTCGTCCGTCCAGTCCTTGGGACTGTCGCTGAGCGAACACTGGATATAATAACGGCTGAGGTTTTCATTGCGCATGGAACACAGCGCAAAACCCCGTTCGGAATTGGAATAGATCAGTTCGTGGTTAACAGGGGGTGTTTCGCTCAGGATACCGAGCCAGCCGAACGGATAGACTTTTTCATATTCCTTGCGCACATCAAGCGGGATCGTCTGGCGGCTGACACCGTGGAACCCGTCACACCCCGCTACGAAATCACACTCAATCCGGCGGCTTTCACCCGCGACTGTATAGGTAACGTAAGGCGCGTCGGAATTGGCGTCATTGATCACCACATCCTCGACTTCAAACTCGATCTTCCCGCCGGCTTTTTCCCGTGCGGCGTAAAGATCTCGGGTCACTTCGGTTTGGCCATAAACCATCACGGGCTTTCCGGTCAGTTCGGCAAAATCGATGCGGAAAATCTCATCCCCGTAGGACACCAGAGTGCCGTCATGGGGATAGCCCTCGGCGTGCATCCGCTCGGCGCAACCGGCCTGTTCCATCAGCCCGACCAGCCCCTGTTCCAGAACACCGGCACGAATCCGGCCCAGAACATAGTCCTTGGTTTTGCGTTCCAGTACGATGCTGTCGATGCCGTGTTTGTCCAAAAGCTGGGACAACAAAAGACCCGAAGGACCACCACCAATGATTGCAACTTGTGTCTTCACACCTGCCTCCGAGATTTTTCACCTCTTGTTACTACACTTTTCACAGTATAAAAAATGATAAAACAGGTGGTTTAGTTGCGATAATGGAAAGTAACCGGTTACGTAAAATTAAAATGCGCCATCTCTCTGCATTTGTAGAAACGGTGCGGCGGGGCAGTTTGAAGGCCGCGTCCGAACAGATCATGCTGACCCAACCGGCGATTTCCAAAACCCTTCGGGATCTGGAGGACATTCTCGGGGTGACGCTGTTGCATCGGGATCGGGGCGGCATCCGCCTGACCCGTGAGGGCGCGGTATTCCGCCAGTTTGCCGAACAGGGGTTGGCTGCGCTGAACCACGGATTGGCGAGCCTTGATGCATTGTCCGCAGGTCGTGCCACGCCGCTACGGATTGGCACTTTGCCCAGCGTTGCCGCCGATCTGCTGCCCGATGTGATCCTGCAATTTGGCGAACTTTCCCCTGCCACGCCGGTCACGGTCGAAGACGGCGGCATCCGGACCCTGCTGGAGCGGTTGCGCTCCGGCGCGCTTGATCTGGTGCTGGGGCGGATGGGGCAGCCGGAGATGATGACCGGCCTGTCCTTTACCCAGCTATACGCTGAACATGTGGTCTTTGCCGCGGCCAGCGACCACCCGCTAGCTCAGGAAACGCGGCTCGCTGCATTGACCGACAGCCTGATCCTCTACCCCCCGAAGGAGTCAGCCATCCGTCCGCTGGTGGACCGCTTCCTGATTTCGCAGGGCATCACGGATTGGCAGCACCGTTTGGAAACCGTGTCGAGTTCATTTGGCCGATCCATGACCCTTGGTCCGGCGCAGGCAATCTGGATCATCAGTCAGGGGGTTATCGCCCGCGAGGTTGCGTCGGGCCAGATGGTGACATTGCCGATTGATACGCAGGCTATGGCCGGACCTGTCGGGATCATGGCGCGCAGCGAGGAGGACCCGACCCCCGCAATCCGCCTGTTCCGTCAGGCACTGGTGACTGCGATAGGCAACGGCTGAACTGCCCGCCGTTCAATCCCCGCCCGTCCGGTCATGGGTGTAACACACGGTATCGGGAAATTCAGGCAGCCAGCTTTCGCGCCGTGCGCACCACAGCTCATACGTCGGTTTGAACATATTCGGCGCATCAAGGGCGCCAAGGTGTATTTCGATCTCGGCGCCGCTGCGCGACAGGACCGATGAGCCGCAATCCGGACAGAAGGCGCGACCTTCATAGGCTTTGTAATTGCCCTGCACCTCTATGGCGGTGTCGGGGAAAATTGCCGAGGCGTGAAAGACCGCGCCGTGATGTTTGCGGCACGACAGGCAGTGGCACAGCCCCACCCGCAGAGGTTCACCCTTGGCGGTAAACCGGATGTTCCCGCACAAACAGCCGCCTTCGCATCCTTCTGCCTGCATAACACACCTTCCTTAATCAGCCGCTAAAATACGGCAGCAACATCCAGAGCCCCATACCAACCATAATCAGGTTCTCTGACAGCGAAATCACCCCGAGCGGCACATTGGACCCGCCGCCTACGCAAGCACAAGTCAGCTCTCGTCGGTCGATATACACCGCCTTAATCACACTGACCGCGCCGATAAAGCCGATAAACAGGGCCACCGGCGCCACCAGCCAGATCAGGAAACTGTCGCGTCCGATCAGGGCTATCATCCCGATCCCCGCGTAAAGCTCCAGAAACGGATAGGCATAACCGTAGGGCACATAGCGGCGGGCAAGCAGGTCGTAGCCGAGGAATCCGTTAACAAATCCCTCAACATCCTGAAGCTTCTGGATCGCCAGTGCCACCATTGATGTGGCAAAGAACCATTTCAACAGGATCAGAAGCGGAAAGCCTTCATACAGGTTCAGAACAATCGCCAGCGCCATCAGTGCGGTAGAGGCAAAGATCGCGATGACCGGTTGATAGGTCGTGTCATCCTCGCCCAGCACCTTATAGCCGAAAAATTCTTTCAGGTCCGAATATCCGCCCACCTGTTCGCCGTCGATATAGGTGATCGGCGTCGTCTCAACCCTGTGGGACTCTTTGAATGCGTCTACCTCTTCGCGGGAGGTCAGCTTGGTATCCTCAACCTTGTACCCTTTGCGCTTCAGCAGGGATTTGGACTTCAAACCGAAAGGACATAAATGCCCCGGCATTGCCATCCGGTAAAGCGCGGCGGTCTTAGCCTCGCCTGTGGATTTGCTCGCGGCGGTTTGCGGCGTGTCAATCATTTCGGCCTGAGTCATCCCTACCTCCATCGCTTTCGGGGCGCGCAAATGGGTGCCGGCGCCTGCGGATTTCACTGTCACGATAACGGTAGACCGCGCGGTCCTGTTTTCAATACCGGCCATGGGGCTTTGGACGGGGGGCGGCGCTGCTTGACTTGTGCTGTCAACCTCCCTAGACCCCCGCTTCCGTCTCAGAACAGGAGCCTTCGCAATGGTCCAGAACAGCCACACACTCGGGATTGATTTCGGCACGTCGAACTCTGCCGCAGGATATTTGCGCGATGGCAAACCGCAGTTGATTAAGATGGACGGGGGCGACACCACCTTGCCGACCACCTTTTTCTTTGACTTTGAAAGCCGCAAAACCCTTATCGGGGAACCGGCAAATCAAGCGCTGCTAGCGGGGGCGGAGGGACGCTTCATGCGGGCGCTCAAACGGGTTCTTGGCACCAGCCTGATGCATGAAAAACGTCAGTTGTTTAACGAACGTATCAGCTTTGTCGATATTATCGGACGGTTTCTGGCAGAGATCAAATCCCGCGCCGAAGCCCAATCCGGACAGCAATTCACCAAAGCCCTGTCGGGGCGGCCTGTGGTGTTTCACGGCAGCGACGACCCGCGGGAGGATCAGGCCGTAGCAGACCTGCGCGCCTGTTATCTCGCCGCCGGTTTTGATGAGGTGAGCTTCATGGCCGAGCCGGAAGCCGCCGCCATTGCCAGCGGTGCGCTGGACCAGTCAGGCGAGATCGGGCTGATTGTGGACATCGGCGGCGGTACATCGGATTTTTCAGTGTTCCGCAGCCGCAACGGTGAGGTGGAAATCCTCGCCAATCACGGGATACGGATCGGGGGCACCGATTTTGACCACGACATCAGCTTTGCCCGCGTGATGCCCCTGCTGGGCAAAGGCAGTCTGCTGCGCGATGTGTTGGGGTCCGGCACAAAGCCCGCGCCCAATGCGATCTTTAACGATCTGGCCACTTGGGAGAAGATACCCTTCCTCTACACAGCACAGAACCGTAAAATGGTGGCGGATATGGTGCGGCAGGCGGAAGAGGTCGATAAGCTGCAACGTCTGGCCGAAGTGTTGGAGGACGAGCTTGGCCATGAGGTTGCCTTTGGCGTGGAGCAGGGCAAGATCGGCGCAAACAAAGGCCTGCCCGATGCTGCAATCCCACTAGACGGAATTGCAGCCGGGTTAAAGGCGCCATTGTCGGGCGAAACCCTGTCCGAACTGCTCTCCCCCTATGACACTGCGCTGCGCGTTGCGGCGCAGGACACTGTGAAACGGGCGGGACTGAAATATGCGCAGATTCACAAGGTGATTTATGTGGGCGGCTCAAGCCTGATGTCGGTTGTCTCCCGCTCCATGAAGGTGCAATTCCCCGATGCGGACCACAGTTTTTCCGAAGTTTTCACGGCGGTGACGGACGGTCTGGCGTTGGCGGCAGGCAGGGTTTAACCTGCCTGCGCATTCTCTCTAGTAGAACCAGCGCACCAGAACCATGGTGATCGAGGGGAAGGCCACCAGAATGGCGATCCGCACAATATCGGACGCCACAAACGGCAGTGAGCCGCGATAGGTTTCCCGAATGCTGATATTTTTTGCCATCGCATTGATCACAAACAGGTTCATGCCCACGGGCGGGGTGATCAGGCCGATTTCGGCAGACATCAGCACAAGAATACCGAACCAGATACCGACTTCTGCGGGCGGAATGCCAAAATCCAGTTGCGTGATGATCGGCACAAAAATCGGCACAGTCAAAAAGATCATCGCCAGAGAGTCCATCACCGTTCCGAGCACCACATAAAGCACCAGCATACCGATCAGGATTGCCCATGGGCTGAGGCTCGCCTCCAGAAAGACGGCGGCGAGTGTTTGGGGCACTTGGGCAGAGGACAGGAAAGAGTTGAACACCCCTGCTGCAAGGATGATGAAAAAGATCATGCCAGAAGTACGTGCCGTAGACAAAAGCGCGTCTTTTACCGCAGGCCAGTTCAGCGCCCGTTTGGACATGGCAACAATCGCTGTGCCTGCCACACCTACAGCCGCCGCAGCGGTGGGGGAAAACGCGCCTGTGTAAATGCCACCGATCACCAGTGTGAAAATCACCACCACAGGCCACACTGCGACAAGCGCGCGGAAGCGGTCACTATAGGGCATCCGTGGCAGGCTGTTGCCACTGCCCGGCACCATGCGCGTATAGATCGCAACCGTCACCATATAGCCGAGCATCGCCAGAATGCCCGGAACCAGCGCAGCGGTGAACAGTTTTTCAATATTTTCTTCGGCCAGAATTGCATAGACCACCAGCACAACAGAAGGCGGGATCAGGATGCCAAGCGTGCCGCCCGCCGCCAGTGCGCCGGTAGACAGGGCCCCGCTATAGCCCGCACGGTCGAGTTCGGGCAGCGCCACGCGGCCCATGCTCGATGCCGTGGCAAGGGAGGATCCGCAGACCGCTCCAAAACCGGCAGAGGCACCGATGGCCGCCATCGCCAACCCGCCTCGACGGTGGCCAAGCCATGCTTCGGCTGCTTTGAACAGGCTGGAGGACATCCCCCCCCGCGTTGCAAACTCGCTCATCAGCAGGAACAGCGGGATGATCGACAGGGAATAATTGGTCAGCGTGCCATAGGCAAAGGTCTTAAGCTGGCTGTCCATCATCCGCATGTTTCCGGCCACCAGATAGGTGCCAACCAGCCCGACAATGAACATGGCAGCGGCAAGGGGAATACGAAAGCCGATCAGAACCAGCAGTACCGGAAAGCTGAGCATGCCGATTTGGAATGGCGTCAGCGCATTTGAGATCAGGTCCAGCATGGATCAGACTTCCGTAGTATGGGGAGAGAGCAGTGCACGAATACGCCGCCAGACACAAAACAGCGCCACAAGAAAAAACACGGCGACACAGATTTCGGCAACGATATAGGTCGGCCAGAGCGGCAGGCCGAGGATCTGGGATTCCTGACTGGTGCGCATCCGGTCGGCGGCTGCAGCGAAATCCCCCTGCAACAGAAGATTGCCAAGCGGCTCCTTGGAGCCACGCGCCTTGGAAAACAGCATGTACCACTGGCGGGTCAATATCAGATAGGCCAGCGCCGCAAGGATTACATCCCCGATCAGGTCGAGAACACGGTTGAAACGATCACCAAAAACCGGCTCGAACAGGTCGATCTTGATATGGCCCCGCTGGATCATGACCCAAGGCAGCGCCGCGAACAGCGCAAAGCCGACACCATATGTCACCAATTCTTCTTCCCCGAGGATCGGACGCAGCCAGCTTAGGGATTCTTGCGTGTTGTCAAAAATGCGGCCACCCAGTTTCAGAAGGATACTGACGCAGGTGACGAGCGTTGCAAAAATAAGCCCCATGCCGCCAAGCAGGGCCAGTCCAGCCGCAAGCCGTGTCATGCCGCGTTCTGTGCGTTCGTAAAATGTCATGGAAACATCCGGTCGGGGGGTCCGGCCCCCCGCTTCGGGGACCGGACAGTTTCGGGTTGGAGAGTTTTACTGGTTGTCAGCGATCAGCTTGCGGGCTTGCTCGATTGCAGCAGCACCGTCAAAGCCTTCGTCGTTGGCCCGTGCAGTCCAGCGGTCGTATACCGGCTGGGCCGCTTCGATCCAGCGGGCCACTTCGGCTTCGTCCAGTTCAATAATGTTGTTGCCTTCGGCTTTGGAACGACCGAACGCATCCGCATCCAGCATGGCCTGCGCCGCTTTCACACCCAGCGCCTTGCCGGTTTCGGCGTCCAGAATGGCCCGCAGGTCGTCAGGCATGCTTTCATAAACATCCCAGTTCATCGCCAGAACAAAAACCGCCGTGTAAAGTGCGCGATCTCCGCCCAGTTCGGTGTGATTGCTCACCAGTTCGGCCAGCTTGATCGACGGGGTCACTTCCCAAGGCACAACCGCGCCGCTGATTACACCTTTGGACAGGTTCTCGGGGATCTTTGGCAGGGGCATACCCACCGGCGTTGCACCAAGTTCGCCCAGCAGGTCTGTGACCAGACGGGTCGGGCCGCGCATTTCCTTACCGGCAAGATCTTCGAGTTTGGCGATAGGCTCTTCAGAGTGGATCACACCCGGACCATGCACCCAACCTGTCAGTACCTTTACGTCGGCCAGTTCGCCGTCCTGCAATTCGCTTTCCACCAGATCGTAATAGGCTTTGGATGTGGCCACAGCGTTTTGCATGATGAAGGGAAGTTCAAAGACTTCGGTGCGGTTGAACCGGCCCGAGGTGTAGCCCGGCAGGGTCAGAACAGCCTCAACCGCGCCGTCTGCGGCCTGATCGAACAGATCGCCCGGACGCCCGCCAAGGGACATGCTGTCATAAGGCTCCAGTTTGATGCGCCCGTCGCTGGCTTCGGCCAGACGTTCTGCCAGTGGCACAAGGAACTTGGCGTGCAGCGGTGCTTTGGCGGACATGAAGTGGTGCACACGAATTGTGACCTCTTGGGCCTGCGCAAATGTCGTTGCACTGGCAAGCGCCAAAGCTGTGATGGATGTTTTAATGAACCGGTTCATCGGGTCCTCCCTTGGTTTAATGTAATCACTGATCCATTTGCGCCTTAGTACGGTTTGGTCTGGCTTGGATCGTTATTGTCGAGTCATAGAGCAAAATTGCCTCGCTGTCGCAATAACCGTTTCACTTAATACGATCAATAGGTCGTTCCAAATGCAACGATCTATTCTGCACCCTACCCGACTAACGGCTGGGGACAGAGTTCTCGAACTTGCGAAACAGGAGTGTGATGACACCGGCAATGATCAGGTAGAACAACGCCAAAAGCAGCAGCGGTTCATAGACAATCAACATGTCAGAACGCACGCGGGAAGAGACAGCGTAAATCTCGACCACGGTGATTGTCGCCACCAACGGGGTTGCTTTCAACTGCAAAATTGTCTCCCCGCCAAGGGTCGGCAGCACACTGCGGATTGCCTGTGGCAGCCAGATGCGGCGGAACATGGTAAAGCGGGGCATGCCAAAGGAGTTGGCCGCCTCAAGCTGGCCTTTGTTCACACTGGAAAAAGCCCCTCGCATGACCTCGCCTTCATAGCCTGCATAAGACAGGGTCAGCGCCAACACTGCATAGGGCCATGCCTGGCGCAGATAGGGCCACAGATCGCTGCCGCGAATCCACGGGATTTGCGGGAATAGCGACCCCAGCCCGTAATACAACAGCCAGATTTGCAACAGCAGCGGCGTCCCGCGAATAACGGTGCAAAACACCCGTGCCGGCGCGGCGAGATACCAAGGCCCGATCGCCTGTGCCAGTCCCAACGGTATCGCCAGCAGAAACCCCAGAATACAGGTAACAATCAAAATCCAGATGGTGCGCCACAAACCTTCAAGGGCAAGCGGGGCATATTGCGGTATCCAGTCCCAGCGCAGAGACAGGGCGCACCAGATCACGAAAATCGCGAACAGCGCCATCATGACGATGCGGTGGGGTTGCAACAGGGCACGCAATGTCATCGGCTTTGCCCCGCCCGCAAGGAGGGCTGGCCCCGTCGCGCCCATTTCTCGATGCGCCCGAACACCACGCCGGATAGAAGTGTGACGATAAGATAGAGCGCACCGGCAGCCAGAAAGAAAGTGAAATAGGCCCGCGTACTTGCCGCGGCCTGTTTTGTCTCAAGGGTCAGCTCGCTAAAGCCGACAATCGCCAGAAGTGCGGTATCTTTGGTCGCGATCAGCCAGAGGTTCGCCAAACCCGGCACCGCAAATGACATCATCGCAGGGATCGTGACGCGGCGCATCACCAGCAAGGCGGGCATCCCGTAGGCGCGTGCGGCCTCCATCTGGCCTTTGGGCACGGCCTGAATCGCGCCGCGCAGCACTTCGGTTGAATAGGCCCCCTGCACAATGCCAAGCACCCAGATACCGGCCACAACGCCGCTGATTTCAACACGACCATAGCCCATCGCCTCGGCCGCTTTGTTGATCAGATCGGTTCCCACGTAATATAGAATGAGGATCAGCACCAGTTCCGGCACCGCCCTGATAACAGTCGTATAAATGCCGAGGAGGTCACGAATGACCACCCCGCCATAAAGTTTACCATATGCTCCGAAGAGCCCGATCACCAACCCCAACCCGAAAGCGCCAAAGGCGATTTGCAGAGAGTTGACCAGCCCACGCAGAAGGTTGCCGCCCCAGCCCGGGGGCGAAAGCGACAACAATTCCATGCTCTGTGCAAGACCGAGCGTATCTAACAGAGTTTCCAAACCGGCGTCTTATCAGTAGATGCTGGTCGTGAAATATTTGGAGGTGATTTCGGCATGGGTGCCATCGTCCAGAATCTTCTTGATGCCTGAATTCAGCTTTTCGCGCAGCGCGTCTTCACCCTTGCGCACGCCTGCACCGACACCTTTGCCAAGGATCGCGGGATCGTCCTCTACAGCGCCTTTGATTTCACAGCATGCTCCATTGTCGGAGTTTACGAAATCCGCCATCGCGATGCTGTCTGCCTGTGTTGCATCAATCCGGCCGGCAACCAGATCCTGGTTCGCTTCGTCTTGTGTCTGGTACACTCGGATTTCGGCGGCATCCTTGAAATGCTCGTTCGCATAGGCTTGATGGATCGTAGAGGCTTGAATGCCGATGATCTTACCAGCCAGCGATTCTGGGGTTGGTTCGATGTCCATAGATTTATCCGCAACAATCACGGCAGGTGTGTTGTAGTAGGGATCGCTGAAATCAATGGTTTTCATCCGCTCTTCGGTAATCGACATGGACGCCATGATCGCATCCACGGTGCCACTGGTCAGGGATGGGATGATCCCGTCCCAAGCAACCGGCGTAATCACACAGTCCATTTTCTCGGCGGCACAGACTGCGTTGATCACATCCACTTCCCAGCCGTTCCAATTGCCAGCGGAATCAACCGAAGCAAAGGGCGGATAGGGTTCGGCGGCGATGCCGATTTTCACTTCTTCAGCACTGGCAGCGGCTGCGGCGCCCAGCACGGCGGCTGTCACAGTCGCCTTGATAATAGTCTTCAATGTCATGGTGTAGTCTCCTTGTTGAATGGGCCGGTTTACCAGCCTACGGTTTTTAGAAATTGCTGTAGTCGGGGGGATTTCGGATTGCCGAAAACCTCGTCAGGGGGGCCTTGTTCTTCGATCAGGCCCTCGTACAGATAGATGATATGGCTCGCCACTTCGCGGGCGAATTTCATTTCGTGGGTCACAAGCAACATGGTCCGCCCCTCGGCGGCCAGATCGCGGATCACGGTCAGCACCTCGCCCACCAGTTCGGGGTCAAGGGCGCTGGTCGGCTCGTCAAACAGCATCACGCTCGGGTCTACGGCCAAAGCGCGGGCAATCGCGGCCCGTTGCTGCTGGCCACCAGACAGGAAAGACGGAAAAGTATCCGCCTTATCGCCCAACCCGACGCGGTCCAGCAGAACTTTGGCGTTCCGGATCGCCTCGGCGCGGGGGATTTTCAGCACATAGACCGGAACCTCGATCACGTTCTCCAGCAGGGTGCGGTGGGTCCACAGATTGAACCCCTGAAACACCATAGCCAAGCGCGTGCGGATCCGTTCAAGTTGGCGCCGGTTGGCCGGAGAGCCATCGGCGCGCATCTCGATATCCTCGCCGCCCACGGTGATCTTGCCGGATGAAGGAGTTTCAAGAAAGTTGATACAACGCAGCAAAGTGGACTTGCCCGAACCGCTGCCCCCGATGATGGCGACAACATCGCCTTTACGGGCGGTCAGGGACACGCCTTTCAGGACTTCCAACGTTCCAAAGGATTTGTGCAGATCCGTAACCG
Organism: Neptunicoccus sediminis; assembly: GCF_001719615.1. Classification (GTDB taxonomy): domain Bacteria; phylum Pseudomonadota; class Alphaproteobacteria; order Rhodobacterales; family Rhodobacteraceae; genus Amylibacter; species Amylibacter sediminis. The sequence continues at coordinate 159,677 of NZ_MDVX01000011.1, forward strand.
TAATGGCATCGTTTGCAGTGTTCTGGCCGACCTCTTGCGCGAGGTTGTCGTCCAAGCCCATTTGTATCCCCTTCAATTCCTGTCTTGTAGTAATGCAAGATTCGGGTAATTATGCAAGCGTATAATTAGTACAGGAAGCATCCGGTGCCAGAGCCCCGTCCAAAATTCAGGAGAGAGCCCGCGACCCAGCGGAAAGAGGCGCTGATCCATGCCGCCCTGAGCCTGATTTCCGAACAGGGCATCGGCGGCGCCACGGTCCGCGCCATCGCCCAAAGGGCTGATGTGACCCAAGGTTTGATCCGGCATTATTTCTCCAGCAAGGAAGAACTGATCGGCGCGGCCTATGAATACCATATGGACCAAATGACCGAACTGACCGCCACGCCAGCCGCCGCACCCGATGTGTCAGCACGCCACCGGCTTGGCGGATTTGTGGCGGCGGGCCTGACCGCGCCAGTGATGGACACCCGCTCTGTCACGCTTTGGGCCAGCTTTATCAGCTCCCTGCGTCAAGATAACAATATGCGCGCCATGCACCAGCGCACCTATTACAACTTTCGCAACCGGCTGGAGACGCTGATTGCCGAGGCACTGGCCGAGGCCGGAACGCCAGCATCACAGGTTGAATTGCGCCGCATGGCCATCGCGGGGAACGCGGTGATCGACGGGCTTTGGATGGAAGGCGGGGCATTGCCCGAAGCCTTTGAAGCCGGAGAACTGGCCCGTATCGGCCTGCACTCTGTCGGGGCGATTGTCGGGCTCGATCTGACCCCGAGTTTGACCGCACAAAATGACGAAAAATACCTAACAACTCAGGAAGGGTGAGCCATGAAACTTGCTGCAATCACAGACCGGCTTGCAGGGCTCGGCGGCGCGAAGTGGGAAATCCATGCGCTTGCACGCAGACTGTCCGCGCAGGGGCGGGACATTATTGAACTGACCATCGGGGAACCGGATGTACCAACGCCAGATGTCCTTGTTTCGGCAGCGATAGATGCGCTTGGCCAACACCGCACCGGCTATTCCAGCGGCGAAGGCGAACCCGGTCTGCGGGCAGCGCTGGCGGACCGTTACAGCATGCGCAACGGCCGCGAGATCACAGCGGATCAGATCATGTGTTTCCCCGGCACACAGACCTCTCTTTACGCAATCTTTACCGGAATCGGGGAGAGTGGCGATGAGGTGCTGGTGGGCGATCCGATGTATGCCACCTATGAAGGTGTCATCCGTGCCAGCGGTGCCACAATGGTGCCGGTTCCCCTGCGCCCCGAAAACGGCTTTCGCATGCAGGCCGCAGACATTGAAAGCCGGATTACACCCAACACGCGGGCGATTTTCCTGAACACGCCCCACAATCCCACGGGGTCCATCCTGACCGCCGAAGATATTACCGCAATCGGTGCGCTGGCAAAAAAGCACGATCTCTGGATCATCTCGGATGAGGTTTATGAGGACCTGATCTTTGATGGCAGTGATTTCACCTCTCCCCTGTCTTTCCCCGATCTGGCAGACCGCGTGATCGTGGCCTCTTCCATCTCCAAATCCCACGCCGCACCGGGGTTCCGCAGCGGCTGGCTTGTGGGGCCGGAAGCCTTTACCGCTGCGCTGTTGCCGCTGGCGGAAACCATGTTGTTCGGCAACCAGCCCTTCATCGCGGATATGACGGAAAAAGCCGTTCGGGACGGGTCTACCGTTGCAAAGGGCATGTGCGAGCGCTTTTCCAAACGGGCAGCACTTTTGGAGCGGCGGCTATCAGCCGAAAGCGATCTTCTGGTCCATCGCCCTGACGCGGGTATGTTCGCGCTGATCAATGTGGCCTCCACCGGCATGAGCGGGCTCGACTATGCAAAACACCTTTTGGAACACGGCAATGTGGCGGTCATGCCCGGCAGTTCTTTTGGCGACTCGTTAAAAGACTGGGTGCGCGTTGCGCTGACGGTGGATGACACCGCTTTTGACACCGCCTGCGACCGTATCATCAAACACGCACATTCTTTGCAAATGGAAACAGTATGACAGACCCGACCTTTGAATTTACCCGCGCCATCACCCGCAAACCGGCGGCGAGCATTATTGACGGACTGCGTGCCGAGGACATAGGCACACCAGATCTCGACCGGATGCTGGCGGCCCATGCCCATTACGTTGAAACCTTGAAAAAGACCGGCGCGGAGGTGATCGAACTGCCCCCGCTGGAAGAGTTTCCGGATGCGGTCTTCGTGGAAGACACCGCCCTGTGCCTGCCCCAAGGGGCTGTCCTGATGCGCCCCGGCGCACCAAGCCGTCTGGGAGAAGTGGCGGAGATGAGCCCGACACTGCACCGCGTCTACGACGATGTGCGCCGGATCGAAGGACCGGGCCACATCGAGGGCGGCGATATTCTGGTCACAGGCCGCGAGGTTCTGGTGGGTCGTTCCGATCGCACCGATGCCGAAGGCGTGGAAGAGTTGCGCAACATCATCAGCGAGTGGGGCCACAAGCTGCGAGAGGTCTTCACCCCTCCGGGCGTGCTGCATTTCAAAACCGACTGTTCCTTGCTGGACGGAGAAACCATCCTGTCGACCAAACGGCTTGACGAGTCCGGCTGTTTTGAAGGCTACCGCGTGCTCCACACCGCAGAAGGCGAGGAAGCCGCAGCCAACAGCATCCGCTTTAATCAGTTCGTCATCTGCCCCGACGGTTTCCCGCGCACGGCCGAAATGCTCGACAAGGCGGGCTATGAGGTGGTGCAAATCGACAATTCCGAATGCGCAAAACTCGACGGCGGCATGTCCTGCCTGTCCCTGCGCTTCTGAGTCAGACATTCCTGAAAGTTCAGTCGGGCCGTCCCCTTTAAAAGGGCGGCCCGCTGTGTTCGGACCCCGTTAATTTCCCCTCTTTTGCCCGTGACAGCAGGCGGTCAACTTGCCATAGTCCGGCCAAATGAGGAGAAAACAATGACACATGACATATGCATCGTCGGCAGTGGCCACACGAAATTTGGCCGGTTGGACGAAAATCTCGAAGATATGATTGTTGCCGCCACCCGCGAAGCTATTGAAGAAGCGGGTGTTGATCCGGCGGATATTGATGCGTTGTTTCTGGGGCATTTCAACTCCGGTATGGTCAGCGACGGTTTTGCGTCTTCGCTGATCATGCAGGCCTATCCGGAGTTCCGTTTCAAACCGGCGATGCGGGCCGAAAACGCATGTGCGTCCGGTTCTGCCGCGATTCATGCGGGGATGAATGCGATCAAGGCGGGCAAGGCGAAAACCGTGCTGGTTGTCGGGGCGGAAAAGATGACCCATCGCCCGACCGCGGATATTACGACTGCGCTGGCGGGTGCGGGATACCAGAACGACACCACCGAAGCAGGGCTAAGTTTCCCGCAGGTGTTTGCTCTGGCGGCCAAAGCCTATGGCAAACAATACGACGACCCGCTTGATGCGATGGCGCGGATTGCGTCCAAAAACCACATGAACGCGATGGATAACCCGCTGGCGCAAATGCAAAAACCCTTCACCTTTGAGGATTGCAGCCAGATCACCAATCGCAATCCGGAGATCGCACCGCCTTTGCGCCTGACCGACTGTTCGCTGGTAACGGACGGGGCGGCGGCTGTGGTGCTGACCTCCGGCGAGAATGCGGTGAACTTCCCCAAGGCGGCGGGCTTCCGTGCAGCGGCCCATGTCAGCGATACGCTGCCCATGTCCTCCCGCGATTTCCTGAAATTCGAAGGGCCGGAGCGGGCGTTCCAGAATGCCTTTGAAGAATCCGGCACCACGGTGAAAGACATCGACTTTGCCGAAGTGCACGACTGTTTCACCATTGCCGAACTGCTCACCTACGAAGCAATGGGCCTGACCGAAAAGGGTCAGGGCGCACGGGCGCTGGAAGACGGCACAGTGTTCAAGGATGGCGCATTGCCGGTGAACCTGTCCGGCGGGCTGAAGGCGAAAGGCCACCCTGTTGGCGCCACCGGCGTGTCGATGCACGCGCTGGCCTTCCGTCAGGTGACGGGACAGGCAGGCGGCATCCAGAAAGACGGCGCGAACCTTGGTCTGGTCTTTAACATGGGCGGGTCCGGCGTGGCCAACTATGTCTCGGTACTGGAAACTGTAAAAGCGTGATAAAATGAACCTCGCCCATTGGCTGCACCAGACTGCGCGGGCGCGTCCCCTGCACCCTGCGATCCGGAAGGGCGAGGTTCTACACGCCACCTATGAAGATTTCGCATCGCAAAGCTGCGCCATAGGTCAGCAGCTTGCAGCCCGTCACGGCATCATAAAGGGCGACCGCGTTGCCCTTTTCACCCGAAATTGCACCGAATATCTGGAAATCCTTTACGGTGTCCTGTGGATCGGCGCCGTAATTGTTCCGATCAATTACAAATTGCACCCGCGCGAGGCTGCGTGGATCATCGACAACGCCCGCGCGGCGATGGTCATTACCGAGCATGGCGATGTATTCGGCGGGGATGTGCCCCTGCCCTGCCCCGAACTTGGCTTGACCGATTTCAGTTCACTGCCCAACGCCAACTATCAACCGCCTGGCCCAGTGGCGATGGAGGATGTTGCGTGGCTGTTTTACACGTCCGGCACCACGGGGCGCCCAAAGGGGGTGATGATCACCCACAGAAATATTCATGCGATGGCGGGCAGTTACACGCTGGATGTGGACAGTGTCGGCCCTGATGATGTCTCGCTTTACGCAGCGCCAATGTCACACGGGGCGGGACTGTATAACTTCCAGTTCGTGCGGGCCGGTGCCTGCCATCTGATCCCCCCGTCCCAAGGGTTCGATCCGGCGGAGATCGCCGTACTTGGCCAAAGGTTTGGCAACCTTGTGTTTTTCGCCGCCCCTACGATGATCAAACGGCTGGTGGAATACGCCAAGACCGAAGGCTATGACGGCAGCGGTATCCGCACGGTGATATACGGCGGTGGTCCGATGTATCTGGCCGATATAAACGAGGCATTGCGGGTGTTGGGGCCTAAGTTCGTGCAGATCTACGGACAGGGCGAAAGCCCGATGACCATCACCGCCCTGCCCCGCGAACTGGTGGCGGACCGCGACCACCCCAAGGCCGAAGCGCGGCGGGTTTCGGTTGGTTTTGCGCAGACCTGTGTGACACTGCGAGTGGTAAATGACGCGATGGAAGATGTGCCAAGCGGTGAAACCGGCGAGATCGTTTTGCGCGGTAACAGCGTGATGGCGGGGTATTGGGACAATCCGGAGGCAACCCGCAAAACCTTGCAAGACGGCTGGCTGAAAACCGGCGATATGGGTCGGCTCGACGAAGACGGGTTTCTGACCCTCACAGATCGTTCCAAAGATGTGATTATCTCGGGTGGAAGCAATATCTACCCCCGCGAGGTAGAAGAGGTTTTACTGACCCATCCGGATGTGTTTGAAGTGTCGGTCGTCGGGGCAGCGGATGCGGATTGGGGCGAGGTTGTCGTGGCTTTCATCGTGTTTGAACAGGGCAGGACCTGCGATCCGGCAGTGCTTGATCAATGGTGCAAGTCGCAAATCGCCTCATTCAAAAAGCCCAAGCGCTATGAGGTTTTGACCGCCTTGCCCAAAAACAGCTATGGCAAGGTGCTGAAAACAGAGCTGCGGCAGCGGCTCTGAGCCTTCGCTTAGAACAGTCGCGTAAAGGTGAGACCGCTTTTCCTTCGCATTTGACCTGATCCGGCCTAAATGTGGTCAAAGAAAGCGATGCAATGACACCAAAGACTGACACAGAAAAAACCGTTCTGGTACTGCAAGGCGGCGGGGCGCTCGGCTCTTATCAGGCGGGCGCGGTAGAGGAAATGGACGCACGGGGGCTACACCCCGATTGGGTCGCAGGAATTTCAATCGGTGCGATCAATGCGGCGATCATGGCGGGCAATCCGCCCGAGACCCGCGTTGCGCAATTGCGGAAATTCTGGACGCGGATCACCGCGAACACCGCCTGCCTGACGCCGCTGAAATTCAACACCGCGTTGACCGTTTTCAACAACATCAGCGCAACGGCAACCATGACCACCGGCGCCCCGGGCTTTTTCAAACCCCGCGTGCCCCCTGCCGTGATGCGCCTGCCCGGACAGCATGGTGCGGACAGCTATTACGATACCTCTGAACTGCGCGAGACCCTGCTTGAAATGGTGGACTTTGACCGGATTAACAACGGTCCGACCCGACTGAGCGTCGGCGCGGTCAATGTGGCCACCGGAAACATGACGTGGTTTGACAGCGCCCGCGACACCATTCGCCCCGAACACATCATGGCGAGCGGAGCCTTGCCACCGGGCTTTCCTGCCGTAGAGATCGACGGACAGTTTTACTGGGATGGCGGGTTGGTGTCCAATACGCCGCTGAAATACGTACTGGATCATCCCGGCGACAGCACCTCATTGTGCATTTTCCAGATCGACCTGTTTAATGCGCGCGGGCCTGTGCCCCAGTCGGTGTGGGACATAGACTCCCGCATCAAGGACATCCGCTATTCCAGCCGCACGCGGTTTAACACCGAGATGATGAAACGCCTGCACCAACAGCGTGAAGCGGCGGAAAGACTGTATAAAAAGCTGCCTAAAGAGCTGCAAAACGATCCAGACGCCCGCGCCTTGTTGTGTGAAGACGGTGAACCGGATATCGCAATCGTACACCTGATCTACCGGCAAGCCCAATACGAAGGTGGCTCGAAAGATTACGAGTTTTCACGCAATTCTATGCTGGACCGTTGGGCCGCAGGGCGCGAAGATGTGATGGAAACCCTGACCCATCCGGACTGGAAAAACCGCCACAACTCCGCCAGCCGCATCGGTATTTTCGATCTTGCTGGTGACAGATGGAACAGACACAGGACGACAAAGGAAACAAAATGAATTTGAAAGACAAAGTTTGCATCATCACCGGATCTGCCCGAGGTATCGGGGAAGCCATTGCACGGCGTTACATGGAAGACGGCGCGAAAGTTGTGATCGCGGATCTTGACCTTGAGGCGGCAAAAGACACCGCCGCGCGGTTGAGCGATGAATACCCCGGAACCGCCATTGGCGTGGCGATGGATGTGACCGATGAAGACGCCGTGAACGCAGGCGTGGCCGAGGTTATGGACACTTGGGGGCAGATCGACGTGCTGGTCTCTAACGCCGGAGTGCAAATTGTCCACAAGGTTGAGGATTTCCCCTATTCCGCGTGGAAAAAGATGCTGGCAATCCATCTCGACGGCGCATTCCTGACCACCAAAGCCTGCCTTCCCCATATGTATAAGGCGGGGTCCGGTTCGGTTATTCTGATGGGTTCGGTTCATTCCAAAGAAGCCTCACCCTTGAAGTCCGCCTATGTTACGGCAAAGCACGGATTGCTGGGTCTGTCCCGCGTGATTTCTAAAGAAGGCGCGGCCCACGGGGTACGCTCTAACGTGATTTGTCCGGGCTTTGTCAAAACACCGCTGGTGGAAAAACAGATCCCCGAACAGGCCAAAGAGCTGGGCATCTCCGAAGAGGAAGTGGTCAAGACCGTGATGCTTGGCAAGACGGTGGATCAGGAGTTCACGACCGTCGAAGACGTAGCAGAGGTCGCCCATATGTTCGCCGCCTTCCCCACCAACGCGTTGACCGGACAGTCCTTGGTGGTCAGCCACGGCTGGTTTATGGAATAGCACCCTCAGACGGTGGAAAGCGTAGACTGACCCGCAAACCGGGCTCGTTTGACTCCAGTGTCAGGCGGGCCTCATGCAGATCGGCAATCACCGAAACAAGGCTAAGGCCAAGCCCGCTGCCCGCTGTGGTGCGGCTTTGTTCCAGTCGGTAGAGGCGGCGCAAGACATTATCCCGCTCTGGTTCCGGTATCCCCGGCCCCTTGTCGGCCACGCTCAGCACCACCGCGACACCGTCCCGCGCAAGCCTGATATGGATCGGCGTGCCGTCGGGCGTGTGGCGCAGGGCATTTTCAATCAGATTTGCCAGAACCTGCCCCAATAGAACCTTATCGCCCGTCACCATAAACTGCTGGTCTGCGGGTGCATGGACCGTCAGGCTGTGGCCCGTTTCCTCGGCGGAGGGTTCATAAACTTCGGCAAATGTCGCCGCCAGCACCGCCAGATCGACGGGTGCAAAGCGGGATTTCGGACTGCCCCCTTCAATCTGGGCAATTTGAAGCAAGGACTGGAAAGTTGCGACGATCCCTTCGGTTTCCTGTCCGGCGCGGTGCATCAAATCCTCCAGCTGCGGTGGAAGATCCGGCATTTCGCGGGCCTGATTCAGCATCACGGCAACCCGCTGGATCGGGGTTTTCAGATCATGGGCTATATCCGCCGAAACCTGCTTTAGCGCCGCCACCGAGGATTGCTGCGCCTGTCCCATCCGGTCCACATGGGTCGCAATGAACGACAGGTCATCCCTGCGCCCTGAAAGTTTGGGCACCCGCGCCCCGAGATCGCCGCCCGCCATCTTGTCCAGAGTGTCCCCGATGGCCCTGATCCGCCGCGCTGTGCGCCGTGCCAGAACCAGCCCGGCGGTCAGACCGATAGCGGTGGTCGGTAGAACGCTAAGCAGCAGGATTTTTATGAAAAAATCGCTCAGGTTGTCGATCTGCGCCCGACTGATGGCAATGGTCAGCCGCCCCCCGTAAAGCGGGCGACTGACCGCCAGATAGGTCAGTTGTGACAGGTCATCGTCTTTAGAAATTGACAGCACGCGAAACCCGTCTTCGGTCAGGGCGATGTAACCGTTGCCATAATGCCGCCCGTCCGGTGCGGTGTAGCTGAGAATACGACGGTCAGAACGTGTGACAGCGGCCTCGGCCTTGACCAAAGCGGCCACGGCCCCGGCGGTCGGGGCGGCTTGGAAACCGGCAAATTCCTGTGTCAGATCGGACCGCATGGACTGCTGCATGGAATCCCGGATCACCAGATAGGCCGCCCCGAGACTGATCAGGCTGACCAGAGCGAACATCGAAATCAATCCCACGGTCAGGCGCAAGGGCGTGGATTGTAACAGGTTGATCCGTCGGGGTGCGCGCTCTGCCATCAATCAGGGCGCCTCTATGCGGTAGCCCGCACCGCGCACGGTTTTAATCAGCTCTGTGTCAAAGGGTTTGTCCACCTTGGCCCGCAAGCGGCTGATATGGGTTTCCACAACATTAGTCTGGGGATCAAAACTGATGTCCCAGACAGCCTCTAGCAGCATCGTACGTGTCTGCACGCGGTTCTTGCGCCGCAACAGATGTTCCAGCAAGGCAAACTCGCGCGGTAGAAGATCAATCTCTACGTCGCCCCGCGTGACCTTGCGCCGGATCAGATCCATTGTCAGATCGCCTGCGTGAAGCGTATCTTCCTGCGCTGTCAACTTTGGACGCCGCGCAAGGGCCGCGACCCGCGCGGATAATTCTCCGAACGCGAAAGGCTTGATCAGATAGTCATCCGCCCCCGCATTCAACCCGTCTATCCGGTCATCCACCCCGCCAAGCGAGGTCAGGAACAAAACTGGCGTCAGGTTTTTCGCACCGCGCAGGGTTTTGACAATCGACAATCCGTCAAGATCCGGCAGCATCCGGTCAATCACCAGAATATCGTAATCAGAGGTGCTGGCACGGATCAGACCGTCCCGACCATTTTCCACCAGATCAACCGTATGGCCCTCTTCGCGCAGACCGTGGGCGACATAATCGCCTGTTGTCTTATCGTCTTCGATTACAAGAATTTTCATCCGGCCTTCCTGTATACTTCACGCCCGAGCGGTCCTGCTGCTCTATCATCCCAATAGCCTAGCGCAGAGAGCCATTCTGCAAAGATTACAAATTTGTATAGCTGCTGCAAAGTCATCCTTAGTTGCATGCCCCATCTCCTTTTCACAGGAACAAGACTACGGAGTAGCAACACATGACACCGACATTCATTACCAAACCCCGAAAAACCCTGACTGCCGCTTTGATGGCAGCAACGATCGCATCGGGCGGCGCAATTGCCCTTTCCCCCACAGCCGCCCTTGCCGTCCCCGCCGGAGGCTACGCCGATCTGGTTGAAACCGTCAGCCCGAGCGTGGTCTTCATTGAAGTCACCCAGAAAGCCCTGCCCGTTTCCGCAGATAGCGAGCTTATGCAACAATTCCAGAACCGCTATGGGCGGCAACTTCCGGTCCCGCCGCAGGCAACACCGCGAACCGGATTAGGCTCCGGCTTTATCATCAGCGCGGATGGGGACATTGTAACCAACCATCATGTTGTGGCCGATGCCGATGAAGTTAAGGTGAAAATGGCAGACGGACGCAGCTTTACCGCCACGGTTGTGGGCAGCGACCCGTTGACCGACATCGCCCTTTTGCGGATTGAAACGGACGAGGAATTGCCCGTGGTGAAATTCGGCAGCTCCGAAGACATCCGCGTTGGCGATGAAGCGATTGCTGTTGGCAACCCCTTTGGACTGGGCGGCACTGTGACGACGGGGATCATCTCGGCCAAGTCCCGTGACATCAAATCCGGTCCCTTCGACAACTATATCCAGACCGACGCCGCCATTAACCGTGGTAACTCCGGTGGGCCGCTGTTTAACGCAAAGGGTGAAGTAATTGGCGTGAACACTGCTATTTTCTCACCCGATGGTGGTTCGGTGGGCATCGGGTTTGCCGTCCCCGCGGATATGGTCAAAACCATCGTGGCCGACCTGTCAGCAGATGGCACCATTGATCGCGGCTGGCTTGGCGTGCAAATTCGCCCGATGAGCGATGAAGTCGCTGCTGTTTTGGGCTATGACGCACCCAAAGGGGCGGTGATCGAGGCGGTTCAGGCCGACAGCCCTGCGGCCAAAGCAGGGTTCAAAGCCGGCGACATTGTGATGTCCTTTGCAGGAACCGAGATCGAGACCCTTCGCGACCTGCCCCGCGCAGTTGCAAGTGCCGAGCCTGAGACAAAGCAGACCGTCACTATTCTGCGCAAAGGGCGTGAAATGGAACTGGACGTCACCCTTGGCCATCTGCCCAAACAGGACGCCTGATCCGTAAATTCCAATTTGAAAGGGTCTACAGTCAGCCCTGACAGATTGGACCCCTCTATTGGCCGAACCGCTCTGACGCGCAAGGCTTAAGAGGGCGAACACCGGCGTAGCAACGCGCCGGTGTTTTTGTTTGCGTCACAAGGGTTGATACGTTTTTCTCCCGGCATTTGGATTTAGTCGGAAATCTCGTAACGGCGCTTTAACAGATGAAATTCGTGTATAAGCGCCCCAGCCTGATGTTCTCCGCTAGACAGAAATAAGGATTTCGTCGAGCACTCCGTACTCCTGCTCCAGAGCGTGATGAAGCTCGTCAAAGAGATGAGTCTGAATGTAATTGGCAACAAACCGGCTGGGCGCCAGAATCTCTGCCTTGCGATCCTTGCAGGCTTTCAGACTGAGACGGGAATACCAGTTTTTGAAGATTGCCTCATCCTTGTCCCGAAGCGCATGCTGCACCGCCCGCCACGTCCCTGAAGGCGCGTCTTTCGGTTCCTGCGCAATGGCGGTCACATTCGCTGCCGAGAAATCCACCTTGACCACATTCTCTGCCCGATGGGGGAAATACCCTGCCATCCGTTCCGCGAAATCCGGCCCGACTGTTTCCCACTGCTCCGCCGAGAGTTTCGCAATAGCAGAAAGGTTCAGCACATAGGCCCCTACCCTGCCCCGCACGCCTTGGCGTTTGCAGGTCAGAATCTTGCTGTCGAGCAGCCGCTTGATTTCCCGTTTTACTGTCCGCTCGTTCACGGCCCACATCCGCGCCATGTCCCGCTGACCCACCGAAAGTTCATTCGCCCGCCAGTTATACCGCGCCGTCACCAAAGCGGTCAGTCTGAGAACTGTCATTTGCTGGGTAGCGGTTCCGTTCAGCCCGATCAGGGTCAATGCTGTGAGAATGTCATATTTAAGCGCCCCGGCTTCGGGGCCGGTTAATCGCTTGGGTTCCATAATTTGCCTGTCATACTGTCTGCCTCTGCTGCGATCGACTTTTTTAGAAGTGTCGATTCTGTCTGCATTTGGAGAAGGCACGAAATCCCGTTTTTTGTCAATCACTTTGAAATATCGGGAAAACCTGAAAAAATCTTAAAAAAGAGGAATAGATTAGGTTAATTGGTTAAGGGGGACATCTTGAGTGTCACCTTAAAGGAACGATGCTGTCACCTTATTTGCCTGTATAGGCAGGTTCGCTGTCCCCCTATTTTATCTCTCAACCCGCAATCCGCGGCGTTTTTCCTGTTTTTCATCCGAATCGGGGGATTACAGGAAAATATCGAAAATTCGGTTTTGCTCTTTCTGTCAATTCCCGTTATTCAACATCTATGTGGCAAAAACAAGAGTAGAGCAATGCGCAATCATAAAGACCTGCAACAAATGAATGAACGTAGTCTCGCACAACAGGCAGCGGTGCGACGTTCAACCTTTTCCCCCGGTGAGGTTAAAACCCTCCGTCCTTTCTCTATATGGGAGATCAGCCAGTTTATGTTTGATGTTTCCGCCGATACGTTGCGGAAGAAACTGATGGATGACCCGTCCCTCCCCCAAGGCTCCACAGAAGAAGACGGCCGTCAACGCTGGTTTTCGCTTGAAGAGATCAATGAACTGCGCCGCCGTGCCAAGTTTCGGGGCAAGACCCTGCTTCCCAAACGTCCCAAGGGGCGCGCGATGCGGGCGGCTGTGTCGAATTTCAAAGGCGGGGTTGGCAAGACCGTCGTGGCACAACACCTTGCCAATGCCGCCGCACTGGACGGGTATCGCGTGCTTTGCGTGGATTTCGATCCCCAAGCCACCTTGACCCACTCTATGGGTCTGACCGAGGTTAAAGAATGGAATACAGTGTGGGGCATTATGTGCCGCGATCTGTGTCGTGAAGCCGACCGTATTATAGAGAGCTATGATGATCCGGACGACTGCCCCTACCCGTCTTCGGAAGAGCTTCCGGATGATGTGCGCTCTATAGGTTCGCAGCGGGTGCAGGATTTTATCCAGCCAACTTGCTGGCCGACGATTGATATTATCCCCTCCTGTGCCAATGCCGCCTTTGTAGAATTTGCCTCCGCGCAATACCGTGCCTTGCACAAAGCCTGGAGCTTTTTTGGTTGCATGGCCCGCTATCTTGATGAACTGCCGGACGACCAATACGATATTATAATTTTCGATTGCCCGCCTGCGATTGGCTATCAATCTTTGAACGCAGCTTTTGCCGCGGATATTCTGTATATCCCCTCCGGTCCCGGCTACTGGGAGTATGACAGCACGACCAGCTATCTCGGTCAGTTGGGGGATGCAATGGCGGACATCTCTGATGGTTTCGGCGCTTTGGCGGAGGATGCTGGAATTACCCTGCCCAAAGCCTTTGCTGACATACGGGTTTTGATGACCCGTTTTGAGAACACCAACCCGCTGCACGCTGCTATGATGGATGCGTTTCGGAACGTGTTTGGCGCAGATGTGTGCCAAAACCCGATTGAAATGACCCGCGCGGTGGAGCAATCGGGGCGCTTTCAAATGTCGGTATACGAACAGGACTACCGGCATATGACACGGGAAACATGGAAGCGGGCGCGGCACAGTTTTGATCGGGCTTATGGTGAATTTCTGGGCACCGTGCTCGATGCTTGGAACAAAAGAAACGGCAGTGAGGGAGCGAAGCAATGACATCTAAAAACAAATTCGGATTTGGCCCTTTAGACACATCAGGTCCGGTATCCCGCAGATCGCGCAGCGTTGGACCGATGGGCGCCGCCGTACGTGAAGCGGCAGACAGCTTACAGGAGACCACCGAAGCGAAGGTCGAACAGCGCCGGTTGAATGCCCGCGATGCGAAAGAATTTCGCGAAGCATCGCAACAGGGTCGCGTTCTGCAAGCCATCTCTCTTTCGGAAATTTCTACCGATGAATTGCCAAGGGATCGTCTTGAATTGGATGCGGTTGCCGTATCCGCAGAGATGGACGAGCTGAAAGCCTCCATTCGCGAACGGGGTCAAAAGGAACCTATCGAAGTGTTTCCGGGGAAGGACGGGCGGTATCAACTGAAGAAAGGCTGGCGGCGGTTTACGGCCTTGTCCCAGCTTTTGGAAGAAACCGGGGATGCGCAATTCTCGACAATACTGGCCCGTGTGGATCGGGCCGAAGACGACCGGATCACCCGTTACATCGACATGGTCGAAGAAAACGTTGTTCGTGAAGACCTGACCTTCGCAGAGATGGCGCAGGTGGTGATCGCTGCCGCGCAGGATGATCAGGTAGAAGGCAGCGATCCGGATGCTTTGGTGGGTCGGTTGTATGCTTCTCTTCATAAAATGAAACGCTCTTACATCCGCAGTTTTGTCTATCTACTCACCACGCTTGGTGATGCGCTGCAATGGCCCAAGGACGTTTCGCGCAACCTCGGGGCTGAGGTGGCACGAGCGTTGAAGTCGGGGCAGGGTGACGTTTCAGACCTGCGGGCGTCTCTGGCAAATTGTGCAAGCCGTGATGCGCAGGCGGTGGTTCTCGCGGGGTTTGTGTCTGGTGCTAAATCTGGCAGCGGAACGAAAACCATCAAAACCGAGCCGAAAGAGAAGTTTGAGTTCCACGTCGGTGACTTGAAAGTGACAGCACGGAACGGAGAGTGCCGGATCGTCGGGCGCGTCGACTTTGCCGGCGTTCCAAAGGATCAGTTGGAACGTGCCATTCGGGCCTTTAACGCGGCGCTTGACGACTAAAGTAACCCGCGGGTTACGTTGGTGAGGGGGTAATCCACGGGTTACTCCCTTTTTTGTGCGAGAGCGGCGCAGTGGCTGGGTAACGCCCGTTTTTCAAGTCTATTAGGATAAAAGTCGTTAGAAATCAATCGGTTAAATCTTTTTTGGCGTGATTTTTCGCTAACAATCTTGGAAATGGCCGCTGGAAAGAAAAAAAACGTAGGATGTAATCCTACGGATACTAACAGATCCCCAAAACGGTCACGCAACCCGAAATTAAGTCCGCAGGCAGCGGCCGACCCAGCGCGAATGCAAGGTAGGGCAGGGGGCTGGCCGATTGTTCCACCCTCACGGCCGGATGTTTCTAAACAGAGATGTTCTGCGCGAGTTGATGGGCGCGGGTGAGGTCGAGGCGCAAAAGTTCGCTCGCCTCTTGTCGCGCCACCGGATCACGCAAGCGCAAAAGATAGGAGGGGTGGAACGAAAGCACCACCGGAGTTCCGTCATCAAGCAGATGTACCTTGCCGCGTCGTTTGCCGATCCCTTCGCCATTTCCGGTCAGGGACTGGGCGGCACTGGCACCCAGCGCAATAATCGCGCGGGGTTGAACGGCGGTCCGCTCTGCATCCAGCCACCATTTGCACTGCTCAATTTCGGTCGTGCTCGGCTGTTGGTGAATGCGCCTTTTGCCACGGGGTATGAATTTGAAATGCTTCACCGCATTGGTCACATAGGCGCGGCTGCGATCCACATCCGCTTTCGCGCAAATTTCGTCAAACAATTTGCCAGCAGGACCAACAAAAGGCCTCCCCGCGAGGTCTTCTGTGTCGCCAGGTTGTTCTCCGACAATCATCAGGGGCGCATCCATCGGACCTTCGCCGTGCACCGCTTGCGTGGCGTGGCAATGCAGCGGGCATCGGGTGCAGGCGGAAATCTCGGCTCGCAGCGCATCCGCGTCACCAGACCAGACCGACTCTGGCAGACGCGCCAGTTGCTGCTGTACCTTTTCGACCCGCAGCGGCGGAAGCGTGGGAGCAGCCTCGTTCATTGCGCGCACGCGGGCAGGGGCCGATGCGATAAGATCGGGAATCGCGGCGGCCTCTGGCATATTCTTCCAGTATTTCTTAGGCATCTCTGATTGCATCGCTTTCACTTTCACCCGTGCCGGATTGAAAATATTGCGAAAATAGGTGGTCCAAAGCTGCTCGCTTGCGTCTTCGGGCAGGGGTGGTTTGGACTGTCCGGCGCTAAACGCGATCTTCCCATCGACAAAACTTGCGGTGACGCTGGGCGTGATGATGCGCCAGTCCATATCTCCGAACCGGCGCGCAAAGAACGGTGCGGTGGGTTCGACGGTGAAATGGCTGGGTTCAAACCATGCGGCAAAAGAGCGGCGCGGATCCTCGGGGGAGCCGAGTTCTCGGAAGCGGACGAACGCCTTCATTTTATGCTGGCACCTGTGCACGTTTTTTTCCATCCGCCGCAACTGCGCCAGTTCCGGATCTGCCCGATCGCTGAGCAGATGGGGTGTGTCGCGCAGCCTCCACAAGACACGGTAGAGTAGGGCAAAGCGGCTGGGATCGCTGTGCCAGACAACGGAACGGGCGATGGAAATGAACTCTTTCGGGACCGTCAAAACCTTGTCAGTCCGGGGCGGCGGTAAGCTATCCCATAGGCCGGCAGGGGTCGTTTCATCCCCCCAACTGACATCGCAAGGCGCGACATTCGCGTTGATCAAACCCCGTGCCGCATCCCGCCACGCCTGCGCGGTGCCGATCATTGGCATGGTCATCCGAATCGTCATAACAGGCTGAGTTGCTCTGGCGGGGGGGCGAATTTGGCCCGCAAATCCGCGCTGTCGGTCAGGGCTGCGGGCGACCAACCGGTCGCCGTGACAAAGGCGCGGGCTTTCTTCATCGAAACCCCCATGCGGGTCAGATCCTCATAGCGCAGATTTCTGTGCCGGCGGGTGGAGAGAATCCGGTTTACCGTGCGCACTCCGAAACCGGGAACGCGCAGCAACAGTTCCCGGCTGGCCCTGTTCACATCAAGCGGAAAGAGACCCCGATGGGCCAGCGCCCAAGCCAGTTTCGGATCATAGTCCAGTTGCAGATTCCCGTCCTGTGTCACCGAAGTAATTTCGTCCAGTTCAAACCCGTAGAACCGCAACAGCCAGTCCGCCTGATAGAGCCGGTGTTCCCGTTGCAGGGGAGGGCGGATCAGGGGCAGGTTTTTTGAACTGTCGGGGATGGGGGAAAAGGCCGAATAATAAACCCGTTTCAGCCCGTAGCTGGAATAAAGACGCGTGGACTGGCCCAGAATGGTCGCATCGTTAGAAGCATCCGCACCGACAATCACCTGCGTAGACTGACCGGCAGGTGCGAATTTCGGCGGTCGCTTTCCTGTGTGAGAGCGGTCTTTGCTATTTTCCTTGCGCAACCGGACGTGTCCCATCGCCTTGCGAATCTGTGCGGGATCCTTTTCAGGGGCGTATTGGGTGACTGCCGCATCGGTGGGCAGTTCCACATTGATCGACAACCGGTCCGCCAGCAGTCCCGCCTCGGCTATCAGTTCGGGCGCAGCGTCCGGGATCGTTTTAAGGTGGATATAGCCGCGGAAATTTTCTTCATGTCGCAGCTTTCGGGCGATCTGTACCATTTCGGACATGGTCACATCAGGAGAGCGGATAATCCCCGACGACAGGAACAGGCCCTCGATGTAATTTCTGCGGTAAAATTCAATGGTTAGCTTAACGACTTCATCCACTGTGAATCGCGCTCTTTCCACATTGGAAGACACCCGGTTCACGCAATAGGCGCAGTCGTAAATGCAGAAATTCGTCATCAGGATTTTCAACAGCGAAATGCAGCGCCCGTCCGGTGCGTATGCATGACAGATACCGCTGCCAGTATTAGACCCGAGCCCCTTACCGTCGCGGGAATCCCGTTTGGTCGACCCGGAGGAGGCGCAGGACGCATCATATTTCGCAGCATCGCTGAGAATGGCAAGTTTGGATTCTATGGATCGTGTGCTCATGTGTTCACTATATGTTCTCATCTCGTCAGAAACAAGAGGAACACCCGTATAGCGTGCGACCTCCGGTGGAAATTCGCTTATAACGTAGCGGCAGGCAGCACGGCGCTAGCGCAGTAGGGCGCCGGGATTCATGATGTTATGGGGGTCCAACGCGTCTTTGATTGCGCGCAGGGCGGTCTGTTTGGCGGTGCTGGCATAGATTTCCAGATCGGCTGCCTTCAACCGTCCAATGCCGTGTTCCGCGCTGATAGACCCGCCACTCTTGTGGGTGACTTCATTGATCGCCATACGGACCGCATCCACCATGTCCGGATGTGCCCGCAGAAAATCCGCCTTAGAGGTGCCTTCGGGGGCAAAGACATTGTGATGAATGTTGCCGTCCCCGATATGCCCGTAAGTATTCACCCGCAAACCCGCATGAATATCGCGTAATGCCGCACTGGTTTCCTTCACAAAATCCGAAATCTTGCGGATAGGAACCGATGTGTCGCTGCTGCAAAAAGCCCCTTCCATCCGGTTTGCCTCGGGTGTGTTTTCCCTCAAGGCCCAAAGATCCTCGGACTGGGTTGCAGACTGGGCGATAACCGCGTCTGACAGAAGGTTTTTTTCTAACATCCGGCCCATAACCTCTTCGACCTGCGCTGGCATCCCCTTGGGGCCGTCGAGTTGCAACAACAGATGCCAGTCATGTCGTTGTGCGAAGGGCGCGGGGAATTTGGGAAAGTGACGGCGCACCAGATCAACGCCAAAGCCACTCATCAGTTCAAAGGCGGAAAGAGACTCTCCCAAGTCGGCGCGCAATTCTTTATACAGGCTGACCCCGTCTGAATGGTCGCGGATGGCGCAAAAGACGGTGACGGATTCAGGGTCCAGCGGCTTCAGGATCAGGCTGGCGGCCGTGATGATACCTAGGGTTCCTTCGCTGCCGATTAACAGGTGGCGCAGGTCATAGCCGGTGTTGTTTTTCCGCAAGGGGCTGAGTTCGTTCAGGATTGAGCCGTCCGGCAGAACCGCCTCCACCCCGAGGCAGAGATCCCGCGCGTTGCCGTGGCGCAGAACCTGAATACCGCCAGCATTGGTGGCCAGATTGCCACCGATGCAGCAACTGCCTTTTGACGCCATGCTGAGCGGGAAAATCATGTTTTCCTGTGCAGCGCGGGCGTGGATGTTTTGCAGGATACATCCGGCCTCTGCCACCAAAACGCCATCCTCCACAGAGACTTCGCGGATTTTGTTCATCCGGTCCAGTGAAACGATCACAGCATTGGGGGTGTCAGGCGAAAGCTGTCCGGCGACAACGCCCGTGCCGCCGCTATAGGGAATAATCCCGATTTTATGGGCCGAGCAGTAGCACACGATTTTCGACACTGTCTCTACCGTGTCGGGCCGCAACACCAGTGTTGCCTGTCCGGTAAACCGTCCGCGCGGGTCTTCGAAATAGCGGGCCATATCCGCCCCATCCCGCCAGCCGCCAGAACCGGCGATGTCTTTTAACGCGGCCACGGCCTGTGGTTCGGGAGGGGTGAAACCTGCTGTCATGGTCGGCGCCTGTGTTGTTTCCGGTTAGGGTCCGGCCAAAACTATCCGAAAGTTTTTCTTGCGCAAATCATTTGATTTTTAGCGAACGTAAAGCAAAAATTACAAAGCCCGACCGGGATGGTTGTCTTCGATAGTGGCATGGATCTGGTCGTAGAGCCGCTGCACAAGGCGGATTTTGGAACAGTCGGTGCGCGTCAGAATACCCAATGTTCGCGCCGTCGCAGTGGGGCCAAGGGGGATTTTTCGCAATCCCTCAAAGATCGGATCGGGGACGCAAATGTTCGGCCCGATGGATACACCCAGATCATGGGCAATCATGCTGGCCAGATTTTCAAGCGATCCCATTTCCATCGCATCATGGACCGTCACTTTATTGGCAGACAGCCATTCCTCGGCCAGCATCCCGACCGAAGCCTGTCGCGTGTGTCGGATGTAGGGTTTCTGGGTGAGGATCTCTATAGGATCGTCCTCGGTCACTTCGGGAGAGGTCAGCAGAACCAGCTCTTCCTGTACAAAAGGTTTCCAATCGAGATTTCGGGGCAGGCGGGTCGGTTCGCTAAGCACGGCAGCATCCAGCGTGCCCCGTTCGATCTGCTCCAGAAGATTGGGGGACAGGTCCGGCACCACGCGGATGTGTAGATCGGGGTAAAGTTGCACCAGCCGCTTCATGGCCTGCGGGATCAGTCCGCGAATGGTAGAGGGCACCGCCCCCAACACCAGTTCCCCGATCATGCGAGGATCGCCTGTCAGATCATCAAGAATAGTGTCATATTCCGCCACCACCGCCTTGGCCTTAGGCACCAGTGCCTTGCCCAACTGGTTCAGGCGCGGGGTTTTGGCAGAGCGGTCGAACAGGGACACATTCAGCGAATCTTCAAGCCGTTTCATCTGTTGACCTACAGCCGCATGGGTGACGCAAATCTCCTCTGCGGCGGCGCTAAAGCTGCCGTGTTCGGAAATGGCGATCAGGGTTTTGAACAGGGCAATGGTCATAAGGCGCTTTCGCTGGCAGAGGTCTGGACGCACCTAAACATAAACTTTACTTACACGCAAATATTAATGATTTGATTTAGATCGGCTTTACAACAACGGTAGTCGGGGACTGTAACTTTTGGGATCTTACCGTGGATATAGACAAAAAGATCGTCGCGGATTTCGTGAACAACGACATCAAACTGGTGACGACCGTGCCGTGCAAACAACTGGCAGGGGTAATTGATGAAATTGACGCCTGCAAGGACATCTATCACATTCCGAGCAATAAAGAGGACGAAGGAATCGGGATCTGCGCGGGCGCGTTCATGGGGGGGAAACGTTCGGCCATCATCATGCAGAACACTGCCATTGGTGTGACGGTGAACACGCTGGTGACGCTGACACAATTCTACCGGATGCCGCTGCCCATGCTGATTTCCTATCGCGGTGAGCTGAAAGAGCCGGTGGCCTGTCAGGTGGAAATGGCGGTTCACACCAAGGCGTTGCTGAACCAGCTTCACATCCCGACCTATCACTTCCACCAGCAATCCGACGCAGAAGAGCTGGATACGATCCTGAAATACACATTCATGTGCAACAAACCGGTCGCGATCCTGACCGATGCAACCTTCTGGGGAGGCTACGGCGACCAATGATCCGATCTGATGTTTTGAAAGAGCTTGTGCCGGTCATTTCCGACCAATTTGTCGTTTGTAATATCGGTCTGCCCAGTCAGGAGCTTCACATGCTCGACGACCAGCCGACAAATTTCTACATGCTCGGGACGATGGGTCTTGCCTCGTCTATCGGTCTTGGGGTTGCGCTGGCGCAGGAAAAGAAGGTGATCTCGATTGATGGCGACGGTTCGGTCCTGACCAATTTCGGTACATTGCCCACCATTGCCAATAACGTTGCGGACAATTTTATTCTGCTGATTATCGACAATGGCAGCTACGGCTCGACCGGCGACCAACCCACCTATGCGGGGAAGAAAACCTCGCTGGCGGCAGTGGCCAAAGCCTGCGGCTGTGAAACCGTGATCGAATGTCAGGCCGAAGACTGCGCCGATGTGATGCGCGAGGCGATTGCGGGTGACAAGATGACGGTCATCGTGTGTAAATGTGAAAGCGGAAATATCAAGGTTCCAGTCATAACCAAAGATCCGGTCGTGATCCGCGACAGGTTCATGACGGCGATACGGGAGGCAAATACCTGACAGATCATTAAATTAAGTATTCCAGCACAATAGGGAGGAAAATTATGCTGAGAAGAACCATTCTGAAAGCCGGGGCCGCACTGGCGCTGGTGACAAGTCTTGCAACCGTTGCCTCGGCAGAACTGAGCGGCCCGGTTAATTACATCATTCCATTCGGTCCGGGCGGGGAGTCCGACATCTCTGCACGGTTACAACAACCGTTCTTCAAGGAGAAATTCGGGCAGGATCTGGTTGTATCCTACCAACCCGGCGGCGGCGGTGCCGTGGGTTGGGCCTCGCTCAACGGGTTGAGCGGGGACGGTCAGACCATCATGGGCGTGAACCTGCCCCATATCGTGATCAAACCGGCGCAAAAGGATGTAGGCTTCAAGACCGAAGATCTTAACATTTTCCATATGTTCCATTTCACACCGGATGCACTGGTGGTGACAGCGGACAGCCCATATCAGACGCTTGAAGACCTGGTGGCGGATGCCAAGGCAAATCCTGGCCAGGTGACGATTTCGGGATCAGGCAAGGCCAGCGCAAACCATCTGGCGCAGATCAAGTTTGACAAGATGACCGGCGCAACGACCACCTATGTTCCGTTCAAGGGCACAGGCGCGGCTGTGACGGCGCTGCTTGGCAAACAGGTCAAGGCAGAGTGGGGGTATACCACGGTAGGTGCCGCACAGGGGGATGCGGTGCGTCTGCTGGCCGTTGCAATGGAAGAACGTCACCCCCTGTTCCCCGATGTGCCAACCTTCAAGGAACTTGGCTATGACATGGTCGGCGGTGCCTATCGCGGGATTGCCCTGCCCAATACGGCCAGTGACGAGACCACCAAGATGTGGTCCGACATGATCAGCGAAGTTAACGGCGACGAAGCCTTCCGCCAGAAAATGCTGGATGCGGGTTTTGCCTTGCTAGACGTTGATGCCGCCGAAATGGACGCCTTCATGGCAGAGCGTAAAGAGGAGTATCTGAAAGACGCCCGCGAAGCCGGACTCATTAAATGATACTGGTCACGCCGGAGAGACGTCTATGAATTTTGACCATTTTCTAACCGCCGCGACGCCGTTTAACCTGTGTTTGGCACTGTTCGGCGTGGCGGCGGGGACGATTGTCGGATCTATCCCCGGCCTGACCGCAACAATGGCACTGGCCGTTCTGGTGCCGATCACTTTCAGCATGGATCCCGCGTCAGCGCTGATCCTGCTGGGGGCGATTTATACTGGTGCCCTTTATGGTGGGGCCTATGCCGCCATTCTTCTGAATACGCCGGGAACGCCATCCGCGATTGCGACAACCTTTGACGGCTATCCGATGGCCAAGAAAGGGGATGGAGACCTCGCAGTGGCGCTGGCGTGTTTTGCCTCGGTCTGTGGCGGTTTGATCGGGGCCTTTGCGCTGCTGTTGCTTGCGCCGCCTTTGTCCAAAGTGGCGCTTGCCTTTGGACCTGTGGAATATTTCTGGCTCTCGGTCTTTGGTCTGTCCCTGATCGCGTCTCTGTCCACAGGCAACCTGATGAAAGGTTTGGCAGGAGGGGCCTTCGGGATGATCCTGTCCACTGTGGGGGTGGCCGAGATTTCCGCTGACATCCGCCTGACCTTTGGCAGCCAGACCCTGATCAGCGGCTTTGGTGTGGTGGGCACATTGATCGGCCTATACTGTATCCCCGTCCTGATAGACCTTGTGGCTGTACCGGACCGGCATCTGAAGGTTGAAAAAGATGTGAAATCTGTGCGCATCGGAGAGGCATTCGGTCTGGCCATGCGCTCCAAATTCAATCTTGTGCGCTCTTCGATCATCGGCACGCTGGTGGGTATCCTGCCGGGAGCAGGGGGATCGGTCGCAGGGCTTGTGGCTTATTCCGAAGTAAAACGCGGCGCGAAACCCCATCAGAAGTTCGGTGAGGGCGAACCCGATGGTATCATGGCCGTAGAATCCGCCAATAACGCGACCGTGGGTGGCGGGTTTATCCCGACGCTGGTGCTGGGTATCCCCGGAACGCCACCGGATGCCATCGTGCTTGGCGCGCTTCTGGTGCAAGGCGTGCGCACGGGTCCGACCATGTTCCAGCAAAGCGGCTCTATCGTTTACACCTTCATCTACGGTCTAATCATCGCAACGATCATGATGCTGCCAGCGGGTCTGCTGATCGGGCGCTATGCCTATAAATCCATCGTCACCATCCCGAAGGCCGTACTGGTTCCGGCAGTAGGCTTTATGACGATCATCGGCACCTTTGCCATCCGCAACAGTATCTCTGATGTGGTCATTATGCTGTGTCTTGGTGTCTTCGGTTGGGTCGTGGCGCGGTTCGGTTTTGCGGCCTCTCCGATTGTGCTGGGCCTGATCCTCGGCCCGATTGCAGAGCAAGGCTTTGTGCAGGGTTGGACCATCGGTGCCGCAACCAACAATCTGGCGGGGATGTTTTTTGGTCGGCCCATCTCACAAGGTATTATCGCCTTCACCCTGATCACGTTGATCCTGCCGGTCTTCATGGCCCGCAGACAGACCAAGCTGTTGGAAAGGAATGCGAAATGAGCGTTTCAACTTCTCAGGGGCAAATCGGGTCGCTGCTGACATCGGCGTTTTTCATGCTGGCAGGCGCGGCGACCCTCTATGACGCGGCAAGCTACACGGATCGGGATAGTCAGGTGTTTCCCCAGACCGTTGCGGTGATCCTGATCATTACTGCGGGACTATCGCTGCTAACCCGGCTGTTGCGCCCGTCTGATCGGGGCGGTTTCGGCGCTGGAAGCTGGTGGCGGCGTATCCTTCTTGTGGTTAGCATGTTGGTTGCCTGTTTTCTTATGCCGGGGATCGGTTTCCTTCCTGCTGGTGTGATCGCTTTTGCCGGCGGCCTTATCGCCGCGATGCACGACAAATGGACCACACGCACGGTGCTGCTTTACTGGAGCAGCGGCGCGGTGGTGATGGTCTGTTTCTTTGCCCTGTTCAAATATGTGCTGAATGTACCGCTCCCCTGAATTGGACCTGCCGGAAAGGGCGGCCTGCCATGTTCTTCGATAACACGATCCACAGTTTTGAAGACGCCCGCCGGATCGCAAAGCGGCGGCTGCCGTGGATGGTGTTTGACTATATCGACGGCACGGCGGGGACGGGCTGCGGTGCGCGGACAAACCGTGCGGCCCTTGACGGGATCAAGTTGCAGCCGCGGGTATTGGACAACGTGGAAAATCGCTGTCTCTCGGCACAGGTGTTTGACAGGGTAACAAAGCTACCCTTCGGGATCGCGCCGATGGGGATGTGCAATCTGGCCAGCCCTTCGGCGGATCGTTTGCTCGCGCAAATGGCTGCTGCCGATCATATTCCCGTTGGTGTCAGCACGGTTGCCTCGACCTCTCTGGAAGAAATGTGGGAGCAATCACAGGGCAACGCTTGGTTTCAGCTTTATATCAGCCGCAGCACCGGAACTGCGGACCGTCTTATCGCGCGGGCCAAGGCTGTCGGGTATGAAACCCTCGTCCTGACGGTTGACGTGCCCGAGGTGGGTCGCCGCCCGCGGGAATTGCGCCGTGGCTTCAAGATGCCCTTCCGCATCGGCCCGCGTCAGTTCGTGGATTTCGCCTGCCATCCGGCGTGGTCTTTGCCTCAACTAATGACGGGCAAACCACAGATGGGAAATTTCGGCGGCGCCTTCGGAGAGTTTGACCGCGAGGAAAGCCGCGCCGGGGCGGATTGGGACACGCTGGCACGGGTGCGCGATCAATGGTCCGGCAAGCTGGTGTTGAAAGGCGTAATGGACGCGCGGGACGCAAAACGGGCGCGGGATGCGGGGGTTGATGCCGTGCAGGTTTCAAGCCACGGCAGCCGCCAGCTTGACAGCGCCCCGCCTGCCATCCACGCGCTGAAAAATATCCGTGAGGCACTGGGGCCGGAATTTCCCCTGTTCTATGACAGCGGCATCCAAAGCGGTGAGGACATCGTCAAAGCCTATGCGATGGGGGCGGATTTTGTCTTTGCAGGGCGGGTGTTTTCCTACGCGATTGCAGCGAACGGGGCAGGGGGACTACGCCAGATGCGGGAAGTTCTGGCGCAAGAGGTCAGTATCACGCTGGCCCAGCTTGGCCTGCGAAAGTTAGAGCAGATCACCCCTGAGGTGATCGCCCCGCCCCTTTAACTATGTCCCTCTGATCATGCCCAATCGCGGCAGACGTATTTCACATCTGTAAACGCCTCCAGCCCCAGCCGCGATCCTTCGCGCCCCAGACCGGATTGTTTCACCCCGCCAAACGGGATCGGTGCGCCGGTGACTTTGGTGCGGTTCACCGCCACCATTCCGAATTGCAGCGCACGACTTGCACGGTAAATGCGGCGGGGGTCCTGACTGTGAACATATGCGACCAGCCCGTATTCCGTGTCATTGGCCCGCGCGATTACCTCTTCCTCTGTGTCAAAGGTTGCAATGGCGGCCACTGGCCCAAAGGTCTCTTCGTGCATGATCCGCGCATCAGCAGGCACATCCGCCAGCACGGTAGGTTCAAAGAACAGCGGTCCCTTGGCGTGACGCTTGCCGCCGCACAGCAGCCGCGCGCCTTTGTCGAGCGCATCGCGGATTTGCTCTTCCTGCTTCACAACCGCGTTTTCGTTCATCAGCGGACCGATGTCCGGATCGTCAATGCCTGCCCCGACGGTAAGCGCTTGCGTGGCTTTGGTAAACCCAGCGCAAAAGGTATCATAGCAATCCCGTGCAATGAGAAAGCGGTTCGCGCCGAGACAATCCTGCCCCGAGGTGGCAAATTTTGCCTTGATGCCTTCGGCAACAGCCCGTTCCATATCTGCATCTTCAAACACGATGAATGGTGCGTGCCCGCCCAGTTCCAACACCAATCGTTTGATCGTATCCGCCCCTTGGGAATAGAGCAGACGTCCGATTTCCGTGGAGCCGGTAAAGGAAACGGCCCGCACGCGGGTGTCTTTCATCCACGCGCCGACGATCTCGGCAGCGTCGCCAGTGACCACGTTAAAGACACCTTTGGGCAGGCCCGCCTGCTCGCCCAGTTCTGCAAGGGCCAATGCGGAAAACGGTGTTTCGCCGGACGGATGGGCCACGACAGTACACCCCGCCGCAAGTGCAGCACCGGCCTTGCGGGTCAGCATGGCCGAAGGGAAATTCCACGGTGTCACAAGGGCCGCAACCCCGACTGGTTCGCGCCAGACTTCGACCTCTGCATCCGGCAGATGGGAAGTGACACCTTCGATATTCGGGCGGCGGGCTTCTTCTGCGTAAAACTCGAAAAACGCAGCGGCATAGTCGATCTCGCCGCGGGACTCCGAAATCGGCTTGCCCTGTTCTGCCGTCATAATCTGCGCAAGGTCTTCTTTGTGTTCCAGCATCAAGTCATACCAGCGCCGCAAAATACGTGACCGGTCCTGTGGCAGCAAACCGGACCAATGGGAAAAAGCGGCTTGCGCGGCTGTGACCGCATCTTGCGCATCCTCTGATCCAAGGCGGGCGACTTTGCCAAGCACCGCCCCATTCGCCGGATCGGTCACGGGGAAACTGTCCTGCGTGCGCCCCGCTGTCCAGACGCCGTCCACATAGGACTGTTCGCGAAACAGGGGGGGCCAAGCCAGTTGCGGAATGCCGGCGGGCGGGAAAGTTGCGTGCTGTGTCATTGGGTCTGATCCTTCGTTGCAGGGCCTGTTTCGCGCAGGGTAATGCAAGGACGGGGGAGGGTGCTTCGGGATTTGCCGCCACGATCCGAGGATTTTTCGCCACAGCGGGGGGCGCGGGCGATGATTTTTCGGTGGTCCTATTGCGTATCGAACAGCAGATCAAAGGGCAGGGGCGTCTGTTTTACCGCTTTGGTCACGATATAGGTGAAATACCGCGCAAGCCCCGCGTCCTGTTCCAGCACCGTATCCATAAGCCGCTGGTAACTTTCTATATCGCGGCTGATGACCTGCAACAGATAGTCAAATCCGCCGCCCAAAGCCCAGCATCCGGTTATTTCGTCATGGCTGTCCACGATGGCTTCAAAAGTCTGGAACGCCTCGGCCTTGTGGCTGGCCAGCTCTGCCAGCACAAAGACGGTGACATGAGGGGCAAGCTGGCGCAATTCGAAATCGGCGTGATAGCCTTTGATCAGACCGGAGCCCTCCAGCCGTTGCAAACGGTCCCAACAGGCGGTCGCGCTCAGATTCACCCGTTCCGCGAGGGCGGTTTTTGAGATCCGCCCCTCGGTTGCAAGGGTCTTGAGAATGGCGATGTCACGCCGGTCCAGTTTGGTAAAGCTCATGTCCCAGTCATGGGCAGGACGGGAGGGCTTGTCAATTGTACTGATTATAGTGAGTATCCCCCACCATGACAAAGTGGCTTCCAGACCCCGCATCCATCACCCGTCCGGCCTATCGTTCGCTGGTGCAGGCCATCGAACTTGCGATCCAGCATGGAGAGTTGAAACCCGGCGACCAACTGCCCCCGCACCGCAAGCTGGCTTTCGATCTCAAACTCAGCGTTCAGACCGTCAGCCGTGCCTATGACAAACTGACAGAGGCGGGCAGGGTCGTGGGGGAAGTGGGGCGCGGAACCTTCGTGCGGGGGGCGCAGGATGAAATCCCCGTGCCCTTTGTCAGCCGGACATTGGCGGGGAAGGTCCTTGA
Source organism: Neptunicoccus sediminis (assembly GCF_001719615.1). GTDB lineage: Bacteria > Pseudomonadota > Alphaproteobacteria > Rhodobacterales > Rhodobacteraceae > Amylibacter > Amylibacter sediminis. Next base: position 187,704 of record NZ_MDVX01000011.1, read on the forward strand.
TATGTCCATGATAAAGCCGGTGCTGGATCAGACCCATGACATCGCGATGGAAAAGGTCTTGCGCAGCATGGCCCGGTCCCTTCCTCCGGCTGTGTTATCGGGGTTTCGCCCAGCCGAACCCCAAGACGGCGAAGCGGATTCCGCGCGGTGCTGGCTGCGGCTTTGCGGTCTGGATACGGGCAGTTCGGGTGTGGTAGAGACGAACGGCAGCACCAGCGCCATGAGCATGGCGCTGATGACTGCGGCGCAGGCAGGTGATTTGGTTCTGGCCGAGGATGTGGGCCATCACACCCTGCGCTCTCTGACGCGGTATTTGGGGATGCGGTTGGAAGGTGTGCGGGTGGACGGGGACGGAATCTGTCCCGAAGCTTTGGAGCACCGTTGCCAGCAAGAGCCTGTAAAGGCGCTATATTTAATGCCGGGCGGAACTAATCCTTTGGGGTTTGTGATGTCCGCGCAGCGGCGGGCGCAGGTTGTTGATATTGCCCGTCGCTATGATATTCTGATCGTGGAAAACCATGCCTGGGGGCCTTTGCTTCAGGGACCACCACCCCTTGCAGCGCTCGCGCCGGAGCGGGTTTTGTACTTTACCAGCCTGACCAAATCCATCCTGCCCGGATTGCGGGTCGGGTATTTGGTGGTGCCGGATCATCTGGCGCGGGCAGCGGCGAACCGGCATCTGGTAATGAACTGGATGGCCACCAATTTGATGACAGAAATTGCCCACCGCTGGATTATGGATGGCACTGCCAACACCCTGCTGGAGCGGCAACGGGTGTCTTTGTCAGAACGCGCCGCTGTTGTGGAAAATCTGTTTCGCGGGCTTGACTATAAAATGGCGCCGGGCGGGTTGCACGTCTGGCTTGATACGGTGGATGCCGAACAGGAACAGCGCCTTCTGGACACCGCCCGCCGGATGGGCGTCGCTGTGGCAGCGGGGGCAAGTTTCAGCATCGGCCCGCATGAGAATCACACAGGCGTTCGGATCGCTCTGGGCGGGCTCGGTTTTCCCGATTTCTCGCAAGGGCTTCGGATAATTGCGGGCATTATGCGCAGCGAACCGTCATTCAACCCGTCCTAATACCGCTCGCGCATGGGTGGAATTGTCATGGTTCAATAATGACATTGACATGATTGTGATGGTTCTAAATGTTTAATTAATCATGACAATTTGTGCAGCACGGTCTTCGGGTCGTGTTTGTACGTGTTTTAGGAGGACTTTATGTCTAATTTCAGAAAACTTCTCGCAGGGGGCATTATAGCCTCCGTTGCATCCGTTGCAGCGATGGGAACCGCATCGGCGGATACATGGCGCTATGCCTTTGAAGAAGCGATGGACGAGGTGCAGGGGAAATACGCCCAGAAATTCAAGGAAGTGATCGAGGCCAATTCCGATCACGAAATCCAGCTGTTCCCCTATGGCACACTGGGCGAAAGTGCCGACATTATGGAGCAGGCGCAGGCTGGCATCCTTCAGTTCGTCGACCAGTCACCTGGCTTCACCGGCGCGTTGATCCCCGAAGCGCAAGTGTTCTTTGTGCCTTACCTGCTGCCGGACAATGAAGAGGAACTGTTCGAGTTCTTCCGCAGCTCCAAAGCGGTAAACGAGATGTTTCCGAAACTTTATGCCGAACAAGGGCTGGAACTGCTGACCATGTTCCCCGAAGGCGAAGTCGGCATTACCACGCAAGAACCAATCAGCTCTCCTGAAGATTTCGATCAGGTCAAAGTCCGGGTGATGACCAACCCGCTGCTGGTGGAAAGCTACAAAGCCTTCGGTGCAACACCCACCCCGCTGCCGTGGGGCGAGGTTTACGGTGCGCTGCAAACCGGCATCATTCAGGGGCAGGAAAACCCGACATTCTACATCCTGTCCAACAAGCTGTATGAGGTGAGCGAGCATCTGACCTATATCGGTCACAACAACTTCACCACCGCAGTGATGGCCAATCAGGATTTCTATCAGGGTCTGTCTGATGCGGACAAAGAGGTTGTGCAAAAGGCAACGGATGAAGCGTTCGAATATATCCTTGAATACCAGAAGGGCCAGACACAGGCCTCTATCGACGGGATCAAGGAAGCCAAGCCGGATTACACGATCACCGTGCTGGAGGACGAAAAGCGTCAGCCTTTCCGCGATGCGGCTGCACAGGTTGAAGAAGCCTTTATCGAAATGACTGGCGACAGTGGCAAGGAGTTGCTGGACCAGTTCAAAGCCGATCTTGAGGCGGTCAAGAAATAACACCCCTCCAAGGGTTTACGGTCCCCCGGTTTCTCGTCCGGGGGACCGTTCCATTTTTCAAATTCAAGTCATAGATGCGAAGGATTCCAACGGTGACGAACGCAAACCACGGGTCGCAGGAACAGTCGAACACCGATACCACCGGACTCGATGATGCGCCGCTTGCGGCCTATGAATCCAGCCTGCCGGGGTTTCTTGGCACCATCGACAACGGCATCAGCCGCATTGAATCCCTGATGCTTGCCGCCGGAGTTCTGCTGATGGCGGCCAACACAATGTCAAATGTGGTCGGGCGTTTTGTTTTCCAAAGTTCGATTTTCTTTTCTGAAGAGCTCAACCGCATCCTGATCATCCTTATTACATTTGCCGGAATTTCCTATGCTGCGCGGCACGGACGCCATATCCGCATGTCTGCTATTTTCGATGCGCTGCCGTCAAAACTGCGCAAACCGCTGATGATCCTGATCGCACTGGTCACAGCCGCCTTTATGTTCGGACTGGCATGGTACGCGCTGCAATATCTGCTGACACAGGCGGGGCGGGGCAGGGTGCTGCCCGCGTTGCAAATTCCGGTCTGGATGCCGCTGGTCTGGGTGCCGGTCGGATTTTTCATGACCGGACTTCAATACCTGCTGACCGCCGTCAAGAACATGATCGAGAAGGACATCTACTTGTCCACCAACGTGCTGGAAGGCTACGACGATAACGAGCAGGAGATCTGATCCATGGGCCTAACCATCTTTTCAATCATGATCGTGCTTCTCCTGCTCGGCTTTCCGATGATGATCCCGCTGATTGTCGGCGCTTTTGTCGGATTTTTCATGCTGTTCGGCGGGCTGGACCAGATGGAAACCATGATCCAGCAGATGATGGCGGGGATACGCCCTGCCTCTTTGATAGCTGTGCCGATGTTCATCTTTGCCGCTGATATTATGACACGCGGTCAGTCTGCGGGCCGGCTGATTGATATGGTGATGTCTTTCGTGGGCCACATGAAAGGCGGTCTTGCCGTATCGACGGCTGCGGCCTGTACTATGTTCGGGGCGGTATCCGGTTCGACGCAAGCCACTGTGGTGGCGATCGGTTCGCCGCTGCGACCGCGTATGTTGAAGGCGGGGTATAAGGACAGCTTCATTCTGGCGCTGATCGTAAATTCCTCTGACATTGCCTTTTTGATCCCGCCCTCGATCGGCATGATTATCTACGGCGTGGTGTCCAACACCTCTATTGCCGAACTGTTTATCGCGGGGATCGGGCCGGGGCTGCTGATCCTTGTGCTGTTTTCGATCTATGCGGTGATCTACGCCATCCGCAATGATGTCCCGACCGAGGAAAAAACAACATGGGGCCAGCGCGCACGTGCGGTGCAAAAGGCGCTTTGGCCGCTGGGATTTCCGGCCATCATCATCGGCGGGATCTACGGCGGGATTTTCTCTCCGACAGAGGCGGCGGCGGCCTGTGTGCTCTACGCGTTGGTGCTGGAAACCATCGTGTTCCGCTCGCTCAACTGGCACGGCGTCTACGAAACCGCCAAATCCACAGGATTGATCACCGCCGTGGTCTTTATCCTCGTAGGGGCAGGGGCTGCATTTTCTTGGGTCATCTCCTTCGCACAAATTCCGCAGGCGATACTGGGGTCCATCGGGATTGACGAAATGGGGTCGATTGGCGTGCTCTTTGTAATTTCCATCGCCTTTTTTATCGGTTGTATGTTCGTCGATCCGATTGTGGTGATCCTTGTGCTGGTGCCGATCTTTGCGCCGGTGGTGAAATCCGTCGGGCTTGATCCGGTATTGGTGGGGACGGTGATCACTCTGCAGGTGGCCATCGGCTCGGCCACGCCGCCGTTTGGATGCGATATTTTTACGGCCATTGCTGTCTTCAAACGCCCCTACATAGAGGTCGTGCGCGGCACCCCGCCCTTCATCCTGATGCTGTTAAGCGTGTCCGTCGCGCTGATCTTCTTTCCGCAGATTGCCCTGTTCCTGCGGGATCTGGCATTCGCAAAATAGACCGGAGGAGACGCCCATGTTCACCCATATCCTTGCGCCCTATGACGGATCGGTCACGGCCAATCGTGCGCTTCACAAAGCGGCGGAAATGGCGCTGCTGACCGGTGCAAAAGTGACGCTGCTGACGATCTACCGACACCACTCTATGCTGGAAGCCTCGCTTTCGATGGTGCGGGTCAGCGATCCGGGCAATCTGGATGACGCCATGCGCGAACATGCCACCGAGATTATTAACCACGGCAAAGCGGTCATGGCAGAAGCCGGAATAACCAATTTACGTGCCTTCGTGCGCAATGGCAGACCGGCGCGGGCGATTACGGAGTTCGCCCAGAAACACGAAGCCGACCTGATCGTGCTGAGCAGTCGCGGGCTTGGCTCATCGGGGGACAGCTATCTGCTTGGAAGTGTCTCGCACAAGGTGATCGGGCTGGCAAAAATGCCGGTCCTTGTCGTCTAAACGTCGCTTTGGACCGCAATTTCAGCTCTAAAGGATTAATGTCTTTCTTATCATTGACATCGCGGCCGAAGGTGATGCCAATGAGCCCATCCTTACCGGTTGAATTATAGTCTATCGCTCCGGTTCGGACACATTCTGACATTCTTATTACCGGAGAAGCGCCGTGACGACATTTCAGGCCAATTTCACCACCACAGAATACCTGCGCCGGATCGACAAAACCCGCAAGGCTATGGCTGCCAAGGGGCTTGACGCCATTGTCGTTTGCGACCCGTCGAATATTTCGTGGCTGTCGGGTTATGACGGCTGGTCGTTCTACACCTATCAGGCGGTGATCCTGACGCATGAGGGAGAGCCAATCTGGTGGGGCCGTGGCATGGATGCACTTGGTGCGCGGCGGACCGTTTTTATGGAAGACGACTGTATTCGCGGCTATGATGATACTTATGTGCAAAACCCTGAAAAACACCCGATGGAGGACCTTTCGGCGCTGTTGAAAGAGAAGGGTCTGGAAAAGGCGCGGCTTGGCGTGGAGATGGACAATTATTATTATGCCGCTGCTGCCCATGCGACCCTTGTCCGCGAATTGCCCGAAGCGAAACTTCAGGATGCAACGGGGCTGGTGAACTGGCAACGGGCTGTCAAGTCAGAGCGCGAGATCGAATATATGCAGCGCGCGGGCCGGATTGTCGAAGTGATGCACGAACATATTCTTGAAGTGGCCGAACCCGGCATGCGCAAAAACGATCTGGTGGCCGAGATTTACGCCGCAGGCATTCGCGGCGCGGACGGGTTCTGGGGCGATTATCCCGCGATTGTGCCAATGGCGCCTTCCGGCATGGACGCCACCGCACCTCATCTGACATGGGACGACCGCCCGATGGAAACAGGCGAGGCGACCTTCTTTGAAATTGCAGGGGCGCATCGGCGGTATCAATGCCCGCAATCCCGCACGCTGTTCTTTGGCGAGGTTCCGCAGAAATACCGCGATGCGGAAGCCGCTGTCCTGGATGCGATTGATGCGGGGCTGGAACAGGCCAAACCGGGCAATCGCGCTGAGGATATTGCCAATGCCTTTAACGCAACGCTGAACAAGGCAGGCTTTGAGAAGGACTCCCGCTGCGGCTATGCCATCGGCATCAGCTATCCGCCCGATTGGGGCGAGCGCACAATTTCCTTCCGCCGCGGCGATCAGACGGTTCTGGAGCCGGATATGACCTTTCACTTCATGCCCGCGCTCTGGCTGGATGATGGCGGTCTGGAAATAACCGAGCCGATCCGGATTACCGAGACAGGCCACGAATGTTTCTGCAACACTCCGCGCAAACTGTTTGTGAAGGACTGATTTTCAGATCGAAAAGCGCGGCGGTTTAGCGGTTTCAAGTAGCCCGAACCGCCGTTTGCTGTTAGCCTTCCGCTATGAAGCAGGCCAAAATCACCCCCGCAGCGCAAGACGTTGCTTTTGCACCCTTTCCCCGCTGGGCCGAACCTGCAAGCGGCCAATCCCCTGAGTCAGCGGCTTTTGCATCAGGGGCAGCGCTTTGCGTGTTGCACGGGTTGGTAACACACCACAGCGGCGCGGTGCCTGTCACACTGCTGCGCAACCGTCTGGCATTGCTGGCAAGCGAGTCGGCGCTGTGGATTGAAGGCCGCGCCGAAACGACCGCTGCGATCCGCGATGCGATGTACCTTACCCGGCCCGGCGATGGTATGGGCCCCGCCGGAGAGATGTATCTGCGCTGGCGCCGCACTGCTGCTCTACGGTTGCGGGGCAAGGACTGGATCGACCCGTTTAACGAAATTCTGTCCAAACCCTTTGCAGAGGCATTGCCCCACTGGATCAAACAGACAGAGACAGCGGGCAGCCCCGTGGCGCAAGCTGTTGGTCTTATGCGACTTATCCTAGAGGCGGACCCGCGCGAAGAAGCAACCGCGATGATCTGCGCGGATGTCGTGCTCGCCCGCGGGTTTGGGTGGTCCGCCCCGCTGCCGCTGACTGCGTTGCATATGAGCCGCGCTGCCTTGCGCGAATTTCAGATCCTTGATGTCCATCTGCTTTTGACCCGCGCCGCCCGCACCGCAACGGGGCTGGCCCATGACCTTAGCCGCCGCGCGACCCTGTTACAGCAGGTTGCTCCGAAACTGCGTTCCAAAGGTTCGGATCATGCGGTCGCGCTGTTTCTGCAAGAAGACGCGATCTCGCCCGGAACCATGTTGTCGCCCGTCATCAAAGGCACCAAGACAGCCATGACGGATCGTTCGGCCCGCCGCCTTTGCGACCGTCTGGTCAGCCTTGGCGCCGTGAAGGAATTGACGGGGCGGGGCAGCTTTCGGCTCTACGGGTTGGCGTGATGGAAGAGGTGGAATTTGACCGTGAGCTTGCGGGACTATCCGAAGATGCGCGGTGGCAGGAATGGATGGCGCGGGTCGAGGCGGTGTTATTCGCCAGCGAAACGGTGGTTGCGAAAAAGTCCCTGATGGCGGTGGTCGGGCAAGGCGCGTCACTGGATCGGCTGATTGCGGATATAAACAGGGAGCTGACCAAACGCCCCTATGAGGTGGTCGCCGTGGCCGGTGGTTATATGATGCGGACGCGCAAGAAATTCGCGCCCGCCATTCACAAAGCCAGACACGGTGAGGATAAGGGCGTCCGGCTGAGCGAGTCTGAGCTCTTGGTGCTTGCGACCATCGCCTATCAACAACCGGTCAGTCGCGCGGATTTGCGGGATGTTTTCGGCAAGGATGTGAACCGCGATCTGCTGTCCCGCCTGCAATACCGAAAGCTAATCGCCAACGGTCCGCGCAGCCCCCGTCCGGGGGCGCCCCATACCTTTGTGACAACGCCGGAGTTCTTGCGCACCTTTGATCTTGAGAGCCTGCGCGACCTGCCGGAAATGGATTTCCCGCAGGCTTAGGCTGCCTGTTCGAGGATCGCAACCAGTTCGGACTGGCCAAGGGGGAACGGATTGCCCTTCATCGAAGACGCATGCGCCGAGAGTTCGGCGGCTTCACTGTATCGCCCCTGCGCCAGCCCCATAGCGGAAAGCCCGCGCAGACCCTGCGTACGGGACCAGTCATGCAGGGCTTGAAACCCGTCCGTCTGATCCGGCGTGGCAAATGTATTCCATACCTGCGAAACGACCCAAGCAATGCGGGTCGCGATCCCGCTGCCTTCTGCTGCGCGGTCACGATGGGACGCAAGTACCGCCGGCAACAGGGCACCGCAGATTTCACCGTGGGGTGCATTGGTCATGCCACCGATCACGCCAGCAAACCCGTGAACCGCGCCAAGCCCGCCATTGGCAAGCGCGAGCCCGCCGCAGGTGCTGACCCAAGCCATTTCCTCCATCGCTACCGCCGATTGATCCTCAATCAACGGTTTTAGCGCAGCCAATCCAACTGGAATCGCCGCACGGCACAGGGCATCGGTCATCGGGTTTGCCTTGGTCGAAAGATAGGGCTCTATCACCTGTGTCACCGCGTCCAGCGCGGCGGCCAGTTTCACAGATCGCGGCGCACCGTCCATCAGATCAGCATCCACAATGGCGATACGCGGGATCATGCGCGGGTCCCGCAGGCTGACCTTTATGGCGCGATCCGGCACTGTGATCACCGCATTGCGCGTGACTTCCGATCCGGTTCCCGCCGTTGTGGGCAGTGCGATCACCGTCAGGGGGGCCGCGTCAAGACTGCGCCCGTCACCAACCCCTTCAAGATAGGCGCGGGGCGGGCCATTGCTCGGAATTAATGCAGCGAGGGCTTTGGCGAAATCCATCACCGAGCCGCCGCCAAGGGCGATCACGACATCCGGTTGTGCATCCCTGAAACGCAGGAGCGCGGAGTCCAGCAGAGGCAGGTCGGGTTCTGCGCTGCAAGCGATGGTCTCAACCTGCAATCCGGCGTCACCACATTGCGTGCGCAGCCAGTCTGCTCGCTTCTCGTTCGACCCGTGCACCAGCAGCACAGAACCGCCCAAGCCCGCTGCCAGACCGGCGGCAAGATCACGGGTGCCGCGCCCGAAGTGGATAGTGTTCGGGGCGCTAAAGGCGAAAGTGGCGAATGTCATTTCTTAACAACCTCAAACGCTCATCGTGGCGTCTACGGCCTTTTTCCAACCGTCGTATTTGGCCTTGCGCTGGTCTTCTTCCATCTGCGGCGTAAACTGTTTGTCGAGCGCCCAGCCCTTAGCGAAAGTTTCCTGATCAGGGTAGAGCCCCACATGCATTCCCGCCAGCCACGCTGCGCCGAGCGCGGTTGTTTCCAGAACCTTCGGACGGTCCACAGGGGCTGCGATTATATCAGACAGGAATTGCATGGCAAAATCATTGGCAGACATGCCACCGTCTACCCGCAGGGTCGGTTGCACGCCGTCGACCTGCCAATCTGCGGACATGGCATCAAGCAGGTCACGGGTCTGGAAGCCCACGCTTTGCAGTGCAGCCCGCGCCATTTCCGCCGGACCGGAACCGCGGGTTAGTCCGAAAACCGCACCCCGGCAATCGGGGTTCCAGTAGGGCGCACCAAGACCAACGAAAGCGGGCACAAGGATCACATCCTGATTGTCATCCGCATCCCGCGCCAGTGCTTCGGTCGCGGCGGCATCCTTGATGATCTGCAAGCCATCGCGCAGCCATTGCACCACAGCGCCTGCTACAAAGATCGACCCTTCCAGTGCATAGGTCGGCTTGCCGTCCAGTTGATAGGCAATGGTTGTCAGCAGACGGTTTTTTGACACCACAGGGGTTTCGCCCGTGTTCAACAGGGCAAAACAACCGGTGCCATAGGTGGATTTCAGCATGCCGGGTTTGAAACAGGCCTGCCCGACGGTGGCGGCCTGCTGATCCCCCGCGACGCCACAGATCGGAATTTCATGGCCGAAAAGATCCGCACGCGCATGGCCGAAATCGGCGGCGCAATCCTTGACCTCGGGCAGCATATCCATCGGGATGTTCAACAACTCGCAGATTGTGCTGCTCCAGCGGCCCTTGCGAATGTCGTAAAGCATAGTGCGGGCCGCATTGGTGGCGTCGGTGGCGTGGACCTTGCCGCCGGTCAGCTTCCAGATCAGATAACAATCAACGGTGCCGAACAACAGTTCGCCTTTGTCGGCGGATTCCCGTGCGCCATCGACATTTTCTAAAATCCAGCGCAGTTTTGTGCCGGAAAAATAAGGATCGACTAGCAGTCCCGTGCGATCCGCGATCATGTCGCCCTGTCCGCTGTCCCGCAGGCTGCGGCAGTATTCTGCGGTGCGGCGGTCCTGCCAGACAATGGCGTTATAGACCGGCTTGCCGGTTTTAGCGTTCCAGACAATGGTGGTTTCGCGCTGGTTGGTGATGCCGATTGCCGTCACCTCTCGCGAGGATAATCCCGCCCGCTCAATCGCTGCGCGACAGGTGCCAGCCGTCGTTGCCCAAAGGTCCGCCGGATCATGTTCAACCCAACCGGAGTTGGGGAAAATCTGGCGGAACTCTTCCTGCGCGCTGGCGACTGGGGTCATGTTTTTGTCAAACAGGATGGCCCGCGTCGAAGTCGTGCCCTGATCAATGGCGAGGATATGGGTCATGGGGTGTCCACCTGTTTTTAAGATGTCGATAGAATGTCGGTGCGCGGGCGGCTGTCAAGCCTTCGGCCGCAAGCCTGCGCGGGGTGGAGCGGCCCGCCCGTTCGGGGCCGCTCCGGTATTGCGGATCGCAGGGGCGGCAAACCGCCCCTTGATCACCGGCTTATTGCCAGGATTTGATCAGCTCGTCGTAAGAAACCGTTTTTGGCTCTTCGTCTTCGTTTTCCAGCTTGGCCTTAGGCGAACCGGGTTGGGACAGCCAGTGCTCCGGGTCCATTTCCTCGTTCATCTTCGGGCCGATGTCGCCCTGAACACCTGCACGCTCCAGACGGATCAGGACTTTTTCCTGATCGGCACACAAAGCGTCGAGCGCTTCTTGCGGGGTTTTCGCACCGGACATTGCGTCACCGATGTTCTGCCACCACAGCTGCGCCAGCTTCGGGTAGTCAGGCACATTCGTGCCGGTCGGGGACCACTGCACGCGGGCAGGGGAGCGGTAGAATTCTACCAAACCGCCGAGTTTTGGCGCCCGCTCAGTGAAGCTTTCGTGCTGGATCGTGGATTCACGGATGAATGTCAGACCAACATGGGATTTCTTCACGTCAACGGTTTTGGAGGTCACGAACTGGGCATAGAGCCAGGCCGCTTGGGCACGATCCACAGGTGTGGATTTCATCAGCGTCCATGAACCGGCGTCCTGATAGCCGATCTTGGTGCCTTCAGTCCAGTAAGCACCGTGTGGCGAAGGTGCCATGCGCCATTTCGGTGTCCCGTCTTCGTTCATCACAGGCAAATCAGGTTCTACGGATGCGGCTGTAAAGGCGGTGTACCAGAACATTTGCTGTGCAACATTACCCTGTGCCGGAATTGGGCCCGCTTCAGAGAATGTCATACCGGCTGCTGCTGGCGGAGAGTATTTTTCCAGCCATTCGATCGCCTTGGTCACAGCATAAACCGCTGCCGGCCCGTTTGTGGCACCGCCACGGGCAACACAGGAGCCCACAGGCTGGGAGTTTTCGTTTACACGGATACCCCATTCATCCACAGGCAGGCCGTTCGGCTCACCCACATCGCCGGCACCGGCCATGGACAGCCAGGCATCAGTGTAGCGCCAGCCAAGGGACGGGTCTTTCTTACCGTAGTCCATGTTGCCATAGATCTCGCCGTCAACGCCCATGTGGGACAGGTCACGGCCGGTGAAGAATTCAGCGATGTCCTCATAGGCGGACCAGTTCACAGGCACGCCCAGATCATAGCCGTATTTTTCCTTGAAGTCGGCTTTGTTCTTGTCGTCGTTGAACCAGTCGTAGCGGAACCAGTAAAGGTTGGCGAATTGCTGGTCGGGCAGTTGGTAAACCTTGCCGTCCGGTCCGGTTGTAAAGGACAGACCGATAAAGTCTTCCAGATCCAGACCGGGGTTGGTGACAGAAGCGCCTTCGCCTTCCATCCAGTCGGTCAGGTTACGCGCCTGTTGATAGCGCCAGTGGGTGCCGATCAGATCAGAGTCGTTGATATAGGCGTCATAGATGTTTTCGCCGGACTGCATCTGTGTTTGCAGTTTCTCAACAACATCCCCTTCCCCGATCAGGTCATGTGTGACCTTGATGCCGGTAATGGCTTCAAATGCCGGAGCCAGAACAGTGGCTTCGTATTCGTGGGTGCCGATTGTCTCGGAGACCACATTGATGGACATGCCCTGAAACGGTTTCGCTGCATCCACGAAGAACTGAAGCTCTGCTTCCTGTTCTTCACGGGACAGGACGGACATATCCTTGATTTCGGAATCCAGAAACGCTTTGGCGGCGTCCATATCTGCGAACACGGGTGTGCTCAGCAAACAGGCCACCACGCTCAGCGCGGATGTTCCTTTAAGTCGCAAGGTCATTTTTGTTCCTCCCAAGGTTTGAACAATTAAAGCTGTCCGGTCTTGCGTGCCGGTCAGCCACTTCGATTACACCCAGCGGAACACCGCTACGGCGTAGAAAAAACAGACGATCAATGCGCCCCATTGCGAAACGTCGGTGGTTGCGAGCCATGCCAGATTGATAAAGGCCGATCCTAACAGGGTGATGAACAAACGGTCCCCCCGCGTGGTTTCAATCCGCAAGATCCCGACCCGAGGTGTCTCGGGGAATTTGATCGCAAGGATTGTAAACACGATCAGGGTTGCGGCGATGACTGCGAAGAAAATTGCAGTGGGCCAGGTCCATGCCATCCATTCCATGAGGTCTCTCCTTCGTTAGATTACACGCGACCCAAGGCAAAGCCCTTGGCGATGTAGTTGCGGACAAAATAGATCACCAGCGCACCCGGAACGATGGTCAGCACACCGGCAGCGGCCAGAACACCCCAGTCGATACCTGCAGCGCCCACAGTGCGGGTCATGGTGGCGGCGATGGGCTTGGCATCTACACTGGTCAGGGTTCGGCTTAGCAGTAGTTCGACCCAGCTGAACATGAACAGGAAGAAAGCGGTAACACCGATGCCCGACGCCACTAGCGGGGTGAAGATGCGGATAAAGAAACGCGGGAAGGAATAGCCGTCGATATAGGCGGTCTCGTCGATTTCCTTAGGCACACCGCGCATGAAGCCCTCCAATATCCACACCGCCAGCGGCACGTTGAACAGACAATGGGCCAGCGCCACGGCGATATGGGTGTCAAACAACCCGACCGAGGAATAAAGCTGGAAGAACGGCAGCGCAAACACCGCAGGCGGGGCCATCCGGTTTGTCAGCAGCCAGAAGAACAGGTGTTTGTCCCCCAGAAACGTATAGCGGCTGAAGGCATAGGCCGCGGGCAGTGCGACCGCGAGGCTGATCACCATATTGATCACCACATAGGCCATAGAGTTCAGATAGCCCGTGTACCATGACGCATCCGTCAGGATGGTCAAATAGTTGTCAAAGGTCAGATCACGGGGCCACAGGGTGAATGTGTTCAGGATTTCCGTGTTGGTCTTCAGGCTCATCGTGAGCAGCCAATAGATCGGCAGCAGCAGGAACAGCAGATAAAGCCCCATGACAATGGCATTGCCCTTGATGCGGAAACCACCGCGTTTTTGTGCAGAAACAGACATCAGTGGCCATCCCTTTTGTCGAGGTTTGTCATAACGGTGTAGAACACATAAGAGATCAGCAGGATCACCAGATAATACATGATCGAGAAGGCGGCGGCGGGACCAAGATCAAACTGTCCAAGCGCCATTTTCACCAGATCAATCGACAGGAAGGTTGTCGAGTTGCCCGGCCCGCCGCCCGTCACAACAAACGGTTCGGTGTAGATCATGAAACTGTCCATAAAACGCAGCAGGATTGCGATCATCAGCACGCCGGTAATCTTCGGAAGTTCGATAAAGCGGAACACGGCCCAGCGGCTGGCCTGATCAATCTTTGCCGCCTGATAATAGGCATCAGGAATGGATTGCAGACCGGCATAGGCCAGAAGTGCGACAAGCGAGGTCCAGTGCCACACGTCCATGACAATCACGGTGATCCAAGCGGCATAGAAGTTCTGGGTATAGTTGTAATCAATCCCCATCGCATCCAGCGTATACCCCAGCAGGCCAATATCGACCCGACCGAAAATCTGCCAGATGGTGCCGACCACGTTCCAGGGGATCAGCAGGGGCAGGGACATCAGCACCAGACAAAACGACGCCCAGAAGCCCCGTTTGGGCATATTCAGGGCAACGAAGATGCCCAGCGGAATTTCAATGGCAAGGATAATAGCCGAGAAAGCGATCTGTCGCCCCAACGCATCCCACATCCGCTCGGTGTCCATCATCTCGCGGAACCAGTCGATACCGGCCCAGAAGAACTGGTTGTTGCCGAAGGTATCCTGCACCGAATAGTTCACCACCGTCATCAACGGGATTACGGCCGAAAAGGCGACTAGCACCAGAACGGGCAGGATCAGGAACCATGCCTTTTGGTTGACAGTCTTGTTCATTATTCCCCCCCCGCAGGTGCAACCCGCCAGCTGTCCGCGTAGATGTTGATCCCCGCCGGATCAAAGACGATCCGGTTGGCATCCGGTGAAATGGAACTGCCTTCGGCAGCGATCACGTTGATCTCGGTCCCTTGGAAATCTGCCCGCACGATCTTGTGCCGGCCCACGTCCTCAACCCGTTTAACCTTGACCGGCAATCCGGTGTCTCCGCTGGTCAGCGTAGTAAACTCGGGGCGAACGCCCAGTTCGACCTTGCCCGATGGCGTGTTGAAATTCTGACCCAGAGAAATCTCGGTTCCGCCCAGAACCGCCTTGTCGCCGGTCACGGTCGCATTCAGCACGTTCATACCGGGCGAGCCGATGAAATAGCCCACAAAAGTATGTTCGGGGCGTTCAAACAATTCTTGCGGCGTGCCCATTTGCACAACACGACCGTCATACATCACCACAACCTTATCCGCAAAAGTCAGCGCCTCTGTCTGGTCATGGGTCACGTAGATCATCGTGTGACCAAATTCGTGATGCAGGGATTTCAACTGGGTGCGCAGCTCCCATTTCATATGGGGGTCAATCACGGTCAGCGGTTCGTCAAACAGCAGCGCGTTGACATCTTCGCGCACCATTCCCCGCCCGAGCGAGATTTTCTGCTTGGCATCTGCGGTCAGTCCGCGGGCCTTGCGGTTGAGCATCTCTTCCATGCCGATCATCTGCGCGATCTGTTGCACGCGATCCCGCACATAGGCCGCATCCGCCCCGCGATTGCGTAGCGGAAACGCCAGATTGTCCCGCACAGTCATCGTGTCATAGACCACCGGAAACTGGAAAACCTGCGCGATGTTGCGCTCCGTCGTGGGCGCGTGGGTCACGTCCTTGTCGTCAAACAGGATACGTCCCTGACTGGGGTGTAGCAGGCCGGAAATGATGTTCAGCAGCGTGGACTTGCCGCAACCCGAAGAGCCAAGCAGCGCATAGGCTTCGCCGTCCACCCAGTCGTGGTTCAGCTCTTTGAGCGCAAAATCCTGTTCGCCTTGCGGGTTTGGCAGATAGGAATGGGCCAAATTGTCGAGGGTGATTTTAGCCATGGTTCAAGCCCTCAAGCGCTGTTGGTGTTTGGGTGTGCATGTCGCTCTGTGTTTCTGTGGCATAGGCCGCAGGGGCAACAGATGTGCCGTCCTGAGCGAAAATGTACACATGGCGGGGATCAAGAAAGACCTTCAGTGCAGCGCCGATTTCAAGGTCTTTGACCCCGTGGATCAGCCCCACCCAGTTTTCCCCGTGGTGGTCCAGATGTACAAAAGTTTCCGATCCGGTGATTTCTTTGACCTGCAAGGTTCCGGTGAACTCCAGCGTGGCACTGCCGCTGTTTTCCAGCTCAAGATGGTTGGGGCGGAAGCCAGCCATGTAGTCGCCATCCGGAAGGGCCGCAAATCCGGCGGAACCGGCGCTTTGTCCGTCGCCGAAGTGCAAAGTATCGCCGGATTTGCGGATCTTGAGAAAGTTCATTGGCGGATCGGAGAACACCCGCGCCGTGGTTGCATCTACCGGCTGGCGGTACACGATCGGGGTTTTGTCGAACTGGGTGATCCGGCCTTCCCACATGGTCGCTGTATTGCCGCCAAGCAGCAGGGCTTCTTCCGGTTCTGTTGTGGCGTAAACGAAAATTGAACCGGCTTCTTCGAAAATCTTCGGAATTTCCGCCCGCAGTTCCTCGCGCAGTTTATAGTCCAGATTGGCCAGCGGTTCATCCAGCAACACCAGTCCTGCGTCCTTGACCAAAGCGCGGGCCAGTGCGCACCGCTGCTGTTGCCCGCCGGACAGTTCCAGCGGCTTGCGGTCCAGCATTTCCGACAGTTTCATCAGATCGGCGGCCTTCTTCACCGCCGCGTCGATTTCTGCCGCAGATTTACCCAGCAAACGCATCGGGCTAGCGATGTTTTCGTAGACGGTCATCGAGGGATAGTTGATGAACTGCTGGTACACCATGGCCACGCCGCGATCCTGCACCCGCATGCCGGTGACATCCTTGCCGTCCCAGAACACTTTGCCGGTGTTAGGAACATCAAGCCCCGCCATCAGCCGCATCAAAGAGGTCTTGCCCGCCAGAGTCGGCCCCAGCAGCACATTCATGGTACCAGACTGCAACTCAAGGTTTGTGGGGTGGATATGGGTCTGGCCGTTCACGACCTTGGAAACACCCTCAAGTACAAGTGCCATGTTATTCTCCTTGTGCGCGCGCAACGGGCGCCTGTGCGGATTGAGTGGCGATCTGTTCTGCCAACCATTTATCCAGCGCGTCTATTTCCTGAACCGTCATACGCAACCCCAGTTTGGAGCGCCGCCAGACGATGTCCTGCGCTGTTCGCGCAAATTCTTTTTCCACCAGCCAGTTCACTTCACGCTCATAAAGGTCGCTGCCAAAATCCTGCCCCAGATCAGCAGCCGAGTTTGCATCGCCCAGCATCACAAACGCATCTGTGCCATAGGCTTTGATCAGACGGGCGCACCAGCGAGGCGACAAAAATCCGTATTGCGCGGAAAGTCTGGCCTTCAGATCCTCAACCCCGCGCACGGGAAAATCGCCGCCGGGCAGGGGGACACCGGCGGTCCAGCGGTCCGGAAGCCCGTCAAAATAGGGCGCGATCTTTTCCAGCGCGGTTTCGGCCAAACGGCGGTAGGTGGTGATCTTGCCGCCAAACACATTCAGCATCGGCGCACCGGCAGAGGTGTCCACCTTAAGCACATAATCCCGCGTTGCGGCCGTGGCAGAGCTGGCCCCGTCATTATAAAGCGGACGCACGCCGGAATAGGTCCAGACGATGTCCTCCGTCGTGACAGGAGCTTTAAGATAGTTTGAAGCGAATTCCAGCAGATAGTCCCGTTCTTCGGGGGTGCATTCGGGCGCTTGTGACACGTCAGCGTGATCCGCATCGGTGGTGCCGATCAGGGTGAAATCGGTCTCATAGGGGATGGTAAAGATGATCCGGCCATCCTCGCCCTGAAAGAAGTAGCATTTGTCGTGGTCATAAAGCTTGCGGGTCACAATATGGCTGCCTCGCACCAGACGCACGCCTTCGGTCGTATTGATCCGCGCGGTGTTGCGGATCACGTTTTCCACCCAAGGACCGCCCGCATTAACCAGCATCTTCGCGGTGACGATACGTTGCGCGCCCGTGTCGGTATTTTCGAGAGTGATCGACCAGTGGCCATCCACCTGCTGGGCCGACATAACCTTGGTCCGCACGTCAATTCTTGCGCCACGGGCCTCTGCGTCCCGCGCGTTCAGTACCACAAGGCGGCTGTCCTCAATCCAGCAGTCAGAATATTCATAGGCTTTGTGAAAGCGGTCCTGCAAAGGCGCGCCTTCAACGGAGGTATCCAGATCAACAGATTTGGTGCCCTCCAAAATCTCGCGACCGCCCAGATTGTCGTAAAGAAACAGACCAAGCCGGACCAGCCACGACGGACGGCGGCCCTTCATCCACGGCATCACAAAACCCAGCAGCTTTGACGTGGGGGTGTCACCCTCAAACCGCATGTCTTTATGATAGGGCAGCACAAAGCGCATCGGCCATGAAATATGGGGCATCGCCTTGAGCAGGGTTTCCCGCTCTATCAGGGCTTCGCGCACCAGACGCACTTCCCAGTATTCCAGATAACGCAACCCGCCATGAAACAGTTTGGTCGAGGCAGACGAGGTCGCAGACGCCAGGTCGTTCATCTCGGCCAGTTCGACGCGCAATCCGCGCCCTGCAGCGTCACGGGCAATACCGCAGCCGTTGATGCCGCCGCCAATGACGAACAGGTCAATCATATCCTGATTACCGCGCTGATTCACAAGGACCTCCACCGCCACAAATCAACCGGGAAACGGCTCCACCCTCCGGTCTGTGACTGGGAATATACCAACAGCATTTACAGAATTGTTGCAATAACGAATGTTCGTTTATTTTCTTTTTCACGCTACATCTTGAATTATATGGATTTTTTTGTTCGTTTATCCTGTGTTTCACCCGCGACCGGGGAAAATAATCGAATCGTGCCCTTGACCTTGGCCAGTCACCATTGATTGATACAGGCGGGAAATCCGCGCTGGTTCGGCACGGGACAAAACTGGTAGGAGGCGGGGATGGTTTCAAACTTCAGACAGCGCGAAATCCTTGAAATCGCTCGTGAAAAGGGGAAGGTCACGGTGGACGGTCTGGCCGAACTCTACGATGTGACGGTCCAGACCATCCGGCGCGATCTGGCGGAACTGTCTGAAAGCGGACGTCTGGAGCGGGTTCACGGCGGGGCGGTAATGCCGTCGGGTGTGGTGAATATCATCTATGAAGAACGCCGCCGCCTGAACGAGGCCGGAAAAAAGGCGATTGCCGTGCGCTGTGCCGAGTCGATCCCCCACGGTGCCTCTGTGTTCATGAACATTGGCACCAGCACCGAGGCGGTTGCGCGGGAATTGCTCGACCATGAGAACCTGCTGGTGGTGACGAACAACCTGAACATCGCGAATATTCTGGCGACCAACCAAAGCTGCGAGATCATCCTTGCAGGCGGAGTTTTGCGCCGCGCAGATTCCGGCATCGTGGGCGGGCTGACGGTGGAGATGGTGAAACAGTTCAAATTCGACTATTCGGTACTGGGCTGTTCGGCCATTGATACAGACGGGGATCTGCTGGATTTTGACGGACAAGAGATCATGGTCAGCAGCACCGCGATCCAGCGCTCGCGCAAGGTGATGATCGTGGCGGACCATCTGAAATTCCAGCGCAAGGCCCCCCTGACCATCTGCTCGTTGCGGGATGTGGATGTGTTTTACACCGACGGCAAGCTGCCCAAATCCCTGATGGAAGACTGCGCCGGTTGGGGCACAGAGGTGGAGATTGCCGAACCAGCCGGATTACGGGGGCGCAAAGCGACTTAGGATGAAGCCAACAGACAATTCCGGGTGGGTGTTTGTGCTGCCCGCAATGGCGGTGCTTGGCCTGATCGGATTGATCCCGCTGATTACAGTCGTAAATTATTCGTTTTTTGAGATTTTTATCCTCAGTTCGCGCTTTTGGGTCGGGCTGGAGTGGTACGGCGAGCTGGTCGGCTCTGCCCGTTTCTGGCAAAGCTTTGCCCGCAGTTCCCTGTTTTCAATGATCGTTCTATTGATACAAATCCCGCTGGGGATCGCACTTGCCCTTTGTATCCCGAGAGGCCGTCTCTGGATCGGGTTGTCACTGGTGGTGGTGGCGCTGCCACTGCTGGTGCCGTGGAATATGATCCCGACCCTGTGGCTGAGTCTGCTTAATCCTGAAACCGGACTCTTGGGGCGTTTGGGTTCGGTTCTGGGCTGGCCTGCGGATTGGAAAGCCTCTGCGTTTCATACTTGGGCGGTGATTGTGGTGATGGATGTCTGGCATTGGACCAGCCTTGTGGTGATCCTGTGCTATTCGGCGCTGACCACGATTCCGGCGGCCTATTATCAGGCGGCAGCGATCGACGGGGCGAGTCCTTGGGACGTGTTCCGCTTTATCCAGTTGCCCCGCTTGCAGAATGTCCTGCTGATGGCTGTGCTGCTGCGATTCATGGATTCCTTCATGATCTACACCGAAGCTTTCCCCATTAACGCAGGTGGTCCGGCAGAGGCGACCCTGTTTCTGGCGGTCGATCTGGGCGAGGAAATCAAGGCGTTTAACTACGGTCCCTCCGCCGCGCGGTCGGTGCTGTATTTCCTGATCATCCTGATGGTGGCATGGCTGTTTACCAAGGCGCAGGGCAAGCTTGACGACAGGGACGCAGCATGAGTTTCATCTACCGCTACCTGTCCGTGATTAAGGCCGTCGGTCTGTTGGCCTTCATGGTGTTTGTCTGCCTGCCGCTGGTGCAAATGACATTGCTGGCTTTTGTTGCGACCCTGCCCCACGGCGGGCTGGAGGTCGGGCAGGCCACTCTGCGCAACTTCACCACCATTCTGTCAGAGCCGAACCTGCGCGCGGCCTTTGGTAATTCTATCGCCTATGTGTTGATCAACATCTGCATCACGATTCCGGTCGCGCTGCCCGCCGCCTATGCCTTTTCACGCATGTCCTTTGTCGGGGATAAATCCCTGTTTCTGGCCTTCATTGCCTTTCGCATCACCCCGCCTGTTGTGCTGACCCTGCCGATTTTTCAACTTTTTTCGGCGCTCGGGATCGTTAATTCGGTCTTTGGAATCGCACTGGCCCATTGCCTGTTCAACCTGCCGATTTCCATCTGGATCTTGCAGGGGTTTATCTCTGCAATCCCTCGCGAGATGGATGAAACCGCGTTCATCGACGGCTATTCGCGGCCCCGTTTCGTCTGGGCGATCCTGATCCCACAGATCAGGGCCGGAATCGCTGTGGCGGCCTTCTTCTGCTTTATGTTTTCATGGGTAGAGGTGGTTTTCGCCCGTATCCTGACCACCACAAACGGCAAGCCGATCAGCATGGCGATCAATGCCCTGTTCGGGTTTCAAACAGACATCGGGCTGGTAATGGCCGTGACCCTTGCCTCTATGGCGCCGGGGGCGTTGTTGCTCTTTGCGATGCGAAACCACCTGTCGCGCGGTTTCCGGATCGGACAGGTTTGACGCGCGGCCTGTGCATATGCACTAGTGTGCGTGACCAAGCGATTTCATTAAAATCCACTACACAGGAGCCTTTGCCATGACACCGGAAAAACTGCGCAGCCTTTACGGGGCGGTATCCCCTGCGGCGGCGGCCAAAGTGATCGCTCGATTTGACCATCACTGCCGTGATTTCATCGAAAACGCCACGTTTCTGGTCATGGCCACTACGAATGGCCAGACGCTGGATGTGTCCCCGAAGGGTGATCCGGCGGGCTTTGTTACGGTGGAAAGCGATAGCACTTTGTTAATTCCGGACCGCCCCGGCAACAACCGGATCGACGGGTTGATGAATATTCTGGCCAACCCGCAGGTGGCGCTGATTTTCCTGATCCCCACGGTGGGTGAGACCCTGCGCGTAAACGGGCGGGCGGAAATTCTGGACGATCCTGAAATCTGCGCGCGGTTTCAGGTCAACGGGCGCAGTCCCAAGACGGTGACACGGGTGACGGCAGAGAAAATCCTGACCCACTGCGGCAAAGCACCGATCCGTGCAGGTCTGTGGAAGCCCGAAGGATGGCCAGCCGAACGGCCCGTCGCCACGCTTAGCGACATGATCCGCGATCACGCCAATGGCACGGTGGAGGTGGTGGATGACGCCACGATGCAGGCAATCTACCAGAAAACGCTATACTAAGCGAACGCCGGAAAGGTTCGGGAATGACAAAAGGCAAAAACGTCTGCTCGCGGATTGAAAACATGCGCGGGCTTGATCCGGCACAACGGCTTGCCGCTGTCGGACAGGCGGCGGGTTTGTCACCGGAGGATCTGGCCGCGCTTGCGGGGCAGGATGCGTTAAAAACGGGTCGCGCGGACGGGATGATCGAAAACGTCATTGGCAAATTTGAACTGCCGTTGGGGGTGGCGACCAATTTTGTGGTGAAGGGTAAGGAATATCTGGTGCCAATGGCGGTCGAGGAACCCTCGGTCGTGGCGGCGGCCTCTTACATGGCCAAGATCGCGCGGGATTATGGCGGGTTTCACACCAGCGCCACCGCGCCGTTGATGCGGGCACAGATTCAGGTACTAGGGCTCACGGACCCGCATGCCGCCCGTCAGCGCATCCTGTCCCACCGCGACAGCCTGATAGCAGCAGCCAATGCCAAAGACACGCTTTTGGTCGAACTTGGCGGGGGCTGTCAGGATATTGAGGTTCATGTGTTTGACGACACTCCGGTTGGCGCGATGGTGGTGGCCCATCTGATCGTCGATGTGCGCGATGCAATGGGGGCGAATACGGTCAACACGATGGCAGAAGCGCTCGCCCCTGAAGTGGAGCGGATCACAGGCGGCACCGCGCGGTTGCGTATCCTTTCAAACCTTGCCGACAGGCGGATCGTGCGGGCGCGGGTGGAACTGCCGCCAGAGGCGTTGGACACGAACACCCTGAAAGGTGGCGATGTGGCCAAAGGTATGGTGGAGTCTTGCACGCTTGCGATCATTGATCCCTACCGCGCAGCGACCCACAACAAGGGAATTATGAACGGGATTGATCCGGTGGTGCTGGCCACAGGCAATGACTGGCGCGCGGTTGAAGCAGGGGCCCATGCCTATGCTGCCCGGGACGGGCGCTACACATCGCTGACCCGTTGGGAACAAACGTCGGATGGCGGGCTGGCGGGCAGTATCGAACTGCCGCTCGCGCTCGGTCTGGTGGGTGGGGCCACGAAGTCCCATCCGGCAGCGCAGGCGGCTTTGCGTCTGATGGATGTGGGTAGTGCAACCGAACTGGCCGAGGTAACAGCCGCTGTTGGGCTGGCGCAGAATATGGCGGCGCTGCGGGCACTCTCGACCGAGGGTATCCAGAAAGGCCATATGGCGCTTCACGCCCGCAATATCGCGATTTTGGCGGGTGCAACAGGCGAAGACGTGGACCGGATTGCCCGTGCTTTGGTGGCGTCAGGGGATGTGAGCGCTGGGAATGCGCGAACTCTCCTAAACGCAAAATAGGCATCCACTCCGGCAAGAGCAGCCCTTGAATCAGAAAACGCGCCAGACCAATCCGGCCAGACGCGTCGTCACTATTGTTTAACTGTGTGTGCAGCCTGCGGAAATTACAAAATACCCGGCAGGTTCAAACCGTTTTCTCGCGCACAGTCCTTGGCCTCTTCATAGCCTGCATCCGCGTGGCGCATCACGCCTGTTGCCGGATCATTCCAGAGGACCCGTGCAATGCGGCGGTCGGCGTCTTCGGAGCCGTCACAACAGATCACCATGCCGGAGTGTTGGGAAAAGCCCATGCCAACGCCCCCGCCATGATGCAGCGACACCCAAGTCGCCCCCGATGCGGTATTCAACAATGCGTTCAGCAGCGGCCAGTCCGATACAGCGTCCGACCCGTCCATCATCGCTTCGGTTTCGCGGTTGGGAGAGGCGACAGAGCCTGAATCCAGATGGTCGCGTCCGATCACAATCGGCGCTTTCAATTCACCGTTACGCACCATTTCGTTAAAGGCCAGCCCGAGTTTATGGCGCACGCCCAGACCGACCCAGCAGATCCGCGCTGGCAGCCCTTGGAAGGAGATCCGCTCTCGCGCCATATCCAGCCAGTTGTGCAGATGGGCATCTTCGGACAGGATTTCCTTCACTTTGGCGTCTGTCTTGTAGATGTCCTCGGGATCACCCGATAGCGCGGCCCAGCGGAAGGGGCCCACACCGCGGCAGAACAGCGGGCGGATATAGGCAGGCACAAAACCGGGGAAGTCAAAGGCGTTGTCCAGCCCTTCTTCCAGCGCCATCTGGCGGATATTGTTGCCGTAATCCACAGTCGGAATACCCATCGCGTGGAAATCGCACATTGCCTTGACCTGCACCTTCATGCTGGCCCGCGCAGCTTTTTCCACCGCTTTGGGATCGCTCTCGCGCTTCTCGCGCCATTCACCCATGCTCCAGCCTTGGGGCAGGTAGCCGTTCACCGGATCATGGGCCGAGGTCTGGTCGGTCACAATATCCGGACGCACGCCCCGTTTCACCAGTTCAGGGAAAATATCGGCAGCATTGCCCAGCAGTCCGACGGATTTTGCCTCGCCCGCTGCGGTCCAGCGCTCGATCATCTCCAGCGCCTCGTCCAGCGTTTCCGCCCGTTCGTCCACATAGTTTGTGCGCAAACGGAAGTCGATGCTCTCCGGATTGCACTCTACCGCCAGACAGCAAGCACCCGCCATTACCGCGGCAAGCGGTTGTGCGCCGCCCATGCCGCCCAGACCGCCTGTCAAAATCCATTTGCCTTTGAGATCACCGTCGAAATGCTGGCGACCTGCCTCGACAAAGGTTTCATAGGTGCCTTGCACGATACCTTGGGAGCCGATGTAAATCCACGAACCGGCAGTCATCTGCCCGTACATGGCAAGCCCCTTCTTATCCAGCTCGTTAAAGTGGTCCCAATTGGCCCAATGGGGCACAAGGTTGGAGTTGGCGATCAACACGCGGGGTGCGTCTTTGTGGGTCTGGAATACGCCGACTGGTTTGCCCGATTGCACCAGAAGTGTCTGATCCTCGTCGAGCGCTTTCAGGCTTTCAACGATCTTGTCAAAATCCGCCCAAGTGCGGGCCGCGCGGCCGATCCCGCCATAAACCACCAGCTCGTGCGGGTTTTCCGCCACATCTGGGTGCAGGTTGTTCATCAACATGCGCATGGGCGCTTCGGTCAGCCAGCTTTTGGCGGTGATTTCGGTTCCGGTGGCCGGAAAGACGTCTCGGGCATTTTTGCGGGGATTGGTCATGGGATACCTTTCGATAGAATATGGGGGCTGGCGCGGCTTAGTCGCGCAGGGCAGGGGTTTTGACGGCGGCGGCCTTCAGGATTGCGCCGGTACGGATCAGCACGGCTGCCTGTTCCAGATCAGGGGCGAGATAGCGGTCTTCCTCTATGGTTTTGACCGATTTGCGCAGTTCACTGACCACACGCTCCAGCGGGGCGCTGGTGGTCAGGGGGGCGCGGAACTCGATCCCTTGCGCCGCACACAGCAGTTCTACCCCGAGAATCCTTTCCAGATTGGCAACCATCCGGCCCAGACGCACGGCACCGTGTGCAGCCATACTGACGTGATCTTCCTGATTGGCACTGGTGGGGGTGCTGTCGGTGACACAGGGGTTTGCCAGATGTTTGTTTTCAGACATCAGCGCAGCCGTGGTCACTTCGGCAATCATCAAACCGGAGTTCAGGCCGGGGTTGGGTGTCAGGAACGGTGGCAGATCATGGCTCAGCACCGGATCAACGATCAGCGCGATGCGGCGCTGCGCGATTGCGCCGATTTCAGCGACGGCCAGCGCGATCATGTCAGCGGCAAAGCCTACGGGTTCGGCGTGAAAGTTTCCGCCCGATACAATCAGGTCTGCGCCAACCAGCACCAGCGGATTATCTGTGGCAGCATTGGCCTCGATCTCTAGCGTGCGGGCGGCCATGCGCAGCATATCCATCGCAGCCCCGGTGACTTGGGGCTGACAGCGGATGCAGTAAGGGTCTTGCACCCGCGTGTCGCCTTCGCGGTGGCTTTCGCGAATGACAGAGCCGTCCAGCAGGTCGCGCATGGTGGCGGCGGCTTCGATCTGTCCGGCATGGCCGCGCAAAGCGTGGATTTCAGGTTGCAGCGGGGCGGTCGATCCCATGATCGCATCAGTGGACATCGCGGATGTCACCAAAGCCGCGTTCATTGCCCGCCAAGCGTCAAACAATCCAGCCAGAGCGAATGCCGTGCTGAACTGCGTGCCGTTGATCAGGGCCAGCCCCTCTTTGGCGCCCAGCACCACAGGCGTCAGCCCGGCCCGTTTCAGCGCCTCTGCCCCGCTCAGGGTTTCCCCTTCAAATTCCGCTTCGGCATGGCCCATCATCACAGCCGCCATATGCGCCAGCGGTGCCAGATCGCCAGAGGCCCCGACCGATCCTTGCACGGGGATCAGCGGTGTGACACCTTTTTCCAGCATGGATTCGATCAGATGCACAATCTCCAGTCGCACGCCAGAGGCCCCGCGCCCGAGGCTGAGAAGTTTCAGCGCCATCATCAGGCGGGCGTGTGCGGTTGCGATCGGCTCTCCCACGCCGCAGCAGTGGGACAGGATCAGATTGCGCTGCAAAGTGGCCGTGTCCTTGGCTTCGATCTTGACGCTGGCCAGTTTGCCAAAGCCGGTATTCACACCATAAACAGCAGCATCGCCATTGGCAGCGGCGTCGATCCGTTCCTGTGCGGCGACAATGTCGGAATGGCAGGCAGGGTCCAGTTTCACACTGGCGCCCTCGCGGTAGATCACAGCCAGATCGTCCAGCGTCACAGAACCGGGGGTGAGGGTTAGCGTGGTCATGTAAGGTCTCCGAAAATACGGGTGTGGAGGGGGTTAAATCCGATGCGATAGGCCAGTTCTGCGGGATGTTTTACGTCCCAGACCGCCAGATCCGCCTTTTGACCTGCGGCAAGGCTACCCTGATCCGTCAGGCCAAGCGCACGGGCCGCGTTGACGGTGACACCGCGCAGGGCTTCTTCGGGGGTCATGCGGAACAGGGTGCAGCCCATGTTCAGGGTTAACAAAATGGAATTCAGCGGCGAGGAACCGGGATTGATGTCTGTGGCCAGCGCCATCGGTACGCCGTGTTTGCGCAGCAGATCAATTGGCGGCGCCTGTGTTTCGCGCAAGGTGTAAAAGGCGCCGGGCAGGATTACGGCAACGGTTCCAGCCTCTGCGAGCGCTTTTACGCCATCCTCGTCCAGATACTCGATATGATCCGCCGACAAAGCGCCGTAACGGGCGGCGAGTTTCGCGCCCCCGAGGTTTGATAGTTGTTCAGCATGAAGCTTGACCGGCAGGCCGAGTTCCCTGGCCACATCAAAGACGCGGGCGATCTGGTCGGGTTGGAAGGCGATGCCTTCGCAAAACCCGTCCACCGCATCCACCAGCCCTTCGGCGTGGGCGGCACGCAGGGCAGGGATGCAGACCTCGTCAATATAGGAGTCATCTCGGTCTTTGTAGTCGGCAGGGGTGGCATGGGCGCCCAAAAAGCTGGTGACTACCCGCACAGGGCGATGGTTCGGGATGTCACGGGCAACGCGCAACATGCGCAGTTCGGTTTCTATGTCCAGACCATAGCCGGACTTGATTTCAAGCGTGGTCACACCTTCGCTGATCAGCACATCGACGCGGCGCAAAGCCTCTGCCAACAGTTCGGATTCGCTGGCATTGCGGGTGGCTGTCACGGTGGAGACGATTCCGCCACCGGCGCGGGCGACCTCTTCATAAGAGGCACCGTTCAGGCGCATCTCGAACTCAACCGCGCGGTCGCCGCCGTGAACGATATGGGTGTGACAGTCGATCAGGCCCGGCGTGACCAGTCTGCCGTCCAGCGAAGTTTTTTCAAAGGTCTGATATTGCGCGGGAATTTCTGCCTCAGGGCCGATCCAGACGATTTTTGAGCCCTCCAGCGCAATCGCGGCGTTTTCGATCATCCCGTAGGGTGCGGCGCTGTCCAACATGGTCGCGGCCTGTAGCTCTGTCAGCAATCTGTTCCGGTTCGGCATGGGGTATTCTCCTTCCTGCTGCTTATTAAGTATAATCTCAATAGTGTTATGTCTATACATAAAATGACGCCGCCTGTGAGATCCCCGCCGCGCATAACCCGTACGCACCACCGCCCCGTGCCGCGCATCAGCCGGCTGCATAATCCGCCAAACCGCCTGAACTTGCCGATAGGCCGCTGCGATTATATTTCGCGTTGTAGAGGGGTTGGTGTTCAGGATAGAAAGCGGACAACCCGGCATGAAAGGCGACATCTCCGTGAAAATGCGCGATACATTCATTAAACCGATGCACCCCGAGGGCCGCAAATTCGTTGCAATCTTTGCCGCGATCACTTTGGTGCTGTTCCTGATTGCCGATGTGCTCGGCTGGATCGGCGTTGGCCTGACGGTCTGGTGCTATTACTTTTTCCGCGATCCCAAGCGGGTTACGCCGGAACGGGACGGGCTGATCATCAGCCCTGCGGACGGGGTTGTGTCCCTGATCGAGAAAGCGGTGCCGCCTGCGGAACTTGGCATGGCGGATACGCCGCTGACCCGTGTCAGCGTGTTCATGAGCGTGTTTAACTGCCATGTGAACCGTGCCCCGATTGGCGGGAAGATCACGGCGATTGCCTATCGCCCCGGTAAGTTTTTCAATGCCTCGCTGGATAAGGCCAGCGCGGATAACGAACGCAATAGCCTGTGCATCGAAATGGAGGATGGCCGCCGGATTGCGGTTGTCCAGATCGCGGGTCTGGTCGCACGCCGCATTGTGTGTTTCTCCAAAGTCGGGGACGGTATTCGCACCGGCGCCCGTTTTGGTCTGATCCGCTTTGGCTCCCGTCTGGATGTGTATCTGCCCGAAGGTGTCGCGCCGCTGGTCTGTCTGGGACAGACGATGGTTGCGGGGGAAACGGTACTGGCTGATCTGACCAGCGACGAGCCGCGCCGGACAGGGCGGACGGACTGATCCATGTCGCTTCCCTCACCGGACACAAAGTCCGAAGTCAATGTTCTCCAGCTTTTGCCCAATGTGATCACCATCGGGGCGATCTGTGCGGGGCTGACAGCGATCCGGTTTGGCTATCAGGGGGATTTCGAAACCTCTGTGCGGCTGATCCTGCTGGCTTGTGTGCTCGATGGGATCGACGGGCGGTTGGCGCGAATGATGAACAGCGATAGCGCGGTTGGCGCAGAGCTGGACTCCCTTGCGGATTTCCTGAACTTCGGTGTGGCTCCGGCCCTGATCCTGCATCACTGGGCTTTGAAAGACACCACAGGGTTCGGCTGGATAGCCGTTCTGGGGTATACGATCTGTTGCGTGTTGCGGCTGGCACGGTTCAATGTTTCCAGCCGTTTGGAGAAACTCTCGCCCGATCCTGCGGGCAGCAGCGATCATTTTGTCGGCGTGCCCTCGCCCGCCGGTGCGGTGTTGGTCATGCTGCCGATGTTCGTCTCTTTCCTGTTCCCCGACCTCGCGCCTTTGCCACCCGTCGCAATCGCACTTTATATCGGGATAATAGGGTTGCTGATGATCAGCCGCCTTCCCACATATTCTTTTAAGAACGTCTCCATTGCTCGCAATTACGCCAAATATCTGATGCTGGCGGCGGTGCTGATGGCGGCTGCATTGTTTACTTACCTCTGGGCAACGCTGGTTCTGTTCAGCGTGGTCTATGTGCTGAGCCTGTTGCGGGCGTTTCAACTGGATCGGCGCGCAAAGAAATAACATTGAAGGGTCACATTATGGAACTCGAAGCTGTTAAATCCTCTTATGCCCGCTGGGCCCCCGTTTATGATAAAACCTTCGGAATTATAACCAGTGGCGGACGGCGGGCGGCGGTCGGATTTATCAACGGGCTTAACAGCAAAAGCGTTCTGGAAGTGGGCGTTGGCACCGGTCTGGCATTGCCCCATTATCGCACCGACCTAGAGGTGACAGGCGTTGATTTCAGCACCGATATGCTGGGCAAGGCCCGCGCCAAGGTCGAAAAACAGGGGCTGAAACACGTCAAGGAGCTGCGCCAGATGGATGCGCGGTCGCTGGATTTTCCCGACAATCACTTTGATGCCGTGGCCGCGATGCACATCGTTTCTGTAGTGCCGGAGCCCGAAAAGGTCATGGCGGAAATGGCCCGTGTCTGCAAACCGGGGGGCAAGATTGTCATAACCAACCATTTCGCCAAAGAGGACGGCGCAATGGCGGTGGTGGAAAAAATCTCAGCGCCCTTTGCCAATCTGCTGGGCTGGCATTCCGATTTTGAGATGGCTACGGTTTTGAAACAGCCAAACCTGAAGCTGGTGGAACAGCGCCCTTTGCCGCCGGTGAATATGATGACATTTCTGGTTTTGGAAAAGATCCAGAGCAACTGAAACTGCGATCTGTCATCAGGCCCTGTGACAGACGCGACACGGGGGCGCAGCCCCTTTAGCTTGGTGCGGTATCAGGGGTATAAGCAGCTATGATCCGTCGATTGACATATTCCCTTCTGGCCTGTTGTGCCGCAGTTATGATCGCTTTGGCGGGCATAACCTCGGCATCTGTTATGGCACCGGAGCGGGGAGAGGTGGACAAGCTGGAAACGGCCTTCGTCTTTGGCCTGTCGGCGGCGGATTTTTGTGAGGATGACACCGTCGGGCACCGGCATGAATGCCCCTTCTGTCTGACTGTGTCCCAAGCCCCATTGATCCGTCCGGTTGCGACAGCCACGGTGCTGACTCCCTTTGACGGATGGCGGGCGCTTGCAGGGTTGACCCGTCACGCAGAGGCACCTTCCCCCCATTACACCACCCGCGCTCCTCCGGCGTTGGTCTGATACTGCCTGACAAAAGGCAATCAAGACTGAACACGCGGGCCGTAGAACGCCTGCAACAAAGCAAGCGCATATTGTGGTGCGGCCACGGGCGCTGTGTTACGGAGAATCATCGTGTATAAATCTATTCTGATGGCCGGCGTTCTGGCCGGATTGGGCAGTTCTGTTCTGGCCCATGCAACACTGGAGCAATCCCAAGCAATAGCAGGCAAGACGACGAAGATCACCCTGCGGGTGCCCCACGGTTGCGACGGTCAGGCAACCCATACTGTGCGGGTGACTCTGCCCGACGGGTTCTATGCGGCCAAACCGATGCCAAAAGCGGGCTGGACGCTGCAAACCGAAACCGGCGCTTATGCGCAGCCCTACAACAATCATGGCACGGTTATGACAGAGGGTTTGCGATCCGTTAAATGGAGTGACGGCAACCTTGAGGATGGCTGGTACGACGAATTCACCTTGCGTGGTGTGGTCGGTCCCGAAGTGGAAGCGGGCAGTGTGCTCTACTTCAAGGCGGTTCAGGAATGTGCAGACGGATCGGTGGACTGGACGGATACGTCCGGTTCCCATGACGTGCCAAATCCCGCACCCGGTCTGGTTGTGGTCGCTGGTGAAAGCCAGCAAAGCCATAGCGGGCATTCATCGGGTCACGAGGTCGGACATGACGGGGATCACGGTGATGCAGGTCATAATGACGGCCACGATCATAATCTCGATGCGGTCGGAACCGTCACTGCGGGCGATTTGGAAATCACCAACGGTTTTGCCCGTGCAACCCTGCCAAACCAGCCTGTGGGCGGCGGGTTTTTCACTGTGACCAACAACGGCGCTACGGATGACCGCCTGATTTCGGTGACAACCCCAGTATCCCCGCGCGGGGAAATTCACGAGATGTCGATAACCGACACGGTGATGAAAATGCGCCAGCTTGAAGACGGTCTGGCCGTTCCCGCAGGTCAAACCATTGTGCTGGAACCGGGCGGGTTTCATCTGATGTTTATGGCGCTGACGCAGCCTTTGGTTCAGGGCGAGGTTCTGCCTGTGACCCTGACTTTTGAACACGCAGGCGAGATTACCGTCCCGCTTGCAATCAAAGCGCCGAACGCCCGTGGTTCGGGCGATCATTCCTCCCACGATAGCCATTAAACCGGAGCTGATGAAATGACTTTCCAACGCAAACACTATGCCATTCTGGGCCTCTGGGTTGTCGCCCTGATTGCCCTTGGCCTCTTTGTCTGGGCACGTTTTGCACAGCCCGGCTATCAAAACGCTATGGCCGATGTGATCGGGCCGGGGGATTACGAACTTGTCACCACCAGCGGTGAGAGCTTCACACAGGACACGCTCAAGGGCCGCCCCTCGGCTGTGTTCTTCGGCTTTACCCATTGTCCGGATGTCTGTCCGACCAGTCTCGGGGATATTGCCACATGGCAGGAAGAGCTTGGTCCCAAGAATCAGATCCGCGTGTTTTTCATAACCGTCGATCCGGAGCGGGACAGCGTGGAGAGCCTGAAGAAGTATGTGGAGTGGGTGCCGGATGCCGTTGGTGTCTCGGGCAGTCCCGAAGAGGTAGAGAAAGCAGTAAAGGCGTTCAAAATCTATGCGCGCAAAGTGCCACAGGATGACGGTTATACGATGGATCATTCCTCTAACGTGTTGCTGTTTGACGCCGATGGCCGTTTCTTTGAACCTGTGGGCTATCAGGAATCCTTTGACCGTGCGGTGGCGAAAATCAGGCGGATGCAACGGGGTTGATCACTGACCCCGTCACCCTGTGAAACCTGATTGATAACACGTTCGGCGCGACAGAATTAATGCTCTGTCGCGCCGTTTTAATTCGCACGTTTGCGGGGTTGCCCTGCCACATAGGTCTGCACAATCGCGCGGTCATCCCCAAGCGTTTGCAGCAGGAACAGTTCATCCGCGAGCGTTTCAACCCGCTCCATCCGCAGCGCCATTGCAGGGGTGGCGCGGGCATCCAGCACCACCACATCCGCTTCGCTTCCGGCCTCAAGCGTGCCGATCCGGTCGGCCAGCCCCAACACCTGCGCATTGCCCCGCGTGATCCAGTCAAAGGCTTGAAGCGCGTGCAGGCTCTGGTTTTGCAGCTGCAAGACTTTGTAGCCTTCATTCAGGGTTTGCAGCATGGAATAGCTGGTTCCCGCCCCTATATCGCTGGCAATCCCGTTATTTGTGCCGGCCCCGCGCAGGCGCGCATCGTCAAACAATCCGCTGCCCAGAAACAGGTTGGAGGTCGGACAAAACACAGGATGCGCCCCGGTTTCTGCCAGCGTGCCAACCTCGCGGCTGCCCAGATGGATGGCATGGCCGAGCAGCATTTTGTCATTTAACAGCCCGTAGCCTTCATAGATGTCCAGATAGTCCCGCGCCTTTGGATAAAGAGAGGTGGCAAAAGCAATCTCGTCGCGGTTTTCGGACAGATGCGTCTGGATATGGCAATCAGGATGGGCCTGCACCAGCGCGGCAGTCATTTCCATCTGTTCGGGCGTGGAGGTAATCGCAAAGCGCGGGGAAATCGCATATCCTGCGCGTCCCTTGCCATGCCATTTGGCAATCAGCTCTGCACTGTCTTCAAAACCCGATTGGGGCGTGTCGCGCAGGTTATCAGGGGCGTTCCGGTCCATCATCACCTTGCCGCCGATCATCCGCATATTCCGCGCGGCGGCAGCCGTGAAATAGGCCTCAACCGAGGTGGCATGTACCGAGCAGAAAGCAACCGCTGTCGTTGTGCCGTGATCTGACAGCAGGTCCAGAAACCGTCCGGCCATTTCATCCGCGTGGGCCGGGTCGATGAAGCGGGCTTCCTCGGGGAATACATACCCGTTCAACCAGTCAAGCAACTGGCGCCCCCAAGAGGCAATTACCTGCACCTGCGGGAAATGCACATGGGTGTCGATAAATCCGGCAGTAATCAGGTGGGGTCGGTGGTCGATGACTTCGGCCTGTGGTCCGGCCTTGCGCACCTGATCGTAATCCCCCGAGGCGATGATTTTTGCGCCGCGCATCAACACGGCCCCGTTTTCGACATAGGAATACGCGGCAGTATCCTCTACGCCTTCGGGCCGGTGGTGGAATGTCAGGGTGCGTCCCCGCAGGAGTGTGTCTTGCATTGCTGTCTCTTTGTTCAATAAGGCCGGACAGGGCGGTATGCCCCATCCGGCGCTCGGGTTATTCGGCGGGCATCGAGGTCTCTAGAAAGTCAGGCTCATCCGGTACGATCACGCGGGACTTCAGATCCTCTTTCGGTGCGACCAGCGGATACACCAGAAGGAACAATCCGGTGATCAGATAGCCGATGGTGATACTGTCGAGCTCAGGCATCTGAAGCGCGGGCGCGTGGATGATCCCGACAGAGGACATCACGGCAGCGGCCAGAGCAAAGCTGCCAGCGGTGCGGAACTTTGCGTCGATAACGCCTGCAAAAACAGCGCCCCAGACCAGTCCGGTGATGATCGCACCCTGCGCCAGTGCAAGATGGCCGTCGTAATGTGCCCCTTCCTGCAACAGCGCCGCTGTCAAGGCGGGGTCGCCCAATTGGGGAAGACCCTCCGCGCCGGAATTGCGCAAGGCGTTGGACAGAGAGCCCCATTTAGTCACCAGAAGATTGGACACATGGGGCATGATCGCAATGGCGACTGCGCCCATATGGGCCGGTTTCACCGAATAGGCAGTGTTGGTGATCAGGCTGACAGAAACAAACACCAGAACCGGCGCGGCGGCGGCAATGGGGATCACGCCGTTGATAAAGGCCAGCAGGCCAAAAAAGGCAGCCCCCGCAATCACTACACCAACGCCGATGATATACCCTGCATGGGCCTGCATCTGCTTATAGGCGGGATGGCCGATGTAAACGGTCGTCGGGAAAGGGGAGCCGAACACCGCGCCGATCATCGTGCCCGCACCGTCTGTGAGCTGGCAAAGACCGACCGGATAGCTGTCCCCTGCGGCCTCGGCACTTTCGACGTTGTTCATGGTCTCGATGAAGTTATAGATTTGCACCGGCACCAGCACGAGGAAAAGTTCGGGGTTGGCAAACAGGTATTGAATGCCTGCAATCATGTCTCCGATGTAGGGCAGTGGCGGATAAAACCCGATCCCTTCAACTTGAAACGAGGATTGCCCCAGCACGATCGCTGCCACAGTGCCTAGCCCGATTGCCAGCAGACCGGCAGGAATGTTGAAAGGAAGGCGAAACCGTCCGATCAGACCCCACAGGATAATCGCAAGCGAGACAAAGCCGATCACCGGATTTTCAAAAATCTGCGCCAGCGGCACCGATCCGATGAACACAAGCGCAATCCCGCAGAGCGTTCCGAGCATCCCTGCACGTGGTGTCACCCGTTTCAGAAACGGTCCCACCAATGCGCCAAAGGCCGCGACGATCCCGCCCATAAAGCCTGCGCCGATGCCCACCTGCCACGCCAGCACCGCATCCTGCGTCATCCAGTAGATCGGGCCGATCACGCCGAACAGATAGACAAACATAACAGGGGTAGAGATCCCGTAGGGCAGGGCGGTGACATCCTGTCCGGTGCGGTTGGCGGTCCATCTCGCCATCATTGTATAGACTGCAACCCCAGCAAGGATCGCAATGGCAGCACCCGGAACGATCCGGCCATAAACGATTTCAGCAGGCATCTGAAAGACGAACTGACAGACCGCGGACAGTACCATCAGATTGACGAGGTTATCGGTGAAAAGCGCCCAGAAGGCGCTGTAATCGCTGCGGGCGAATAGCCTGTAGCTGTAGGATGGGTGTGACATGTTTGGGTTCCTCCCCGTTATCATCCGGCCCGCGCTGTGACGTTTCCTCCCTGCACAGTTTGGGCCGTTCTCGGTTAAAAATTGTGTAATCTGGTCATGGTCTTTTGATTGGACGGTGCTGTGTTGCGTGTCAGCGCGGTGATGACTTCGGCTGCAACGCAGGCGGCAATCACTGCGGGGCGTTTGTCGCCGGAACCCAAAGCCCCGATAGGGCAGTTTAGCCACGTTACCGGCACGTTGTCGCTACTGGCCGCAGCGAACCGCTCGAATTTTGCCCGTTTGGTGGCCGAGCCGATCATTCCGACATAGGCCGCATCGCCCCGTTGCAGGGCCTGCGCCGTCAGCAAAAAATCCAGCGCGTGATCATGGGTCAGCACCACGAAGGCGCTGTTCTTCGGGGCGGCATCAATATCGGCTTCGGGCAAAGCGGTGTGGCGCAATTCCACAAGGGCGCTGCACTGCTGCAGTTCTTCGCTGCGGCTGTCGATCAGAATGGTGCGCAGGGGCAGCAGTTCGCAAAACTGCGCAAGGGCGCGACCCACATGACCTGCACCGAAAATATAGAGATGCGGAAGGGCGGCCCGTTCTGCGGCTTCTTGCGAAACCACCTCATCGCGGCTTTGCCGGTCCATCCGCTGCAAGGACAGTTCTACCCGTCCGCCGCAACACTGGCCGATTTCCGGACCAAGCGGGATGTCCATAGCGCGGTGGTTGATGCTCTGTTTCAGCATGGCACGGGCGGCGTCTATGGCCATATATTCCAGCTGGCCGCCCCCAATCGTGCCAGACAACGCGCGGCCTGTGACAAACATCTCTGTTCCTTCGCCCCGCGGAGATGATCCGCGCACACGGGTCAGGCGGATGCGGATTGTGCTGTTCGGGTCGGACAGGAAACGGGCAAGGCTCATGGGTTACGCCCCGTCCCGCAAACGTTCAACCGCAAGCAACACCCGCTCCGGTGTGGCAGGTGCGTCAAGGCGCGGACAAGTTCTGTAATCCGCAACACTGGCCACTGCCATTGAAAGCGCTTCGAACACGGAAATGCCCAGCATAAAGGGCGGCTCTCCCACGGCTTTGGACCGTTTGATGGTGTTCTCGCGGTTCACCGACCAATCCGCCAGCGCAACATTGAAAACCCGTGGCCGATCCGAGGCGAGCGGGATTTTATAGGTCGATGGCGCATGGGTGCGCAACTGCCCCTGTTTGTCCCACCACAGCTCTTCTGTTGTCAGCCAGCCCATGCCTTGCACGAAGGCACCTTCCACCTGCCCGATGTCGAGTTGCGCATTCAGCGACTGGCCCACATCGTGCAGAATATCCGTGCGATCAACCGTGTATTCCCCGGTCAGCGTGTCGATTGTCACCTCCGAACAAGACGCGCCATAGGCAAAATAATAGAAGGGACGGCCCTTGCCGGACTCACGATCCCAGTGGATTTTCGGCGTCTTGTAAAACCCTGCCGCCGAAAGCTGGACCCGCGCCATATAGGCTTGTTTGATGAAGTCGGCAAAGGGCAGGGTATGCGACCCGATATGAACGTGGTTGTTGGCAAATCGGATGTCTTGGGGTTGAACCTGCCAGTTCTGACAGGCAAATTCCACCAGCCGCGCCTTGATCTGTTCACAGCCATTAAGGGCAGCCATACCGTTCAGGTCAGACCCTGAAGATGCAGCCGTGGCCGAGGTATTGGGCACTTTCTCCGTGGTGGTTTTTGTGATCTTGATCCGCGCGAAATCCACCCCGAAAGCATCCGCAGCAATCTGGGCGATCTTGGTGTTCAACCCCTGACCCATCTCGGTCCCGCCGTGGTTCAGTGCGATAGACCCGTCGTTGTAGATATGCACCAGCGATCCGGCCTGATTATACCATGTTGCGGTAAAGGAAATGCCGAACTTCACTGGCGTCAGCGCGATGCCCTTGCGGGTGATACCCCCTTTGGCGTTATGGGCCAGCACCGCCTTGCGCCGCGCCTGATAATTCACGCTTTCTTCCAGTTCGTCGATAATGCGGGGCATGATGTTATCCTCCACCGTCTGGTGGTAGGGCGTCACATTACGATCTTCTGTGCCGTAGAAATTTGCCCGCCGGATGTCGAGCGTATCCTTGTTCAGCGCATAGGCGATCTCCTCGATGATCCGCTCTGCTGCGATCACCCCTTGGGGCCCGCCAAAGCCGCGAAAAGCGGTGTTGGAAACCGTGTTGGTTTTCATCGGGTGGGAGTGCAACAGGACGTTGGGATAATAGTAGGCGTTGTCCGCATGAAACAGCGCACGATCCGTTACAGGGCCGGACAGGTCCGAGGAAAACCCGCAGCGGGCAGCAAAATTGCCTTCCAGCGCCTGTATTTTACCCTCTGCATCAAAGGCCACATCGTAATCAATCACAAAGTCGTGCCGCTTGCCCGTGGCGGACATATCATCGTCGCGGTCGGGGCGGATTTTCACGGCGCGGTTCCACTTTTTCGCGGCCAGTGCTGCCACTGCGCAGAACAGGTTCATCTGGGTCTCTTTGCCGCCAAACCCGCCCCCCATCCGGCGCACATTGATTGTCACATCGCTGGAGTTCAGCCCCAGAACACGGGCCACCATATGCTGCGCTTCTGAATGATGCTGGGTCGAGGAATGAACCGTCACGTCGTCATCCTCGCCCGGAATGGCAAAGGCGATATGCCCTTCGAGATACATGTGATCCTGCCCGCCGACCCGCATCTGACCCTTGATCCGGTGGGGTGCGGCGGCTTGGGCGGGGACTACATCGCCCCGTTGCAGTTTAAGGGGCGGCGTCACGTAATCCCCGCCTTGGGCCCGCGCCTCGCCCGCGTCGAGCGTGTGGGGCAAATCTTCGTAGTCCACCTTTGCCAGCAAGGCTGCGCGCCGCGCGGCATCGCGGCTTTGGGCGATCACGGCAAACATCGGCTGGCCCCAGAACTCTACCTTGTCTGTGGCAAAAATGGGTTCATCGTTGCGCCCTGTGGGGCTGACATCGTTTTCGCCCGGAATATCCGCCGCAGTTAGCACCCCGATGACGCCGGGCGCATTCCGCACGGCGGACAGGTCTACAGATCGCAGATTGGCATGGGCGCGGGTGGACAGGCCCAGATAGGCGTGCAGGGTTCCGGCGGGTTCGGGAATATCGTCGGCGTATTCGGCGCGGCCCGTGACGTGTTTGACAGCTGAATCGTGGCGCTGGTCTAGTTTGAAGCTTTCGTCTTTCATAGGGGTCTCCTCACGCCTGTAGCAACCGCGCATCCGCGCCGGTTTCGCTGTGTTCAAGATAAAAGCGGCGGAACAGGTTTCGCGCTACCGTAAGACGGTATTGTGCAGAGGCCCGCCAGTCGCTGAGCGGGGTGAAATCGTCGGACAGTCTGGCAGCAGCAGAGACCAGTGCAGCCTCGCTCCATTCGGCACCGATCAAGGCGTTTTCCGCGGCACTGGCCCGTTTGGGGGTTGCGGCCATGCCGCCAAATGCAATCCGCGCCGCGCTGATACGCCCGTTTTCAACAATAAGGTTGAAAGCAGCGCAGACAGAGGAAATATCCTCATCCCGCCGTTTGGAGACTTTATAGGCGGCGTGCAGACCATCTGCCTGCGGTTCCGGCACGGTGATCTGTTCCAGAAACTCCCCGTCCGCCAGATCCTGTTTGCCGTAATCAATAAAGTAGTCTTCAATCGGCAGGGACCGACGGTCTGTCCCGCGCCGCAGGGTGATTTCCGCACCAAGGGCGATCAGAACGGGCGGCATATCCCCGATCGGAGAGCCATTGGCAATGTTGCCGCCAATGGTACCCATATTGCGGATCTGCCATCCCGCGATGCGATCCCAAAACCGCGCAAGATGCGGGTAGGTTTCGCACAGAACCTGTCCACAATCGGAATAGCTGACACCCGCGCCAAAGGTTATCCGCCCACCGCCTGTCGCGATCTGTTTCAGCCCGTCGAGATGGTTGAGGAATATCACCGGCGAAATATCCCGCAGGAATTTCGTAACCCATAGTCCTACATCAGTCGCCCCTGCAACGAGCGTGGCCTGCGGGTGTTGCTGTATCAGGTTTGCAAGATCGTCCACATCCGCCGGAATAAAGACGCGGCTTTCGGCCTTGGTCAGCTCTACACGTCGGTTGTCTTGCAAGGCTTGCAGGCGGCTTGTCACATCTGCACGTTCACGGGACAGCACATCGTCTGCGACACTACCATAACCGCTGACCGCTTTGGCGGCGCGGATGATCGGGGCGTATCCGGTGCAACGGCACAGATTGCCTTGCAGCGCGGTTTCGATCTCGGCTTCGGTTGGATCAGGATTTTGCATCCAGAGCGCATAAAGCGACATGACAAAACCCGGCGTGCAAAACCCGCACTGGCTACCATGATGTTCCACCATCGCCTGCTGAACGGGGTGCAAACGGCCTTGGGGTCCGCGCAGGTCTTCGATTGTGACCACGTGGCACTGGTCAAGCGAGGCCATCAGCCGGATGCAGGCATTCACGGCCTCATAGCGCAGACAGCCCTGATGCAAGCGGCCCACAAGGATCGTGCAAGCGCCGCAATCCCCCTCGGCGCAGCCTTCCTTGGTGCCGGTCAAACGTTGGTCCAGCCGCAAAAAGTCCAGCAGCGTATCGCTGGCGGAAACATTGCTCAGACGCATATCGCGGCCATTGAGCAAAAAGCGAATTTCGGTGCGTGGGGTCATCGTCGTATCCTCCCGACGTTGGTTCGCCTGCTGTCTTGCACCAGAATTTTCTTCATAAAAACACGGCTGAATGGTAATCTTTTTCAACGTTTCATTGATAATCACCGATTCCAGCCTGAAATGGCGGGGTTTTACCTACAAGAAGAAAGGCTAACGCCATGCCATATCTGGAAAGTTTGCGGGTGTTTGTGCGGGTGGTCGAACTGGGCAGCATCACGGCAGGCGGGCGGGATTTGCGCCTGACCCCCGCCGTGGCAAGCAACCGGATCAAGGAACTGGAGAGCCGGCTGGCGGTGCGCCTGTTCAACCGGACCACCCGTAAACTCTCTCCCACAGATGCAGGCATCAGCTTTTACGACCACGCGCGGCTGGTGATTGAAAACCTTGAAAATGCCGAAGCGGTGATTGCAGGATTTGCCGGAAATCCGCGGGGAACCATTCACGTGACAGCCCCCCTTGGCATAGGCAAGCGGATCGTCGCGCCGCTGGTGCCGGATTTTGTCGATCAATACCCCGATATTTCGGTACGCCTGCGCCTGTCCGATCGCAAGGTGGATATTCTGGAGGACGGACTCGACGTTGCCTTTTTTGTCGGTACGCCACCGGATTCCACGCTGAAACTGCGCAAGATCATTGACTGTCCCCGCGTATTATGCGCCGCGCCGTCCTATCTGGAAAAGCACGGCATCCCCGAAACCCCGCAGGATCTGACAGAGGGGGATCACAACTGCCTGCTGCTGCGCTATCCCCGTTCGCCGGAATATTTCTGGACCCTGCAAACCCCGGACGGTCCGCAAAAATGTGAGGTCGCGGGCAAGTATGACAGTGACGACGGAGATGTGCTGACCGACTGGGCGCGGGACGGGCGGGGGATCGCCAATAAACCCCGCTTTGATGTTGAGGCCGACCTGAAGGCGGGGCGGCTGGTGGAACTGCTGCCTGACACGCCGCCGGTTGGCTCGGTCATGGGGTGTCTTTATCCGCACCGGCGATTGCAGGACCCCAAGGTGCGCAGCTTCATTGATTTTATGATAGAAGAAGCCCGACACAGGCTGTGAAAAGGTCGCTCAGGCGGTGTTTATAAAACCGATTGTGGTTTCCAGACCCTGCCGCATGTGATCGTTCAGATGATCCAGCATCGCCTCCAGATCGGTGCCGCTGGCCAGCCGGATATACAAATCGTGCGACTTGCGTTCGGGGCCCTGGCGCGCATGGGCCTGCTGGTGCATGGCAAAATAGAATTGCAGGTTCGGTTTCAGCCGGTTCCAGCTTTGTAGCAACAGAC
The DNA here is from genome assembly GCF_001719615.1 of Neptunicoccus sediminis. Lineage (GTDB taxonomy): Bacteria > Pseudomonadota > Alphaproteobacteria > Rhodobacterales > Rhodobacteraceae > Amylibacter > Amylibacter sediminis. Next base: position 228,610 of record NZ_MDVX01000011.1, read on the forward strand.
TATGGCCGGAGAGTTCATAACACCAGCTGTGCAGATGCAACTCGGCCTCGATCGGGCCAAACGGATCGGACCCCGTTCCAATGGTTGTGATCAGCCTTTCGTTGCGGCTGTTCAGATCTTCCAGCGCCTCGGGCGTGCGTTTGTCCCATGCCTCCTGAAAGGCAAATTTTTCCAGCATGGTGCGCAGGGAATAGATTTCTTCCAGATCCTTGCGGGTGATTTCCCGCACGAATAACCCTTTGTAGGGTTTGGACACCAGCAGGCCGATGTCCACCAACTCGCGGATCGCCTCGCGCAGCGGTCCGCGGCTGATGCCAAGGGCGCAGGCCAGTTCGGTTTCCGTCAACCGCATCCCCGCCGCCAGTTCACCCGTCACCACAAGGCGGCGCAACTGGTCTACAGTGCGCCCCCGTATGGTGGTGTCTTCCAGCGGTTTCAGGGATGCGAGACTGCTCACGCGGAATGCTCTGCGATGTTCTGGCGGATCAGCTCTTTGTAAAGGCCCTGAATACGCGCCATCACAGGGCGTTCGCCGGTGCCGATGGTCTTGCCGTCGATCTGCGCTACAGGGGTTTGCGCACCAAAGGTTCCGGTCAGAAATGCCTCATCCGCGCTATAGGCTTCATAAAGCGAATAGTTCTTTTCATAGACCGGAATGTCATTTTCGCGGCACAGATCAATGACCTTTTGACGGGTCACACCGTTCATGCAGTAATCGCCGGTAGAGGTCCAAACCTCGCCCTTGCGCACGATGAAAAAGTTACAGGCGTTGGTGGTGTTCACAAAGCCGTGCGGGTCCAGCATCAGCCCTTCATCCGCACCGGCCTGTTCTGCCTGCAAACAGGCAATCACGCAGTTCAGCTTGGAGTGGCTGTTGAATTTCGCGTCCTGACTGTTGGGCAGGCCGCGCACCTGCGGCACAGCGGCCAGACGGATACCCGCACTGTGCAGACTGTCGACCGGCTTGGAATGCTCCATGATGATCACCAGCGTCGGACCGGAGCGGCTGAGCGAGGGATGCTGGAAGGGTTTGACCTTGGTGCCCCGCGTCAGCATCAGGCGGCAGTGCACATCCGTGGTCATATCGTTCGCAGCAGCGGTTTTGCGCAACGCCTCCAGAATGCCCGCGCGATCCATCCCCACATCCAGCGAGACCGCTTTGCAAGAGCCGAAAAACCGGTCCATATGTTCGTCAAAGAAGGTCCAGACCCCGTCATAAAGCCGCATGCCCTCCCACATCCCATCCCCGAGCATGAAGCCGCTGTCATAGACCGAGACTTTGGCCTCGTCGCGATGGAACAATTCGCCGTTGATGTAGATTTTAATGTCCTTGTTGCGAATATCTTCGTCCGCGTCATGGGTGGTGTGGCTGGCGGCTGTCGAGTCGGTCATTTGCGGGTCACTCTTTGTTCTGGAATTGCAGGATCGGTGTTCCGCGCAAGATGACCCCCGATTGTCGGATTGTCAACAATTCGGCTTTGGTCCGGTGCGCCCTGATCAGGTTCGGGTTGCTTACTTGTGGCCAAAGCGAAAACTTCTGATTGTCCTGCGGGGGGCGATATATATACTCGGGCTAAATGCGCTGTGGAATATATCGCGGCCATCTTGCAGGAGCCGTCCACCGTGTCCAAGACTGACGATGCCTATCACGCTCTTAAACAGGATATTCTGTTCACGCGACTGGCGCCTGACACGCCGTTAAATCTCAAAAAACTCGGTGCCCAATACGGGTTCGGATGGACCCCCATGCGCGAGGCGCTGGCGCGTCTGGAATCCGAACAACTGGTCCATTCACGGGAGAATCGCGGGTTTATCGTGGCACCCGTGTCAGAGGCAGAGTTACACGACCTGACTAATGCGCGCCAGACTGTTGAACTGGCCATGCTGCGCGATGCGATGGAACAGGGCGGCGAGGACTGGGAAGAATCTATTGTAACGGCCCATTTCCGTCTGGGGCGTTTCAAGGTGGATGCTGGGCAACTGACCGAGGCAGATTTTGACGCTTGGGAGACGCTCCACGACAGGTTTCACCGCGCCTTGCTTGCGGCGAGTCCGTCCAAAACGCTGCATTACTTTTACGATCACGTGAACGCGCAATTGCTGCGGCACCGCAAATACCTTGCCATCAGTCCGGCCATTCGTGCCGCGCAAACAGACGGGGCAGAGCGTGACGCCGTTGTTGCCCGTCTTGCAGAGGCGCTGTCCCTTGAAGGACATACAGCGATCATGGAAGCGGTAATCGACCGGGACAAAAAACGCGCCGAACAGTTGCTCGGCGCGCATATTGAACTGACGCGTCAGGTGTTTACAGCCGCAACCGGCGTGGCGGTCAGGTAACGGCCTGACGGGTTTTGAATTTCTCCTGATCCCACTCGTTTGTCTCCATGATCTCGCGCAGGTGACGGACCGAGTTCCAGATGTCCAGATAGGTCACATAAGGTGCCGCAAAACCGAACCGCAGGATGTCAGGCGCGCGGAAATCCCCGATGACGCCGCGCGCAATCAACGCCTGCATGATCGGATACCCCTCGGCGTGGGTCAGGGAAACCTGACTGCCCCGCTTGGCCCCGTCCCGCGGGCTGGCCAGTTCAAAGCCCATACCCGCCAGTTCCTGTTCCACCAGCGCGATGAACAGGTCGCCAAGCTGCTGGTTCTTTTTGCGAAGCGCTGTCATATCCACATCAGCAAAAACCCCGAGTGCTTCTTCCAGCGCGATCAGGCCCAGCTGCGAGGCTGTGCCGGTCAGCATCCGGTCGATCTTGGCGTGGGGTTCATAGCCTTGGGTGAATTCAAACGGTTTGGCATGGCCGTGCCAACCGGTCAGCGGCTGGTGCATATCGGACAGGTGGCGGGTAGCCACAAACAGGAACGCGGGCGCACCCGGTCCACCGTTCAGGTACTTATATCCGCAGCCCACAGCGAAATCCGCATTGCAGCCGTTCAGGTCCACGGGCAGCGTACCGGCGGAATGGGCCAGATCCCAGATCACAAGCCCCCCGAGCGCCTGCGCCTGCGCGGTGATGCCTTTCATGTCGTAGATGCGGCCCGTTTTGTAATGCACATGGGTCAGTTGCACAGCAGCAAGGCTCTCGCCAGCCTCGGCAATGGCTTGTTCCACCTCTTCAGGTGCGACGCAGCGCAGTTCGCAGCCCATCATATCGGCAACTTCGGCGTTGATATAAACGTCGGTTGGAAAGTTACCCTTTTCAGAGATGATGACCTTGCGATCCTTGCGCATCCGCAGCGCCCCGACGAGCACTTTATAAAGGTTCACAGAGGTAGAGTCGCAAACGATGACTTCATCCGCTTCGGCGCCGATCAGACGGGCAATCGCCGCGCCGGTTCTTTGGGGGGCCGGATACCAATCCGCGTCATTCCAGCTGCGGATAAGACCTTTGCCCCATTCCTCTGTCACTGCTTTTTGCAGCCGCGCATCAACGCCTTTGGGCAGCGCACCAAGAGAGTTGCCGTCGAGATAGATCACGTCTTCGGGCAATTCAAAGCGATCTTTCAAATGGGCCATAGGGTCGCTGGCGTCCATCTTTTCGATCAATTCACGGGTGTAGGTCTGTTGGGTCATGTCGGGCTCCGGTGAGGGTTGTGGGTGTCTCTATATATATTGTACGGTGAATTTCAATGATTATATATAATTTTTCTAACGACCCGGTCCGGAGTTCGCAAAACCCCCTTAAACGAAAAAGGACCGCACAGTGGCGGTCCTTTCTAACGTTTCGGGTGAGGACACCCTTTAGATTTTTGCAGGCACAGCATCCTTATCTGCGCCGATGTCCCAAAACAGACCTGCCATCACTTGCAACGCATCACGGCAAACGGGTTTAAGCACATGCTCGTTCGGGGCATGTTGCGAACACCCGCGATAGCTGTGGGGGACCCAGACGGTCGGAAGTTCCAGCACTTCGCTGAACGTGTCGTTCGGCAGCGACCCTGCGAGATTGGGCAGCACATGGGGTTCCTGCCCTGCGGTGCGGGTCAGGCTGTTCTTTACATAGGCCACCCAAGGATGGTTCGGGTCCAAACGGGTCGCCGCAAAGAATCCCCGATCCTGCGGGGTGATTTTCACATCCTCATACCCGTTTGCGTCCAGATGGCGGCGCAGGGCGGGCAGGATGTCGTCTGTTTCCGTTCCAACCACGTAGCGCAACTGACAGGTGGCCCGCGCAGAGGCGGAGATGGCATTTACCGGCGCTTCGGGCACGCCAGAGGTCATGGCGAGTACTGCAAAGCTGTTCCAGCCGTAAACCCGTTCCGCAGGGGTAAGGCTCTCCTCGCCCCAATCCGCATTGACCTCGGGGCCGTCCCCTTCGGACACCGGCAGGTCTTTGAGGGCGGCGCGAATATCATCTGTCAGGCTGGTCGGACGCCACTCGGGGATCTGGATCTGGCCGCGTCGGTCACATATCGTTGCCAGCGCATGGGACAGGATCATCGCAGGATCCGCAAGCAATCCGCCCCAATTCCCCGAATGATGCGCTCCTTCACGCAACTCAAGCGTCAGATCAAAGCCGATACCGCCCCGTGACCCCATAAACATGGTCGGACGGTCCGGTTGCAATCGCGGCCCGTCAGATGCGATCAGTACATCGGCGGACAGGCGGTCTTTTTGCGCGTTGAAAAATTCACGCAGACCGGCAGAGCCTGTTTCCTCGCTCATCTCGATCACGATTTTGACGTTAAAACCAAGGGAGCCACGCTCTGCCAGAACGGTTTCCAGCGCCGCGATATTGATCAGGTGTTGGCCCTTGTTGTCCGCCGTGCCACGCCCGTAAAGCCGCTCGCCCTCTTCAACCAGCTTGAAAGGATGCAGACCCTCGCGCCACTGTTCGGTTTGGGCGCGGATCACATCGCCGTGGCCATAGGTCAGAACCGTGGTCAGGGCAGGATCTTCGATCCGCTCCCCGATCAGCAGCGGACCGCCGGCGGGGTTGGGGTTTGGGAAGATCTCGCAGGTGAAACCGGCAGCTTCCAGACGGGGCTGCATGGTTTTTTCAAGGTACAGTCCCAGTTCTTCCTTGCGCTCGGGGTTCTGGCTTTCGGTTTCGTGAGAGACCAGCTCGGCCAGTTCGGACTGGAAAGTGCCATTGTCAAAATAGCTGCTGATACGTTCTATTGCTGCGTCGCGGGTCATATCTGATCCTCGGATATTGCATCGCCCCACGGCGACATGATTTCGGTGCAGCCGGCATTTTTCCCGTTCCGTCGCATGACACCTGCGGTGCAGGCAAAAGCGTAGGGAAAGATCGTCCGGCGGGTGGTGTGGATCGGGTGTTTCTCTGCCAGTCCGGCCTGAACATCCGCTGGCAGACTGTCGTCCACCACCACGGTATCCCCGCCCGACACATCAATGCGCGGGTGGTGAAACGCGTCCGACAGGGACATGCCGTAATCGCTGACAAAAGACGAAAGCTGAGATACAGCGCCAACGATCTTGCGCCCGCCCGATGCGCCAAAGGCAAAGCGTGCGCCATCGCCGGTTTCCCCGATCACAGGGCAGACATTCATCAGACAGGGTTTGCCCGCGGCCAGAGAGTTCGGCTTGCCCTGTGTCGGGTCGAACCACATGATGCCGTTGTTCATCAGAAAGCCGGTAGAGGGAGACACAACACGGCTGCCGAAAATCGACAGCAGGGTCTGGGTCTGGGCGACCATATTGCCGTGACGGTCCACAACCGAAAAATGCGTGGTGCAACCGGGGGCTTCGGGGGATTCCCCGTCATGACCCATCTCAGCCAGTCGTTTGGCATAGGCCGCTTTCAGCCCGTCCACATAGGCGGCATAGGCCGCTCCGTCCGGCGTTGTGCCATTCATCGTCGCAGGGTCGAGGTGTTGGAACACCTGCTGGAAGGTCGGACCAGCGGTCAGACCGGGCAGAACGTTGAATTTCGCGCTGCCGTGGCTGAATTGCAGCGGCGCATGAAAACTGGCGTTATAGGCACGCAGGTCCTCATGGCTCAGACTGCCACCTTTGGCCTGAACATCCGCAGCCATCATGGCCCCCAGATCGCCGTCGTAAAGGGTGCGGTGGCCGTTTTCCGCAATCTCTGCAAGGGACTGGCCCATAGCCTTCATGTCCAGACGTTTTTCAGCAACGCTGGTCCATCCGGCAATGGTCGGCCACTGGCCGTCCTCCAGAAACAGCGCAGCCGCATCAGGGTCTTGCGCCAGCGCGCGGGTGGTAGAAGCGATGATCAGCGCCGCGTACCAGTCCACATAAAGACCCTCATGAGCCAGATCGACTGCAGGCTGCACCAGATCGCGCCAAGGCATTTTGCCAAACCGTTCGTGCGCTTTGCCCACGCCATCCACAAGCCCCGGTACGGCGATGGATTTGGCACCCTGAACGTTGCGGTCGTCCACAACCTTTTCCCATGGGAACAGGTCATCGGCCTTGCCCGCACCCGACAAAGGATAATCGGCAATGTCGAGGTTCTTGGGAGAGCGCATCCCGTAGTTAAGCGCGTAAGCCTTTTGTTCGTCCGCGCGCCAGAGCATCATCGCCCCGCCACCGGCAGGGCCTGACATCCAGGGTTCTACAACACCGATCGCAAAGGAGACAGCCGTGGCCGCATCCACCGCATCGCCCCCCGCCGCGAGCACTTCGGCCCCGATACGGGCCGCGCGGGAATGCTGTGCCGCAACCACGCCGTGCTCGGTTTCGATCACGGTCTTGCGAATTGTCTGGCTGTTAGAGAGGTTGGGGATCATCACACAGCCTCCCGCACCAGTGGTGCGCCGGTGTTATACCCGTTTTCCGTGTCGAACAGGTGACATTCCACATGGCCTTCCGGTGTAGGAACCGGGCGCGGTGCAATCTCTGCGCAGTGGGTCATGGCCATCGGACAGCGGGGGTGGAAATGACAGCCGCTTGGCGGGGCGATGGGGTTCGGATACTCCATCCCGAGTTCGGTGTCCGGCACGCCTTTGCCCGCTTCCGGTGTCAGCACCGATTTCAGCAAAGCCTGCGTGTATGGGTGTCCCGAAGTATCGAACAACCCGCCCACGGACGATTCTTCAACGATCCGGCCAAGATACATCACAGCCACGCGGGTGGCGAGATGTTCGACAACGGCAAGATCGTGACTAATGAACAGGTAGGTCAGGTTAAACTCGGCCCGCAAGTCGTTCAGAAGGTTGAGGATCTGGCTTTGCACCGACACGTCAAGCGCGGAGGTCGGCTCGTCGCAAATCACGATTTCCGGCTTCATGATTAGCGCCCGCGCGATGGCTACGCGCTGGCGCTGGCCGCCGGACATCTGGCTTGGATAGGTGCGCATCACCCGTTGTGGCAGGCCGACGATATCCAGAATCTCCCGAACGGCCTTATCCTGTGAATTACTGTCGCCAATGTGATGCACCCGCAGGGGCAGCGAGATAATATCCTCGATAGATTTGCGCGGGTTGAGAGAGGAATACGGATCCTGAAAGATCGGCTGGATCCGGCGGGCGAGCGTTCGCCTGTCCGTTGCGCCGATGACTTCGCCGTCGACCCGCACTTCCCCTTTCGTCGGGTCTTCAAGGCCCAGCAGGATTTTGGCGAGCGTGGACTTCCCGCAGCCGGATTCACCGACAAGGCCAAGGACCTCCCCCCGTTTGAGGGAGAGAGACACATCATTGATCGCCTTTAGCGGCTTGGGCTTGCCAAACATCCCCTGTTTAACGGTGTAGGTTTTGGAAACGTTGCGCAGTTCCAGCACCGGCTGGTTTGTGTCGGGATTGCTCATACGGCGGTCTCCGCGGTTTGGTGGCCTGTCTCATGGACGCAGCGGAAACGGTGGTTCTCCGCAGGCTTTCTATGGGGGATTGCGTCGCGGCAGGCCGCAACAGCATGATCGCAACGGGTGCGGAAAGGGCAGCCGGTTACACCGCCCACAAGGTTTGGCACGATGCCCGGAATAGTGCCAAGTCGCGCACCCCGTTCGGTTTTACCCGGTTGCGGGATACAGCGCAGCAGGCCACGGGTGTAGGGGTGCATCGGCGCGTTGAACACTTGTTCCGCCGATCCGGTTTCCACCAGTTCACCCGCATACATCACCGCGACTTTATCCGCGACACGGGCCACAACGCCCAGATCGTGCGTGATCAGGATCATCGCCATATTCATTTCCCGCCCGAGGTCCACCAGCAGACGCAGGATTTGCGCCTGAATGGTCACATCAAGCGCGGTCGTAGGTTCGTCCGCGATGATCAGTTCGGGTTCGCACATCAGCGCCATTGCGATCATGACACGCTGGCGCAGACCCCCCGAAAGCTGGTGGGGATATTGCGACAGGCGGCTTTCGGCGGCGGTAATGCCAACCTTTTCCAACAGCTCTACAGCACGGGCGCGGGCCGCGTCTTTGCCGACATTACGGTGCAATAGCAGCGCTTCCATCAACTGGTTGCCGATGGTGAAGGCAGGATTGAGCGAGGTCATCGGCTCTTGAAAGATCATCGCCATCCGGTCGCCGCGCAGGGCACGCATGGTTTTGTTGTTGGCTTTGGTCAGGTCGATGCCGTCAAATTCCATCTGCGTGGCGGTGCGTTTGATCCGCCCGCCCAGCAACCCCATCAGCGCAAGCGAGGTCAGGGATTTCCCCGATCCGCTTTCGCCAACGATACACAGGGTTTCCCCGCGGTTGAGGTCAAAATCAATGCCGCGCACCGCATTCAGAGTGCCCCCACCGACCGGAATGTCGATGGTCAGGTCTTTTACGCGCAAAAGTGGACTGTTCATCAGTTTAACTCCGGTTTTCTGGGGCAGTGACGTCACGCAGACCGTCGCCCATCAGGTTGATCGCCAGAACCAACACAAACAATACGGCACCCGGTATCAGGACCATCCAAGGCTCGAACAGCATCATGTTCTTGCCTTCGGACACCATCAGACCCCAGCTTGGGGTGGGGGGTTGTACGCCTAGACCCAGAAACGACAGTGCCGCTTCCAAAAGGATGGCATGGGCCATTTCAAGGGTCATCACAACGATCAGATTGTTGGCGATGTTGGGCATGATTTCGGACATCAGCACACGGGGGGTGGAACAACCGACGGCCTTGGCCGCTGCTACATATTCGCGGCCCCGCACCTGCAAGGTGCTGGAGCGCATCACAACCGCAAAACGATCCCAAAGCAGCAGACCGAGAACCACGATCACCACTTGCAACGATCCGCCAAGGATCGCCACAACCGCCAGCGCTACCAGAACCACCGGCATCGCCAGACGCACGTTGATCAGATAGGTCACAACGGCGTCAACCTTGCCGCCGAAATAACCGGCTGCGACACCCATTGCAGTGCCGATCACGCCGGAAATCGTGGCCGCGACCAGACCGATCAGCAGCGAAACCCGCGCGCCATAGATCAGGCGGGACAGGTAATCCCGCCCCAGATGGTCGGTGCCAAGGGGATGTTCCCAAGTGCCACCCAGAAACACCGGCGGTTTCATCCGTGCCATCAGGCTTTGGGCATAGGGGTCATGGGGTGCCAGCAAGGGGGCAAAAATCGCCACAAGCACCAGTAGTCCGAGTACGACGACACCGATCATCAGACCCTGATGGCCGAAAATCCGTTTACGCAGCATTTGTCCCGGTGTGGGACCGACAATGGCCTCCAGCATGGGGTCGGTTGGCATGTTTGTTGTTGCGTCGCTCATATCAACCGGCCCTCATGCGTGGGTCAAGCCAGGCGTTAAGAACGTCCGACAAGAATGTGAAAACGATGTAGAAAAGGGAAAACACAAGGATCAGCGCCTGCACGGTCGGCAGGTCGTTCCGCGCGATGCTTTCCCACGCCAGATAGCCTGCACCATGCAGCGCGAAAATGCTCTCCACAACGATGGACCCCCCCAGCATAAAGCCCATTTGCACGGCGGCGAGGCTGACCACCGGAATGATCGCATTGCGCAGCGCGTGTTTGAACAGAACGGTAAATTCGCTGGCGCCCTTTGCCCGTGCGGTGCGGATATAATCCGAGGACAGAACCTCCAGCATACCGGCGCGAGTGAGGCGCATGATTGCCGGCATCGCGTAATAGCCCAGAACAATGGTCGGCATGATAAAGTGCCGCCAAGTGGACGTCCCGGAGGGCGGCAGAATGCCAAACTGGATCGAAAACACCACGATCAGGATCAGGCCGAACCAGAAGGATGGCATGGCTTGACCGGCCACCGACAGAAACAGCGCGATACGGTCAATAATCGAGTTGGGACGGATCGCCGCCGCAACACCCAGCGGCACCGCCGTCAGCAGCGCAAAGGAAATCCCGCACAGGCCCAGCAGCATGGTGACTTGCAGACGTTCCGCAATCAGGCTGGCGACGGGCAGCTTGAAGTAATAGCTTTCGCCCAGATCCCCAACCAGAGCAGAGGACAGCCAGTCCCAGTATTGGATCAACATAGGACGGTCGAAACCATAGAGAACCCGGATCGCCTCGACGTCCTGGTCAGATGCTGTTTCGCCTGCCAGCGCTGCTGCGGGATCACCGGACAGGAACATCAGCGAAAAACTGATGAAAGACACGGTGAACGCAACCAGAACGGCAAGGCCCAAGCGTTTCAAGATAAAATTCAGCACTGGCGTAAATACCTCTTAGCTAAGTGCGGGAAAGGGGCCCGGTCCGTCGCAGTAAAAAATCCGCGCAGGGGGCAAAACAAAAGAGGGCGGAGGCCATGACAGCCTCCGCCCGATATTCAGAATGGATTATTTCCAGCGCATTGTGGTGAAGCGCAGAACCTCGTCCGGTGTCGGTGTGTAGTCGATCTCTTTGGTGTACACATAGTTCGTGTTGTAAGAGAACATCGGCACCCAGTAAGCCTCATCCGCAATTTTCTTCAGAGCTTTGGAATAGTTTTCCTTACGCACGTCAGGGTCGGTCGCGCTGTCGGCCACGTTCAGCCAGTCGCGAATTTCCTCGTCGCGGGCATCATCCAACGCGCCAAACTTGAAGAACTGGCTGGTGATCGCGGATGTGTCGTTGATGGAATATGAACCCCAAGTCTGGAAGGAGACCGGTGTGCCTTCTTTCATGCGCAATTCACGCAGGGCGGAATATTGCAGCATGTTGAAGTTGGTTTCGATGCCAACCGCATTCAGGAAAGAAGAGATCGCTTCGGCATAGTCGCGGTCGCGGTATGCGTAGAAATCGGTTGAGAACCCGTCCGGATATCCGGCTTCGGCCAGCAGGGCCTTGGCTTTTTCAGGGTCGTATTCATAGCTGGTCAGATCCTGTTCACAACCGAACTGGCTGGGGAAACAGGCGGAAGACACGACTTTACTTTTGCCTTTCAGCAGCGCACCAACCAGTGCTTCGCGGTCGATGGCATGGGCCACGGCCTGACGTACTTTCAGCTTGGTGAACGGGTTGTCTTCCCCTGTACGGCCTGCTGCGTCCAATGTCAGATAACCGATCCGCATTGTGCTTTCGTTGGCCACTGTAAACTGCTCCATAGTAGAGAGTTTTTCAGCTTGGTCCGCTGGTGTTTGCCAGATCAGATCGAGAGAGCCCGAGAAGAGTTCCGCAATCTGTGTGTTTACATCAGGGATCGTACGGATGTCGACTTTGGCGATTTCCGGCTGACCTTTCGGGCTGTCATGATAGTTCTCGTTTTTCTCCAGAACAAAGTGGGAGCCGGGCACAACCTTGCTCACTTTATAAGGGCCGGTGCCAACAGGTTCGAGACCCATACCGGACGGGCCGACCTTGGCGTAATATTCGTTCGGGTACATGGACACAGGACCGGAAAGGAATTCAATCGCTGCCGGAAATGCCTCTTTCAGGTGGATACGCACAGTGTAATCGTCGATTTTCTCGGCAGATTTCATCCAGTTTACGTTGCGCTGTGTTTTCACGCCGTTGGCTTCGTCGGCAACGAAGTTGACAGTGTAAACAACGTCATCCGCATTGAACGGTTCGCCGTTATGGAACGTCACGCCCTCGCGCAGTTTGAATTCCAGCGTGGTGTCGTCGATCCACTCCCAGGATGTTGCGAGGTTGCCTTTATACTCGTTCGTGGCCGGATCACGGTAGATCAGACCGTCCCAGATTGCCCGTTGCAGAACAACGCCCTCACGGGAGGAGTTAAAGTAGCTGTCTACGTTTTCCAGCTCTTTAGTGAAGGCTGCGTTCAATACGCCGTCTGCTTTATTTGCGTGAACCGCGCCAGCAGCGATCATCGCAGCGGCAGCCGCGGCCATGCCCAGTGCTTTACCTTTGAAAGTCATATTGTTTCCCTTGTTGACCTGCCGGGTGCCCCCAGCTTCGTTGTTGCCATATTATATTGTAATATGTAGCATCGAATTGTAATTAAACGTATCAATGGGGTTAACGAGTCGTCAAGAATAAAACATTTCCATGTGAACTGTTTCTTGTAGATAACAACCAGACGTTCCGACCTGGGAGGGGTGACGACGGTGAATATTGAAAATAAGCCAAAGCAGAACACGCTGTTTGTGGCCTCTCTTGCCAAAGGGTTGGCCCTTATGAAAGCCTTTGACGAGAACCATACAGAGATGTCGCTGCCCGAATTGGCGGAACGTACCGGATTGGAAAAAAGCGCGGTGCAGCGGTTGGCCAACACGCTTCATCTTGAAGGGATGCTTGACAAAGACCCCCACACGCGGCGGTTTCGCCCGTCCCATGCGTTTCTTAATCTGGCCTATTCCTACCTGTGGTCTGACCCGCTGATCCCGGTCGCCATGCCCAAACTGATTGACCTGTCGCAAGAATTGGGGGAAACCATAAATCTTGCTGAAATGTCCGGCGAACACATCATCTACGTCAGTCGGCTGCCCTGTAAACGCACCTATTTCGCGGCCACGGTGATCGGCCGCCGGCTTCCGGCGCTTAGCACGTCTTCGGGGCGGGCGATGCTTGGCACCCATAAAGAGGAGGTGCGCAGCCGCGCTGTCTCGGACTGGACCCTGCGCCGCCTTACGCCAAGCACAACGCTGGACCGTGCGGATATCGCCCGCAGTGTGGAAAAAGCCCGCGTGGATGGTTTTGCAATCTCGCGCAACCAGATGATATTGAACGAGATTGGCGTCGCCGCCCCGATTTGCGGACCCTCGGGCGAAGCCTATGCCGCAATCCAATGCTCGGTCTCTTCGTTTCAGTGGACGGAAGACGAGGTCAAAAAGAAGATAGTCCCGCTATTGCTTGATACTGCAAATGCGATGGGGCCAGCCCTTCGCCACTGAAATTTAAGGTTTTCGTTGGACTCCACCGCCATTCGCGGTAGCCTTCCGCATGCGTTTAGTATTTCTGTAAAAAAAATTTTCGGAATGTGGGAGAAATGGCCAAAGTTACGATCCATGTCGGATCTCATAAAACGGGAACGACCCTCTTGCAGTCCGTGCTTGCGAACAACCGCGCAGCACTGGAGGAGCGAGGCGTCTATTATCCCGAAACCTACCGTTTTATGGGCGACAAGCGCAGCACGGCGATCAGCACCAACGCCCAATTCGAGGTGCCAAAGGCGCTTGGGGTTTACGGCACGCAAGAGCGGGAGGATCTGGCCCGCTTCCGTGCGCATCTGTTGGAAGTTGCTCCAAACTATTCCCAAATCATCCTGAGCGCGGAAACCTTTTACCGGATGCTGCCAAGTAAGGCGAACCTGAACGCAAAGGAGGCGGAAATCGCTGCAAACACCCGTGGTTTGCGCTCTGTCGTGTTTGAGCGTCTAGCGGAATTTCTTGACGGTTTTGATGCGGAAATTCTGGTGTATTTCCGGCGCCCTGACAGTTTTGCGGAGTCTATGTATACCGAAGGGATTGTGAACGGAAAATCCACCCGCAGCTTTGACGAATTTCAGAATTTCCAGAAATTTCGCTTTGACTACGGGGCGCAGATCGCAACCTTCAAACAGTTTTTTCCGGTTCGATCATATGTGTATGAGGATAAATCGCAGGGCGGTTTGATCGACAATATGTTTGCGGATCTGGGAATTGGTCCGGTGTTCGCACAAGATACCGCGATGGCGCGGCGCTCTGTGCCCAAACCGGCGGCGTTGTGGTTGCGGCGCTGCAAACTGGCCCCGAAGATCACCAAACGCGGATTTAACCAGCGTAAGTTGTTCGCCTATCTGCCGGAGCACCGCGGCTATTTCGGAGGCGAGGAACGATACGGCTTCTGGCCCAGTATCGCAGAGCGGGATGCGTTCACCGCCAAGGCGCTACGCAACGCGCCTGCGCTGTCGTTTCCCCCGGCACCGCGCGATCTACCGCAACAATGTGAGTGGTCTCAGAAAGATCACAAGACCGCCGAAGCCGCCTTCCGCGAATGGCGCGCACAGCAGCGGGACTGGATCAAGGATCGACGGAAAAACCGGATCAAACCCTTTATGATCGAGCAGGGTCCTTTGGACTGATTGCAGCTAAAGCTCGGTTTTCCACGGGGCATCTGCACCGGCGCGGGACACGACGATACCCGCTACATGTGCGCCAAGCGACAGTGCCTCTTTCAACTGCTGTTCGCTCAGCGATGTAATCGCCTTTTTGGTTAACGCACCCGCGCCTGCCAATGATGCCAGCACACCGGCGTTGAAGCTGTCTCCGGCGCCGACGGTGTCCACAACTTCGACATTCTGCGCCGGAACGCTGACCTGCGTGCCGCGCGCATGAAAGCCTGTTGCCCCGTCACGACCTTTCGTCAGAATCACCAATTGCGGCCCCTCTGCCAAAAGCGTTGCGGCTTTTTCCTCAGCGGGTTGTGGGCCTGCGATAAGCCAGTCCAAATCCTCGTCAGAGATTTTGACAATATCCGCCAACGCGATCATCTGCTTTAATCGCGCACGGTAAGCAGGCGCATCAGTTATGAAATTCACCCTGATGTTGGGATCAATCATCACCACGCGCCCGTTCCCTTGGGTCGTTAGGAGCGTCTCATAGGTTTGTGCACAGGGCATAGAGGCAAGGCTGATCCCGCCAAAGAACAATGCGTCGATTATGTCGGGCAATTGCGGCAGGTCTTGGGGGACGATCATCCGGCCAGCGGAATTTTCGTCAAAGAAATCATACTTCGCCTGACCGTCTTGCAATTGCACAAAGGCCAGCGTTGTCGGGCGGCCCGAGACGATGGCGTGCTCGGCGTTCACCTTGCTTTGTGCCAACGCACGCTGTAATTCCGCGCCGAAAAAATCCGAGGACAAGCCGGACAAGAAGCCAACATCAACACCAAGACGCCCCAAGGCAATGGCGGTGTTAAACACTGCGCCCCCTGTGTGGGGCACAAATCCCTGCCGTCCCTTGGCCGTTGGTTCGGGGATCATGTCAATCAGTGCTTCGCCGCAACACAGGATCATGAGGACAGATACTCTTGCAGGGTGTTTTCCAGACCCTTTGTCTCAACCCTCTCAAGCCATTTACAGAATGACGCTGCAAAGCGCGGGTTATTCCCGAGATTGCCGTAGTATCGGGTCATCTCCAGCCAGCGTTGCGGCCGGTTCGATGCCTCTTGTGCGGCTTGTATCAGGTCATCCCAATGAGGATCGTTCGGCGCTATGGTGCTACCGTCCTCGCGCTGGCCCTGACAATACCGCGCCCAGATCGCACTGACGAGCGCGAGGCCCTCTACCGGTGCGCCGTTGTCCAACCCGTCACGGATGGAGGGAACGATAAAACCGGGTTGGCGGCTTGAACCGTCAAAGGCAACGCGGCGGGTGGTGTCGAAGATTTCGCTGTTGGAAAAACGTGCGGTAATCAGATCCAGATAGGCCAGCGGCGTCATGTCCGGAACAGGGGCCACATGGGGCGCAATTTCCTCGGTCTCCACCTTGCGCATCAGGCCATGCAGCAGCGGGTGGGCCATCGTCTCGGCTATGGTTTCCAGCCCGATCAGATCACCCGCTGCGGCGATGATTTGATGTCCGCCGTTCAACATGCGGATTTTCATCGACTCGTAAATCTCCACATCGCCGGTCAGAACCGCGCCAGCGGCTTCCCAACTAGGGCGGCCGGCGCAAAAGTCGTCTTCAATGACCCACTGGCGGAAATTCTCGTGGGTGACGGGGGCGTTATCGGCAATTCCGAAAGCAGCGGCGAGGGAGATTTCCTTGGGTCCGGTGGCCGGAACGATGCAATCCACCATGGAATTTGGGAAGCTGCAATTCTCTTCGATCCAACTGGCAAGGTCAGGGTCGGAGAGGCGCGCAAGCGATGTGACCGTCTGGCGCAATACCGCGCCGTTGCCTTGCAGGTTATCACAGCTCATGCAGGTGAAAGGTCCGATACCGGAGTCGCGCCGTTGCTTTAGTGCAGCAATCATCGCGCCAAATGCCGTGCGCGGTAGGTCGGGGTGGGCAGCATCATGGCGGATGTCGGGATGGGCGGCATCAAACCCGCCGGTGGCCGCATCTATGTAATAGCCGCCTTCGGTCACAGTCAGCGAAACAACGCGGATCTGGGGCTTCGTCATAAACGTAATCAGCGCCGTGTTCGCGGGCTCAACCGGCAGATAGTCGATCATCGAACCGCAGACTTCGGCAGAGGTGCCAGAGGGATCGAGCGTTATCAGTGTTGTCAGACAGTCCTGCGCCAGCAGTTTTTCCCGTTGCAGCCCGTCGGAGGGACGTACGCCTGCGCCGACGATGGCCCAATCGTGATTTTTGCCCGCGTCAAACAGCCGGTGGGTGTACCAAGCCTGATGGGCGCGGTGAAAATTGCCCAGCCCGATATGAACGATCCCCGCCGTCAGCGCAGACCGGTCATAGCGGGGCGTGCGGATGTCACCGGCCAACTGGCCAAGTGATCCATCTGACAGGGGTACAAGCGGTGTCATGGTCGATTGCCTTGTTGCGGCGGGGCCATCGGGCGCCGCCGAACCGCCAGAGCGGTCAGTCTCGTCTTGGAAGTCCATCGTGTCATTCCACGCGCAGGCCGCTGGCGTCAAAGCGGTGGATCTGGTCTTGCCGCGGGGTGAGGTGAATGGTGTCGCCGTGCCGGAAGCCCACTTCGCCGGTGGCCCGCACTGTAATGGTTTCGGCCAGTCCGGTGTCATGGATGTGGAAGAATGTGTCAGAACCCAGATGTTCGGCCACGGCCACTCTGCCCTGCCACTGCCCGCCACTGTCGGTCACGTCGATATGTTCGGGACGAATACCGATGCTATGGGCGTTGTGTTTGGCAGCTTCCGGTCCTTCGATCAGGTTCATTTTCGGAGACCCGATGAAACCTGCCACAAAGCTGTTGCGCGGTTTGTGGTAAAGCTCCAGCGGGCTGCCGACCTGCTCGATATGTCCGGCCCGCAGAACCACGATCTTGTCGGCCATTGTCATGGCTTCTACCTGATCGTGGGTCACGTAAATCATGGTTGTTTCCAACCGTTTGTGCAGTTCGCTGATTTCCAGCCGCATGCCGACCCGCAGGGCCGCATCAAGGTTCGATAGGGGTTCGTCAAACAAAAACGCCTCCGGTTCACGCACAATGGCCCGCCCGATTGCAACCCGCTGGCGCTGGCCACCGGACAGTTGGCCGGGACGCCGCTCCAGATAGTCGGTCAGGTTCAGCGCAGCCGCCGCCTGTTCGATGCGGCGGTCCTGTTCGGCCTTGTCAACACCGGCCATTCGCATGGGAAAGGCAATGTTCTTGCGCACGCTCATATGGGGATAAAGCGCATAAGACTGGAAAACCATCGCCAGCCCGCGTTTGGCGGGGGGAACGTGGGTGGCATCCTCTCCGTCGATTTTCAACGTGCCCGAGCTCATGTCTTCCAGACCGGCGATCAACCGCAGCAGGGTGGATTTCCCGCAACCTGAGGGGCCGACAAAGACCGTGAACTCTCCGTCTTCAATCGTCAGATCAAGCGGCGGGATGACTTCGACATCTCCGAAGGTCTTGCTCACTTTTTCGAGAATAATCTGTCCCATGTGTAACTTCCTTATTTAACCGCGCCGAAGGTCAGGCCACGGACAAGCTGTTTCTGGCTGAACCAGCCGAGGATCAAAATCGGTGCAATCGCCATTGTCGAAGCTGCCGAGAGTTTGGCGTAGAACAAGCCTTCAGGGCTGGAGTAGCTGGCAATAAACGCGGTGAGCGGGGCCGCTTTGGCGGCGGTCAGGTTGAGGGTCCAGAAAGCCTCGTTCCATGCAAGGATGAAGTTCAACAGCAGGGTAGAGGCAATGCCCGGAACCGCCATCGGTGTCAGCACATAGAGGATTTCCGATTTCAGCGTCGCCCCGTCCATCCGCGCCGCTTCGAGGATCTCGCCCGGAATTTCGCGGAAGTAAGTGTAAAGCATCCAGACGATGATCGGCAGGTTGATCAGCATGATGACGATGGTCAGACCGATGCGGTTGTCCAGCAGGCCCAGTTTGATGAACATCAGGTAGATCGGGTAAAGCACGCCCACTGCCGGCAGCATCTTTGTGGACAACATCCACAACAGAATGTCTTTGGTGCGGCGCGATGGAACGAAGGCCATCGACCACGCCGCAGGGATTGCAACGATCAGACCCAGAAGCGTAGAGCCGCCAGCGATGAAGATCGAATTCCACAGGAAGCGGGCATAGTTGGAACGCTCCAACACCACTTCGTAATTTTCCAGCGTCCAGTCAAAAGCAAGGAAAACCGGAGGATCGGCAATCGCTGTCGCTTCGGTTTTGAAGCTGGTCAGGATTGTCCAGAGGATCGGGAAGAAGATCAGGAACCCGATGCTCCAAGCGGCGGCGGTATTGATGATCTTGCGTTGTGTTGTGACGCTGCGAGCCATGTTCAGTTCCTCCTCAGGCGTCCAGATTCTTGCCAACAATGCGCATCAGGAAGACGGCCATGATGTTTGCAAGGATGACGGCATAGATGCCACCGGCAGAGCCAAGACCGATGTTCTGGCTTTCCAGTACGCGTTGATAGATCAGATAGGTCAGTGTGCGGGTGCCGAAGCTGCCTTGGGTGGTCACAAAGATTTCGGCAAAGATCGACAGCAGGAAAATGGTCTGGATCAGCACAACGATCGTGATTGCCCGGGACAGGTGGGGCAGGGTGATATAGCCAAAGCGGGACAGGGGCGGGGCTCCGTCCATTTCGGCGGCTTCCAGTTGCTCGCTGTCAAGGGACTGGATCGCGGTCAGCAGGATCAGCGTTGCGAAGGGCAGCCACTGCCACGATACGATCATCACGATAGAGCCGAGCGACGCCTGACTGAGCCACTCTACCGGCGTCAGTCCGAAGGCCTGCCACAGATGGGCAAACAACCCGTTCACCGGGTCCATAAACATGTTCTTCCAGACCAATGCGCTTACCGTGGGCATCACAAAGAAGGGCGCAATGACAAGGATGCGGACAATACCCTGTCCCCACATCGGCTGGTCCAGCAGGATGGCAAGCAACACGCCGAAAACGACGGTGATGAACAGGACGCCCAGAACAATCACCAGTGTTGCTGTGACGGAGGGCCAGAAGGCGCTGGAGGTGACAAAGCGGATGTAGTTGTCAAAACCGACCCATCCGAGGTCTCCGCCCCGCATTGGCAGGTATTTCTTGAAAGAGAAAAACAACGTCATTGTCAGCGGGACCAGCATCCAGCCCAAAAGCAGGATCACTGCGGGGGCCATCATCATGCGGGCAGCGGATCGGGAATGTTGGGTCGCCATGACATATCTCCTCGCGCAGAAAGGGGCGCGGCTGTTTGCACGGGATCCGTGCAGTTGTTCTTGTCTGTCAGGAAAGGATATAACACAGCCCGGGGCCCTGGTGTCCCGGGGATTGCCCCCGGGCTGTGTGGAGGATTAGTAGCCTGCGGCTTCCATTTCTTCAGCGGTCAGGGACTGGGCCTTTGCCAGCGCGTCTTCCACGGATTGCTGGCCTGCCAGCGCTGCGGAAAATTCCTGTCCCACCTGTGTTGCGATACCGGCAAATTCGGGAATGGCAACAAACTGGACGCCTGTGTAGGGAACCGGATCAACAGTCGGGTTGGTTGGGTCGGCAGAGTTGATGGAGTTCAGCGTCATCTCTGCGAAAGGAACCTTCTTGTATTCCTCGTTTTCATAGAGGGATGTCCGCGTGCCCGGAGGAACGTTCGCCCAGCCTTCGTTTTCGGCAACCAGAGCGGTGTACTCTTTGGAGGTGGCCCATGCGACGAATTTCTTGGCTTCGTCTGTTGCATCGGAACCGGCAGGGATCGCCAGCGACCACGCCCAGAGCCAGTTGCCCCGTTTGCCAAGACCGTTATCCGGTGCCAGTGCAAAGCCGACGTGTTCGGCCACGGTGGAATCTGTCGGGTTGGTGACGAAAGACGCTGCAACGGTTGCGTCAATCCACATGCCGCATTTGCCTTGCTGGAACAGGGACAGGTTTTCGTTAAACCCGTTTGTAGAAGCACCCGGAGGACCGTAGTTGTTCATCAGGTCCATATAGGTGTTCAACGTTGCCGCCCATTCTTCGGTGTCGAACTGGGGTTTCCAGTCTTCGTCAAACCAACGTGCGCCATAGCTGTTTGCCATTGCAGAGAGGAACGCCATGTTCTCACCCCAGCCGGCCTTGCCGCGCAGACAGATACCGTAGATGCCTTTTTCCTTATCGGTCATGGCTTCGGCAGCTTTGGCGATTTCGTCCCATGTCGGGGCTTCGGGCATTTCCATTCCCGCATCGGCCATCAGGTCTTTGCGGTACATCACCATAGAGCTTTCGCCGTAGAATGGTGCTGCGTAGAGTTCACCGTCAACGGTCAGGCCGCCGCGGATCGCGGGCAGAATGTCATCCTTGTCCCATTCCGCTGGCAGGTCGTTCAGCGACACCAGCCAGTCCTGCGCGCCCCAGATCGGCACTTCGTATGTGCCGATGGTCATCACGTCGAACTGACCGCCCTTGGCAGCGATGTCCTGTGTAACACGCTGGCGCAGAACGTTTTCTTCCAATGTAACCCATTCCAGCTTGATGTCAGGGTTCTTGGCTGTGAAGTCTTCGGTCAGACCCTGCATGCGGATCATGTCGCCGTTGTTTACGGTCGCGATGGTGATTGTGGTTTCCGCAAATGCAGCATTGGCTGCAAGGATCGCAGCAATGCTCGTGAAGCGTAGTGGCATAGTCAAATTCATCCCTAGTCCTCCCTTGGTGAATCAGATGCTGCGATCACCCTAGAGTAAATCTTATCGCGGTGTCAATTGTATTTTTACGCGCGTAAAATTATGCACTCAGGCGGAGGACCGCATGATCAAACGACCCTCGTAAAGCGTGGCCTCCCGGTCCCGCTTGGTGCGCCCGTGTTCGATCAGGTCAACCAGCGTATCCACACTGCGTTCTGTTATGGCGTCATAGTCCTGCGAAATCGTCGTCAGCGACGGACAGGTGTAGCGGGCGAAGGGGTGATCGTCGTGGCCTGCAATCCGAAGCGTGCAGTCCGGTGTAATGCCGACCTTGATCTCCAACTCGTATGCCGCAGCCATCAGGCCGATGGCCAGACGGTCGTTGCTGCACAAAATCGTCCGGCTCGGCAGATCACCCGACCCGAGCAGCTTTAGCCCGCCTTTGTAACCGATGTCTTCAAACTCCCAATCCTCCCCCTCGACGCGGATGATATGGGGGGTATGGCCGAGCTCTTCCATCGCTTGCGTATAGGCCGCGCGGCGCTTGTTTGCGTTCGGGTTGACCGGCGGCATCTCGAAAAAACAGGGCGGCTCTCCGGTGCGGCAGAGATACTCCACCATCAAAGGCACGGACTGAAAATTGTTGGACCCGATAAAGGTCGCGCCGATGCCTTCGAGATTGCTATCCACCAGAACGGTCGGGATTTCCTTGCAAAAGGCTTCCAGTTTCTTCTTGTGGGTCGCCCGTCCAATCGGTGCCATCAAAACACCCGCAGGGCGCATGGAGCGCAGAATCTCAAGGATCTCCACTTCATGATCGGGGCTACCGTGAGAGCTGAAGGTTGAGGGGGAGAACCCCGCCTCGATACAGCACCGCTCCAGCTTGCGGGCCACTTCGGAAAAGAACGGATCGGCCACATAGGGCACGACGATGCCGATATTTTTGGTGATCCGGCGGTTCTGGTTTACCGCGTAAAGATTGGGGCGGAAGTCATATTTTTTCAGCGCTGTCTCAATTTTCTGGCGGGTAGACGCACGCACGCTGGTCGGCTCGTTAAAGTACTTTGAGACTGTCGGACGGGACACGCCGCAGATGGCGGAGAATTCTTCCATGTTCCGTATTTTATGTCCAACCATCGGGTGTCCTTGATAAAGCTACACTGCTGCAAAATGAAATTTTCCGCGCGGAAAGTTATACTGTGTTACAATCACGCTGTGGTCAACAGAGCAAGACAGTAAATGCAAATACCAGCGCGGGAATTTGCAGATAGTTTTCGCGTATAGAGGGAATTATCAACCAGAGGTAGATTAATCCGACAACGGCAGGCGCCGCTCTATGATTCGCGACAGAATGCTGGCGCCGACCGGAAGAATATCATCATCCAGCGTATAGGCGGGGTTGTGCACAGACACGGTTCCGCTGTGCCCAAGCGTACAATAAGCCCCCGGCACCACCTTTAGCATATCTGCAAAATCCTCGCTGCCTGTGCGCAATTCGTCGGATCGTTCGATCAGATCGCGGCCGACGATTTCAGCGGCGGCGTCCAGCATCGCTTCGGAGAGATCCGCATCATTCATCAGCACGTCAAACACGTTCCAGATCTTCACGTCTATCTCAATCCCGTGGGCCTGCGCCATGCCCGTACAAATTTCGCTGATCCGCTGCTCTACCAGATCGCGTACCTCATCGTGAAAGTAGCGAACCGTTCCGGTCAGTGTGGCAGAGGCTGGCACGACATTATAGGCGTTGCCCGAATTGAAGGTCGTCACCGACAGCACAGCAGGTTTGGTCGGGGCAACGTTGCGGCTGACGATAGATTGCAGTTCCCCCACCAGTGACGCGGCAATGACAATAGTATCCCGTCCCGCATGCGGCATGGCAGCGTGGCTGCCGATGCCGTTCACCGTGATGTCAAAGAAACTGGCCCCTGCCATCGCTGCGCCGGGTTTCACGCTGACGTGGTTGGGCCGACCATTGGGATTGTTGTGCATCCCGTAGATTTCATCGCAGGGAAACTTCTCAAACAGGCCATCAGCAATCATCGTGCGGGCGCCGCCCAATCCTTCTTCGGCGGGTTGAAACACCAGCACGGCCGTGCCGTCGAAATCACGGGTCTGCGCCAGATATTTCGCAGCCCCCAGCAGCATTGTAGTGTGGCTGTCGTGGCCACAAGCATGCATCACCCCCGGCGTTTTGGAGGCATACGGCAGGTTGGTGGTTTCATGGATCGGCAGCGCGTCCATATCGGCCCGTAACCCGATGCGTTTGGGGCCTTTTCCCTTGCCGTGGATCAGACCGACAACGCCGGTGGTGGCCAGTCCGCTATGGACTTCATCCACGCCGTATTCTTTCAACAGGTTTTGCACGATCCCACTGGTGCGGTGTTCTTGAAAGCCAAGCTCGGGGTGGGCGTGAAGGTCGCGCCGGATTTCGGTCAGGGTCTCGGCGTGGTCGGCAATCCGGGGCAATACGGGCATGGTCTGGTCCTTGCTGGTTTGGTGCACTTTAATCCGCGCACCACAGGTTGACCAGAGAAGAGCCGACAGGAATGGAAACACCCCTTACAGGTCACAGGGACGGCAGCAATAGGTTCGGATGCTCTGCGGCCAGTTGCCTGCCGATAATCTCTGCGGTTGAACGCAAGCGGTCCAAATGCGCTGCCACGACACGATCCGTTTCATACTGCTCGGCCAGCCACACCAGACTGACGGCGCCAACGGTTTCAGCGCCGGACCGTATCGCAACGCTGATCGCCGTTGGCACACCGCCGTAATCCACCGCGCGACCCCAATACCCTTTTTCCCGCGCTGCGAACCCTGTCTTACGGATGCTGTCAACTTTGGCTGGATATTCAAGTGCTGCGGTCCGGTCCGACCCTGTCAGTGTGGCCATTAACCTTGTGGTACACCGGTTGCGGGTTTCTTCGTTTAGCGAGGCCAGAAAAACGCAGCCAAGGGCCGAGCGGAACGGAGAGGGGCGATAGCCGATACAGTCAGGAAAAATCCCGTGCAGCGAAAACTGGCGGGTGGTGTCCACGATCTCCAGTCGTCCGTCCCCGATTGAAGCGGCCAGATCAACCCCGAGACCCGTTGTGTTGGACAGTTCGACAATGGGACTGCTGCCGGATTCCACAAGTGCGTCAATCAGCACGGGTGCGGCCTGCATGCGGGGAAAGCGCGGCCCCATACGGTAGCGTTTGTCGTTGCGGCTTTGGGACAGCCAGCGGCGTGCAACCAGCGTTCCACAAATCCGCAGCACGGTCGGTTTGGGCAATCCGGTCTGCGCCGCCAGAAACGCCAGAGAGCAAACGCCGATTTCCGACACCACTTCGAGAATTTCCATACTGCGCTCAACCGAGCGGTTTGATTTCGTCATTTCCGTTCCACCTAGTGAAACGCAGTCTCGACTATAAACTTTGGTATGTCTAGTTAGTCGCAGAAGAATCACCGTATCCTGCAGAGATGTGCGACCGGAGATGATCATGGAGGAGAACTAACGGATGGACCAAAACCTGCTTTCCCGATCCATAAACGGTGTGAGCCTGGCACTATCTGCCCTCATCATTGCCGTTGTGTTTTACGTTTCGGTTTTCGGCGTTTTTAGCGAATCCTATCTTCGCGTCGGTATGCTGCTGGTGGCCGGACTGCTGGTTCTGATGTTCCATTTCAGCGAGAGTCCGAAGATCTTTGACAAACTGGTCGCGGTGGTGACTGCGGGTTTTCTGGGGATTGCGGTCTGGCAATATTTCAAAGCCGCTGCCGAGATTGAAACGGGCCTTTACTTTCTGACAAATGCCGACATCTGGCTTGGCTGGCTCGGGCTGATCGCAGTGATCGAACTGACCCGCCGATCTGTTGGGATGGTGATGGCGAGCGTGGCTGCTATCGTGCTGATTTACGGGGCTTTAGGCCAACATGCACCCGGTTTCATGCGTCACGCTGGGATCACCTCGGAAGAGTTGATACAGGTGCTGTGGTATTCTTTTGACGGTGTGTTCGGGCGACCGATGGCCACGGTGGTTTCGACGATTCTGATCTTCATTATTTTCGGCGCGGTGTTGGAGTTTCTGACCATCGACAAAGTGTTGGTAAAGCTGGCTCTGGCCGCGACGGGGCGGGTGCGCTCCGGTCCGGCGGCTGCGGCGACGGTGGCCAGCGGGTTGTTTGGAACAATTTCGGGCAGTGCGGTGGCCAATGTTGTGGGCACGGGTGTCATCACCATTCCGCTGATCAAGAAACGCGGTTTCAAAGCCCATTTTGCCGGCGCGGTTGAGGCTGCGGCCTCTAGTGGCGGGCAGATCACGCCGCCGATCATGGGCGCAGTGGCCTTTATTATGGCGGATGTGACAGGCCAGCCCTATTTGACGATTTGCGCCGCAGCGACTGTCCCTGCGATCCTGTATTACGCGGGTCTGTTCATGTCGATTTCAAGCGCGGCACGGGATATGGACCTAGAGGTCGCCCCCCCTGAGAAAATCCGCTTCAACTGGCGTGAAGTTGCGCAGATCATTGTTTTCATGCTCTCGCTCACGGCGATTGTTGTGGCGATGGTGGGCGGTGCGTCTCCGGCCTATTCCGGCTTTATCGGTGTTGCTTTTGCTGTGGTCTTC
The DNA here is from genome assembly GCF_001719615.1 of Neptunicoccus sediminis. Classification (GTDB taxonomy): domain Bacteria; phylum Pseudomonadota; class Alphaproteobacteria; order Rhodobacterales; family Rhodobacteraceae; genus Amylibacter; species Amylibacter sediminis. The sequence goes on from NZ_MDVX01000011.1 coordinate 254,225, forward strand.
GGCTTTGCCCTGCGCCCCGGCCTGCTGGCGGATTTGCAGTCCTGGGTTCGGTTTATCCGGTCTGCAGGGATGATTTCGGCGCAACTGGTGGTGATTGTGGGTGCGGTTGGCATTATTATCGGCATCCTGAACCTTACCGGCGTTGGCCTGCGGTTTGCGTCTCTTGTGGCAAGCTATGCCGACGGGCAGTTGCTGGTTTCGCTGCTGTTGATGGCGCTGGCCTGTCTGTTTCTCGGTATGGGGATGCCAACGGTTCCGGCCTATCTGATCATTGTGCTGGTGATGGGGCCTGCATTGCAGCGTCTTGGCGTGCCGATCATTCACACCCATATGTTCGTGCTATATTTCGGTGTGCTATCCGCCGTGACCCCGCCGGTTGCGCTGGCCGCATTTGCGGCGGCCCCGATCGCCCGCTCCGGTGCCATGCGCACAGCGGTTGAGGCATCCCGACTTGCCTTGCCGGGGTTCGTCATCCCCTTCGCCTTCATCTACCAGCCTGCCATGCTGCTTGGCACCGGCTACAGCTTGCTGGAATCTGCGCAGTCCATCCTGTTTGTCGGCTTTGCCGTGCTGCTGATTTCGCGGGCCTGTTATCCGGCCCGTGGCAAGAAACGCTATGCCCCACTGGGACTGGGCATTGCGGTGGCGCTTTTGTTCTTTGGGCCAACCGTGTCCTGGATCGCAGTCGCAGCTGGCGTTGCGCTTTGGTCTGTATCGCGGTTCGGCGCTGTACTTACCCCTGAAAATTCACACACCTGAGGAGGAATTTGAATGACTGAAACAACACTGACCCGTCGCGGCCTGCTGGCCGGAACTGCCGGCGTTGCGGCGCTGGCTGCGCTGCCGAAAGGCGCCTTCGCCAAGGAGTTGCTGCGCATGTCCACGCTTGGGCCGGGCACCAGTCCGAACCTTGTGATGACCACATTTGCCAATGTGGTGAACAAATCCCTGCCGGATTATGAAATTCAGCTGAACGCCACAGGCGCAGCTACCCGTCACGTGCTTGAAGTGGCAATGGGGCGCAGCGATTTTTGCATGTCCTCTCCGGCCATTCACGCGCTGATGCGCAACAAGGCGGCGATGTATGCGAAAATCGATCAAGCGCCTGAGCTGGTAAAGAAACTGCGCACTGTGTTGAACTTCCCGATGGGGGTTTACCACATCGCGGTTTACGGCGATTCCGGCATCACCTCGCTGGATCAGATCAAAGGCAAGCGTGTCTTCCTTGGACCACCGGGCGGTGCGGCCTATGCAACCATGTCGCGTCTGTTCAAGGCTGTGACAGGTCTGGAAGAGGGCACGGATTATGAAGCGGTAAAACTCGGCTGGGACGCAGCAACCGCAGCATTTCAGGACGGGAACCTTGATGTCTACTGTAACCCGACCAACGCGCCGAGCCCTGCGCTGACGCAAATCGCTGTAACCAACAAGATCCGGTTCCTTGGCATTCCGGCAGACAAGCTGGAAACCGAAGCGGTTCAGAAACTGGTGGGTCGTCCGGGCTTTAGCGCGGCAACCCTGCCTGCGGGCGTTTACGGCGACAACCAGCAGAATGAATCCGATGTGACCACGCTTGGCGTGACTGTGGCGATCGTCACAAACGAGCAAGCGGATGAAGCTATGGTCTATGAGATGACCAAAGCCTTCTACGCCGGTGTTGCAGCTGAATCCGACACCTCTCCGTGGTTGCGTGCGGTCACACCCCAAGGTGCGGTGCAGGACATCAACCTGCCCCTGCATCCAGGCAGCTTGCGCGCATTGACGGAACTGGGCATCGAAATTCCCGATGCTGCCAAAGGCTGATAAAGCCCGATGAAACAGGCCGGAGCTCCGAATGCTCCGGCCAGATCACACATAAAGACCGGACCAAAAAGGCCGGCGTCAGAAGACCGAGGGATCGTCATGGCTAAAAACGTGCTTTTCATTATGTGCGACCAACTTCGCTGGGATTATCTGTCCTGCGCCGGACATCCCCATCTGCACACCCCCCATATTGACGCGCTGGCCAAACGGGGCGTTCGCTTTGATCGCGCTTATGTGCAATCCACCATCTGCGGTCCCTCGCGGATGTCGTTTTATACCGGACGCTATGTCAGCTCTCACGGGTCGACGTGGAATAACATTCCGCTCAAAGTCGGGGAGATGACACTGGGCGACCATCTGCGCCCCCTTGGCGTGCGCACAGCACTTTGCGGCAAAACGCATATGTCAGCGGATGTGGAAGGGATGAAACGTCTCGGCCTTGCACCGGACAGTGAAATCGGCGCACTGGTGGCAGAATGCGGATTTGAGCCATACGAGCGGGACGACGGTCTGCACCCGAGTGCTCGCAAACGCAAGCGTAACGAAAATTACGCGGAGTATATGAAGGAAAAAGGCTGGGACGACGAGAACCCTTGGGAGACTGTCGCCAACAGCGGTGAAGACGAAGAGGGCAACCTGCTGAGCGGCTGGTTCCTCGACAATTCGGACAAGGCGGCGCGGGCGGCTGAAGAAGACTCCGAGACACCCTATATCACCCGCCGCGCGATGGATTTCATCCGCGAGGCCGGCGATACCCCGTGGTGCCTGCACCTGAGCTATATCAAACCCCACTGGCCCTATATCGTGCCCGAACCCTATCACGATATGTACGGACCGCAGACCCATATGCCGGTTCTGCGCGATGCTGCTGAACAGGACGATCCGCATCCGGTTTTCGGTGCGTTCATGGAAGAGCGCGTTTCAAAAGTCTTCACCAATGACACCACCCGCGCCAAGGTCATTGGTGCCTATATGGGGTTGATCAAACAGATCGACGACCAGATGGGAGAGCTGATGCGCTTTCTCGACGAACAGGGGATCACGGATGAAACGATGATCATCTTTACCTCTGATCACGGTGATTATCTGGGCGATCACTGGATGGGCGAAAAGGAGCTGTTCCACGATCCGTCCGCGCGGATTCCGCTGATCGTGGTCGATCCGTCACCCCAAGCGGATCAGACACGGGGCACGGTCAGCACTGCACTGGTCGAGGCAATCGACGTGGTGCCAACGATCCTCGATTACTATGACGGACCGGAGCTTGGCCATATCATCGAAGGCAAATCCCTGCGTCCGCTGCTACACGGAGAGGCTCACGCGCTGCGGGAGTTTGTGATTTCCGAATACGACTATTCCTTCCGCCGCGCCCGCCGTAATCTGGGTGTCGACGTGAAGGATGCCAACCTGACGATGTTGTTTGACGGGCGCTGGAAATATATCTTTTCCGAAGGTTTCCGCCCGATGTTGTTTGATCTTCAGGAAGACCCGAACGAATTTTTCGATCTGGGCGGCGATCCGGCCTATGACACGGAATGCGCCCGCCTGAATGGGCTGTTGTTCCAGTGGAACCGGCGCATCAGCCAGCGCACAACCATGTCCCACGCCGAAATCGAAAAACGCGGTGTTTATTTGAGCGAGGCAAAGGCAGGCGTTATTATCGGTTTTGCAACGCAAGAGGATTTGAACGACGCCCTGTCGCGCATTGACGAGCCGGAGGAATAATCCGGCCCGTCCGTCCGGTTCAGGACAGCGCACCCACAAGTTGACGCGCGGCGTCCGGCACAGCTTTGGCGGCCTGCGTTATCTCAAGCGCCTCTAGCGCTACCACCCCGATTGAAAACTCCAGTCCTGTCAGCCCTGCATCCTGCAACTGAACCGGACTGGACACACCCACCGCCCCTTTGTGCAACTGTCCCTTGGTCACGCTATACCCATTGGCACGGCAAAAGCGGATGTCTTCGGAATCCTGTGGAGTTTCGGGGCGGGCGGCCAGTATCGCGATGCCCGCAGCACCGCGGTCAATCGGGTGGCGGGTGCCAAGTTTGTAATGAATGTTAAACACAGCGTCCCGCGGCTCGGCTGTCATGACAACCACGCAGGTATCCCCTTCGGCCATAGACAAAAACGCGGTCGCTCCGGTGGCCTGTGCCAGTGTTTCAAGCACGGGACGGGCCAGCATCTGGATACTGTCCGAAGAGCGTGCGCCAAGCTGATAGGCACCCACACCCATCACAATCCGCCCGTCCTCCAGTCGGCGCACCATTGTCTGATCCACCAGTGTCGCAACGATGCGGTAGGCCGTAGGGCGGTTCAGCCCGAGTTGCTCTGCCAGTTCGTTGATCCGGATACCTTCGGGGCTTTGCGAGACGAGACGCAGCAGGGCGATTCCCCGCTCCAGCGTTTGTAATTTGCCAGTGGACATGGGTGTGTTGCAATCCTTGGTTAAGCCGTCGGTGGCGAAGAACTATATTAAGGCGTCATTGTCCAGACGACAAGATCATGTTGCACTATATGTAACATCTTTTTCACTATTTGCTATTGATCCCCTTGCGCCGCTCGTTTATTTCGTTCCCACCCGAAGGGGAAGAGGAGGCGCAACAATGACCAACACAGCTAAACCAGTCGCGGCAGGCTGCCCGTTTTCCGGTGCTGCAAAGCAAGAAACCTGCCCGATGGGTGATCCTGCCGAGCTTGCCCGCTCCTTTAACCCGTTTGAGGGGGCCTATCAGGTTGACCCCGCCGAAGCGCTGCGCTGGTCGCGGGACCAGCTTCCGGTCTTTTATGCGCCCGAACTCGGCTATTGGGTGGTCAGCCGCTACGATGACATCAAAACCGTATTCCGCGACCCGATCCTGTTTTCGCCGAAAAACGTGCTGGAAAAGATTACGCCTGCCACACCGGAGGCGATGGAAGTTCTGCAAAGCTACAATTACGGAATGAACAAAACGCTGGTGAATGAGGATGAACCCGCCCACATGGAGCGGCGCCGCGTGCTTTTGGATCATTTCGTTCCGGCAGAGCTAGAAAAGCACAAGGATATGGTGCGCCGCCTGACCCGCGAAAAGATCGACGCCTTTATCGACGAAGGGCGCAGCAATCTTGTAGAGTCGATGCTCTACGAGGTGCCGCTGCTGGTAGCGCTGCATTTCCTTGGTGTCCCCGAGGACGAGATCGAGACGCTTAAATCCTTCTCTCTCGCCCATTCGGTGAACACTTGGGGCAAGCCTACAGATGAAAAGCAGATCGAAGTTGCCCATGATGTTGGCCGGTTCTGGCAATATGCAGGGCAGGTGATCGAAAAGATGCGGGCCGAACCGGATGGCACAGGCTGGATGCACCACACCATCCGCATGAACGCGGAAATGCCCGAGGTGGTGACAGACAGCTACGTTCATTCGATGATGATGGCGATCATTGTCGCCGCCCATGAAACCACCTCTCTGGCCTCGGCCAATATGTTCAAGACCCTGCTGACCCACCGCGAGGCATGGAATGACATTTGTGCTGACCCCTCCCTGATTCCCAATGCCGTAGAAGAATGCCTGCGCTATGCGGGGTCTATTGTTGCATGGCGCAGACAGACGAGCACGCCGACCACACTTGGCGGGGTTGATTTGCCCGAAGGCGCGAAACTGCTGGTGGTGCAGGCATCGGGTAATCAGGACGAACGCCACTTTGAGGACGGAGACACCTTTGACATCTACCGCGACAATGCGGTGGATCATCTGACCTTCGGCTATGGGGCGCATCAGTGTATGGGCAAGAATATCGGGCGAATGGAAATGCGGATCTTCCTTGAGGAAATGACCCGCCGTCTGCCCCATCTGCAACTGTCAGAGCAGTCTTTCAGCTATCTGCCGAATACCTCTTTCCGTGGACCGGATGAATTGTGGGTGGAATGGGATCCTGCGCAAAACCCCGAACGGCAGGACCGTTCTGTTCTTGAGACGCGGCGCGACTTTACTGTTGGCGCACCGGCGCGGCGGGATATTGCCCGAAAAGTGCGTGTGGCCGAGGTCCGGCAAGAGGCAGAGGGCATTCTGGGTCTGACGCTAGAGGACGCCCAAGGGCGCCCCTTGCCCAAGTGGAGCGCTGGCGCCCATATCGAACTGTGCGTCGGTGAATTCGATCGCAAATACTCCCTCTGCGGCAATCCTGACAGCGACAGCTATCAGGTGGCCATCCTTCGCGAAGATGCGGGGCGGGGCGGTTCCAGCCATATCCATAAGACGCTGAAAGCGGGCGATGAGATAAAACTGCGCGGACCGTCCAATCTGTTCCGCCTTGACCCGGATGCGGCCCATTACGTGCTGGTGGCCGGTGGCATCGGGATCACCCCGATCCTTGCTATGGCCGACCGTCTGAAAGCCGAAGGCCGCAGCTATGAGCTGCATTATGCAGGCCGTGCATCATCCACCATGGCGTTTACTGCGCGGTTGCAGGCGGATCACGGCGCGGCGCTGACGTTGTATTGTGATGGTGAAAACACCTTTATGGACCTGCCCGCGATGGTGGCAGGACTGGGAGAAGGCGCACAAATCTATGCCTGCGGTCCGCAGGGCCTGTTGCGTGCTCTGGAGGATCTGACAGCGGGTTTGCCCGAAGGCACCTTCCACTTTGAGCATTTCAGCACCTCCAACGCGGGACTGGACCCCGACAAAGAAAGCGCCTTTTCGGTGGAGCTGGTGGACTCCGGTCTAAAGCTGGAGGTTGCCAATGATACGACGCTGCTTGATACTCTCTTGGCGGCGGGCATCGACATTGCCTGTGACTGTCGCGAGGGGCTTTGCGGCTCTTGCGAGGTTGCGGTGCTGGAAGGCGACATCGACCACCGCGATATGGTGTTGACACGAACCGAGCGGAGCGAGAATAAGCGGATTATGACATGTTGTTCTCGCGCGAAGGGTAGCAAGCTAAAGCTCGCCCTGTAATTTTAAAGACTTGTAACAACGACCCACCGACAATAGGGAGGAACTGAAATTGTCACTCAAAAAAACATTACTCGCCGGACTGGCGCTTGCGACAGTCACTGCAACAACCGCGCAGGCGGAAACCACGCTGAAAATCAGCCACTATCTTCCGGCTGTTCACGGGCTCCACACTGACTTTATCAAACCTTGGACCGAGCAGGTCACGGAATGCACAAACGGCGAAGTGCAGTTTGAAATCTTCCCCGCCGGTACGCAGATGGGCCATGTGGCCCGCCAGCAGGAACAGGTCATGGCCGGTGTGGTTGACATCGCCCACGGTCTGCACGGCATACCGCGCGGCCGCTTTCCGCGCACGTCCCTGATCGACATGCCGTTCCTGACCGATGATGCGGCTGCTGCCAGCTATGCGCTTTGGGAACTGTTTCCTGAATATCTGGCCGAAGAATATCGCGGTCTGAAGGTTCTTGCCCTGCACGCCCATAACGGCGGCTTGCTGCACACCAACAAGAAAAAAGTCGAAACTATGGAAGACATGGCCGGTCTGCGCATCCGCACACCAAGCCCTGCGGTATCTGCCATGCTGTCCCATCTGGGGGCCGATCCGCAAGGTCTGCCGCCTGGTGAAGTTTACGAGAGCCTGCAAAAAGGGGTGATCGACGGGACAGTATTCCCTTGGGATCCGGTGAAAAGTTTCGGTCTGAACGAGGTGCTGAACTACCACCTTGATCTTGGCGCTTATACGGTGTCGTTCTTCTACGTGATGAACCAGCGCTCCTATGACAAGCTGAGCAGCGAAGCACAGTCCTGTATCGACCAGCATTCCGGTGCCGATCTGGTTGCAAAATTCGGTGACTGGTGGGATGCCTGGGACGTGCCGGGCCGTCAGGACGCGATTGATGCAGGTCATGAAATCACCGAATTGTCGGACGAGGAACGGGCCAAATGGCGGGAAGCTCTGAAGCCGATGATGGAAGAGTATCTGCAATCCGTCAAAGACGCCGGTGTTGAAAATGCCGATGAAATCTATCAAGCGATGCAAGACAAAATCGCAGAATTTCAGGCGAAAAAAGCGGAGTGATCCGCAAACCGTAAAACCTTTGCCAGCGCGATCCTGTCGCGCTGGCTGTTTCCTTGAAAGGGGTGGCTTTTGGACCTTGTGAAAACCGCAGCCCGCCGGCTGATTGATGGACTCGCCGTTCTTGGCGTTCTGGCCTATGGCATCGCAGCCCTTGTGACAGTGGCAGATGTACTCGGGCGACGGTTCGGTTTTCCGATCACAGGCGTTGTGGATCTGGTACAGCTTTTCGTGGTCACGGGCGCATGGCTGGTGATGCCTTTCGCCTTTGCGACTGCCACCCATGTCAGTGTCGATCTGCTTTTGACCAACGCCCCCCGTTTCATACAACTGCCCCTCGCTTTTATGTCGGCGGTGCTGGCCTTTGGATTGGTGGCGTTGATGTTGTGGCAGGGCTATCTGACCTTTGAAACCCGCACCATGTTCGGGGACCGATCCCAGCAGTTGGGCATCCCGATTGCGTGGTACTGGTATCCGCTGCTGCTTGGGCTGGCAGTGTCGCTGCTCGCAATTCCGCTTTCCCTTTTCACCAACACCGCACCGGAGACCCCAGATGAGTGATGCAGTTCTCGGCCTGATCGGTTTTGCCGCGGCTTTGGGGTTGATCGCCCTTGGCACACCTGTTGCCGTGGCGATGGGGGTGATTGGCGGTGTCGGTTACTGGTATCTGAACGGCTGGATGGGCGCGGCCTATATCCTCGGGTCTTCGCCGTTTGAATCGATTTTTCCTTATTCCTTTTCCGTCATACCGCTGTTTGTGATGATGGGGGTGTTTGCCTCCCACGCGGGTCTGTCCCGCTCCCTGTTTGATGTGATCAATTCATTCATCGGCCACCGCAAAGGCGGACTGGCCGTCACCACCGTCGGGGCCAGCGCGTTTTTCGGGGCGATTTGTGGATCGTCGCTGGCAACTGTTGCCACCATTGGCCGCGTTGCCCTGCCAGAGATGAAACGACACGGCTATGATCCATCTCTGTCAACGGCCACTGTAGCGGCGGGGGGCACACTCGGGGTGTTGATCCCGCCCTCGGTGCTGCTGGTGATTTACGGTCTGCTGACACAAAGCTCCATCGGACAGTTGTTTATCGGCGCTCTTATTCCGGGCCTGCTGGGGGCCTTGCTCTATGCCGGAGCCATTCTGGTACGGGTGCGGTTCAACCCTGAAATCGCCCCCGCCGCCGAACGGACAAGCTGGCCGGACCGCATCCGGTTTCTTGGCAAGGTCTGGCAGGTGGTCCTGTTGTTCGCGCTGGTGATCGGCGGGATTTACCTTGGCTGGTTTTCCCCGACAGAGGCCGCCGCCGTTGGCGCGGTGGGTGCCTTTGTGCTGGCACTGTTTTCCGGCGAACTGACCTTTGATGCGATGCGTGCCTCGGTGTTTGAAACAGCCGGCCTGACGGGGATGATCTTTTTCATCCTGATTGGTGCTTCGCTGTTCAACTTTTTCCTTGAAAACACCGGCCTGCCGCAGATGCTGATCGAGATGATCCACACCTCCGGTTTGGGACCTTATCAGGTGATGATCCTGATCCTTGTGTTCTATGTAATCTTGGGCTGTTTCATGGATGCGATGTCCATGATCCTGCTGACGGTGCCGCTGCTGGCACCTGTGGCGCTGGAACTGGATTTCAATCTTGTCTGGTTCGGGATCATTGTGGTGACGGTTGCGGAAATCGGTCTGATTACCCCGCCCATCGGCATGAACCTGTTTGTGGCACAGGCCGCGGCGGGGAATATTCCGCTTGGCACGATCATCAAGGGGATTTTCCCGTTTATCCTTGCGGATTTCCTGCGTCTCGGACTGCTGGTTGCCTTCCCTGCACTTGTGCTCTGGCTGCCCGGTATGGCGTTTTAGCGCGGTTTCTGACCCGAAACCTGCGCTTGGATGAACCCGCAAGGGTCAGGCCGGATTGACGCCAACAGGCAGTTTGCAGTCGCAAAAGTTTCAGGAACTATCGTGCTTTTGCACCATGCTCGGGATCAGGGCAGGGAGCGGAGGCGCCGGTGGAACAGCATTTCAGAGACAACCGCAAGATCGACCCGTCGCGCGGCGCCCTACTCGGGGATAATACCCCGAATGATGCGAACCGCGTTGAAATTGGCCCGACCCCACTGGCCTATCGGGAATGGGAGTCCGCCGGACTGCTGCTGCCAGATCTGCAGGCGATGCGGCGATACCGCTGGGAACGTTTGACCCGTTTCATCAATGATCGCGATTACGCCGGATTGCTGGTCTTTGATCCGCTCAACATCCGCTACGCCACCGACAGCACCAATATGCAGCTTTGGAACACCCACAATCCGTTTCGTGCGGTGCTGCTCTGTGCCGACGGATATATGGTAATTTGGGACTACAAGAACTCCCCGTTTCTTAGCGCGTTCAATCCGCTTGTGAAGGAGCGTCGCAGCGGTGCGGATCTGTTCTATTTCGACCGCGGTGACAAGGTGGATGTGGCCGCCGATGTCTTTGCAAACGAGGTGCGCATTCTCTTGGCAGAACATGCGCCCCAGAACCGGCGGCTGGCGGTGGATAAGATCATGTTGCATGGTCTTCGTGCGCTTGAGGCCCAGCAGATTGAGGTCCTTCCCGGTGAGGAACTAACCGAAAAGAGCCGCGCTGTGAAAGGCCCGGACGAGATTAGGGCGATGCGCTGTGCCAGCCACGCCTGCGAGACTGCGGTGAATGCGATGGAACAGGCCGCCCGTGCGGGCGTTCCGCGCGGGGATATGTCAGAGGATGATATCTGGTCCGTGCTGCACGCACAGAACATCCGGCGCGGCGGCGAATGGATTGAAACGCGGTTGTTGACCTCCGGCCCGCGCACCAATCCTTGGTTTCAGGAATGCGGCGGGCGGATCGTGCAGAACAACGAAATTGTCGCCTTTGATACTGACCTGATCGGAAGCTACGGGATCTGCGTGGACATCAGCCGGACCTGGTGGATCGGGGATGCAAAACCGCGCCCTGACATGGTTTCAGCGATGCAACACGGGATGGAGCATATCCGCGCAAATATGGCGCTGCTGGGGCCGGGGGTGCCGATTTCGCAGATTATCGCGCAGTCGCACCGGCTTGACCCGCAGTACCAAGCGGGCAAATACGGTTGTCTGATGCACGGGGTGGGGCTGTGTGACGAATGGCCCTTGATCGCCTATCCGGACCGCGCCGTTGCGGGTGCCTTTGACTATGTTCTTGAGCCGGGTATGACCCTCTGCGTTGAGGCGCTGATTAGCCCCGAGGCCGGGGATTTTTCCATCAAGCTGGAAGATCAGGTGCTTATAACAGAGGACGGGTTTGAGAACCTGACAACCTATCCGTTCGACCCCGTACTTGCAGGCACGGACCCGTCCTAAGCTTTCTGCGATCCGGTCATCTGCGCCATGAAGCGGGCCATTGTCGCCGCGTCAGGGGTGCAGCCGGACTCCACCCATTTCAACAGGACGCTTACAATGGCACCGGCGTAAAACGATGGCAGGAACTGCTGTAACTCCGCTGTGCCACAGGGCGGGGGGGCAGCGGGCAAGGCATCGCGCAGGGCAATAATCTGGTCCTGAAACGACCCGAGCGCAGTTTTGCCCGCTTCCCCGCTTAGGATGGCGTGGGCGATATGGGGCAGGGAGGCCACCTGCTCAAACGCGAAAAGATGCACTTTGTAGGACCACTCCTGGGGGGACAGGTTCTCGGCATTTGCAGCGGCCCATTCCATTTGTCCCGACAAAACAGCGTTCAAACGCAGTTCGAGCATTGCGCCGATACTGTCAAAATGCCGGTAGAAGGTCTGCCGCCCGATCCGCGCACGCCGCGCAAGATCGCTGACGCTGATGTCGCGGAACGGTTTCTCGGCGAGCAATTCGTCAAGCGCCCCGAGCAGGGCATCCTGAGTGCGTTGTTGGCGTGGGTCGATCCTGTTTCTCCGTGATCAAATACTTGTGTTGAGCTCTACTTACGGAACACTTGATCCATAAGTCAAATCCGGTATATGGCACGGAGGATCCATCGGCGGGATAATGCGCGAAGGTGGCACCGCTGCAACGGATCGGCTTTGCGAAAGGACTGGGAATGACCGCTTATTCTGGACTCCACAGGAGTCAGGCAATCCGCAAAAACTGTGGCGGATTTACCTAAGCTATGTTTCATTAGGGTCTCTTAAGGGGTGCCTGCCCATCTGTAGAGCGCCCGAACCGGACCAAACCGGCATATTGCTCTGGACATGGCCCGAAAGACCGATTGCAGAATTCCTCTCGACGTGCTGTGTCAGCGGCACGTGTCAAACACTTAGATTCTAGGACTACGAAATGAAATCCTTTGCCAACTGCGGGACACTCGCCGCGATACTGCTGTCTCTTTGCGGAACTGTCTCGATAGCGCAGGACGAAGTGGTCCGGATTGCCAAAACCATGACGGTCAGCGCCGATCACGAAGGCCAGACGCGCCAGTTTTTCGGTCATGTGGTGGCGAAAGAAACCGTTGATCTGGCCTTTCAGGTGGACGGACAGATTGTGGAATTTCCCGTGATCGAAGGGGGCACCGTCGCACAAGGGGAAACCATTGCCCGTGTGGATGTGGAACCCTACGAACTGGCGCTTGATCAGGCGCAGGTGCAATACGATCAGGCAGTGCGCACCTATGAGCGGTTGAAGAAACTGCAAGGCGGCGCGGTCAGTCAGGTCAGCGTGGATGACGCGGATACCCAGTTGCAGATCACCTCGATCGCCCTGCGCGATGCGCAGCGGTCCTTGCGCAATACGACGCTGGTGTCTCCGTTTGACGGGCTGGTCGCATCCCGCAACGTGGCAAAATTTGCAACCGTCGCGGCCGGAACGCCGGTGGTGCGCTTGCATGATATGTCCGATCTGCGGATTGAAATCGACGTGCCCGAAGTGCTGTTCCAGCACGCCGGAAAAGAGGAAGACATCAAACTGATGGCCCAATTCCCCTCTGGCACAACACAATACGAACTGGCCGTGCGCGAATTTAAGGCGGAAACCGCCGATATTGGCCAGACCTATCAGATTACCCTTGGCATGGCACCGCCAGAGGATCTGCTGGTGCTGCCCGGGGCCTCTGTAACGGTCTACGCGACGATCCCGACCGCGGACCAAGCGCCTGTCATCCCCAGCTCTGCTGTCATAACTGATGCGGCGGGCAATCCGGCGGTGATGGTGTTCACGGCGCAGGAAGGTGACATCGGCACGGTGCAAAATGTCCCCGTCACCATTACGCCCGGCGCCAGAGGCGAGGTTATTGTAACCTCTGGCCTGACCGAGGGACAGGAAATCGTTGCAAGCGGTGCCAACCAGCTTGCGGACGGTGAACGGGTCCGCCGCTTCACCGGCTTTGCAAGATAGGACGGGTATCATGAACATTGCACGCGGTTCCATCGAGCGTCCGATCCTGACGTGGCTGGTCATTCTTGGCTGTCTTCTGGGCGGACTCTGGGGGTTTTCCTCGCTCGGGCGGTTGGAAGATCCCGCCTTTACCATCAAAACAGCGGTGGTTGTGACCCGATACCCGGGGGCGGATGCCGAACATGTGGCGCGCGAAGTCTCTGAACCGATTGAATCCGAGCTTCAGAAAATGGCCGAAGTGGACGAAGTCCGCTCTATGAACCAGCCGGGTCTGTCCTGGATCACGGTCGATATGAAGAACACGTATAGCGGTGCGGAACTGCCAGAGATTTGGACCAAACTGCGCAACCGCGTCGGAAATGCCACCCTGCCCAGCGGGACGAGCACGCCTTTTGTGAACGACAGTTTCGGGGATGTTTACGGTATTTATTACGCCGTAACTGCACCCGGTTTCACAGATTCAGAGGTTTACGACCTTTCGACCTTTCTGCGGCGTGAACTGCTGGCCGTCGACGGTGTAGCGGATGTGAACCTTGCCGGGGTGCCAAACGAGATCATCTACGTGGAACCGGACCTTGTTCTGAATGTGAACCAGAACGTCCCGCCCGCCGCCATTCAAGGGGCTTTGTCGGCGGCTAATTCTGTCAGTGACGGCGGCTCGATCCAGTCGGCGGCGGGGCGTACGCTCATTCAAGGGCCCGAAGGGGACGATACGGTCGAAGAAATCGCCGCGCTGTCTGTAGGGGTTGGCGGCAAGGTGTTGAACCTTGGTGATTTCTCCAGCGTAACGCGGCAGCGGGAACAAAATCCCGACCTGATCATCCGCCATGACGGGATGGACGCCTTCACGCTTGGGGTCGCTGGTCTGAGCAGCGAAAACATCGTCGAGGTCGGCGCCAGGGTGGATGCGAAACTGGCAGAGCTGGCGCCGCAAATTCCGGTCGGTGTGGGGCTGCATCCGATTTATCAGCAACATATTATCGTGGACGAAGCCTCTCGCAATTTTCTGGTGAACCTTGCCATGTCCGTTGCCATCGTGGTTGCGGTGCTGGCGATTTTCATGGGACCACGGGCGGCGATTGTGGTTGGCGCGACGCTGCTGCTGACGGTTGTGGGCACGTTGTTTTTCATGGCGATTTTCTCGATCGAGATGGAGCGGATTTCTCTTGGTGCGTTGATCATCGCTATGGGGATGCTGGTGGATAATGCCATCGTTATCGCAGAAGGCATGCAGATCTCCATGCGTCAGGGCAAGACATCCCGTGAGGCGGCCGCAGATGCGGCCAGCAAGACGCAAATTCCCCTGCTTGGCGCCACGGTTATCGGCATCATGGCCTTTGCGGGCATCGGCCTTAGCCCTGATGCAACGGGGGAGTTCCTGTTCTCGCTTTTTGCAGTGATCGGTATCTCTTTGATGCTGTCATGGTTGCTGGCCCTGACAGCTACGCCGCTGCTGGGTCATTATTTTTTCAAACAGGGGGACGGCAGTGTTACGGATGCTTACGGCGGTCTTTTGTTTCGCGTCTACGGAAAGGTGCTGCGCTTTTGTCTGACCCTGTGGTGGGCGATGATCCCTGCGTTGCTGGCCATTACGGTGGTGTGTTTTGCGCTGTTCGGTCAGGTGAAACAACAGTTCTTCCCCGACAGCAACACGCCGCTTTTCTTTGTGCATTACAAACTCGCACAGGGGGCTTCGATCCACGAAACCTCACGTGATCTGGGTGTGATGGAGGACTGGCTCGACGGGCATAAGGACGTGTTGGCCTATACATCCTATTCCGGTCAGGGGGCCTCCCGGTTCATGCTGACCTATCAGTCCGAGAACCCGAACCCGAGCTATGGCCACATCATTGTACGCACCCCAACCGTGGATAAAATCGGACCTCTCATCGCAGAGTTTCAGGATTTCGCAGCGACGGCCCTGCCCCAGGGAGAGTTCCGCGCCAAGCGGCTTGCCTTTGGGCCGGGGGGCGGCGATCCGATTCAGGTGCGCTTTTCCGGCACGGATCCTGTGGTCTTGCGTGAACTGGCGCAACAGGCTGCGACCCGTCTGACAGAGGCGTCGCCCAACATCGTGGCGCCGCGGATCGACTGGCGGGAAATGGAACAGGTGCTGCGTCCGCTCTATGCTACGGATCGCGCAAAAGAGGCGGGGATCGCGCGGGACGATCTGACGGGCACGCTGCTGTTTGCAACAGAAGGCAAACGCACAGGTATATTCCGTGAGGGCGAACGGCAGATTCCGATTGTCATGCGGGCCGATCCGGATGCGGAACTGGCATTGACCGACCATCTGATCTACTCGGAAAGCGGGCAGACCTATGTGCCGCTGGCCCAAATCATTGACGGCTTTACCTTTGATCCGCAAAACACACTGGTGATGCGGCGAGACCGCAGGTTGACCATCACGGTCGGGGCGGATGTAGCCAAAGGTCTGACAGCCGCAGAGGTACAGGCCGAGGTTCAGAACACCATCGACACCATGCCGCTGCCTGCGGGTTACAATATGGCGTGGGGCGGAGAGCTGGAAAGCTCTACCGAAGCGCAGGCCAGCCTTGCGCAGCAACTGCCGCTGAGCCTTGTGGTGATGGTGCTGATTTCCATTCTGCTGTTCAATGCGCTGCGCCAGCCGCTGATTATCTGGCTGTTGGTGCCAATGTCGGTAAACGGTGTTTCTCTGGCGCTGCTCGGGACCGGCTTGCCCTTTACCTTCACCGCGCTGTTGGGGCTATTGTCCCTGTCGGGAATGCTGATCAAGAACGGTATCGTGCTGGTAGAAGAGATCGACATCGTACGCGCAGAACGGCCTGACCGGAGCCTGAAAGAATCAATCGTCAGCGCTTCGACCTCACGCCTGCGTCCTGTGATCCTTGCTGCCGCGACCACGATCTTGGGGATGATCCCGCTGATCTGGGACGCATTCTTCCAGTCGATGGCGGTGACGATAATGGGGGGGCTTGCCTTTGCCTCGATCCTGACCCTGATCGCAGCGCCGGTGTTCTATTACGCTTTTTTCCCCACCGCGCGCAAAGCCGGTTAACGGGGCAGGGCGTTCATCAAAAAAACAGCGCGGCGGTTAGCGTCGCGCTGTTTCAAGGTGTTCTGCCGCTTCGATCCGCGCCAGTTCCTGTTTCAAAATCCCGACATTGCGCCGGTGGGATTTGAAGGCCACGTCAAACAGATCCCCGACCAGTGGTATACTGCCAAACAGCATGTCCACGCCAGTATTCACGGCGATCTTTACCTTGGCCCGCTTGCGTGCACCGATCCTGTGGGCCTCGTAAAACATGACTGCGCCGGGTCCGGCGGTGACAAGGTCGCCAACGCCCGGAATAAACCCGAGGATGGAATCCCAGCCGACCGGAATGCCAAAGACGCGGAACCGCGCGTCCAGCTTGTCGGCCAGTCGCTCCAGCCGTTCTATGCGGGCACGGCGGCTTTCAGCCTCACGCGGGGGGGCGGGGCGGTTAACGGCGGGCGATGATGTAGACAGCATGAACGATCCCTGGGATATAGCCGAGAAGTGTGAGCAGAATGTTAAGCCAGAAATGCTTGCCCAGCCCGACTTCAAGAAAAACGCCGAGCGGTGGCAGCAGAATAGCGATGATAATTTTGATAAGGTCCATTTGACTTCCTAAAAGTGACTTCCTTGGAAATTAAACGCACGAAAGGGGCATCGGGTTCCGGTGGAATTGAATTTCGCTGTCGTCCATGTTCAGTCGCAAGGCATGATGCGGTGCATCCCAACGTCAAAGACAGGGTTCCCCTGCGTGGAAACCCTGTCTGAAGTATGGCTGCCAGTGGTTATTCCGCAGCTTGCCGTGCGGTGCGGGCAGGTTTTGGCACCTCGGATTTACCCGCGGGCCAACCTTCTCTTTGTTTCGCACGGTCGCCGTCAACTTCCTCGGTTTGATCGTGGAACAGATGCACTTGCGTTGGGTAGGGCATGTCGATGCCTTCCTCGTCCAGCGCCTTATAGACGGCCTGCAGAACATCGCCAAAAGTGTGAATCTGACTTGCACGGTCGGATTTCGTCCACCAGCGCAGACGGACCACATTTGCGGAATCGCCCAGTTCGATCGGAATGGTTTCAGGCTCCGGATCGCTGCACACACCGGACACGCCAGCGCAGGTCTTGAGCATCAAATCGCGGGCTTTGTCCCAGTCATCGTTGCATCCGATGCCGATGTCATATTCGGAACGACGGGTTTCAAAGGCCGTATTCACTACAACGCTGTCGGTATAGATGTCGGCATTGGGTATCACCACGCGGCGCCCGTCATAGGTCTTTATCAGCGTCGCCCGCGTTTCAATCCGCTCTACTGTGCCTTCATGCCCACCGGACACAATCTGGTCGCCAATCTCAAAGGGCTGGCGCAGCAGGATGAGGATACCAGCCAGCATATTTTGCAGGATGTCCTTGAAGGCAAAGCCGATGGCAACGGAACTGACCCCCAAGCCGGCGATCAGATCTCCGGGCGAAATTGTGGGCGCGACGATGGTGACTGCAAGCATGACACCGACGATAATAATCGCCCATTTCACCAGTGACCCGCCCACATCGGCAAGACTGGGCCGGTCCTGTTTTTCGGCATAGCGCCTGACAAGTGAACTGATGCCCCGTGCAATCAGCCAGAATATGACCAGCACCACAATCGCCACCGCAATATTGGGCAGCAATCGAAACAGGCCATCCAGCCAAGCGTCAATCTTATCAAATATAAGACCGGGGTTTGTGTCCACTTCATCCATGTGCGTTTCCTTACTGTTGATACTCATTGAATTAGGCTGGGTGTCCGGATTGGCAAATTCCCGCTAAAGGCGCATCAATCGCGCCATGTTTAACGGCGGGGTCACGGACTGAGCGCGCGTCCCCGCGCGATAAACAATCGGGCCAGCGTGACCACGGCAACTATGGCGATCAGCCCAAGATAACGTTCGTAAATTCCGTCAATTCCGGTGGGCAGAAAAAAGAAGACCGGCGCTGAGATCGTCCAGACAACAGCGACCCCGATCAGCATCACCCCGTAAAACCGGCCCGCGCGATAGGCACCTTTCGCCATCAAAAGGGGGATCAGCGTCATCAGCGCCCCGAGCACGTAGACAAGATAAATATGGATAACCACGCCATCCTTGTCACTGTCGCCGTATTCATTGCGGGCGCCGATCAGAAAGACGATCAATCCCAGAAGGGCGAAGCCTGCGGACCCGAGGCTCCAACCCCAACCGCCCAGATGCACATGGGCGGACAGTAATGCGATTGCGATGAGCGCGGCAGCAAAGGCATAGATGCCAATATCGACGATAAATTCATATTTGCCCGCGCCAAGGTCACTGATCGTGTCTGCAATCCAGTCGTGATCGGGAACGACGAAATCAGCCACAAGGATCGACAGGCCAAGCACGGCGCAGCCGAAAATGGCGAAAGCACCAAGGCCGATAAGAAATCTTGGCTGGTCATGAACCTGCGGGGTCGTGGCTTCATCTGACATGGCTCGGGCCCTCGCCTGTTTGTGCTGGTTGAAACTGCGTCAGGGGGTTTGGTGTCCTGCCGTGTTCCCGTCTGCTTTGCAAAAGAACGTGCGGTGTCGGGAATTGGTTCCCGTATTGTGGTCTTGGAAATGGAAATTGCGCTGTTTCGGCGCGATTTTTGGTGTAGCACGTTGGCCAGAGGATAACCGCGCCAAAGGACAGTCCATGAATATTGTCGAAGCCTCCATCGCTGATTTGCGTCTTGCGCTAGCGAACGGAACCACCACCAGTGTCGAACTGGTGTCCGCCTATCTGGACCGGATTTCAAGGCTCGACCAAGCCGGACCCTGTTTGAATGCTGTGCCGGTTCTCAACCCTGATGCGCTGCAAGAGGCGCAAGCCTCTGATGCACGCCGCAAGGCGGGGCGCTGTCTCGGGCCGCTTGACGGGATACCGTATACGGCAAAGAACAGCTACAAGGTCAAAGGGTTGACGGTGGCCGCCGGATCCCCTGCCTTTGCGAATCTTGTGGCACAGGATGACGCTTTTGCCATCTCGCGGTTGCGCGGGGCCGGCGCGATCCTCTTGGGGCTGACCAATATGCCGCCGATGGCCAATGGTGGTATGCAGAGGGGGCTCTTTGGTCGGGCGGAATCCCCTTATAATCCGCAGTATTTGACGGCGGCATTTGCATCGGGTTCGTCCAATGGATCAGGCACCGCGACGGCTGCGAGCTTTGCCGCCTTCGGGCTGGCGGAAGAAACATGGTCGAGCGGACGTGCCCCTGCGGCGAACAACGGTTTGTGCGCCTATACTCCCAGTCGCGGGGTGATTTCAGTGCGTGGCAACTGGCCTTTGGTGCCCACGATGGATGTGGTGGTGCCCCACACCCGTAGCATGGCGGATATGCTGGAACTGCTTGATGTTCTGGTAGCTGATGATCCGGACACGCGCGGCGACCTGTGGCGGCGGCAGCCTTGGGTGCCTCTGCCAGCGGCCTCTGACATCCGGCCCGACTCTTATGCAGCACTGGCAGGGGGGGCTTTGCGCGGAAAACGCTTTGGCGTGCCTGCCATGTATATCAACGCGGACCCGCTGGCGGGTACGGCGCAAGGCGGTGGCATCGGGGGGCCGACAGGCCGGAAAATCCGCACACGAGAGTCTGTCATGGTCCTTTGGGATGCCGCACGCAAGGCGCTTCAGTCAGAGGGCGCAGAGGTTGTCGTCGTCGATTTTCCAGCCGTGACGAACTATGAGGGGGATCGCCCCGACGCGCCCAAGATCACCACCCGTGACCTGCTGCCTGCGGGGTATCTGAAACGGGAGATTGCCGATCTGTCGGCTTGGGCGTGGGATGATTTCTTGAAAGCGAACGGGGATGCGCGGATTCCCGATCTGGCAGCGGTGGACGGATCGCAAATCTTCCCCGCACCTGAAGGGGCCTTGCCGGACCGCTACACTGGTTTTGAAGATGACATCGCAGATTATCCAGCCCATGCGCGGACTTATCCGGTGGACAGCTTTCTTGACATACCGTTGATCGAAGAAGGTTTGCGCGGATTGGAAGCGATCAGACGCGCGGATCTTGAAGACTGGATGGACGGGTTGGAACTGGATGCTGTGGTGTTTCCGGCGGTGGCGGATGTGGGTCCGGCCGATGCGGATGTGACACCGGAATCTGCGGAAAAGGCATGGCAAAACGGGGTTTGGGTGGCGAATGGCAATCTTGCGATCCGCCATCTGGGTATCCCGACGGTCACGGTTCCAATGGGCATGATGTCCGACATCCATATGCCCGCAGGTCTGACCTTTGCGGGACGCGCCTATTCCGACAATGCCCTGCTGTCCTACGCCTGCGCTTTTGAGCGGACCGGACCCTACCGCATGCCGCCCCCACTCTGACACCGCCTCAGTTATTATAAACAGAACCGTCACGCATCCCCGCGTGATTCCCTGCGCTGTGCCAATGCAGACATCAGCGCAGTGCCGGAAAGCCTCAAGTCCTTAAGATCCTGACATCTGGCGACCTAGCTATCGCACGGATTCTAAAGAGAAACCGTCCTCGTCCTGCTTTTTAAGTGACATTGTCACTGAATTTACGTGACATTGTCACGCAATATGGTACACATGTTAATCAGGAGGACGGGAAATGCCGAAAGATAAGTTGACCAGCGACACCGCACCAATGACCGGGGAGTCCCCGATTGAGAATCTTTCAGAGGCTCTCAGCTTTCGCATTTCCCGTCTCGCCGCGATTAACGAAAGAAACGGCTCCCATCACTTTCGCAACCATCTCGGTGTAAACCTGTCGGAGTGGCGGGTTATCGGTCTGGTGGCCGAGTATGAACCGATGCTGACAAGTGCACTGCGCGACATTCTGGTAACAGATCACGGATTGCTCAGTCGTATCGTAAAGGAACTGGTTTCACGGGGTTTGCTGATCAGCCAGCCCTGTGCGGCGGACAAGCGGCAGACGGAACTCTCTCTTACGCCAGAGGGCCGCGACCTGCACAACAACTGCATTCCCTTCACCATAGAGCGCAACGCGGTAATGGCCTCTGTGCTGTCACCCGAAGAACAAGCGGAACTCTACCGTCTGCTCGATGTGATGATTGCCCATAACGCCGCCTTGTTGAAAGCCAAACAGGACCTGAAATCATGACCGACACACCGCTGGCCCCTGCCAACCCGCTTCAGTCGTTCGGTCGGGCTCTGGCTGTGGTGTTTTCACTGCTCATCATTTCGGTCATCGCGTTTTTTGTCATTGACGAGGCCAACGCCCGTTTCGGGGTTATGGCGATCAGCCTTGCGGTGGTCGCGCTAACCTCTGACAAGGGGCGGATGGGCCGTTTGGGATGGGCGCTTGATCTGGGTCTGGTGCTGGCATTTCTTTACTCGGCCATCTGGTTTTTCCGCGTGAAGGAAGAACTCTATACCGGATTTTTCACCGCGACCCCTGAAAATATTGTGGCAGGGCTGGCAGGTATGCTGGCGATCCTCGTGCTGTCGACCCGCGCTTGGGGCGTGTCCCTTGCGATCATGGCCGTGGTCTTTGTGCTCTTCGGGTTTGCCGGTCCCTATATGCCAGGCATTCTGGAACATTTTGGTATGGATATGGCCGGTTTCATGCAGATCGGCTGGTATTCCTTTGACGGGGTGTTTGGTCGTGTGACCGGACTGGTGGCGGATAATGTGCTTATCTTTCTGATCTTCGGTGCGGTGCTGGAACGGACAGGCGCGGGCGAGAGTCTGATCCATCTGTCCACCGCCCTGACCGCCCGAATTCGCGGCGGCGCGGCCCATGCGGCCATCGTAGCTTCGGCCGTCTTTGGCATGATGAGCGGAAGCGTCGCCGCCAATATTGCAGGGACCGGTGTGTTTACCATTCCGATGATCAAGCGGCAGGGATTTTCCAAGAACTTTGCAGGGGCGGTTGAAACCGCCGCGTCCTCGGGCGGGCAGTTGACGCCGCCGATCATGGCCGCTGCGGTGTTTGTTATGGCCGATCTGGTGGGCATGCCCTTTGTGATGGTTATGGCGGCGGCGGCGATCCCTGCGCTGTTCAAATACATCGGCCTGTTCGCACAGGTCTATGCCGAGGCGATCCGCCTGGACATCAAGAACCTGCCAGAAGACCAGATCCCCCAGATCACCAAACGGGACTGGCTGAATTCCGCGCTGGTCTTCGTGCCTATCGGGGCGTTGATGGTGGCCTTTATTTCCGGCAAAAGCCCGGCAATGGCCGGTCTGTTCGGCCTCGTTACTGCGATCATTATGGGGGCGCTGCTGAACCCTGATTTCCGGCGAGAGCCGAAGCGGATCGTCCATGCGTTTGCGGACGGGGGTGTCAGTGCGGCGCAGATTATTCTGGCGGTCGGCGTGATCGGCATCGTTCTGGCTGGGGTGAATGAAACAGGCGTGGCGATCCGGTTCGCAACTTCCATCGCCGCTGCGGGGGAGAGCAGCCTGATCCTTGCACTGATCCTTGCCATGTTCGGAGCGCTGATCCTTGGAATGGGGCTGCCGACCCTGCCCGCCTATCTGATCATTGCGATCATGATTGCCCCGGCCATTATCAAAGCGGGCGTAGAGCCGATTGCAGCCCATATGTTCGTGCTCTATTTCGCGGTCTATTCCTCTATCGTGCCGCCGATTGCCTATGGATGCTACGTGGCTGCGCCGATAGCGGGCGGCAATCCGCTGGCCACGTCCTTTGTTGCCCTGCGCATCTCGGTGATCGGTCTGGTGGTGCCTTATGTGTTCGTCTATTCGCCGTCGATCCTGCTGGTGGCAGACGGATTTTCATGGGTGGAATTTGCCTGCACGGTCCTGCGGTTGCTCGCGGCGGTCTGGATGCTGGCCAGTGCTTTGGGCGGGGCCGATCCGCGCTTGGGACGGCTGGGAACCGGTCAACGCAGCATCCGGCTGGTGGTGGGGGCCGCTGCAATGATGCCGCTGATCTACATCTGGGCGCCTGCGGTTATCGCGACCCTTGCGGTGGGGCTGTTTTCCAAAACGACAGCACCCGCAGTCCCCCTGAGACACTGAACTTTTTTGACATCAAGCAACGGGAGTAAACTTGAATGAAGAATATTCTAACCAAAGCAAAAGGCGTCACGTTGGCCGGATTACTGGCAGCCTCGCTGCCCGCAACTGCCGCCTTCGCTGATCTTTACAAAGTCACATCCACCGCACCGGGCATGTCGCCTTTTGTGGTAAATACAGCCATCGCAAAAGTGGTTAACAAACACGTTGATGATGTGGAGTTTCAGGTTCGCGCGACTGGGGCGGCGACCAAACACATGGTTGATGCGGGTCAGGGGAAAGTGGACTTTCTTTTCGGGTCCTCCACGATCAACTGGCTGATGGCAGAAAACATCGGTCCTTTCAAAAACATGAAAAACGCGCCGGAGCTGGAAAAGAACATCGGCATGATTTTTGCCTACCAGATCGGGCCGTATCATTACGTCACGCGGGCAGATTCCGGTATCGAAACGCTTGCCGATCTGAAAGGACGCACGGTGTTTGCCGGACCTCCGGGCGGGGCTGCGAAAAGCGTGGTGTTGCGCAATATCGAGGCCGCAACCGGGATCAAAGCGGATGAGATGGACGTTCAGACCTTTGGCTTTGATGCCGCAATTCAGGCGTTTCAGGACGACAAGATCGACGTGATCATCCTGCCCACCAATATGCCAAGCCCGCCGATCCAGCAATTTGCGCTGACCAAGAAAATCCGCATGCTCGACGTGGATATTGACAAGCTGACCATCAACGCAGCAACCGGTGGCACGGTCAACACCATCCCCGCAGACACCTACGGCAGCAATCAGATGGGCGGCGATGCCCGTACCCACGGGGCTGTGGTCAACTTCTCTGCCGGAATGCATGTGGATGAAGAGGTGGTCTATCAGGTCACAAAGGCAATCTGGGAAAACATCGCAGAGATCCATGAAACGGCGATCTGGATGCCCTCGACCGTGCGCAAGGAAGATGCTTTGCAACAGATTGCAAGCCGCCTGCACCCTGGCGCGGAACGCTACTACCGCGAGATGGGTTGGGAAATTCCCGAGCCCGTGACCTTTGGCAAAGCGGACTGATCCAATCGACCGACCTGCGCCCGGTGCCAGACTGGCAGGGCGCAGGTCAGACCCGTTATAACCGCACATAATCGCCTGCCGCCCATACTGACAAACCCCGAACGACACAAACGCGAGAGACTTCATGGACGATACCACAGACAGAGATTTCACCGGCGATCCGCTGTTGTCCCTCCAAGCCTATGAGGTGGTCGATCTGCTGAAACGCAAGGAAGTCTCTCCTGCGGAGCTATTGGACGCAAGTTTTGCGCGTATCGAAGCGGTCAGCCCTGCGATCAACGCCACCCCTACGGTTTGCCCTGACCGTGCCTACAAAGCGGCGGCCGATCTGGACATTGAGCACGCAAATCGTGCGGGCTGGCTGGGCGGGCTGCCGCTGGGGATTAAAGACCTCACTCCGGTTGAGGGGGTGCGCACCACTTTTGGCACCCGAAGGCTGGCCGACAATATACCCGCCGCCAGTGACCCTCTGGTGACACGGCTGGAGACGCGCGGTGGCATCGTGGTTGGCAAAACCAACACGCCGGAATTTGGCGCGGGGGGCAACACCTTTAACGATGTTTTCGGTCCGACCCGCAATCCGTGGGACACAACACTGAACGCGGGCGGCTCTTCTGGCGGGGCGGCGGCGTCGCTGGCCGCCGGAGAGGTCTGGCTCAGCCACGGGTCCGATCACGGCGGCAGCCTGCGCACGCCAGCCGCATTTTGCGGGATTGTCGGTATGCGCCCCAGCCCCGGACGGATCAGCAGCGGCAATTTTGACAATCTTTATATGATCGAAGGGGCGCAGGGGCCTATGGCGCGCTCCACACGGGATTGCGCCTTGTTTCTGGACGCGATGGCGGGTTTCGATGCGCGCTATCCCTTGTCTATCCCCGCGCCCGAGACGTCCTTTCAGGATGCGGTGCTGCGGGCCGACGGAAAGCTGCGCATTGCCTATTCACCGGATCTGAACGGATTTTCGCCCGTGGATATCGAGGTTCGGGACCATCTTGACGGGGTGCTGGCGCTGCTGTCGCGCAATGGTGCAGTTGTGGAGCAAACCTGCCCCGACCTGAGCGGGCTGGAGACCGCCTATCGCAGCTTGCGCGGTTTGATGTGGGCGGCGATGGGGCAGGGGGTCAAACCCGAAATCCGCGCCCACTTCAAAGAAACGCTGGAAGAAAATATCGCCAGCGGCGAAGCCTTGGGTGTCGCGGATATAGCCGCCGCCCACCGGACGCGCTCTGCGATTTATACCAAAATGGTTGGGCTGTTCGAAGATTTCGACGTGCTGGCCTGTCCCACCGTCGGCTGTCTGCCCCACCCCCAGAGCGAGGAATGGGTGCGCAATGTGGGCGGGGTGGTCTTTGAGGATTATCTCGGTTGGCTGCGCTTTGCCTATCTTGCAACGGTTACAGGATTGCCCGCGATTTCCGTGCCTGTCGGTCTCGGCCCGCGCGGCCTGCCCGTTGCGATCCAACTGATTGGCAAGCCGCGCGGAGAGGCCGGACTGCTTGCCGCCGCCCGTGCGGTGGAACTGGCGGTTGGCGGGCCGTTGGGACCGATTGACCCGAAGGTAACACATATGGCCACCGGCGGGTGACTGACGGGCTGTAACGGAGAAAGGCGCTGACATGCAAAAGGCCGATACGGTTTATCTGGGGGGCAACATTCTGACACTGGACCCCGCGCAACCGGACGCGCAGGCCATTGCCCTTGCTGGCGGTCGGGTGTTGGCCTGTGGCAAGGACCACGACATCGAAAACCTCGCAGGGCCGCAGACGCGGGTTGTCCGGCTTGGCGGTCGGTTTGTCATGCCCGGTCTGATCGAGTCCCATACCCATGCGTTGTGGGGGGCGTGCCGCGATCTGTTTGAAGTCTACGTCGGCTATACGGCCACATCTGGGGCGTTGGCGCAGGCGCTGCGCCAGCGGACGGTACAAACCGAAAAGGGGCAGTGGATTAGCGGCGGGCCGTGGCGCTATGAGATGCGCGATGACCTCGGGACGACACCGCGGGACTGGCTGGACACTCTGGCGCCAGCGCATCCGGTGGCCCTGTTTGACACCAGCCAGCACGCGGTCTGGTGCAACAGTCTGGCGCTGTCCCTTTGCGGCTATGACGAAGACACCCCGCCGCCGGATGGCGGCGTGATAGAGCGGGACGCGAACGGCAGGCTAAGCGGTATGCTGGCGGAAGCCGCCCTCGCCCCCGTGCGTCACAGCATCAGGGAAACACCAAAGCAACTGCAACAGGCCTGTGACTATGCGCTGCGCTATCTCAACAGCTTGGGATATACCGGATTCAGGGAACCAATGGCGGACGAACGCACGCTGGCCGCCTATGCCGAGGCCTGTGATGCGGGACGTTGGAGCCTGCACGGGGCGGCCCATATCACCGCCTATTCTCCCCTGACAGACGGCAATGTTCCATTAGCGGAAATTGACCGCATGCGCGAAACCTACGCGCGGGAAGATCTGCGGTTGGGCTATGCAAAACTGTTTCTCGACGGGGTTGCGCCAGCCCATACCGCGTCTTTTCTTGACCCTTATCAACCTACAAACGGTTACGATCCGGCAGTGCACGATCCTGACGCAACGCTGCTGATGTCTCCATCCGTTTTGAACGACCGGGTGGCAGAGCTGGATCGTCACGGCTATGTGGTCAAGATGCACGCAGTCGGAGACAATGCGATCCGCAAGGGGCTGGACGCGATTGAGGCGGCGCGGAAGGCGAACGGGTTTTCAGGTTTGCGTCATGAAATCGCTCATTCCGCCTTTGTCAGCGACCTGGATCTGCCCCGCTTTGCCGCGCTGGAGGCCGTTGCCGAAGTCTCTCCGAAACTCTGGATGCCCAATGCCGCGACGCACTCGCAAAAGGCGGTGCTGAGTGCGGAGCAGATGGGCCGTTTACACCGCATCCGCGATCTGCTGGATGCGGAGGCGGAAGTCATATTTGCCACCGACTGGCCCGCAAGTGCGCCGGATGCCGACCCTTGGAGCGGGCTTGCGGGCATGTTGAACCGACAGGATCCGACGCAACACTTTGCGGGAAGCCTGAACGCTGCGCAGTCGATCCCGCTGGAAAAAGCGTTGGACCTGTTTACAAAGAACGCCGCCCGCGCCATCGGTTTGGCGGGAATGACTTCGGTGTTAAATCGGGGGGCGTTCGCGGATTTCATCATTCTTGACAAGGATTTAAGAAATCTGAACCCACAGGAGATTGCCGCCATCGAAGTGCAGGAAACAGTCTGGAAAGGGCAAACCGTTTTCGCGCGGTAGCGATGGGTTTTAACTGCAAAGACAGCGTTCTGCCAACGCTTCGATGTTGCTCCTCTTGACTGGATCACTCCCAAAGTTGGCAAAGTCTGGATCGCGGGACGGCACGTTATTGCGAGTAGTTCGCAAAAACTGTTGACAGTTGCGAGTGATTTGCATTTACAGGAGGCAGATTTCAGTTGCAGGAGAACATGATGCTTCCCCGTTTTGTTAAAAAGATCTGGATTGCGGCGGTTGTTGCCGTTGCCGCGACCGCCGTTCAAGCGGATGGGAAAATGAAGGTGGTTACAACCTTTACCGTGCTCGCGGATATGGCGGCAAATGTAGCGGGGGAGGCGGCAGAGGTGGTGTCCATCACCAAACCCGGTGCCGAGATTCATGGCTATGAACCCACACCCCAAGACATCGTGCGGGCCTATGATGCGGA
This sequence comes from Neptunicoccus sediminis, assembly GCF_001719615.1. Lineage (GTDB taxonomy): Bacteria > Pseudomonadota > Alphaproteobacteria > Rhodobacterales > Rhodobacteraceae > Amylibacter > Amylibacter sediminis. The sequence goes on from NZ_MDVX01000011.1 coordinate 282,142, forward strand.
TTTGATTTTGTGGAACGGTATGAATCTGGAGCTGTGGTTCGAGCAATTCCTCTCCAACATGAAAGACGTTCCCGCTGCCACATTAACTGACGGGATTGTGCCGATTTCAATTTCTTCGGGCAGCTATGAAGGCAAGCCCAATCCCCACGCGTGGATGGGGCTCGACACGGCGCTGGTCTATATCGACAATATCGCCAAAGCCTTCGTTGCGCAGGATCCGGACAATGCCGAAACCTACACCACCAATGCGCAGGCTTATAAGGAAAAGCTTCGCGCCACCATCGAGCCGCTGCGCAGTGCGATTGCCGCGATTCCGGCAGAGCGCCGCTGGCTGGTGACATGCGAGGGCGCGTTCAGCTATCTGGCGCGGGATTTCGGGCTGAAGGAAATGTATCTCTGGCCGATGAACGCGGATCAGGTCGGCACGCCGCAACAGGTGCGCGCGGTCATTGACGGGGTGCGCGAGCATGACATTCCGGTCGTGTTTTGCGAAAGCACGGTAAACACCGCACCTGCAAAACAGGTCGCCCGTGAAACCGGCGCGGCGTTCGGCGGGGTTCTTTACGTTGACAGTCTTAGCGCGCCGGACGGTCCCGTTCCAACCTATCTCGATCTGCTGAGCGTAACGGCACGGACCGTGGCAGAGGGGCTGGCGGGGGCTGCCAAGTGACCTACATGCGAAAGGGTCGGTCCTGCGCACAGGCAGCCGCAGGGTATTTGATTTGAAATCTACGGCATTGCTGCCAAAGGAATTGTGATGGGCGACGAGGCAACACGAAACGGACCGGACGGGCAGAGCAGCACTGCGGGCATCCGTGTGCACGACCTGACCGTCAGCTACCGAAACGGGCACACCGCGTTGTGGGACGCCAGTTTTGAGGTGCCGCGCGGCACCGTGACGGCGCTTGTCGGGGTGAATGGGGCGGGGAAATCCACGCTGTTCAAGTCGATTATGGGCTTTGTGCCCGCTGCAAAAGGGTCGATCAAAATCCTCGGGCTGGATGTGAAACAGGCGCTGGCAAAAAACCTTGTCGCCTATGTCCCACAATCCGAAGAGGTCGATTGGGCCTTTCCTGTGCTGGTGGAAGACGTGGTGATGATGGGGCGTTACGGCCATATGGGTTTCCTTCGCCGCCCGAAGAAAGCCGATCACGACGCGGTCGATCTGGCGCTGCAACGGGTCAATATGCAGGAATTCAGAAAGCGCCAGATCGGGGAGCTTTCGGGCGGGCAGCGCAAGCGGGTTTTTCTTGCACGGTCACTGGCGCAGGACGGTCAGGTGATCCTGCTGGACGAACCGTTCACGGGGGTGGATGTCAAAACGGAAGAGCAAATCATCCGGTTGCTGCGAGAACTGCGCGACGAGGGGCGGGTGATGCTGGTTTCCACCCATAACCTCGGGTCAGTGCCAGAGTTTTGCGACCGGACCGTGCTGGTGAAAGGGACGGTTCTGGCCCACGGGCGGACCGAGACCACCTTTACCCGTGAGAATCTCGAGATGGCCTTTGGCGGCGTGCTGCGCCACTTTACCCTTGGCGGTGAGGCCCTGCACGACGACGATGACGTCCGCTCTGTCACCATCTTCACCGATGACGAACGTCCGTTGGTGCAGTATGACGACAAGACCCAGCGCACCAAGCGGGGCAGATGATGGACTATCTGTTAGAGCCTTTTTCCTACGGCTATATGACCAACGCCATGTGGGTCTCGGCGCTGGTCGGGGGGGTCTGCGCGTTTCTGTCGGCCTATCTGATGCTGAAAGGCTGGTCACTGATCGGGGATGCGCTGTCTCATTCGGTGGTGCCCGGCGTGGCAGGAGCCTATATCCTTGGCCTTCCCTTTGCGTTGGGTGCCTTTATCGCGGGCGGGCTGGCGGCAGGGGCGATGTTGTTTCTTTCCGAACGCTCCGGCCTGAAAGTCGATGTGATTATCGGTCTAATCTTCACGTCCTTCTTTGGATTGGGGCTGTTTATCGTCTCGGTCAATCCGATGTCCGTTTCGATCCAGACCATCACTATGGGCAATATTCTGGCGATCACACCAGAGGACACGCTGCAACTGGCAATCATCGGATTTGTGTCCCTTGCGGTTCTGGTGGCCAAATGGAAAGACCTGATGGTTACGTTCTTTGATGAAAATCATGCACGCACCATCGGCCTGCGTCCGGGTATGTTAAAAGCGGTGTTTTTCATCCTGTTGTCTGCCTGCGTGGTGGCCGCGATGCAAACGGTTGGTGCCTTTCTGGTGATTGCTTTGGTGGTGACGCCGGGTGCTACGGCCTATCTGCTGTGCGACAGGTTTCCGCGCCTGATCGTGGTGTCTGTCGCCATCGGTTCGATCACCAGCTTTCTGGGCGCATATGTCAGCTATTTCCTCAACGGTGCCACTGGCGGGATCATTGTAACCTTGCAAACCTTGATCTTCCTTGTGGTCTTTGTCTTTGCTCCGATACACGGTTTGCTGGCGGCCAAACGCAAAGCCAGACAGGCGCTGGTGCGGGGTCCTGCGGGCCAAATGGCGGAGTTCAAAGGATGACAATGGAAACCCTGCTGTTGCCGTTCCAGTTTCCCTTTATGCAGAACGCCTTTTTGATTTCCGTAATCGTTTCGGTGCCCACAGCGTTGCTGTCCTGTTTTCTGGTGATGAAAGGCTGGGCGCTGATGGGGGATGCGGTCAGCCATGCGGTGCTGCCCGGAATTGTGCTGGCTTATATCCTTGGCATTCCGCTTATCATCGGGGCGTTTGTGGCGGGTATGACCTGCGCGCTGGCGACCGGCTATTTGTCAACGAACAGTCGGGTCAAGCAGGATACGTTGATGGGGGTGGTGTTCTCGGGCATGTTCGGGTTTGGCATTGTGCTTTATGTCTCGGTCGAAACCAACGCCCATCTCGATCATATCCTGTTTGGCAATATGCTGGGCGTCGGGGCGCAGGACCTGTGGACTGCGGGGATCATCGCGCTGGGGGTGGGTCTGATCCTGACGCTGAAATGGAAGGACTGGCTGTTGCACAGCTTTGATCCGGCCCAAGCCCGCGCGTCGGGGCTTTGGGTGAACTGGCTGCATTACGGGATGCTTGCTGCCTTGTCGCTGACCATTGTGGCAACGCTCTCGGCGGCGGGGCTGATCCTTGCGATCGGGTTGCTGATCGCACCGGGCGCGATTGCGTTCCTGATCGTGCGCAAATTCTCTACCATGCTTTGGGTGTCGGTGGTGGTCTGTATGGCGTCTATGCTGCTGGGAACCTATGCCAGCTTTTTCCTCGACAGCGCCCCTGCGCCGACGGTTATCCTGATTATGACCGTGCTGTTCATCGCTGCGTTTATCCGCCGCCAACTGGTGACACGGCGCATGTCCCTTCAGCGGCGGGGGGACGGGCAGGGGGTCTAGGCCAGCAATCCCTTAACGATCGTATCGGCCATCGTGTCCACGATCCGTGCCTGATCCGCGCGGCTTTGTTCGGGGCGGATGCGGTACCAGTCCACCAGAGAGTTAAGCGCCCCCATAATGGCACGGCCCGAAATCGCCACATCCGGCACGCAGAGTGTGCCGTCCTCCTGACCCTTTTGCAGAACCGCACGATAGAGGTTTTCATATTCGTTGCGCCGCGCGATCAATGCCCGCAGCACTTCGTGATCTTCTTTGGATGCCTGCCCGTGAAGATAGACGTTCACCCCCTGCCGGATACTGCGCTGAAAGGGCAGGGTGTCCATCATCACCCACCCGTGGGCCTTGGCCATTTCCAGCAGTTTCATATCGGCGGGCATGGGTTGGTCCACAATGGGCAGCACGGCGTCAAAACAGAATTGCATCGCCTGACGGTACACCGCAAAGAAGATTTCGTCCTTAGAGCGGAAGTGGTGGTACACCCGTCCCTTGGTCGCGCCAAGCTCTGCGGCCATATGGTCCATCGTGGCCTTTTCCAGCCCGTATTTCATAAAGCAGACCGCTGCGGCCTGAATAATCTGGCGCCGGTTTTCCAGCTGACGTTTGGTTAATCTGGTGCTTTGTTCGTCCATGTAAATTCCGGCGTATGGGTCTTACCTAGGGGAAGGTGCAAGGTTTTTACCCCCAGAAACAGCCCCTATTTTCAACTGTGCAAGTCTGACGTTACGGAAGTCAAGCAAAGAGCGATGGAAGTGCCTTGACACTTGCGGGCGCAAGTTGGTGTATAAACATACTGACGGGAATGTTTTTGCGGCAGGTCCCTGACACGGGATTTGACGCATGCGCTTGGGGGGCTTTTTGATCCGTTTTGATGGGTCCGAGACCCCTGTGCACCGCAAGGATTTCTAACGAATTATCGCTCGGGAGGAGCAACTATGACGCGCATTACGAATTTGAAAACCATCGCTGGCGCCGCACTCGGTACGGTTCTGACGGTGGCAACACCGCTGGCCGCGCAGGAGCGGTTGAACTTTGCCTATGGCTACCCCAACACCTCTGCCATCGGGATCGCTGTTGACGCATATGCAGACGCGGTTGCTGAAAAATCCGGCGGCAATGTCAAGCTGAAGGGCTTTCCCATGTCCCTGCTTAGCCTGCCTGAAACCAGCCCCGGTGTGCGGGACGGTCTGGCGGATGCCGGCTTTGTTCTGACGCCCTATTACGCCGCAGAATACAGCACCAACCTGTTCCTGCACGAAATGAACCTGCTGATCAATCTGGCAGAAAACCCCAACGGGAAAGAGCCTCTGGCCTTTACCGGCGCGATGCTGGAATACACGTTCAACGATTGTCCTGAATGTATGGCCGAGTTCAAGGCGCAAAATCAGGTTTACACCGCCGGTGGCGTGACGCCGCTTTACAACCTGCTTTGTAAGGATGTGAAAGTTACCTCTGTCGAAGACCTCAAAGGTAAACGGCTCAGGGCCGGTGGTGCGGGTTTTGTGCGTTTTGCCGAAGAGTTCGGCGCACAGGGCGTTCGCCTGCCGGTGAACGAAGTTTATGAGGCGTTGGATCAGGGGATCCTTGATTGCGCAATGCTCAGCGCGCCGGAACTGACCAACTACAACCTGCATGAGGTTGTCACTGACATTACGCTGGGTGTCCCCGGGGGTGCATTCGCCGGGGTCGCTTCGGCCAATATCAACGCGGACCGCTGGAAAGCCATGAGCACCGAAGACCGCAAGGCGCTGTTGTGGGGGGGTAGCCACATCACAGCCGGCGTGACCTGGGGCTTTTACAGTGATGACGCAAACGCGATCCAGCATGCAAAAGACAACGGCATCAACATCTACCAGCCGGAAGCCGAACTGACCGAAGCAGTGCAAGCCTTTGTTAAAAAGGATCTGGCTACAGTGTCGGCCCTGTTCAAAGACTCCTACGGTGTGGCCCGCGCGGATGAAATTGCCGCTGCTTTCCCGCCGCTTCTGGAAAAATGGTATGGTCTGGTTGCCGATGTTGAGAACAAGGAACAGTTGCAGCAGCTTTATTGGGATCAGGTGATTTCCAAAATTGATGCTGAAACCTACGGCCAGTAACTTTCCTGCGGGGCACTGAACTGTGGTGCCCCGTTTTCCTACTTACTGTTCTTTAAGGGTCCCGTTATGAAACCCATCGGCAAATTAATCTCTTGGGCCAATGTCTCGGCCTCCGGCATTGCCGGAATACTTGTAATCTTCATGGTGATCCATGTCTCGGCGGATGTGACAATGCGCTATGTGTTCGAGCAGCCGATGGATTCCACGATCCTCTATGTCTCGGCCTTTTACATGGTGGCCATCGCCTTTCTGCCCCTTGGCAGCGTTGAGGAACACAACGGCCATATCGCGGTGGAACTGCTGGTCGAGAATTTTCCCGACAAATTGCAATCTATCCTGTTATTGATCGCAACTGTGATCACCGCCTTTGTCACTGCAGCGGTAGCCGTGCGCACCGGACAGGAGGCTTGGGCGAAATATCTCACGGGTGCCTATTCAATTGAATCCGGCGGCAAGGTAATCACCTGGCCGACCTATCTTTCGCTGCCCGTCGGCTTTGGACTGATGGCTATTGTTTCTGCGTGGAAAGCGATTGCGATGATGACCGGCAAGGACAGCGGACTAAGCGGTTTCGTTGTGGAAGACCCCTATCTGACGGAAGAAAACAAGAATGTCTGACTTTGAAATTGCCGGGCTTTTCATCGGTGCGCTGTTCTTCCTGATTATGATGCGGATACCGATTGGGGTGTCCCTGATCGCAGTGTCTTTCTGTGGCTTGTGGTCGATGTTCAACTGGAACATCGCCTGGGGTTCGCTGGGGATTGTGCCCTATAACTTTGCCAATAGCTGGGTTCTCAGTTCTATCCCCGCTTTCCTGTTGATGGGGTTCATCTGTTATCACACGCGCCTGACCCAAGGGTTGTTCAACGCCGCGCAGATCTGGCTTTCAGGTCTTCCAGGCGGTCTGGCCATCGCCTCGGTCTTTGGCTGTGCAGGCTTTGCCGCTGTGACCGGATCATCCGTCGCCTGTTCTGCAGCGATGGGTAAAATCGCAGTGCCTGAAATGATGCGCAACCGCTATAGCGCAGAGCTTGCAACGGGGACTGTGGCGGCTGCGGGCACCATCGGGGCGCTGATCCCGCCGTCAATCCTGATGATCCTTTATGGCATCATCTCGCGCCAGTCTGTCAGCCAGTTGTTTCTGGGCGGTCTGGTTGTGGGGGGCATCACGCTGGTCGCCTATGTGCTGCTGATCCTGATCCGCGTCAAACTGAACCCGAGCCTTGCCCCCGCTGTTCACGGCAACAAAGCAACCCGTGCGGAAAAGATCAAAGCCCTTGGCCAGACTTGGCCGGTGCTGTTGATCGTGATCGGGGTTTTCGCAGGTCTGTTTGGCGGCGCCTTTACCCCGACCGAAGCGGGTGCCATTGGTGCGCTGTTGTCTATGGTGGTTGCAGCACTTTACCGGACCCTGACGTTCAAAGCCCTGCGCATGGCGCTGGTTGAGACCATCACCACAACCGCAGCGCTGCTGATCATCGCAGTCGGGGCAAGCCTGCTGACACGGTTCCTTGCCCTGTCGGGCATCGGGGATGCGCTGTCGTCGTCGGTACTGTCCTTTGGCGTGTCGCCGGTGTTCATCATGTTCGGGATCGTGATTGTCTATCTGATCCTCGGGATGATGCTGGAACCAGTAGGCGCGATGCTGTTGACCCTGCCGATCATGCTGCCGCTGGTAGAAGAGACCGGATTTAGCCTGTTGTGGTTCGGTGTCGTGCTGGTGAAACTGCTGGAGATCGGCATGATCACCCCGCCGATGGGGATGAATGTGTTTGTGATCAAGGGTGTGGTGGGCAAGGTTGCCTCGCTCACCACAATTTTCCGCGGTGTGTTCTGGTTCGTTGTTGTGGACCTGCTGATCGTGGCCCTGCTGATCGCCGTGCCTGATGTTGTGCTGTTCCTGCCAAAATGGGCAGGGTAACACCCGCCGTCCTGCCGCCCTGTGCGCGCTAAACCTTTGAAGCAGACCCGCCCCGAAACGGGCGGGTTTGTTGCGTCTGACGGTCCGGTTTCCGGCCTAAAGCACTTTGCACAGCACGGGCCGTCACGCGCCATAGCGCACCCCGCGATACACGACCCTGTGAAACTTTCAGTGATTTCGCGCCACGCGGATTGACCTTCACGCCGATATACCGCAAACGTATCCCCGATGGTTCCAAGGCATCGAATATGTGTCTTGGATGAAAAGGGAATACGGTGAGGAATAGCTGAACAGCGCCAAATCCGTAACTGCCCCCGCAACTGTAAGCGGTGAGTGCCCCCGAAAATACCACTGGGCCAATAATCGGCTTGGGAAGGTCGGGGAAAACGCTAATCCGCAAGTCAGGAGACCTGCCATCAACGGTGCTTTGGCGCCGTCAGTGTAATTCTATTCAGACGGGGTGTCTGACTGGTAGACCATGATGAAGCCTTGGGTCTTTTCCCGCTTTCAACTGCATGTCTGTCCAGCATCCCCCCGTATGTTCGCGGAGGGCGGTATGGAACATAAATGTCGTGGCCTGTTATGAAGGCGGCTGAAATCGAAGTGATTGGCGCAAGCTGGGCACCATGCAAATCAACCCGCCCTGTCCTGCATCCGACGAGTTTTCGTGTCGGGGCCGGTCGGGTCTTGGGCGTTGTCGGCCCGAACGGAGCAGGCAAATCCACACTGCTGCGGTTGCTTTACAGGTTTCAAAAACCCCACAGCGGACAGATCAGGGTGGACGGACAGGACATCTGGGCGATGAGCGCACGTTCCGCTGCAAAACGCATCGCAGCGGTATTGCAGGAACAAGCCTCGACCTTCGGCCTATCCGTGCGCGAGATCGTGCGCCTTGGCAGAACGCCCCACCGGCGGGCGCTGACAGGTGCGACAGGCAGTGACGAAAGGATTGTCAGCCAGATCCTCGAGTCTCTTGGTCTGCAAGATTTCGCAGACCGTGATTTCGGCACGCTTTCAGGCGGAGAGCGGCAGCGCGTCATGGTGGCACGGGCTTTGGCGCAGGAACCGCAGGTCCTTATCCTTGACGAGCCGACCAACCATCTTGATGTGCGCCACCAGCTTGAAGTTGTTTCCCTCATCCGTGGTCTTGGCCTAACTATTGTGGTGTCGCTGCATGACCTGAACATGGCAAACGGTCTGTGCGACGATGTGCTGGTTCTCAAGAACGGGTATTCGCAGGGGTTCGGGCCGCCGCGTACACTGCTGACCGACAGGCTGGTCTCTGACACTTTTCGGGTCGAGGCCCGACGCGAAAAGCTCGCGCCAAGCGGTACACCCCATTTCTCTTTCAGCCTTCCAATTTGATGCGGAGCCTACCCATGAAATTTACTTTTATCGCGCCAGTTGTCATGTGCATTGCCGGGGGCGCTTTGGCGCAGACCACGGTTCAAAGCTGCGATCGTCAGGTCACGTTTGATGCGCCCCCGAAAGCGGCGATTTCAAATGATGTGAACCTCACCGAGATGATGCTGGTGCTGGGTCTGGCGGAATCGATGGTCGGCTATACCGGCATTTCCGGTTGGCGCACGCTAGACGAGAATATGACGGCCGGGATTGAGGCATTGCCGGAACTGTCCGCGAAATACCCCTCCAAGGAAGTCCTGATCGGTGCCGATGCGGATTTTTATTTCGCGGGCTGGAACTATGGTATGAAAGTCGGCGGTGAGGTGACGCCCGAAACTTTGGCACCCTATGGCATCAACGTTTACGAGCTTACCGAGAGCTGCATCCATATGGGCAGCAAAGACGCCGCCTCGCTAGAGGATATGTATACCGACCTGCGCAATCTTGGCGCGATCTTTGGCGTGTCGGATCGGGCCGAAGCGCTGGTCACGGGATACCAGCAAGAGCTTGCAAGCTTTTTGGCCGGATTGCCCGAACTGGAAGCCGCCCCGCGTGTGTTTGTCTATGACAGCGGCAAGGATGTGCCGTTTACGGCGGGCCGCTATGCCATGCCGAACGCGCTGATAGAGGCGGCAGGGGGCACCAACATCATGAATGACTTTGAAAAAAGCTGGGCCACTGTCGGATGGGAGGCCGTGGTAGAGCGTAATCCCGAAGTCATAGTGATCGTGAACTATGGAGAGGTGACGGCGGATCAGAAAATTGCCTTTCTGAAAGGCAATCCGGCCTTTGCGGATATTGATGCGGTGCGCAACGACCGCTTTGTTGTGCTTGAGTATGTCGAGGCGACACCCGGACCGCGCAACATCAAAGCGGTCAAATCCCTCGCCGCTGCATTGCGGGCAGAGTAACGGCCCATGACGGTTTCGCGCAAAACGGCCCCCGCGCGGGCACGGAGCACGCGGGGTTTCTGGATCACGAGCCTTTGCGGTTTCGCGATCCTTTTCGCGTCTGTGTCCATCGCTGTCAGCGTCGGGGCTGTGTCCGTTCCGTTTGAAACCGTTTGGGGTATTCTGATCAACAAGATTGCCCCTGATACGATCCCCGTAGACTGGTCCAAAGGGCGTGAAGCCATTGTCTGGGACATCCGGCTGCCCCGCGCAATTCTGGCCTGTCTGGTTGGGGCAGGGCTTGGGATGGTTGGGGCGAGCCTTCAGGCGGTCACGCGCAATCCGCTGGCCGACCCGCATCTGCTGGGCATTTCGGCGGGCGGGGCCTGCGGTGCGATACTCGCGCTGCTGCACACGGGGTTGTTTCTGGGGCTTTTGACCGTACCACTACTGGCCTTTCTCGGATCGCTCGGGGCGACACTGCTGGTGCTTGCGGTGTCCCAATTCGCCTCTGCCACCAGCGCGGACCGGCTGGTGCTTGCAGGTGTGGCGGTGTCTTTCGTGGTGATGTCAGGGGCCAACGTCCTGATCTATCTGGGCGACCCGCGCGCAACGCATACGGTTGTGTTCTGGATGCTGGGCGGGCTTGGGCTGGCGCGGTGGGACCAGCTTATCTATCCCTTCGGAGTTCTGTTGGTGGCAGGCAGCTTTCTACAACTGAAATCCGCCACCCTGAACGCCATGACTGTGGGGGATGAAACGGCAACCACCCTTGGCATTCCGGTCGCCCGTTTCAGGCTCGGAATTTTTGTGATCGGCGCGTTGATTACCGGCGTGATGGTCGCTTTTTCCGGTATCATCGGGTTTGTCGGTCTGATGATCCCCCATATCGTGCGGCTGATGGTCGGCGGAGACTACCGCCGCCTGCTGCCGCTCTCAGCCCTGTGCGGCGCGGTGTTTCTTGTTTGGGCGGATATTGTCGCGCGGACAGTTATGGCACCGGATGATATGCCCATCGGGATCGTTACAGGCCTAATCGGTGGCGTGTTTTTTGTATGGCTGTTGCGCCAGCGGATGACGTGAACCGGATCGTGGTCCGATACGCCGGTTTGGTCCGCCACGGGTGATAGCGCTTTGGCTTTTTGTGAGCTCACGGTGAAGTGCAGTTCCTAATATCTCGTTTTATTCCAGACGGTTCTGGATTTCCATCAGCTTGGTCTCAAAGACTTCCGCCGGTGTCCGGTAATCCAAGCATTTGCGCGG
>NZ_MDVX01000012.1 GCF_001719615.1 Neptunicoccus sediminis
CCGACAATAACTTCATGACGCATATCTCGCTCCGCATTAAACAACGTCCATAACGACGACAATAACGACAGAACTTAACATCCTATCTGATCACCAAGAAGGCGGTACCAATGAGGCGGTTACGAACTATGTGGTGACGCCGACACGCCTGTCCGAAGATGCAGAGTTTTCGGTGCCTGTGATGATCACCGGCCCTTGGCAGAACCTGAAATTCCGCCCCGATCTGGACAAGCTTCTGAACCTGTTGCTGGACGGCAAGCTGAAGGACAATGCCGATGTGCAGCGGGCGCAGGAAAAGCTGAAAGAGGTCAAGGAAAAGCTGAAAGATCCCGAAGAAGCGTTGAAGGCAAAGCTGCGCAAAGAGTTGGAACAGCGCAACGCTGAGGAAGACGAAGCGGCGAAGTCACTGGAAGAACAGGCGCGGGACAAGCTGGAAGACGAGGTGGGCAGAGCCCTGCGCAAATTGTTTGACTAAGCCGGGGGCGTGGTGCGCAAGTCTTTGTGCCTGCCGATGACCCTGCAATTATGAAGCGTCATATATGAAGCTTCATATATGACGCGTGATATATGACGCGTCTTGTAAGACGCTTCATATATGCAGGGTGATCAAAGCTGTGCATCATCGCCTGATCCGCGTTGCCGGTCTTACTTATAGACCGGCGCACGCTTTTGCATTTGCGCCATCACGGTTTCCATCTGGTTTGGAAAGCCGATGATTTTCGACTGCAACTCGCCCTCCAGCGCCAGACCCTCGCGCCCTGCGGACCAGACCTGATCCACCAGCGCCTTGCTGCCCTGTACCGCCTCGGGGGAGCGCGCCGCCAGTTCTGCCGCCAAGGTCCGCGCACTCTTCACTGGGTCATCTGCCAGCCAAGTGGCCAGCCCCAGCGACAGTGCCTCCTCTGCCCCGAGCACACGGCCCGTCATGATCAGTTCTTTCGCCTGATCCGCCCGCATCAACTGGGGCAGGGATTGGGTGATCCCCATATCCGGAACAAGGCCCCATTTCGCTTCCATGATCGACATCTTTGCATCTGGCGCCATGAACCGGAAATCCGCTGCCAGTGCCAGTTGGATGCCGCCACCGAATGCGACCCCTTCTACGGCTGCGATTACCGGCACTTTCAGTTCCTGCCAGACCACGGTCGGGCGCTGGAACCGGTTGCCGCGCCCGTGTTCCGGCGGGGTGGCCAGCATCTTGCGGATTTCGTCGATATTGGCGGAAAACTCCATTAGGGCGCTGGTGTCGATACCGGCGCAAAAACAGCCACCCGCCCCATAAAGCACCACCGCCCGCACATCCGCGTTGCCTTGTAATTCTTCCCCCGCAGCGGCGAGTTCGTCGAAAAACTGTGTGTCCAATGCGTTTTTCTTTTCGGGGCGGTTCAGCATGACCTCGGCCACGTGATCCTTGATGGTGATGTCCAGACGCTCGTACATGGTGGGTCTCCTGTGGGATTTTGCACAGTTTGCGCCAAATCCGTCGCCCAGAGAAGCCCTGCCGACCGTGACGTGGCGTAGGGCGTGACCCGGTGCCGCAAACCTGCAAGCTGCGTCGCTTTTTGCCCTGACGCGGCGGTAGCTTCGGGCTAGAACCGGGGGCAGAATAGCAGGAGCGGACAGGATGGCACTTCTTCTCGGGGTTGATACAGGTGGAACCTATACAGACGCGGTTCTGATCCGGGGCGAGGACGAGGTGATCGCCACTGCCAAATCCCTGACCACCCGCCACGACCTTTCCGAAGGGGTGGGCAAGGCGGTGCAGGCGGTTCTTGATGCGGCCGCTGTGGCACCGGACCAGATTGCGCTGTCGTCCCTGTCCACCACGCTGGCCACCAACGCACTGGTCGAAGGACAGGGCGCACGGGTCGCGCTGGTGTTTATCGGATTTGACGAAAAGGACATCGCCCGTCAGGGGCTGGAGGACGCGCTGCGCGGTGATCCGGTCATCCGCATCAACGGCGGGCACAGTCATTCTGGCAGCGAAGCCGCACCGTTTGACCAAACCACATTGGAACAGGTGCTGGACGGGTTGGACGGGGCTGTCACCGGATTTGCCATTGCCAGCCAGTTTGCCACCCGAAACCCCGCCCATGAGATCGCTGCGCGGGACCTGATCCGCGCCCGCACCGGATTGCCTGTGACCTGTTCTCACGAACTTTCGGCCAAGCTCGGCGGGCCGAAGCGGGCAATGACGGCTGTGCTGAATGCACGATTGATCGGGATGATCGACCACCTGATTGGCGCAACGCAGGACTATCTGCACCGGATCGGGGTGACGGCTCCGATGATGGTGGTGCGCGGCGACGGGGCGCTGATCTCGGCGGATATGGCGCGGGAGCGGCCGATTGAAACCATCTTGTCCGGTCCGGCAGCCAGCATCGTCGGGGCCCGCTGGCTGACTGGGGAATCCGATGCGTTGGTCAGTGATATTGGCGGCACCACCACGGATGTCGCAGTTCTGCGGGACCGGCAGCCGATGATCGATCCTCACGGCGCACGGGTGGGCGGATTGCGCACGATGGTCGAAGCCGTGGCCATGCGCACCACAGGGCTTGGCGGGGACAGCGAGGTGCATTTGCAGCGGGACGGGCTGGCGGGTGGCTTGCGGCTTGGCCCGCGCCGCGTTTTGCCTTTGTCGCTGGCGGCGATGCAATATCCCGATGTGGTGCCCGCCGCGCTGGAGCGTCAGTGCACCAAGGATCGTGTTGGCGAATATGACGGGCGCTTCGTCGTGCCGGTGCGCCTGTCGGGGCAGGTGCCTGCGGGGTTGGACGCGCGGGAAACCCGCCTGTTGGAACGGATCGCCGCACAGGCGTGGGAGATGGGCAGTCTTCTGTCAAACCGGCTGGACGGATCGGCGCTGGACCGGCTGGTGGCGCGGGGGCTGGTGATGATCGCCGCGATTACCCCTTCGGATGCGGCCCATGTGACCGGCGTTCTGGACAGTTGGAACAAAGAGGCCGCCGCTCTCGGGCTGGAGCTGTTTTCCCGCCAGCGCAACGGGGCCGGGCAGCGGATCGCACCGGAGGGGGCAATGCTCGCCCCGCGGATCATAGACCAATTGACCCAACAGACCTGCGATGTCTTGCTGGAAACCGCCTTTGCCGAAGAAGACACGGATTTCGGACTGCCAGAGGACCAGTTGGCCCGCCATGTGCTGACACGGCTTGGCACGCAGCAGCACCGCGGTTTGGTGTCGTTGAATGTGGGTCTGAACCTGCCGGTGATCGGGCTTGGCGCCTCGGCGCACAGCTATTATGGCGCTGTTGGAGAACGGCTTTCGACACCTGTGATCCTGCCCGAACACGCCGGAGTTGCCAATGCAATTGGCGCAGTGGTGGGGCAGGTTTCCATGCGCAAATCCGGCCTGATCACCAGTATCGGAGAACGCCGCTACCGCGTGCATTTCATTGAAGGCCCGCAGGATTTCAACGATCTCGACCGTGCCCTGAAAGCGCTGGAAACCCGACTTGGCGAAGACGCAATGGCGGCGGCGCGAGAGTCCGGTGCGCAAGGAATCCGCCTGCATCTGCAAAGAGACCTGCGCAACGCCGAGGTCGAGGGGCGGGATGTGTTTGTGGAGGCAGAACTTACCGCCACCGCATCAGGCCGCCCCCGTATCGCCCGCTAGGGATCGGGCTTTTCTGTACGGACGATTAGATCCGCAGACTCATTGGTGGGCGGAAAGTCGATTTCTTCGTCGTTTTCCACGATCTTGGTCAGATTGGACAGAAAACTGGTGTAGAGATCGGAGTTCACCTCCCGCGCGCGGGCAACGTATTTGTCGTTCTTTTCATTTGGAAGATTCGGATCCCAAAGCCCGGCCAGTTCAGCCAGCGCGTGGCGGTCTGCTTCAAAGAACTGGTCGTGGGCGCGCTCGGCCTCATACTCCGGCCAGCCCATGCCTTGCAGCATCTTCTTGCCCGCCCGCATCGCGCTGTCAAAGGTTTCGCGGATGATTTCGTCCGCTCCGGCGCGGTACAGGTGATAGACGTGATCCCGATCATAGGCGCGGGCGATTATGTAGAGATCCGGCCGCTCCTTGCGGGCGTGATCCACCAGCTTCACCGCAGCGTCCTTGTCATCCACTGCAACCACCAGAATTTTCGCGGTCATCAATCCGGCCGCATGCATCATGTCGGGGCGGGTCGGATCACCGAAATACCCTTTCACCCCAAAGCGCCGCATGGCGTCGATCTGGTCGATCTGATGGTCGATCACAACCGTCTTGATCCCTGTTGCCAGCGCAAGCCGGTTTACAATCTGCCCGAAACGACCGATGCCAGCGATGATGACAGTGCCTTCTTCGTCGATGGTGTCTTCTTCGCGGGTGTTCGGTGTTTCAACCAGTTTGCGCGAAACACGGTCGTAAAGGATGAACAACAAAGGTGTCAGCAGCATGGAAAGGGCGATGATCAGAAGCAACTGTTGGGACAGTGCAAAGGGGATCACGCTGGTTTGCACGGTGGTCGAGAGCATGACAAAGCCGAACTCCCCCGCTTGGGCCAGTGACAGGATGAACAGCCACTGGTCCCGCCCCTTCAGTTTGAACAGCACGCTTAAGCCCGCAAGCACCAGCCCCTTGATCAGCATCACGCTAAGCGTCATGCCAAGTATCCATGCCAGATGCTCCCACAGCACGGCAAAGTTGATCCCTGCACCTACGGTAATAAAGAACAGTCCCAGCAAAAGCCCCTTGAACGGCTGGATGTCGGTTTCCAGCTCGTGCCGGTATTCAGAGTTCGCCAGAACCACCCCGGCCAGAAAAGTTCCAAGCGCCGGAGACAGGCCAACCAGCGTCATCAACAGGGCAATCCCCACCACCAGCAACAACGCCACGGCGGTGAAAATCTCTGGCAGGCGGGCCTTGGCGATGAAGTGAAAAATCGGGCGGGTGCAATAAATCCCGAACAGGATCACCGCGCCAACCGCCCCGAGCGTGACCAGCGTCACCCCCCAACCCGGAAGTCCCGCGATCAGGGACATATCGGAATGATCATCCCCGCCGTGGTTAAAGTTGCTGAAATCGCCCACAGCCAGCAGCGGAATCAGCGCCAGCATCGGGATCACGGCAATATCCTGTGTCAGCAGCACCGAAAACGCCGAACGCCCGCCGTGAGTTTGCATAAGACGCTTTTCGTTAAGCGTCTGCACCACGATCGCGGTCGAGGACAGGGCGAAAATCAGGCCGATTGCAACAGAGATATTCCACGGCTGGCCAAAGGTGATAAACGCGGCACTGACCGCAAGTGTGGTTAACACCACCTGCAAGCCGCCCAGCCCGATCAGCCGGTGGCGCATCTCCCAGAGCGCCTTTGGCTCCAGTTCCAGCCCGACGATGAACAGCATCATCACCACGCCGAATTCGGCAAAATGTTGCAGGTCTTTGGTTTCGTTTCCCACCAGTCCGAAAACCGGCCCGATCAATACACCGGCCACCAGATAGCCGAGAATAGAGCCGAGACCGGCCCGTTTTGCCACCGGCACAGCGATGACAGCAGCGGCCAGATAGATCGAGGCCTGAAGGAGAAAACTTTCCATAAAATTCCTGTGGTTTAGAGCAACTTGTCTAGGGTATGCGGATTGCCCCGCCTGACAAGTAGTAATACCGGAGTTTCTTTGCGATCCGCCGTTATTTATCAAAAATACCTGCCATTCACCGGCAGATGTCAGCCGGTTGTCGAACAAACGTCTTGGGTTTGTGACAAAGTTTCTTTATCAAACCTGAAAGTTACTTTCAGGAAATCGGAACCTATGACCCTTCCCAATATGCATGACGCCGAACCCATTCCCGCTTCTGCCAAAGCCGAGATCGAACGGATTTTGCAAACCGGCGACCTGTTCCGCTATACCGCTGCGCAGGACGCGCCGGTGACGCTGCTGGAGCAGGAGTTTGCGGCCGAGATGGGGGTGAAATATGCTCTGGCGGTGTCAAGCTGTTCGGCTGCCTTGTTTCTCAGCCTCAAGGCGCTGGGCCTGCCACGGGATGCGCGGGTTCTCATTCCGGGATTTACCTTTGCTGCGGTGCCTTCTGCCGTGATCCACGCGGATTGTGTGCCGGTTCTGTGCGAGGTCGCTCAGAACTACCGTATTGATCTGGCGGATTTCGAGGCGCGTCTCGACGAAAATATCGCGGCGGTCATTGTCAGCCATATGCGGGGTCACACATCGGATATGGATGCGATCATGTCCCTGTGTGAGGCACGGGATATTCCGGTGGTCGAGGATGCCGCCCATTCTCTAGGAACCACGTGGAAGGGACGCAAGATCGGCACGATCGGGCGCGTGGGCTGTTTTTCTTTCCAAAGCTACAAGCTGATCAACGCAGGAGAGGGCGGCATTCTTGTCACCGATGACGCAGAACTGGTGGCCCGTGCGGTGATCATGTCCGGTGCGTATGAACACAACTGGAAGAAGCACGGCCATCTGACCAACCAATTCGCCCGCTGGCAGAACAAACTACCACTGTATAATCTGCGGCTGTCAAATCTGTCCGCCGCGATTATCCGGCCCCAGATTGGCGAAATCCCGCGCCGTGTGGCAGACGGGCGGCGCAATTATGACCGGCTGGCCGCGGCACTGAACCAGACCCTCTGGTTAAAGGTGCCAGACGCGCTGGACGGAGAGGAACGCGCCCCTGACAGCATCCAGTTCAACCTGTGCGGTGTGAGCGATGCGCAGGCGCAGGCCTTTGTGACAGACGCCGCGCAGCTTGGCGTAACTGTGCAATTGTTCGGCATGTCAAAAGACAACGCGCGGGCCTTTTGGAACTGGGAATTTCTGCCAGAACAGCGCGAACTGCCTGCGACCCGCGCCATGTTGATGCGGGCCTGTGATGTGCGTCTGCCCGCCCGCCTGAGCGAGACAGAAGTGGACGCCGTTGCACAAGCGTTGATGCAGGCGGCTGAAAACAGCTTTGCCGAGGTCCGTGCTTTTGGCACCTGACACCCCGTAACAGGGGCGCAGGCGGGTCGGTTTCCCGCTTGCGCTTATGCACGCGCGGAGTCAGAAACGCGCCTATGACCGGCGCACAAAAAACCGTAATGACAGTTATCCTCTTGTGGTTCGCAGGATTGGGTGCCGCCGCGCAATTCGCCAAGTTCTCGCTGATTTTTGCTGATCTTTCAGCACATTACGCCGATAGCGGCGCAGGGCCGTTGCTGGGGTTTCTGGTGTCCGGCATCAGCTTGCTCGGGATTGTCTTTGGCCTGACAGCGGGCGTGGTTGTGGCCCGTTTCGGGGTGCGGCGCCTGTTGATTGCGGGGATGCTGCTCGGGGCGGTGGCCTCTTTGGTACAGGCCGCTCTGCCGCCTTTGGGGTGGATGCTGGCGGTTCGGATGATAGAGGGTCTGTCCCATCTGGTTGTGGTGGTGGCCGCGCCAACCCTGATTTCCCAGATCACCCTGCCGCGCTTTCAACCGCTCGCCATGAGCCTCTGGAGCACGTTTTTCGGTGTGGCCTATGCGCTGACAGCGTGGCTGGGAACGCCGCTGGTGGCGGCCTTTGGTCTGCCGAGCCTGTTTTACGTTCACGCCCTGTGGATGTTCGCAATGGCCGCAGCCCTGTGGGCGGTGCTGCCACAGGATCAAGCCGGGGCGCCGGTAACATCCCTTGGACTGCTCCGCCAGCATATCGAAATTTACACCGATCCGGCCCGCGCTGCACCCGGCCTTGCGTGGCTTTGTTATACGCTGACCTTTGTGGCGATCCTGACGGTGATCCCGCCCTTCCTGCCGGATGACAGCCGTGCAGCCGTGCTTGGGATCATGCCGCTGGCGGGGATCCTTGTGTCGATGACCTTGGGTGTGATCCTGCAACGCTGGTTCTCGCCGGTCTCTGTTGTGGTGCTGGGCTTTGCTTGTGCGGGTCTGGCAACGCTCGGCTTTGCGCTCTCGGCGGGGGCGCCGCTGTTTGCCGTGTTGATCTTTGCTGCGCTCGGTTTTGTGCAGGGGGCCAATTTCTCGGCCATCCCCGATTTGAACCCCACCGCTGAGGCCCGCGCCCATGCGCAGGGGGCGGTGGCGCAGATGGGCAATCTGGGCAATACACTTGGAACACCGGTGGTGCTGGTTATGATCGGGCTGTTAGGCTTTTCCGGTCTGATCCTGTTCGCGCTGCTGGCCTATGGGGCGGGGATTGCCGTGCATTTGGGGCTGGCGCGCAAACGGGCGGCCCGTCCGGTTTGAACCGGCGCAGGATCAGCGGGTCTTTCGCACCGCTGCCGCAGTGACCGGCAGACCGGCATCCTGTTTAAGCTGTTCCATCACGATCTTGGTCTGCACACGGGCGACGGCCTCGTGGGGGAGGAACACATCACGGACCAGCGCATTTAACGCCGCCAGCGAGGGGCAATAGACCCGCAGCATGTAATCCGCCTCACCAGTAAGGGTCCAGAGGCTGACAACCTCGGGGCGGTCTTGCGCTAGTTTCTGAAACATCTGTGCGTTTGCAGGGGTGTGGCCGGACATAGAGACCTGCACGAACGCCTGCACCGACAACCCCAGCGCCGCTGCATCAAGCCGTGCGTGATAGCCGGTGATATACCCCTCCGACTCCAGCCGCTGACGCCGCCGGCCGATCTGGCTGGCGGACATATTCAGCCGTTCAGAGAGTTCCTGCGCGGTGGCAGTGGCATTGTCCTGCAATGCACGCAGCAGGCGTTCATCGACGGAATCGAGCATGATGTTATTTCCATGTGCAGAAATCGTGCATCAAGGTTACCATATACGCGGTTTATTGTCAATTATCGCGCCCGATGGGGGGTGTTTTGCGCACCAATTGCATTCCCTATGACGTAACATGCTGGAAACACGTAACACCAACCGGAGGTTTCCAATGGGCCCGTTTCCACATGATGCACCAAAATCTACAATTTCCGAGATAAACCCCGCAGGCACCGACGGCTTTGAGTTTGTCGAGTTCGCCCACAGTGACCCGGAAGAGCTGCGCAAGCTGTTCACGAAAATGGGCTACGAACACACTGCGACCCACAAGACCAAAGTGATTGAACTGTGGCAGCAGGGCGATATTACCTATGTTTTGAACGCCGAACCCGGCTCTTTCGGGATGCGGTTTGTGGATGATCACGGTCCTTGCGCCCCGTCTATGGCGTGGCGCGTTGTTGATGCGCAGCATGCCCATGACCATGCAGTGAAGCTGGGTGCGGAATCCTATACCGGCGATGACAAATGTCTCGACGTGCCTGCTGTGATCGGCATTGGCGGTTCGCTGCTGTATTTCGTGGACACCTACGGCGAGGGCGAAAATGCCTATGCCGAAGAATATGACTTCCACATTACCGACAAGCCCGAAGGCGTCGGGTTCTATTACCTTGACCACCTGACCCACAACGTGATCCGCGGCAACATGGACACATGGTATAAATTCTACCGCGACACGTTCAACTTCCGCGAAATCCGCTTCTTTGATATTGCCGGCAAGGTGACGGGGCTGACGTCCCGTGCGCTGACCTCGCCCTGTGGCCGTATCCGTATTCCGATCAACGAAAGTGCGGATGATAAATCCCAGATCGAAGAATACCTGCGCGAATACAAGGGCGAAGGCATCCAGCACATCGCGGTTGCCGCCAAGGATATTTACAGCGCAACGGATGAGATCAGCGAACGCGGACTGGAGTTCATGCCACCGCCACCGCCGATGTATTACAAGATGTCCCACAAGCGCGTGCAAGGCCATGAAGAGCCGATCGAGCGGATGGAAAAGCACGGTATCCTGATTGACGGCGAAGGTGTTGTAGACGGCGGCGAGACCCGCATCCTGCTGCAAATCTTCTCCAAGACGGTGATCGGGCCGATCTTCTTTGAATTTATCCAGCGCAAGGGCGACGACGGCTTTGGCGAAGGCAACTTCAAGGCGCTGTTTGAAAGCATCGAGGCCGACCAGATCGAGCGTGGCGTGATCGAGGCCGCCGAGTAAGCGTTTCATGACACTGGACTGGACAGATTTTCCGGACGCGCCCGAACGCGGCACCATCCTCTGCGACGACACCGCGCTGGGGCAGGGGGTGACGGCGCTCGCGCTTGGGGAGTTTCCGGTCCTTGTCGTGAAGGACGGCGGGGGCACGCGGGCATTTGTGAACGCCTGCCCCCACCAGTTCCTGCCGCTTGACAGTCGCGGCGATGTGCTGGGCGCGGATGGAACGCGGTTGATTTGTACCAATCACGATGCGGTGTTTGATGCGCAGACAGGGCAGGGCGTGGCCGGCTTCGGCCTGAATTGTGCCCTGTCGCCAGTGCCGATTGCGCTGTCAAACGGTCAATGGGTCATTGCAGGCTAGGGTTCGCACCGCGACCGGTTCTGCTGGGGAACCCGCGATTTTTGCACCTTATCAATAGATTGCGGGGGGGGGGCCACGACCCCGAATTTCATAAAATCGTTATCAAATTCCGGAGAAATCCTGCTGGCCTTTTTGTCCTGAACGCCTATCATTGCAAAAAACACGCAGAAGGCGGGAAATATGGACGGGACAGGCACACTGGCGCAGAAATTTTCTCAGCAAACCACATCGCCGTTGGTGGGGATGCAGATCATCACCGCAACGGGTGAGATTTTCAATCATGTGGACGAAAACGAACCGATGTGGGCCGGAGAGGGCGACCGCTCCGTCAGGCTTCAGGTGGCGTTTGCCGCGCCGTTCCAGCGCCCGCCCCATGTGACAATCGGAATTTCGGGCATTGATGCGTCACGGGCGCAGAACCTGCGGTTCAACATCACCGCCGAGGATGTCACCCGTGAGGGTTTCGTGCTGAGCTTTGTGACATGGGACGACACAAAAATCGCCCGCGCCTCTGCCAGTTGGTCTGCAATCGGGGCGGCTGTTCCGGTCAGCGCCCTGCGCCGCAGCGCAGGGGTATAATGCAGGCAGGCCCGCCGGACCGCGCCTGAATACAGATATCAGCCACAGGTTTTATGGGCCAGTGCGCCAAAGGCTTTGTACCGTTTCCAGAAACGTTCCTTGCGCTTGTCGTCGGACTGGCGGGTTTCCTGTGCGAGATCAGGGTCTTTGAAGAACTTCGCAGCAAGCCGCTGATCAGAGCTGGTCAGTTGCACATTGGCGACTTTCTGGATGCAGGCGCACAGGCTGGCCGAGGCGCGTCGCTCGGATGATTTACAGGCCCGCTCGATCTTGTTGAACGCTCGGGCAGGCGCGGCTGCGGTCAGCAGGGAAACGGCCAGTGTTGCTGCGATTGTCTTTTTCATAACGTCCTCATATGTTGCCTCGGTCCGGCGTCTTGACGCGCCAATTTTGCCAAGCTTTCTGCCACAAAACGGGCGAAGACGCAATCAACACGCAAGGCGGATCGGGGTAGGGGCACCAAAGCCGCGCCACTGGGCCGCAATTGTTGCGAAAACCCCCTGCGCAGGCTCAATCCCCATTGACCAAATGCTGCTTTCCATCCATATCCAGAGCCATGACAGACCTATCCAAAATCCGCAATTTTTCCATTGTAGCCCACATCGACCACGGCAAATCAACGCTGGCGGACCGGCTGATCCAATCCACCGGCACAGTGGCCGATCGGGACATGAAAGAGCAAATGCTCGACGCGATGGATATCGAGCGGGAACGGGGTATCACCATCAAGGCGAACTCTGTGCGGATCGAATATCGCGCCAAGGATGGGGAAGATTACGTCCTCAACCTGATCGACACCCCCGGTCACGTGGATTTTGCCTATGAAGTCTCCCGCTCCATGCGTGCGGTTGAAGGCTCTTTGCTGGTGGTGGACAGCACCCAAGGCGTTGAGGCACAGACACTGGCCAACGTCTATCAGGCGATTGATGCGGATCATGACATTGTGCCGGTTCTCAACAAGATCGACCTGCCCGCGTCAGAGCCGGAGCGGGTGTGCGAACAGATCGAAGATGTGATCGGCATTGACGCAACGGATGCGATTATGGTTTCGGCCAAAACCGGTATCGGCATCCCCGATGTGCTGGAAGCCATCGTCACCCGTTTGCCCGCCCCGACAGGCAATGCAGATGCGCCGCTGAAGGCGATGCTGGTGGACAGCTGGTATGATGCCTATCTCGGCGTTGTGGTTCTGGTGCGGGTGATCGACGGTTATCTGCGCAAGGGCGACCGCATCCGCATGATGGCAACCAATGCCGTTTATCCGGTGGACCGTGTCGGCGTGTTCCGCCCGCAGATGGACAATATTGACGTGCTCGGCCCCGGTGAAATGGGCTTTATGACCGCATCCATCAAACAGGTGCGCGATACCAAAGTGGGCGACACGATCACCACCGAGAAGAAAGGCTGTGACACGCCGCTGCCCGGTTTTGCGCCCAGCCAGCCTGTGGTGTTCTGTGGCCTGTTCCCCGTGGATAACGCCCAATTTGAAGACCTGCGCGAAGCGATTTCCAAACTTTCGCTGAACGATGCGTCCTTCAGCACGGAAATGGAAACTTCTGCCGCGCTTGGTTTCGGGTTCCGCTGCGGCTTCCTTGGCCTGTTGCACCTAGAGGTGATCCGCGACCGACTGGAGCGGGAATACGATATTGAACTGATCACCACAGCACCAAGCGTGATCTACCATATCCACATGCGCGACGGCACCATGCAGGAGCTGCACAACCCCGCCGATATGCCCGATCTGACCCATGTGGACCACATTGAGGAACCACGCATCAAGGCGACGATCCTTGTGCCGGATGAATACCTCGGGGATGTGCTGAAGCTGTGTCAGGACCGCCGCGGTATCCAGCTGGATCTGACCTATGCGGGCACCCGCGCGATGGTTGTTTACGATTTGCCGCTGAACGAGGTGGTGTTTGACTTTTACGACCGTCTGAAATCCGTCACCAAAGGCTACGCCAGCTTTGACTACCAGATGGAAGACTACCGCGAAGACAAGCTGGTCAAGATGCAGATCCTTGTCAACGAAGAGCCGGTTGATGCGCTGTCTACCATGGTACATGCCGACCGCGCCGAAGCCCGTGGCCGCGCGATGGTTGAAAAGCTGAAGGATCTGATCCCCCAGCACATGTTCAAAATTCCGATTCAGGCGGCGATCGGCGGGCGGATCATTGCCCGCGAAACCCTGTCGGCCCTGCGCAAGGACGTGACCGCGAAATGTTACGGCGGCGACGTCAGCCGGAAACGCAAGCTGCTGGACAAGCAGAAAGCGGGCAAAAAGAAGATGCGCCAGTTCGGAAAGGTGGACATCCCGCAGGAAGCCTTCATCAGCGCGTTGAAGATGGACAGCTAGGGGCCGTTTCCCCCTGATATGATACAATCACACGCCGGTTGCGATATTTCGGAACCGGCGTTTTTCGTTATCGCCCCTTAAAACCCGATTTGCCAAATGGCGATGGGGACGATCAGCAGGGCGACAAGCGACACGATAAGCAGGGCGCCATCGCGGGTTAGCAAACCTGCGGCGAACAGGGCGATCACGATCGAAGCGATAGAGCCGGAGCCGGGAATGAACTCCAGAAACGGCATGCAAAGTGTTAACGCCAGTATTAACAGCAGCGGCAGGCTTAGCCATGCGCGATTGAACAGAAAGGTCAGGCGGGCTTTGAGAAAACGCTCCACAAACCGGACCGGCTTGCGCAACCATCTGATCGCCTTACGCAGCTTTTCGGTCGAGATGGTTCGCCGTGTAATGAATTTTGGCAGCCAGACGGCTTTGCGTCCTGCCAGCATTTGAACCACAATAAAGAAAATCACCGTTCCGACAAACGCAGTCATGCCGGGAATGGCGCTGACCGGCGAAGAGGACACCAGCGAAAAGATCAGCATAAGGGACGCGAAGGAGCGTCGCCCCAGACTGTCAATCACTTCGGAGACAGCAGTGGTTTCGCCCGTGGCCGAGTTTTCAAGTTCGTCCAGGACTTCGCTGAGCGCGTGGGTTCTGACCTGTGTCATTTTATCCGTAATTCAATTATTTCTGCCGCCCCCCGCACGGCTAACCAGCCAGCGGGCGTTTGGTTCCCGTTTATTATGTCAGCAGTACGGAAAAGGTAAGGGGGCACCGGATACCGGCGCCCCCTGATTGTCCGTTTACAAGCAACTTCCTTGCGTCAGTTCAGCAAGTGTCAGCCTAAGGAAAATCAGATAAAGTTGTCGTCATCCATCATTTCAGCGCGGGTCACGTTTTCGACCAGCACTTTGATGTCATCATAGCGCAGCAGAACATCCTCGCCCTTTTTGATGAAGGTGATGTCATCTACATCCGCACCGGCGAGGTTAATTTCGTCCTGACCGACTTTGAAATCCTTGATGGTGTCCTTGCCATCACCAGATTTGAAGATGAAGTCATCTGCGCCGCGGTTGCCCCAAAGTTTGTCATTGCCCGGACCGCCGATGATCTTATCCTTGCCGCCGCCACCTTTGAGAACATCCGCGCCGCCGCCGCCTTTGAGCGTGTCATTGCCCGAACCGCCCTCCAGCTTGTCCCGCCCTTTGCCACCGTCGAGTTTGTCTTTGCCTGCCCCGCCGCGCAATTTGTCGTTGCCGCCACCGCCAAGCAGATAATCCTTGCCGCCAAGTCCGACCAATTTGTCATTGCCACCTGCACCGGAGAGGAAATCGTCAAAGGCCGTGCCGGTGAAATCATCCGCGCCGCCATCCCCGTCCAGACGTATGCCGCTGTCCACGGGTCCACCGGAGAGGGCCGTTATCAGATCGGTCTCGTCAGCGTAACCGGCAAGCGCTTCGCGCACGAAATCAAAGCCTTCAGAGATTAGCGAGGTGTCGCCGCTGATGAAATCCTCTAACACGCCCAATGCGGCGTCGATCTCTGCACCGCTGAGTCCGGCCGTTGCCAGATTGGTGCGGATCGTGGGAAGCAGGCTGTTCAGGAAAGACCAGTCAAATGCTGCCAGCGCGGTTTCCACGGTGTCCAGCAGGTCAAGATAGGCGCCCACAGTCATCTTGCTGATCGCGGTCCAGTCAAACCCGCCTGTCAGGTCAGGCCTGCCGGTAAAAGCAACAAGACTGCTGATGTAGTTGGCCCAGCTTTCAAGGTCTTTCGTGTCAGTGAGAAACATTCCAATTCGTCCCTTTTAAATGTGGTGTTCAATGGGCGGTATCATTGGCAGTGCCAGATGAATTCGCAAGATATTTTTATCTATTATTTGCAGTTTCAGCCTGATCTGATGCGGATCAGGGGCCGGCGTGGTGTGATTGTCCTGTCCCTCTTGCGCGGGCTTTGATATGGCGGCGCTATCCTTGTCAGAAAGTACCCGTCGATGTCTTGTGCCTTATGTCAATCCGCAGATGCTGTCGCGCCTTTTGAGGTGCCCCGTGATGGCATAGCCCATAGCGTTGATCTCTGCGAAATCTGCACTGCGCAACAAAGCGGTACGCCGGTTGCAACCCACTGGCGCTGTCTGTCGTCTGCCATGTGGTCCGAAGATCCCGCGACACAGGTTCTTGCCTATCGGATGCTCTGTCGTCTGGAGGGGGAGGGCTGGGCGCGTGACCTGAAAGACATGCTCTACCTTGATGAAGATACATTGGCCTGGGCCGAAGCCGGAATCGCGCGGGAAACCGGCCACCGTGACAGCAACGGCGTTCCGCTTGCTACGGGGGATAATGTGGTGCTGATCAAGGATCTGCCGGTCAAAGGTGCAGGGTTCACGGCAAAACGGGGCACGGCGGTGCGGGGGATTTCAATCGTGCCCGACAACCCTGCCCATATTGAGGGCCGCGTGGAAGGCCAGCGGATCGTGATCCTGACCGAGTTTGTGAAGAAGAAGTAACGTTGCTGCTACCGGCGCAATGGTAAGGCGTGCGCGCCCGTGGGTGATGCGCGTACCGCCTGCGGCCATGCAATTTTCATCACAATGTGCGGAACAATTTCCCCAGTCGCACGTTAACCACGTGAGAATTTCGTGAAACGGCGGTTTTGACCGGATCGCCATTAGCGACTCATTGATCGGCGCAAAAGCCGACTGTACTGTGAACCTATCCTTTGGGGGGATATTTTAATGAGTGTAAATGTAATTGAAACGGCGGAAGCCGAAATTGAATCTCTGGTCACTGATACCTATCGCATTCACCGAGGGACGCTACGGGACAAACTGCGCCGCGTCGGGCGCCGGTTGCCCCGTAGTGTGGTCGAGGATGTTGCCTATCTGGAAGATGCCCGCCGCCGCACCGCGCATCCGCGCCGTCGTGGTCTGGTTGACGCCAAACGGGTTGATACAATTGTAAGCAACCAGCGCCGGACCTTGGGACGGGTTGATGTGGCACGGGACAAATCCCGTGAACGGATCAACTGGCTGGGTATGCTTGTGTTGAACCTGATGCTGTTCGGCGTGGTCTATTATGCCCTGCTGAAATGGCTGGGTGCGATCTAAACCGTAGTTCAGGTGCGTATCCAAACAGACAGCCCCCACCACCGATAGGTGATGGGGGCTGCCAGCGGCTGGCGTGTTAACGTCGTTAATGCGCAGGGCGAATGAACGTGCCGTTTCGCAGTTCCTTGAACGCCTGTTGCAGTTCTGCTTGCGTGTTCATCACCACAGGCCCGTGCCATGCGACAGGTTCCTCAATCGGCCTGCCTGAAATCAGCAAAAAGCGGATGCCTTCCTCTCCGGCCTGAACGGTGATGCTGTCACCGGTGTCAAAGCGCACCAGCGTGCGGTTGCCGGACATATCGCGGATGTTGACCTCCTCGCCCATGACCTCTTTTTCCAGCAGAACGCCGGTCGGATCGGATGCGCCGGCAAAAGCGCCTGCGCCCTCAAAGACATAGGCAAACGCGCGGCGGTAGGTGTCCACCGGAAGGGTTTTCTTCACACCGGGTGGCACGTAGACGTCCAGATATTGCGGATCGGCGGCGATACCGTCAACAGGGCCGGTCTGACCCCAGAAATCACCGACGATGACTTTGACACGGGTGCCGTCGTCTTCCTCGATCACCGGAATTTCCTTCGCCTCTACATCCTGATAACGCGGATCGGTCATTTTCAGATCGCGCGGTAGGTTGGCCCACAACTGGAACCCGTGCATCTGACCTGCGGCGTTCCCTTTGGGCATCTCCTGATGCAAGATACCACGACCCGAAGTCATCCATTGCACATCGCCCGCTTTCAGGCGGCCTTGATTGCCCAGGCTGTCCGCATGGTCCACTTCGCCTGACAGAACGTAAGTGATGGTTTCGATTCCCCGATGTGGATGCCACGGAAACCCGTTGGCATAATGGGCCGGATCCTCGTTGCGGAAATCGTCAAGCAACAGAAACGGGTCCAGCTCTGTCGGGTCGGCAAAGCCAAAAGCGCGGTGCAGGTGGACGCCGGCCCCTTCGAGGGTGGGTTGGGCCTGGCTGGTCGATTTTACGGGACGGATAGACATAGGATGTCTCCTTTTCAAACTGTGTTGCCCCCAATTTAGGGAGCGCCGCACCGTTCGCCAAGACGGGCGATAGCAAAGCAGTGTTCGCTGGTTGCGAACAATGTTGGAATATTTGCGCGGCTCAACCAGATACAGACCTGTTTACGGCGCTATGTGTCGGGAAACTACAATTTCGACCGTCACATACTGCGCTTTATGGGGGGGTGATGTTGGAACAGGGCAGGGCGGCAGATGAAAATCGGATTTATCGGACTTGGAAATGTGGGGCACAAGCTGGCAGGTAGCTTGTTGCGCAACGGGGTGGCGCTGACGGTATTGGACCTCAACCCCGATCTGGTGGCTGCGATGGCGGCGAAAGGGGCCGGTTCAGTCGGCTCCGCAGCCGAGATGATGCAGAATTGTGACGTGGTGATCACCTGCCTGCCGTCCCCTGCGGCCTGTAATCAGGTTCTGACAGAGATGCTGCCCTATGTGCGACAGGGCAAGATCTGGCTGGAAATGTCCACCACCGATCAGGCCGAGGTGGAGCGTCTGGGGGCTTTGGTGATTGAAGCGGGAGGCGGGGCTGTGGATTGTCCGGTGTCCGGTGGCTGCCACCGCGCGGATACGGGGAACATCGCGATTTTTGCGGGCTGTGACCGGCAGACCTTTGAAACCGTTTTGCCGGTGCTGACCCTCATGGGGCGGCGCATTTTGCATACGGGTCCGCTTGGGACTGCGTCGATGCTGAAGGTGCTGACCAACTATCTGGCGACCGTGCATCTGGTGGCCAATGCCGAGGCGCTGGTGACAGCCAAAGCTGCCGGAATGGATCTGAACACCACCTTTGAAGCCATCCGCATCAGTTCGGGCAATTCCTTCTCCCATGAAACCGAAAGTCAGGTGATCCTGAACGGCTCGCGCGATATTTCCTTTACGATGGACCTTGTGAAAAAGGACATCGGCCTGTTCCAGCAGATCGCAGAGCGCAACAAGGTGCCGCTGGAAATCTCGCCCCTGCTGTGCGGGATTTTTGACGACGGGATCGCCCGCTACGGAATGCGCGAATTGTCCCCCAACATCATCAAACGTCTGGAGGAGGCCACAGGACTTGATATTCTCGCCCCCGGTTTCCCGCCGGAAATGACCGACGACGAGCCGGAAGAGCGGGGCTATGAGGTTATTCCCAAAGGGCGCAGTGGCACGGTCTGACTGAACTTCACGCTGGCAAGTGGGATGGCTTCGTCGTAAAACGGGGTATGGATACAGAAGATGTCATTGCAACGCTGAAACCCTCTATGGGGCGGCGCTGGTTCGGGGCGCTCTCGCTCGGGGTGCTCGGGCTGGTGTTGATACTGGCGGTGTTTTACAACCCGCCGGAAATCTTTGCGCTGCGGATCATCATGCCGCTGGTGGGGGCGTTGTTTATCTGGCAGGCGCAATGGAACCTGCGGGTCACATCAAGCGCTCTGTACCTGACGCGGCAGGGGCTGTTTGACGATGCGGGCAACCAGATTTGCGCACTTTACAACATGCGCGAAGTGGACCGCGGCGTCTTTGCCTTCAAACCTTCCAACGGATTTCTGGTGCGTCTGGTTGAACCGGAGCCCAAAGGCTGGGCACCGGGCCTGTACTGGCGTCTGGGTAAGCGTTTGGGGATCGGCGGCGCAACCAACCCTGCGCAAAACAAGGCAATGGCCGAGGCGATCGAAATGCTGATTATGGAACGGGTGTTGGGGCCGGAACTGGCCTGACCTGACGTTCCAGACAGGAAAAAGGGGCTGCGCCAGATCAGGCACAGCCCCTTTTTTATTGGTTCATGCGGTCTTACAACCCTTTGGCGCGGTAGCTGCTGGCAACTTTGCCGATGGACACCAGATAGGCGGCGGTGCGCAGGTCGCTTACATCGGAACGCGCGTGCCAGACCTCGCGCATGGACTGATAAGCCCCGCGCATGGTGTCCTCCAGACCGGAGCGCACCAGTTCCAATTCCCCCGCACCATTCAGATAACGCTGTTTGAAGGTTTCCGAGAGCTGGTGTCCGGTGACGGATTCCAGTTCGTTGATAAGCAGGCGATGACGTTCTTCTTCCTGACGGCGCTGCATCCGCCCGAACCGGATATGGCTGAGGTTTTTGACCCATTCAAAGTAGGACACAGTCACACCACCTGCGTTGGCATACATGTCCGGAATGATGATACAGCCCTTGTCTCGCAGGATTTTATCCGCTCCCGAGGTCACGGGACCGTTGGCGGCCTCAATAATTAGCGGAACCTTGATCCGTTTGGCGTTGGACAGGTTAATCACCCCTTCCATCGCAGCAGGGATCAGGATGTCGGCGTCCTTCTCCATGATCGGCGCGCCCGGCTCATGCCAGTCCCCGCCCGAGAAATCCTTGGTCGATCCGGTGGCTAAAAGATGCTGTTTCAACTTTTCGATGTCGATGCCGTCATCATTGGTGATACAGCCGTCGAACTCCAGCACGCCGGTAATCTTGGCGCCGTCTTCTTCGGACAGGAATTTGGCCGCGTGATAGCCCACGTTCCCCAAGCCCTGCACAAGAATCCGCTTGCCGTCGAGTGTTCCTTCCAGTCCGGCGGCCTTCACGTCCTCCGGATGGCGGAAGAATTCCTGCAAGGCGTATTGCACGCCGCGCCCTGTTGCCTCGGTACGGCCCTGAATGCCGCCGCCGCTGATCGGTTTGCCGGTCACACAGGCGCGAGAGTTGATGTCGGTGGTGTTCATGCGGGCATATTGGTCTGCAATCCACGCCATTTCCCGTTCGCCGGTCCCCATATCAGGGGCGGGCACGTTCTGGGAGGGGTGGATCAGGTCGCGCTTGGCCAGTTCATAGGCAAAGCGGCGGGTAATGCGCTCCAGCTCATCCTCGTCCCATTCTTTCGGATCAATACACAACCCGCCCTTGGACCCGCCAAAAGGCGCATCGACCAGCGCACATTTATAAGTCATCAGCGCGGCGAGCGCCTCGACCTCGTCCTGATTGACAGACATGGCATAGCGGATGCCCCCCTTCACAGGTTCCATATGTTCGGAATGGACGGAACGGTATCCGGTGAAGGTCTGAATATCACCGCGCAGGCGGACACCGAAACGCACGGTGTAGGTCGCATTGCAAACCTTGATTTTTTCCACCAGTCCCGGCGGCAAATCCATTAACCGCACTGCGCGGTTGAACATGATATTGGTGGATTCGCGGAAACTCGGCTCGGCTTTGCGTGTCATGTACGCCTCTGTAAATAATTGCGACAGTTTCGGTGTAACCCGTTTTATGACGCTGGGTTACAAGGGCCATAAGGGCAGAATGTAACACAAAGGGCAACAGCAATTTGCCGAATTTTTAGGCAATTTCAGAATGCCTTTGTATACCGTTCGCCCGCTTGCCTTAAGCCTTGGGAATAAACGAAAAAGAGGCGGGAAAACCCGCCTCTTGAATGCATTCGATCTGTGTCCGTCCGGATCAGTTATCGCCGGATTTCGCAGCGCGTTTCCGCTCGTGCGGGTCAAGATGAACCTTGCGCAGACGGATCGCGTTCGGGGTCACTTCGACGAGTTCATCGGTGTCGATATAGGCGATAGCCTGTTCCAGCGAGAGCGTGACAGGTGTTGTCAGGCGAACCGCCTCGTCAGTGCCCGAAGCCCGTACGTTGGTCAGTTTCTTGCCCTTCAGCGGGTTCACTTCCAGATCGTTTTCGCGGGAATGCTCACCGATGATCATGCCGGTGTAAACAGGTTCCTGCGCACCGATAAACATCTTGCCGCGATCTTCGAGGTTCCACAACGCATAAGCAACAGAGGTGCCGTTCTCCATAGAGATCAGAACACCCGCACGACGGCCCGGAATTGGCCCTTTGTGGGGCGCCCATTCGTGGAACACTCGGTTCAGAACGCCTGTGCCGCGGGTGTCTGTCAGAAATTCGCCGTGATACCCGATCAGACCACGGGACGGAACATGGGCGATGATACGGGTTTTGCCGGCACCGGCCTGTTTCATCTCGGCCAGATCACCCTTGCGGGCGCCGGTCAGCTTTTCGATCACAACACCGGAGTATTCGTCATCCACGTCGATGGTGACTTCTTCAATCGGCTCACAGCGGACGCCGTCAACCTCTTGGAACAGAACCTTCGGACGGGAGATCGACAGTTCAAAACCCTCGCGGCGCATGTTCTCGATCAGAACGCCCATCTGCAATTCGCCACGACCTGCCACATCAAAGGCTTCGCCGCCCGGTGTGTCGGTCACGCGGATCGCAACGTTTGTTTCAGCCTCTTTCATCAGGCGGTCGCGGATCACACGGGATTGCACTTTCTTGCCATCACGACCGGCCAGAGGGCTGTCGTTGATGCCAAAAGTTACAGAAATCGTCGGCGGGTCGATCGGCTGTGCCGCAATCGGTTCCGTGACCGAAGGGTTGCACAATGTATCAGCCACAGTTGCATTCGTCATACCGGCGATGGTCACGATGTCACCGGCTTCGGCAACGTCGATGGGTTGTTGCGCCAGACCGCGGAAGGCGAGGATTTTTGTTGCGCGGAAGTTTTCAACCAGTTCCCCGTCACGGCTCAGCGCTTTCAGGCTCTCGCCGGTTTTCAGTGTGCCGCTTTCGACGCGACCGGTCAGGATGCGGCCGATGAACGGATCGGCGCCCAGTGTCACGGCCAGCATTTTGAACGGCTCGTCTTTTTTGGCGAGCTGTTTTGGCGCAGGGACGTGTTTGACGATCAGATCGAACAGCGCCGACAGATCCTGACGGGGGCCGTCCAGTTCCATATCGGCCCAGCCGGAGCGACCGGAGGCATACATGGACGGGAAATCGAGCTGATCGTCATCCGCGCCCAGATTGGCGAAAAGGTCGAAACATTCGTCCAGCGCGCGATCCGGTTCCGCGTCAGGTTTGTCTACTTTGTTCAGCACCACAATCGGACGCAGGCCCAAGGCCAGTGCCTTGGAGGTCACGAATTTTGTTTGGGGCATCGGGCCTTCGGCCGCGTCCACCAGCAGAACAACACCGTCTACCATAGAGAGGATACGCTCCACCTCGCCGCCGAAATCGGCGTGGCCGGGGGTGTCAACGATGTTGATCCGCGTGTCGTTCCATTCCACCGAAGTGGCTTTCGCCAGAATTGTAATGCCGCGTTCGCGTTCCAGATCGTTGCTGTCCATCGCCCGTTCGGCAACAGCCTGGTTCGCGCGAAAGGCGCCGGACTGTTTGAGCAGCTCGTCAACCAGTGTGGTTTTGCCATGGTCAACGTGTGCGATGATGGCGATATTTCTGAGTTCCATAAAGAAGTGCCTGTGTCGGAAAATAAGGGGTTTGGCGCGGCCTTACAGGGTTTGTGGGGACTTGGCTAGGTTTAACTTGCGTTTTTGCGCCGCAACACTGCGCCTGCGCGGATAAAGCGGCAGGCTCTGGTCTGTCGCTGCAGGCCGTCGAAAGCGGCGGAACCGCGCTTCTTGTTGCAAAGCAGGGCGGAGCAGATACAAACGTTTTTAGACAAATTGTAAGGTTTTACTATGGCCAATAATGCGAAAAACCCCGCCGAGGACGCGACACTCTCGTTCAAGGACAAGATGTCCTACACGGATTATCTGGGGCTTGATGCGATTCTGACGGCGCAGCACCCCCTGTCTGATGCCCATGACGAAATGCTGTTCATCGTGCAGCATCAAGCCTCAGAGGTTTGGTTGCGGCTGGCTATTTACGAACTGAACGCGGCGCGGGATCTGATTGCGCGGAATGAAATACGGCCTGCGTTCAAGATGCTGACACGGGTGGCGCGGATATTCGAGCAGCTTAATTCTGCCTGGGATGTGTTGCGCACCATGACCCCGTCCGAATACACCCAGTTCCGCGATGCGCTCGGCCATTCCTCGGGGTTCCAGTCCCATCAATACCGGCTGGTCGAATTTCTTGTGGGCAATCGCAACCACACCATGTTGAAACCCCACGAACACCGCAACGACCTGCATCAGGCATTGGTGGAGGAACTGGGCAAACCGAGCCTGTACGACGTGGTTTTACGCCATCTGGCAGAGCAGGGGTTCCCTGTGCCTCAGGAGGTTCTGACGCGGGATGTTTCTGTGAAGCTGCCCCATAACGACGGGGTGCAAGCGGTTTGGAAACAGGTCTATCAAAACCCGCAGGATCACTGGCTGGCTTATGAACTGGCGGAGAAACTGGTGGATTTCGAAGACTACTTCCGCCGCTGGCGCTTTAACCATGTCACAACCGTAGAGCGGATCATCGGTAACAAGAAAGGGACAGGCGGCACCGGAGGCGTGAGCTATCTGCAAAGCATGCTGAAGGTGGAGTTATTCCCCGAACTCTGGTCAGTGCGCACAGTGCTCTAAACCCTGCGATGCGATAATTGCCTTAGTTTCGCCTTAATTTGCCCAACTAATACCGTAGTGAGCGGATACCGAGGGAGATGTTCGGGATTGGGACGAGCTTTCCCGGGCAAGTTTGAGAGGCAAAAATGAAGAACCGCTACGAAACCTGCGTCCGCTCTGTCGGTGCGCAAATCAGAAACCGTGCCCGTCAGTGGGGGCAGTCCGAAGATGGCGCTGTCACTGTGGACTGGGTTGTTCTGACGGCAACCATGACCGTGATCGGCGGTGTGATTGTCGCCCTGACCGTGGACGGGACCACCGATGTGGGCAACCAGATTGGGACCGTGCTGTCAGAGAAAACCGTTTCGGAGTAAGAGTTCCGGACAGGGCGTTACGGTTATGGTGACATATTGAATAATCGCATTTGATAGTGGTCTTTTGCGATAATTCGTCATGCCCGTTTTTTTCCCTGTCAGCTTTTCTACCGATAATATCGCGATTGCCGTTGCTCCGGCGGGGGAGCCACAGCACCGGCCTGCCCGGCAGCCTCGGCCAGCAACCAATCCCGAAACGCGCGGATCAGAGGGTCGTTCCGTCGGGTCTTTTCGGTTGCGATGGCGTATATGGTAAACGGCAACGTTGTCGGTTCGAACAACCGAACAAGCGATCCGTTCGCAACCGTCGACTCGACAACCGCCTCATAGGCGAGCGATATGCCCAAACCGGCCTCCGCTGCGGTGGCCGCGTATTCGCAGTTAGGGTAGATGGGATCACCTTTGGGCAATTCAGCTACCACACCTGCGGCGCGAAACCACTCTGACCATTGGTCGTCTACTTCGTCTCTGAACAGTGTTTGACGGAGTAGCTCCCGAGGGTGGGAGATAGCTGTCCGCTTCAGTAGTTCCGGTGACGCAACCGGATAGCGGGCGGAACGCAGGAAGGGCACAACATCCAAGCCAGACTCTGCCTGATCACGCCATTTGATCACCACGTCTGCATCATTCGTGGTAAAATCCGTCGAGGGCGCCGCCTCGGCAATGTGAAGACGGATCAAGTCTGCGTGGGCGAAACCCGCTAAACGAGGCAAAAGCCAGCGGGCGGCAAAACCCGGCGTGGACAGCACCCGCAAATTTGAGCCCGTCTTATAGCCGAGCGCCTGTCGCGTGCTGTCATCCAAATGGTCAAGCAATTGCGACAGGTGACCGGCGTAGCTGCGCCCCGTGGCTGTCAGACTGATCCGGTTGCTTTGTCGGCGGAACAAGGCGGTTGCGAGGTAGTCTTCCAATGCACGAATCTGATGGGAGATCGCAGAGGGAGACAAGCAGAGCTCCTCCGCAGCGGCCTTAAAGCTAAGGTGCCTAGCCGCCGCTTCAAAGGCTTTCACAGCAGAGAACGGAGGGAGCCGACGCCGCTTCACGAGTGATTTCTCCTCATCAGGTGATGAAATACCACCTTTTGCAGACAAACATACCTGTTGGGTATCCTTATTGCAAATCAACGCGGCTGAAGGAGGTTCCCATGCTTTCCCTATTATGCAATGCGGCTGTTTTAGCTGCGCCCATGATCGCTTACCTTGTGACAGATGGCAAAGCCGAAACCCTATCGGTTCCGAATGCACTGGTTGAAAACCTTCACCGCTGGATAGATCAAAACACCGGATTTACGCCTCTGGCGACGCCTGCAACAATTATCTTTGTCAAAGCTCAGAAACTGGCCAAGACGGACGACATGGCCTCGATCATCGGCAGTACGCAGCGCGGTTTTTAAGACCCACAAACCGCCACAATTACGCTTGTCCGACCTTGGGATGCAAAGAACCCGCAGGATGTTGCAGTGCTGCTGCATGAACTTGTGCATCACCGGCAAAACAATATGCACTATTATTGCGAAGCGGCCAAGGAGTTCGCAGCCTATAAAACGCAGAGAGCATGGTTGGAAGAACGTGGTCTCAGCCTGAATGTGAACTGGATCGGTGTCGTGTTGGCATCGAGTTGCACGCCCAAAGATATTCATCCTTGATTGGGTCAGAACAGCATAGGGGCGGAGCCTCCGGCGGGGATATTTGTTGAAAATGGAGCTGGAACAGTCTGTTGCTTTTTTGCTGGCGGCGGATTTTTTGTTGTTGGCTTGACTTTACCGGCACTGGCGCTGATGTCACTCTGGCATCAAAGAGCATCACAGGCAGGGCAATCGTGACAGAATACACACCGGATCCACAACTGCGCGCGGCGTTTCTGGGCGGCATGTCCCATGCGGCCTGTACGGTGAATATCGTAACCACAGACGGTGTTGCAGGGCGCGGCGGTGTGACGGTTTCGGCCATGACATCGGTGTCGGCGGATTCCCCCAAACCGACCTTGCTGGTTTGTGTCCACCACGAGGCAAGTGCTGCACCGTTGATCCTTGAGAACGGCAATTTTTGTGTGAACCTGCTGCGGGACGACCAGTCGTTTATTTCCGATACGTTTGCGGGGCGGTTCAAAGAGGAATTTGCAGATAAATTCGACTGCGCTGAGTGGGCGCCAATGGCCACAGGTGCGCCCCGTGTGGTGGACCCGCTGGTGGCTTTTGATTGTACATTGGTCAGCGCCGAGCGGATCGGCACCCATCACGTATTTGTCGGTGAAGTGCAGGATATTTTCACCGCGAACCGTGGGACGCCGCTGATTTATGCCAACCGTGCCTACGGGCGCACGGTGCGAATTGATCCGGTGACGACCTTTGCAACCTCCCAGTCCGACACGGCCCTGCGGGTCGGGTGTTTTCACACCATAGGCCCCTTTGTTGTGCCCCGTATCATTGGCGAATTCACCAAGGACGACAGCACCGATTTGCGTCTGATGGACGGGGATCACCGCCGCCTGATTGAAGGCTTGCGGGCCGGTGAGGTCGATCTGGCGTTGATGTTCGATCTTGACCTGCCGGACGATATTGAGACCGTGCCGCTTGCCAGTTTGGCACCCTATATTCTGCTGGCCGAAGATCATCCGCTGGCGGCAGAACCGAACCTGACGCTTGAGACACTGACCAAACATCCGATGGTACTGCTGGATTCCGAGCCTTCAGCAGAATATGCCCTGTCGATTTTCGCCGCACAGCATCTGGCGCCGCAGGTCAAATACCACTGCCCGTCCTATGAGATGGTGCGCGCAATGGTGGGGGAGGGGCTTGGCTATTCGTTGCTGGCCAGCAAACCGGCCAGCAATCTGAGCTATGACGGTCATTCACTGGTGACGCGCCCCTTGCCAGCGGACACCCGTCACTGTCCCACCGTTCTGGCCTACCGGCGGGACGCGGAGCTGCCCCCTGCGGCGCAACCGTTTATGGAACTTTGCAAGGATCTGTTCACGTCACCGATCGAGCGGGTTTAATCCTTTAGCGGCAGTCCTTCGACCAGCCGCTCTGTCAGGGCGGCAAGCATCCGGTCGCATTTTTCAAGCTGGTCGGCGCTGACAAACTCATCGGGTTTATGGCCCTGCGCCATGCTGCCCGGCCCGCAAACCACCGTAGGAATACCAACGCGGCTGGAGAACAGCCCGCCCTCGGTGCCAAAGGCCACTTTCATTGTGTCATTCGCGCCGAGA
This sequence comes from Neptunicoccus sediminis, assembly GCF_001719615.1. GTDB lineage: Bacteria > Pseudomonadota > Alphaproteobacteria > Rhodobacterales > Rhodobacteraceae > Amylibacter > Amylibacter sediminis. The sequence goes on from NZ_MDVX01000012.1 coordinate 27,245, forward strand.
AGGGATTTCACAAAGGCCACTACCGCGCCGTCTTCGGGCGTTGCCAGACCGGGATAGGTGTTGGCGGTCATCTCGATGTTGATGGCGGCTTCGGGGGCAATGACGCGGGCGCGGTTGGCGATTTCCTCGGCGCGGTCCTTAATTTCCTGCATCAGCGCTTCGGGATCGTTTTCGGCCAGATTGCGAATTTCAAAGGTGACTTCACAGCGGTTGGGCACGATGTTCAGGGCCACACCTGCGTTGATCAGCCCCACATGCAGCGTGGTATAGGGCACGTCATAGTCAAAATCCTGCGCACCAGTCGCTGCAAGCCGTTCCTGAATACGGCGGATTTCGCCAATCAGATCCGTGGCGAGGTAGATCGCATTCACCGCTTGCGGGGCAAGCGCGGAATGACCCTCGCGCCCGATGCAGGTGGCTTTGGCGGCGGTCTTGCCTTTGTGACCCACAGCGACCTGCATAGAGGTCGGCTCCCCTACGATACACATGGCCGGTTTGAACGGCGCGGTTTCCAGCATGTCGATCAGGCTGCGTACACCAATGCAGCCGATTTCCTCGTCATAGGAAAAGGCCAGATGCAAAGGGGTTTGCAGGTCCAATGTGCTGGCGCCAAGAGCCGCAGAAAGCGCACTGGCCACGAAACCTTTCATGTCACAGGTGCCGCGCCCGTAATATAGCCCGTCCTCAAAAGTCAGCTCAAAGGGCGGTTTGCTCCAGTTCTGGCCAGCCACGGGCACCACATCTGTATGACCGGACAGCAGCACGCCGGGACGGTCGGTCGGGCCGATGGTGGCGAAAAGATTGGCCTTCTTGCCGCTGTCATCGGGCAGCAGCGTGACCTCTGCGCCCGCATCCCGCAACAGGCCCGCGCACCATTCGATCAGGTCCATGTTCGGATTGGCCGAGGTTGTGTCAAAAGCGATCAGTTTCTTGAGAATCTCTGCGGTTTGCATCGGGTTTTCCTGCTTGGGATGTGTCGCGCTGTTCCTAACCCAAGCGGGCCGATAATGGAAATACCCTTCGCGCCGGAGTGGTGTTTTGTCAGGGGATATGGTTTCTGGCGGTTATTGCGATTTAAGAGGGAGGCAAGGACGATGGCAGCGCCAGTGAACAGACTGAAGGAAAACCTCGCGGCGGGGCAGTTGCAGACGGGCTGCTGGCTCGGGCTTGTGGCGCCCTATGTCAGCGAGATTGCGGGCACGGCGGGATTTGACTGGGTGCTGATTGACGGGGAACACGCCCCAAACGGGATCGGCCAGATTTCCAGCCAGATCGGGGCGTTGCAGGGATCGGATTCAGCCATTGCCGTGCGGGTGCCTGTGGGTGAGGACTGGATCATTAAACAGGTGCTGGACGCAGGGGCGCAGACCGTGATGGTGCCAATGGTTGAGACCGGCGCACAGGCGCAGGCAATGGTGCGTGCAACGCGCTATGCGCCCGATGGGGTGCGCGGTGTCGGGGCTTCGGTGGGGCGGGCGTCCCACTGGACCGGCATTGCCGATTATTCGACCACGGCCAATGCGCAAATCTGTCTGATTGTACAGGTAGAGGCGCAGCGCGGGATCGACAATCTTGACGATATTCTTGCGGTTGAGGGTGTGGACGCGGTCTTCATCGGGCCTGCGGATCTGGCGGCGGATATGGGCTATCTCGGGCAGCTGGACGCGCCCGAAGTGATGGCCGCGATGGAGGATGCGGTGCTGCGCATCCGCGCTGCGGGAAAATCCGCTGGCATCATGTGCACCGATCCCGAATTTGCGCGGCAGGCGATTGGTTGGGGCGTGAATTTTGCAGCCGTGGCGGTGGATGCGATCACACTGTCGAACGGTTTGCGCGCTGCTGCGCGCGCCTTCAAGGACTAGGGCGGCAGGGGCAGGAAAACCTTGTTTCTTGTGCCTGTTTGGGGTTGGATCGAGGCAGAGTAATTTCAATCTGCCGCGCCCGCCCGAGCAGGGGGCGGCTTTAAATATGGATTTCGCCCGATGCCTGACGCGCCGCCGGACCCTGTTCAACTGGCCGGACTGCGCCGTGGTTTGATGATTGGCAGCGGGCTGGTGATGTTTGCCTTTCTGACCTGCCATCTGACCAATCTTGCGCTGGGGCTGCATTCGGTTGCATTGATGGACAGTTGGCGCTGGGCGCTGAGCGGGCTTTGGACGGGACCTGTGATGCGGGTCGTGCTGGGCACGGCGCTGGTGTTGCATTTTTCGATGGCGCTGGTGACGATTTACTGTCGCAATACTCTGCGACTGCCGTCTTATGATATGGCCCAGCTTGTGGCCGGAGTGCTGATCGTGCCGCTGCTGGCGCCCCATGTATTCGGAATCATGGCCTATCACCCGTTGGGCCTTGTCCCGACCTATGATCTGGTTTTGCGGTATTTCTGGACCCTGTCGCCCTTTGACGGGTTGCGACAGGTCGTGATGCTGGTGGTGGCGTGGCTGCACGGAACGATCGGGGTTTATACGTGGCTGCGGTCACGCGACGGATCGGCGCGCAGCTTGCGGGTTTTCTATCCCTTTGTTGTCATCGTGCCCGTGCTTGCGCTGCTTGGCTATGTTGAGGCCGGACGGCAGATTATTCCTGTTGCAGAAGGGGGCGGCGGTTATGTGATGGCACAAGACCCCAATGCGGCTGGCATACAGGTCGCACCGCAAGAGGCCGCGCAGATCGTTGCACAGGCCAAGCGGAACGGCATCCTGACCGGAGAGGTGGCTCTGGTGTTGGTGGCGCTGGCCTTTGCGGCGCGGGCGTTGCGGATTGCGGCACAAAAACAGGGTCAGGTGCAGGTGACATATCTGGGGCGGCGCAAGGCTAGCTTTGCCGCGCAATCCGGTCTGACCCTGCTAGAGATGGCGCGACTGAATGACGTGCCCCATGCCAATGTCTGTCGCGGGCGGGGGCGCTGTGGCACCTGCCGTGTGCGGGTGTTGCAAGGGGCGCAACAGCTACCTCCTCCGGACGCGCGGGAGCAAAAGGTGCTCGACCACTGGAACGCCGCCCCGAACGAGCGGCTGGCTTGTCAGCTTTTGCCCGATCACGGGTTTCTGGAGGTAGAGCGCGTGGTGCAGCCCGATTACTCCGATCTGGATTATTCCGCAGCCCGCACGAAATCCACCCTGCCGCAAGGTAACACCCCATGAGCGGGCTGCCAGTGGTGCTGCGTGTCCTGCTGTTCGGTGTTGCGATAAGCTTGGGCCTGCTAGCGCCACCTGCATTGGCGCAAATGTTGCCCGCAACGCAAGGGGACGCGCAAACACCCGCGGCGCCGGCGCAAGCCTCTCCCAATGACATACGAGAGTTGATGCGTCTGCTGGCCGATCCGCAGATACAGGACTGGCTGCAAGAGGCGGCAAACCCCGCAGAGGGAGCGGCGGCACAGGCCGCCAGGACAAGCCTGCGCCAGAAGATAGAAGCACGGCTTGCGGCCTTCGGGGATCGCGTGCAGGCGCTCGGGCTTGCATGGCAGATCGTGCCGCGCATTCCCGAAGTGCTTGCGTCGCAATGGGAACGGCAACTGTCCCACGCCCAGAAGGTGCGCTCGCTGACCTATATCCTGACCTTTCTTGTGATTGGTTTCGGACTGGAATGGCTTTACCGCCGTTATATGAATTTGGTGCTGCTGCGGATTGAACTGGCCCCGAAAGAAGCACCGCTGCAAAAGCTGGCAGGGGCTGTGTCGCGTGCGGCGATCATTTCGGGCGGTTTGCTGGTCTTTGCCATTGGCAGTATCGGCGCGTTTGAGATGTTCGACTGGCATCCGCTGGTGCAATCCGTGGTGCTGGATTTTCTGACACTGGTGCTGGTGGTGCGGGTTGCGCTGACCCTGTCGCTGTTCTTTCAGGCACCTTTCGCACCGGAGTTGCGTCTGGTGCCCTATGGCACGCCGGTTGCAAAACATCTGCACCGTTTGCTTTGGGTGTTGTCGGTGACGGTGGGGCTGGCGGTGGTGCTGAGCCTTGTGCTGGCGCGGATGTCTGCGTTTCAGGACGATGCGGCGGATTTGCAGGCGGTGGTACTCGCCCAGAGCGTGGCACTGGCCGGACTGGTGTTGCTGGCGGCTTGGGGCTGTATCTGGGTCGGGTTCCGCCGTGTGCCCCGACTGACGGCAGCGGCCTGCGACCCTGCTGTGACCCGTTTCTGGCGCAATTACGCGATTGTCTGGGTTGGCGCTGTCTTCGGCTGCTGGCTGGTCGGGGCGTTTGCACTGATGTGGAGCGTGGTGATTGTCGGGTTTGTAGTGCCGGCGCTAAAGCTGCTGGCAGCGTGGATTGACCATTTCTTTGACCAGTCCACCGCCGCCCTTTATGAAGAGCACAAGACCGAAGCAGCGGCGGAACTGGCCGCTTTTGAAGCTGCCGAGGCTGCGCGACAGGCAGAGGCACCAGAGGCAGCAGCAGGGGCAGAGGACGCGACGGAAACAACGGACCCCGCACCGCCCGTGGCCCCGCCCGACATGCCGGAATTTCACGATCCCTATATTTCGACGCGGCCTATCGTGAAACGGGCCGCCCGTTTCGTGCTTTTGATTGCAGCGGTTTTCGCATTGGCGTCTGCATGGGGCATTAATATCTTTGCACTCTCGCAGGATCGCAGCGTGGCGGGGCGTGCGCTTGAGGTATTGGTGGACAGTTTTGTGGCCTTGCTCTTTGCCGATCTGGTCTGGACTTGGGCCAAGACCCTGATCGACAAGCGGATCGCGGATTACGAGCCTCCGGTAGACGGGCAGGCCCCCGGACCGGAGGCGCGGATGATTACGTTGCTGCCTTTGCTCCGCACGATCCTGCTGGTGACATTGCTGACGATGGTCAGCCTGAGCGTGCTGACCGCGCTGGGCGTGAACATTGCGCCGATCCTTGCGGGGGCGGGGATCCTTGGCATCGCCATCGGTTTTGGCACGCAGTCGCTGGTGCGCGATATTGTGGCGGGAATTTTCTTTCTTATCGACGATGCCTTCCGTCTGGGGGAATATATCGAGGTGGGGGATCTGGTAGGAACCGTAGAGAGCATCTCGATCCGGTCCATGCGCATCCGCCACCATCGCGGCAAGGTTCATACCGTGCCTTATGGCGAACTGAAGTCCCTGACCAACCATTCCCGCGACTGGGTGATCATGAAGCTGGAATTCCGCGTGCCCTTTGACACCGACCTGATGCTGGTGAAAAAGCTGATTAAGAAGGTGGGCGCAGAACTGAAGGCAAACGAACACTACGGGCCAAGCATCCTGTCCACGCTGAAATCCCAAGGCGTGCGTCGCATGGAGGAGTTCAACATGGTGGTGGGCGTCAAATTCATGACCAAACCGGGCGAACAATGGCTGGTGCGCCGTGATGCCTATCAGAAGGTGCGCGACATATTCGAGGCCAATGGCATCCGCATGGCAGAGCGTAACGTGAAGGTCGAGATCGCAGGGGGCGAACATCTTGATCCCGAGGCGCAAAAGGCTGTGGCTGGCGCCGCGCAGGATGCCATCGAGAAACCCTCGGCTCCGCCAAAACCCGTTCCCGACGAACCGTAACCCCGCGCGCAGCGACCCTATGGGGGATTTTTGCCGATACGGTAAATTCAACGGAATTTTCATGTGGTCTTTGCGCCCGATGCGCTAGATTGAAAAAGAAAAACGAGCAGAAAAATCCAACCGGAAACGTAGGGGGCAGCGTGCGGTATCTTATATTGTGTTTAATGGTCATTGGACTGGTCAGTTGCGGGAACAACCGACAGCAACAGGTGCCAAAGACAACCAAGGTTCAACCGCCACCCGAAATGGTATCCGGTAATCCCAAATTTGCCGACAGCGATCCGGTGGAGTGGACCGGATCAAAGCCGTGGCACTATCCGGTGCACGGGGTGGATGTCTCGCGTTATCAGATCGGGTTGGACTGGGACCAGTTGCGGGCCAACCACATATCCTTTGGCTTTATCAAGGCGACGGAAGGGGGCGATCACACTGATCCCCAGTTCTACCACCACTGGCGCGAGGCGGCCCGCGTGGGCATTCCCCGCGGCGCATATCATTTCTATTATTTCTGCCGCACACCCGAAGAACAGGCCCGCTGGTTTATCCAGCATGTGCCCAAAGATCCCGGTGCCTTGCCGCCGGTTCTCGATATCGAATGGAACCACCAGTCGCGCACCTGCCGTTTGCGTCCTGACGGGGAAACCGTGCGCGATGACATGCGGACCTTCCTTCGGATCATTGAAGCCCATTACGGCAAGCGTCCGGTGATCTACACCACGCCGGATTTCTACAAGGAAAACGATCTGGGGCGGTTGAACGGCTATCCTTACTGGCTGCGGTCGGTCGCGGATCACCCCTCCAAAGTCTATCCGGGAGAACGCTGGGTTTTCTGGCAGTACAGCGGTACAGGCCGTGTTCCCGGATCGCCCGGCGACATTGATCTGAACGTGTTTGACGGGACGCCTGCGCTCTGGCGGATGTGGTTGGCGCAGAACGGGATCGCCCTGCGCTAGTCCACGGTGTCACACCTTAATAAGACAGCGCCTTTTGCACGGCCGGACGCTGTTTCATCGACTCGTAATGGGTCGCAACACGGGGCAGGGTGGTGATGTCCACCCCGTCCCCTTTCAACCAACTGGCGGTTTTAAACAGATAGCCGTCCGCCAGTGTGTATTGTTCCCCCATCACCCAAGGCCCTTGCAGGTAATGGTCCTCGATCAGCGCGAAACTCTCAAACATCGTGGTTTTCACATGGGCGGCCATATCCTCTAGGCTGGACGGCTGTGTTGCCCAGCGGTGGCCCCGTTTGCGGTGGGCATGGTTCACGTGCACGGTGGAGGCGAGATAGCTGTTAAACTCCTGCCATTTGGCAAAAGCAAATGGATCGCGCGGCGCAAGATCACGCTCTGGCACCAAAGCCGCGATATAGGCGAGAATGGCAGGTGTCTCGGTCAGAATACCCGCATCGCTCACCAGCGCAGGCACGCGGCCCTTGGGGTTGGTTTTCAGGTAGTCCGCGGAGCGCTGCTGCGTCGTTTCGAAATCCACCAGAGTCGCGGTGAAGGGCAGCTCGGCTTCATGCAGGGCAATCAGGCTGGCGAGAGCAACAGTGCCGGGGGCATAGAACAGTTCCATCGGGTATCCTTCAGTCATTTTCCGGCACCATGCGTCGGTTTTCGCGCAAAAACCAGAGCGGCAGAGAATTAATATCAAAGGTTTGTATATCCGGATTATAAGCATAGATATCAGACAGGCACAGGGTGCACGAACGCGCGCTGTGCAGGGTAAGGATACGGGTCTTTCATGGAACAGAGCTTTGCTACCAAGTCGGCGTTTCGCTTTGGCTACGGGTTTTCGCCAACGGATCGGGATGTCGCGGGCGTTGACGACCTGCTGGCGCAACTACGCGGCCCTGATCTCGGCGTGGCACAGTTTGCCGGACCGATGCTGGAAGAACGGCTGGCGATCCAACGGGCCTACCAGCAATTGCGCAACACGATGAAAAAAGGCGATGACTCCGTCAAACCAGAACTGAAAAAGGCCACCCGCCTGCGCAACCGGATGCGCGGTGATGACACCCGCCACTTGTTCCAGCGCGCGATGATGGACGGACAGGGCTTTCGCGAGAGGATCGCCTTCTTCTGGATGGACCACTTTACAGTGATCCCCAAGGGGCGTGCGGGCAATGCGCTTTGGGGGAATTACATCGAAGAAGGATTGCGCCCCCATATCACCGCCAGTTTCGGGGATCTGCTGGTGTCCGCTGTAACCCATCCTTCGATGCTGATTTATCTTGATCAGGTGCGCTCTACCGGACCGAACTCCGCAGTGGGCAAACGCAAGAAACAGGGGTTGAATGAAAACCTCGCCCGTGAGGTGCTGGAACTGCACACAATGGGCGTTGGCGGCGCCTATACCCAAAGCGATGTGCGCCAGTTGGCCGAACTGCTGACGGGGCTCGACTTTGACAAGAACGGTGCGAAATTCAACAAACGCAAGGCAGAGCCGGGGGCGGAAACCGTGCTTGGCAAAACCTATGGCGGCGATCCGGCGCAGCGTAGTCACATCGAGGCCTTCTTGCGCGATGTGGCCCGCCATCCCGACACAGCCCGCCATATTGCCCGCAAGCTGGCGGTGCATTTTGTCTCTGACACGCCGGAACAATCGCTGATCGACCATATCGAACAGGCTTTCTTGCAAACCGACGGAGATCTGCCCAGCGTTTACGGTGCCATGCTCGACCATCCGTCCGCATGGGCCCCCTTGGGCCAGAAAACCAAGCAACCGTTTGATTTCATGGTGTCAAGCTATCGGGCGCTTGGCGTCACACCGCAGGATTACAACAAACCCTCTAATGGGCAGATCAACAAACGGCTGATGCTGCCGATGCAGTTTATGGGTCAACCCCTGCGAAAAGCCCCCGGTCCCAACGGCTGGCCGGAAGAGGCCGAAGCCTGGATCACCCCGCAAGGGCTGGCAGGGCGGCTGCAATGGTCTTTGTCCACCACCACCCGCTGGGGGCAGGATCTGGACCCGCGCGAATTTATCAACACCGCCCTGCGCGAACTGCCCGGTGGCACGCTCAAATTTGCCGTAGCCGGCGCGGAACGGCGCGTTGAGGGGCTGACGCTTGTGCTCGCCTCGCCCGAATTTAACAGGAGATAGGCCGATGGACGCTTCAAGACGCAAGTTTCTGGCACAAACCCTCGCCCTTGGGTGTTCGGCTGCGGCCAGCCCGCTGGTTACGCCTGTGACCTTCGCTTCGATTCCGTCTGACAACCGACTGGTAGTCATCGTGCTGCGCGGGGCGATGGACGGGCTCGACATCTGTGCGCCCCTTGGCGATCCCCTGTTCACACAGTACCGCCCCGGCCTGACCAAGCGAGAGTTCCGCGATCTGGACGGGTATTTCGCGCTGAATGAAAACCTTGCCGATCTGATGCCGCTTTGGAAAGCGGGGGAACTGGGCTTTGTGCAGGCCGTGTCAACGCCTTACCGCGACAAGCGCAGCCATTTTGACGGGCAGGACCTGCTAGAGGCGGGACTGGCGGAAACAGGCGGCAATGTGCGGGAAAGTGGCTGGATCAACCGGATGCTCTCGCTTATTCCGGGCGCGGAACAGGACAGCGCCTTTTCTGTCGGGCGCGAAAGCATGCTGATCCTGCGGGGCGATTTTCCGGTAACAAGCTGGGCACCGGAAAGCCGTGTGGATATGTCCCCCCACGGGCAGCTGTTGCTTGATGCCATCTATGCCAAAGACCCGTTGTTCGCACAGGCCGGACAGACGGCGCTGACACTGGCGGCACAATTGTCGATGGCGCAGATGGAAGGCGATGCAGAGGACGAGGACGGCGAGATGATGGCCGAAATGCTCAAGAGCATGAAATCCTCACAGGCGGCACAACAGGCCAGCGGTCTCGCGGCCTTCGCAGCAGAACGTCTGAAAGAGGACACCCGTTTTGCAACGTTTTCCATCGGTGGCTGGGATACCCATTTGCGGCAGGATCGTTCGATCCGCAATGCGTCCAAGGAGTTACAGGCCGCATTGCTGACCCTGCATGAACAGCTCGGTCCGGTTTGGGACAAAACCTGCGTGCTGTGCCTGACTGAGTTTGGCCGCACCGTGCGGGAAAACGGCTCAGGCGGGACCGATCACGGCACAGGCGGAGCGATGATTATGGCGGGTGGCGCGATCAAGGGACGCAAGGTCTACGGCGACTGGCCGGGGCTGGAGGATGCCGCCCTGTACGAGCAGCGCGACCTGATGCCCACCGCCGACCTGCGCCGCTACGCCGGATGGGCTGCCCATGACCTGTTCGGCCTCTCTGTGGCGCAAATCGAAAGCACTGTCTTCCCCGGCGTGGACATGTTCCAGAACCCCGGCTTCCTGCGCTAACCAGCAAAATCACCGGCCCATATGGACATTTCCGCAGGCGTGTTTATGTGAATTGTCAGGATTTACTTGGGAAAAGGTGACGGGGCATGGGCAAACCTGTGGGTTTTGAGGTCAAAGACTGGGTCGCGCCGCCCCGTCCGCAGGATGCACCGATGGAAGGGCGCTATGCCCGTCTGGAACGTATCAACGCCGAAGCCCATAGCGGTGATCTGTTCAAAGCCAATTCCGAAGACGCTTCGGACGGGATCTGGGATTATTTGCCCTATGGTCCGTATCACGCGCAGGCCACCTATCACAAATGGCTGCGCGACATGGCGCAACAGGATGATCCCTGTTTTTTTGCCATTAAGAATAAGGAACTGGGCCGTTTCTGCGGTGTAGCCTCTTACCTGCGCATTGACCCGACGGCCGGTTCGATCGAGGTTGGCCACATCAATTTTGCCCCCGCCCTGCAACGGACCCGTGCTGCGACCGAAGCGATGTATCTGATGATGAAATGGGCCTTTGAAGCGGGGTATCGCCGCTATGAATGGAAATGCGATGCGCTGAACAGCGGTTCCCGCCGCGCCGCCCAGCGTCTGGGGCTGTCCTACGAAGGTGTGTTCCGTCAGGCCACCATGTATAAGGGCCGCAACCGCGACACCGCATGGTTCGCAGCCATTGACAAGGAATGGCCCGCACTGGAAGCGGCGTTTCAGGCATGGCTCGACCCGTCCAATTTTACCGCAGAGGGGCGGCAGATCGACTCGCTCGGCAATCTTACCGCCCTTGTGCGTGTCGCCTCCGATCCAACACTGGAGCCTTAATATGCCTAAGAAAAATGTACAGGCGTTGCAGTTCATGCTGTCGCGCCGCTCGACCTCTCATAAAACCCTGACCCATCCGGTACCCGACCGCGATGAGGTGGAAACCATCCTTACCGCAGGCGCCCGCGTGCCCGATCACAAAATGCTGGAGCCTTTCCGCTTTGTGGTGTTGCAGGATGCCGCCCTGAGCCGTCTTGGAGCAGCAGTGCAGGGGTATGGTGAAACCACAGGCATCCCTCAGGACAAGATCGACAAGGCCGTGTTCAACTTTGCCAATGCGCCTTTTGGCATTGCGGTGGTGGCGAGCCTGAAGCCGAATGAAGCGATCCCCGAAGTGGAGCAAACCCTTGCCGTCGGCGCCTGCTGTCTCAGCGTGCTGAACGCAGCACTTGCCAGCGGTTGGGGCGCGAACTGGATCACCGGCTGGGCAGCGTTCGATCACCCGTTCCTTCAGGCCAACATGGGGTTGGACACCGGAGAATACGTCGCCGGATTTATCTTCATCGGAACACCGAAATCCGAACCAAGCGACCGCAAACGCCCGGATCTCGATGCGATCACAACTTGGGTAGAGACATGATTTTCGACGATTTCGCCAAGGCGCTGGGGCAGATCGGGGACCCGAAATTTCGCAGCGTCCTGCTGCGCGGCATCGGTCTGACGGTTTTGCTGCTGGCCGGTGTGACAACGGGTGTGCAATTCCTGTTGCCAGAGAGCGTCAGCCTGCCGTGGTTTGGTGAAATCGGCTGGCTGTCTACCTTGCTGTCCGGCTTTGTGCTGGTGGCAATGATCGGCCTGTCGGTCATCCTGATGGTGCCGGTCGCCTCTTTGTTCACCGGCTTCTTTCTCGATCAGGTGATGGATGCCGTGGAGGCTAAACATTTTCCCGCACTGGAACCCGCCAGTTCCGTCTCTTTTACGGAAACTTTGATGGATGCGCTCGGCTTTTTCGGCTTGCTGGTGGTTGTGAACCTGCTGGCGCTGGTCATTTACCTGCTGTCCACGCTGGCCGCTCCGCTGGTGTTCTGGGCGGTGAACGGCGTGATGCTGGGGCGGGAGTATTTCCAGATGGTCGCCATGCGACGGCTCGGGCGGGCAGGGGCCAAACAACTGCGGGCGCGCCATCGCGGGCAGATCTGGCTGGCCGGAGCGCTGATGGCCATTCCCCTGACCGTGCCGATTGTCAATCTGGTCATTCCGGTTCTGGGGGTCGCCACCTTTACCCATCTGTTCCACAGGGTCAATAAAACCGGCAAACCGGTGCTCTGAAACGCAAAAAGCCGGACCTTGAACAGTCCGGCTTTCTTCTGGCGTAAAATATCCCCGCCGGAGGCTGTAAAACTTTTACAGCGCCCCGACAGAGGATCTAAGGTCTTAGTCCTTGCGGAAGTGGGATTTTTCACGGGGTTTGCCGTGCCAGCCGGTTTTCCCGCGATCAGCACCCCGATCACCACCGCGGTCGCCGCCACGATCCCCACCACGATCACCACCGCGGCCACCCTTGTCGAAGGGACGTTTGCCGCCACGGTCGTCGCCCTCGCGGGTTTCCCATTTTTTCAGCAGGATGTTGTCAAAGGTATCGCGATGGATCACACCTTCGTTACACCAGACGAGTGAGACGGCATCCCCGTCCACAGCTTCCACCGCCATACGGGGGGAGCCGGAAATAAGTGCGGCCAAATCGCCGGGTTTCAGAGTAGGCATAACAGATCGCTCCTTGGATCAGCAAAGTTCAAGACGCCGCTGTAGTGGGAAACCGGCGTCTTGGAAAGGGTTATTCGTCCAGATGGGCATCAATTTCCAGCCAGACCTGCTTTAATACATGGGGTTCTTCCATCAGAACTTCATGTTGTGCGCCTTCCAGTTCCACCAGTTGGCCGTTGGGCCATTTGCCCATGACCTTGCGGATCGCGTCTTTGGATACGATGGATTCCTTGCTGCCCAGAAAACACAGACAGTCATGGGGGGGCGGTGCGGCTGCGATCAGGGCGCGGGTTTCCCGTTTGGCGCGGTTCAGCCAGTGAACGGACGGTCCCCCGAGACCCATTTCGGGATGCTGCGCGATGTGACTTTGCATGACTTTGTAGCTGGCTTCGTCATTGGTCAGGGCGTTGCCCTCAAACGGTTGCTCCTGCACGTAATTCGTCGGCCCGCCTGTGGGCACAAAGCGCTGTCCCAATCCAATGCCCGGCCCGAAGGTGGAAACGATCCACGCCGGCACCCGCATGTGGGAGGCAACATAAATGTCCCACATTGGCGCACTGAAGATCGCCTTTTCGACAGGCAGTCCGTCCAGCAGGGCACGCAGGCCGATGGCCCCGCCCATAGAGTGGGCAATCATCGCATAAGGATCGGGCAGGCCCGTATCGCGCACCGTGGCGAGAACTTCGGCCACATCAAGCTGGTAGTCGCTGAATTCCTTCACCCAACCCATAGGCGGGTGCACGGGGTGGCGGTCCGACAGGCCCTGACCGCGCCAGTCCACCACAGCCACACTATAGCCGCGATCCAGCAGGCGGTCCGTCACATCGCCATATTTTTCGATAAATTCCGTGCGGCCCGGAAACACCAGAACCGTTTTGTCGCCGCTGCCCTGCCAGACCGCGACGCGGATGCGGGTTCCGTCCGCGCAGCTTCGCCAATAGGCTTTGCCGCCTTCGGGCATGCGCTCCAGATCGGTGTGCAGCTCTGCGGTGTCCATAGGTGCAATATCCTCGTCATGGGGCAATTCGGCGTACCGGTCGGCTGGAAAGGGTCGCCACAGGGATGGCGACCCTACCGGATCACGCCAGCAAAGCGCCCAGTTTCATGGCAACGCCCATGTCTCCATCCACCGCCAGTTTGCCGGTCATGAAAGCAGAGGTCGGGTTCACATCACCGTCCATCATGCCGACGAAGGTTTCAGCGTCAGCGGTCAGGGTGCAGTCTGTTTCTTCATCTCCGGCCCGTGCGCCATTTGAGTCCACAACCAGCGAGCCTTCGCCGGTGATTTCCACTTTGACCGATCCGTCAAAGCCGTCATCGCCAAGTTTCGCGTTCAGCGCTTCGACCGCCTGGTTGATTACATCGCTCATGTTTGATCCTTTCGGGTTCCAATTTTCAGGTTTTGACCTAGATTAATCTGCAGAACCAAACATGGTGACTTTTTATGAAAACTGCAAACCGTGCCGTGGCGTTAATCTATGCGATCCCAATTGCCTTTGGACTGCAATTTGCCGCAACTTTAACGATAGCGCAAACCGAAACTTTAGACGGTTTGTTTCAACAGCTAAAGACCGCCGAGCCAGAGGAAGTGCCTGCCATTGAGAGGCAGATCTTTCAGGCGTGGTCGAAATCAGGCTCCGCCGCGATGGACCTGCTGCTGGAGCGGGGCCGGTCAGAGCTCCGGGAGGGCAATTTTGATGCGGCGATCATGCATTTCTCGGCGCTGATTGACCATGCGCCCGATTTCGCAGAGGGCTGGAATGCGCGGGCCACGGCGTGGTTTGCCAAAGACCGCTACGGCCTGTCGATTGTGGACATCCGCCAGACCCTGTTGCTTGAACCCCGCCATTTTCGCGCCCTGACCGGACTCGCGCTGATCTTAGAGCGGCTGGAACGTCCCGAAGATGCTTTGCAGGTTTACCAGCAGGTTGAAGAGATCCACCCCCACCGCCCCGAAGTGAAGCTGGCCATCGAGCGGCTGAGCGCCGAGTTGGAAGGGGTGCCGCTGTAGCCCGCAATGCCATCTGAGTATTTTTGGAACATTGAAGCCGGTTTGGGCTCGCTATTGCTCTGTGGTTGAGGCGGGAGCGTGTTTCGGTGTAGAGGTGCCTCTCGAGAAGCTGGAAGCCGTTTATCATGACCAATTTGCCTGCGCGCGTTTGTGCGGTTCTGGGGCCCACCAACACCGGAAAGACCCATTACGCGATCGAGCGTATGCTGGCGCATCGAACGGGTGTAATCGGCCTGCCTTTGCGTCTGCTGGCGCGAGAGGTTTACGACAAGATCGTCGCGCTGCGCGGTCCGTCTGTGGTGGCGCTGGTGACAGGGGAAGAGCGGATCGTGCCGCCCCGTGCCGCCTATTGGGTCTGCACGGTCGAGGCAATGCCGCAGGGGATCGGTCCAGATTTCGTTGCAATTGACGAAGTGCAACTGTGTGCCGATCCGGAACGGGGGCATGTGTTTACCGACCGCCTGCTGCATATGCGGGGCGGTCGCGAGACGTTGTTTCTGGGGGCGGAAACCATGCGCGGTGTGATCGCGCAACTGGTGCCCAAAGCGGAGTTCATGCGTCGTGAGCGGTTTTCCCAGCTGAGCTACACAGGTCCGAAAAAGACAAGCCGGATGCCCGAACGCTCTGCAATCGTCGGGTTTTCGGTTGACAATGTCTATGCCATTGCCGAACTGCTGCGCCGCCAGAAAGGGGGGGCGGCTGTGGTGATGGGGGCGCTTTCGCCACGGACGCGGAATGCACAGGTAGAGATGTACCAGAATGGTGACGTTGAATATCTGGTGGCCACAGATGCTATTGGCATGGGGCTTAATCTGGATGTGAACCATGTGGCGTTTTCCAGCCTGACCAAATTTGACGGGCGCAAGATGCGTCACCTGATGCCAAACGAGTTAAGCCAGATCGCGGGACGGGCAGGGCGTCACACGAACAACGGGACGTTTGGTGTTACAGGGGAGGCGCCGCCGCTGGACCCCGAGGTGGTTGAAGCGATTGAAAGCCACCGCTTTACCCCGATCAAAAAGCTGCAATGGCGCAACAACCGGCTGGAGTTCGGTACGCTTGACGCCTTGTTGAACTCGCTATCTGCCCCGTCGGGCGAAATGCAACTGGCCCGCACGCGGGACGCGGACGATCACCGCACCCTGCAGGCATTGAGTCAGATACCGGAGGTGGCGGCACGCGCGCGTACCCCTGCGGCTGTGCGCCTGTTGTGGGATGTCTGCCAGATACCGGACTTCCGGCAGGTCTCTTTCAACGAGCACAACGCCATCGTGCAGCGGATTTTCGAGTTCCTGCATCAGGACGGGCAGATTAGCCAGGGGTGGTTGCAGGACCGCGTTGCTCGGATCGACAAACCCGCCGGAGACATTGATGCCCTGTCCAAAAGACTGGCATATATCCGCACATGGACCTATGTAGCCCAACGAAAGGGCTGGGTTCAGGATGAAAACTATTGGCGCGGCGAAACCCGTGCAGTAGAAGATCGCCTATCAGATGCGCTGCATGGCGCGTTAACACAGAGATTTGTCGACCGGCGCACCAGCGTTTTGATGCGGCGGTTGAAGCAGAAGGAGAGCCTTGTGGCTGAAGTGAACGACAAGGGTGAAGTGACCGTAGAGGGGCAGTTTGCCGGTAAATTGACAGGTTTCAGGTTCCAACTGGACCCCAAAGCAACCGGTGAAGAGGCAAAGACACTGCGCTCTGCGGCATTGCAGGCATTGCAGCCACAATTCAAGCTGATGTCAGACCGGTTTTACAATGCGCCGGACACAGAGTTCGACTTTACCGAGCAAGGCGGCCTGATGTGGGGCGAATACGCGGTGGGCAAACTGGTTGCCGGCGGCGATGCGCTGTCCCCGATTGTCGAACCCTTTGTAGATGAAGAAGCCGGTGCGGAAGTTGCAGAAAAGCTGCGCCGCCGGTTGAGCCACTTTATCAACCGCAAGATCGAGGCGGTTTTCGAGCCGCTGATCGCATTGAAGAACGATGAGACCGTCACAGGGCTGGCCCGCGGGGTTGCCTTCCGTCTGGTGGAATCGCTCGGGGTTATCCCCCGTTCGGTGATTGCGGACGATGTGAAGGCACTGGATCAGGACGCACGGGGCCTGCTGCGCAAACACGGTATCCGTTTTGGCCAGTTTACCATCTTTCAGCACCTGATGCTGAAACCCGCGCCGACCCGTCTGCGTCTGGTGTTGTGGTCCTTGCAGGAAGGCCTGTCCGAATTTCCGGAGGCACCGCCCCCCGGTCTGGTGACAATTCCGGCCGTTCCGGATGCGCCGAAGGGCTATTATCCCCGTGCGGGCTATCGTCTTGCGGGCGAACGGGCGATTCGCATTGATATGCTGGAGCGTCTGGCGGATATGCTGCGGGCTGTGGACACCCGTGGCGGGTTTGAGGCGACAGCGGATATGTTGTCGATCACCGGCATGACGCTGGAACAATTCGCGGATCTTATGGGTGGTCTCGGCTACGCAGGAGAGCGGGGCGAGCGGGCCAAGGTGAAAGCTGTCGAGCCGGCGCAAAAAGCTGCTGCACCTGCGGAGGCAGCACAAGAGGCCGCTGCACCTGCGGAGGCAGCGCCGGAAACTGCACCTGCGGATGTGGCAGAGTCCACAGCGACAGAGGTTGCCCCCGAAGCAGCGGCCGAGGTCGCGCCTGCCGCGTCGGGCGAAACGGCTGAGGCTGAGCCTGAAACCAGCACTGACGCCAGCGCGGACGCTAGTGCAGAGGCAGAAGCCGCAGAGATGGAGGTGTTCTACACCTTCCGCTGGGTGCCCAAAAAACGCCCCGCCGATCAGGGCCGTGCGCGTAACGCCGGGCCCAAAGGCAAAGGGCAGGGCAAGGGTCAGCCCCGTGGTAATGCTAAGAAGCCGGAGCATAAAGGCAAGCCACGCAGCGGCAAACCGGCCCCGAACAGGGACAAACCGATTGACCCTGACAACCCGTTTGCAGCCCTGATGGCGCTTAAGAACAAATCCTGAGCAGGCAGAGTTGAATACGGCCCGCCCGACAATACGGATCGACAAATGGCTGTGGTTTGCGCGGTTTTTCAAATCGCGCAGCCTGAGCGCCAAACTGGTTGCGGGCGGTCATATGCGGGTGAACTCTGAACGGGTTTCCAAGGGCAGTTTCGGCGTGGGGGCCGGAGATGTGCTGACCTTTCCTCAGGGGGATTATGTGCGGGTGATAGAGGTCGTGGCGCTCGGGGAGCGGCGCGGCCCCGCACCGGAGGCGCAGTCGCTTTATAGTGATCTGTCGCCACCCCAAAAACAGGACCGACCCTACCATCCACCGAATCCCGAAGCCGACCGCAGCGGCCGTCCCAACCGGCAGGAACGGGCCGCGATGGAGCGGTTCAAGGACAAGAGTGCGGATTAGGGCGGCAACTCCGGTGCGTTTGACCTGCGAAACTGTGATTTGGCAGGACAAAATTCGCTCTGGCCGCGACTGTAAAACAAGCCTATAACGCGAATAACACCTAGAGTTTGAGAGTATACTAATGACTTATGTGGTTATCGAGAACTGCATCGCCTGCAAACACACCGATTGCGTGGAAGTCTGCCCCGTAGATTGCTTCTACGAGGGTGAAAACATGCTGGTCATTCATCCCGATGAATGTATCGACTGCGGTGTATGCGAGCCGGAATGCCCTGTAGATGCGATCCGTCCGGACACCGAGCCGGATATGGAAAAATGGGTCGAGTTCAACCGCGAGTATTCGGAAAAATGGCCGGTGCTGATCACCAAGATCGACGCATTGCCCAACGCCGAGGAGCGCGACGGGGAAGAGGGCAAGATGGAGAAATACTTCTCGCCCAACCCTGGCAAAGGCGAATAATCCACCGCAATATCTGCAATTTTACCGGCCTCTAGGAAAGGGGCCGGTTTTGTGGTATGATGATGATTGGAAATAGGCCCGACTATCGGCGGAGGCTGCTCGCTCCCGTTTTTTTGCCACTCTGGAAACTCGGTGCTTTGGCGATCCCGTTCAGCCAAGGTAGCGGTTTTCGCTGTTTCAAAAACTGGCCCCCGCGGATCGGGGTGCTTTGATAGGGCTGCTATAAAAGGACCATGGACTCTATGGCTAAGAAAAAGAATTTGGACTTCAATCCGGACGATTTTGTCGTCTATCCCTCCCACGGTGTTGGCAAGATCGTCAATATCGAAGAACAGGAAATCGCCGGCATCCATATGGAACTGTTCGTGATTGCCTTTGAAAAAGACAAAATGACCCTGCGGGTTCCGACCGCCAAGGCAACCGCTGTTGGTATGCGCGGCCTGTCCAGCCCCGAGGTTGTGGCCAAGGCCATGACCACGCTGAAGGGGCGTGCCCGTGTGAAGCGTGCCATGTGGTCCCGCCGCGCGCAGGAATACGAGCAAAAGATCAACTCCGGTGATCTGATCTCTATCGCGGAAGTGGTGCGCGACCTGCACCGCAGCGACGACCAGCGCGAGCAGTCCTATTCAGAGCGTCAGCTTTACGAAGCCGCGCTGGAGCGGTTGACCCGTGAAGTGGCCGCGGTTGACGGTGACGACGAAATGAAGGCGCAGACCCGCATTGACGAGGTTCTGTCCAGCCGTGCGGCTGCTGCTGCATAAGGTGTGATCCTGTCGGATCAAAGGGCCGTCGGTGGAAACACCGGCGGCCTTTTGTTGTGCAAGCGGGCGGTGGGCACGGCCAGCGCCACAGGCTTTAACAGGTTTTCAAACAGCACCGAATCACCCCTAGCTTTTTGCGCGGATCGTGACTAAACTTGGCAGATGTCCCAGCCAGCCCGTTAAAGAGGCGGCGGGATCTGGCAGAGCATAGGCAAGGACAGGCGTTTACGATGACGGAAATGGTGTTTGGCACTGTGGCTTCAAAGCCCGGTGAACCCGTGTTGCCCAAATGGTGGCGGACGGTGGATAAATGGGCGCTTTCTGCGATCATGATGCTGTTTCTTATCGGTATTCTGCTGGGGCTTGCGGCCTCGGTGCCGCTGGCCGAACGGAACGGGCTGACGCAGTTCTACTATGTCTACAAGCAGTTGTTCTTCGGCTCTATCGCCCTGATTACAATGATCCTTGTGTCAATGCTGTCGCCCAAACACGTCCGTCGCCTCGGGGTTTTCGGCTTTGTGTGCTGCCTGTTGGCGATCTGTGCCTTGCCGTTTATCGGTACGGATTTCGGCAAGGGGGCAACCCGCTGGATCTCGCTCGGTTTTGCCTCTGTGCAGCCGTCCGAGTTTCTTAAACCCGGCTTTGTGGTGTTTTCCGCATGGCTGATGGCCGCCAGCTTTGAGGTCGGTGGCCCGCCCGGTAAGCGTATGTCCTTTGCGGTGACGGTACTGATTGCCTTTCTGCTGGCGCTGCAGCCGGATTTCGGACAGGCCTGTCTGGTTCTTGCAAGCTGGACGCTGATGTATTTCGTGGCCGGTGCGCCGATGCTGTTGCTGGCTGGACTGGCTGGCGGAGTGGTCGGAGCCGGTTTCATCGCCTATAATTCCTCTGAACACTTTGCCCGCCGGATCGACGGTTATCTCAACCCCGAAGTGGATCCGCGCACCCAGATCGGCTATGCCACCAATGCCATTCAGGAAGGCGGCTTTTTCGGGGTTGGCGTCGGTGAGGGCCGCGTGAAATGGTCCCTGCCGGATGCCCACACGGATTTCATCATCGCAGTGGCGGCAGAAGAATATGGTCTGATCCTTGTTCTGGCGATCATTGCCCTGTTCATGATTATCACCGTGCGCTCTTTCCTGCGCCTGATCCACGAGCGGGACCCCTTCATCCGCTTTGCCGGAACCGGCCTTGCGGCGCTGTTTGGAATGCAAGCCCTGATCAACATGGGGGTTGCGGTCCGGCTGTTACCCGCCAAGGGAATGACCCTGCCTTTTGTCTCTTACGGCGGTTCCTCGCTGGTTGCGGCGGGAATTGGCCTCGGCTTCCTTTTGGCCTTTACACGCACCCGTCCCCAAGGGGATATCAGCGACGTTTTCGGGAATGAAAACCGTGGCGGATAAGGGGTATCATGGCAGATAAATTACTGGTCATCGCAGCAGGCGGCACTGGCGGACATATGTTTCCGGCCCAAGCGCTTGCAGAAGAAATGCTGTCCCGCGGCTGGCGGGTGCGGCTGAGCACCGATCCAAGAGGCGCCCGCTACACAGGGGGCTTTCCCGACGCGGTAGAGGTCGAAGTCGTGAATTCCGGCACCTTTGCGCGGGGTGGTCTGAAGGCGAAACTGGGCGTGCCGCTGCGGATTGCGGGCGGTGCGCTGTCGGCGTGGCGGCGGATGCGGCAGGACCCTCCGGCGGTGGTGGCAGGCTTTGGCGGCTATCCGGCCCTGCCTGCGATGATTGCTGCGATCCTGACCAAAACGCCGCGACTGATCCACGAACAGAACGGCGTGCTGGGGCGGGTCAATCAGGCCTTTGCCAAACGGGTGAACACGGTTGCTTGTGGCACCTGGCCGACCGAGCTGCCCGATGGGGTGGACGGCGTCTTTACCGGCAATCCGGTGCGCAGTGCCGTTTTGGAGCGGGCCGGTGCAGGCTATATTGCACCGGGCGACTGGCCCATGTCCGTTCTGGCCATCGGTGGCAGTCAGGGCAGCCGCATCTTGTCCCAAACGGTTCCCGCAGCGATTGCATTGCTGCCCGAGGATCTGAAGCGCCGCGTGCGGATTTCCCAACAGGCCCGCGCCGAGGACCATGACGACACGGTTGCCGCTTATGCCGCAGCAGGCGTGGACGCCGATGTATCCCCGTTTTTTGACGATATTCCGGCGCGGATGTCCGAATGCCAATTGGTGATCAGCCGGTCCGGTGCGTCCAGTGTGGCGGATATTTCCATCATCGGGCGTCCCTCTATCCTGATCCCGCTGGCCATAGCAATTCGGGACGAGCAGAGCGCCAATGCCAGAGGACTGGCCAGCGCAGGGGCTGCGATCGTGATACCGGAATCCCAGCTTTCAGCCGAAGTTCTGGCACAGAACATTGAAACCGTCCTGAGTGATGGTGAGGGCGCCTTGCATATGGCAAACGCCGCTTTGACACAGGGCAAACCGGATGCCGCCAGAGAACTTGGCGATCTGGTGGCCCAACTGGCAGGAGAATAGTATGAACGCAGCAACCAAATTGCCAACCAAGCTGGGGCCGATCCATTTCGTCGGCATCGGCGGAATTGGCATGTCAGGCATAGCCGAAGTTTTGATCAACCACGGCTACACGGTGCAAGGATCGGATTTACGACCCTCTAAAATCACCGATCGTCTGGCAGATATGGGGGCGCGGATCTGCTTTCCGCAGATGGCAGAAAATCTGGAAGATGCCGAAGTTGTTGTGATTTCAAGCGCCATCAAACCGGGCAATCCGGAACTGGACAGTGCGCGCGCCCGCGGCTTGCCGGTTGTACGCCGCGCGGAAATGCTGGCCGAGCTGATGCGTCTCAAATCCAACGTGGCCATTGCGGGCACACATGGCAAAACCACCACGACGACGATGGTTGCGACCCTGCTTGATGCCGGTGGGCTTGATCCGACGGTGGTTAACGGCGGGATCATCCATGCCTATGGCTCCAACGCGCGGATGGGCGACGGAGAGTGGATGGTCGTGGAAGCGGATGAAAGTGACGGCACCTTTAACCGTCTGCCCGCAACGATTGCGGTTGTCACCAATATCGACCCCGAACATATGGAGCATTACGGCAGCTTTGAAAATCTGCGCGAGGCGTTCCATACATTTGTCTCAAACATCCCGTTTTACGGTGTGGCCATTTGCAACACCGACCATCCCGAGGTTCAGGCGCTGGTCGGGCGGCTCGGGGACCGGCGCGTTGTGACCTACGGGTTTAACAAACAGGCCGATGTGCGTGCCGATAACCTGCGGTACGAAAACGGGCAGGCCTATTTCGACGTGTATCTGCAATCCGAGGATTCCTATATCCAGAATGTGGTTCTGCCGATGCCCGGCGATCACAACGTTTCCAACGCGCTGGCGTCGATTGCGGTTGCCCGTCATCTGGGGCTGAAGCGGGCTGAAATCCGCGAGGCGCTGAAGAATTTCAAGGGCGTTAACCGCCGCTTTACCCGTGTGGGTGTGGTGAATGGTGTGACCGTGATCGACGATTACGCCCACCATCCTGTAGAGATCACCGCCGTTCTGTCGGCGGCGAAACAAGCCACTAAAGGACGGGTTGTGGCAGTGCATCAACCCCACCGCTATTCCCGTCTGAACGATCTGTTTGAGGATTTCTGTTCCTGTTTTAACGATGCGGATGTTGTCGGCATTTCCGATGTCTACGCCGCCGGAGAAGACCCGATTGCGGGGGCGGATCGGGACGGGTTGGTGGCAGGGCTGACCGCCCACGGCCATCGTAAGGCGGTTGCTGTACCGGATGAGGCCGCTTTGCAGGCTTTTGTGGCGGAAAATTGCGAAGAGGGGGATCTTCTGGTCTGCCTCGGGGCAGGGACGATCAGCGCTTGGGCCAACAATCTGCCGAAAGCTTTGGGGTAGTGTTCGGGGTCGGGCTGCATTCCGCGATTGTGTTTGCGGCCGCTTGGGTCGGGATTGGCACCGTTGTGGCCCTTTTGCCCGCCCGTTACATTCCACCCGGAGCCTTCTTGCTAATGCTGTTGCTGGTGCCGTTATTGCCCTATTTGTGGATTGCAGGAAATCCGTTTCTGGCGGTTCTGTTTCTGGCGGCGGTCGGGTCGCTGTTGCGTTGGCCGATTGTTTATCTGGGGCGCTATATCCGGTCCAAGTTCACCGGAGAGGATTTTCAGGGCCCGAAGTTTGATTTCTATTAGCGGGGTCAGGAAAGCGTGTGATTGAAATCGGGTTGAATTCGGCCATTGTCTTTGCTGCCTGCTGGGTCGGCATGGGAACCGTAGTCGCCCTGTGCCCCAGACCCTACCATCCCCCCGGTGCATTCCTGCTTCTGTTGCTTCTTGTTCCGTTGATCCCTTACTTGTGGATCGCCGGAAACCCTTTCATCGCCCTGATGTTTGTGGCAGGTGTCGGTTCGATCATGCGCTGGCCGCTTTACTATATCGGGCGGTTTACATGGGCGCGGATCACCGGACAGCCGTTCACCTGGCTGGAGGAACATAAACTTGAAGACGGCGAAAGAAACCCGAATGAGCCTGAATATTGAGACCCTGCCGCCGGTACGCGGTACGCTGACGCCAAACCGTCCGATGGACACGCTAAGCTGGCTGAGGGTGGGTGGCCCTGCAGAGGTTCTTTTCCAACCGGCAGATCTGGCGGATTTGCAGGATTTTCTGGCCGCGCTTGATCCGTCTGTGCCGGTCTTTCCCATTGGGGTCTGTTCCAATCTGATCATCCGCGATGGTGGTCTGGACGGGGTGGTGGTGCGTTTTGGTCGTGGTTTCAATGGGATAGAGGTTCTGGAGGGCAACCGCATCCGTGCCGGTGTCGGTGCGCTTGACGCCCACGTCGCCCGCAAAGCCGCACAGGTGGGGATTGATCTGGCCTTTCTGCGCACGATACCGGGGGCAATCGGCGGGGCGGCAAAGATGAATGCGGGGTGCTATGGTACCTATCTGGCGGATGTATTTGTGCAGGCAGAGGCGCTGACCCGCACAGGTGAAGTGGTGACGCTGACACCGGAGGATATGGGGTTTGCCTATCGTTCCACCACATTGCCCGAAGGGATGATCCTGACATCTGTTGTATTGCAGGGGCGTGCGGGTGAGCCGGAGGCGATTGAAGCGAAAATGGCAGAGGCGCTTGCCAAGCGCGAAGCGACCCAGCCCACCAAGGAGCGTTCCTGCGGGTCGACCTTTCGCAATCCCGCAGGTTATTCTTCCACAGGGCAGGCGGATGATACCCATGATCTGAAGGCGTGGAAGGTCATTGACGACGCGGGAATGCGCGGTGCCAGCATCGGCGGCGCCCAGATGAGCGAGATGCATTCCAATTTCCTGATCAACAAAGGTGGCGCTTCTGCCGCAGATTTGGAAAATTTAGGGGAATTGGTGCGAAAAAGGGTTTCCGAAAACAGTGGAATAACCCTAGTATGGGAAATCATGCGCGTCGGCAAACCGGCGGCACAATAAGCGGTAGCCCGTGAGAGCCGAAAAAGGCCGGGGCAAAAGACGAGGCGGTCATGTCGAGCAGGGCATTTCACCGCGTAACAGTTCTAAAAGGCGGCCCTTCGGCTGAACGTGAGGTGTCTCTATCCTCCGGTCACGAGGTCGCAAAGGCGTTGCGCACGGAAGGTTATGAAGTCACTGAACTGGACGCGGGTCCGGATCTGATGGCGGATTTACGTGCAACCAATCCTGATGTTGTGTTCAACGCGCTTCACGGGCGCTGGGGTGAGGACGGTTGCGTTCAGGGTGTGCTTGAATGGATGCGGATTCCCTATACCCATTCCGGCGTGTTTGCCTCTGCCCTTGCGATGGATAAGGAGAAATCCAAAGAGGTTTTCGCCGCCGCCGGACTGCCCGTTGCCGAGCACCGGCTTGTCTCCCGCGAGGACGTGAGCAAAGGCCACCCGATTGCGCCGCCTTATGTGGTTAAGCCGTTCAACGAAGGGTCTTCCGTCGGCGTTTACCTCGTGAACGAAGCGGCCAATGGTCCGGCGCAGATCAGCGATGACATGCCCGATGTGCTGATGGTGGAAAAATTTATTCCGGGCCGGGAGCTGACGACCGCGGTGATGGGGGATAAGGCGCTGACCGTGACCGACATCCTGACCGATGGTTGGTATGACTATGACGCCAAATACAAACCCGGCGGGTCCCGTCACGAGGTGCCGGCAAATGTCCCTGCCGAGATTTTTGACGCCTGTCTCGATTACGCCCTGCGCGCCCATGATGCCTTGGGCTGTCGCGGGCTGAGCCGGACGGATTTCCGCTGGGATGAGTCCCGTGGTCTGGACGGGTTGATCCTGCTGGAAACAAACACCCAACCCGGTATGACCCCCACATCCCTTGCGCCGGAGCAGGCTGCGGAATGCGGCATTTCCTTTGGGCAACTGGTGGCTTGGCTGGTGGAGGATGCATCATGTCAGCGATAGATATGCCGCGCCAGCGGTTGGTCTACCGTGATCCCGACACGCAACCCTCCTATACAGAGCGGACCGAACGCTCTGCGCACCAACCGGCCGCGCGTCCCGATCCAAGCCCGAGTCGGATCAAATACCGGCTGGAGCGGATCTGGCTGACACCGCTCTACCGCTCCCTGATCCGCACCGGCTTGCCGATTGCGATTGTGGTCGGACTGGTGGCAAATCATTTCTCCGATCCCAAAGTGCAGGCGCGGCTGGCCCAAAGCGTGACCAACGCCCGCACCATGATCGAAAACCGCCCCGAATTTGCTGTGAACCTGATGCAGGTCGAGGGGGGCAGCACCGTTGTCTCAAAACAGGTGCGCGAGGCTATTCCGATGGTGTTTCCCGTCAGTTCCCTGCAACTGGATCTGGCGGCGCTGAAGGAAAAGATCGAAGCAATTGATGCGGTGAAAAGCGCCGATGTCTTTTTGCGCAGCGGCGTGCTGGATGTGCAAATTGTCGAGCGTGTCCCCGCATTGGTCTGGCGTGGTGCCGATCATCTGGAACTGGTGGATGCGGTGGGCGCGCGGGCTGGCGTGCTTGAAACCCGTGAAGGCTATCTTGGACTGCCGTTAATTCTGGGCAAAGGTGCGCAGGAATACGCGGGGCAGGCGCTGCGGCTTTTCGCGGCGGCCGGCCCACTATCGGATCGCATTCGCGGGCTGCGCCGTGTCGGAGAGCGCCGCTGGGATGTGATGCTGGACCGCGGGCAGATTATCCAGCTTCCGGTCAAACGTCCGGTCGCGGCCTTGGAGCGGGTTGTCGCGCTGCAACGGGCGCGTGACCTGCTTGGGCGGGATGTAACAGTTGTAGACATGAGAGACGGGCGCCGCCCGGTTCTGAGATTAACCGCAGCGGCCGTCGAAGAACTGCACCGGCTGCGGGCCATAGCCGATGGGGAAAGTGAAACCTGATGACACAACTATACGAAACACAACGCGCTATGAGACAACGCCGCCGCGCGGCCCTGCAACGGGGCGTGGTGGCTATTCTGGATGTGGGGACGTCCAAAATCGCCTGCATGATCCTGCAATTCGACCCTTCGGTGCAGATGAATGCGCAAGAGGGTATGACCGCGATGGCCAACCACGGCGCGTTCCGTGTGATTGGCGTGGCCACCACCCGTTCCCGCGGTGTGCGCTTTGGCGAAGTCAGCACGATGGAAGAGACCGAGCGGGCAATCCGCACGGCGGTGCAGGCGGCACAGAAGATGGCGAACACCCGCGTTGATCATGTCATTGCCTGTATGTCCGGCGCAGAGCCGCGGTCCTACGGGGTGACAGGGGCGGTGCAACTGGAAAACGGCTCGGTGATGGATTACGACATCGGGCGGGTGCTGGCGGAATGTGATGTGCCGGATTATGGCATGGGACGCGAGGCGATCCACGCCATGCCTGTGAACTTTGCGCTCGACCATCGCTCCGGCCTGTCAGACCCGCGCGGTCAGATCGGCAACCGTCTGTCTGTGGATATGCACCTGCTGACCATTGATACCGGCGCGATTGAGAACCTGCTGAAATGTATCAAACGCTGTGATCTGGAACTGGCCGGTTTTGCATCCTCTTCCTATGTGGCCGGAGTCTCGGCGCTGGTAGAGGACGAACAGGAACTCGGCGGCGCCTGTATCGACTTTGGCGGTGGCGCGACCAGCGTATCGATTTTTCTTAAAAAGCATATGATTTTTGCGGATTCCGTGCGTATGGGCGGTGACCTTGTGACCTCTGACATCGGTCAGGGGCTACAGGTGGCGACCCCTACGGCAGAGCGGATCAAGACCTTCCACGGCGGCGTTGTCGCGACGGGGATGGATGACCGCGATATGATCGAAATTGGCGGGGATACCGGCGATTTTGACCACGACCGCCGCCGGATCAGCCGGTCCGAGTTAATCGGCGTGATGCGGCCCCGTGTGGAAGAAATTCTCGAAGAGGTGCGCGCTCGGCTGGATGCTGCCGGTTTTGACCATCTGCCGAGTCAACGTATTGTGTTGACCGGCGGAGGCAGTCAGATTCCGGGTCTCGAAGGACTGGCAAGCCGCATTCTCGGCCAGCAGGTGCGTCTGGGGAAACCGCTGCGGATTCAAGGGCTTCCGCAAGCTGCCACAGGGCCGGCTTTCGCGGCGAGTGTCGGGTTGGCGCTGCATGCAGCCCATCCTCAGGATGAATGCTGGGATTTTAACCTGCCAATGGCAGGGCAGGGCAGACAGCCCCTCAAACGCGCTATGCGGTGGTTCAAGGAGAACTGGTAAACAAGCTATGGTTGATCCGGCAAAATCTTGCAGAATCCCCCATATCCGTTACAATATAGGCGGCAATTCCAACGATTTTTCGTGACCTGAGCGAATCAGTCGTTTAGCATACCGAATCAGGGCGTAAACGACCGTTGGTCAGACGGCGAAACAAAAAAACTACAGGCGGATAGAACATGACATTGAATTTGCGTATGCCAGAGATGGTAGATTTGAAACCACGGATCACAGTATTCGGTATTGGTGGGGCCGGTGGCAACGCGGTCAACAACATGATCGACAAAGCACTGGACGGTGTTGATTTCGTTGTCGCGAACACGGATGCACAGGCACTACAGTCCACCAAGGCGACGTGTAAAATCCAGCTGGGTGAGAAAATCACCGAGGGTCTGGGCGCCGGCGCCCGTCCCAGCGTGGGCGCGGCCGCTGCCGAGGAAAGCATCGAGCAGATCGTCGATCATCTGGTGGGCAGCCACATGTGCTTTATCACGGCCGGTATGGGCGGTGGCACCGGAACAGGTGGCGCACCCATCGTCGCACAAGCCGCCCGCGAGTTGGGCATCCTGACCGTTGGCGTTGTCACCAAACCGTTCCAGTTTGAAGGCACCCGCCGCATGCGTCAGGCCGAAGAAGGCGTTGAATGTCTGCAAAAGGTTGTGGATACGCTGATCATCATTCCGAACCAGAACCTGTTCCGGATTGCGAATGAGCAAACCACCTTCACCGAAGCCTTCAGCCTTGCAGACGATGTTCTGTATCAGGGCGTGAAAGGTGTAACCGATCTGATGGTCCGTCCGGGTATCATCAACCTCGACTTTGCCGACATCCGTTCCGTGATGGACGAAATGGGCAAGGCGATGATGGGCACAGGTGAGGCTGTTGGCGAAGATCGCGCAATTCAGGCTGCCGAAAAAGCTATAGCGAACCCCCTGCTGGACGAGATTTCCTTGCAGGGTGCACGCGGCGTTCTGATCAACATTACGGGTGGTAACGACCTGACACTGTTTGAACTTGACGAAGCTGCCAACCGCATCCGCGAAGAAGTGGACCCGGAAGCAAATATCATCGTCGGCTCCACAATGGACCCGAGCATGGAAGACGTCATGCGCGTCTCCGTGGTTGCCACAGGCATCGACGCGGCTGTTGGGGCAGGGGACATCCCCGTACCACGCCGCACCCTCAAAGAACCGCTGGCCCAAAGCGCAGCGGAAATCAACGTTGCCGTGCCCGCACCGACACCTGCTCCGGCCCCTGTTGCAGAGGCTCCGGCAGAACAGCCCGCAGTTGCACAGGACTCCGCAGCGGCACAAATGGCTGAACCGGAACAGGTTCAATCCCAGCCAGAGCCGGTTGCCGCACAAGCCACCACGCCAGAGCCAAGCCTGTTCGAGCAATTGCCACAGGACACCGCCCAGCACGAGGTCATCGAAGAGCCGACCACCGACGACGGACTGCCTGCACCGGCCTACCAGCCCCAGCAGACACAGGTTGAATCGGTCGAAGCGCCTGACAATTTCTTTGACCAACGCTCCGGTTTTGTGGCGCCGCAGGCCGCCAAGCCCGGTCAGGTCAGCCCTGAAACCATGCAGCGTCTGGAAGCTGCCGTAGCCAAAGCGCCCCGTGCGCAGGAAGCGGCCGCAGAGACTCCGAAATTCTTCAGCGGTGAAGCCCATGAAGAAAAGCCCAAAGGGTTTCGTCTGAACAGTCTGATCTCTCGCATGACAGGTCACGGCGATGTGCAAGCCACCGCCCATCGTGAACAGCCGCAGGTCAGCTCTGCGGCGCCACAGTACGCGGAAGAAGAAGAGCACGTTGATCCGGAACAGGAACGCATTGAAATTCCAGCGTTTTTGCGCCGTCAGGCCAACTAGTCCGGCCCGTATAAGATCATTTCTAAAAAGGCACGTCAGCGATGTGCCTTTTTTGTTTCAGCACTGTCACATAGCGTCACAAAGCGTGAATTGAGCTTTTGCTGCGGGTTCCCTAGATAATTGGGTAAGCAAAGCCACAGGTGCATGATGCAAAGAACTCTGAAAACCCCGATCGAGATTGTTGGAAAAGGACTCCATTCCGGCAAGCGTGCCGCATTGCGCGTGTCGCCTGCTCTCGCTGATTTCGGGGTCTGGATCCAACGGGTTGATGTTGCGGATCGCGACAACATGATCCCTGCGCGATACGATCACGTGAACGATACGCGGCTGTGCACCCGACTGGCCAATGACGCCGGTGTTGAAGTGTCCACCGTGGAACATCTGATGGCTGCTCTGGCCGGCACAGGGATTCACAACGCGATGATTGAAATTGACGGGCCGGAAATCCCGATCATGGACGGCAGCTCTGCGCCCTTCGTGGCGGCGATCCTGAAGGCCGGACTGAAAGAGCTGGACGCCCCGTTGAAGGCGATCCGCATTCTGAAACCTGTCAGCATCAATGTTGACGGTTTCTCGGCCAGCCTGTCCCCGTCAGAAAAGATCGAAATCGAATTTGCCATTGATTTTGACGAAGCTGCCATCGGTAAACAGTCAAAAACGTTGCAAATGTCCAATGGTGCCTTTGTGCGCGAACTGTCCAACTGCCGGACCTTCTGTCTGCGCCGTGACGTGGATATGATGCAATCCGCGGGTCTTGCCCTTGGGGGCGGTCTGGAAAATGCCATTGTTGTGGACGGCGATACTGTGTTGAATCCGGAAGGGTTCCGCCGCGAGGATGAATGTGTGCGCCACAAGATGCTGGACGCTTTGGGCGATCTGGCGCTGGCCGGTCATCCAATCATCGGGCGGTATCACGGGGAGAAAGCCGGCCACCGTGCAACGAACCTGCTGCTGCGCGAATTGTTTGCGCGGCCTGACGCATGGGAAATGGTTGAATGCACCCCAAGCCAGTGGCACGACCTGCCAGGTGCCCATATCAAGCCGACCGACTTTGTGCTGGCCTGAACCTGTTACAAACAAAACACAAATCTTCGTGCAAAACCGGACGAAAGCGTTTTTACTCGGTTGGTTTTGTGCTAGTTAACCCGTAAAATGCAGCCTATCGTCGGGCGAGCGGGACAGGGTGATGCGGGTATGATGCACTTAGGCAAGAAGGCAGTTTACGGAATACTGACAGCTTCGGTTGTTCTGGTTGCCGGCTGCGGACAGCGCGAGCAGGAGGTTTCGCTCGAAAACCAGCCGCCTGAATCCATTTACCAACAGGCCGAAGCGAAACTTTCGCAGCGCAAAGGCGCGGAAGAAGCCGCCAAACTCTTTACCGAGGTTGAGCGGCTTTACCCCTATTCGGACTGGGCGAAACGGTCCATCATCATGTCGGCCTTTGCCTATCATCAGGCCAAACTCTATGAGGAAAGCCGAGGCGCGGCCCAACGCTATCTGGATTTTTATCCGCAAGACGAAGATGCCGCCTATGCGCAATACCTCATCGCGCTCAGCTTTTATGACCAGATCGACGACGTAAGCCGCGATCAGGGCATCACCTTTCAGGCACTGCAAGCTCTGCGCAACACGGTGGAAAACTATCCCGACAGCGAATATGCCTCATCCGCCTTGTTGAAATTCGATCTGGCGCTGGATCACCTCGCCGGTAAGGAAATGGACATCGGGCGGTTCTATATGAAAAAGGGCCACTTCGGGGCGGCGATCAACCGCTTCCGTGTTGTGGTTGAAGATTTCCAGACCACCACCCACACCCCTGAAGCACTGCACCGTCTGGTAGAAGCCTATGTCTCGCTTGGGCTGGACAGTGACGCGCAGACCGCTGGTGCCATTCTTGGCCACAACTTTCAGGGCACAGACTGGTACAAAGACACCCATGTTCTGCTGACCGGGCGGGGGATTTCCACGGATGACGCCAGCGCCGATAGTCAAGGCTGGCTGAGACAGATCTGGCGTCAGGTGGCACGGGGCGAATGGCTCTGAGCGATGGCTGAGTTTTGCGAACCGGCCATTCGGGAAGGTCTCGGATATGGCTGCTTTATCCATAGTCTGAACAGGACGTAACTCGCCATGCTGCGCGGCCTTTCCATTCGTAACATGCTGTTGATCGACCGGCTGGACCTTGATTTCCAGTCAGGTCTGAACGTGCTTACCGGCGAGACCGGCGCGGGGAAATCCATTCTGCTGGACAGTCTCGGATTTGTGCTCGGTTGGCGCGGGCGGGCTGATCTCGTGCGCAGCGGGGCAGAGCAGGGCGAGGTTACGGCGGTCTTTGAAATCCCCACCGTACACCCGATCCACAGCGTACTGGCTGAACAGGAACTCTCGCTGGATGAGGGAGAGCTGATCCTGCGCCGCACAAACACCCCGAGCGGGCGCAAAACCGCCTTTGTGAATGATCGACGCGTGTCTGGTGAAACCCTGCGCAAACTGTCCGAGCTGCTGGTGGAATTACACGGCCAGCACGATGATCGCGGCCTGTTGAACCCCAGAGGCCACCGGATTTTGCTGGACGCATTTGCCGGCGTGGATCTGGCGCCAATTCAGGGCGCGTGGAAGACGCTGCGCACGGCGCGGGACACGCTCCACAAGGCGCAAGAGGCGTTGCAACAAGCAAAAGCGGATGAAGAATATCTGCGCCATGCAGTGGAGGAGCTGGACAAGCTCGATCCGGAGGCAGGCGAGGAAGAAACGCTCGACACCCGCCGCCGGTTGATGCAGGGCGCGGAACGGATCCGCGAAGACATTGCAAAGGCTGCGAATGCCCTTGGCGGGGATGCAGCCGAAGGGGCGATGACCGATGCCCTGCGCTGGCTGGAAGGGGCCTCGGACCACGCCGGACCCCAGTTGGAACCGGCCATTGGTGCCTTGTCCCGTGCGCTGTCAGAACTGGCGGATGCCCAACGCGGGGTAGAGGATTGTCTCAACGCGCTGGATTTCAACCCGCTGGAACTGGAGGCCACAGAGGAACGGCTGTTCGCGATCCGCGGACTGGCCCGCAAGCACAATGTGGTGCCCGATGCGCTGGCAGAATTCGCCGCCGATCTGCGGGCGCGACTGGCGGCTATCGACGGTGGCGCGGATCATATCGACGGGCTGGAACGGGCGGTGCGCGATGCACAGGGGCAGTATGACACGCTGGCGGCAAAGCTGGGCGAGACCCGCCGCAAAGCCGCCTTGAAGCTCGACAAGGCGATGCTGGCGGAACTGGCACCGCTAAAGATGGAGCGGGCGGTTTTCACCACGCAAATTAACCAAGGCGACGCCGGACCGGAGGGGCGCGACGATGTTGCCTTTACGGTTGCGACGAACCCCGGTGCGCCCTCCGGCCCGATTGACAAGATTGCCTCGGGCGGGGAGCTGTCGCGCTTTTTGCTGGCCTTGAAGGTCTGCCTGACCAAGCGCAGCGAAGGTGTGACGCTGATTTTCGATGAGATCGACAGAGGCGTTGGTGGCGCGACTGCGGATGCGGTCGGACGGCGTCTGGCCGCGCTGGCACAAAGCGCGCAAATTCTGGTGGTAACACACTCTCCGCAGGTGGCGGCACAGGGGGCGCATCAGTGGCAGGTGTCAAAATCGGTTAAGGCCGGCGAAACCCTTAGCACTGTTGCCAAATTGGACGTGGAAGAGCGCACGCGCGAGATCGCGCGGATGTTGGCGGGGGATGTGATCACGCCCGAAGCCGAAGCCGCTGCCAGAACCCTGCTAACCCGCCGGTCGTGACTTCCATTTTATGACGCGATGAGTAAGGCAAGGCGAATGCTGCCGTGCTGGTGCTTTGTTTTTGGATGCCAAACCGGATTAACATACTGCGTATATGAAGCTTCTTAAATGAAGCTTCATACAACACGCTTCATATATGAAGCTTCATATAAGACGCTTCATATATGAAGGGTGATCGAACGGGGCGGCGCAGCTTTTCCGCCGCGCATGTTGCAATGCGCCCGAAAAACTTGTCCAAATATATGAATTGGCAGGGTGACAGATCGCCGTTCGTTAATCTTCCGCCTGATGATCCGCATACCACTTGCGCATCCGGTCGCGCACGGATTGATCCCCGGACAGGCAGGCCTCTTCAATCGCCTTTTTCGCCTCGGCCAGATTAACCGAGCGCAGACGGTCCTTAACCGGACCAATCGAAGCGGGACGCATGGACAAGGTCCGCAACCCAATTGCCGCAAAACACATAGCCTCAAGCGGGCGACCCGCATCCTCGCCGCAGAAACTGACCGGGGTATCAAACTCAAAGCAGCGTTCGCAAATCTGCTTCAGAAAGGTCAGAAAACTGACATTCAACGTATCGTAACGCCGCCGCACCCTCTCGTTTTCGCGGTCCGCTGCAAAGAAAAACTGTTTCAGATCGTTGCCGCCGATAGAAATAAAGTCTGCCATTTCAAAGAACTGGTTTGGCGCAAAGGCAAGGCTCGGGGTTTCCAGCATCGCGCCGACCTTGATGTCGCTGGGGATCACATGGCCAAGGCGCAATTCGTTTTCGATCGTTTTCTCAAGGATGGCTTTTGCGTCTTTGAATTCGTCGAACTGGGCCACAAACGGGAACATAATGTTAACAGGGCGTCCCTTGGCAGCGCGCAGGATCGCTTCAAGCTGCATCCGCATGATGCCCGGTTTGTCCAGAGAGATCCGGATCGCCCGCCAGCCGAGCGCGGGGTTCGGCTCGTCTTCGGGCTTCAGGAACGGCACAACCTTATCCGAGCCGATGTCGAGCGTGCGAAAGGTGATTGGCTTGCCTCTGGCTGCTTCAAACACCCGCCCGTATTGCTGGGCCAGATCGGTTCGCTTGGGCATCTCGTTGCGCACCAGAAACTGCAATTCGGTGCGAAACAGCCCCACACCCTCCGCGCCAGAGCCTTGCAGACTGGGAAGATCGGCCAGCAGACCCGCGTTCATCAGCAGGTTGATGCGGGTGCCATCGGTTGACACGGCGGGCTTGTCGCGGATCTCCGAGAACCGCTCCAGAGCCTTGTTCGCCATTGCGATTTTATCGTTGAAAGCAGTGGCGACATTGTCGTCCGGGCGCAGATGCGCAATGCCCTGATCCCCGTCCACCAGAATGGTGTCGCCGTTCAGCGCCTCGCGGGTAATATCCTCGGCATGGATCACCATCGGGATTGCCCAGGCCCGCGCGATAATTGCAGCATGGGAACCAACAGACCCTTGTTCAAGCACAATCCCGCGTAATTTCTTGCCATATTCCAACAATTCAGCGGGACCGATGTTTCGGGCCACCAAAACAGGGCGATCCGGCAATTCATCCCCGACAGACCGTCCCTGTCCGGTGAGGATCCGCAATAGACGGTTGGACAGATCGTCCAGATCGTGCAGTCTTTCGCGCAGATAGGGATCGGGCACGCGCGCCATACGGGCGCGGGTGGCGGATTGCTCTTTTTCTACCGCGACTTCCGCTGCAAGGCCGCGGTCGATGCTGGCCTCCAGACGCGCACGCCAGCCTTTGGAGTTTGCAAACATCCGGTAGGTTTCCATCACCTCCAGTTGCTCCACATCCGTATCACTGCGCGACGTATTCAGCAGATCGTTCACCGAAATGCGCAGGCTGTCCATCGCCGCGTTCAGACGCTCTTTTTCGGCTTCCGGATCGTCGGCCACCGGATTTGTGATGACAATCTTGGGATCATGAAGGACAACCGAACCTCGCGCGGCGCCCTCCTGCGCAGAGGCGCCCGTAAACATGATCGGGCGCTGGTGGGGCGGGGTCATTGCCTCGCCGTCCGCCACGAAAGCGCCAAGCTCTTTCATCTCGGCCAGCACCATCGCTACGACTTCAAGGGCGTAAACCTCGTCCTCGGTGTATTCCCGCTGCTCGCGGCTTTGCACCACCAGAACGCCCAGAACCTCACCAAGCCGCTGCACAGGTACGCCAAGGAAAGAGGAATATAATTCCTCCCCTGTTTCCGGCATATAGCGGAATCCCCGTTCGGCCGTTGCGTTCTGGGCATTGATCGGCTGGGCCTCTTTGGCGACACGACCCACCAGACCTTCGCCATAGCGCAGGCGGGTGACGTGGACGGATTCCTTTTTCAGTCCTTCCGTCGCGCAAAGTTCCAGTGTCTGGCGGTCCCGACGCAGGTAGACGGAGCAGACCTCTGTGCCCACGCCCTGCGCAACCAGTTGGGTGATGTGATCCAACCGTTGCTGTCCGTCACCATCCTCTGCGAGCGTATCGCGAAGTCTGGTGAGCAGTTGTCTGCTATCGAGCCGAGAATCTACCACCGTACCGCCTATTCCACTGCGAGTTCGAACTCATCATGCAGTGCGCGGACGGCCAGTTCCATATATTTCCGGTCGACCAGCACAGATATTTTAATCTCGGAGGTTGTGATGACCCGAATGTTCACGCCTTCATCGGCCAGAATTTTGAACATTTTCTTGGCAACACCGGCTTGCGAGCGCATGCCGTTGCCCACGATCGAGATTTTCGCGACATTTTTATCGGTGATCAGATCGCGGTAGTTCAACTCTCCTGCGTCCGCAGCGGCCTGCATGGCGGCTTCGGCAAGGGGAACGTGATCTGTCGGGCAGGAAAAGGTCATGTCGGTGCGACCGTCTTCAGAGATGTTCTGCACGATCATATCTACGTTCACACCGGCATCCGCCAGCGGACCAAAGATTGCAGCGGCCACACCGGGACGGTCTGCGACAGAAACGAGGGTCATCTTGGCTTCGTCACGAGAGTAGGCCACGCCCTTAACAACGCGAATGTTTTCCATGATTTCTTCCTCTGAACATACAAGTGTGCCAACGTCGGCAGATATATCGTCTTCAAAACTGGACAGAACCCGCAGGCGCACGCGGTAGGAGCGGGCGAGTTCGACAGAACGGGTTTGCAGGACTTTCGCCCCAAGCGATGCAAGTTCCAGCATTTCCTCGTAAGAAATGCGGTGCAATTTGCGGGCGTCCGACACGATGCGTGGGTCGGTGGTGTAGATCCCGTCCACATCTGTGTAGATGTCACAGCGTTCCGCGTCGAGCGCGGCTGCAAAGGCGACAGCCGTCGTGTCCGAACCGCCCCGCCCAAGGGTGGCGATCCGTCCGTCATCCATCACGCCCTGAAATCCGGCGACCACAGCAACCTTACAGCCCGAAGCGAAGGACGCGTCGAGGTTTTCTGTCGGGATCGCATCAATCCGTGCGCTTTCGTGTTTTCCGGTACATTTCAGCGGCACCTGCCAGCCTTGCCAACTGCGGGCCGGAACCCCCATCGCCTGCAGGCGCAATGCCATCAGGCCGGAGGTGACATTTTCACCGGAGGAGACAACGGCGTCATATTCGGCACGGTCATAAATGCCGTCTTCGGGGGCGCTGTCGCGCACCCAGCCTACCAGCTCGTTCGTTTTACCGGACATGGCGGAGACAATTACAACGACCTCATAGCCGTTTTCGACTTCCTGTCGCACTTTATCTGCGGCGTTGGCGATCCGGGCCAGATCGGCCACTGACGTTCCGCCAAATTTCATTACCAATCTGGGCATATCGGGGTGGGTCCACGGCTGTTAACAATTCGCGCGTCTTGTACGCCGCTTGGCCGCCAAGGGAAAGAGAAAAGGGATGCGACGGGGGCTTACTCCGGTCCGGAAAGCGGGGAAATCAGTTGGTTTTGCGGTTTCCCCACGGCAGCGGTGCGACAGGAATGCCTTCCTCGATCAGCGCTCTGGCTTCATCCGGATTGGCCTTGCCGTAAATAGACCGCTCCGGCGCGTCACCTTCATGGATACGGCGGGCTTCTTTTACGAAATTCTCGCCCACGTTTTCAGAGTTTTTCTCAACCATCTTGCGCAGTTCTGCCAGCGCCTGTTCCGCCGGAGAAGCGGGCGCAGAAAGCGGTCCGGCGGTCTTGGCAGGCTCCGGTGTGGCAGGGCGCAGGGCCGCATCACGGGCCGGGCGCACGCGGGGGGCCATAACCGCCTTTTCAACGCCCAAGGCACCGCAAACCGCGCATGTCACCATGTCAGCGGCATGAAGCTTGTCAAACGCCTTTGCCGATTGAAACCAGCTATCAAACGTATGGCCGTGTTCGCATTTCAAAGTGTAGGTAATCATGTCCTGGCTCGTATCTGTACCCTATACCTAACTTAGGGCGTTGGATTGCAATGACAATATTCAGCTTCGTCGTGGAAGGTCAATCATCTGTTAACAAGCGGTTGCGCGTCGGCTTTGTGTATTCGTCAGATACGGTCCTGACAGAAGACAATCGTATTGCCGAAAGGATCTGCAATCATGACTTCGCGCATCCCCCAGGATTGCGTGTGAATGTCGGGACGGGCGTATTTATAGGCAGGATCAAGGCTGCTGTGAAAGCTCTCGATATCCTCAACACCGATGCGAATGCGGGCTCCCGGAGAGCCGTCTCCGTGATGTTCGGACAGATGGATTTCACAATCGCCGCGGTAAATGCCGATATAAAGGGGGGCATCGTCGCTGAACCGATGTTCAAAACGGACCTTGAAACCGAGATAGTCCAGATAAAATTCCCGCGCATGTTTTTCGTTGAACATGCGCAGGATCGGGATGCAGGCGCGCATCTACTGCCGTCCTTAACGGGCGCGGCGGTCCCGGCGGGCGGACATCGGCTGGAAGGCAACGGCGTTATGGGCTTCGCAATATGGCTTGCCGGTTTGCACACCCAGACCACAGAACCAGAAATCATCTGTCGCCGGATCACCGATCGGCCATTTGCAGGTGCGTTCGGTCAATTCCATCAGCACCAGCTTCTTGGCCTTCTTTTCCACTTCGGCAACCGTGGCCAGAGCCTCTGCGCTGATTTCGGAATTGGACGGCTGCGGGGGCAGGGGTTGTCCGGCGGTGATAATCGGTTTGCGTGCAGGCAGGCTGACGGGTTTTTCGGCGGCCTTGGGTGCGGGTGCTGCCTCGGCTGCAGGTTCTGCTGCCGTTTCCGTAGCGGGCTTCGGGGTCGCTTTGGGCTTGGCCGCCTCTTTTGCCGCAGGTTTTTCCTTGACGGTTTTGGCAGGGGCTGCGCGATTGGACAGGCCCAGACGGTGCACCTTACCGATCACGGCGTTGCGTGTTACGCCGCCCAGTTCCTTGGCGATCTGGCTGGCGCTTTTGCCTTCGCCCCACATGGTCTTCAGCATTTCTACGCGGTCATCAGTCCAGGACATCGTATCACTCCACAGTCATTTCCGGGGCATTCCCCTGCACCGCACGGGGGCTGGCGCTATTTTTCTGGTCAGACGTCATTCTACCGTCTCACAGATTGATGACAAGCCGAAAGGAAACTGCGTGTTTCATAAAGGCGGAGATATACCGAAAATGCCGCATAAACGGGGCAGCGGAAGGCGGTGATGGCGGTTCAGGATTTGATCCGCATCTCCCGCCACGCCAGAAGTACAGCCCCGCCAAGGATCACTGCCGCACCCGTGACTGAAATTGCGTCGGGGCGTGCACCAAAGGCCCAAAAGTCGTAGAGCGCTGCGAAAACCAGTGTGGAATAGGAAAACGGCAACACAAAAGACGCCTCCGAGCTGCGCATGGCCTGAATGAACAGCGCCTGACCACAGACCATCAACAGGCCGATCAGACACAGGCCGATCCACTGGTCCCAACTGGGCGCTGTCCAGACAAACAAAGCGGCGGTCAGCGCAAGGGTTGCGCCCATTCCGTTATTGAACAGCAGGATCTGCATTGGTGGTTCGCGCCCCGACAACAGCTTGATCAGGACCACCTCCAACCCCATGAACAGGGCGGCGACAAGGGCAAACAGGGCTGCGGGCTGGAAACTGCCAGCCCCCGGTCGCAACAGGATGACCGCGCCACACAGGGCGATAGCGGCAGCCGACCAGCGCCACTTGCCGACTTTCTCTCCCAATATGGGAATGGCCAGCATCATGCCGAAGACCGGATTTAGAAAGCTGATCGCGGTGGCGTCCGAGACCGGAATCCGCGCAACCGCAGTAAACATCAGCGTAACCCCCATCCAGCCGAACAAGGAGCGCCCCAGATGCAAACCGACCTGCGGGTTGGATATTTTCGGCCGTGTCACCGCCGAAAACGCCAGCAGCGCGAGGAAGGCAAAGACAAACCGTCCCGCCGAGACCTGCAACGGGTGCAGTGGTGTGCCAAGTGTGCCAAGGTATTTCGCCACGATCGTGGTGCTTGCGATCAGGCTGGCAGCCAGCAGGATCATAACAGCAGCGCGTTTTGGATTATGTGCAACGGGTGCCATGAAAATAACCTGATGTCAGAAGTGCAACGGACCTATCCCGCGCCCCTGCGTTCTGCAAGCAGCAACCGCCTGCCAGCCGCAAACGAAACAATACAGAAGGCATCGCTTCGGGTATGGCGATCTTTACTGGACAAGACGTAAAACTGCCCCTATGCCCGTTGGCATGTTCTTACCAAACGTCCCTTTTTCGTCGCGACGCCGACGCTAACGTCCAAAAGGCCCCACCCGCGGGCCCGTTTTCGTTTGTTTGAACCAACCCTCTATCCACAATTGACTCGATGCTTCCAATCCGGCACGGATTGGCTTCATTTTTAAGAAAAGGAAAATCCTGATGATCCCCGCAGTTCTGCCTACATACGCGCGCGCTCCTTTGACGTTTGTCAAAGGCGAAGGAAGCTGGCTGGTGGACGATCAGGACCGCCGCTTTCTCGATATGGGGGCAGGCATCGCGGTGAACGCGCTTGGCCATGCGCACCCCAAGCTGGTGGAGGTTCTGCAACATCAGGCAACCCAGCTCTGGCATACCTCGAACCTTTACCAGATCCCCAACCAGCAGGCGCTGGCGGAAAAACTGGTGGAGGCGACCTTTGCCGACACGGTGTTTTTTACCAACTCCGGCACCGAAAGCATGGAATGCGCGGTGAAAATGGCGCGGAAGTTTTTCAGCCACAAGGGCCAGCCCGAACGGTACAAGATCATTGCTTTTAATGACAGTTTTCATGGCCGCTCTCTGGGGATGATCGCTGCTGCAGGGGCAGAAAAGCTGACCAAAGGGTTTGGTCCCATGCTGCCGGGTTTTGTGCATGTGGACGTGAACGACGATGCGGCCCTTTCCGGCGCGATTGACGGGGAAACTGCGGCAATCCTGATTGAACCGGTGCAGGGAGAAGGCGGCATTGTGCCCGTATCGGATCAAAAGATGAAAGAGCTGCGCGCGCTATGTGACGAACATGGCCTGCTGCTGATCTTTGACGAAATTCAATGCGGTATGGGGCGGACAGGCAAGCTGTTTGCTCATGAATGGTCCGGCGTGACCCCTGACATTATGGCCGTGGCCAAAGGCATCGGCGGGGGCTTTCCGCTTGGCGCCTGTCTGGCCACGCAAGAGGCGGCCAGCGGGATGGTTGCAGGGACGCACGGGTCCACCTATGGCGGCAACCCGATGGCTTGTGCTGTGGGCGGTGCGGTGATGGATATTGTCGCCACACCGGAATTTCTGGGGGAAGTCCTCGAAAAATCAGGTCTGATGCGCCAGAAACTCGAAGGGCTGGTGGCAAGCCATCCCGATATCTTTGAAGAAGTGCGGGGGCTTGGTCTGATGATCGGCGTCAAATGCAAAGTCACCAATCTTGACGTGGTGCGTGCAGGCTATGACGCGGGTATTCTGACTGTTCCGGGTGGGGACAATGTCATCCGCCTGTTGCCGCCGCTAAACATTTCCGAGGCCGAGATCGGTCAGGCCGTCGATCTGTTGGATCAGGCCGCAACACAACTGAAGGCAGCACAATGACCCATTTTCTGGACATCCACAAAACCGACAAAGCCGTTCTGCGGAATATTCTGGATCAGGCCAACACCATGAAACAGGCCCGCCTTGGCCAGTCCAAAGGCACACCGGACGCGGAACAGCCGCTCGCCAATAAAATGGTTGCGCTGATCTTTGAGAAACCTTCCACACGCACGCGGGTGTCCTTTGATCTGGGCGTGCGCCAGATGGGCGGGCAGACGATGGTGCTGTCGGGTGCGGAAATGCAGCTTGGCCACGGTGAAACCATTGCGGATACGGCGCGGGTGTTGTCGCGTTATGTGGATATGATCATGATCCGCACCTTTGACGAAAGCATCCTGCTGGAACTGGCGGAATATTCCGACGTTCCGGTGATCAACGGTCTGACCGACCGCACCCACCCCTGTCAGATCATGGCGGATGTGATGACCTATGAGGAACATCGCGGGTCGATCAAAGGCAAGAAAGTGGTCTGGATGGGGGATGGCAACAATGTCTGCGCCTCTTTCCTGCACGCTGCAGGGCAGTTCGGGTTCGACTTTACCTTCTCGGGGCCGGAACGTCTGGACCCTGAAGCAGAATTCGTCGGACTGGCTCGGGAGCAGGGGGTCAATGTGACCATCGAGCGGGACGCAGGCAAGGCGGTTGAAGGCGCGGACCTGATCGTGGCGGACACATGGTTGTCCATGCATGACGATCAGTCGTCGCGCCAGCGGCGGCACAACCAGTTGCGGCCCTATCAGGTGAACGAGGCGCTGATGGCACAGGCCAAGCCGGATGCGCTGTTCATGCACTGCCTGCCTGCCCACCGCGACGAGGAAGTCACCAGCGCTGTCATGGACGGCCCGCAATCCGTGATCTTTGACGAGGCGGAGAACAGGCTGCACGCGCAGAAAGCCGTGATGCGGCACTGTCTGGGGGTATAAGGATTTTCCTGCGCTCCGCGCGGGGATATTTTTAGCCAGAAGAAATCAGGGGGCGTTCAGGGCAAAAGACCTGAGCGCCTCTGCTACTTTGCGGGGTTGTTCCCAATGAATCGAATGGGCGGCGTCCGGAACTGTCGTGATGCTGATGTCGGCAAATGCGCCGAGCGCCTCGCGGGCATCCGTTTCGGGGAACAGAAGGTCGTTGGCACCCAGCAGCGCCTGCCCGCGACAGGGCAGGGGGCGGACATGCTTTGATGCGTCAAATCCGGTCAGGGCGTTCAGTTGCAATTCCATCGCGCCGGGCGTCTGGGCAAATGGATAGGCGTGCGACGCGGCAATGGCAGCATCGAGATTCGCCGGATTGCTGAAAAACGCAGGCGACATGAACCACGGGAACAGGGTGCGCAGCCAGTAGCCTTCGGGCAGGCTGGTGTTCTGGCGCATGGCAAGGGCCTGTTCAAACAGCAGGACGTTGCGCGGAGCGTTGATGGCGGCGGAGGTCATCAGGCTAACCGATGCAAGGCGGTCCGGTGCGCGTTCACCCAGCATCAGCGTCAGGAAACCACCCATGGAATGACCCGCAACGTGAACGTCTGTCAGGTGAAGGTGGTCAAGCAGGGCAGCGATGTCGTCTACGCAATCCGCCAGTGTGAAGGGACCGCAATCCTGCATCCTTCCCGTGGCGCGATTATCCACGCGGATCAGGGTGAAATGAGGGCTGAGCAGCGGGACGACTGGCAGCCAGCTTGCGCTGTCGGATAACATACCGGGGATCAACAGCAGCGGCGGACCTTCGCCCGAGATTTCATAGTACAGATCGACATCAGGGCGGGGGAGTATCGGCATCAGGTGTCCTCCTGCCAGCAGGGGAGAAGATCCCCGTCAGCCGGAGTGGCGCAATAGATCGCGCGGGCAATGGCGCGGGACAGGCAGTGGGCGGCGGCGTTGCCAAGGGACATCAGGTCGGCAGGCGGCTCGGCGGTGCGGGAGTTGGTGGAGAGCGCAAAAATCAGATCGCCGTCGTGGGGCGTGTGGCTTGGCATGATCGCGCGGGCCATACCGTCATGGGCCGCCGTCGCTAGCCGTTTGCATTCGGCTTTGCTGAGCGGTGCATCCGTGGCGACAATGGCGATGGTGGTATTGGTCGGGGCGGCGTGGGGAACCGTGCCAAAACGGGACATGGCCGCAACCTTGCGGCTGGGTGCGGGACTTGTGATGCCGGTTTGCGGGCTGACGCCGAAGCCGCCAAATTCGCCGTCCAATTCAAACGGTGCGGCCCA
Source organism: Neptunicoccus sediminis (assembly GCF_001719615.1). GTDB lineage: Bacteria > Pseudomonadota > Alphaproteobacteria > Rhodobacterales > Rhodobacteraceae > Amylibacter > Amylibacter sediminis. The sequence continues at coordinate 70,792 of NZ_MDVX01000012.1, forward strand.
GAAGTGGCGGCTGTCGGGTTGGGTGACAGCGCCAATCGGATTTGCCGCGACCAGCGCCCCGACAGTGTGTCCGCTGTCGAGCACATATGACGCGGACCCGAGCCCGCCTTTATGCATGGCAGATAAGGCACCAGTACCGGCCCCTGCGGTGCCAATATCAAAGTTTTCGCACGCAGTGTCATAGGCTTGTAGCCCGAGATTATAGTAGGGGTTTCGATCCCAGTCTTTGTCACCGCCGTTCAGCAGGTCAAAGATGATTGCCGCTGGCACGATAGGAATGACTGCCGGCCCGATCTCAAAGCCGCGCCGGTTCTGGCGCAGCCGTTCCTGCACGCCCGTAGCCGCATCCAGCCCGAAGGCCGACCCCCCCGAAAGCACCAGCGCGTCGATCTGCCCGACCAGTTTGTCGGGTTCCAAAAGGTCGGTCTCTCGCGTGCCGGGGGCACCGCCCATGACCGAAACAGAGGCGACAAAAGGCGCATCGCCCAACAGGACGGTTGTGCCGGATTTCAGGTTGTGATCCTGGGCGTTCCCGACCCTGAGGCCGGGAACATCCGTGATCAGATTGCGCGGCCCCACCTGCATCAGATGCAGCGTCCGCCGTCCACTTCCATCGCAACGCCGGTGATCATTGACGCCTCGTCAGAGCACAGGAAGCTGGCAGCATTGCCCATGTCCTGCGCGGTAGAGAACCGGCCGAGCGGGATGGTCGAGAGGAATTTCGCACGTACCTCGGGGGTATCCTCGCCCATAAAGGATTTCAGCAGCGGGGTTTCTCCGGCGACCGGGTTCAATGCGTTGACGCGGATGCCAAACGGGGCGAGTTCGACCGCCATAGCCTTGGTCGCGGTAATCGCCCAGCCTTTGGAGGCGTTGTACCAGTTCAGGTTCGGGCGCGGGCTGACACCGGCGGTTGAGGCGATGTTCAGGATCGCGCCTGTCTTGTTAGCTTTCATATGGGGTACAATCAATCGGGCGGCGAGGTAGATGGATTTCATGTTTACCTTGAACACACGGTCAAAATCTTCTTCGCTGACGTCTTCCATCGGTGCGGGCAGATGGGTCACACCGGCGTTGTTCACAAGGATATCCAGCTTGCCGAACCGCTCGACCGCGGTTTGCATCATGGCTTTGACAGAGTCAGGCGAGCCGACATCCGCCTGACAGCCCGAAGCCTTCTCCCCCAGCGACTGCGCGGTTTCGGCAGCGCCGTCGCCGTTAATGTCTGCCAGCAGAACCTGCGCGCCTTCTTCGATGAACTTGGCTGCAATCCCGGCGCCAAAGCCGGACGCAGCGCCTGTGACGATCGCGGTTTTTCCTGCAAGTTTCATGTGTGTTATTCCTGTGTCTTGATCTTGTGAAAACGGGTTGGGGCGCCGGGTTCAGTCCCCGCCGCCCTTGGCCAGTGCCGCCTGGAATGCGGGCCGGTTCTTCATCCAGTCCACGAAGGCGGACAGTTTGGGGAAATCTGCACCGCGCCCCATGCGCATGGCAACTGTTGCCGGAAAGCTGAGCATGATGTCAACGGCGGAAAGGTCGTCGAGCACATAATGACCCGAGGGGCGAAGCATTTGTTCCATATAGGAAAAGTGGCTGGTTAATTCAGACTGGATCCGTGGCTGCAAGGGGGCTGCCGCATCCCCGAGCCGCCCTGTATAGAGGTTCAGCAGAACCGGTATCATCACCGAGCCTTCGGCAAAATGCATCAGCTCCATATGGGTGGTATAGGCGTCACTGTCCCGTGCAGGCACCAGATCGGGGCCGTGTTTCGCGCAGATCGCTTCGACAATGGCGGCGGATTCACAGATCAACCGACCGTCCATTTCCACCATCGGGCTTTTCCCCAGAGGATGCAGGGCCAGAAGTTCGGGCGGGGCGAGGTTGGTCGTTGCATCCCGTTCATAGCGGGTGACTTGATAATCCAACCCCAGCTCCTCCAGGAGCCAGAGAATGCGCAAGCTGCGCGAGCGGTTCAGGTGGTGAACTGTGATCATTTCGCTTTTCCCTTGTTTGGCCTATGGTTCCGCCCATCGAGGCCGGATTGCAAGCCCGGTGTGTCAGTATTCCGCCCAGCGACGTTAGGAAACTGTCTGCGAGAGGGCTGCGCTTTGCCTTCAGGGGCGCTGCGCAATCCAGTCGATCTGCGTGATACCTGCCAGCCGTGCAAAGCGGGTTAACTCACTGTCGAGTTTACGCAGGCGCGGTGGTCCCCAAGCCACCTTTGGTTCAGGCCAGAACCCTGTCACTTGCATGAAGTTCTTGCTGCGATCGGCCTTTAACTCCACTCTTCCGACAAAGCGGTCCCGCTCCAGGAGCGGGTAAACGTAATATCCCCAGCGGCGTTTGGCGGCGGGGACGAACATCTCGTTTACATAGTCAAACCCGAACAGGCGTTTCAGGCGATTGCGGTCTCGGATGGCCGGATCAAACGGGTTGAGAAGTCGCAGGATGCTGCCCGGCGTCGGGCAGGCTGCAAGGCGTTCCTCGATGTCAGGCGTGCCGAAGGCCGGATAGAGACAGCCATCGGCCAGTTCGATTTCCACCGGAAACAGATCGCGCTGGCCTGCAACCCAGGCGCGGGTTTCGCTGGCGTTCATGGCCTCCCAGAAACGCTGGATTTCGCCTTGGGTGCCAAAAGACAGCCGCGTTAGCGCATTTTGGCACAGCCAGTCGATTTGGCCCCTGTCATCACAGGTCGGTTCGCGCAAATGGGCAGGCACCACCCGTTCGGTCAGGTTGTAGTATTTGATGAAATTCGCACGGAAGCAGGTGGATAACTCCCCCGCGTACCACATCTGGTCCAGCGCCTTTTTATGGGGCGGTCGTGCCCACATTTCCCGCGGGCCTTCGATCTTGGTGTCAAAGGCATGGGTGGAGAGGGCGCCCTCGGATTTGATCCGTTGCAGGATCTCCTGTTTGGCGGATTGCGCCAGACCGGACTGATACCACGGGGCGCGGGCCACCCGTTCCCCCCAGCGGCGGAACTGTCGGGCCCACATGGGATAAAACTCCATCGGGATCAGCGAGGCGTCATGGGTGAAATGTTCAAAGATTTCACGGTGCTTGCCAAGCAACGGCCAAAGCATGTTTTCGCGGTAGTTCCGGTTGCGGGACCACAGAATATGGTGATGGGCGCGGGTGACGTTGCGGATGGTGTCGATCTGGACAAAGCCCAGATCGCGGATCATTTGCATCACATCCAATGGCCCTGTCGGGCTGGCAGACAGGCCGTTGCTGTGCAGCCAGAGCGCACGGGCCTGTTTGTTGCTGATCCTAAGCATGGGCCTCTTGCATGGCCTTGCGCAGATCATCGGGGATCGGCTCGGCGGTGCGGGTTTGCAGATTCATCAGAACCAAGGTGAAGGTTGAGTTAAACACCTCCGTGTCGCCCTTCATGAAATGGTGGCAGACCTGACAGGATTTGCCCCCGATCCTGATCAACTCGGATTGGATATTCACCGTATCACCAATATGCAATTCGCGGATGAAATTGGAATTGGCGTTGACCACAACAAAGGCCAGTTGCCGCCCGTCACGGATGTCCTGAGGCGTCAGTGACCATGCGGCTTGGATGTTGAAACCGGCGTCCGAGCACCCGTCGAGATACCGCGCCACATTCATATGGCCAAGTGGATCGCAATCAGAGGGGCGGACGGTAAAGGAATGGGTGTTCAGAAGGGTTTTCATCCGGTTGTCCAAGCTCTGCGTTCACCTGTGCAGGGCCGCGACGGTTTTCAGTTTGGAAAATCCGAACAGCGCCTCAAATCCTTTTTCCCGCCCGTGGCCGGATTTGCCGACACCGCCAAACGGCAGTTCGACACCGCCGCCTGCGCCGTAGTTGTTCAGGAACACCTGTCCGGTATCAATCGCCTTGGCAAGTCGCATCTGCCGTGCGCCGTTTTGTGACCAGACCGAAGCCACCAGCCCGTAATCTGTGCCATTGGCAATCGCGACCGCTTCCTCTTCGCTGTCAAACGGAATGACCACCTGTACGGGGCCGAAAATCTCGTCCTGCGCCAGCGTGTGATCGGCGCTGACACCGGCAAACAGGGTCGGGGCCACGTAATGCCCGCCCTCTGGTGCGTCATCGACAATCACAGCCTGCGCTGCGGTTTCCAGATCGCGGCCTTTATTGAGGAAACCGGAGACGATCTGTTTCTGACGGGCCGAAATCAACGGTCCAACGTTCAGATCAGACAGGGCCGGACCAACGCGCAATTCGCCGTATTTTGCCGCCATTTTCGCCAGCACCTCGTCGTAGACGCCGCGCTGCACCAGAATACGAGAAGCCGCCGAACAGGTCTGACCGGCGTTTTGGATGCCGCCGTTCACCAGAAACGGCAGGGCGGCGTCAATATCCGCATCGTCAAACACCAGTTGCGGGGATTTGCCGCCCAGTTCCAGCGTGACGGGAATAACATTCTGCGCCGCTGCCGTCTGGATGCGCACGCCGGTTGCAACCGATCCGGTAAAGGACATGTGATGCACGCCTTTATGGGACGATAGCGCAGCGCCGGCCTCGGCGCCAAGGCCGGGCACCACGTTCAACACGCCGGCAGGCAGACCGGCCTGATGGGCCAGATCGGCAAAAGCCAGCGCTGTCAAACACGCCTCTTCCGCCGGTTTCAAAACACAGGTGTTGCCCATTGTCAGCGCCGCCCCGACAGAGCGCCCGATGATCTGCATGGGATAGTTCCACGGCACGATATGCCCCGTTACCCCGTGGGGTTCGCGCAGGGTATACACCGTGTAGCCGTCCAGATAGGGGATGGTTTCGCCGTGGACCTTGTCCGCAGCACCGGCATAAAACTCCATATAGCGGGCCATCGCCACAGCATCGGCGCGGGCCTGTGTCAGCGGCTTGCCCACATCGGTGGATTCCAGACGGGCGAGTTCTTCGGTCTTGGTCAGGATCAACTGGCCGAGCTTGGCCAGAATGCGCCCCCGTTCAAACGCAGGCATCCGGCCCCATTCGCCCTTGCGTGCAGCTTGTGCGGCGGCGACGGCCGCGTCGATATCTTCGGCCGTGCCCCGAGCAATCGTCCCGATTTCATCGCCGGTAGACGGGTCGGTCAGGCCCAGTTGTTCGCCGCCCAGCGGGGCAACCCATTCACCGTTTATGAAACATTTGGTTGGATCGAACCACAGATCGGGGGGTAGGGGCATCAGAAATTCCTCAGGTCTTCAGGCAGACGCGGGGCGGCTGCAATTAGGGTTTGTGTGTAGATGTCGGTGGGGTTGTCAAAGACGCTCTGCGTCTCGCCCTGTTCGACGATTTTTCCGTGCTGCATTACCAGAACACGGTCTGTGATGGAACGCACCACCGACAAATCGTGCGAGATAAACAGATAGGTCAGCCCGTGGCTTTCCGAAAGTTCTGCCAGCAGATCGAGAATCTGTGCGCGGATCGACACATCAAGGGCTGAAACCGCTTCATCCAGTATGATCAGTTCGGGTTTGATGATCAGGGCGCGGGCAATGGCGATCCGCTGGCGCTGGCCACCGGAAAATTCATGGGGGTATTTGAACGCATCATCCGGTGTCAGCCCGACAGAGCGCAAGGCCTCTGCAATCCGGTCCTCACGATCTGACGGTGCGGAATCGAGCAGGTGAAACGGTTCCGTTATGAGCCGGTCCACACGGTGGCGGGGATTAAAGCTGCCGTAGGGGTCCTGAAACACCACCTGCATCTTGCGCCGCACCGCGCGGTTGGGTTTCTTGCCGGTAAACACAGGTTCGCCGGACAGCAGGATTTCCCCGTCCTGAATTTCCTCAAGCCCCAGAATGGCCCGTGTCAGGGTGGATTTGCCACAACCGCTTTCCCCGACCAACCCAAGGCTCTCACCTTTGCGGATGGTAAAGGACACATCATCCACGGCGCGAAAGCTCTCGGGTTTTGTAAACAGGGCACTGCGTGGCAGGGGATAGTCGCGCACCACATGGCGCACTTCCAGCAAGGGCGCTTCTCCTTGGGGCTGTTCGCGCTCCGGTACATGGGAAGACGCTGCAAGAAGGGCTTTGGAATAGGGGTGCTGCATGGTCTGGAACAGCCGGTCTGCGGGACCGTTTTCAACCACCTGTCCCTTTTGCATGATGTGGATATGATCGGCCATATCCGCCACCACCGCCAGATCATGGGTGATGATCATCAGACCCATCCCGTCTTCGCGCACAAGGCGGGTCAGCAGGGTCAGGATTTCCGCCTGCGTGGTTACATCAAGCGCGGTGGTCGGCTCATCCGCGATCAGCAGTTTGGGGCGCAAAGCAATGGCCATAGCGATCACCACCCGCTGACGCTGGCCGCCGGACATCTCATGGGGGTAGCGGGACAACGGGAAACGGTTCGCAGGCAGTTCCACACGGTTCAGCGCATCCCGCGCCCGTTCCAGTGCCTCGGACCTTGAAGTTTGGGGTTCATGGATCAGAATGGTTTCGGCCACCTGCTGCCCGATGGTGTGCACAGGGTTTAGCGCGGTCATAGGTTCCTGAAACACCATTGAAATCTCTGCCCCACGAATGGCGCACATGCCTGCTTCGCTGGTGGCCAGAATGTCCTGACCGTTAAAGCGGATGTCGCCGGTCGCCGTCAGCCCCTCGGGGAGCAGTTGCGTCACGCAATAGGCGGTCATGGACTTGCCAGAGCCGCTCTCTCCGATGATGCCGACGATTTCGCCCGCAGCCACCGACAAAGAGACATTGCGCAGGATCGGTTTCTTACCGATTGACAGGTTGAGGTTGGAAATGGACAGCAAGCTCATCTTTTTTCCCGCCGGATACGAGGATCAAACACATCCCGCAGCCCGTCCCCCATCAGGTTCAGCCCGAGAACGGTAAAGACAATGGCCAGGCCGGGCAACAGGGCCATATGGGGGGCAAAGGAAATCATGGTCTGGGATTCCGCCAACATCCGCCCCCATGACGGGATCGGGGGCTGTGCGCCAAGACCCACATAGGACAGGCCGGCCTCTGCCAGAATACCCAGCGAGAACTGGATTGTGCCCTGGACGATCAGCAGGTTGGTGACATTTGGCAGGATATGCTCAAACGAAATCCGCGCCGGACCCTTGCCCGCGACACGAGCAGACAGGATGTAATCCCGCTGCCACAAAGACAGCGCCGCCCCCCGGGTCAGCCGCGCGAAAACCGGCACGTTGAAAATCCCGATGGCGATGATTGCATTCAGGGCAGACGGGCCGAATATCGCCGTGATCAGGATGGCAATCACCAGCGATGGAAAAGCGAAGACCAGATCATTGGAGCGCATGATGATCTCGTCCATCAGGGATCCTTTGGAAGCCGCCGCCGCCAGTCCGAGAGGCACGCCAATCACGATCCCGATCCCCACCGCCACAAAAGCCACCGCAATAGAAGTCCGCGCACCCACCATGATCATCGACAGGATGTCCCGTCCGAAATGATCGGTTCCAAGCAGATAGCCGTCGCTCAGCGGTTTTTTCAGCTTGTTGGCAATATCGACGCCGCTGGTGTCATAGGGGGTCCAGACAAAGGAAATCAGGGCGCCTGCCACAAAAACCGCAGTTAACAGCAGGCCGATTGCAAAGTTCCGGTTAAAAAGCAGCGCTTTCATCGGGTGCCCCGCAGTCTCGGGTCTACGATGGCATAGGCAATATCAACGGCAAAATTGACGAGGATCACGGCAAAGACCAGCAGCATCACCACGCTTTCAACCACGATCAAATCCCGCTGGCTGATCGCCTGAAACACAAGTCGCCCCAGTCCGGGCAGGAAAAAGACGTTTTCAATGATAATGGCACCGGCCATCAGAAAGGAGAATTGCAGCCCGATGATAGTCAGCACCGGAATAAGCGCATTGCGCAGGGCATGACGCCACAGGGTCTGGCGGCGTGTCAGCCCCTTGGCGCGGGCGGTGCGCACGTAATCCTCGGACAATGTATCGAGCAGCGCCGAGCGCATGACCCGCGCCAGAATAGAGGCTTGGGGCAGGGCAAGCGCAATCGCGGGCAGGGTCAGCGCCTTGATCGCCAGTAACGGATTGTCCCACCCCGGAAAGCCGCCTGCGGAAAACCAGCGCAGGTTGATCGCAAAGACCAGAACCATCAGCATGGCAAACCAGAAATTCGGGATTGCCACGCCCAGTTGGGTAAGGCCCATCACCCCGACATCCGTGGCAGAACCACGCCGCGTTGCCGCCAGAATACCGGCGGGAAAGGCGATCAGCGTGGAAAGGGTCAGCGCGTAAATTGCCAGTGGCAGGCTGATCCAGAGCCGCTCTGCGATCATCTCGGAAATTGGTGTGCGATAGGTATAGGACGTGCCGAAATCCCCCCCGAGCAAGCCGGTCGCCCAGTGCAGGTAGCGTTGCCAGACCGGTACATCCAACCCAAGCTGTTCGCGCAGCGCCGCGATAGTGTCGGCTTGGGCATTCATCCCGAGCATAAAGCTCGCCGGATCGCCGGGGACGACCTCAACCGTTGCGAAAATCACTATGGATGCAACAATCAGGCTAAGGACAAGCGACTGTAGTCGTGAGAGGATATAGCGCAGCATGAAGCGGAGATTAGGCAGGCAATTGCCGCTGGTAAAGGGCGGAATGCAAAGGATTTCAAACCCTTGCCCCGCAAGACGGCATCAACCCCGCCAGCACCTTGTTTCTTTGGGAAACTACCGTGTCAAAGGGAGGCGGCAGCGCGTCCTGCCATGCTGCCCGGACGCAAAATCAACACAATTTTAGCATAATTTTAGGCGTCCACCGTACTAAATTCAGGCAAGTCGCGGAACCGGCGGGAAGAATCCCTTCGGATAGACGACACAAAAACACTGTGTAGGGAGTGTGTAATGAAAATTCTGGCGGTCGATGATGATGTCCTTGCGCTGAACGTGCTGCAAGCCACCCTTGAAGCGGGCGGTTATACGGATATTACCTCGGCACAAAGCGGCGCAGAGGCGCTGGCCGCGCTGCAGGAAACGGACGAGCCGTTTGATTGCTTCCTGCTGGATATTCTGATGCCCGAGATGGACGGGGTGGAGCTGTGCACCGAAATCCGCAGCATGACCGCCTATCAGAAAACTCCGGTTTTGATGATTACGGGCCTGAGCGATCAAAGCTCTATGGACCGGGCGTATGGGGCGGGAGCGACAGATTTTGTCACCAAACCCTTCAACGGTCTGGAACTGGGCGCACGCATCCGTGCCGCAAACATCCTGAGCGCGCAAGTGAACCAGCACAAACAGTTTGAAGCGGTGGCTTTGCAGTGGCGCAAGAAACTGGATGCTCTGAACGCGCTTGATCTCGGGGATACGATCACCTTGCAGGGGTTCGACGGGGCGGTTGATACCTTGATGCAGGAAAATATCCTGATGCGCATGCCGGACACCGGCTTTTCCGGCTGTCTGTTGGGGGTGCGGCTGATGAATATTGCCGAGGTGTTCGAGCAGCTTTCCGCAACAGATTTTCGTGCCTTCATCAACCGCACCGGCGCGTTGCTGCGCAATGCGGTTGCGGGTCGGGGGGCCTTGATTGCCTATGAAGGGGACGGGAATTTTCTGGTGATGTCACCGCGCCCGATCCCCAAAAATCGCGCTATGGCCTATCATTCGACGCTGGCCCCCGAAATCGCACAGACCGCGCAGACATTCGGCTTTGACGGCGACGCGCAGATTCTCTTGGGAGAGCCAAAACCCTTCCAGACCGAAAACACCGAAGCGCGGATCAACAGCCTGACAGTGGCGCGCAAAAGCGTGTCCATGCGGGATTTGACAGAACGGGCTGACACTGCCGTGGCCAGTCTTCGTCCCAAGACAGAACCTGTGGTCACAGGCGGCCCGACCGCCCTGACGATGTTCGGGGATGTGTCCCAGTTGCTCACCCGTCCCAAAGCGGTCGGCCGGTCCCGCTAAAAGACCGAAAACCCCGTGCTAAAACGCAAAACGCCCCGACCAAAGATCGGGGCGTTTGTTGTTTTGGTTGGCGGGGGGCTTAGTCCGCCCAGCCTACAGCCGTCAGATCAACTGCCTGTGTGGGCGCGTCTTCCCACATGCCTTGCAGACCGGCCTTGGCGATGGTCGGGATTGCCAGTTGGAACAGATAGGCATTCACGTAATCTTCTGCGATGATGTTCTGCGCCTTTTTGATCATCTCAGAGCGTTTATCCCCATCGGCCTCTACATTCAGATCTTCGATCAGGCTTTGGAATTCCGCGTTGTCATACTGGAAATAATAGTCGGGGCGGGCATAGATGCCGATGTCAAACGGTTCCGTATGGGACACAATCGTCAGGCCGAAATCCTTGCCCCGGAACACCTGCTCCAGCCATTGCGCCCATTCCAGATTGCTGATCTCTGCGTCAATCCCCACCGCACGCAACTGGGCGGCGATGATTTCCCCGCCGCGGCGGGCATAAGAGGGCGGTGGCAGTTTCAGCGTGGTTTTGAATCCGTCGGCAAATCCGGCTTCGGCCAGCAGTTTTTTGGCCAGCTCGGGATCATACTGGCTGTTGCCGGTCAAATCCACATAGTCGGGATTATGAGGAGCAAAATGCGAGCCGATCGGCGTGCCAAGGCCAAACATGGCCCCGTCGATGATCGCCTGACGGTCAATCGCGTGGGCAAGCGCCTTGCGCACCTTCAGGTTGTCAAAGGGGGGCTGTTTGTTGTTGGTGCCCAGAATGGTTTCCCCTTCGGTATTGCCAAGGATCACCTGAAACCGGGGGTCGGCTTCAAATTGGGGGATGTTTTCAGGGGCAGGATAGCCCACGAAGGCGTCGATATCCTCGGCCATCATCGCGGCAAAAGCCGCTGTCGGGTCAGAGATGAACTTGAATGTGGCCTTGTCCAGTTTCGCAGGCGTGCCCCAGTAGTTTTCATTGCGGCTGAGGTCGATCTTGTCGCCCTGTACCCAGTTGTCAAATTTGAAGGCACCTGTGCCGATGGGCGTCTGTTTGATGGTTTCGATGCTCTCGGGGGCAACAATCACCGCATCGCCCCAAGCAAGGTTGAACAACATCGAACCATTTGGCGCGGAGAGTGTGAGCTTCACCGTGGCCGGATCGACAGCCTCTACCGATGCAATACCGGCAAACAGCGCTTTTTGCGCATTCGCGCTGTCTTCGGCACGGGCGCGGTCCAGCGAAAACACGACGTCGCTCGCATCCAGATCGGTTCCGTCATGAAACTTTACGCCTTCGCGCAGGTGGAAGGTATAAGTCAGGCCGTCCTCGGAAATATCCCATGATTCCGCCAGTCCCGGATTGACCGATCCATCGGGTCCGAACCGTGTCAGACCTTCAAAAACGTTTGAATACAACACACTGTCAATGGCACCAGCGGCTGCGGATGTGGGGTCAAGGTGGGGCGGTTCCAATTGCATGGCAACGGTTACATCGGTCTTTGCAAGGGCCGTTGACGCAAGCAGGACCGCACTCGCCGTCACTGTAGCTTTGAAAAAGGTCATAAGGGTCTCTCCGTTGATTGGCGCCCGCAAACTGGCGTGCGCTGCATTTTACCGCTTCAGTTGACGCGGATTGGCGCATGCGGTCAAGTGCAGGCGCGGGGTGATTGCGGTGTGACTGCAAAAGGGGCAGGGGAAATCCGGCCCGGTCCGGCCAACCCATTGTGTCCCAAGATCATGTCGGTTTTTCCACCAGCAGGTCGATCAGGCTTTGCCCCATGACTTTGGCGCTGTCCATCATGGCAGAGACTTCGACGTATTCATCGGGCTGGTGCGCCAGTTCCAGAATGCCGGGCCCATACGCGATGCAGTTTTTCAACTGGCCGATCCGGTCGATATGTTTCTGGTCGTAAGACCCCGGCGACACCACATATTCCGCAGGTTTGCCCAGCACGTTCCGGATCGCGCTGGCCACAGAAGTCACGACAGGGGCATCTTTGGCCGTCATGGTGGGAATGATCCGCTGGATTTCACGGATGTTATAGGAAAAGCCGTCCCGCTCGGATTTTACCTTTTCCAGCAGGTCGGTGATTTCCTGTTGCACGTCATCAATGCTTTCCTCGATCAGAAAACGGCGGTCGATTACCATACGGGCGCTGTCAGGCACGCAAGGGCTTGGCAGGCCGTTAAAACCCTCTTCCGGCTCGCTCTGCCCGCCGTGGAAAGAGTTGATGTTCAGGGTGGACTGGCGTGCGCCTTTGGGAATCACCGGCATCTCGGTGCGCTTTTGCGCCAGCGCAGGGTAAAGCGCGGTTTCCATCTCGTTCAGCACCGCCCCCATGTGGCGCACGGCGCAATCTCCCAGAAACGGCATGGAGCCGTGGGCAATACGCCCCTTGGTTTCGATCTCGGCCCACCACGCACCGCGATGGCCAAGACAGATGGAATCAAGACCCAGCGGTTCGGGGATGATCACATGCTGCACACGGGCCGGTGCGAAATAGCCTTTCTCCGCGAGATAAGCCACGCCGCCAAAACCGCCGGTTTCTTCGTCTGCGGTGCCCGAAATTTCCACCGCACCGGCGAAATCTGGGAAGGTATCGACAAAAGCCTCGGCTGCGATGATGGAGGCGGCGAGACCGCCCTTCATGTCACAGGCACCCCGTCCGTATATCCGGTCCCCGTCCAGTTCCCCGCCAAACGGGTCGCGGGTCCAGTCCTGCCCGAGTTCTACAATATCGGTGTGGCTGTTAAAATGGACACATTCGCCGTTGCGTGGCCCCTCGCGGCGGGCAACGATATTCCAGCGCGGGTATTTATCGCTGTCCCCCGGTGTGTCACGGGCGCGGATCAACTCGCACTGGAAATAGCGGGGCGTCAGACGGTCACGCAGATATTCGCATATCAAACGGTAATTCTCACCCGGCGGGTTGAGCGTGGGAATCCGGATGAGGTCCTGTGTCAGAGCGATCAGATCCTCCTTGCGGCGATCCAGCTCCATGTTCAGTCGGTCTATGTAGTCCTGATGTGCCATAGCGTCACCTTGGCCGGAACCCTGTGGGTTATCAAGAGCTTAAAATGGGGTTTGCGCAAGTATCGTGGTCCCCTATGGTATGGCGAAACCAATGGGGACAAGTGTAATGGCCGGAACGGATCTGCGACAGGTGGCGGTGGCATTGTTCAAGGATGCGGTTGCGGCGGCTGACCCTGCCGGTGCCGTTCGCCGCGCCCTTGTCAGTGATCCTTTGCCGGATTGTGCGGGTCGTCGCGTGGTGCTGGCCGTTGGCAAAGCGGCCTGCGCGATGATGGAAGAAGCGTTGCGGCATCTGCCTGATCCTTATGCGGCCATTGCGGTGACAAACCGTGAAAATCTGAGAGAACTGGACGGGGTGCAGGTGCTCTGCGGCGCGCATCCGGTGCCTGACGCGGGGAGTGCGCGTGCCGGTGATGCGCTGCTGGCGGCGGTGGCGGGGCTTGGCACTGCAGATCAGGTACTGGCGCTGGTGTCCGGTGGCGGCTCTGCGCTGGCGGTTGCACCGGCAGAGGGACTATCGCTGGCCGAGAAACAACAGGCCAACGCAGTTTTGTTGGGCAGCGGGCTGGACATCAACCGGATGAACCTTGTGCGCCAATGCCTGAGCCGCATCAAAGGCGGCGGCTTGCTGCGTGCGGCTGCTCCGGCTTTGGTGCGCAGCCTGATCCTCTCGGATGTGATCGGTGACGATCTGCGGGTGGTGGCCAGCGGGCCGACTGTCTCTGCCGTAGGAACCCGCGCCGAGGCCCGCCAATTGTTGCAAGAAGCCGGCGTCTGGCAGGATATGCCCGCCGCCGTTCAACGGCATCTCTCGCAGGAAGAAACACATGAAACGGGGCGGCCAGCAGAGGCCGACAACCGGATCGTCGGGTCCAACCGTGTCAGCCTTAAGGCCATCCTGACCGCCTGTCCCGAGGCGTTGATTGTAAACGATGCCCTGTGCGGCGATGTGGCAACGGGTGCAGAGTTCATCCTGTCGCAGATACAGCAGTCCCAAAGCGGGCAGGTGCTGGTGTTCGGGGGAGAAACCACCGTCCGGCTGCGGGGGGACGGGCTGGGCGGGCGCAATCAGGAACTGGCGCTGCGGGTTGCGCTTGGCGCGAAAGACATAAGCGGCGATTGGGTGTTTCTGAGCGGAGGCACAGACGGGCGGGACGGACCGACCGATGCGGCCGGTGGTGTGGTGGACAGCGGCACCATCGCGCGGATTGAAGCCGCCGGTCTGGATCCGCAGGCGATGCTGGCGCGCAATGACAGCTATCACGCGCTACAGGCTGCCGGCGATCTGTTGGTGACGGGCGGCACAGGTACAAATGTCGCAGATGTGCAGCTGTTCCTGCGCCGTTCTTGACGCCCGCCACACCGCAGTATTTATTGTGCCGATACACTGGGGACGTCATGTTCAAACGCCGACCTAAAGTCATAATCGAAGCCGAGCATGTGACCCTGCGCATGCCTGTGATGGGGGATCACCTGCCGTGGGTGCATTTGCGGCAGGATGGTGAGGATTTTCTCAAACCGTGGGAGCCGGTCTGGTCCCCCGATCATTTTTCCCGCCGTGCCTTTAGCAACCGCGTGTTCTGGGCCCGCAAGACCTATGAGTCCGGTAAGGGTTTGCCGCTGTTCATTATTCGCAGGGAGGATCAGGCGCTGCTCGGGGCGATTACGCTGGATAATATCCGGCGCGGTCCGGCGATGGCAGGCACGCTTGGGTATTGGATCGGGTCGGATTATGCCCGATCCGGTTATATGACAGACGCAATAGAGGCGTTGGTCTATTACGCGTTTCACCAGTTGGACCTGAGCCGGATTGAGGCGGCTACCCTGCCTGAAAATGCGGCATCGCGCGGGTTGCTGGAAAAAACCGGTTTCAAATACGAAGGGGTGGCGCAGAGCTATCTGCAAATTGCGGGGCGCTGGCGGACCCATGTGCTCTATGCGAATTTGCGCAGTGACCGGCGCGGCAAAACCGACGCTGGCTAGGGGTATCTGGCGTCGTGCGCGTCCGAAAATCTGAACTTTCACGGAATATATCACAGGTAGTCACAGGCTGCTGATCCGGCGCGTTTTGCCGCGCAAAACTGCGTTTGTTAACTTTATGAAGCTTCTTATATGAAGCTTCATATGTGCAGTATGTTAATGAGATTATCACTACAATTTCAGATAGTTAAAAGGCGTTTTTTACCCGCCTCCCGCCGGATCACGACACATTCGCGTTAACCTTTCACCGCCCCGGCCTTCTGGCAAAATTGGCGCAAATCGGCCTTCATTGGCACCTTTTGGAAATTTCCCCCGAAGCGAAAAGACATCGCGCTAAACTGTAAAGGGAATCACCAAAAGGAGTCCCGCCATCCGCGCTGTCGTGATCCTGCTCGGCATCCTTCTTGCCCAAACTGCCGGTGCGCAGACCCGCACGCCGAGTCATTGTCTCGCCTTTGCCGATAGCGGCCCGCCAATACAACGCGCCGCGTTGACCTACGATCAGGTGCAGATCAGTTATGCCGATCATTCCATGTATGTGATTGATACTTATGGCGGTTTGCGGGTGGTCACGGATTACAACGGATATATCGGGCAAACTGGAAAAGTCCCTGACGTGGTGACGATGAACAAGGGGCACTCCAGCCATTATACCAGCCATCCCGATCCGCAGATCCCCCATGTTTTGCGGGGCTGGGACCCCAAAGGCGGCGTGGCGGATCATGAACTCGATCTGGGCGAGATGCTGATCCGCAATGTCACAACCGACATTCGCAGCGTTTACAGCGGGCAGGAACCGGACGGCAATTCTATCTTTATCTTTGAGGTCGCAGGTCTGTGCATCGGGCATCTGGGCCATCTCCACCACATCCCCACGGATGAACAATTCGCCCGCATCGGGCGGCTTGATGTGGTTATGGCGGCGGTAGATGGCAGTATGACGCTGGATTTGCCCTCTATGGTGGCGCTGCTGAAGCGGTTACGGGCCTCGGTGGTTTTGCCGATGCACTGGTTCGGCCGTTCTACGCTGGACCGTTTTGTGGCCGGAATGCGCGATTCCTTTGACATCCAGACCTTGCCGGACAGCAGCTTTGTGATCAGTCAGGATCTTCTGCCGAGCCGCCCCACAGTGATGATCGTGCCGCCCCGTTTCGTGACCGAATACGAATAGCCCCGCTTGTGTGGCCCCGTGTCATTGGCTAGTCCTTTGCACAACAGGAGCCTGACCATGCTGAACCCCGCCACCCGCACCTTGCAAGAACAACTGAACGCCGAAACCGATGGGCTGGCAGGTCCGGTGCCGCCGGCCTATCTGGAAGAACCCCGTGGCATGATGCAGGGGGTTGGGGGTATTCTGACCCGCCCGCGCAGCGTGGAGGAGGTCTCACGGGTGTTGCGCCTATGCAGTGCGGCCCGCGTCGGTGTTGTGCCTTATGGTGGCGGGACCGGACTCGTCGGGGGACAGGTACTGGCAGAAGGGCCCGCGCCGGTGATCCTGTCGCTGGAGCGGATGAAAGCCCTGCGCCATGTCGATCCGGTGGGCAATACAATCACGGTTGAGGCTGGCATGACACTGGCCGAGGTGCAAGCCGCTGCTGACGATGCAGGCCGGATGTTTCCGCTCTCGCTCGCCTCTGAAGGGTCCTGCCGGATCGGAGGGAACCTTGCGACCAATGCGGGCGGGGTGCAGGTGCTGCGCTATGGAAATACGCGGGAATTGTGCCTCGGGGTGGAGGCTGTGCTACCGGACGGAACCATTCATCACGGGCTGAAACGTTTGCGCAAGGATAACACCGGCTATGACCTGCGCCATCTGCTGATCGGCTCCGAAGGATCGCTCGGGGTGATTACGGCGGCTGTGCTAAAGCTGGTGGCAAAGCCTGTTGAACTGGCCACATGTTTTGCCGTAGTGCCGGACCCGAAATCCGCCGCGCAGCTTCTGGCGCGGATGCAGGGCACGCTCGACGGGCTGGTCAGCGCGTTTGAGCTGGTCCACGGCACCGGATTTGATCTGCTGTCCGAAACCATGCCCGAGATCCGATTGCCCTTTGCAGAACGGTCCGAGTGGATGGTTCTGGCGGAATGCGGCGGCGGAACCGGCAGCGGTGTGGACAGCCGGATGACGGGCGTGCTGGAACAGGCGCTGGAGGACGGTCTGGTAAATGACGTGCTGCTGGCCCAATCCGCAGCGCAGCGGGATGCTTTTTGGAACGTGCGGGAAACCATTCCCGAAGCCAACAAAAGGGTCGGGGCGATTTCCAGTCACGATATTTCCGTGCCGATCGACCGACTGCCTGACTTCATCGCAGAAGGGCAAGAGGCGCTAAAACAGTTCGGTCCTGTTCGGCTTAACAGTTTCGGGCATCTTGGGGATGGCAACCTGCATTACAATGTTTTCCCGCCCGCAGGCGAAGCCAAAGCGGATTGGGCGCATCTTAAACCGCAGGTCATGCGGGTGATCCACGATCTGGTGCAGGCCTATGACGGATCGATCTCGGCAGAGCACGGCATCGGTCGCCTGAAAGCCGCCGATCTGCAACGTTACGGCGATCCCGCGAAACTGGCGGCGATGCGCGGGATCAAACAGGCGATTGATCCCCTTGGCATCATGAATCCGGGTGCGGTGATCAGCGGTTGACCCCTGTCAGAACGGACGGCGATCAATCCCCGTCATAGGCACAAAGAGCTGTGACCGGCACGCCGAGATCGCGCACCACCTGCGCCCCTCCAAGATCGGGCAGGTCAATGATAAACGCCGCATGAACCACCTGCGCGCCCAGCCGCTCTACCAGCTTGATCCCCGCCGCAGCCGTGCCGCCGGTGGCAATCAGATCGTCGATCAACAGCACCTTGTCACCTGATTTCAAAGCATCGTCATGCACTTCAATTGTAGCGGTGCCATATTCCAGCGTGTAATCTTCGGACAGGGTTTTGCCCGGCAGCTTGCCCTTCTTGCGCAACGGTACAAATCCGGTGCCCAGCCGCTCTGCCACAGCGCCGCCGATGATGAAACCGCGGGCTTCAAGTCCAGCCACGGCAGTAATCTCTGTGTCTTTGAACGCCTCGACAATCTGCGTCACCGCCAGCTTTAATCCGTCAGGGTTGCCAAACAGGGTTGTCACATCGCGGAACATTACGCCTTTTTGCGGAAAATCGGGAATGGTGCGGATGTAATCGGTAATGTCGCGGGTCATGGAGAGTCTCTTTCAGGGTGGTATTTCGGGGTGTCACAGAACGCAAAACGGGGACCAGCCCGCCTGTGCGCCTGTAAAAGTGATGGTGTGTGTCGCTTCAATCCTAACGGCTTGCCGCATCAATCAGCCTTTGCAATGCAACGCTGTCCTGCGCATAGGTCAGCGGCCCCATCACAGGCAGTTTTTGCAGGATCGACAGAACAGTGGGCGAGGTGATCGCAACCGTATGACCCAAGGAATCCTCGGAATCATTGATGTCGGTCACATTCACGAATTGCACACCATAACGGCGCAGTATTTCCGTGTCTTTCAACTGTCCGACTCGATTGCTTTGTCCGGTCAGAAAGGCAGAGGCTTTCAGGGCAAGATCCGCCTCGTCTCCGAAAACAACAAAAGGTTTGGGAAGGGGTTTGATCCGGCCAAGCTGCATTTCAAACAGGTTGGTATCAATATCAGGCGAGATCAGCACCACACCGGCCAGCTTGCGCGAGACCTGTGTTTTCCCCTCCAGCGAGATCTGGCGCAGGGTTTCCACCACCAGATTGGACCCGATGGAATGGGCTACGATCACGATCCGTTCATAGGGTTGTGCGGCCAGTATTTCCAGCAGGCGCTGGAACCCGTCGCGGGCAAACAGCACGCTGTCCCGGTCGCGGGTATATTCCAGCGTTTTCTGGGTCGCGGGCCAGGAATAATGCACTGCGGTGCTGGTGCTCTTGAGGTCATGGGACAATTGGGCGAGCCTGTAGGTGCCCTCGGCAAAGGTGATGTTAAAGCCGTGGACGTAAACAATCGCCTCGCGCTTGGCCTTTTGCGCATTCGCCCCCAAAGCCGCGCCAAATTCTTGCGCGGACCTGTAGCGCACGATGTCCCTCGTGGCAAAGTCCGTCGCAGGATCAGCCCCCTTGTCGGGTTTTTCAGGCCATTCGATCCGGCCCGCCTGATGGGTCGGCGGGATGGAAATGTCAAAGCGCGCGAAAGACAGCACAGAGGTGCGCAGGCTGGAAAAGACCAGTTCGCCCTCGGCAGGCTGGCGGGTTGTGGCGATGAAGATATTCTCAATCGCAGCATCGGGGGGCGTGTTTTTCGCCACGGAAATCATGCCCCGCTCCGCACAGGCGCTTAGCAGCAGGGCCAGTATTACCCCGCGCCAGACCAGCACTGCACGCACGCGTCTCATAGAACGCGACCCGCCACCGCGTCGAGCTTGGCTACAAGAGCCGGATCGCGGTCATCAGGGCCGGTCAGGATCGCGAACTCCAGCGCCTTGTCGCACCCGTGGGGGCAATCCTTGCGGGTTGCGCCCAGCAGTTCAGGCAGGCGGGCCACCATGCCCTTGGCCCTTGCAGAGTTTCCCATAAGGGTCGCGATAATCTGCGTCACATCCACTTCGCCGTGGTCGGGATGCCAGCTGTCGTAATCGGTAATCATCGCAACAGAGGCATAGCACAGCTCTGCCTCGCGGGCGAGCTTGGCTTCGGGCATGTTGGTCATGCCGATCACATCGCAGCCCCAGCTTTCACGGTACATGCGGGATTCCGCCAGCGTGGAAAATTGCGGCCCTTCCATCGCAAGATACGTGCCGCCATCATGCACAACGATGCCTTCTGCGCGGGCGGCCTCGACGCAGGCTTTTCCAAGACGGGGGCAGGTGGGATGGGCCACTGAAACATGGGCAACGCATCCGGGACCAAAGAAGGACTTTTCCCGCTGGTAGGTGCGGTCAATGAACTGGTCTACGATCACAAAATCGCCCGGCGCCATTTCATCGCGAAAAGATCCGCAGGCGGAGACAGAGATCACATCCGTTACACCGGCCCGTTTCAACGCGTCGATATTGGCGCGGTAATTGATGCTCGACGGGGTCTGCACATGGCCACGACCGTGGCGGGGCAAAAACACCATCTTCACCCCGTTCAACTGCCCCACCAGCAGATCGTCCGAAGCCTGCCCAAACGGGCTTTCGACGTTGATCCACTGGGGATTTTCCAACCCTTCAATGTCATAAACGCCGCTGCCGCCAATAATTCCGATTACTGTGTCCATCCACACATCCCCCTGTTTGTTGGTCTGCCGCTCTGTGTTTATTTCTGACCGGGCCGGTTCAAAGAGAAAACATCGCGCACCGCAGAATAGTCCCGATAGCCAAGCCGCGCCATCGGCTGGTAGCTGGTTACATCCAGCAGGCCATCCTTGATATGCGCGTCGCGGATGTGGATGCCGACCACCTCGCCCAACACCATAACAGCGCCACCGGGCAGTTCGATTTCCTTGAACAGCTTACATTCCAGCGCCGCCGGTGCCGCCGCTACGAAGGGCGCTTTCACCACATTCGACGCGCCTTTTTCCAGACCGGCAAGATCGAACTCATCCTCATCCGGTGCGTAATGGCCGGACGACAGATTCATCGCATCCTTCAGGTCTTGGGACACGATAGAGACACAGAACTCGCCGGTGTCGCGGATGTTGGTCAGACTGTCCTTTACCTCGTCCCGTCCGATTTTCTCGCCAGTGGTTGAGAACATCACCATCGGCGGATCATCGGCAACCCCGTTGAAAAAGGAATAGGGGGCAAGATTGGCCGTGCCATCGCGGGTCAGCGTCGAAATCCAGCCGATCGGTCTGGGTGAAACAATCGCCTTGAAGGGATTGTGGGGCAGGCCGTGGTCATCATGGCCGGGGCGGTAAAACATTAGCGGTGTCCGGTTTCCAATTGCGTTGCCCCTTTTGTAGCGGTCTGCTATCGCGGGTGCCAGCAGTTTTCCCCGCAACGCTCTGTTGCTCTCAAAGGTTTGACTTACAACGATGTTTCAATTGAGCCCTGAAACAGAAAGCGACCGGGACGAGGTCGAGTTTCTTTACGATCTGTGTTTTGCTCCGGGCCGCGAAGCGCTGAGCTCGTATCGCCTGCGCGAAGGGGTCAGTCCGGTCGCGGGGCTGTGTCTGGTGGCGCGGGACGATTATAATGTGGTTGCAGGGGCGATCCGCTACTGGCCTGTGGTGGTTGGCACGCAACGGCACGCCGCTTTGTTGCTTGGTCCCGTGGCGGTGCACCCGACCTATCAGGGCGAGGGGCTGGGCGGTCTGTTGATCCGCGACAGTCTGGATCGCGCGGTAAATACCGGCTGGGCGCGGGTGATCCTTGTGGGCGATGCGCCGTATTATCGTAAATTCGGCTTTGAAAAGAGCACGACCATGACCTTCCCGCCGCCCACCAACCCTGACCGCCTGCTGTACCTGCCGCTACAGCCCGACGCCTTCATAGGTGTCAAAGGCATGATCGACCGCGCGGCCTGACGCGCAATCAAGTCCATTTTCGCAAAATATCCCGGGGGTCCGGGGGCAGCGCCCCCGGCGGCTTGCGACTTAATGCACCGAAACGATTTTACCCGGATTCATAATGCCGGTCGGATCGAATGTTCTCTTGATATCGGCCATGACCCGCACCGCATCTCCGTGCTCGTCGTCCAGATACTTCATCTTGCCCATGCCGATCCCGTGCTCTCCGGTAACAGTCCCGCCAAGCTCTAACGCCCGCAGGTTCATCCGGTGGGTCAGCTCTTTTGCAAGGGAAAATTCCTCGGCGTTCTGGCGGTCGAACAGGAACAACACATGATAGTTGCCATCCCCCACATGGCCCACAATCGGCGCCTGCCAGCCGTGGGCTTCCACATCTGCAATGGTGTCCTCGATGGCTTGAGCCAGTTTGGAAATCGGCACGCAGACATCGGTGGACAGCCCCTGTGCGCCGGGATGCTGGGATTTCAGGGCGAAATAGGCGTTGTGGCGGGCATGCCAGAGCCTGTTGCGGTCTTCGGCTTTGGTGGCCCATTGAAATCCGCCGCCGCCAAATTCTTCGGCCACTTCTTTCATGCGCTGGACTTCTTCTGCCACGCTGGTTTGCGTGCCGTGGAACTCCATGAACAAATGGGGGCGTTCGCGCATGGTCATGTTGGAATAGGCGTTGATGGCGCGGATGGACAGCGGGTCGATGAACTCCATACGCGCCACCGGCAGCCCCATCTGAACCGCCATAATCACGGCGTTCACAGCACTTGCCGTATCTTCAAATTCGCACACCGCAGCCGAAACCGATTCCGGTTGCCCGTGCAGTTTCAGCGTCACTTCGGTGATAATCCCGAGCGTCCCTTCAGAGCCGATAAACAGCCGCGTCAGATCATAGCCGGCGCTGCTTTTCTTGGCCTTGGAGCCGGTGCGGATGATCCGCCCGTCCGCCAGCACTACCTCCAGCGCCATGACGTTGTCCTTCATCTTGCCATAGCGCACAGTGGTCGTGCCCGATGCGGATGTTGCCGTCATGCCGCCGATGGTGGCATTGGCGCCCGGATCAACCGGAAAGAACAATCCGGTCGCACGCAATTCGGTGTTGAGCGCTTCCCGCGTCATGCCGGGCTGCACCACCGCATAAAGATCCTCTGGCGCAACATGCAGCAGCCTGTCCATCGACCCCAGATTGATGGTCACACCGCCGCGCACCGCCAGCGCATGACCCTCAAGCGAGGTTCCGACCCCCCAAGGCACCACCGGACAGCCGTGTTTGTGGCAGATTTTCATGATCTCGGACACCTCCTGCGTGTCCTTCGGGAAGGCGACAGCCTCGGGCGGGGTGTTTTCAAAATAGCTTTCGTTCTCACCGTGCTGCTGCCGGACGGCCTGTGCGGTGGACAGCCGGTCCCCCAAGAGGGTCTGAAGCTCTGCAATTGCGGTTTGATTGTCGGACATTCGTCTTCCTCCTGATTGAAGCGCAAGGTAAATCCATGTAGGCCAAGTGGAAAGCGCAAAATCCTGTCAGGGTTCAGTCTGCGGAGAAGGAAAATGTCCAGCAATCGCCCCCAGAGAGCCTCGCGGCTGTGGAACCGTGAAGGCATGCCGTCCTTGCGCAAGGACGGGGTGAATTCCCTAATGTTTTGGGGGCTTGCACTGCTGATCGGCTGCGCGGCGGGTTGGGCGACTCTTGGGTTTCGGGTCGGGATTTCGGCGCTGCAAACGTGGATCTATGGTGAAAACGACGTACAGCTCGCCTCGGCAGCCAGCGAGCTGCCGTGGTTCTGGGTGCTGGTGGTGCCGGTGATCGGCGGCCTGATCGTGGGCATCATCCTGCAACGTTATACGCCGGACGGACGGGTGCGCACGGTGGCCCATGCGATTGAGGGCGCGGCGCTGCACAACGGCAAGGTAGAGGGCAAGGCAGGATTGGCCTCGGCCGTGGCGTCTTTCATTACCCTGTCAACAGGGGGTTCTTCGGGGCGGGAAGGGCCGGTGGTCCATCTTGCAGCGGTTATTTCCTCCAAGGTTTCGCGGGTGATCAAGGCCAATGGCATAACGGCGCGGGATCTGTTGGGCTGTGCGGTGGCCAGTGCAGTTGCGGCGTCATTCAACGCGCCGATTGCCGGTACGATTTTTGCTATGGAAGTGGTCCTGCGCCATTACGCGGTGCATTCTTTCGGACCCATCGTGCTGGCCTCGGTGTGTGGTGCCCTGATCAGCCGGTTCGGGTTCGGTGACATCACCGAATTTACCCTGCCGGCCCATGTACTGGAATTTTATGTAGAGCTTCCGGCATTTATCCTGCTTGGGATCGTCTGTGGAATTGTCGCGGTGATCATGATGAAATCCATCTTCCTTGCCGAAGACTGGGGCGATGACTGGCAGCAGCGCTTCCGCATTCCGGGCTGGTTACGTCCGGCAATCGCGGGGTTGGTGCTGGGCGCAATGGCGATCTGGGTGCCCAACATCATCGGCGTCGGATACGAAACAACCTTTCTGGCGCTGACCGGGCAGATCACCTTCTGGGGGGCGATCGGGCTGGCGGTTGTCAAAGTGGCCGCGGTCGCTGTGACGATGGCGGGGCGCATGGGGGGCGGTGCGTTTTCACCGGCGTTGATGCTTGGTGCACTGACAGGTCTGGCCTTTGGCTGGGTGGCAACCGCGATTTTTCCCACGGTTTCAGGGACGCTGTCGCTTTATGCGCTGGCGGGGATGGGGGCGGTCGGGGCGGCGGTGCTGGGCGCACCGATTTCCACAACGCTGATCGTGTTTGAGATGACGGGCGACTGGCAGACAGGACTTGCGGTGATGCTGGCGGTCGGGCTGTCCACAACGGTTGCGGGCAAGTTTGTCGCGCGGTCGTTCTTTCTGGAACAGCTGGAGCGGCGCGGCGTGCGTCTGGCCGCCGGTCCGCAAGCCTACCTGCTGGCAACCCTGCCGGTGGCCGGATTGATGCGGGGGCTGGATCATCCGCGCATGGGCAGCCGCGAGCTGTGCGAGAGCCTGATCGCTGAAGGGGCCTATGTCAACGATACCAGTTCTCTGGAAGCGGCCCTGCCGCTGTTTGACGGGGCAACGCACCAGTTCCTGCCGGTTGTTTCTACCAATGACACAGGAGAAGTCGTTGCCCTGCAAGGCACGCTGTTTCAGGTGGATGCCCTGCGCGCCTACAGTGAAGCGATGGCCGAAACCGTGCGCGAACACCACGCCTGATCCCGACCCGCAACCACGCCGCGCAACCGCGCTCTGATTGGCCTAGCTTACCTGATCAATGGTGATCGTGTCTTTGTCAAAGGCAAGATGTCCGGCAATCTCGGACACGCTGTCCAGCGGGGATTCATAGGACCACGCAACGTTTTCGTCGCGCCGGTTCTTGCCCACCAGATGATAATAGGTCGCATCGCCCTTATGGGGGCAGTGTGTTGTGTCGTCAGACGGGTCGAAAAACACCATTTGCAGATCGTCCCGTGGCACGTAGAGCACAGGCTCCCGGCCGTTTTCCCGCAGTAAAAGCGCGCGGGCTGTGTTACCGATCACGGCACCCTGGGCACGGATGCTCCATTTACCCGGTGCCGGTTCAATCACGATTTCCGGTTCTGTCCCCATAAAATCTCTCCCAGATCTGTCATTCATATAGGTGCCACGGCCCCTTGCCCCCCTGTCCGGTCCGGCAATAAGCGCCGGTCGCGGGGGGCGGGTTTGACCGGCCTGACACTCTGTCTGTATCCGGTCTATCATGGCTTTGTAACGTAGTGTTATACTTCTGCGCAGGCCTGTTCCAGCCAGTTTAGTGTCGCAGGGTCACACCGTGGCGCCAGTTTGTCCAAAACTTCGCCGTGATAGCTGTTCAGCCAGTGCCGTTCCGCAGCACTCAGCAGGTCAACGTCGATCATCTTGCGGTCGATCGGCGCAAAGGTCAGGGTGCGGAAATTCAGCATCTCGCGATCATCGGCGCCCTCCAGCGGCGGGGCTTTTTGCACAACAATCAGGTTCTCGATGCGGATGCCAAAGGCGCCGGGTTTGTAATAGCCGGGTTCGTTCGACAGGATCATGCCCTCTTGCAAAGCCACTTCGGAAGCGCGGGAAATCCGCTGCGGTCCTTCATGCACCGACAGGTAAACGCCAACACCGTGGCCGGTGCCGTGATCGAAATCGAGCCCTGCCTGCCACAGCGCGTTGCGGGCCAGCGCGTCGATGTCCCGTCCGCTGACCCCTTTGGGGAAACGTGCCATAGACAGGGTGATCATCCCCTTCAGAACCAGCGTAAAGGCGCGGATCGCTTCGGGGGGCGGCGTACCGATGGCCAGAGTGCGGGTTATATCCGTGGTCCCGTCGAGATATTGCCCGCCGCTGTCCACCAGCAGCAGGTTGTCAGCTTCGATCTGACGGTTGCTCTGTTCGGTGACGCGGTAGTGCATGATCGCCCCGTTCGACCCTGTGCCGCAGATAGTGTCAAAACTGATGTGGCGTAGCTTTCCGGTTTCTGCGCGGAAGGCTTCCAGTTTTTTCACTACGTCAATTTCGGTCAGCTTGGGGGCGGGGCCGAGGCTGTCGATCCACGCTAGAAAATTACAAATCGCAGCGCCGTCTCGCAGATGGGCCTCTGTGGTGCCGGAGAGTTCCACCTCGTTCTTGCAGGCTTTGGCCAACAGGATCGGATCATCGCCGTAAGCCACCGGTGTTCCGGCCTTTTGCAAGCGCGTATCCAGCCAGACAGGTGCTGTGGATTTATCCACCAGAACGGGGCCATCAAGCCGGTCGATGGCAGCACCGAGTTCAGCAGGATCGGAAATTGTCACGTCATTGCCCAGATGGGCGCGCAGGGTATCGTCCACTTTGGCAGGGTCGATGAACAGTTCTGCGTGGCCCGTATCGTCAAGCGTGGCAAAGGCAAGCGCAACAGGGGTATGTCCCAGGTCGCTGCCCCGCGTGTTCAGCAGCCATGCGATGGAATCCGGTTGCGTCAGCACAGTCGCTTTATGGGCAGACTGGCGCAACGTCTCGGCCATTCTGCCCCGTTTGTCCGCACTGGTTTCGCCAGACAGCGCCAGATCATAGGGTACCATCAGGTCTTTGGGCGGGGCAGGCCGATCCTGCCAGATCACGTCCACCAGATTGTCACAGGGGCGCAGGGTGATGCCACTGCTCTCCAGCCGCGCCTTGGCCGCGTCGATCTCGCCCTTGGTGTGCAACCACGGATCAAAGCCGATAACACTGCCCTTGGGGGCGTTGGCCACCAGCCAGTCGCCGAGCTTGGTCTTTGGCCAGTCCACCGGCGTGAAATGATCCAGATCCACCTGTTCGCGCACCGCCAGACGGTAACGCCCGTCGATGAAAACAGCCGCGCGGTCCTGCAAGGCCACGCAAAAGCCGGCGGATCCGGTAAAGCCTGTCAGCCACGCCAGCCGCATATCCGCTTCGGCCACGTATTCCCCCTGATGGGCATCGGCGCGGGGGATAATAAACCCGTCGAGCGCCCTGTCCTTCAGCACATCGCGCAAGCGGGCCAGCCGTGGTCCGCCGGTTTCCGGTGATGTGGTGGCTTCAAAGCTTTGGAACATGCGTGTCTCTGCCTTTTGAAGTGTGGGGATGCGCAAGGGGGCAGGGGCCTTGTGGCCTCTGCAAAGCGTGCTGTGTCAGGCGCTGCGGC
This sequence comes from Neptunicoccus sediminis, assembly GCF_001719615.1. GTDB lineage: Bacteria > Pseudomonadota > Alphaproteobacteria > Rhodobacterales > Rhodobacteraceae > Amylibacter > Amylibacter sediminis. Next base: position 97,806 of record NZ_MDVX01000012.1, read on the forward strand.
GCAGCACCATTTTCGGGCCGGAATTGCCGGAGGGATCGAACAGTCCGGCCAGTTGTTCGGTGATGGCACCGGCAAGCTGTTCTGCATCGGTGATGGTCACGGCCCGTTCATAGTAGCGGGTCACGTCATGGCCGATGCCGATGGCGATCAGTTCCACCTGTTTGCGCTTCTCGATCATTTCGATCACATCACGCAGGTGTTTTTCCAGATAGCTGGCAGAGTTCACCGACAGGGTGCTGTCATCCACCGGCGCACCATCGGAAATCACCATCAGGATGCGGCGTTGTTCGGGGCGGTTGATCATCCGCTTGTGCGCCCATTCCAGCGCCTCGCCGTCGATGTTTTCCTTCAGCAGCCCTTCTTTCATCATCAGACCCAGATTGGGGCGCGTGCGCCGCCACGGAGCATCGGCCCCTTTGTAGATGATGTGGCGCAGGTCGTTCAGGCGGCCCGGCGTCTGTTCACGCCCGCCCTTAAGCCAGTTCTCACGGCTCTGCCCGCCTTTCCACGCCCGCGTGGTAAAGCCGAGGATTTCGCATTTCACCTGACAGCGTTCCAGCGTACGTGCCAGAACATCCGCACAGATCGCAGCGATGGAAATCGGGCGTCCGCGCATGGAACCGGAGTTGTCCAGCAGCAGCGTAACTACGGTGTCTTTGAATTCCGTGTCGTTTTCCACTTTGAAAGACAGCGGCGTAGTGGGGTTGGAAATCACCCGCGCCAGACGTCCTGCATCCAGAATGCCCTCTTCCATATCAAACTGCCAACTGCGGTTCTGCTGGGCTTGCAGGCGGCGCTGCAGCTTGTTGGCCAGCCGCGAAACCGCCCCTTTCAGCGGATCAAGCTGCTGGTCGAGATAGGCCCGCAGCCGTTCCAGTTCTGCCGGTTCCGCCAGTTCTTCGGCCAGAACCTCTTCGTCGAATTCTGTCGTGTAAACGCGGTAGTTCGGGTCCGCATCGGAATGGGCCGCAGGGGGGGGCGGGTCCAGCGGGGGTTGCCCGTCAGGGGCTTCCATTTCTTCGGCGTCGTCCAATTCGTCCCGTTCCTCCATAGAGGTCTGGGCCTGTTGCTGTTCGTCCGTGGCCTGCTGGTCCTGAGAGGCTTCGCTCTCGTCGTCCTCGTCAGACTGGTCGCCGCTGTCGGTATCGGGATTTTCGTCTTCCTGATTGTCCTCTTCGGCCTCGTCCTGACGGTCGGGGTTTTCCTCGTCCGGATCCTCACCCAACTGTTCGCCGTAGCCCAGATCTTCAATCATCTGGCGGGCGAATTTGGAGAAGGCGACCTGATCGTCCAGTACTTCTTCCAGATTGCCGAGCGTGTCGGCGGCTTGGGATTCAATAAACCCGCGCCACAGCTCCATCACATGGGCCGCAGCAGGGGGCAGATCGCGCCCCGTTGCCAGATGGCGTACCAGATAGCCCGCAGCCGTGGCCAGCGGCGCACCGGCGGCATCCTGTATCTGGGCAAATCCCATCTTGGCAGCTTCATTGCTGATTTTGGCGTCGATGTTTCCAGCCGTGCCCGGCATGGCCCGCGCGCCCATCGCTTCACAGCGGGCGGTTTCCATCGCCTCATAGAGCGAGCGCGCCATTTCGCCCTGCGGCGCATAGCGGTTGTGGGTCGCTTCATTGTGGTAGCGAAGCCGCATCGCATAGGCATCCGCTGTGCCACGGGCCAACAGAACCTCGTCCCGCGTCATCCGCCGCGTCACTTGTGGCAAACGCATGGCGTCATTGGACTGTCCGGGCGGGTCCACCGTATAGGTGACGTTCAGCTCCGGCTCGTTTGCCATCGCCTTGGTCGCCTCGGCCAGCGCCTTTTTGAACGGATCAGCGGGATTGTCGTTTGGTTTGTTCATAGACGTCCCGTCCTTTCGCTTTCACACTTCCTTTGACGCACCCTAACACGGGTTGCGCGTTTTGCTTACCCCAAGCTGACGCTTGCCGCGGATTCGGGCAGTTCTTCGTCGAAACAACGCTGGTAGAACTCGGCCACGGTCTGGCGCTCCAGCTCGTCGCATTTGTTCAGGAAGGTCAGGCGGAAGGCAAAGCCGATATCCTTGAAGATGCGGGCGTTTTCAGCCCAAGCGATCACGGTACGGGGCGACATCACGGTAGAAATATCGCCGTTCATGAACGCAGTACGCGACAGGTCGGCAACAGTCACCATCTGGGCGATGTCCTTGCGGCCTTTTTCCGTGTTCCAATGGGGGTTCTTGGACAGAACGATGGCGGCTTCCGCGTCATGGGACAGGTAGTTCAGCGTTGCCACCAGCGACCAGCGGTCCATCTGGCCCTGGTTGATCTGCTGGGTGCCGTGATAAAGTCCGGTGGTATCCCCAAGGCCAACCGTGTTGGCTGTCGCAAACAGGCGGAAAGCAGGGTTCGGCGTGATGATTTCATTCTGGTCCAGCAAGGTCAGTTTGCCGTCGGTTTCCAGAACACGCTGGATCACGAACATAACGTCTGCACGGCCCGCATCATATTCGTCAAACACGATCGCAACAGGGTTGCGCAGCGCCCAAGGCAAAATGCCTTCGTGGAATTCCGTGACCTGTTTGCCGTCCTTCAGCTTGATCGCGTCCTTACCGATCAGGTCAATCCGCGAGATATGGCTGTCGAGGTTCACCCGCACAGCCGGCCAGTTCAGACGGGCGGCAACCTGTTCGATGTGGGTGGATTTACCGGTGCCGTGATAGCCCTGGATCATCACGCGGCGGTTGTATTGAAACCCTGCCAGAATAGCCAGCGTGGTGTCAGGGTCGAATTTATAAGTGCTGTCCGTTTCTGGAACGCGGTCGGTGCGATCGGCAAAGCCTCTGACGGTCATGTCACTATCGAGCCCGAAAACCTCCCGTACAGAAATTTCCTCGGTTGGTTTTGCGTTCATATCCAGAAAATTATCGGCCATGTATATCGTCCTGCGTCATCGAAAGAAGAGCCCAAAGAAAGGGTGATCCCTGCTTAGTGGAATATATTCAAACAGGGCGCAAGGGGTGCGGCGTATTTTGCCCCGCGCAAACCCGCCTGACATAGCGTAGATCAGTGCTGACAGCGTGTGGAACCGGACAGAAGAAGGGGTGGATTTTCTACGCACTATTATGAAAAAGATTTCTAAATCGAATAGGGAAATGTAAAAGAATTATAAAAGTTAATTAAATCTATCGCGTTGGGATCAGCATTGATGATCGCTAAACTCATTTCGTTTCTAAAGTTTTTTATTATTATCCTGCCAGCCTTACTGACCTTGTTTCTCGTCTTGCGGGCAATTTACGATGCGAATGTCTCTGATTACCGATACGCATTCGCGCTCCTGGTGATATTTGCCGTCAGCCTGCTGGCACGCCCTCCGTTCGAACCGGATGAAGCCCGTCGGCGCAAACGCTGGGGAAGATTGCTGGTGATCCTGTTGCCTGTGCTTGCACTGGTGCCTGCCACCTTTGTGGTTCTGATCTTTGGCAAGATGGACATGGCAGCTTTCGTATTCCATCTGGTCTTCGGGATGGACGGCACTCCCACAGCAAACTTCGTGCCTTACGGGTTTACCGTGCTGGTCTACTGGTCTGTTTTTCTGGCCAGCCTGTTTCGCGCCCAATACTGGCTGGAAAGGGTGCCCCTGAGCACGGTTGCGATTGCGCTGATGTTGCTGGCGGTCAATCCCGTTGTCTGGGATCTGGCCACCCAGTCGCTGGCTGATACCTACAGGCAACGCCCCTCTTTCGTTGCGGATTTCAAAGACCCAGAAATCAAAGAAGATGCAGCTAGACCCAACCTTGTGATCATCTACCTTGAGGGTCTGGAACGCAGTTACAACACCCTGCCACCTGCCATGGCCGAAGCTTATGCGCCGCTGGACGCGCTTGCGCGGGAAGGGATCAATCTTACCGGCGTTGACCAGTTGCACGGCACCGCATGGAGCCTTGCCGGAACCGTGGCGAGCCGTTGTGGTGTGCCGGTCCTGCCCAACGGTCTGATTTCGGCGCGGGATTACGGCGATGTTAAACTAATAGCGCCGAACCTGACCTGTCTCGACGACATCCTGCACGCCAAAGGCTATGACGTCAGCTATATTTCGACCACCCGCATCATAGGCAACAAGATGGGGTTTTACGGCTTTGACAATTACCTCACGACCCACGGCACCGAGCAGATATACGATCTGGGAAATATTGAATACGAAATGACCGCTGATGTGGCCAAGAGCTTTGCCAACGACTGGGGGTTGCGGGATGCCCATGCTTTTGCAAAAGCCGAAAAGCTGATCACCGCCGCTTTGGACGCGGACAAACCCTTTGCCGTCACGGTTGCCACGATGGACACCCACGGGCCGGTGGCCCTGATGTCGGAGAGTTGTACCGGCGGGACGTATAAATTCAAATCGCACAATATGATTGACGCCGTCCATTGCACTGCGCGGCTGACGAGCGCCTTTGTTGAAAAGGTCCGCGACCTGACCAAAGGCACCGACACACGCATCGCAATCCTGAGCGACCACCTTGCCCATCACAACAATCTCTACAACTTGCTGGAGAAAGCGCCACGGCGGAACACGGCGATCCTTCTTGACGGGCCTCAGGCGCCGCAAGTGATCGACAGTCATGCAGCAATGTTTGACATATTTCCGACCCTGCTGCATTGGCTTGGCTGGCTGGAGGGGACGCGGGCCGGTATCGGGGTGTCATTGCTGAGCGATGACCCGACATTGGTACAGACCCACGGCGTAGACGAGGTGAACGCACGGTTGAAGGTGGATCTGGACCTCTCCCGCGTGATCTGGAACATGGATGCGGAAACGGAATGAAACAAAAGAAACGGGCGGATTTCGAACTTGGCGGGGTTGCGGTCGCAGCGGGCAGCCGCCGGACTATCGACATTCCGGTCAGCGTGCTGGCGGATCATACGCCGGTGTCGCTCTCGGCCCATGTGATCCACGGCGCCAAAGACGGGCCGACCGTCTTTGCCAGTGCGGGGGTCCACGGGGACGAGGTGATCGGGGTCGAGATCCTGCGCCGTTTGTTGCAGTTTGAAGGGCTGAACCGTCTGCGGGGCACGCTGATCGTCGTGCCTATTGTGAACACCTACGGGTTCCTGATGCGCTCGCGCTATTTGCCGGACCGACGGGATCTGAACCGCTCTTTTCCGGGGACAAGCAAAGGCTCGCTGGCGTCGCGGCTGGCGCATATCTTTCTGGAGGATCTGGTGTCGCGCTGTGATCTGGGGATTGATCTGCATTCCGCCGCGATACATCGCACCAACCTGCCACAAATCCGTGTGTCCAAAGGATCGGAGCGGTTGATGGAGCTGGCACAGGTCTTTGGCCCGCCGGTCATTCTGACCTCTGGTCTGCGTGAGGGCAGCTTGCGACAGGCCGCACAGGAAAAAGGCGTTGAGGTTCTGCTCTATGAGGCGGGGGAGGGGCTGCGGTTTGACGAGATGGCGGTGCGGGCCGGTGTTGCCGGTATCCTGCGGGTGTTGCGCCATCTGGACATGGTGGCAGCCAAAGGCATCGCCAAACCGAAAGAGCAGCCGATATTCTGCGCTGGCAGCAGTTGGGTCCGCGCACCTGCGGGGGGGTTGATCCGTATCTTCAAAGGCGACGGGGATGTGGTTGAAGAGGGCGAAACCCTTGCCGTGGTGTCCGATCCCTTCGGGGAGGCCGAAGCCGAACTGCGCGCCCCGATGAGCGGGGTAATTATCGGGCGGGCCGTCCTGCCGGTGGTGAATGAAGGCGACGCGATTTTCCACATCGCCAGTGTCAGTTCCACGCAAGACACAGAAGACACCGTCGAAGGCTTGGCCCAGCAGTTGGAACTGGACCCGCTGTTTGACGAGGACGAGATAATCTGAAGCAGGATCATCTGAAACGGTGAACGGGGGCTGTCTGCCCCCATGCCTGACGGCATTCCCCCGAGGATAGTTTCCCCAAAAAGAGCCTGCGCGCGCAGGGGTTATTTGAAGACCTTGCTGACCTTGATCTGGTCCCAGGCCCAGACCACCTGTTGCAGACGGTCCTCGTCGGCGCGATTGCCGCCGTTCAGATCGGGGTGCAGTTCCTTGATCAGCTTTTTGTATTGCTTGCGCAATTCCGCCTTGGTCCAGTTGTCCCGTGCTTCAAGAATGTCCACAGCCTTACGCTCTGCGGGGGGCAGGCGACGGGTTCCGGCGGCAGGGTCGGCTTTGCCCGGATTTCGGGTGGCATTCTGGCCGAGCACTTCATGCGGGTCTTCGATGCCAAGCCGCGCCCAAGCCTTTTGCTCTACCGAGGGGCGGGCGCTTTCCCCTTTTTTGCCAAAGGGTTTCGTGTCCCGTTCCCAGACACGGTCCGCAGCGAATTGTTTGTCCATTTCCTCTTCGGAGTGGTTCTCAAAGAAGTTCCACTTGGAATTGAACTCGCGGATGTGGGTCAGGCAGAACCAGTAGAATTCTTCCAGATTGTCGGGATGTTTGGGCGCACGGTATTTGCCCGGCTCGCCGCATCCGGCATGTTCGCACTGGCGCGAGGAGGTCTCAAACGCGCCGGACATGCCACGCCGTCCCTTGGCACGGCGTTTTTTGTCTGCAGAGACGGAAATATCGAAGTTAAACGGCGAACGTTCGGCCATGTGTGTCTTCCTTTAGCAATGCGTTCCTGTCCGGCCCGAAACTATCGGGCGACCGCTGGTCCGGATCCGGGTGCTGGCATAATTGACGCAATCGGCGTAAAGAGCTCTCGACTCGGACAGGGGACTTTAGCCTATTGTGCCAGAGCGCCAAGAGGCATTTTAGGGTTGAGAGTAAAAATATGACGATGAAACAGCGGATGGAACAGAAATTGCAGGCGGAATTTGCGCCGCAACTTCTTGAGATTATTGACGAAAGCGAACAGCATCGCGGACATGGCGGCTATCGCGAAGGGGGCGAGACACATTTTCGTATAGTGATGCGTTCTGACAGGCTCGTCGGGATGAGCCGCGTTGCCCGCCAGCGGGCGGTTATGGCCTGCGTCAAGGCAGAGCTGGAAGAGCGGGTTCACGCGCTGGCGCTGGATGTCAGCGCACCGGCACCGGCGGCGGAACAGGGCGAACAGGCAGGTTAAAACGAAAAGGCGCAGAGATCGTCTAACGGTCGATCTCTTTGTCCTTGTCGGTGGGTTCTGCAAACGGGCTTTCGTCTTTCTTGCCCCGGATCGGCGGATCTTTGGGGCGACGGTCTTCCTTGCCTTCGCCCCAGCCTTTGGACAGGCGCGGCTCGCCCTCTGCGTCTTTCGGTTTCGCAGGGGCGCGATTATCCGCATCGTTTCGTGCTACGGGCGCCGGGGGTGTCACGGGGGCAGGCGGGGCTGCCACTTCGGGATCGGTGTCATCTTTGGGCGCGGCAGGGACGACAGCCGCAACCGGCGCGGTTTCAGCGGCCAGCGCGCGGCGGAACACCAGAATGGTCTGATAGGTCTCAATACGCGATTTCAGCAATCCGGGTTTTTCTTCCACCGGCATGCTGTCAGAGCGCAGATATTCCCAGCCCTCTTTCGCCAGATCATTGATCGTATCGGTCAGTACAGCCGCAAACCGGCCTGCCGTGGTTTTGACACCCTTGACCTTTTTGGGGCGGTTGGGGGCCGGAACGGCTTTGTATTCGTAGCGTTGCATGGGCTGGCATCCTTCGTCGTAGCGACTTGGGTTTTGCCTGATTGATGCGCACAGGGCAAGTGCCTTCCTGTGCGCCAATCTCCGGTTGGCCAAAGCGTGCCTACTTGCGTTTGATCCCGATAGAGCGGTTCAACCGCGCTGGCGTGCCAAGGGCGCTATGGGCCTTCAGGATCTCTCCCATGCGGGTCTGGATGTGTTCGGGCATCGGGGCAACGCGGGGGCCGGACATGTCCACATGCAGGGTCATTGCCTCGGCGGTGGCCGCCAGCCAGCCGTCTGCATGGTAGAGTTCCTGATAGGTGTGAAAGCGTTTCTCGTCATAATCGACCAGTTGCGTGGTCACATAAACGCTGTCCCCTTCGTGCAATTCACGCACATAGCAGATGTGAAATTCCGCTACATAGGTGGTGTGGCCGTGATCGCGGGCATAATCCGGACCAAAGCCGATCTGTTCATAGGCTTCATCCACCGAAGTATCAAACAGTACGCTGTAATAAGCCATGTTGAGGTGGCCGTTAAAGTCGATCCATTCAGGCAGGACTGTTTTTGGGGAGGCGCGGAAAGGGGTTTGCATGGGATGTCTCTTGGTCATTGGAATTGCGCGCAGACTAGCGGGGGCGGGGTACGGCCCGCAAGGGGTTTGGCCAAGTGGCGCAGCGTGCCTATTTTCCGTTTGACCTAAAGTTTGGTTGAGGTCGTAGAGTCAGATTCGCATTAAGAGAGAGGATCTATGCCCATGACACTGCTACAGAAACCAGCCATTCGCGGAATTTACGAAACCCATCTTCCAGTGCGAAATCTGGAACACTCCGTCGCATTTTACCGCGATACCATCGGGCTGGAACTGGCCCACCGGAATACCGAGAGGAACATTGCGTTTTTCTGGGTAGGGGAAAAGGAACGCGGCATGCTCGGACTGTGGGGCGTGGGGAGCGCGCCGCTTGGCATGGTGTTACATTTCGCGTTTCAGGTAGACCGCGATACGATCAAAACCAGCTATGATTTTCTGCAAAAAACGGGGCTAGCGCCGCTCGGTCTTGACGGGGAGCCGGTGCAAGAGCCGGTTGTGATCGGCTGGATGCCGGCGGTTTCGATTTATTTCAAAGACCCTGACGGGCATTCGATCGAGATGATCCATATTCTGGATGAACCCTCCCGACCGGATTTTGGCGTGCAACCGCTGTCTGCGTGGCTGGCGGAGAATTAACCCGCTAGTTTCTTTGCGATGATCTCGTTTACGGCTTTCGGGTTGGCCTTGCCGCCCGTGGCTTTCATCACCTGACCGACAAACCAGCCTGCAAGTTTGGGGTTCTCTTTGGCTTTTTCCACCTGCGCAGGGTTGGCGGCCATGATCTCGTCTACGGCGGACTCAATCGCGCCGGTGTCCGTGACCTGTTTCATGCCGCGCTCTTCCACGATCTGTGCAGGGTCGCCGCCCTCGGTATAGACGATTTCAAACAGGTCTTTGGCAATCTTACCGGAAATATCGCCCTTGGTGATCAATTTGATGATCCCGCCCAACTGGTCCGGAGAAACAGGGCTGGTAGAGATGTCCTTGTCGTCCTTTTTCAGACGGCCGAACAGCTCGTTGATCACCCAGTTTGCCGCCAGCTTGCCGTCATTGCCTTCGGCCACTTTTTCAAAGAAGTCGGCGTTTTCCACATCGGCCGTCAGCACCGATGCATCATATTCGGACAGACCGAAATCCGCCATAAAACGCGCACGTTTGGCATCCGGCAGTTCGGGCAGGCCCGCCTTGATGTCATCCACCCACTCCTGTTCAATCTCAAGGGGCAGCAGGTCAGGGCAAGGGAAGTAGCGGTAGTCGTGGGCTTCTTCCTTGGAACGCATGGAACGGGTTTCGTTCTTATCCGCGTCATAAAGGCGGGTTTCCTGATCAATCGTACCGCCGTCTTCCAGAATAGCGATCTGGCGGCGGGCTTCGTAATCAATGGCCAGCTGCATGAACCGCATGGAGTTCATGTTCTTGATTTCACAGCGGGTGCCAAGCACGCTGAAGTCCATTGTTTCCGCGAATTTTTCATAGTCACCGGGGCGGCAGACCGAAACGTTCACATCTGCACGCATGTTACCGTTTTGCATATTGCCGTCACAGGTGCCGAGATACCGCAGGATCTGGCGCAGTTTGGTCACATAGGCGGCGGCTTCTTCGGGGCCGCGAATATCAGGGCGCGAGACGATTTCCATCAGGGCCACGCCGGTGCGGTTCAGGTCCACGAAAGACATGTTCGGGTCCATGTCATGCACGGATTTCCCTGCATCCTGTTCAAGGTGGATGCGCTCGATCCGTACCAGACGGCCCACGCCCGGTTCCATATCCACCAGCACTTCGCCTTCGCCCACAATCGGGTGGTACAACTGGCTGATCTGGTAGCCTTGTGGCAGGTCGGGGTAGAAATAGTTCTTGCGGTCAAAGGCGGAAAACAGGTTGATGTCCGCATTGATGCCAAGGCCGGTGCGCACGGCCTGTTCCACGCAGAATTCGTTGATTACAGGCAACATGCCGGGCATGGCCGCATCCACGAAAGACACGTTCGAATTCGGCTCTGCCCCGAATTCGGTCGACGCGCCGGAAAACAGCTTGGCGTTTGACGCTACCTGCGCGTGGATTTCCATGCCGATCACAAGTTCCCAATCGCCGGTGGCACCGGAAATGACTTTGGGTTTCGGGGCGGTATAGGTCAGATCGAGCATGTGCAGGGCCTTTGCGCAGCGTTGTGGAATACGGACTGCGTTCTAGGCCCATGTGAGGCGTAGTGCAAGCCGCTTGGCATATCGGGATTGGCGAAACCGTCAGTTCAGGATTTTACCGACGATTTCTGCCGTATCTTTGGACAGATCGGGCAAATCCGCGATCCGCTGCAACTGCGCCTGCATCAACTGCTGGCGGCTGGTGTCATAGCGGCGCCATGTTTCAAACCCGCCGCACATCCGCGCGGTGGTTTGCGGGTTTACAGGGTCCAGTTTGATCAGCCAGTCGGCAAAGAATTCGTAGCCTGCGCCGTCCTTGCGGTGGAAACCTGCGGGGTTCATCATGGCAAATCCCGCGATCAGGCTGCGATAGCGGTTCGGGTTCTTCCAGTCGAAATCCTTATGCTGCGTCAGGGCGCGGGCCACATTGACCGCTTTGTCCGCAGGGGCGCTGGCCACCTGTACTGTAAACCATTTGTCGATCACCAGACGATCCGCCTGCCATTGTTCGTAGAACGCCTGCACCTCTGCGTCGCCCTCACCGTGGCGGATCAACGTTGACAGCGCCGAGAGTTGCTCTGTCATGTTGTCCGCAGCCGCAAACTGGGCTTTGGCAGTGGCGCAATCGTCTTCAAGGTGACTGATCAGGGACAGAACGGCCCCGCGCAGGGATCGCTTGCCTGCGGCTTCGGCGTCGGGAGTATACGGACCGGGGGTGGCAAGATCGCGGTAAAGCCCTTGAAGATCACCCGAAAGTTCAGTCGCCACCGCTTTGGCCAGCGTTTGCCGCGCTGCATAGATCGCATCGGGATCAGGGGCGGTGCCTTGTTCAAAGATGGCCTGTGCCAATGCGTCTTCGGAAGGCAGAGACAAAACCAGCGCGCGGAACGCAGGGTCGAGTGTTTCGTTCACAGCAACAGCCCGCATCGCCTTGGGGAAGGCGGGGTCCACATCCGCACCGTTCAGGATCATATCCTGCAACAGCGCCAGTGTATAATCGCGGCCCGCTTCCCACTTGTTGAAGGGATCGCTGTCATGGGTCAGCAGAAAGGCCCGTTCCGCATTGGTGATCTGGCGTTCCAGTACCACAGGCGCCGAAAAGCCGCGCAGCAGGGACAGGGTGGGTTTGTCCACCAGCCCGTTGATCTCGAACGATTTCAGCGCCTCGTCCAACACCAGCAGCTGTTCCGGCGCGGCCTCCGATCCATCCGCTGCGAGGAACCCTGTGCGGATTGGCACCACCTGGGGTTTCTTATCGGTCTGACCCGGTGTGTCAGGGTTGGTTTGCGTGAAAGTCAGGGTCAGCGTGTCGCCGGAAAAATCCTCGGTCACGGTGATGCGCGGCGTGCCTGCTTGGGAATACCACAGCGCGAATTGGGACAGGTCGGTGTTGCAGGCGTCCTCAAACACTTTGATCCAGTCTTCAATGGTGCAGGCCTGCCCGTCATGGCGTTCAAAATACAGGTCCAGCGCTTTGCGGTAATTGTCTGCGCCCACCAAAGTACGCAGCATGCCGATCACCTCAGCCCCTTTTTCATAAACGGTCGCGGTATAGAAGTTGTTGATTTCGATATATTCTTCAGGGCGCACCGGATGGGCGAGCGGGCCAGCATCTTCGCGGAACTGGCGTGCGCGCAGTTGCAGCACGTTTTCGATCCGGTTCACCGCATGGGACCGGGCATCGCCGCTGAACTGCTGGTCGCGGAACACCGTCAGACCTTCTTTCAGACAAAGCTGGAACCAATCGCGGCAGGTGATGCGATTGCCGGTCCAGTTGTGGAAATACTCATGCGCAATGATGCCCTCAATCAGTTCGTAATCGCGGTCGGTTGCGGTTTCAGGGCTGGCCAGAACATATTTGGAATTAAAGATGTTCAACCCTTTGTTTTCCATCGCGCCCATATTGAAATCGTCAACCGCGACGATCATGAACAGGTTAAGATCATACTCACGCCCGTATTCTGTTTCATCCCAGCGCATCGACCGTTTCAGCGCGTCCATCGCATAAGCGCATTTGTCTTCATCGCCGGGGCGGACAAAGATTTGCAGGTCCACTTCGCGCCCGTTCATCGTTGTGAAATGATCGTCGTAGGACACCAGATCACCGGCCACCAGCGCGAACAGATAGGCGGGTTTGGGCCACGGGTCATGCCATTTGCCATTGCCCAGATTGTTGCCGTTGGACAGAAGGACCGGCACATCGCCTTCGATTTCCACCGTAAAGACGGCCATCACATCGGGGCGGTCCAGATAGTAGGTGATCTTGCGAAAGCCCTCGGCCTCGCATTGGGTGCAATACATGCCGTTCGACATGTATAGCCCGTTGAGCGAAGTATTGGCCTGCGGGTTGGTTTGCACCTCGGCTTCCCAGATAAAACCGTCCTGCGGCACCAGATCGCCCGGAATCGTCAGCCCCTCGGCGTCGATCAGGATTTCATCGTCCTTCAGGGGGGTGCCGTTGATGCTGGCGCTGATCAGCTTCAGGTCCTGCCCGTGCAGGCGCAGGTCATGGGGACCATCAGTGCGCTCTGTGTTGCCTTTGAATGCAATTCTGGAACGGACCCGCGTTTGCGTCGGGTGCAGTTTGAAATGCAGATCAACGGTTTCAATCCAGAATTCCGGTTGTTTGTAATCGGACAGACGGATGGTCGGCGGGGTCGTGGTGGGGCGCATGGATAATCTCCTGAGTTGTGTGCAAACTGCATGGGAACAGCAGGCAGGTTCAAGAGCGTTTTTTGCGGTGCGGTGGCGGCACGCGAAAAAACGCGGTTTTGCCCCTGACATGCGCCAAAACTGTGCCAAGTCAATTTGACTCGCCACGCGCTCTGGCTTAGGAAAACCGTTGACACTTTAAGGGGTATACCATGGTACGCAAAGACAGACACGGGTTGCAGGTAGATGCAGAACTGGCGGATTTCATCGAAAGCCGTGCCCTGCCGGATACAGGCGTTTCTGCGGACCGGTTCTGGAGCGGTTTGTCCGCGCTGGTCCACAACCTTGGCCCGAAAAACCGCGCGTTGCTGGAAAAGCGTAAAGAGATCAAAGCGCAGATCGACGGCTGGCATATAGAACGGCGTGGTCTGGATCATGATCCCGCTGAATATAAGGCTTTTCTGCAGGAAATCGGCTATCTGGTGCTAAAGGGTCCGGATTTTCAGATCGAGACCACCAACGTAGACCCAGAAATTGCAGCTGTGCCCGGACCGCAACTTGTGGTGCCGATCATGAATGCCCGCTATGCGCTGAACGCGGCAAACGCCCGTTGGGGCAGCCTTTACGATGCGCTTTACGGCACGGACGCTATGGGCAGCACGGCGCCAAAGGGCGGCTATTCTGCGGATCGTGGAGCACGGGTTATCGCATGGGCGAAATCCTACCTTGATGAGACTTTCCCGCTGGCCAGCGGCTCCCACGCGGATGTCGCGCAGTATAGCGTTACGGACGGGGCATTGCAGGCGGATGGTGTGGCGCTGGCCAAGCCGTCACAATTCGCAGGCTACCGTGGCGATGCGGCAAACCCGAGCGCGGTTCTGCTGCAAACCAACGGGCTGCACGCGGAACTGACCATCGACCGCGACCACCAGATCGGCAGCGTGGACAAGGCAGGTGTGGCCGACATCCTGCTGGAATCTGCCATGTCGTCGATCATGGACTGCGAAGATTCCGTGGCCGCTGTGGATGCCGAAGACAAGGTTCTGGCCTATTCTAACTGGCTGGGTCTGATGAAGGGCGATCTGTCAGAAAGCGTGACCAAAGGGGATAAGACATTCACCCGCGCGCTTAATCCCGACCGTGAATACACAGCACCGAACGGCAGCACGCTGACCCTCAAGGGTCGTGCGCTGATGCTGGTGCGCAATGTGGGCCATCTGATGACCAACCCGGCCATTCTGGACCGCGACGGTTTGGAAGTGGGCGAGGGGATCATGGACGCCATGTGCACCACGCTTTGCGCCATGCACGACTTGCAGCGCGAGGGCGGCAACTCGGTCAAAGGTTCCGTCTATGTGGTGAAGCCCAAGATGCACGGCCCCGAAGAAGTGGCCTTTGCGGATGAAATCTTTACCCGCGTAGAACAGGCGCTGGGCCTGCCGCAATACACGGTGAAGCTTGGCATCATGGATGAAGAGCGCCGCACTACGGTGAACCTTGGCGAATGTATCCGCGCTGCCAAGAACCGTGTCGCCTTTATCAACACCGGCTTTCTGGACCGCACCGGCGATGAAATCCACACCTCGATGGAGGCCGGACCTTTCCTGCGCAAGGATGACATCAAGGGCGAGCCGTGGATCGCGGCCTATGAGGATCACAACGTTGATGTGGGTCTGGCCTGCGGTTTGCAGGGTAAGGCGCAGATCGGCAAGGGCATGTGGGCCATGCCCGACCAGATGGCCGATATGCTGGCCGCCAAGATTGCCCATCCGCAGGCAGGTGCAAATTGTGCGTGGGTGCCAAGCCCGACCGCGGCGACCCTGCATGCCATGCACTATCACAAGGTAGATGTGCTGGAGCGGCAGAAGGAAATTGCCGCAGGCGGGGCGCGGGCCTCGGTGGACACGATCCTGCAAATTCCGGTGGCGCGGGGGCAGAACTGGTCCGATGCGGAAATCACCCGCGAAGTTGAAAACAACGCGCAAGGTATTCTGGGTTATGTGGTGCGCTGGATTGATCAGGGCGTGGGCTGTTCCAAAGTGCCCGACATCAACAATGTGGGCCTGATGGAAGACCGCGCCACCTGCCGGATTTCCAGCCAGCACATCGCCAACTGGTTGTATCACGGTGTGGTGGATCGGGATCAGGTGATGGAGGTCATGCGCCGCATGGCCCTGGTCGTGGATGAACAGAACGCCGGTGATCCGACCTATGATCCGATGGGACCGGATTTCAACGGCTTGGCATTTCAGGCGGCCTGTGATTTGGTCTTCCGCGGAACCGTGCAACCCTCGGGCTATACCGAACCGATCCTGCACGCACGGCGTCTGGAGTTGAAAGGAACCCGTTAAATGGCTGGTTTGAATCTGGCGAAATGCCGCAAGATTGTTCGTGCGGCTTTTGCAAAAGGCAAGGAGATGGGGCTGCAACCCCTCTCGGTGGTGGTGCTGGATCAGGGCGGCAACGTGCTGGCCTTTGAACGGCAGGACGGTGCCTCGGTGGGGCGGTTTCAAATCGCTGATGGCAAGGCGAATGCCGCGCTGATGCTGGGCAAGCCGAGCAGTTACGCGATGGAGCGGGCGGCGAGCCAGCCCTTTGCCGCAGATGCGCTGAACGGTGTGTACGGCGGGCGGTTTGTGCCTCTGACCGGCGGTGTGCTGGTCAAGGACAAGAAGGGCACCATCATGGGGGCGGTTGGCGTCACCGGAGATACATCGGAAAACGACGCGCTGTGTGCGGTTGCAGGGATCGAGGCGGCGACGTTTTTTGCGGAAGCCTGATCGTTCAATCCTGCGGCCGGACGCCCGAGTATTTATGGAACATTGAAGCCCGTTCCGTAATGTCCTTGTGGCGATCAGGGCGCAGGGCTTGCAATCTGCCGGCGCTTCGGACTAATCCTTTTGCATGCGAAAACAAATGAGAGTGACATGGTGCGCCCAGTAGTCGGAATAAGTGGCAACGCCCATATGATCAACGACGAGTATGCGGTGCAGGCCTGCGGTTTGCATAACCTCTATGCCGTCTCTGAAGTCTGTGAGGCCACCGCGCTTGTGGTGCCGGCCCTGCCGGATCTGAACCGGATTGACGATCTGTGCGAGATCTTCGACGGGTTTGTCTTTACCGGCGCGCGGCCCAACATCCACCCCGAGGAATATGGCGAGGATGCAACCCCCGCCCACGGTGATTTTGACCGGGACCGGGACCGTCTGACATTGCCCCTGATCCGTGCCTGTGTGGAACGGGGCGTGCCGGTTCTGGGCATCTGTCGCGGGTTTCAGGAATTCAACGTGGCGTTTGGCGGCACGCTCTACCCCGAAATCCGCGATCTGCCCGGACGGATGAACCACCGGATGCCGCCGGACGGGACGATTGAGGAAAAATTTGCCCACCGCCACGACATCTCCCTGACCAAAGGCGGGGTGTTTGAAAGCATCTTTGGCAGCGATGTGGTGCTGACCAATTCCCTGCACGGGCAGGGGATCAAGGAAGCGGGTGAACGGGTTGTGGTGGAAGGTCATGCACCGGACGGCACGCCTGAAGCGATCCGCATCGAAGGCGCGCCCGGTTTTGCGCTGGCTGTGCAGTGGCACCCCGAATGGAACGCGGCCAATGATCCGGTCTCGCGCCCCTTGTTTGAAGCCTTCGGTCAGGCCATGCGGGATTGCGCGGCGCAGCGTCGGGCCGCCTGACCCCTTGGGGTGTCTGTGAGCGATCGTATCGTAGTCATGGGGGTGTCCGGTTGCGGCAAATCCACGATCGGTGCTGCGCTTGCCAAACGGCTTGGCGGGGTGTTTCAGGACGGGGATGATTACCATCCGGCTGCCAACATCCGTAAAATGTCCCGCGGCGAACCGCTGAGCGACGTGGATCGCTGGCCCTGGCTTGACCGTGTCGGTCAGCGCCTAAGCGGGGCGGAGCGCGGGTGTCTTGTGATGGCATGTTCCGCGCTGAAACTTGCCTATCGCGACAGGTTGCGCCAACAGGCAGGGCGGGACGTGGTGTTCGTTCTGCTTGAGGGGACCAGAGACTGCATCGCTGAGCGGATGCAGACGCGCAGCGGGCATTTCATGCCACCGCATCTGCTGCAAAGCCAGTTCGCGGCGCTGGAGCCGTTTGCCCCGCAGGAAAACGCTTTGACTGTTGGAATTGCCAGTGACGTAGAGGGGATCGTGGATCGGATTTGTCAGGGGCTGGAGCGGCTCTGACAGCGGGTCGGTCCGCCCCCGCAAGGCAGGGGCGGTGGCCGGTCAAGCGTCCGCTTTGACCGTCTGTTTCTGGGTGCCAAGCCCTGTGATGTTCAGCTCCATCACATCACCGTCCTTCAGGAACGTTGGTGGCTTCATCCCAAGCCCCACGCCCGGAGGCGTGCCAGTTGCGATCACATCGCCCGGATGCAACGTGAAAAGATGGGAGAGATGTTCGATAATCTCGGCCACGGTGAAGATCATCGTGCCGGTATTGCCGGTCTGCATCCGCTTGCCGTTCACATCAAGCGTCATATCGAGCGCTTGGGGATCGGGGATTTCATCCCGTGTCACCAGCCAAGGACCCGTTGGCCCGAAGGTGTCGCAGGATTTGCCCTTGGTCCAGTTGCCCGACAGATGCTTTTGGAAATGCCGCTCGGACACATCATTGACGATGCAATAACCCGCTACATGCTCCAGCGCGTTTTCCTTGCTGACATATTTCGCCGTCTTGCCGATCACAACGCCCAGTTCGACTTCCCAATCGGTTTTGGTTGATCCGCGCGGCATCACCACTGTGTCGTTCGGGCCGACAATGGCGGAGTTCGCTTTCATGAACAGGATCGGGTGTTCGGGAATGCTGGCACCGGTTTCTGCGGCGTGATCGGAGTAGTTCAGCCCGATGCACATGAACTTGCCGATATTGCCCACGCAAGGCCCGATGCGCGGTGATCCTTCAACCGCTGGCAGGCTGGCGGGGTCAAGCGCTGCCAGTTTCGCCAGCGCGTCGTCAGACAACTGCGACCCGTCCAGATCGGGGATATGTTCCGACAGGTCCCGCAGCGTGCCGCTTTCGTCCATCAGTGCGGGTTTCTCGGCACCCGGGGCGCCGTATCGGAGAAGTTTCATGGGGTCTTCCTTGTTCCAGCTTAGATGAACGGCCCGACCTTTGCGCGGGAGGAACCGTCCGTTTATGGGCGCAGTTTCACCCGTCCGGCAGCAAACCACAAGGGTCGGCTACGCGAAGTTTTATCCCGCAGCACAGGGCAGGGATTTTGAAGAAACCTTTGCAAATGGCTTGTTCCCGACGGGCAAGTTTGTATGACTTAAGGTTGTAGAAGGTATTGGAGTCCGTCACATGCTGATCCCCTTTCGTTCCGGCGGGAAACCCCGTGTTATCAAACTGTTCAATGGGGTGCGCCGATGATCCGCTTCCTGCATTCTTCCGACCTGCATCTGGGCAAACCCTTTGGCCGCTTCCCCGAAGAGGTTCGGGGCCGATTGCGCGAGGCGCGCAATGATGTGATCAGCCGGCTTGCCCGCACCGCGCGGGAGGGCGGCGCAGAGGTGATCCTGCTGGCAGGGGACACGTTTGACGCGGAAACGCCCACGCCTTCGCTGGTGCGCCAGACGCTGAACGCCATCGCACAGGACACCGGGTTGCGCTGGGTGATGATGCCGGGCAATCACGATTCCCTCGCGGCGAGCGAGCTGTGGCGGGTCATTTCAAACGACAAGCCGGATAACCTGACGGTGGTGCTGGACAGCAAGCCGGTTTCTCTCGGGTCGGGGGCGGTTCTGCTGCCCGCGCCCTGTACGGCGCGCAACCCCGGGCGTGATCTGACCGAGGCAATGGATCAGGCCACACCGGAAGGCGCATTGCGCATCGGACTGGGTCATGGCGGGATTACGGATTTTGGCGGTGGCGGCGAAAAGACCATCTCCGAAGACGGTTCGGCGGCGATTATTCCACCCGATCGGGCCGAACGCTCCGGTCTGGCCTATCTTGCGCTTGGGGACTGGCACGGGCAGATCGAAGTCGGCAAACGCACATGGTTTTCCGGCACACCGGAGCGGGATAGTTTCAAGCATAAAATGCATGCGAGCGCCAATCTGGTGACAGTGCAGGGCGGCAATGCGGTGCCGGACGTAAAAACCGTTCCGACCGGCGTGATCCAGTGGCTTGACCTTGGGCTGGAGCTGATGCCGGACGGGGATTGTGTCGGGCAGTTCCATCAGGGGCTGCCGGACGTGTCCCAGCGCCGCGATGTGTTGACCCGTTTGCGCGCGGAAGGGCGGATCGGTCTGGCGGAAAAGACCGCACTAGTGCAGGCAGTGGCGCAGGTCGCACCGGATTTTCTGTGGTTTGATGCGGATCTGGACCGGCTGCGGCTGACCCATGACACCTCTGATCTGGACAGTGTGGATACGGCGGGGGCGTTGCGGATGGCGGCACAAAGTCTGGCGGAACGGTCGGATGATGCCAACCTGTCGGCCGAGGACCGCGAAGTTGCGGAAAACGCCCTGTCGATGTTGTTCACTTTCGCATCGGAGTCCCCATGAAACTGCGTTCCCTAAGCCTGACAAATGTGCGTAAATTCGGCGGCAGGACAGCTTCTCTGCGCGATATTGGCGATGGTGTCACGGTAATCTCCGAAGCCAATGAATTCGGCAAATCCACTTTCTTCGACGCGCTCCACGCGTTGTTTTTCGCCAAATACAGCAGCATGGGGAAGGATGTGAAATCCCTGCAACCCCATTCCGGCGGCGCGGTGAAGATTAGCGCAGAGATCGAAATCCAAAGCGGACGTTTTGTCATTGAAAAGTCGTTTCTGGCGCAAAAGCGGGCGAGCGTCAGCAAGGCGGGCGGTCCGCTGGTGGCACAGGACGACGAGGCTGAAAGCTGGATCGCGGCGCTGATGGACAACGGGCTGGATGGTCCGGCGGGGCTGCTTTGGGTAAAGCAGGGCACAACGGGTCTGGAACCTGTTGGCACGGTTGGGGCGGATAAAACAGAAAAGGAACGTCTGCTCGGGGCGCGGCGGGATCTGTTGTCTTCGGTTGCAGGGGAGATCGATAAGGTAACAGGCGGGCGGCGCATGGATCGTGTGCTGGCGCGGTGTCAGGAGGAATTGTCAAAACTGGCCATTGCAAGCGGTAAGGCCAAAAAGAACGGGCCTTGGGGGCAGATTCAGGCTGAAATTGCAGAGCTGGAGGCGCGGGAGGCAGAGCTTTCAGCCCTGAAGAAGGAGCTTTCAGAAAACCTTGCAGGGCGGAAAACCTGCGAGGCCGAGCTGTCGCGCATGAACGAGCCTGAGGCGTGGAAACAGCGCAGGGATGCGCTGGCCATTGCAGAGACGCGGTTCAAAGAGGCAGAGTCCCATGCGGAGAAATCCAGACAGGCGGCGAAAGATCTCGATCTGAAAACCCTCCAGTCCGAGGCGGCGCACACCAGACTGAATAATCTGTTGCAGGCGGCGGCAAAGCTGGAACAGGTCCGTCAGGAGGATACGACCCTTCAGTCGGAATTAGCGGCGGCCCGTCAGACCTTGGCAGAGGCCGGTACGCAGGAACAACAGGCTGCGGCCCGACTGACACAGGCGCAAGCGGCGGTTAAATCCTTGCGCGAACAGGAAAAAGCCGCGCAGCAGGCGGCGCAGTCCCGTCAGGCACGGGATCAGGTTAAGCAACTGTCAGAACGGCTCGAAAAGGCCGAAACCCAGCAACGCGCCTTGGAAGATGCAACGGCGCAGCTGGACGGTATCACCATAACGCCGGCTCTGATGCAGGCGGTAACAAAGGCGCAAAACCGTCTGCATCAGGCCAAGGCGCGGGCAGAGGCCCAGTCCGTCACCGTCACACTGCGCTACGATGGCGCGGCACGGGTGTCTTTGGACGGGACGGACGTGAGCGCCGGTGAAGCATTGGCGATTTCCTCCCGTCAGAGCTTTGATCTGCCGGGCATCGGGGCGCTGGTGGTGGATCCCGGCCAACGGGAAGACGGGGATCGGGCAGCAGAGGAATTAAAACAGGCGCTGGCCGGTTTTGAGTCGGCATTAGCTCAGGCAAAGGTCGGTTCGGTAGAGCAGGCCCACGCGGACCTTGCTGCGCGGCAGGAGGCTGCACAGCGCAAGGAACTGGCGGAAGGGGTGATCGCATCGCTGGTGCCTGAAGGACTGGACGCGCTGCGCGGATCACTTGCCAAGGCGCGGCTGGCAGCGGATGCGGTTCCGGCAACGGAGGCACCCGTGCAGGACCCCGATGCACTGGCTGCGGCGCTGGAAACGGGCGAGGCCGAAGAACGGGACGCCCGCGCCGGTTCCGAACGCTGCCGCGAGGTGCTGTCCCACGCAAGAGAGTCCGAAGGCGTGCTGCGGGAAAAGCGCGACCGCGCCGCCGCTGCATTGCTTGAGGCCAAAGCCGCCTACGGCGATGCGGACAGTTTTGAGGACCGCAAAGCCACCGCCGCGCGGCAGGCCAGCATCGCAGAAACCGCTGTAAAAGACGCAAGCGCAGCCCTTTTGGCACTGCAACAGAATGCGCCGGATCTGGACACGGCAACGGCGGATCTTAAGCGTGCGAAAACCGTGGTAGAGCAGGCAGAGAAACGGATCGGCGCATTGAAGGACCAGCTTGTCGGATATAACGCCCGTATTCAGGCCCGCGCCGAGGACGGTGTCGAAGAAGAACTGGCCGAAGTGCAAGGCAAGCTGGAAACCGCCCGCACGCGGGAGGCCCGATACAGACGCGAGGTGGCCTCGCTGAACCTGCTGGTGTCAGAACTTGAAGGCCGCCGGACGCAGGCGCGGGATGTGTATTTTGAGCCGGTTCAAAAGGAATTGCAGCCGCTCCTATCGATCCTGCACGACGATGCCGCCCTTGAATTTGACAGCAGCCGCCTGTTGCCAAACGGGTTGGAGCGGGCCGGCCAGCACGAAGAACTCGACGCGCTCAGCGGTGGTACACAGGAACAGATCGCCATCCTGACACGGTTGGCCTTTGCCCGTCTGTTTGCGCGGCAGGGCTATCCGATGCCGATCATTCTGGATGATGCGCTGGTGTATTCCGATGACGACCGGATCGTAAAAATGTTCACCGCATTGCACCGCGTTGCCACCGATTTACAGGTAATCGTCTTCTCCTGTCGCCAGATGGCGTTTGCCCAACTCGGCGGGGAACAACCCGAACTGGTGATCGAGCATCCGGCCTGACCCTGTGGCGGATCAGGCCGCCACGGTTACAGATCCTTGACCAGACGCAGCGCGTCATAAATCGCCGCATGGGTGTTGCGCGCCGAGACCGCATCGCCAATGCGAAACAGTTGAAAGCTGCCCTGTTCGTTGCGCTTCACAGACTGCGGCCTGCCCGCAATCAGCGCGTCATGATCCACCGCCCCGCCATTGCTGCTAAGAGGTTTGAGGTCATGGTAGAGATCATCAAGGGGCAGGGTGCCATAGTTCACCACCACCTGATCGTAGTCCTTTGTTTCGGTGTAATCGCTGTAATCCGTACCGATGGTGGCGCGCAGTTTGTTGCCCTCCCGCGCAACCCCAAGCAGGCGGCGGGTGACGGTAAAGGCAACATCCTTATCCTGTAAGGAGCGCATGTAAGGCACAAGGTTCATCGCCATCACCTCGGGCGAAAAGGTGCGGTCCGGCGTCATGATTTCCACGCTTGAACCGGCAACTGCTGCGATTTCCGCGGCTTGCAGGGCAGGGTGGTCGCCGCTTTCGTCATAGATCAGGATATTTTGCGCCGGTTTTACATCCCCTGCGATCATGTCCCAAGCCGAGACCACATGTTCGGCCTCGGTGCCGGTTTCAAAAAGTTCAAGATTGGGCATCCCGCCGGTTGCCACGATGACCACATCAGGGTTCAACGCAGTTACATCTGCGGGTTCGGCCCATGTGTTAAAGTGAAAGGTAACGTCCCGCGCGGCACATTGGGACATGCGCCAGTCGATGATAGACATCATTTCGCGGCGGCGCGGATTCTGTGCGGTCAGGCGGATTTGGCCCCCCGGATCGGGCTGTGCCTCAAACACAGTGACATCATGCCCGCGCTCTGCTGCGACCCGTGCCGCCTCCAGCCCGGCAGGACCGGCGCCGATGATCACAACCTTGCGCCGCGTGTCGGCGGGGGGAATGTCATGGGGCATGGTCAGCTCCCGTCCCGTGGCCGCGTTATGGATGCACAGGGCATCCCCCGCCTGATAAATCCGGTCAAGACAATAGGTTGCACCGACGCAGGGGCGGATGTCGTCTTCGCGCCCTTCAATGATCTTGCGCACCACATGGGGGTCCGCCATATGGGCGCGGGTCATGCCGACCATATCCAGAAGCCCCGCGTCAATGGCGTGGCGGGCGGTGGCCACATCGGGAATTCTGGCGGCGTGAAAGGTGGGCATGCCTGTGCGTTTTTTCACCTCTCCGGCGAAATCCAGATGGGGCGCGCTGGCCATGCCCTGCACCGGAATAACATCCGTCATAGCCGGATCGGTGTGAATACGCCCGCGAATGACGTTCAAAAAGTCGAGCTGCCCCGTTTGCGCCAGTTTTTCCGAGATCACCAGCCCTTCTTCGGCGCTGATCCCGCCCTTTTGCGCCTCGTCAGCGGTATAGCGGAAACCGATGATGAACTCTTCACCGACACGTTTGCGCACGGCAGCCAAAACGTCCATCGGGAACCGCATCCGGTTTTCCAGCGTATCCGCCCCGTAAGGCCCGACCAGATCATTGGTCAGGGGCGACCAGAACTGGTCCAGCAGATGGCCGTAAACCTGAAGCTCGATCCCGTCCATGCCGCCCGCTTTCATCCGTTCGGCCGCATCGGCAAAATCATTGATGATGCGCTCTATGTCCCAGTCTTCGATCAATTTGGGGAAGGCGCGATGCGCGGGTTCACGGTGTTTGGAAGAGGAAACCGAGGGCAGCCAATCCCCCTTGTTCCAAGCGGTGCGTCGCCCCAGATGGGTCAACTGGATCATGACTGCGCAGTCGTGCTCGTGGCATCCATCGCTAAGCTGTTGAATATAGGGAACAACCTCGTCCTTATAGGCGAGGATGTTGTTAAAGACCGGCGGGCTGTCCCGCGAAACAGCGGCGGAGCCTGCAGTCATGGCCAGTGCGACACCTGCTTTGGCCCGCTCTGCGTGATAGGCGACGTACCGCGCCTTTGGCATGCCGTCCTCGGGGTAGGCGGGTTCGTGACTGGTGGTCATGATCCGGTTGCGCAGGGTCAGATGTTTCAACTGATAGGGCTGGAGCAGGGGGTCTTTGGTCATGGAAGGCTCGCGCTAGTAGGTCTTGACAGTATCCGGCCAGAGCACGTCAGATTGCCCTATGTGTCAAGCAATCTGTGACGGTGCCGGCGTTTCTTTGGACAGACCCGACGAGCTCGCGATCAGCCGGCGCCTCGGAATGCCGGGGGGCGCAACACCCCGAAAACATCTTGACAATTTTTATAATTGTATAAATTTGGGTGGGAAATTTTACAGATGCGAAATCCTCATGCCCAACCACCACGAAGGCGAAATTGTTTCCGGCGCCATCACCATCGAAGAAGTGGAAGCCTCGCGCCATGATCCCGCGTTGGGTGAGGAGATCCGCAATTTGCGTAAGGCCAAGGGGCTGACCCTTGGAGTCTTTGCCGAGCTGACAGGTTTGTCTATCGGCTTTATCAGTCAGATCGAACGCGGACAGAACCGCCCCTCTGTGACGGCACTTTTCAAGATAAGCCGCGCTTTGGGTGTATCGGTCAGCTGGTTTTTCTCTGCCGCCAGCGCCCCGGATGGTGACAGGGAGACGGCTGTCGTGCGTAAAGGCGAGCGCCGCTCGATCGAATATCTCGATGGCATCACGGACCAGCTGCTTACGCCGACCCTCGGGGGCAAGCTGGAGCTGCTATCCTGCAGGTTTGCACCGGGCAGTGGTGTTGAAACCGTCTATTCCCATAAAGGCGAAGAGGCTGGCGTTGTGATCAGCGGAAAGCTCGATCTCTGGCTTAATGACACGCAGTACCGGCTGAACGCGGGCGACAGCTTTGCTTTTGACAGCTCCACCCCCCATCGCTACCGCAACCCCTCGGACGGGGAAACGGTCGTGATCTGGGCCATTACGCCACCCAATTTCTGACAATATCGCATAAGTAAGGATCCAGCATGAGCCAGACCAGCTTTCCCGCACTCTTTTCGCCCATCACCATCGGGGGACTGACCCTGCGCAATCGTATCGTGTCAACAGGGCATGAAACCCACCTCAACGAACAGGGGCAGATTGGCGATGCGATGATTGCGTATCATGAAGCGCGTGCAAAAGGGGGGGCTGGGTTGATCGTGACCGAAGTGGCGCTGGTCCATTCGAGCGCGGTTTTCGTGGCCGATCCGATTCGTGTGGATACGGATGCGTGCATTCCGGGCTATTCGCGCTTGGCGGAGGCGATCCACCGGCATGATACCGGCCTGATCGCGCAGCTTTTCCATCCCGGACGGGAGATACTGGCCTCGGAAGACGGCACTGCACCTGTCTCTTACAGTGCATCGGCCACACCGAATGAACGCTTCCACGTCATGCCCCGCCCGATGCCTGCCGAAATGATTGCACAGATCATTGCAGCCTTTGGCGATGCGGCGCGGCGGATGCAGACCGCGGGACTGGATGGCGTGGAAATCGTCGGCTCTCATGGCTATTTGCCCGCCCAGTTCCTGAACCCCCACGTCAACAAGCGCACGGATGCGTACGGCGGCTCTCTGGCCAACCGGACACGGTTCATCCGCGAGATCATTGAGGATATACGCCGCAAGACCGATCCGGGCTTTGTCGTGGGGCTTCGGCTCTCCGGCGACGAGTTGAGCCATGAGGGCGTTGATCAATCCGAGATGCTTGATGCGTGCGAAATGATCGGTGCGGACGCGGGGCTTGATTACTTCAGCGTGGTGGCTGGTTCATCGGCAACGCTGGCAGGCTCCATCCATATTGCGCCGCCCATGTTTCAGGAAGCCGGTTATACAGCGCCGCTTGGACAGGGGATCAAGGACCGCACGGGCATCACCACCATTATCACCGGGCGGATCAACCAGCCGCAAGATGCGGAAAAGATCGTAGCCTCGGGGCAGGCAGATATGTGTGGCATGACACGGGCGATGATTTGTGACCCCCAGATCGGCAGTAAAGCCCAAGCTGGGCGCACGGATGACATCCGCGCCTGTATCGGGTGCAATCAAGCCTGCATCGGGCATTTTCACGATGGCTATCCGATTTCCTGCATACAAAATCCGGTAAGCGGTCGGGAAATTCGACTGGGTGAGGTTCCGGCGATTTCAGACAAGCGCCGGATTATGGTCATCGGCGGGGGTCCGGCAGGGATGAAGGCGGCTGCGGTTGCCGCAGAGCGGGGGCATGACGTCACCTTGTTTGAACGCGACTCCCAGCTTGGCGGGCAGACGCGACTTGCCCAGCTGCTTCCGCATCGCGCGGAGTTTGGCGGGATTATCACCAATCTGACACGGGAAATGGAACTTGCAGGCGTCACGATCCGCAAGGGCGTTGCCGTGGATGAGGCAACCATACGTGACCACGGCGCCGATGCGATCATCCTTGCCACAGGTGCCACACCCCGCTGGCCCGATTTTGAAGGACGGGACGACGCCCATGTGGTTGACGCCTGGCAGGTATTGCGCGGGGAGGTGAAAATTGGCAAATCGGTTGTGGTTGCGGACTGGCGCGCGGATTGGATCGGAATCGGCGTGGCTGAGCTTCTTGCCCGGAATGGCCATTCTGTCAGGCTGTCCGTCAACGGTTACATGCCGGGACAGACCATTCAGATGTATGTGCGCGATGCCAGTATCGGGCGTTTGCACAGCCTTGGTGTGGAAACCATTCCCTACACGCGCCTGTTCGGGGCCGACGAGGACAGTGTCTATTTGCAGCATATCATGAACGACGAACCCGTGATCTGCGAAAATGTGGATACACTGGTTCTGTGTCAGGGGCACACACCGGATGATACCATCGAAACAGTTGCACGAGACCTGAACATCCCCTTCCATCTCGCAGGGGATTGCATCGCCCCACGCACAGCCGAGGAAGCCGTACTGGAAGGGCTTCTTGCAGGTCGGGCCGTGTAAAGCGGTGAATTCACAATCCGCCGCGATCCATATGCGGCGCTGACAAAAACGTGAGGGGCTGCCTGCGGTTGGATCCGGCCTGAAATGGGCCGGAGTTCACGCCAGAGCAGCCTCTCACTTGGGGATGCAGACCCCGCAAAAAGCTGCTATTCGGTAGCGAGCGCTCTTGGCGATCCCGCGAACACCACCGGAAATCGGGGAGAACCACTACAAACGCAGTCACGTCACGAAGCTTCGGAATACCAGCTATGCCTCTGAATTCAAAAATAGAACCCTCCGCCCGCCTCTCCGTGGCCCCGATGATGGACTGGACGGACCGGCACTGTCGCTATTTGCATCGGTTGTTGTCCCGTCATACGTTGCTTTACACGGAAATGGTCACTGCGCCTGCGGTGGTTCATGGGGATGTGGAGCGGTTGCTCGGGTTTGATGTGGCAGAGCATCCGGTGGCTTTGCAGTTGGGGGGATCGGATCCACAGCAACTGGCAGAGGCCACGCGGGTGGGGTGTGAATTTGGCTATGGCGAGGTGAATCTGAACGTAGGGTGCCCTTCGGATCGGGTGCAGTCGGGGCGTTTTGGGGCCTGTCTGATGAAGGAACCTGCGCTGGTTGCGGATTGTGTACAGGCCATGATCGAAGCCTCCACGGGGGCCAAGATCACGGTGAAATGCCGCATCGGGGTCGATGATCAGAGTCCTGCTGAAATCCTTCCGGCGTTTCTGGATACAGTGGCGGCGCGGGGGGTCAATTCTTTCACAATTCATGCAAGAATGGCGTGGCTGGACGGGTTAAGCCCGAAAGAAAATAGAGATATTCCACCTCTGGACTATGAACTGGTACACCGGATGAAGGCCGATTTTCCGGAGCTGGAGATCATCCTGAATGGTGGGATTGCGGATCTGGATACAGCGCTGGAGCACATCAACCGCGGACTTGACGGGGCGATGATTGGGCGGGCGGCCTATCACACGCCCACGGATATTCTGGCAACCGCAGACCGCCGCATTTTCGGGCAGGACACTGACACCAGCGCCGAGGATGCGGTGGCCGGAATGCTGCCCTATATCGAAAATCATCTGTCCAATGGCGGTCGGCTTAACCAGATCACGCGGCATATGCTGGGGCTGTTTTCGGGGCGTGCCGGTGCGCGGCAATGGCGCCGGACCCTGTCCGAGCAGGCCCATAAGCCGGGGGCAGGGCCAGAGGTGGTCGAACAGGCCCTGTCGCATCTGACGCAAACGGCTGCGTGAAAATGCTTTAACCCGACGGGGAAGGGCGCTATCCAAAACCGACCTGACCGGAAAGCGAGAATATGCCTGAACTGTCCACCCTGCTGCCGATGATTGTTTTACTTATGGGAATCGGCGGTTTCGCCGGTGTTCTGGCCGGACTGCTCGGGGTGGGGGGCGGCATCATCCTTGTGCCCGCGTTCTATTATGCCTTTTCGGGGCTTGGGTATGACAACGCCCAGCTGATGCAGATTTGTCTGGCGACCTCGCTGGCGACAATTGTGTTTACCTCCATGCGCTCGGTGCAATCCCACCACAAGAAAGGCGCCGTGGACTGGAGCATTCTGCGGGGCTGGGCGCCCGGAATTGCTGTGGGTGCGGTGATTGGCGTTATGGTGGCCACGGGGCTGCGCTCTGCCCAGTTAATGGTCATCTTCGGCTGCCTTGGCATTGTGATCGGTCTCTATCTGGCCTTTGGCAAGGTCCATTGGCGGCTGGGCGAACAGATGCCGCGCGGTATTGTGCAAAGCCTGCTGTCGGCCATCATGGGCTTTATGTCAGTGCTGATGGGCATTGGTGGAGGCAGCTTTGGCGTGCCGACCATGACGTTGTTCGGGGTGCCGATCCACCGCGCCGTGGCCACGGCTGCGGGGTTTGGTCTGGTGATCGCTGTCCCGTCGGTTATCGGCTTTCTGCTCGGCCATCCCGATCCGGTGAACCTGCCGCCCTATACTGTGGGCTACGTGAATATTCCGGCCTTTCTGCTGATCATTTGCATGACCCTTCTGACCGCGCCTCTGGGGGTAAAAGTTGCCCATGCGATGGACCCGAAGCCGCTCAAACGGGTCTTTGCCTTCTTCCTGCTGCTGGTGGCGCTGAACATGCTGCGCAAGGTCTATTTCGGCTGAACAGACAGCCACAATATTGCGCCAGCGCGCGAGTGGTCTAGCGGCGCGTCTGCGTCAGGATCATCTTATCCTGCCGTACAACGGTCTCGTCCAGTTTGGACAGAAAGCTGCTGCCCAGCAGGTTGGAATGACGCAGTCCCTTGGGTGTGACAGCGGCTTTGACCTTGCGCACGGAAATGCCGTCGCCCAGGCGCACCTGATCCAGCGTCACCAGCGCAATATCGAGCGGGCCGGAAGCCGTTGTGACCCGCGTGTCAAACACCAGCGTGTCCATCTCGACACCCGCCGCCTGTGCCGTCGTATAGTTGATCAGTACCAGCGAGGCCCCCGTATCAACCAGCGCCTCGGACTCTGCCTCGTTAAAGGTCACAGTGGTGGAATACAGCCCGTTGCGGGCCGTGATATAGTGTTGTGATACCGTCTCAAGCGAGGCCGCAGACAGGATGACAGTCTCGTTGCGTGCCAGCAGGGTGTCCCGTTGCCATTCCACCGAATATTCCAGCAGCCCGAGGATGATTGTCACAAACAACCCCCATCCCGCATAGCGCAGGGTGTTCCCCCTTGACGGGGTGTTACGCAAAATCTGGCCGATCACCAGTCCGACCAGAAAAATAACCGCAACCGCGGACCATTTCAGATTGGCGTCCAGAACCAGATCCACAAGTTGCACATCCGCCCTTAGGAACACGATGCCCAAAAAGGCTACTATGGCCAGATAAACCCACCGCATGGTGTATGCCCTTAATAAATGTCCTCAATATGTGGGAGGTTAAGGGGATTTTAACCGTTTGTCACCTTTTGGTTTCCAAACCGGCGCACCGGGGCGTTCAGTCCCGTTTTCGTCCGCGCCGTTTGCCGCGCAGTTGCGGGGCGCGTGCGGGCAGCTCTGCCTTGACGCGGGCGCGGTCTTCATCGCTCATCTTTGACCATTGGGCGATTTCGTCAATTGTCCGGTGGCAGCCGATGCACAGGCGCGCCTCGGGGTGGACCACGCAGATTTTCACGCAGGGGCTGTCGATTTCGTTGCGTTTCCAGATCTCGTCCATCAACCGGCCCTCCGGATGTGGGAAAACCTATCGAGCGCGCCTTGCAGGATGTAACCGGCGGCGACATGGTCGATCAGTCCGGCCCGTTTCGCCCGCGAGGTATCAGCCTCGATCAGCGCGCGTTCGGCGGCGACAGTGGACAGACGCTCGTCCCAGAGCAGGATCGGCAGGGGACAACGGGCGAGAAAGTTTCGCGCAAACGCCCGTGTGGACTGGCAGCGCGGGCCTTCGGAGCCGTCCATATTTCGCGGCAGACCCAGCACCAGACCGATGGCATTGGTGCTGTCGATGATCGCCTCTAACGCTGTCGCATCCACGCCGAATTTCTTGCGCCGGATGGTGTCACGCGGGGTGGAGATGGACCAGAAAATATCCGACACCGCCACGCCGATAGTCTTATCGCCAAGGTCTAGCCCCAGCAGCGGTGCATTCTGTTTGACCTGCTCCAGAAACTCTTCGGCGGTTTCATAGGGATTGCTCATTGGGAGACCTCTGCATCCTGTGCCGCCGCACGCAACAGGTCGAGCGCGTTGGGGCTGTTGGCGAATGTGGTTTGCGCCTCTTTCCAGATTGCACTGGCCCGCGCGGTTTCCCCCAGAACACCGTAAGCGCGGATCAGTCGTGCCCATTCCGCCGCTGTTCCCCCTTCGGTGGCCAGCCGCTCTGCCAGCCCCGAAACCATGCCCGCAATCATCGCATTGCGGTCTTCTTCGCTCAGGTTTTGTGCATCCTGCACCGCTTGCGCATCCGGTGACGGGGCGTCCAGATCGGGCGGCGCGATACCGGCCGCACGGGCGACATTGCCGATTTGGCTTCTGATCAGCGGCACCCAGGGCGCATCCGGCGGGCTTTCCTGTAACAGTCCCATCCACATGCGATAGGCCACATCGGGGCGGCCGGTCTGGGCCAGCGACAGGCCGGAATAATACCGTGCCCGTGGGTCGGTCGGATCAATGTTCAGCGCACGCACCAGCGCCTGTTCCGCCTCGGGTGATACATAGCCCCCCGCTGCAAGGATCATGATTTCGCCAAGGTCGGTATAATCCGACCCTTTCGCCTGATCCCCGAGCACATCCATAAGCTGTTGTTGTGCCGCCCGCGCGGCGCCCAGATTGCCAAGCCGCGCCTCGTTGTCCACCAGAAGACGCAAGCCTGTGGCGTCTTCGGGGTTCTGCGCCAGTGCTGCACGCAGTTTCTCTACCAGTTCCGCATGGGCCGGGTCGATTTCAACCGACAGTGCCGGAGCCGTTGACTCTGCGCTAAGCTGGTCCGGCCTGTTTTCCCGCGCCTCTTGCGCCGCAGTAATCCGCGCCTGTAGCGGCATGTCCGGCATTCCGGGACGTCCTATTTCAAGGTAAAGCCAGACAGATCCGGCCAGCGCCAGCCCCACAAAACCGAGCGCAAGCGCCGCTGGTCCCCGTTCAAAGCTGTCGTCTGTTGCACCGGATTGAACGCGCCGGTCTGCAGCCAGCAGGCGCCGGGCGACCTCTGTGCGGGCGGCTTCGGCCTCGGCCGGGGCCAGCACGCCGCGGGCAAGATCCCGTTCCACCTCTGCCAGTTGGTCCTTGTAGACCCCGACATCCCGCGTTCCGGCAGTGGCCACAGCGCTGCGCCGTGTCAGGATCACACGCGCCATTGGCACAGCCACCAACACAATAACCCCAGCAGTCACAAGCCAGAACATAAGCGTCAATCCTTTCACATATTGCCTGCTCCGAATACCGCGCCGCTGACCCAAGTACAAACCCTTAAGCTGCGCGATCGTGGCGCAGAGGGGCGAAATCGCCCGATTGTCGGAAAATCGGTGTCAGATGTCGCAGGGAAAATCCTGCACCCCTGCCAAAACCGCAAAACCGGATAGGAAGGCCCGACACGCAGGGCCCCAAGCCCCCGCCATTAGACCGGAGTTCAACCAATGAGACGCTATTCCGCCTTTGCCATCGCCCGCGAAGCCGCCCGATACCATACGGGCTGGGAACGGGCCTGGGCCTCGCCAGAACCGAAAAGCGAATACGATGTGATCATAGTCGGCGCAGGCGGTCACGGTCTGGCTACGGCCTATTACCTCGGCAAGAATTTCGGCATCACCAATGTGGCGATCATCGAAAAAGGCTGGCTCGGCGGCGGCAACACCGGACGGAACACGACGATCATCCGGTCCAACTACCTGCAGGACCCTTCGGCGGCGATCTATGAAAAAGCCCGCTCGCTCTATGAAACCATGTCGCAGGATCTGAACTACAACGTGATGTTCAGCCCCCGTGGTGTGATGATGCTGGCGCAGACCGAACATGAAATCCGCGGCTACCAGCGCACCGCCCATGCCAACGCCCTGCAAGGCGTGGCGACCGAATTTATCGGCCCCGAAAAGGTCAAGGAACTTTGCCCGATCATTGAACTCAAAGGACCGCGTTTTCCGGTGCTCGGCGCGCTCTGGCAGCCGCGCGCCGGCACGGCCCGCCACGATGCAGTGGCGTGGGGCTATGCGCGGGCCTGTTCGGATATGGGCATGCACATCATCCAGAAATGCGAAGTCACCGGCGTGCATCAGGACAACGGCAAGGTCACGGGTGTTGAAACCACCAAGGGCCGCATCGGTTGTAAGAAACTCGGCATGGTAGTGGCAGGCAACGCCAGTGCGCTGACGGATATGGCAGGTTTCCGCATTCCGCTGGAATCCGTAGCGCTGCAAGCTCTGGTGTCCGAGCCGATCAAACCCTGTATGGACGTTGTGGTTATGGCCAACACGGTCCACGGCTACCTTTCCCAGTCCGACAAGGGCGAGATGGTCATCGGCGGCGGCACGGACGGGTTCAACAACTACACCCAGCGCGGCAGCTTCCATCACATCGAAGAAACCGTCCGCGCATTGGTGGAAACCTTCCCGATGATCTCGCGCCTTAAAATGCTGCGACAGTGGGGCGGGATTGTGGATGTGACGGGGGACCGCTCTCCGATCATCGGTAAAACCCCCCTTGGCAATACATTCATCAACTGCGGTTGGGGCACCGGCGGGTTCAAGGCTATCCCGGGCTCCGGCTGGGCCTTTGCGGAAACCATCGCCAAGGGCGAGCCGGGCGAACTGGCCGCGCCATTTGGCATGGACCGTTTCATTGAAGGCCGCTTCATCGACGAGAGCGTCGCAGCAGGGGTGGCGCACTGATGGACGTTCAACACTGCAAAACCGCCGCCTGCCTGCAATTTCCGAGCATTCGTAAAGGAGTGACCCCATGCTGATCCTGACCTGTCCGAACTGCGGCGTTGCTGCGGATGAAACCGAACTGGGTTCGGGGGGCGAGGCCCATCTGACCCGCTTTGGCGCCGGTTCCTCTGATGCGGATTTTGAAAACTACCTTTTCATGCGCAAGAACGCCCGCGGCGTCCATTTTGAACGCTGGCGCCACAGCTATGGCTGCGGCAAGTGGTTCCACGCCGCCCGCTGCACCACCACGCTGGAAGTTTTCGGAACCTATCCGGCCCAAACCACAGAACCACCGGCAGAGTTGATCGAGAAGATCAAACAGAAACGCCCCGATTTTGAAGGATTCTCCAAATGAGCCTTCTTCTGGCCCGAAATATCCCCGCCGGAGGCTTCTGCCCCCGCCCAACACGCGAGGTTCGAACATGAGCACACGTCTGACAAACCACGGTCGTCTGATAGATCGCAGTGCGCGACTGGAGTTTAACTGGAACGGCAAACGCCTCAAGGGTTTCAAAGGCGATACGCTGGCCTCGGCGCTTCTCGCCAATGGCGAAGTTCTTGTTGGTCGTTCGTTCAAATACCACCGCCCCCGCGGGATTGTGGCCTCTGGCCCTGAAGAGCCCAATGCGCTCGTCGGTCTGGGGCAGGGCGGCAAATACGAACCGAACCAGCGGGCGACGACCACTGAATTGTTCAACGGTCTGACAGCGAAATCCCAGAACCACTGGCCGAGCCTTGAATTTGATGTGGGCGGCGTGAACCGCGTAATGACCCGCTTTTTCCCCGCCGGTTTTTACTATAAAACCTTCATGGCGCCGGCTTTTGCGTGGAAACATGTGTTTGAACCTGTGATCCGCAAGGCCGCCGGTCTCGGCGCAGCCCCCGATCCCGAGGAACGGGATGCGGACCGCTATGAATATTTCTACGCCCATTGCGATGTGCTGGTGATTGGTGGCGGGATTGCCGGACTGGCCGCCGCCCTCCAAGCGGGCAAATCCGGTGCCAAAGTGCTGCTGCTGGAGCAGGAAAACCACTTTGGCGGACGTGCCCCCGTGGACGGTGTGACGGTTGAAGGAAAACCGGCGCAGGACTGGATTGATGCCACGGTTGAAGCACTGGGCAGTATGGAAAACGTAACCATCCGCACCCGCACAATGGGGGCAGGGGTCTATGATCACGGCTATGCGCTCGGCTACGAACGGCTGAGCGATCACGCACCTGAAATTGCAGGGCCGCGTCACCGTCTGTGGCGGATCCGTGCCAAGCGCATCCTGACCGCAACCGGCGCGATCGAGCGTCCGCTGTCCTTTGCGGGCAACGATGTGCCCGGCGTAATGCTGGCAGGTGCTGTACGCGACTACATGATCAACCACGGCGTTTCTGTCGGGGATCGTGTGGTGGTTGCCACCAACAATGACGATGCCTATCGCACCGCCATCGCACTGAAAGAGGCGGGACTTGACGTGCCTGCGGTGATTGACGCGCGCAGCACCGCGACCGGCCCGCTGGTCGAAAAAGCCCGCGCAATGGGTATCCGCGTTGAAACCGGAACCGCGATTTCCTCGGTCTATGGCAATAAGAAAGTCACCTCGGTCGGGCTGTGTAAACAGTCGGGCGAGGGCACCAAAACGGATGAACTCGAATGTGATGCGGTTGCCATGTCCGGCGGCTGGTCTCCGGTGGTGCATCTGTGGTCCCATTGCGGCGGCAAGCTGAACTGGGACAGCGAAATGGCCATGTTCCGGCCCGATCCTTCCCGCCCGCCAATGGGCGCAGACGGGGAAGGGTTTGTGCTGGTCGCAGGCACCGCCAACGGCCATCTCGACGCCGCTGCCGCCATTGCCGACGGTCACACCGTTGGGGCGCAGGCCGCGACTGAGGCCGGTTTTGACGCCAAAGACAGTGCCGCACCCGTGGCCGAGTCCGAGGCCGAAGGCCCGATCCTTGCGGTCTGGTCCATGCCTCAGGGTCAGAACAAGAAACTGCAAATGAAAACCTTCCTCGACTATCAGAACGACGTGAAAGTGTCGGATGTGCGTCTGGCGGCACAGGAAGGCTATGAAAGCGTCGAACACACCAAGCGTTACACCACGCTTGGCATGGCGACGGATCAGGGGAAACTGTCTAATATTAACGGTCTGGCGGTTCTGGCGGACAGTCTGAACGCGGAAATTCCGCAGGTGGGCACCACAACATTCCGTCCGCCCTATCACCCGATTTCCATGGGCGCTATCGCGGGCGAGGCCCGTGGCGGTCTCTTCAAAGTGTTGCGGCGCACGCCAATGCACGATTGGACCGACAGCAACGGCGGCGTTTGGGAACCTGTGGCGGACTGGCGGCGGCCCTATTGCTACCAACAAGCGGGCGAGAGCGTAAAAGAAGCGGTAAACCGTGAAATCCTGCAAACCCGCAACAGCGTGTCGATCCTTGATGCCTCCACCCTTGGGAAGATCATCGTCAAAGGGCCGGACGCGGGCAAATTCCTCGACATGCTTTACACCAACATGATGAGCACGCTGAAAGTTGGACGCTGCCGTTATGGTCTGATGTGTTCGGAAAACGGGTTCCTGTCTGATGACGGCGTTGTGGCGCGGCTGGATGAGAACACCTTCCTGTGTCACACCACCTCCGGCGGGTCCGATCGTATCCACGCTTGGATGGAAGAGTGGCTGCAAACCGAATGGTGGGACTGGAAAGTCTACACCGCCAATGTCACCGAGCAATATGCGCAGATCGGTATCGTCGGCCCCAACGCCCGCAAGGTGCTGGAGAAGATGGGCACCGATATGGACCTGAGCGCCGAAGCGTTGCCGTTCATGGCGTTTGCCGACGGGGAAATCGCGGGCATCAAGGCACGGCCCTACCGGATTTCCTTCTCGGGCGAGCTGTCCTACGAGGTTGCGGTTCCCGCTGCACAAGGACAGGCGTTCTGGGATGCTGCCCTTGCCGCGGGTGCGGAATTCGGCATCACTCCATATGGCACCGAAGCCCTGCACGTCATGCGGGCGGAAAAGGGCTTTATCATGATCGGGGACGAAACCGATGGTACGGTTATCCCGCAGGATCTGGGGCTGAACTGGGCGATTTCCAAGAAGAAAGAGGACTTTCTTGGCAAACGCGCCCAACAGCGTCCCCATATGGTGGACCCGAAACGCTGGCGTCTGGTAGGGTTGGAAACCGAAGACCCTTCGGTTGTGATCCCGGACGGGGCTTATGCGGTGGATGGCACCACACGGGCCAATGGGGTGAAACATATGATCGGGCGGATTACATCGACCTATTATTCGCCAACGTTGAAACGCTCTATCGCGATGGGGCTGGTTGAGGACGGGCCGGAGCGGATGGGCGACACCATCATGTTTGCCCGCACCGACGGCACCACCATAAACGCCAAAATCGTCGATCCGGTATTTCTGGACAAAGAAGGAGCACGGCAAAATGTCTGATGCAGTCAGTGTTGTAAACGGCGCCTCTTTTGATGGCGCGGTACAGGTCAAGGATGCAGGTCTGGTCGGAATGGTCACGCTGCGCGGGGATCTGGGGTCGGAAAAACTGGCCAGCGGGGTGAAATCCGCAATCGGACTGACCCTGCCGGAGGCGCGCGGCGTGAAGGCCGGCACCAAGGGCGGTGTCGCGTGGATGTCCCCGGACGAATTGCTGTTGTTCTGCGACTACGAACAGGCAGACGCGTTGGTTGGGAAACTGGACAAAGCGCTGGCCGGAGAGCATTTTCTGGCGGTGAACGTCTCGGATGCGCGGGCCAGCTTTACCCTGACAGGATCGGGCGTGCGTGAGGTGATCGCCAAGGGCAGCCCTGCCGATCTGTCGCCGGAGGCGTTCAAACAGGGCGAAATCCGCCGCTCCCGTCTGGGGCAGGTGGCAGTTGCCTTCTGGCTGTCCGCGCCCGACACGATGGAACTGGTCTGTTTCCGCAGTGTCGGGGAATTTGTCTATGACTGGCTTTGTGTTGCGGCGGAGAAGGGCAGTTTGCCCGAAATTTTCAACGCCGGTTAAGCATAATAGCAGGTTAAAGCGGGGCGGCTGTTGCGGTGACTTTTGATCCGCACGGCCGCCCCGCCTTATTTTTGGCCTGAAATAAGGCAATCCGCCTTAATTTCCTAAGTTATAATAAACAAAAGATAATTCACATATTTTACGCGCGTTAAATTTATGTTGGTTGATCCGTCAACCATATAATTACCTTCAAATTGGTTCAATTGCTCCCTAGTTCAGCCCGATTCCCGAGCGACAACAGGTTTCAGAAAAACGAAACCAAAGCTCTAGCCGGTCGCAGTCCGGTAACAGGAGAGAAACCATGTTGAAACTTTGTAAGATTGTCGGCCTTTTTGCCCTCGCAGCCACAACCTCGGCCTGTGTGTCCAATCCGTCCTCGCGGAACGCGGTGATCGAAGCGCCCCGTCCGGTATCGGCGGTGGCTGCCTCACAAACTCAGATGGGTTTCTTCCCCGAGCCTCTGGCCACGACGGTTGCTGCGGCTCCGGCACCGGCCCTGACATCGCTTTACAAGGTTGTGGACGTTCAGGTTCAGGTTCCCGACTATCTGGTTGTCTCCGAAGCAGATGTTTACCTGCCCAAAGCGGATATTGTCTGGCGTGAAGACCCGCTGGGCAACCGTTACCAACAGGTAGAGACCATCATCGAGGACGCACTGCGCAAGGGCACGGCACCGCTGAACGGCGAAAAAGAGGTTATTCTGGCGGCACGGGTGGGCATGTTCCACGCGCTGACGGAAAAGACCCGCAACTCTATCGGCGGCAAGCATAACGTGCAGTTCGACTATGTGCTGCTGGATGCGAAAACCCGCCAGCCGGTGACGGTGGTGCAAAAGGTTGATGCCTCGCTCAAAGCCTATGGTGGCAGCCGCGCCTACCGCGCCATGCGCGAGGGCCAAACCCAGAAAGTGCGGATTACAAACCATGTGGCGGGTATCGTGCAAACCGCGCTGACAACCGGCACGGACGCCTGATCGAGACTATATTTCGCGATGAACGGTCCCCGAGGGGGCCGTTTTTTGTTTCCTCTTGGCAGAAAAGGGCGCTAGGAGGCAGGTATGACAGATAACCGACCAGAACTCCGCTTTCGCCCCAATAAATCCCCGCAACGCATTCGCCACGGCTTTCCCTGGGCCTATGACAATGAGGTCGTCACCGACCGCCGCACCAAAAAGATTGCGCCCGGCACGATTGTCGATCTGCTGGATAACGAGCGGAACTTCGTCGCGCAGGCAGCGTTTCACCCCGAGTCCAAGATCGCCGCGCGGGTGCTGGAGCGGGACCGCGCTGTCCAGATTGATGCGAAATGGCTTGAGTCTAAATTGCGCTTTGCACGGGATCACCGCGACCGGATGTTTGACACGCCCTTTTATCGCCTGATCCATGCCGAGGCAGACGGGCTGCCCGGTTTGATCATCGACCGTTTTGGCGATGTGTTTGCGGTGCAACCGAACGCGGCATGGATCGAAAATCTGCTGCCCGCGCTGCAAGAGGCGCTGAAGGCAGTGTTTGATACGCCGGTCATCATCAAGAACGCCAGTGGTCGGGCGCGGGGGCTGGAGGGGCTTTCGGAAGAGACTGTCGTGCTGGACGGGACCGTAGACGGTCCGATCCCTGTGCAGATGAACGGCGCCACCTATATGGCGGATGTTCTGGGCGGGCAGAAAACCGGATTGTTCTATGACCAGCGCCCCAACCATGCCTTTGCCGCAAAGCTGGCAAAGGGCGGTGATGTGCTGGATGTGTTTTCCCATGTTGGCGGATTTTCCCTTGCGGCACTTGCAGGCGGGGCGACCCGCGCCACGGCGGTGGACGGTTCGGCGGCGGCGCTAGAGCTGGCAGCGAAAGGGGCTGCGGCCTCGGGGTATGACGCGGCGTTCGACACGCTAAAGGGCGATGCCTTTGAGGTGATGACCAAACTGGCTGACGAAGGGCGCAGCTTTGATGTGGTGGTGTGTGACCCACCGGCCTTTGCTCCGGCGAAACCGGCCCTTCAGGCAGGGTTGCGGGCCTATGAAAAGGTCGCGCGTATGGGGGCTTCACTGGTGCGTCCGGGTGGCTATTTGGTGCTGTGCTCCTGTTCCCATGCGGCGGACCTGTCGTCTTTCCGTCAGGCCAGCCTGCGCGGAGTGGGCAAGGGCGGGCGCACGGGGCAGATCGTTCACACCGGATTTGCCGGAGAGGATCACCCCGTCCATCCGCAACTGGCCGAAACGGCCTATCTGAAGTCCATATTCCTGCGTCTGGTATGACCCACCGCGTCCTGATCGACGCCTGCGTGCTATATCCATCGGTCCTGCGCGCAGTGGTTCTGGGCTGTGCTAAACAGGGGGCGTTTGTGCCGCTGTGGTCCGACCGTATTCTCGAAGAATGGCGACGTGCGGCCTATAAGAATGACATCGGGCCGATGGCAGACACGGAAATCGCGCTGTTGCGGGCGGATTGGCGCGGGGCAGAGGTGGATGTCTCGGGCGTGCCGATGGAAGAGCTGCACCTGCCAGATGAAAACGACCGTCACGTGCTGGCGGCGGCCATTGCGGGGCGGGCGGATGAGTTGCTGACCGCGAACACGGGTGATTTTCCCACGCGGGTGCTGGCGCGTCATGCTATCTTGCGCCGCCATCCCGACGAATTCCTGTTGGAACTGGCGCTTGGGGATGCCGCGTTGATGGCGGACGTGATTGACCGCGTTCACGCCGAAGCCGAAGCCATGAAGGGCGCACCGGTCAACCGGCGCAAGATGTTGCAACGCTGCGGCTTGCCCCGCCTTGCCAAATGGGACGGGGCAGGGCCGGCGGGTTAATCCGCAGCCGGTGCTGTTTCCGCTTCTGTATCGGTTTCTGTCGCTGCTTCTGTATCGGTTTCTGTCGCTGCTTCTGATCCGGTTTCCGCGTCTGATGCTTGCGCAGCAGGAGCCGCAGTACCGCCATCTGCGGCTTCGGCCTCTTCTTGAGTGGCCTGTTTGCCGTTGGCCCAGAAACCGTCATATTCCTCGCCGGTGGCATAGACCATCTTGCCGCTGCCCTGCCGCTGGCCGTTTTTGAACGTGCCGGTGTAGACATCGCCATTGGCGTAGGTGGCAACACCCGCGCCGTTGATCTCGCCGTTGTCCCAGTTGCCGACATAGCTGAACCCGTCAGGCAGGGTGATCTTACCACGGCCCTGACGTTTGCCGTCCACATAGGCACCTTCATAGATGGAGCCGTCCTTGAACACGGCGCGGCCTTCGCCCTGACGCACGCCCTCGACCCATTCGCCCTCATAGGAATGGCCGTCCGCATAGGTGATCTTGCCGGTGCCGTGGTTCTTGGCGTCCTTCAGTTCGCCCACATAGATGGTGCCGTTCACATCTCGCACGGTGCCGGTGCCTTCAATGCGTCCCTCAACCCATCCGCCATCATAGGAGGAGCCGTTGGCATAGACGATCTTGCCCTGACCGTGGGGCAGTCCCTTGGCAAATTCGCCGGTGTAAACCGCACCGTCGCTATAGTTCAGCGTGCCTTCACCGGACATCTGGCCCGCTTCCCAGTTGCCGGTGTATTCATAGCCGTCCTGTCCGGTGAACTTGCCGTCCCCCTGACGCTGGTCGTTGACAAAATTGCCAACAAAAATATCGCCGTTGGCATAGGTGATCTTGCCCGCGCCGTTGCGTTTGCCCTGTTCCATCTGGCCTTCATAGACATCGCCATTGGCCTGTTTGAGAACGCCCGTGCCTTCGATCTGGCCGTTTTTCCATTCTCCGTCATAGGTCAATCCGTCCGGCATGGTCAAAAGCCCTTTGCCTTCGCGCATGCCTTCCACCACATCGCCCTGATAGGTCGCACCGTCATGATAGGTAATCAGCGCCTTGCCGGTTTTCTTGCCCTCCTGCCAGTCTCCTTCATAACGATAGCCGTTCGGGCTGGTCATGGTGCCTTTGCCATCGTGCTGGGCCTGTGAGAATTCGCCCTCATAGACCACGCCGTTAGCGTATTTTGCCACGCCGCTGCCTTCTATCTTGCCGTTGACCCAATCGCCTTCATAGGTGCCGCCATCAGCAAAGGTGATCTTGCCCGCGCCCTCTGGTTTGCCCGCCACAAAACTGCCCTTATAGACCGAGCCGTTGGGGAATTTCGCCGTGCCCTGACCCTGAATTTCCCCTTCGACCCAGTCGCCGGAATATTCATAGCCGTTGGGCAGGCGGTAGGTGCCGGTGCCGTGTTGCTTGCCGTCTTTGAAGGTGCCTTCATAGACCCCGCCCGTGTCATATTGTTTGGTCACAACCTGTGCTGTGGCCTGTGCAAAACCCGCGCAGGGGGCTGTGGCCAGCAGGGTTGCGACAAGAAGGGTGCGGGGAAGCGGCGTTGGTTTGGTCAAATTCTCTTCGCCGGCGCGGGGCCGGGCTCCCTGATGATTGGTCTATCGGTTTGCGCCCAACGTTAAGGCTTTGGAAAATTCATGACAAGGGTTCTTGCGTCTTGTGCTTTGTGGTTCAAATAGGTCTAACAACACAAAAGATAAACGGAATTGGTAGGCCCCATGACAGAGAAACTGCGTCTGACGCTTGCACAGCTTAACCCCACGGTCGGGGATATGGCCGGAAACATGGCCAAAGCGCAAGAGGCCCATGCCGCCGCTGCCAAAGCAGGCGCGGATATGCTGGTGCTGCCAGAGATGTTCATCACCGGATACCAGACGCAGGATCTGGTGATGCGTCCGGCCTTTGCGGTGGATGCGATGGATCATGTGATGATGCTGGCAAAAGTCTGTGACACCGGGCCTGCCATCGGTGTTGGCGCGCCATTGCTGGAAGACGATCTGCTGTTCAATGCCTATTACATCCTGCGCGGTGGAGAGATCATCGCCACCCTGCGCAAACACGAACTGCCCAACACCCATGTCTTTGACGAGGTGCGCCAGTTCAGTTCCGGCCCCATCGCCGGCCCTTACAGTCTGGGAAATGTGCGCATTGGCACCCCGATCTGCGAAGATGCATGGCATGTGGATGTGCCCGAGGCGCTGGCGGAATCCGGTGCGGAAATTCTGGTGGTGCCCAACGGGTCGCCTTACTACCGCAACAAATACGACCGGCGGTTTTCTGCCATGGTGTCCCGTGTGATCGAGAACGACCTGCCGCTGGTTTATCTGAATATGGTGGGCGGTCAGGACGATCAGGTGTTTGACGGCGGTTCTTTTGTTTTGAACCGCGGCGGCAAGCTGGCGCTGCAAATGCCCCTGTTCGACGAGGCGATCGCCCATGTAGACTTTGAAAAAGGACCGGAGGGCTGGGAGGCGCTTGACGGTGAGAAAATCGTGCCTGTAGATGAATGGGAGCAGGACTACCGCGTGATGACGCAAGGGTTGCGGGATTACATGGGCAAAACCGGATTCAAGAAGGTGCTGCTGGGGCTGTCCGGCGGGATTGATTCCGCCATTGTTGCAACGATTGCGGTGGATGCGCTCGGCGCGGAAAACGTGCGCTGCGTGATGCTGCCGTCCGAATACACCGCACAGGACAGTCTTGACGATGCCGCCGAGCTTGCCGCCAATCTGGGGGTGAAGCTGGACACCATCCCGATCAAGGCGGCCCGTGGTGCCGTGACCGAAACACTGGCGCCTTTCTTTGAAGGGTTGGAACCGGATGTGACTGAGGAAAACATCCAGTCCCGCCTGCGCGGTCTGCTGTTGATGTCCCTATCCAACAAGTTTGGTGAAATGTTGCTGACCACCGGCAATAAATCCGAAGTGGCGGTGGGCTATGCCACCATCTACGGCGATATGGCGGGGGGCTATAACCCGATCAAAGACCTTTATAAGATGCGGGTGTTTGAAAGCTGCCGCTGGCGCAATGCCAACCACCGCGACTGGATGATGGGGCCCAAAGGCGCGGTCATTCCGGTGAATATCATCGACAAACCCCCGACTGCCGAACTGCGCGAAGATCAGAAAGATTCAGACAGCCTGCCGGAATATGAGGTGCTGGATGCCATTCTCGAACTGCTGGTGGATCAGGACCTGTCAGTGGCCGAGATTGTCTCGCTCGGGTTTGACCGCGCTGTGGTCAAGCGGATCGAGCATCTGGTCTATATCTCGGAATACAAACGCTTTCAGTCTGCGCCCGGTCCGCGCCTGACCCACCGCGCATTCTGGATGGACCGGCGCTATCCGATTGTGAACCGCTGGCGTGATACCAGCGGTGAAGGTCTCTAGCGCTCCGCGCAGGGATATTTGTCGAAAATGGTAGGCGGCGCGGCGGGTTATTTCCAGTAGGGCGCACGCCAGCCTGCGGCCACGGCTTCGGCTTCGTTGCAAAACCAGCGTTCGCCTTTGGAAGTGGAGATTTTGGTGCGATTGTACCA
Source organism: Neptunicoccus sediminis (assembly GCF_001719615.1). Classification (GTDB taxonomy): domain Bacteria; phylum Pseudomonadota; class Alphaproteobacteria; order Rhodobacterales; family Rhodobacteraceae; genus Amylibacter; species Amylibacter sediminis. The sequence continues at coordinate 141,618 of NZ_MDVX01000012.1, forward strand.
CGGCGACCAAGGGGCGTGGTAGATTTTGCCCTGGGCCGAGATGTTGCCCTTGATCGCGCAGCCTTCAGGGGCTTTTTGCGCGGCGACTGTCCAGCGTGCAGCGCGGTAGTCCCACGGTGTTTGCGAGTTGGCCTGCCAGATGCCGCGGCTTTGGGCTTGTGCGGTATCTTGCACGATTTCGTATTCGTCCGAGAATTTCAGAAAAGCCCAAGCCATGCCCTGTGCCACCATTTCGCGGGCAATATCTGTTGGTCCGGCAAAGCAACGGGCAATGATGCGGCCATAGCCATCGGTGGAAAGTTCCTGACAGGTCACGGTTTTTCCACGTGTAAGCGCGTGAAGCGCCTCTGTTGCGGCAGTTCCGCAGGCCCAGTCCTGTCCGGTTGCGGTCTTGCAGGTCTGCCCTGCTTCGGGCGCGTCGATGCCGTTGATCCGGTAACGGGTGCCCCCCAGATCCAGCGTGTCTCCGTCTACGATACGCAAATTATCCGCAGCCACTGGCGCGCACAGGCAGGCCAGTGCGATCAGCACTCTTATCATTGTCCACTCCTCGGTCCTCACCCGTGGTTTAGCTGAACAGAAGCGGAACTTTAACCTTTTCATTACACATTCGTTAACGGCCTTCGCCCTTGGCCTTTGGCGCGTGGCGCTGTATGAGGGGCGCAGATATATTCCGAAGGTAAAAACCCGATGACAGTCACCCGTTTCGCACCGTCCCCGACCGGTTTCCTGCACGTTGGAAACTTGCGCACTGCGCTGTTCAACTATCTTATCGCCCGTAAAGCGGGGGGACAGTTCATCCTGCGTCTTGATGATACGGATCCTGAACGTTCTACGCAGGAATATGCAGACGGTATTCAGCAGGATTTGGAATGGCTGGGCCTGACGTGGGACCGGATGGAGCGTCAGTCCGAGCGGCTGGAGCGTTACAACGCAGCGGCCGACGAACTCCGCGCCGCGGGGCGGTTTTACGAATGTTTCGAGACACCGGTTGAACTGGACCTGAAGCGCAAGAAACAGTTGAACATGGGCAAGCCGCCTGTGTATGACCGCGCCGCCCTTGCGCTGAGCGAGGCAGAAAAAGACGCATTGCGGGCAGAGCGTAGCGGTCACTGGCGGTTCAAGCTGGATCAGGAACGGATCGAATGGAACGACGGTATTCTGGGCGATCTGTCCATCGATGCGGCCTCGGTTTCCGATCCGGTGCTGATCCGGGGTGACGGACAGTTCCTGTACACGCTGGCCTCTGTTTGTGACGATGTGGATTTCGGCATCACCCATGTGGTGCGCGGCTCCGATCACGTGACCAACACGGCGACGCAAATCCAGATTATCGAGGCGCTGGGCGGCACGGTTCCCGCCTTTGCCCACCATTCGCTGTTAACAGGTCCGCAAGGCGAGGCGCTGTCCAAGCGGCTTGGCACGCTGGCGTTGCGGGATCTGCGCGCACAGGGGATTGAGCCGATGGCGCTGCTGTCGCTGATGGCGCGGCTGGGGGCGAATGAACCTGTGGAACTGCGCAGTTCTATGGACGAGCTGATCGAAGGTTTTGACCTGTCGCAATTCGGCTCTGCGCCGACGAAATTCGATGTGGCGGATTTGGGACCGATGACTGCCAAGGCGGTGGCTGCGCTACCTTATGAAGAGATGGAGCAGAGCCTTGCCGATCTTGGCGTTCCCGCTGCTATCGCGCCCGCTTTCTGGGAGGTTGCCCGTGAAAACGTGGCCACCCGTGCCGGTATCGCAGACTGGTGGGCGTTGTGCCGTGACGGTGCCGCGCCGCTGATTGATGCCGAAGATGCGGATTTTGTAGCCACGGCCAAAGGCTTGCTGCCTGCGCAACCCTGGGACGGCGATAGCTGGAAAAGCTGGACCGCTGCGGTGAAAGAGGCCACAGGGCGCAAGGGGCGGGGGCTGTTCATGCCGCTGCGCAAGGCGTTGACTGGGATGGAACACGGGCCGGATATGTCCAAACTGATGCCGCTGCTGCAAAAGCACCGGCTCTGATCTTTTGCGCCGACCGGCCCCGTTCAGGGGTCAGGTCGGGGCGACAATCCTTGCACCCACCATATTGATATGATCATCGACCAGCGCGGTTTCCGTGTCTGACAGAAGTCCTGCGCGGGGGTAAAGCGGCGTTGCGCGGTCGTTCAGGATCGGAGTGTCCCAGCCGCTGGTGGAGCGGAAGAAATCGCCCACGCCATCTTTGCCAAACACCTGATGAAACCCTTGCACCACGCAATCAAGATAGCTGAGCAGGATCGGATGGTTCAGGTTTTCAGGCGACACCGCAGCGGCGCTGGCCTTGTACATGGCCACTCCGCGCAACGGTTCTTCGTCAAGCACGAGACGGTCATAGGCGGCTTCGCGCTGGTCCAGCGCATCCCAGCCGATGTCCCCCACATCGGCCACCAGTCCGGAAATGGAAGACAGCGGATCGGGTGTCACGCTTAGGAAAGCCACCGCCCTACGCGACGATTGCACCCAATGCCGCCGCCAGCCCTGAAGCGTGACGGGGCGCAGGTTCTGATAATTGTGCGTGCCCGCATTCACCAGCGAGCCGTAACCGAAAAAACTGGCGGTCATCGGATCACCACGCCACGGGCGCACGTCCGCCTTGCGCTTTGGCAGAGTTGATCACCTGAATGGTACGGGCCACCTGATCGAGCCTTTGTGCAGAAGGCGGGTGTGTGGCCAGCAGTGCCGAAGACCCCCGTGTCCGTTCAAACGTTCTGGCACCAATGGCGGCGTTGTATCCGGCGCGGTCTGCGATATGGGCGGCGATGGTATCCGCCTGCAATTCGTATTTCTTGGAATAGCTGCGCCCGCCAATGGCCCCGCCGATGTCCACGCCAACCTGTGCATCACCGCCCCCAACCGCGACAAGGATACCGCCCAGCACGGCGCCGGCAAGCTGGTTGTTCTGCGTCTGCTCGATGTGGCGGGCGATCTGGTGGCCGGCCTCATGTCCGAAAACAAAGGCGATTTCATCGTCGTTGCGGAAGCTGCGCAGCATGTTGACGTTAAAGGTGATAATCGGTCGGCCATCGCGCCCGATGGTCTGATAGGCGTTCGGCGGCTCGCTCGGGTCGGTGTTCACCTTGACCTGAAAATCACAGAAATTGCGCGGTTTGTTGGAATGGAACGACCGGCAAACCGATTCCGCCACAGGCTCCACACGGGCCGCCACACGATAATAGGCGTTCACGCTTGACTGGGTGTCGCGCATCGCAACGGGTTGGCTGCCCTGTTGGGGCAGGGGCGTGGTTGTGGACGTACAGGCGGCCAGCAAGGCGGTTGCGGCGGTGGCGAGTAATTTGCGCATATGGTCCTCTGTCAGTTGCGGCGAGGGCAGCGGAACGAAACCCTGTTTGATCTTGGTTTTAATACGTATTCCCCCACAACGGGGCAACTGTTGTGTCGGACACTGCGCGTATAACGGCGGAAAACCGACGGCGCCTGTGCCTATAAAATAGTCATCTAAACCGCAGGTTAACCATTTCAAGCATTTCTGCGGGGGCCTGAGGTTTTTTACTTCCGCTCAATCAATTCTTCATAGGGAATCGCGCCAAATATCGCTAACCTGATGCCACAATCCCCATCAAGGGGGAGCAATCTGGGAGGAAACCATGAAAAATGGTCTGAAAACGCTGGCGCTGGGTGCGCTGGCAGCAAGCATCGCATCCGAGGGTTTTGCCGAAGAGTGGAATGTCTCTGTCTGGGGCAAACGCCGCGCCTTTACCGAGCATGTTGAAAAACTGGCAGAGCTGGTCGCTGAGAAAACCAACGGCGAATTTACGATGAACGTGTCCTATGGGGGGCTGTCCAAGAACCGTGAAAACCTAGACGGTATTTCTATCGGCGCATTTGAGATGGCACAGTTCTGTGCCGGTTATCACCGCGACAAGAACCGCACCATCACCGTTCTGGAACTGCCGTTCATCGGGGTGAACAACCTTGAGGAGGAAGTGGCGGTCAGCCATGCCGTTTACGCCCATCCTGCTGTGCAGGAAGAAATGGCGCAGTGGAATGCCAAGCTGCTGATGACCTCGCCCATGCCGCAGTATAACATCGTGGGCACAGGCGAGCCGCGCAGCACGTTGGCCGATTTTGAAGGCATGCGCGTGCGTGCAACCGGCGGGCTTGGCAAAGCGTTCGAAGCGGTCGGGGCTGTGCCGACCTCTGTTACCTCTGCCGAGGCTTATCAGGCGATGGAATCCGGTGTTGTGGACACTGTGGCCTTTGCCCAGCACGCCCATCTGTCCTTCGGGACGATCAATCAGGCGACGTGGTGGACCGCGAACCTGAACCCCGGCACAGTGAACTGCCCTATTGTGGTCAATATCGACGCCTATGAGGGTCTGTCGGACGAACACCGCGAGGCGCTCGACAGTTCGGTGGATGAATCCATTGCCTATTATCTTGAAAACTATGGCAAGCTGCTTGCCAAATGGGACGAGGTTCTGGCCGAAAAGAACGTTGAAAAAGTCACGATCGCTGAAGAGGAACTGGCAGCGTTCCGGGCCAAGGCCGCCGATCCGATCCGCGCCGAGTGGATTGCCGAGATGGAAGCCCAGAACCTGCCCGGTCAGGAGCTTTACGATCTGGTGGTAGAGACACTGAAAAAAGAGCGTGCGGGCAACTAATTCCGTTTGCCTGTTCACGATACGGCCGTCCTCTTCTTTAAGGGGGCGGCCATTTTCAACTTTGGGGGAGGTCTCTTATGGCGTCTTCGGCATCCGTTCTACAGGACGATAGCCTTTTAAGCCGGTTGGACAGTTTTCTGCTGCCAATCGAACGGTTTTGCGCATTGATCAGCGGTATCGCGGTGTTTTCACTGATGTTTCTTGCCGCCTATTCCGTGGTCGGGCGCAAGTTTTTCAACAGTCCCCTGTCGGGATATGTGGACTATATCGAGGCGGCCATGCCGCTGATTGCGATCATGGGCGTGTCCTATGTGCAGCGGGACGGCACCCATATCCGCATGGATATTGTGGTGGCCGCACTAAAGGGGCGGGCGCTCTGGCTGGTGGAGTTCGTGACCGTTGTGATCATGCTGGTGCTGATGCTGGCGCTGGTCTGGGGGGCTTGGGCCCATTTTGATCGCAGTTTCGATCTGACAAAACCGCTGTGGAGCCGTGACAGTTCGATTGATATCGGCCTTCCGATCTGGCCGAGCAAGCTGATCGTGCCAATCGCATTCGCGGTGCTTTGCGTGCGTCTGGTGTTGCAAGCCATCGGCTATGGTCGCGCCTTTATTTTGGGGTTGGAACACCCTGTGGCCGTGCCTCTGGTGATGTCGGTCGAAGAACAGGCCCGCGCGGAAGCGGCCCAACTGGAAGGGCATGACTGATGGATAATATTACCATTGGCCTCTGGACGACGGGGGGTATGCTGGTTCTTGTGGTGCTCGGGATGCGGGTGGCTTTTGCAGCGGCACTTGCGGGTTTTGTCGGCTTGGTCTGGCTGCGCTGGAACGGTTATGATTACGATCCCGCCCGTTTTGGCAAAGCATTGCAGATCAGCGTCAAGATTGCAGGGCAGGTGCCCCATTCCAAGGTCAGCTCCCAAGTTCTGAGCCTGATTCCCGTCTTCATCCTGATCGGCTATCTGGCCTATTACGCTAAGCTGACAACGGCCCTGTTCGAGGCGGCCAAACGCTGGATCGCATGGGTTCCGGGCGGTCTGGCGGTGGCCACGGTATTCGCCACCGCAGGGTTTGCAGCCGTGTCCGGTGCATCTGTGGCAACGGCTGCGGTGTTCGCACGGATCGCCATCCCCGAGATGCTGAAGATCGGCTACAATAAACAATTCGCCGCCGGAGTGGTTGCGGCAGGGGGCACGCTGGCCTCTCTCATTCCGCCATCGGCCATTCTGGTGATCTACGCGATTATCGTCGAACAGGATGTGGGCAAACTTTTGCTGGCCGGTTTTGTACCGGGTGTGTTTTCAGCCATTGTCTATGCGGTTCTGATTATCAGCATTGCGGTCGGGTTCAAATCCGTCGGCCCGCCGGTGCGCGGCTTTACATGGGGGCAGCGCTTTGCATCCCTGCCAGCGGCGATGCCGATTGTGCTGGTGGTCGTGGTCATCATCTTCTTCGTTTACAACCCTTTTGGAGAGGCTTGGGGTACACCGACCGAGGGCGGGGCTGTTGGTGCCTTCATCGTCTTCCTGATGGCGCTCTTCCGCGGGATGCGCCTTGGAGAGCTGAAAGACGCGTTGCTGGAAACGGCCAAGCTGACGGTTATGATTTTTACCATCATCTGGGGCGTGCTGATCTATGTGCGCTTTCTCGGGTTTGCCAAACTGCCGGATGCGTTTTCGGACTGGATCACCTCGCTGGACCAGTCCCCCATGCTGACGCTAGTGCTGATCCTGCTGGCCTATGCCGTTCTGGGCATGTTCATGGATGCGATCGGGATGCTGCTGCTGACGCTGCCGATCACCTATCCGGCGGTTATGGCGTTGAACGGGGGAGAGATGGTCTCGGCGGCGGATAGTGCCTTTGGCATGTCCGGCACCATGTGTGGCATCTGGTTCGGGATACTGGTGGTGAAAATGGCGGAGTTCTGCCTGATCACGCCGCCCATCGGCCTGAACTGTTTCGTTGTCGCCGGTGTGCGGGACGACTTGACAGTGCAGGACGTGTTTAAAGGTGTAACACCCTTCTTCATCGCGGATGGCGTCACAATCGCGCTGTTGGTTGCCTTTCCGGCCATTGTGTTGTGGCTGCCGTCACTGGCGTAAATTAGGGGGCGGGGATTTTTCCCCGCCCCGCTTTGATAACAAGTCAGATAAATTCAAAATTGTCTTGTGTCAGGTCATCGGGATCAATTTCAAAAAGCAAGATTTCTGTCCCGCTTGATAATGTTACCATCGTGCCCGTGTCGCCCCTCTCAATCGTCAGGTCGTCAAAATCCGCACCCGAAATTCGCAGTCTGCCCGTTTCTACAGCGAAGCGCGCCACTACATCATACCCTTCATCTATTGTGCTGTCGTAAAGCAGGGTTGCAGACTCTGCGCCCGCGAAGATCCGGTCATCGCCGGTGCCGCCCGACAGCGTGACTTGGGCAGCAGCAGACATGGATAGGTAGTCATCACCTGCACCACCGTAGGCGTTGTAAGAATTGGGAATGTGGTAGTTGTAAATTCGGTCTTCGCCATCGCCGCCATACACAGTGTTGTGACCGTAGCCCCCGTAAATGTAGTCATTTCCTTTTCCCCCGAAAAGGAGGTCATCACCGTCCCGTCCAAATATCCTATCGCGGCCATTATTTCCGTAAACTGTATCATTACCCGAACCTGCAAATATTAAGTCATTGTATTTAGATCCGATAATATGATCGTCGCCGTCTTCTGCGTAAACTGTATCCTCGCGGTAGTTGACGGTCAGTTCATCTGCGCTGTCCGTACCATACAGGTGCAATCCCTTGATATCCTCTAAACCGAAACTGTCGGCCGAAACCTTCAATAGTTTGATTTGCGTGCCGTCCGGACGGGTCAGCACCAGATCCTTACCGTCCGTTTCAATCAAAAGTTCTGCGGAGTTGATCCTCTGATAGCGGTCAAATTTCAGCGTATCTTTTTCAGGATTGAAGTCGGTGATCGTAACATTTTGCGAACTGTGCCACAGCTTTACCGTATCCGCGCCTTTTCCTGTAGTGATCGTAACTTCTGCGCCGCCAGTTTTGAAAACGTCGCTGCCACGTCCGCCATACATCGTGCTGCTGCCGCCCCAAACCGTATATTCATCGTTGCCGCCACCGCCGTATAATTCGGTGTTTAGGTCGTGGGCCCCAAATGTATCGTGCCCCTTGCCAGCCTCGATATAGAATGTGCCTTTTGTGGAATCTAAGGTAAAGAATCTATCGTTACCTAAGCCGCCATAATAGTAATTTTCGTCTTTTCTATGGGAACGACCGGAGTAAAAGACATCGTCGCCTTTTCCGCCGTAAACTTCGTCACTGCCAAAGTCATCGTAAATTCTGTCATCTCCACGGCGCCCCCAGATAGTGTCGTCGCCTCTGTAGCCGTATATACCATTATCGTGTCGGTTTCCGAGCAGGGTATCCCCTGCATCAGTGCCGTGCCGGTCAAGTTTGTGATACGCTGCACTTTCAGAGAAAGTTGTTAATAACGGGTTTTTCAATAAGTCGTTTGAAGCCATTTTTCTTCTCATGTCTGCTAATGAATTTCCTTAAAATTGCCCCGACCCGACTCTTATAAACGACGGGCGGTTAACGGAAGTTTAACCTGCGCCACGCTATCTTACGACACGTTGTAAAACCAGATGCCCGACTTCCTTGCTGATGGATTGATGGCTTTGCCAGACCGTGCCGGCGCCATCGACCCAATAGCTGTTCTGGAAGGCCCGTTTGTCGTTGCCGCAAAGTTCGGTGTATTCGCGTGTGCGGTGGTTGCGGCCAAAGATTGTTATGGTTCCGTCGGCATCTTTCGGGGCTATCGCGCAATTGTAAGTGTAATCTGCCAGAACGCCTTCCCCGGTCAGGCTGCGCTGGGTGCGTGTGTATGTTTTGGGAAAGGAGCCGCGAAACATTGCGCTGGGAGAGATCGAAAGCTGCTGTGCAATCAGGTCCACCTGCAAGCCGCGCGTGGCGGTGACGATGCCGGATTGAAGGGTGACGGTTGACTGGTCGCTGCCCATATAGGTGCGATAACGCCCGTTCACGGCCAGTTCGACGGCGGGTTGGGTCACGCCGAAACGGGGCACGGTCATATAGACCACAGGTCGGCCGAGCGCGGCCATTTGCGCGCGGGTTGCTTGCGGGGCTTTTTGATCCCCTTCGGCGGTTTCTACCGCGCCTTTTTGCAAACGGGCCTTTGCCATCCCGATGGCGATGTCGCCTAGACCGGGCTGGGTGCTATGCTCGGAACTGCAAGCGGCTAGCAAGACCATCAGCCCTGCTAGGGCGCGGCGGGCGCCCTTTGGGGGGATTTGTGCCATCACCGCCAGAACCGTGCCCAACCTGCTTCCAGACCGGGACGCTGGTATTCGCTGACGGTATCAAACAGACGGTTGTTCACATCCAGACGGGCGCCGCCGTCGCGGGCTTGTGTGTTCATGTCAATCGCATAGGTCTTACGGTTCGGTGTGCCGATCCCCCAGCTAAGCGGAATGCTCATGCGCAGACCTTTGTTAAAGCTGCCTTCACCGTAATCTGCAGGGGAGGCATCCGTGACCGTGGCGTAGGCCCCGATGGTCCAGCCATTGGCAAAGACGCGGTCAACAGACAGGGTCGCGCCCCAATCACCGGCAAGATAACGGCCCATGTCCAACTGTGCATCCAGACCGGGTGTCACGCTCCAATAGGCCGAGAGATGGCCCGTGACCACGTCGTAATCCTGAAAGCCGAAAAGCTGGTCGTAATCCCGCTGCTTGGCGTAGTTCACTTCGGCGCCCAAACCCCAGTTCTGGTTGGCCGGCTTCCACAGCAACTCGGTCGAGATGCCGCCAAACATGGGTTCGAGATAGCCGACAGAGACGCGGCCAAAGAAATCCGGGGCGGGTTTGAACATCATATCTGCTGTAAGGGTTTCAACCGCAGTTTTGCCTTCGGCCTTATAGAGCGCCCGATCGGTGCGAACACGGGGCAACCCCGACGGCGGTGGCGTTTCATCTTTCTGGTTGCCAAATACCCGCTGGGTCACAGAGCCGGACAGCGAGAAACCGGGCGTGATGTAATAATCCGCGCTTGCCCGCAGGCCGCCACTGGCCCGCACGGGGCCGGACCCGTCAAACAGGGACACGGACACATAAGGCGCAATATTCCAGCGTAAATCGGGATAGATGTCCTGCGCAAACACGCCATTCTCCGGCAGGGTGCGGGCGCTGCGTATTTCAGCGCGGTCGAGAATCTTCTCCGTGCCCATCGGATCGTTCTCCAGACGCTCCAGATCAGAGCGGCGGATCACCACGCTGGAGGCAGGCACACCGTTGACCACAGGCGTAATCACAAATTCCTCAACCGAGTGGGGCAGAACAAAGGCCATAGCGCGGGCGGCGCGGCCAACGGCTTGTGCGCCGGAATTAAAGGTGTTGTTGCGCAGGCGCAATTCGGCGGACCGTCCGTTCACCGCGACAGCTTCAACCGCCAGTCCCTGTTCCTTCAGCACCGTTTCAAACTTCTGACGGGCGGTGGTGGAATAATTCGTATCCTGCGCCCAATCCGTGCTTTGGGAATAGTTCACCGGACGGGCCACCACGGGCAGGGGGGCACGTTCGCGGGTGCCAACGGCGGGGGGGCGTTTGGGATTGATCGCGGTAGAGAACCGCAGCGCCACCTCGGAGCCGTGCAGGTAATACAGCCCCACGCTCAGATTATCGCGGCGTTTGAATTCCATGCCAAAATTGAACGGGCTCTTGCGGTTGATCGCGCCGGATGCCTCCTCGCGGGTGTATTCATCCGAGGAATATTCGCCCTTAAGCGTTAACCCTTTCACGGGTGTACTCCACGCCAGTCCGCCGAACACCCCGACATCACCGTCAAACCACTGCTTGGACGTGGGCACACCGCCTTGCGGATTGGCGCCGACCCGCAGTGTGGAACTGTCGCTCAGACGGCCCCAGCCTAGCCCCGCGGTCAGCCGCAATTTGGGGTGAACGGCTTTGGTGGCGACCAGATATTCCGCACCATAAGCCCCCTGACCCATAAAGTCGCGCAGGCCAATGGCAACGCCGGGCAGGGTCTCGGTCTCTTCAAGCAGTTGAAATTGCAGATCGAAAGAGCGGTCGTTATCCTCTCCGGCGATGGTCCAGTCGATGAGATCGGAATACCGGAAAGAGGCCGACAGCCGTTTGGTCAGTTGAAAGGACAGCGTGACCTTGCGATCAGAGGCCGACCCCGAGATCGTGCCCGTGACCTGACCGTCGGGCTGTGGCTCGGCGCTTGGCATGTCGATCAGACCGGAATTGCCATAAAGGTTCAACGCGGGCGTTGCCTGTGGTGTCGCCATTCCGGCTGACAGTGCCAGCACCGAAATACCACCGAATGCCGCCTTAACCAGTTTCGCCATCTCCAGCCCCCGACCGTTTCTTTGCAAAGTCTTTTAAGCCTTTTGACATATACCCTGCCAAACCGAAAGTGTTTCGCGCCGCTTTCGCAGGGATTGACGCAAGAAAAACACCTGCTTTTGCGCCTTATCGTCCTTTTATGGCCACAGCCGCGCCAACCCCTGACGCTGCGGTGTCTCGGCGGCGATTTTCCGGTCGTAAAACGGACGGTTGTGAATTGCGCTGATTTTTGTAAGTTGCGCCCCGATGCCTGCGGTTTGACGCATTGTCTGTAGCGGGCAAAATTCGCGGTGGGAAACTTCCCAAGCAAGAGTTGACTCTTGCAACGCAGCTTCCTAAATAGTGCGCTGTTAGCACTCACGGGAGGCGAGTGCTAATGGCTCGATGGCCTCCCTGAAATGTAACCAAGAGTTAAGGAGCACTCTCCATGGCACTCAAACCTTTGCACGACCGTGTACTGGTTCGTCGGCTTGAAGGCGACGAAAAAACCGCAGGCGGTCTGATCATTCCGGATTCTGCAAAAGAGAAACCGGCTGAGGGCGAAATCATCGCTCTGGGCGAAGGCGCGCGCAAAGATAGCGGCGAACTGATCCCAATGGCTGTAAGCGTTGGCGATAAAGTGTTGTTCGGTAAATGGTCCGGCACAGAAGTATCCGTCGACGGTGAAGAGCTGTTGATGATGAAAGAATCCGACATTCTCGGCATTCTTTCCTAAACCGAACCGAAATACGAATAGGAGCAAGCTACAATGGCTGCAAAAGACGTAAAATTCGGCACCGACGCACGGAACAAGATGCTGGAAGGCGTCAACGTTCTGGCGGATGCCGTAAAGGTAACGCTTGGCCCGAAAGGCCGTAACGTTGTTCTGGACAAATCCTTTGGCGCACCACGCATCACCAAAGACGGTGTTTCCGTTGCCAAAGAGATCGAACTTGAAGGCAAGTTCGAGAACATGGGCGCACAAATGGTTAAGGAAGTTGCTTCCCGCACCAACGACACAGCAGGCGACGGTACAACAACCGCGACTGTTCTGGCCCAAGCCATCGTAAAAGAAGGCATGAAATCGGTTGCCGCTGGCATGAACCCGATGGACCTGAAGCGCGGTATCGACACAGCTGTTGAAAACGTGGTTTCCGCGATCAAATCCATGGCGCGTCCGGTTAACGACAGTGCAGAAGTTGCACAGGTCGGCACCATTTCCGCAAACGGCGAAAAAGCAATTGGTGATCAAATCGCTGATGCCATGCAGCGCGTTGGCAACGAAGGTGTTATCACTGTTGAAGAAAACAAGGGTCTGGAAACAGAAACCGATGTTGTTGAAGGTATGCAGTTCGACCGCGGTTACCTGTCCCCTTACTTCGTGACCAACCCTGAAAAAATGACAACAGAGCTGGACGACGCACTGATCCTGCTGCACGAGAAGAAACTGTCTTCCCTGCAGCCAATGGTGCCTCTGCTGGAAACTGTTATCCAGTCCGGCAAACCGCTGGTTATCATTGCTGAAGACGTTGAAGGCGAAGCCCTGGCGACTCTGGTTGTGAACAAACTGCGTGGCGGTCTGAAAATCGCTGCTGTTAAAGCTCCGGGCTTTGGCGATCGTCGCAAAGCCATGCTGCAGGACATCGCTGTTCTGACAGGTGGTCAGGTGATTTCCGAAGATCTGGGCATGAAGCTGGAAAACGTTGGCATGGAAATGCTTGGCACAGCCAAGAAAATCCAGATCACCAAAGATGAAACAACAATCATCGATGGTAACGGCGAAAAAGCAGAGATCGAAGCACGTGTTGCTCAGATCCGCGGCCAGATCGAAGAAACAACTTCCGACTACGACCGTGAAAAACTGCAAGAGCGTCTGGCAAAACTGGCTGGCGGTGTTGCTGTTATCCGCGTTGGTGGTTCTACAGAAGTTGAAGTTAAAGAACGCAAAGACCGCGTTGACGATGCCCTGAACGCGACCCGCGCGGCCGTGCAAGAAGGTGTTGTTGTGGGCGGTGGTGTTGCTCTGGTGCAGGCTGTTAAAGGTCTGGCTGATCTGGAAGGCGCAAACGCTGACCAATCCGCTGGTATCTCTATCGTTCGCCGCGCGCTTGAAGCGCCTCTGCGTCAGATCGCTGAAAACGCTGGTGTTGACGGTGCAGTTGTTGCCGGCAAGGTTCGCGAAAGCGACGACAAGAACTTCGGCTTCAACGCACAAACCGAAGAATATGGCGACATGTTCAAATTCGGCGTGATCGACCCTGCCAAAGTTGTGCGGACTGCACTGGAAGACGCTGCTTCCATCGCTGGCCTGCTGATCACAACAGAAGCAATGGTTGCTGACAAACCTTCCAAAGACGGTGGTGCCGGTGGCGGCATGCCAGACATGGGCGGAATGGGCGGCATGGGCGGCATGATGTAAGAACCGGCTTTGGCCTTCGGGCCAAAACGGTTCCGCCTGACAGGGTTTTGGCGGCAACGCCAAGACACGAACAGGCCACCCAAACCGACGTTAAAGTCAAAAGAACGGCCCCGCAGAACACCGCGGGGCCGTTTTTCTTTTATGCGACCGGGTTTGATACAAAAATCGCTTTGAAGCTGGCACCTTGACCGTTTTTATTTTGACAAACGTGTGAGCGGGGGCGAATAGCATTGTGGGATATGTAAAATCTCTGTTCACACGTTTCATGCAATTAATCGTCCTTACCATCCTCACCATGATTGCTTTTGCGGCCAATTCGGTTCTGAACCGGATGGGGCTGGCGGGCGGGCTGATTGATCCGGCCGGATTTGCCCTTGTACGCGTGGCAAGCGGGGCGGCGATGCTGGTCGTGTTGGTGGCTATGCGTCAGGGGCTCCTTGAGGGTTTTCTCGCACCTGCCCGTGGCTGGGCTGTGGTCGGGCTGGCGGCCTATATGCTCGGGTTTTCCTTTGCTTATGTGGCGCTTGATGCGGGGACGGGGGCGTTGATCCTGTTTGGCGGCGTGCAGATTACCATGTTTGCAGGTGCTGTGCTGTCGGGCCGGACACCTGTGCCTTTACAATGGTTCGGCGCGGCGATTGCCTTTGGCGGGTTGATCTATCTGCTGGCGCCTTCGGCCAGTGCGCCTGATCCTGTCAGCGCTTTGCTGATGGGGATTGCGGCAATCGGGTGGGGGATCTATTCGCTGATCGGCCAAAAAACAGCCGATCCACTCGGCGCCACGGCTGCGCATTTTCTATTGGCTCTGCCGTTTGTGGCACTGGGGCTATTCCTGACCTTCTCGCTGCATGTCACGCCTTGGGGCCTGATGCTTGCGGTCCTGTCAGGGGCTGTGACCTCGGGGCTTGGCTATGCGCTGTGGTATCGGGTGCTGCCCCAACTGGCGACCGCCAGTGCAGCCGTGGCACAACTGAGCGTACCTGTCATTACCGCATTGGGCGGCGCTGTGTTTCTGGCAGAGCCTCTGAGCCTTGAATTCGCAATTGCCTCGGCGCTGGTGCTCGGGGGGATTGGCGTTTCGGTTTACGCCGCAAACCGCCGGTAACTCTGCCGGTTTCTTGACAAAACCGGTGCCGCTGCCTTTATGCTGGATTATGAAAGCAGCCTTGTTCGTAGTTTGGATTTTCGGAATGGTCACATTCATTGCCCCCGCCGCCCGAGCCGGTGAATGTGTGATCCTGCTGCACGGTCTCGCGCGCTCTGCAAACTCGATGCTCCTGATGGAGTGGCGGTTAAAGCGCGCCGGCTATCACGTTGTAAACCTTGACTATCCCAGCAAGGACGCCACGATTGAGGAACTGGCCAACAGCGCTATTCCAGCCGCGCTGTATCAGTGCCGGTCTGCGCGTAAGGTGCATTTTGTGACCCATTCCATGGGCGGTATTCTTCTGCGGTATTACATGGCCCATGTCTCGCAGGTGCCGGCCCGTCTGGGCCGGACGGTCATGCTTGCGCCGCCCAACAAGGGCACCGAGGTCGTGGACCAGATGAACGATGTGCCGGGGTTTGAGTTCTGGAACGGGGTCGCGGGGATGCAGCTTGGCACGGGGCCGGACAGTCTGCCTTCAAAACTGGGTCCGGTGCGGTTTCCGGTGGGGATCATCGCAGGCGACCAGACGATGAACCCGCTGTTATCATCGCTGATCGACGGGCCGAATGACGGCAAGGTCAGTGTGGAAAGCACCAAAGTGGAGGGAATGGCGGATCACATCGTTTTGCACGTGACCCACACCTTTATGATGAACAACCCGAAGGTCTATGAGCAGGTAGAGTACTTCCTGAAATACGGCGCGTTCAAGCGGGGCCCGTGATCTTGTTCACATGGCCCATCTTGCGACCCGGCTTGGCATCCGCCTTGCCATAAAGGTGCAGCCCGACGCTGGAATCTTGTGACAGGGTTGCGACGTCATTGACCTCATCCCCGATCAGGTTCGTCATGACCACGTTGGAATGTCGTTTCCCGTCCCCCAGGGGCCAGCCTGCCACCGCGCGGATGTGCTGCTCGAACTGGTCGATTACACAGCCGTTCTGGGTCCAGTGGCCGGAGTTGTGAACCCTCGGTGCGATTTCATTCACGATCAACCCCTGAGGTGTAACGAACAGTTCCACACCCATGACGCCCACGTAATCCAGCGCGTTCAGGATCTGTCCGGTCAGGATAATCGCATCCGTGTGCTGGCTTCGGTTCAGTCTGGCGGGCAGGGTGGTGGTGTGCAGGATACCATCGCGATGGACGTTTTCGCCGGGGTCAAAGCAGGTCACAGCCCCGTCCTGCGCCCGTGCGCCAATGACCGAGACTTCATGGCTGAAATCAACGAAACCTTCAAGAACTGACGGCGTTTCGCCCAGTTCCTGCCATGCAGATGTTGGATTTGTGCTATCTGTCAGACGAACCTGACCCTTGCCATCATAGCCGAAACGACGGGTTTTCAGGATCGAAGGCACGCCGATCTGCTTGACCGCTTTCTGCAGGTCCTCGGGGGTTTCTACATTGGCATAGGGCGCGCATTTCAGGCCCAGCGAGGTCAGGAAATCCTTTTCAACAATCCGGTCCTGTGAGGTGGCCAGCGCACGACGGTTTGGCAGAACAGGGCGGAGGGTTTCAAGTAGATCCAGCGCCTCTGCGGGGATGTTTTCAAATTCGTAAGTGATCACATCAACGGATTGCGCAAAACTTCGCAGGGCGTCAGCGTCCTCGTAAGGGGCGGTGGTCACGTGGTCCGCCACCTGTCCGGCAGGGGGATTGGCACCGGGTTCAAAAATGTGGGACTTGAAGCCCAGACGGGAGGCCGCAACAGAGAGCATCCGCCCCAGTTGGCCGCCGCCCAGAATGCCGATGGTTGCGCCGGTTTGCAGGGGGTTAGTCATCTACTGGTTCTTCCGGAATAGAGGCGCTGAGCGCTGTGCGCCAGTCGTCAAGTTTTCGGGCAAGGTCGGGATCGGAATTGGCCAGAATAGCCGCTGCCATCAGTCCGGCATTGGCAGCACCCGCAGGACCGATTGCCATTGTGCCCACAGGAAAGCCTTTAGGCATCTGCACGATGGAATAAAGACTGTCCACACCGGACAGAGCTTTGGTTTGCACCGGCACCCCCAGCACAGGCACGCGGGTTTTGGAGGAGACCATACCGGGCAGATGGGCGGCACCGCCTGCACCGGCGATAATCACCTGTAAACCCCGCTCCGCCGCGGTCTTTCCGTAAGTCCAGAGCCGGTCGGGGGTGCGATGGGCCGAAACGATCTTGCTTTCGTAAGCCACGCCAAGTTCATCCAGTATATCGGCTGCGTGTTTCATAGTGGGCCAGTCCGATTGGCTGCCCATGATGATCCCGACTTTAACCTGTGTCATCCGGTAAATCCGCCTGTTTGGTAAAGAAGGCCGCACTATAGGTAAAATGTGGATTTAGGCAATAATGTCAGGGGTAATTTCGTCTTCCAGACGGCGGATTTCATCTTTGATCGCCAGTTTCTGCCGTTTGAGCCGTTGCAGCGTCAGCGCATCGGCGTGACCTTTGTCGTGCAACGCGTGAATAGCCTCGTCCAGATCCCTGTGTTCTTGTCGTCGGGTCCCGAGTTTGACGCGGAGCACCTCTGTGCGATCCATCTGCGGTGAAGATGTCATGAAAGTCCTGCAAAGTAAGTCACGGGCGTTCATCTTAACGTGATCTGAAACCGCTTAACAACCAATCGTTTCAATAAGTTCTTGAGAATCCGGCAAGGCCGCCCCATATTCTTTACAGGGTCGCCGCTTTCGGGGCTCTGATAAAGTCGCTTAACCGTAAAGGGCTTACTGTATGACAAAGATATCTTTTGCCTCGCATCCGTTTTTGCTCGGGTTTGAACAGCTTGATAGGCTGGTTGAACGCACAGCAAAGTCGGGGAACGAAGGCTACCCCCCGTATAATATTGAACAAAGTGCCGATGATTCCTATCGCATTACTTTGGCGGTTGCCGGTTTTCGCGATGAAGATCTGGCGATCACGCTGGAAAATGCACAATTGGTCATTCGCGGGCGGCAGGTGGACGACAGCGATGGTCGCGTGTTCCTGCATCGGGGCATTGCCGCACGCCAGTTCCAGCGCTCTTTCGTGCTGGCCGAAGGCGTAGAGGTGGCTGGCGCATCAATGGAAAACGGGTTGCTGCACGTGGATTTGCGCCGCTCGGTTCCTGAAACGGTGGTTCAGACCATCGAAATCAATAACAAGTAGGAGGCACGATTATGGACGTTAAGTTTAATTTTCCCTTCAAATTCGATGACCGTACAGTTTATGTGCGGCCGGTTGAGTTTTCGGATCTGCCCGAGGATCTGCGCGAGCAGTTGAACGGGGACGAGCATATTTATGCCATCCATTCCGAAAGCGGAGAGCGACTGGCGCTGGCCAAAGACCGCGAAATCGCTTTTGCACTGGCCCGAACCAACGAGTTCGAACCCGTAAGTGTTCATTAAAGGGAAACGCTTGAAAAAGTGTTAATGTGACGGTCAAAGCGGGAAGGCTCCCGCTTTGGTCACTCTGATCTGACGCGCAGGGCGCGGGCCTGCACGGATCTTGTGCGGAAAGGCCGGGTCGGGGCGCCAAAATACTGGCTTTCTGAGCGTCCTTCAATGCTTCGGGCACTGTCAGGTTGCAGCGGTGCCGGTTTCGGGATGCCTGTCAGGAAACGCTTAGCCTGTGCCGCGAAGCGGGCCAGCCGCTCAGTCCATGTCTGATCTGTCTCAGGCTCTTGTTCCGGTGACGGAAATTCCTTGCGCACAGGGGGAAATGCAGGGCGGGGCTTTGCCTGATCGCGTGCAGACGCGTCGGTTTGGCCGGATGGAACTGGCATACTCTTTACTCCGATATTCACAACAAGGGGCGCTGCAAGCCCCTGAACTGTCCCAAGGTTACGGGCCGATTGTGTCGAAATTTTGGATAACTCGGTCTGGATTTAAGGAATTGCAGGTCACATGCCCGAAATGAAAAACCCGGCGCGATGGCCGGGTTTTTGCAGGTGTCTAAGGATCGCAGATCAGGCGGCGATCAGCCCCATGCTTTCGAGCTTCAGCAGAACCTGATGGGCGCAGTTGTCCACATCTGTGTTCTCTGTTTCGATCCGCAGCTCGGGGTTTTCCGGAACGTCATAGGGGTCTGAAATCCCTGTAAATTCCTTGATCTTTCCTTCGCGGGCCAGCTTGTACAGACCTTTGCGGTCACGGCGCTCGCATTCCTCGATAGAGGTGGCAACATGCACTTCGAGGAAGGCACCGAACTGTTCGATTTCCTCGCGAACCGCACGGCGGGTTGAGGCATAGGGCGCGATCGGCGCACAGATAGCGATACCACCGTTCTTAGTGATTTCGGAGGCCACGTAACCGATGCGGCGGATGTTGAGATCGCGGTGCTCTTTAGAGAAGCCCAGTTCCGAAGACAGGTTCTTGCGCACCAGATCGCCATCCAGCAGGGTTGTCGGACGACCACCCATTTCCATCAGTTTCACCATCAAAGCGTTGGCGATAGTGGATTTGCCGGAACCGGAGAAGCCGGTGAAGAACACGGTAAAGCCTTGCTGTGCCCGTGGTGGGCGTGTCCGGCGCAGCTCTTCCACCACAGCAGGGAAAGAGAACCACTCGGGGATTTCCAGACCTTCGGACAGACGGCGACGCAATTCTGTGCCGGAGATGTTCAGGATTGTCACGTCATCCTTATCCGCGATTTCATCCGCAGGTTCGTATTGTGCGCGGTCCTGCACGTAAACCATGTGTTTGAAATCGACCATTTTGATGCCCATTTCTTCTTCATGGGTGCGGAAAAGGTCTTGTGCATCATAAGGACCGTAGAAATCCTCGCCCTGACTGTTGTTGCCGGGGCCTGCGTGGTCGCGGCCAACGATAAAGTGGGTGCAGCCGTGGTTTTTGCGGATAAGGCCATGCCAGACAGCCTCACGCGGGCCAGCCATGCGCATGGCAAGGTTCAGCAGCGACATGGAGGTTGTGGAGGCAGGGTATTGGTCCAGTACAGCTTCGTAGCAGCGCACGCGGGTGAAGTGGTCAATATCGCCCGGTTTTGTCAGGCCGACAACCGGATGGATCAGCAGGTTGGCCTGTGCTTCTTTTGCGGCGCGGAAGGTCAGTTCCTGATGGGCGCGGTGCAGCGGGTTACGTGTTTGGAACGCAACCACTTTGCGCCAGCCCATTTTGCGGAAATAGGCCCGCAATTCGTTCGGGGTGTTGCGACGGGCGCGGAAGTCATAGTGCATCGGTTGCTGGATGCCGATGATCGGGCCGCCAAGGTAGAATTCACCGGCAGTGTTGTGCAGGTAGTTCACGGCAGGGTGGGCCAGATCGTCCGCACCAAAGACTTTTTCAGCTTCGCGGGCTTTGTCCGGTGCCCAGTTGTCTGTCACAGACATCACCGCCAGAATCACGCCTTCGGGGTCGCGCAGCGCGATGTCCTGACCGATTTCAACGGATTCAGCGAAGGACTTTGGCACGTCCAGTGTGATCGGCATTGGCCAGAGAGAACCGTCCGCCAGACGCATGTTTTCAACAACGCCCTCGTAATCTTCTTGCGACAGGAAACCCT
This sequence comes from Neptunicoccus sediminis, assembly GCF_001719615.1. GTDB lineage: Bacteria > Pseudomonadota > Alphaproteobacteria > Rhodobacterales > Rhodobacteraceae > Amylibacter > Amylibacter sediminis. Next base: position 161,671 of record NZ_MDVX01000012.1, read on the forward strand.
TCAGCGGGTTGAAGCCGCCGTTCATCAGCAGTTCCAGATCGCAAACCTGACGGGCTGTCAGATCCCAAGACGGCAGTTGCGCCGCTTCGAATTTCATCTTTTCGGCACTGTCGTGAGAGACGTAAAGCTCCGAAATAGGGGCGAGATTGTTTTCCATCATTATAGTCCTGTGTTTAAGTGGAACCAGATTGGAGGTGGTTCCGGTCAATTCAGCATGCAGCGCGTCATATTCCGCGAATTTACGTGCCAGAAATCTGTCGGTGAGCCGGATTTTCTCCGCCTCGCCCCGTGAGGTAAGCGTATAGGTGAACCGCTGGCGTTTATCCGGACCGTTGCGGTCGCTGATCCTGACCAGCCGTGCATCGGTCGCAGATTTCAAAAGTGCGTTAAGGCGACCCAAGGACACCCCGATCCCAGCGGCAAGCGCGCGCTGCGAGACGTCGGAAGCACGATCAACCTGCCGGAGAAGCCGGAAGAGCTGATCTTCTTCATCACTATTGGGTTTTGCGCTTTGCAATTTCCGTACCTGCGAATCAAAGTATGTTCACGCGTGAACGCATCGCATAAATGGCGTTGCAGACAAAGTGTTTTTTGCAAGTGCGGGTGGATTAAGCGAAATGTGTCTCAGGTGTCACAGGGGAAACGGATGAGTTAAAAAAGCCCCGACGGTGCGCGTCAGGGCTTATCATTCACGAGTTTTAGGCGGCTTTATTCGCTCTCTGCCAGAAAGCGTTCCGCCTCAAGTGCTGCCATACAGCCCATTCCCGCGCTGGTCACAGCCTGACGGTACTGGTGGTCGGTCAGATCGCCTGCCGCGAAAACGCCCGGAATAGATGTTGCAGTGCTGTCCGGCTTGGTTTTCACATAACCGCCCATATGGGTTTCCAACTGATCCACCACCAACTCGCTGGCGGGGGCGTGGCCGATGGCGACAAAGACACCTTTACAGGGGATCTCGGTGATCTCTCCGGTTTTGGTGTGTTTGACCTTCACCGCTTCAACGCCAAGAGGGTCTTCAGTACCGATGACTTCTTCCAACTCGTGGAACCAGAGGGGTTCGATCTTGGGGTTCTTTTCCAGACGGTCGATCAGGATTTTCTCTGCCCGCAATTCATCGCGGCGGTGGATCAGGGTGACTTTGCTGGCAAAATTGGTCAGGAACAGGGCTTCTTCCACAGCGGTGTTGCCGCCACCGATGACGACGATTTCCTGTCCGCGGTAGAAGAAACCGTCACAGGTGGCGCAGGCCGAAACGCCAAAGCCCTTGAATTTGTCTTCGGTCGGCAGGCCAAGCCATTTGGCCCGCGCACCCGTGGCAAGAATAACTGCATCCGCTGTATAGGTCGTGCCGCTGTCGCCTTTCGCTGTGAAAGGGCGTTTGGACAGGTCCAGATCGGTGATGATGTCGCCCACGATTTCACAGCCCATTGCCTTGGCGTGGGCTTCCATGCGGATCATTAGATCGGGGCCCTGCACTTCGGTGTCACCGGGCCAGTTTTCCACTTCTGTGGTGGTGGTCAATTGTCCGCCCGGCTCTATGCCTTGCACCAGCAGCGGTTCAACCATAGCGCGGGCACCGTAGACACCGGCGGTATATCCGGCAGGGCCGGAGCCGATGATCAACAGGCGGGTGTGGCGGGTCTCTGACATGGGGAATCTCCGGTCGGTCTTTTGGGTTTTGCCTTATATAAGGACGCAAGGGACGAAGGGAAAGCAGAGGATTGTCACGCTGTTGCGATTGTCAAAAGACTGGGGTAGGTGGCAGCGGTGGAAATAATATTACGCAGCTGCGAAATATTATTGCGCAGCAGATGCGTTCTGCGTAATTTGCCGCGACGGCTGTGGAGATAAAATGCCTACGATTAAACTAGATCCCATTGATCGCAAAATTCTGGCAGAGTTGCAAAATGACGGACGCATGACAAATGTGGAGCTGGCCAAGCGGGTTGGCATTTCCGCGCCTCCCTGTCTGCGCCGTGTGCGCACGCTAGAAGAAAGCGGCTTTATCCGCGGGTATCACGCCGAAGTGGACGAGCGGGTTTTAGGGTTTGAGGTGAAGGTTTTCGCTATGGTCGGTCTGCATTCCCAGGCAGAGGTCGATCTAAGCGCCTTTGAAGCCCAGTGCCGCGAATGGCCGCTGGTGCGGGAGTGTCACATGCTGAATGGGGAAACCGATTTCATTTTGAAATGCGTGGCACCGGACCTGACGACATTCCAGACTTTTCTGACAAACCACCTGACCGCTGCTGAAAACGTGGCGAGTGTCAAAACCTCGTTAGTGATCCGTGGGGCAAAGGACGAACCGGGGGTGCCGTTCAGCATATTGGAAGCCCGCTCGGTTGACGACTAACACAGCATGACGACTAACGCAGCATCGCGCGTAATCTGATTAACTCCGGCTAAAAAAAAGCCCCTGCCATAAGGGCAGGGGGAGCTTTCAGGGGGACGTGCACCGTCGTCCTGAGGGAATACCGCCGCGGGTAAACCGCGTTTAGCTGGCTGCTTTCAGCTTTTCTTTCTGAGACATCTCTGCCGATTCTTTGAGAACCCATTTCATCCAGCGATTGTTCTTCTTCATCTGTCTTACTCCTAAAGAGTTATCGTTTCGTTAAGACAGTTCTACCCAAGGATTGCGCCGTAAACTGTTCCGGAAAAAGGTGGTTTTGTGAAGATTGCCAGCTTTGAAGTTAAGATTATGGCAAACTTTCGGTATCGTCTAAACCTCTGAGAACGTTTAATAATCACCCATGCCGCCGCGATTGTTCCGGATGAAATGTGACGAAATACGACCCCGTGCCGACACATTTTCCGTCCCGAATCTACAGGATGATTGCTGAAATCAACCGTCCGTAATCTGCTTCCTTGCGGTGGGTTGCGCGTCGGTAGGAAAAGAAGCGATTTTCGTCCAGATAGGTGCAATGCCCGATCCAGTGGGCCTCGGCCAATCCGGTTTCGCGCAACTGGTGCAGACAAAAGCCGGGCAGGTCAAAGAGATAGCGATCCCCGCTACCGTTGGTGAAAAAACGGGAGAAATCAGGATCTTCATCCATGAACTGTTCAAGAAACTCCTGACCGACCTCATAGCTGCGCTGGCTGATGCAGGGGCCGATGCTGGCCTTGATGTCATCCCGATTGGCGCCCAGTTGCACCATCGCCTCCACCGTGCCGGAGATCACCCCGCCAATGGCCCCTTTCCAGCCAGAGTGGGCCGCCCCGATTACCCCAGCCTTCGCGTCGGCAAAGAGGATTGGTGCGCAATCAGCCGCCAGAACGGACAGGCCAATGCCTTTGCAATTTGTCACCAACGCATCCGCCTCGGGACGCTCTGCTACGGTGTCGGGCGTAACCACATGGACTTTTTCAGAGTGGATCTGGTGAACCCCTGCCAGCATTTCATTCTCGGTGCCCATCGCCTTGGCGACCATCTTGCGGTTCAGGGTCACAACCTCGCGCTGGTCGCTAGAGCCGAGACCGCAGTTCAGCCCGCTGAAGATACCCGAAGAGGCACCGCCGCGACGGGTGAAAAAACCGTGGCGGACCGGAGCCAGCGTGTCAGACGTCAGAATTTCCAGTGTCATGCTTAAAACCCCGCCGGTGTTGTCCCGCCGTCGGGCAGGATTGCCATTACCTTGAATAACTCGCCCATTTCATCGGGATGCGTCAAGCGGTGATGGGCGGCGATATGCGTCTCCAGTTTTTCCCCTGCCAGCCGTCCGGCCAGCGCCTGCGCCCGCGCGGTGATACCCAACCGTTCCAGAAAAACCCCCTGCGGAATGGGGCCACAGACGTGCCTGTTGCGAAGAGCGTCTTTCAGTGCGGCAAAGTTAACATGGGCGGTCAGGTCCGCCTGACCGGGCGTGCTGAGGGGATCGACCTTTTGATGGGATCGCAGCGCCTGCAATGTATCCCCGCCGCCCGAACCGCCGTAATCACAGATCAGGGCGCAGCCGGACTGTTGCGCGATCACAGCCGCAATATCTTGCACGACGGCGTTCGCAGCGGGGCAAAGCTCCACAATAGTGCCGGCGGCTGCGTCTTTTGGCAGTTCGGTTTCTACCGCACCGGCAGGGCGACGACCAAAGACAAGCTGCCCGTTCTGCGCGGCAACAACCTGTTCGTCCCAGCCGCCTTCCGTGGCGATAAACTGGTTAATCGGTAGACAGTCGAGAAATTCGTTTGCGATCAGGAACAGGGGCAGGGCGGGCAAGTCCGTGGTTGATGCGATCCACTTGGGATCAAATTCACCCAGACGCGCCTTTTGTTGTGCTTTCAGATGCGGGTTCACCTCGCACAGGTGCAATCTTGCGGACTGATGAAACCCCGGAACGGATTTTGTCGCCCGCAGAATATCTTCCATCAACTGGCCCGATCCGGGGCCCAGTTCCGCCAGACAGAACGGATCGGGCGCCCCCTGATCCAGCCAGTTCTGCGCAAGGCACAGGCCGATCATCTCGCCGAACATCTGGCTGATTTCCGGTGCTGTGATGAAATCCCCGCCCCGTCCCAGCGGTTTGGCCTGCGTGTAATAGCCGTGATCGGGGTGGTAGAGACACTGGGTCATAAACTCCGAAACGCTCAGCGTGCCGAGCCGACCGATCTGGCGCAGCAGTATTTCCGTCAGGGCCGTCATTTGCGGCGCACGTAGATCAGCATGGCAATCCCGAAGGCGATCATCGGCAGCGAGAGAAGCTGTCCCATGGTCAGACCGAAACTGTCAGGGTTTTGCCCGAAGCGCAGCACATGGCCCCAAGGATTTGAGAAATCGGTAAACTGGGAATCGCCCTGACGGAAAAACTCCACCACAAAGCGCGACAGGCCATAGCCTGCAAAGAACAGCGCGGTCAGGGCGCCGGGCGTTTTCAGCCAGCCGCGCCGGTATGCGAGATACCCGAGCAGGGCAAATAGAATCACGCCTTCCAACAGGGCTTCATACAGTTGTGAGGGATGGCGGGCGCAGACGCTTTCGGTCCAGCCGACCGGACAGGCCGGTGTGTTTGGAAAAACCACGCCCCAAGGTGCCGTTGTCGGTCGGCCCCAAAGCTCGCCGTTGATAAAGTTGGCAACCCGCCCAAGCCCCAGACCGATTGGCACCCCGATGGCCAGAATATCCCCGAGCGAAAACACGGGAATAAAGTGTTTGCGGGCATAAAGCAGGGCTGCGACGACGACACCGGCAAAACCGCCGTGAAAGGACATGCCGCCCTCCCAGACCCGCAGGATCATGGCTGGATCGTCCAGATAGGCACCTTTGGAATAGAACAGCACATAGCCCAGACGCCCGCCCAAAATCACACCGATGATAGCCCACGTCAGGAAATCTTCGGTATGTTTGGGGGTCATGGGCGGGGTGTTCCCCATCCAGAGGTAATCGCGCCGCAGCGCACGGTTGGCCCAGCCCCACGCCAGCAGGAATCCGGCAATATAGGCCAGCGCATACCAGCGGATCGCCAGCGTAAAGCCCATGATGTCAAAAGAAATCAGAACCGGATCAATGTCGGGAAAGGGGAGAGCTGCTATCATCGGAATGCCTTTTTTCCGGCCGCATCACGGGGCGAAGGGTCGCGTTCCGCTTTTGGGGCTTTGCTTTTGCCTGTTTCGACCCCATATAACGATGAAACACAGCAATGATAAGGGGGCCGCGATGCAGACCCGTAACAAACTGTTTGAAGATCTCAGTCAGGTGATGACTAACGCGATGGGCGTGGCACAGGGTGCGCGCAACGAAGCGGAAACAGCGATGAAAAGCTGGATGGACCGCTGGCTGGCCGATCGCGATTTTGTGAGCCGTGAGGAATTCGACGCCGTGCGTCTGATGGCCCAGAAAGCCCGCGAAGAAAACGCGGCTCTGTCGGCCCGTCTTGATGCGCTGGAAGGCAAATCGGACAAAAAGCCTGCCGCCAAGAAATAAGGCGGCTGGGGGCGGATCGCACTGTCGCGTGCCTGTTCGGGCATGCGTTGGCGTCGATTGGCCCTCGACCTCTGGATAGGGGCGTGGTTTGAAGGATCAAGCGAAAGGCCTGATCTATGGACCTCTGGATACCCGTTACCATCGGCGCAGCGTTCAGCCAGAACCTGCGCTTTATGCTGCAAAAACATCTGAAAGCCACTGGGTTAAGCACAACTGGCGCGACCTTCGCGCGGTTTCTGTTTGCTGCGCCGCTCGCTGCGGCGCTGTTGTGGGCGCTGGTACAGGCCAACGGCTGGCATATCCCCGACATGCCGCCCCGTTTCTTCCTGTTCGCAGGGATTGGCGGTGTGGCGCAGATCATTGCGACCATGTGTGTGGTCGCCCTGTTTTCGCGCCGCAACTTTGCCGTGGGCATTACGTTCAAGAAAACCGAGACCATTCAAACTGCGCTGATCGGTGTAATCATACTGGGTGAGGGGATTTCCGGTTCTGGCCTGCTGGCCATTGTTATCGGTCTGGTCGGGGTGATCCTGCTGTCCGACCCGCCGCAGAATGCGGGCAGCGGTGGCTGGAGGCGCTATTTCAACGGGGCGGCGGGGCTCGGGCTGGCCTCCGGTGCGCTGTTTGGCGTGTCCGCAATCGGGTATCGCGGGGCATCCCTGTCCTTGGGGGAGGCACACTTTCTATTACGCTCGGTCTTTACCTTGATGTGTGTGACAACCTTTCAGACTGTTATCATGGCTTTGTGGCTGGCCATGCGCGATCGCGGCGAAATCGCCAAAGTCCTGCGCCACTGGCGGATTACGGCTTTGGTGGGACTGTCCGGAATGATCGGTTCGCTCGGCTGGTTTACGGCCTTTACCTTGCAGAATGCGGCCTATGTAAAGGCGCTGGGGCAGGTGGAGCTGCTCTTTTCCTTCATGGCCTCAGCACTGTTTTTCAAAGAGAAAACCACTGCAAGGGAACTGGCAGGGATCGGCTTTGTGGTACTGTCAATTCTGGTGCTTGTGCTGTTTTTATGAAGCTTTAGCGGGTCAGATCATTCCTGCGGCGCGCAATTCGGGGCGGTAGCTGCGCGAAACCGGCACGTCAGCACCATCGGACATCCGCAACCAGACCTTGCGATCCCGTTTGATCACGCCCGTCACTTCAGCGAAATTCACCCAGTGGGAGCGATGTACTTGCGACCCGTCAAAGCTCTCAAGCATCTGGGTCGCATCTGACAGGCGCATCAACAACAGTTTCGGCCCTTTTTCGGTGTGCACCTCGACATAGTGGTCGGCACTTTGCATCCGCACCAGTTTGCTGCCCGCATCCGGCCCGAGCTTGCGCAGGATCATCCGTGCCGCCTGTGTGCTGCCGCCGTGGGTAAACTGCTCGCGCACGATATTACTGCCGCGAATAATGAAGAAAAACACGGGCATCAAAAAGATTCCCACCATCATATTCAGCAGATACCAGCGCAAGTCTGCACGGGAGAGGGCGCTGCCCGACACATCCACCGCAATCAGCGCGAGCCCGAGGCTCAGCGCGCCGGCCACCACACAGATCAGCGAAAGCGCTGCGATGCGCTTTACCACCGGGCTGTCAGGGTAAATCCGCGTCAGCGTAAGAAATCCCAAGCGATACAGAGGGTAGACAATCAGGATACACATCAGGATTACGGCTATATTCTTCAACGACACCGGCGATTGCGAAGACAGCATCGGCGGCAGGGCGTTCAAAACGATGAGAACCGTGTAAAGGCAACTCGCCAGCCACATTACAGCCGGCAGCGCGTGCAGCACATTTCTGTCCCGACCGGAGAAAATGATGTGAATATTCATGGGTTGGCCCGTTTTGCAGGGATTTTCGTGGTTTACCCCATGATGAAAGAGGAATCAGGCGGAAATGTGTCAGCTGCGGGGCGGTGCTGTGGCCAGTCTATGGCTGACGTTAGACGCTGCGTGAATGGTACAGGTCGAAACAAGGGGGTGCATTTCACGAAGCGCCAATTTGAATTTTCAAAACCACTGTGCATTTGGCGAAGAATATGTGTCGTTTCGCGAATACAGGCTGGAAAACAAGGGTTTTTGAAGCGATAAACATTCTCGACTTCAGGGCGCAAGCTGCCCACCTCCAGGTCAGTCAGGTGCACCGCACCGGTTGTGATGATCAGGCCCCGTTTCACTGACAGCGGCCACATGACCACAACGCGCATCGCTAAGGCAGCACGCTCGTCCCGTGCTTCTTCTGCGATACTGACGAAAAAAAACGCTCCCGGACATTGCCTCCCGGGAGCGTTTTTTTTATGTCCGGTGATCGCCGGTTGAGATGCGCCGTCCAGCCTCCCCCCCAAGCGAGTGTTCGGACCGCCTGCAGGCCAAAGAAAAGGCCCGCGCGGCGGATACCGTGCGGGCCTGCAGGATTGGTTGTGGGGGCGGTTCAGGCGGCTCTGTGACGGTCGTAGTAAAGCGCCTGAACATGCTCTGCCTCTGCAAAGAACAACCAGCGGGCGGCAAAGACCCCGACCAGATGCAACAGCACGGCGACAAGGGCGCTGAGATGCCCCGGGGCGGTCAGTAGCAGCAAAAGGCAGGGCAGGACGCCAAGGCACAGCAGGGCAATCACACGAAGCTTGAAGGCGTGCTTGCGACCGACTTCATGGGCCATTTCCCGCAGCAGATAGTTTGTGCCGCTGTGGGGGCTTTCCAGCAGGCGAACCTTCCCCAGATGCCCGAGACCCGTGGCCGCCTCGATCGTGCCTCCGGCCGCCGCCAGACGCCCGTCACCGATGGTCCAGTGGGCGTATTGCAGGATCATAAGCAGCACCATGAGACCAGCCGCCAGATAGACCTGACCGGACAACAGCGCACCGCCGGTCAGCGCATAGGCCAGAAACAGGACCGGCGTCAGCGGCTGGTTCCAGCGGGGTACAGTCTTTAACTGTCCGTAAATCATTGAGGTGCAATATACAGAGATCAGGCTGAGAATCGAACCGATGATCCCCACAACTGGCAGACGGAGGTCCAGAAAAATCAGACAGGCGGCATAGATGCCCATGACGCATAACGACAGGACGGCGAACACGCCCTCACGGGACAACCAGCTGCTGCGCCACTGGGTGAATGCCTTTAGTGCGCGTTGCGGATTGCCAAGGTGGAAGGTGGATGCGACCAGCCCCCCAACGGCCAGCGCATAAGCGATGAAGAAGAAAATGAAGGCTGTCATGCCGGTGACATCGGGGACGTTTACCCCCAAAAAGGCCAGCAGACCAAAGCCGAGCCCCGACAGGGCGGTAAAAACGATGACAGAGGGTGCGGGATGCATCAGATGGCCTCCAGTGCTTTGTCGAGCCAGCCCAGAAGACCCTTGGCTGATGTAGATGATGTGCCGGACGCGGTTTTGCCGTTGCCCGAGGTGTCCAGAAACGGGGCGAGGATGTCTATATCACCGTCCGTTTGGATGTCCGCCTTCGGACGGGGTGGCAGATAACGGTTTACCGGCTTGGTGCCCTGTTCGGGGAACAAGGGAACTGCGCCCCGTTCCGCAGACATGCGGGACACATTGCTGTCGGGGTCCGCAAAATCCCCGAAGTGACGGGCGTTTGCAGGACAAGTGCGCACGCAGGCGGGTTCCCGGTCAATTTCGGGCAGGTTTTCGTTGTAGATACGGTCCACACAAAGGGTGCATTTCTTCATCACACCTTCGGCCGCATCCAGTTCCCGTGCGCCGTAAGGACAGGCCCAGGCGCAGAGGCCGCAGCCGATACAATCGGATTCGTTTACCAGAACGATCCCATCGTCCACGCGCTTGTAGCTCGCCCCTGTTGGACACACGGTAACACAGGGCGCATCATCGCAGTGCAGGCAGGATTTGGGGAAGTGGACGGTCTGGGCCGGTTTGTCAGCGGCTTTCACCTCAAACGTATGAATGCGGTTCAGGAAAGTGCCAACAGGTTCCGCGCCATATGCGTCCTGATCCGACAGAGGTGCGCCATAGTTGGAGGTGTTCCATTCCTTGCAATTGATCACACAGGCATGGCACCCGACGCAAATGTCCAGATCAATGGCAAGGCCCAGTTTCTTATGGGTGGATTGGGGGAGGATGGTCATTGTGAAACTCCAAGGGCGTTTGCTGCAAAGGCGGCAATCTCGTCGTTGAAACGGGCCGGATGTTCGGCAAAGGGTGCATGTCCGGTTTCGGGATATAGCGACAGGGTGCTATCGGGCAGGGCTTCCGCCGCGGCTTTGCCCACGGAAGGCAAAACAATGTCGTCCGCCTCGCCGTGGATCACCAATGCGGGTTTGGTAAACGCCTGCCAGCTTGGTCGGCAATCCCAATCACCTGCAAACAGGGCGCGGCGCACCAGCGCGGGCACCAGCATATTGGCCGCAACGAGTGTCGCGTAGCTGGCCCTGTCGAGCGGTTTATAGGTACATTGTTCGACAAATTTTACAGTCGCGGGGATCAGACGGTTCTGATCGGACGTGTAAAGATCTCGGTTCAACGCAGGGCTGCCTTCCCCCATCATCCACGGCTCACGGTGTTTGCCGATGGCAATGATACCGCCCACAAGGACAATCCCGCCGATGGCATCCTGACCGTGCGTGGCAAGATAGGAAGAAATCACCCGTGCGCCGTAGGACCAGCCGATCAGGACCGGATTTTTCAGGCCAAGCTCGGTGATCACGGCATAGATGTCGTTGGCCCAGAGCGTTTCATCGGTGTAATCTTCCACCTCCGAAGGCGTAACCGAACCGCCATGCCCGCGCAGATCAAACGCGACGACGCGGAATTTTTCGGCCAGCGGCGCTTGGGCCTTCCAGCAGATGTTATGCTGCGCCCAACCATGGATAAACAACAGGGTCGGTGCGTCTTCGGGGCCCTGATCCGTGACGTGGATCTTGCAGCCGCCCCCGCCGGAAACGTGGTGGGTGCGCATCAGAAGTCTTCCCCGTAACGGATGTTCTTTGGTCCTTGTCCCACGGGGGATTTTTGCGGCGCAATGGCCGGTTCGGATTGCAGGTTGTCCGGTGTTGGCGCCTTGCGGATGTTCACCCGCAAGTCGTACCACGCGGCCTGACCCGTGACCGGATCAGAGTTGGACCAGCGCAATCCGTCCCCTTTTTGGGGTAGAAGTTCGTGGATCAAGTGGTTCAGAAGAAAGCCTTTTTTCGTTTCCGGCGCATCCTCGTCCAACGCCCAGGCACCCTTGCGCTTGCCAATGGCGTTCCACGTCCAGACGGTTTTCGGGTTCAGCGCGTCCATGCGGACCACTGGCACCTGAATTTCCCCGTGATGAGATTTCAAATAGGCCCAGTCACCTTCTTCAAACCCGTGCTGTTCCCAGATTTCGCCGGAGATATACAGTGGATTATGGCCGTGGATCTGACGCAGCCAGGCGTTTTGCGATCCCCAGGAATGGTACATGGCCGCCGGACGCTGGGTCAGCGCGTGGATGGGGTATTCCTCTCCGTCCACAAGGGCTTCTTCAAAGGGTTGCCACCATGTAGGCAGCGGGTCCATCGCCATTTTCAGCTGGTCGCGCAGGTGATCGGGCGGCTGCAATTCGCCTTTGCCCTCGGCTGCCAGCCGGAATTTCTGCATCTGCTCGACATAGATGTTGAATGTATAAGGGGAGGGCGCATCAAAGATGCCGCGCTCCACTGCCCAGTCCTGATAGGCCTTGTTCCACGGCTTGTAGAACAACGCCTCTTCGGGGATGTGGTCCATGTAAAAGCCGCCGTTCTCAATGTAGCGGTCGATCTGATTGGGGTTTGGCGCACCCCGACCGGAGCCAGTTTCATCCTCGTCCCGCCACCCGGCCAGAGGTCCGACACCGGGGCGGCGTTCGTGGTTCACGATGTAATCGGCGTAATCCTGATATTTGGCGCTGCCGTCCTCATTGGTGAAACCGGGCAGTTTCATCTTGGCACCAAGCTGGATCAGGGCGGATTGAAAGCCGCGCACATCGCGGTCCGGTTCCACCACCGGCCAGCGGATGCTGTCACACATGGCCTCGGCCTCGGAAATCGGGCGGTCCAGCAGAGAAATACAATCGTGCCGTTCTAGATAGGTGGTATCGGGCAGGATCAGGTCTGAAAAGGCAACCATTTCAGAGGAGTAGCTGTCGGAATAGATAATGCGCGGGATGACATATTCGCCGTCCTCGGTCTTGTCCGTCAACATATCCATCACGCCGCGAGAATTCATCGAGGAATTCCACGACATATTCGCCATATACATGAACAACGTGTCGATCTTGTAGGGATCACCGGCATGGGCGTTGGAAATCACCATATGCATCATGCCGTGGGCGGACATGGGGTTTTCCCACGTAAACGCCTTGTCAATCCGCGCAGGTGTGCCATTTGCCTTAATCGCAAGGTCTTCGGGGCCTTGCGGAAAGCCCAGATGCGGCCCGTTCAGCGGGCTGTTGGCAACGGGTTTCGCGTGGGGGCGCGGATGGCCTGTGACGGGTTTGGGGTAGGGCGGCTTAAAGCGGAAACCGCCCGGAACCTCGACGCTGCCCAGCAGGATTTGCAGCAGGTGCAGTGCACGACAGGTCTGGAACCCGTTGGAATGGGCCGAAATCCCGCGCATGGCGTGGAAGGCGACAGGGCGGCCGATCATCTTGTCATGTTTTTCGCCGCGGAAATCGGTCCACGGCTGGTTGATGACGATTTCTTCCTCAAAGGCGGTGCGGGCCAGTTCAGCGGCCAGACGCCGAATGGTTTCGGGTTTGACGCCTGTACGCTCTGCCACGTTTTCCGGCGCGTAATCATCCACCAGATATTTCTCTGCCATCAGCTGGAAGGCGGGGCGGTAAAGCGTACCTTTGTGGGTGTAATCCGTGGCCAGTTCAGGTTTGACGCCTTGCTGGTCAAAGGGCAACGGTTCGCCGGTTGCACGGTCCAGCACCTGCGGTTTGCCGTCGTTATCATAAAGAAACAGCCCGTGGTCGTCGGAAGCGGGGTCGCAATTCACCAGATAGGGCGCGTTGGTGTAGCGGACCAGATAGTCCAGATCCACCTTGCCCGCGGCAAGCAACTCGCGGATCAGGGACAGGATGAACAACCCGTCCGTGCCCGGTGTGATGCCAACCCATTCATCCGCAATCGCGTTATAGCCGGAGCGCACGGGGTTCACGCCAACAATTTTGGCGCCCCGTTCCTTTAGGCGGGAGAGGCCCAGTTTGATCGGGTTGGAATCGTGATCCTCGGCCACGCCAAAGATCATGAACATCTTGGCCCGTTCCCAATCGGGCTGGCCAAATTCCCAAAAGGCGCCGCCCATCGTGTAGATTCCGGCAGCCGCCATATTAACCGAGCAGAACCCGCCGTGGGCGGCGTAATTCGGGGTGCCGAACTGTTGCGCCCAAAAAGACGTAAGAGACTGGGACTGGTCCCGTCCCGTGAAGAACGCCAGCTTCTCGGGATGTTTTTCCCGCAGCGGAGTCATCCAGTCCGATGCAATTTGAAAGGCTTCGTCCCAGCTGATTTCCTCAAATTCGCCCGACCCGCGCGGGCCGACCCGTTTCATCGGCGCTTTAAGGCGCGCGGGGGAGTAATGCTGCATGATCCCCGCAGAGCCTTTGGCGCAAAGCACCCCACGGTTGATCGGGTGGTCGCGGTTGCCCTCTATGTATTTCACCTTGCCGTCCTGCATATGCACATTGATGCCGCAACGGCAGGCGCACATGTAGCAGGTGGTTTTGCGGATTTCGTCAGAAACCTTGGGGGAGGTATCCAGATCGGGTTGGATGTGTTTGTTCATGTTGTTCTCCGTTCCAAGTGTTATCCGGACTATTGTCCCGAAATTCCACCGGTTATTTGGAATAATGTTTCGTCACGCACGGGTCAGGATCGCAGCCAGCGCAGCAGAGGCCAGTCGTGCGGCAGGGGGATCGGCGCGGGAGGTGAGCAGAACAGGGACTTTCGCCCCCATAACCACACCCGCAGCGCAACCGCCTGACAGGTAGACCAGTGATTTGAAAATGGCATTGCCCGAGACAATATCCGGCACCACAAGGCAATCCGCCTGACCCGCCACAGGGTCATCCTGCAACCCTTTGATTTTAGCGGCTTCCAGCGACAGCACGAGATCGAGCGCCAGTGGACCGGAAAAATCCGCATCCGCGATTTCGCCCTTGGCCCAGTCGCAAAGCTCTGCCGCTTCCATTGAAGACGGCACAGAGGGAATGGCGCTTTCGGTGGCGGAGAGGAAGGCCACTTTGGGTCGCGCAATACCCCGCGCCCGTGCCAGTTTGACCACCGCCTGCACCGCGGACTGGCGGGTTTTAAGGTCCGGTGTCACATTCACAGCGGCATCCGAGATCAGCAGCGGCGTGTCATGGCCGGGCGGGGTGATGTGAAACACATGCACGAGACGCTCTGTGGTGCGCAAACCGCTATCCCGCGCCAGAACGCCCTTCATGAACTGGTCGGTGTGCAGGTGCCCCTTCATCAGTACATCCGCCTGATCCGCACCGCAGAGCGCGGCGGCAACTGACGCGGCCTCGGCCTCTCCGGTGGTGTTGTGCAGGTCAAAGCCATAGATGTCCCAGCCCAGCGTTTCAGCCTCGGCGTGAATGGCGTCAGCCTCCCCGACGAAAACCGGCGTCATGATCCCGGCTTGGGACGCCTCTTTCGCGGCCTGCATGGGCAGGGACGCACCGGCGCGCGCAATGGCCACACGGGGCGGCGTGCCTTTGGCGGCTTGTGCGATCAGGGTCGGGGGGCAATCGGGCGCTGTGCTGGACAGAAATGCAGAAGGTTTGCGGGTCATCGGAATCCTCGGGGCTTGGGGTAACTATATCAGTTATAAACGGAAAATTGCTTAGGGCCAGATGTTCGCGCGGATAGGGCCAAAATGCGAAAGGCCCCGATTTTCGGGGCCTTTGCGAAAGTTTCGTAGCGGGAAGGCGGGTTAACCGCGCCCTTTCCACGGCACCAGTTTGTTTTCCGCCATGCGCATCAGAACGTCGATGCCATAGCCGATCACGCCGATGATGATAATCCCGATGATCACAATATCCGTCAGTGAGAATTTTGACGCGGCGATGATCATTTTGCCGGCGCCTTTTTCGGCGGCAACCAGTTCGGCGGCCACAACCGTGCCCCAACAAACCCCCATCGCAACCCGTGCGCCGGTAAAGATTTCCGGCAGGGAGTTCGGCAGGATAACCTTGGTCAGCAACTGTCTGCGGGTCGCCCCGAGCGAGTAAGCCGCATGGACCTTGGAGATATTCACACCGGACACACCGGCACGGGCGGCAATGGTCATAATCCACAGCGCGGCGAGGAACAGCAGCGAGATTTTACCCTGCTCACCGATACCGAACCAAATAATAACCAGCGGGATCAGCGCAAGCGGTGGCACCGGACGCATGAACTCCACGATAGGATCGAACCAGCCCCGCAGCCATGAATTCAGCCCCATAGCAAAGCCGAGCGGGATACCGAACAGACAGCCAAGCGAGAAGCCGATCACGACCCGGATCAGGGACCAGAACACGTTCTCCCACAGGCCCACGCCCTGATACCCTTCCTTGTTCAGCGTGATGAAAGAGGACCAGACCTTTTCCGGTGGCGGCAGGTAAAGCGCCTCCATCGTCATGCCGGTTGCGGGACGCACAGACAGCGATCCTTGTTTGGTCATGTAGATTTCGCCCTTGCCAAAGGGAACAACGGCTTCCCGTGTGACAGGTGTGCCATTGATCTCAATGACTTCGTAACCGTCTTCCTTGCCGCCCTCATCATTGTTCTGCGCCTTAAGAACCTTGGTGCGGCGCTCTACGATCTGAACATAGTCGTTCTTGGCAAAACCATCCCCGAGCGGCATGGAATCCGGTTGCGCGGGGCGTTCTGCATCCGATCCGTAGACCTGCACAAAGACAGTCGCCGTATCTGTGGCCCCTTCCGCGTTGCGTGCGGTGTATTCAAACTGCGTCTCGCCCACAAAGGGGGGCGGCAGCACCGTCGGTATCAGCGAGGATCCGGTGGCAATGCACCACAGCAGAAAGATCGTCACGATCGCTGCGACAGAGGCGAATCTGTTTGCGGTGACGGCGCTTTCATCCCCGAAAGTCACGGTTTTCAGGCTGGTATAGCCCTTTGCCGCGCCACGTCCCCGCGAAAACAGCGCGTAAAGATAGGACAGACCCATACTGACCAGCAGAAACACTGCCATGATCACGGTAATCCCCACCACCATGCGCAGGGTTGTTACAATAACGTCCATTACTTCCTGTAGCATCAAGCTGACTCCGTCCGACCCATGATTTCTTCTTCCATGTCCCAGATCATGGACAGGATCTCATCCCGTTTCGGCCCGAAATCAGGATGGCGTTTGACCTCTCGCAGATCGGCGCCGACGCCCATTTCAGCAAAGGGCAGGTTGTATTCCTTGTGAACCCGACCCGGACGCGGCGCCATAACCAGCAGGCGTTCGCCCAGCAGCAGGGCTTCTTCGACGGAGTGTGTGATCAGGATGATGGTCTTGCCGGTCTTTTTCCAGATGTCCAGAACGAGGCTTTGCATTTTTTCCCGTGTCAGCGCGTCAAGCGCACCAAGGGGTTCATCCATAAGGATAATATCAGGGTCATTTGCAAGGCAACGGGCAAGGGCTACGCGCTGTTGCATGCCGCCGGACATTTCGTAGATCATCTTTTCGGCAAAATCCTGCAAGCCGACAATCCCGAGCAATTCGGTCACTTTGGCGTCGATCTCTGCTTGGGGGGTGCCTTTCATCTTTGGCCCGAAGCCGATGTTTTTGGCCACATTCATCCACTCGAACAAAGCGCCTTGCTGAAACACCATACCCCGCTCGCTATGGGGGCCGGTGATGGCGTGGCCATTCATGGCCATCGTGCCGGATGTCGGCGCCAGAAAGCCTGCAAGGATATTGAGGAGGGTGGTTTTGCCACAGCCCGAAGGCCCCAGCACAGAAAGAAGTTCGCCTTCGTTAATCTGTAAATTGATGTTCTTGAGCGCTTCGACATTGCCGCCGTTGGGCAATTCAAAGGTCATGGAGACATCGTCGATGACAAGACCTGTCATATAAATTCCATTCGTGAACAGAGGTGTGGGTAGCTGAACAGAACCGCGGCCGGATACACAGGCCGCAGTTCATTTTACCATCTATTTGATGAAACCGGAAATTATTCCATCATCATCTTTTTGGCAGCTTCAAGATAGCTGGTGTTCACAACAGCGGAGTAATCGCTCAGCGCGCTGATTTTGCCGCCTTCTTCCAGCTTGGCCGCAGAGTCTGTCAGGTATTCGGTTACAAAACCGCCCATCCACTCTTCGGAGAGTTGCTCTTCGATGGTCGGGAAGGCGAAGACGTCAATAACGGCTGTCGTGCCTTCCATGTCCATGCCGGCTTCTTTCTGGATCGCATCCATCATCGGCGCACGGTCAGCTGCGTACATTGCGTTCATTTCGGCTGTGATCGCAAGGAACTGGGCCAGAACATCGGGGTTTTCCTCGCCAAAGGCGGTGGGGATTGTGGTCAGGTCAAAGACTTTGCCCACAACTTTTTCCTTTTCCGCACCGGACAGGATGGTGTTGCCGTATTCCTTCATGGTGCGCAAGGAACCACCCCAACCACAGGCCATTGCCAAGTCCGTGTTCGGCTGGCTGAAGGCAGCGGCGGAATCAGACGGGGCCATGTCAACGATGGTCAGGTCGGATTCTGGGATGTTCAGATAGGCCATCTGCGCCAGAAAGCCGGAATGGGCCGCAGTGCCGAGCGGTACAGCAACTTTTTTGCCCTTCAGCTCTTCTGCGGCATTGTCTTTGGTGATCTCCAGCTCGGAGCGCACAACGCAGTTGTCATTTTCAGAGTAGGACACCGCAATATCAACTGCTTGCAGGTCCTGACCGGCGGCTGTTGCCACCAGAAACGGGGTTACGCCCTGTGAGAAAGAGATATGCACATCGCCCGACGCCATTGCTGCGGACATGGCTGTACCGGCATCAAATGCGACCCATTTGACCGGTATACCCATTTTTTCAGAGTAAATCTTGTTGTGCTGGGCGTATTGATTGGGTGTGGGCCATTCCAGAAAATAGGCAACAACCAGTTCGTCCAGTGCATAGGCGGCAGAACCCGTGGTCGCAGCCAGTGCCACAGCCATTGCAGTCAGTGTATTCGTAAATTTCATAGATAGTCTCCCTGAGTGGCAGAGCCTTCGTTGAGACCCCGCTCGGTTCGTTTAAGGCTCGGTCGCGTATCAGTGCAGACGGAACTGCTGACAGGTGGTCTAAAATTACCGAAATAGGATAGCGCCAGTTAGCCTATTGGATGATTCCAATACGGGAATTGTCTCAAAACTCGGCGGGCCTGCCTAGAAGTTTCTTATTGTTTTTGAAATGATGGAAATCCCTTTTGGGATCATGCGGCTGTCGATAGACGAATAGGCCAGCCGGAAGTGGTTTTTCGGGGCGTTCGGGCCTTCAAAAAAGGGTGCGCCGGGTTCGATCAACACCTCCTCTGCCTTAAGCAATCGTGCCAGATCAACCGTATCCACATGATCGGGCGCACGCATCCAGAACGACGATCCGCCAAATGACGCACTGCCGGCAACGGTTAATTCGTGGTCTGCCAGCGCCTTTGCCATGACCTGACGCCGTTCAAAATAGGCGTCTTTCATGCGCCGGATCAGCGCGTCGTAATGCCCGAGCGCAAGGAAATTGGCAGTGGTGCGCTGCATGTGGCCGGGGGGATGCCGCAACACGGTCGTGCGCAAGGCACGGGCCTGTCGGATCAACGGCTCCGAACCGACCAGATACCCCAGACGCAGGCCCGGAAACAGCGATTTCGAGAAGCTGCCCACATAGATTACCCGCCCTTCGGTATCGAGCGATTTTAGCGCGGGAGAGGGGGCGTTCAGAAAGGACATCTCAAATTCGTAATCGTCCTCTACCACGATCATATCCTGCGCACTTGCCATTTCCAGCAGGGCATGGCGGCGGGCCATTGGCATGGTGGCGGCGGTCGGTGCGTGATGGCTCGGGGTGGTGAAAATGACGTCCGTATCGGGTGGCACCAGATCGGGGATCATGCCGTTTTCGTCAATATCAACAGGGGCCAGCGCGCATTCCGTGTGGCGCAGGATGTCGCGCACACCGGGATAGCCCGGATTTTCAAAGGCGGCCTTGCGCCCTTTGCCAAGCAAAAGCTGTCCGACCATCCACAGCGCATTCTGCGCCCCGACCGTCAGCAAAATCTGGTCGCGGTTGGCCTGAATGCCCCGCCGTGTCAGCGTGTGTCTGGCAATGAAATCAATCAGTTGCGCATCGTCTTCTTCGGCATAATCCGACGTCAGACTGTCGAACTCTTTCTTGCCGAGCGCTTGGTGCGCACAAAGCCGCCAGTTGGAATGGCTGAACAGTTGCGGGTCGGCCTGACCGTAGATGAAGGGATAGGGGTAGGACTGCCAGTTAAAACATTTGGCCACCATCGGCGCACCCGTATAGCGGCGTTGCAGGGCGGCGGACCAGTCAACTTTATCAGTGCGATCCGCTGTGGTGCCATCAAAGGCCGACGTGGGCGCATCATCCGCCACAAAATACCCCGAGCGGGAGCGTGTCGCAAGGTATCCGTCCGCCACCAGTTCCTGATAGGACAGGGTGACGGTGATCCGGGAAATCCCCAGATGTTTGGCCAGTTTGCGTGAGGAGGGCAGCCGTTCACCGGGCAGAAAACGGCGCGATAGAATGGCCGAGGCCACGATCTGCCGGATCTGGCTTTGCAGGCTGCCTTCAAAGGCTGGATCGAGAAAGAAGAGGTCTTCGGATAGGGCCATGCCGCAACTTAGCTGGACCTAGGCGCGTGGTAAAGTGGACTTATCGCTTGGCGCTAAAGTTTCAGAAACTGGGAGCGTTCCCCGTCATGGCTGAAAAAAGGAACCGGATGATCTCCGTCCGGTTCGTTCAAACGGTTCTGCACCTCGGCCAGCACCACTTCGGTGATGAAGGGAAGGTCGAATTCACGGGATTTGGCCAGTGGAATCCATTGCAGATGGGATAATTCATCCTGCGCCCGCCCGAAATCATCCGGATCATCCTGAATAAGCTCGGCGCGGCCCAGAAAAAACCGCGCATCAAATCGGCGCGGGCGACCCGGAGGCGTAATAGCGCGGAAAATAAACTCCAGTCCTGTCGGGTCGGGCAGACACCCCGAAAGGAAAAAGCTCTGCCAGTTGTCAGGCTGGGTATGGGCCATTTCGGGTGCCCTG
Source organism: Neptunicoccus sediminis (assembly GCF_001719615.1). Taxonomy (GTDB): domain Bacteria; phylum Pseudomonadota; class Alphaproteobacteria; order Rhodobacterales; family Rhodobacteraceae; genus Amylibacter; species Amylibacter sediminis. Next base: position 181,806 of record NZ_MDVX01000012.1, read on the forward strand.
TCGGAACACTGGCCGATGCGCTGTCCGGTTTCTTCCCACATCTCGCGAATCGCGGCGGCCAGCAGGGACGGGCCGAGTGACGGATCGGATTGCGCCTTCAGTCTTTCCATACAGGCATTCTGTGCGGTGTTGGACAGGGTGACTTCGGCATCTGTGGGATCGACAGCGCCACCGGGAAAGACGAATTTATTGGGCATGAAGACAGCAGATTTGCCCCGCTGCCCCATCAGAACCTGTGGTCCGTCGTCACCGTCGCGCACCAGAATTACGGTTGCTGCGTTTTTGATGGGGATGTCATTCATGTTCTGCGCCTGCCTTTATTGCTTGGGCATATATAAATCCCCCGCCCGCAGGCTTGTCCAGCTATTCCGCCGCGACTGGCGTAACGTCGCGGCCAAAGCCGTGCATCCGTTTGGCCCACTGCAAGCCGACGAAAACCCCTTTAATCCGCGGCAGCATATAAAGTGCGAGCGCGACAAAGGCGACCATGAAGCCCACACTCAGAACCAGCGCATTGGGGCGGAAGACCTCAAACATCAGCATCATCAGCGGGGCCAGAAGGTGCCCGCAGATCAGAATGGTCACATAGGCGGGTCCATCATCCGCGCGGTGGTGGTGTAGCTCCTCCGAGCAGACCTCGCAGGTGTCGCGCACGGTGAGATAGCCTTTAAGCAGCGGTCCGGTGCCACAGTTGGGGCACTTGCGCCGCCACCCGCGCAACATCGCAGGCTTAGCCTCACGCTCTGCCACGTTGGGGGCAATGATATGGTCGTTGTTTTCCATTGGACACCTTTGGATCAATAGTCTGATCATAATTTTCCATATGGTCAATTTAGATCCATCGGCGCTGAAAAGAACTGGGACAAGCTGTCTTGCGGCGGGATGTCGCAAACTTGCCGTGCGAAAAACTTTTTTAAGAAAGTTGCGACGGAACCTTTGGCGGCCCTGCGTATCAGACCCGACACAACACGGTCACACTGAAAACCAAACCAAAGGAAATACAATGAAAAATCCTGTAAAATACGGACTCATGGGTGCAACGGCTCTGATGATCGCGCTTTCAGCGACTACTCCGACTATGGCCAAACCCCGCGGCGGGTTGCAGTTTGAAACGTTGGACACCAACAGCGACGGTTTCGTTGATAAGGCGGAATTGCTTGCCGCCCGCGATGCCCGCTTTGATGCGATGGATGCGGATAAAGACGGCGCTGTCACCAAGGAAGAGGCCAAAGCCCACCGCAAGGCAATGCGCGCAGAGATGAAGGCCAAACACGCCGAATCCGGTAAGGAACGAAAAGAGCGCGGCAATAAAGACGCGGCGCGGGGAGACATGTTCGACAAGCTGGACGCCGATAGCAACGGGTCTTTGTCCAAGGAAGAATTTGAAGCCGCCCGAAAGCATCACGGCCGCAAGGCCCATCGCGGTGATCGTATGATGGCCAAGATGGATGCCAATAAAGACGGCAAGATCACCCGTGACGAGCTGGGCACAGACATGGCGGACCGGATGATCAAACATCTCGACACAGATGGGGACGGCAAGATTTCCAAGGCCGAAGCAGACTCCGCACGGGGTAAAAAGCACGGTCGCGGCGAATAAACCCTGACACAGCAATGTCCGGCCCTTGGTCCGGGCATTGCGCCACCCCATTGATAAAAGGTATGCCGGTGCAGGATGATGCCACTTGATACCAACGACGATATTAGCGACGACGCGCTTATGGTTCTGTTTGCAAATGGCGACGGGCAGGCGGCCTCTGTACTGGCGTACCGCCACACGGGACGGGTGCTGGCGCTTGCGCTGCGCATGCTCGGGGATAAGGCCGAAGCCGAAGATGTGGCCCAAGACGCGCTGATGCGTTTGTGGAAGATTGCACCGGACTGGCGGCAGGGAGAGGCCAAAGTGTCCACATGGCTCTACCGCGTGGCGAGCAATCTGTGTACGGACCGGCTGCGCAAACAGGGTGGCAAACGGGCAAGCGAAGACATCGACAATGTGCCTGAACCCAAAGACGACGCCCCCTCGATAGAGTCCGATCTGATCGCGCGGGACAGGGCAAACGCATTGCAGGCCGCGCTGGAAACCCTGCCAGTGCGCCAGCGCAAGGCGGTAAGCCTGCGTTTTTTGCAGGAACTGGCAAACCCCGAAGTGGCAGAGATCATGGAAATTTCAGTGGAAGCGGTTGAAAGTCTGCTGGCGCGGGGAAAACGCGGGCTGGCAGAGGCGCTGGAGGCGCAAAAAATGGAACTGGGATTGGATACATAGATGACAGATTCAGAAAAAGGCGAAAACCAAGAGATGCTGGATGTGTTTTTTGAGGCGTCAAGGGCGCAAGATCCTGTGCCCGGTTCGGATTTAATGGCACGCATTCTGGCGGATGCATCGCAGGTTCAGGCTGGTTTCAACCCAGCACCTGCCGTGGTGTCACACCCGTCAGCGGGGCAACCCGGCCAGACCTTGCTGTCACGGATTTTCGCAGTGATGGGCGGTTGGGCCGGTGCTTCGGCTCTGACTGCCTCGGTTTGCATCGGCGTGCTCTACGGGGCCACGGCACCGGACACGGTCCGCAGTTATCTGCCCGCACTCGATGAACAAACGGCAGAGCTGGACTACAGCTATCTGGGACTTCTGGACGAAACCGTCGCAGATCTTGAAGGGTAAAGAGAATGACACAAACGACAGAGATCAGAAAAACCCGTAACTGGGGAAAGGTCGCTTTGATCGGATCGCTTGCCCTGAACCTGCTGGTGGTCGGGCTGGTAGTCGGTGCCTTTGGCCGCTTTGACGGACATGCGGGCGGACGGGCGGGGATGGGACTTGGAAGTTTCATCAAAGCCTTGCCGGAAGCGGAACAGGATATGGTGCGCGCCGCTTCGGGGCTGCGCCGCGAGGATCGTAAAAAGACGATGCAGGCGCTTCGCGCGTCAAAAAACGCGCTGGAACAGGCGCTGTTGGCACAGCCTTTCAATGAGGAGGCAGCCCGCGCGGCGATCAAGGCCCATCACCTGATCGCGTTGCAACACGGAGAGCGTCTGCAAAATGCTTTGGTCAAAGCAGTGGCCGATATGTCGCCGCAAGACCATGCAACCTATGTAGAACGGGTGCACCAAGAGCAGGAAAAGCGCCTTGAGCGTGAAAAGAACCGCTGATTTATGCTGACAACTGGGGGCAGGTCAGGCGGCCTTATCCCCGAAAATCACGCGGTTGCGCCCTGAATCCTTGGCCCGGTAGAGCGCACGATCCGCAAAACCGAGCACCTCCATTGCCTGATCGCTGCCCAAACCCGCACTTGTACTGACCCCAATGCTTGCAGAAACGGCAATCCGGTTGCCGCTTTCATCGAGAAACGGGGTGTGACAGATCGCACGGCGCAACCTGTCGGCAATCTCTTGCAGGGTGGCGAGCGGCGTGTCTTTCAGGATTATAAGAAACTCCTCGCCCCCGTAGCGGCACAATAAATCGGCGCTGCGAATGTTGCGCAACAGCCGTTTGGCGGCCTCTTTCAACACGTGATCGCCGGTAAGATGACCATAAGAGTCGTTAACGTTTTTGAAACGGTCAAGGTCTAGAATCATCGCTGTGACCGAGGCTTGCGGGCGGGCAAGTTGCTGGTCCAGATATTGCAGTCCGTAACGCCGGTTATAAAGCCCTGTCAGCGGATCGGTCAGGGCAGATTTCAAATGGTTCGCTACCGCCCTTTCCGTGCGGTAGGACATCTGTTTTTGCCAGATCATCCGGCGCAGGGCGGTGGCAAAACGGGCGGGGCCGCTGGTGGCGGAAATAAATTCCTGCGCCCCCAGTTCCAGCGAACGGGCCGCGTTCGGGCAACCTGTGTCACAGGCATAAAGGATCGGCGTTTCCCTGTCCGGATTGCGCTTGCGCAGGTCGCAAATGGTCTGAAAGGCCGCCGTCCGCCCAAGGCTGGTCTCATCCACCAGCGAAATATCGGCGGGTGGGTGATCCATGCGCTCCTGTTCCGTGCGGATCAGGCTAAGAAGTGGAAAGTCACGGTTGAGAAGGGCAGCAACCTGCGCTTGGAAAGAGGTGGTGAAAATCGAGAGGGCGCATGACAGGTCGAGAACAACTTTGCGGGCAAAAGGCGGGGGATAAAAAATGGACGGTTCGGCAAAGCCCATCTGTGTGATGGTCGACTGACGGGCGATTAGCGCGTCGAGCTTTTCCTTACCGCGAATCAACATGTTAATCCGCGCCGCCATCAGCCAGCGCTGCGTGGTGTAGGCCATGACATCATCCGCCAGACAGTCATGGGCCGCATCCCAAACCGCCGTATCCGCGCTGTCATGCAGCAGGATCACAGGAATATGCGCCGTAGCCTGAGACTGGGTAAGACGGGAAATATTTTCAAAATCCGCTCTCTGTTCCGCCGCATAAGACAGCATCACCAGATCCGGCGGCGCAAAACGCAGGCTTTGGGCCAGTTCGATCCCGTCCGAGGCCAACGCCACGTCAAAAAAATCCCGCGTAAGCTGGGATTTAAGCATCAACCGGTTGGTGACTTGCGGATCAAGAAGAAGGATACGTCCAGGCATAAGTGCAGTCCTGCAGGTGTGAATTCGTGAAAGGCGTTACAAACTGGGCTAACAGACACGGTGCCAAACAGAATGCTAAGCACAGCGCCGAACAGGATGCCGGACGCGGTGCTAATCTGCGACGCGTGCGGCGGGATTGCTGACAGTTAACCTTAATAGTGTTAACGAAACCTTTCTGAACTGGAAAAAATTTGAATCGGATTGAAGCGGGATGAAGCAAGAACAAGCGGAAATCATTGCGTTACAAGCACTTGCTTGGATAGTAGCAGAGGATGATCTGCGGGATGTGTTCCTAGGGGCCAGCGGTGCGAGCGTTGATGATTTGCGCACCCGCGCCGCTGATCCGGATTTTCAGGGGGCTGTTTTGGGGTTTTTGTTAATGGATGACACCTGGGTGACGGGGTTTTGCGACGCCCACGGCCTGTCCTATGAAACCCCCTACGCCGCGCAACAATCCCTGCCGGGGCAGGGGGAGGTTCACTGGACCTGAGAGCGGGTTCAAAGGTCGATTTCCAGCACGCCCCCCGGTTTCGCGGCGCGGGACTGGCACAGGATGAGTGCGGTTTCGCGCTGGGCGTTGGACAGGACGAAATCGCGGTGCTCAACCGCGCCTGAAACGATGCCGCATTTGCACACGCCGCAAATCCCGTCAGAGCATTTCACGTCAATGTTTACGCCTGCTTCCAGCAAGACGTCTGTCGGGCTGCGGTCCGCCGGAATTTCAAAACTGCGCCCCGATTTCGCGAGCTTCAGGGTGAAAGGGTGGTTTTCGTATTCGGGCATTTCGGGGACCGAGAAATACTCCAGATGGCGGTTGTCTTCGGGGAAGCCATTGGCCTCGGCGGTGTCCATGACAGATTGCATGTAGATGTCCGGCCCGCAGGTATAAACATGGGCATCGGGTGCATAGGTCAGGATTGCGGAAAGATCGGCGCGACTGCCTTTGTTGGAAAAGTGACAGGAAACCCTGTCAGACCAGGGTTGTTCAGCCAGAATTTGTGCGAATGCTGCATCTTCCTTGCGAGAGCAGGAATAGTGTAGCTCAAAATTCCGCCCCAGCGCATGCAGCCTGTGGGCCATGGCGACCATCGGGGTGATGCCAATTCCGCCGCCCATCAGATAGGTCATGCTGGCGTCTTCGACCAAGGGGAAATGGTTGATGGGTTTGGAGATAAACACCATGCGGCCTTCTTCAAATATCCGCGACATCAGCTTGGAACCGCCACGGCCCGCATCCTCGCGCAGGACCGCTATCTGGTATTTGGAGCGGTCTGCCGGATCTTGGGACATGGAATACTGCCGGAAGAACTCCGGCGCGACGACCACGTCGATATGGGCTCCGGCAGTGGATTCTGGCATCGGGCTGCCGTCGGGATTGGAAAACTCGTAAAGCGTGACACTGTCGGTCAGATGTTCGACTTTGGACAGTTTAACCCGCATGACAGGGGCATCATCAGGATTCCGGTTCACATAGGTGTGCTCGGTCGGGATGCCGGCGGCGCGGCGGCGTTTATGCTCCGCTGCCGGTATCATGTCCTGATAGGCCCTGATCGCGGCTTCGCGGTCCATCGGGAAAGGCCATGGATAGGGCGGGGGCAACAGGTTGGCGGGGTATACCGCGAGGGTTTGATCCTGATATTTCAGGTCCAGTTCGGTGGAGAGCCCGCGCAGATTGGGTTCCTTAACAGGTGTGGTATAGGGGCCTTCATCCACCATTTCCAAATCCCACCACCAGCGTTTGGTCGGGTTGATCTGCCCGTTCCCCACCATATCATCCAGCTTGGCCAATGCCTTAGCCGCTTTGGGCATTTTCATCGCGGCCCAACGGAACGGGGCTTCTGCAAACAGTCCTTCCAGATTCCACGGGCAGGTTTTCATACAGCGGCCACACATGGCCCCGCCTGCGGTGGTGATCCGGTAGGTGGTGCATTTCTGGCTGTCGGATTTCCAGATTTCATAGCCGTTGAACATCAGTTTGGGTCCGGCGGTTATCGCCCCTGACGGGCATTCGCGGGCGCATTTATTGCAGCTTTCGCAAAAGTTTTGCAGGCCAAAGTCGATGGGCTTGTCATGGGTCATCGGCATATTGGTCGTCACCGTGCCAGATTTCAAGCGCGGGCCAAGGAACGGGTTCAGGATCACCTCACCGATGCGGGACACCTCGCCCAGACCGGACAGCAGCATCAACGGCGGTTGCACCACTTCAGAGCCCATCACCGTATGGACATTGGCGGTATAGCCAAGGTTGCGGATTTGCTGGCCCAGAACACCGCCAAGCAGGGAAAACCGCAGATAGGCGCGCATGGACTGGGCGCAGGCGATCCAGTCATCGCCGGATGCGCCCTCCATGGTTTCATGCCCTTGGTCGATCACGATTGAAATGGCGTTGGAGTGATAGGGGGTCAGTTCCGCGCCAGTGGCGTCATGGGAATAGTAGCACCAGTCAGGACAGGCGGAGAGGCCCACAGCATCACAGCCAAGGAAATAGGCGGTGGCCTTCAGGTTGGCAGCGTTCCGGTCCGGATCGGAAACGCTCGGGTGAATTTCATCGGCCTTGCCGCCGTCTTGCAACAAAACGAATGCGCCAAGGGCAGGGCGAAAGGCAAAGGCCGATGCGGATTTGCGCACGTAATTGCCATTCTTTGCCGCCTCTTGGGTGTTGGGGCCTAGGTCTCCGAACAGGCTGCGGGCAAACATATCGGCCCGTTTGGGCACCCGCGCCACGTTTGGTGCGTCAATATAGGTGGTCGGATCGTCTACGCGTTTGAGCTTTTCATAAGGATGGGGTCCGTCCGCGAAGTCACGTTTGGCAAAAGGATCGCGGCTGCGTTCGGATTTGGCGTGTTTTCCGGTGCCGAATTTGTAGGAATAAAGCGGCGGTTGGGCATCCGACAACGCTTGGTCGGGTGCCAGATCCAGCGTCGTCGTCACCACCGCCAGCCCGAAGCGGGTGCCAAGGATCGGATTGCAGGCCACTCCGTCCTGAATGGTGGCCAGCCCACCAGCAACAGCGGCGCGGGACAGGTCCAGATCAGAGGCCGAACCGGAATGGGCACGGGCGTCATATCCCAAAGTGCGGATATATGAGGCCAACACCGATGCGGTTTCCGCAGCGCGCAGGGCGGCACGGTGGACCTGTGCGTTTTGTATCCAATCGGTGCCCCGTTCATCCGCTTTCGGGTCGCGGGGATATTCAAACAAAAAGGTAATCGCGTGGGTGTGATGGGTGCAGGTGGTGGGCGGCGCCTTCATAGAGTCGCGCAAGCCCGCAAGGATCACATCAATCCCGGAGGCGAGTGTTTTGACCTGTTTGGTGCGCAGGGTCTCGGCCAGACGGTCCACATCGGGGTTGGATAAAGGGGTTTCCAACCACATTTCGGGCGTTATCAGACTGGTGCCTACCATCGAGGCATCACAGTAATACCCAAAGGCTTTTAGATGGTTGGCCCGCTCTTGCAGATCGTCGGGAATGCTGGCGATTTCCTTTTTAACCATCCCGTCGCGAATGGCGTCCAGCATCGCCTGATATTCCCCCATCGCATTGATAACAGAGGTCGGATCGGGATCGCGAAACAGCACTTGCGGCGTTGGCGACAGGTGGCGCAGCTCCGGCTGGTCGGCGCGGCGGCGCAGACGCTCCAGCGGATAAGGGCCAAGGTGAACGGGGCGGTCTTTGTAGGAAAACAGTTTGGTCATGAATCATACCCCCGAAGCGGTGGATGTGGCGGTTTGTGTCAGTTTTTGCAGCAGCGCGCTGAGCGTGACCTGTTCCTCGGGAGAGAGGCATTTTTCAACGTGGTCCCGTTGTTTCTGCGCAAACGGTAATGAGAGGGCGAGGCTGTCCTGTCCTTCTGCCGTCAGTTCAACCGTGGTGGTCCGCTTGTCCGTGGTGCCGGAAACACGGCGCAGCAGTCCGTTTTTCTCCATCTGTTTCAACGTGCGCGAAGTCGCAGGACGAATGATCCCGATATAATCGGCAATGCCAGAAGGTGTGGTGATGCCCTGTTCCCCGACCGCGATCAACACGCACCACATCTGGCGGGTCAGCCCGATTTGGGAAAGGTCGGCATCAAAAGACGCGTTGTTGCTGCGGGCGGCGATGGTCAGGCGATAACCGAGACCATCGTGGAGATCGAAAGGCTTTGACATGATTAACGTTGTTAATTAAATTTTATCCTGTGTCAATCCGAAACATTTCGTGGCTGGAATGCGGGGCAAAGAGGCTTTAGGGCTGGCAATCAGAAATGGACAACACGGGCGGCTGGTTATGGCGATCAAGGGTATGGTTTTTGACAAGGATGGCACGCTGTTTCACTACGGTGCCACCTGGACAATCTGGTGTGATCTGGTGCTGGAGGATCTCTCAAACGGGGATCAGGAGAAAAAGCGCGAACTGGCCGCTGCGGTCGGCTTTGATCCGGACAGCAACAGCTTTCTGTCCGGTAGCCTGATCGTTAACGCATCCGCCGGAGAGATTAACCACGTTTGGGCCAGCTTGTTGCCCGAACTGACCGAAGAAGACGTGGATGCGGTGGCGGTTAAACATCTTGGAAGCCTTCCTTCGGTTCCGGTCTGTGACCTCAAGTCGCTGTTTGCGGATTTGCGGGCGCAGGGGATCAAACTGGGTCTTGTGACCAACGACTACGAAGAAGGCGCCCACCAGCAGTTGAACCAAGAAGGTATCGCGGATCTGTTTGATTTCATTTCCGGATTCGACAGCGGCCACGGGGTCAAACCGGCAGCAGGTCCGCTGCTGGCCTTTGGTGCGGCAACAGGTTTGTCGATGGATCAAGTGGCGATGGTGGGGGATTCTACCCATGATCTCGGGGCGGGACGGGCCGCGAAAGTTGCGATGAACATTGGCGTTCTCACAGGTCCGGCGGATACCGATGATATTGCCCATCTTGCGGATGTGGTGTTGCAGGATATTTCGGGAATTGCGGCCGTTCTGGGGTAGGCGTTAACCGGATTGGGGTGTTTCCAGCGCCACACGCCCCTTGCGATCTGCCGACGGTTTCAGCCCGAATTCCACCTGATACAACCGGGACAGATGAGAGGGGCTGGGAAAACCCGTCATCAGCGCGATCTCAAGGATCGACAGGTTGGTATGCCACAGCAATTGCCGCACCTTTTCCAGCCGCAGCTTGCGGTAATACCGCGCCGGAGAGGTGTCGAGATAGCGGGCAAACATCCGTTCCAGAGAGCGCACAGTCTTGCCCGCCGTTTTCGCCACAACCGGAATTGGCAAGGTGGTCTCCATATTGGCAATCATCGCCGCTATCGCCTGCTGCATCGGTTTGGGCAGCGTATCATATTGATGTAGCGAATAGGGGCGCTGCCCCACAGAGGCCCCTCTGATCCGGTCGATCTGATACTGGTTGCCCACCGCATTGGCGACACCGGCACCGCTGTGACTGGCGATAATGTGCAGGGCAATATCCATTGAGGACAGCCCGCCGGAGCCGGTCCAGCGGTCCCGATCCATGACGTATAGATTGGGCGAAACTACGAGTTCGGGAAATTCCTCTGCAAAAGCGGGCTGGTTTTCCCAATGCAGGGTAAACTGGTAGCCGTCCAGAAATCCGGCCCGTGCCAGCATGAAGCTGCCAATACAAAGCGCCCCGAAAACTTTGGACTGGCGGGAAAACCGCTGAAGGGCTGTGTTCAGGGCCGCCCGTTGTGGCGGATTGGCCTGCATCCCTGCGCATACAAAGAAATAATCGAAGCGCGCTGTGGTTTTCAAAGGCTGCGTTGGCGTCACGATCAACCCGTCAGAGGCCTGGACCGGCGCATCGTCGAGCGACACGAAATCCCAAGAGTAAGACTCTCGCCCCAGTTCGCGATTGGCTGACCGGAACGGCCCCGTCATCGCCGTGATGCAAAGCGAGGAAAACTGGTCAATCAAAAGCAGGCCGATCCGGATTTTTTCCGTTTGCGGGGGCAGAGTGTCAGGCATGAGCTAATTTTTCAGCTTTGTTTCCCTGATTAAACGAAAGATTCTTACCGAAGTCTCGCCGGATTCGACAGCAAATGTCGTAATTCTGATGCTGAAAACGACATCCTGCTGCCAGAGTTAATGCTGACAGACCCGGTTTCGGGGTCCAGCGGAGGTGCAAACACCCATGGCAGCACGGATCAGAAGCGGAGGGCGCGCCGGCAATACGCGCCGCAGCTCGCCCCATGCGATTGAACAATCGCCGTGGCGGATTGTCCATAATCGCGACCGTCCGACGGAGCCTTTGGATGCCGCCGGCGTGACGGCGATACATGATGGCGCCATGCACATCCTGTCGCGGATCGGGATTAAGATGCTCAACCCCGAGGCGCTGGAGATTCTCGGGCGGGCCGGCTGTACCGTTGAGGGGCAGACTGTCTTTATGAAGGAAGATTTCGTGATGGCGCAGGTCGCCTTAGCGCCAGCGAAATTCACCATTACCCCGCGCAATCCGGACCGGCGGGTAGAGATCGGCGGCGATTGTCTGACCTTTGTAAATGTATCTTCTCCGCCAAACTATTGGGACTTGGAAACAGGTAAGAAAACCGGAGATTTCAGTAGCTTCCGCAACCTAATGAAACTGACAGGGTATTTTAACTGCATCCATGTTGCGGGGGGGTATCCGGTGGAACCTGTGGACATCCACGCCTCTGTCCGGCATCTGGATTGCCTACAGGAAAAGCTGCTGCTCACCGATAAAGTGGTGCATGCCTATTCGCTCGGAAAAGAGCGTGTCGAGGACGTAATGGAGATGGTGCGCATCGCTGGCGGGTTGAGCCATGCCGAATTCGACGCATCACCGCGAATGTATACCAATATCAATTCGGTCTCTCCTCTGGTGCATGATTATCCTATGCTGGACGGGGCGATGCGGATGGCGCGGCGGGGGCAGCCGGTTGTTGTCACGCCGTTTACGCTGGCAGGGGCTATGGCCCCCGTGACCATGTCCGGTGCCGTCGCGCTTAGCATTGCGGAAGGGCTGGCGGCGATTGTGTTGTTGCAACTGGTTAATCCCGGTGCGCCGGTGGCGATTGGCACTTTTACCTCTAATGTGGATATGAAATCCGGTGCCCCTGCGTTCGGGACACCGGAATATATGCGCGCCACGCAGATGACCGGACAGATGGGGCGGTTTTATGGCTTGCCGATCCGTTCCAGTGGCGTGTGTAGCGCCAATGTGCCGGATGGTCAGGCCATGTGGGAAACCTCTAACAGTCTTTGGGCAGCGGTGCAGTCAGGGTCAAATTTTGTTTACCATTCAGCGGGTTGGCTGGAAGGCGGTTTGATCGCAAGTCCCGAGAAATTCATCATGGACTGCGAAGTGTTACAGATGATCCAGCGGTATATGGAGCCTGTGATCACAAAAACCGGCCCCGAAGAAATTGCACTGGATGCGATTGCCGAAGTGGGTCCGCAGGGACATTATTTCGGGGTACAACACACGCAAGACCGCTACGAAACCGCGTTCTACAGCCCGATTGCCAGCGACTGGCGCAATTATGAAGCGTGGTCCCTTGCGGGGGAGGAATGGACCGCGGCGCGCGCCCACAGGATTTATAAAGACATTTTAAAGGAATACACCCCGCCGCCTATAGATGCGGCCATTCGCGACGCGCTGGCGGCCTTTGTAACACGGCGCAAGGAAGAGGGTGGGGCGCCGACGGATTTTTAACGGAATAGATCAAATGCGATTTATTCAGGCTCCGGTTTCCCGTCTGAAATAGGAATTTGTTAACGCCTGTCGCCGCATTCTGCGTTCTAAGATGAAGCGGGTGTAACGATGCATGGCACGATAAACTGCGGTTTGCAGGTCTATGTTTGTGAGATCTTTGGACCAGATATATGGGAGGATTCCTGCGCCCGTGCAGGATTGTCCGGTTTCAGTTTTGAAACCATGCTCACTTATGACGACGCCCTGACGGAACGGCTTCTCACCGCGCTTACGCAGGTTCTTGGCCGGGATCGCGCAGATCTGCTTGAAGATTTTGGCACTTTTGTTGTCTCCGAGGACCGCCTGAAATCCGTGCGCAAACTGCTGCGCTTCGGGGGGGAAAGCTATGTTGAATTCCTCCAATCCCTTGAGGATGTGCATGACCGCGCAAAAATCGCGCTGCCGGATCTGGATGTTCCACGGTTTGAACTGGAAACCCACGGGGGGGACCGTTTCACCGTGCACTACAAATTTGAAAAACTGGGGTTCGGCGCTGTGTTTCTGGGATTGTTACGGGGAATGGCGGATGACTACGGCGCATTGATCCTGATAGACCATATCCCCGTGCCGGAGGAAAACTGGGACAAGGACAGGTTTGAAATATCCATGATGAAACTGTCAGTGCCTGACGCGCTGCAAGACCCAAGGGCGATAAGCCTATGAGCGTGGTTTCCTTCCCCGACCGAATTTCAAGCGCAGCTAAAACAGCCACGCCGGATTTTGCAGGGCTCCAAACCGTTTTTGACACTGTACTGCCGTTCCATTGTGTCATCGACCGGAATGGTAAACTGCGTCATGCAGGCCCCAGCTTTCGCAAGCTCTTTTTAGATGCGCCGGTGATCGGCGCAGATGTATTCGACCTGTTGTCGGTTCGACGACCCGCAGGCATCACCGATTTTGCAGGGCTTCTGGCGGTGGAGCGGGAACGGCTGACCCTGACAGTGCCCGCACTCGACAATGCAAAGATGAAAGCGGTTGCCGTGTCATTGGGGCAGGGCGCGTTGCTGCTTGATCTGTCCCTTGGGGCTGGAGTTCTGGATATTGTCAGCCGCTGCAATCTTAAGAACAAGGATTTCTCTCCGGCTGATCCAACGGTGGATATGATCTACATGATGGAGGTGCAGTCCTTCGTTTACCAACAGCACAAAACCCAGAGTCAGAAGCTTCAAGGTGCAAGGGTTCAGGCCGAGGAAGAGGCTTATACCGATGCGCTAACCGGACTGGCCAACAGACGTGCCCTTGAAAGCCATATGACGCGTCTGCTGCGGCGCAATAAGGGAAAAGGCTTTGTTCTTATGCAGATTGATCTGGACCGCTTTAAGGCGGTGAATGACACCTATGGCCATGCTGCAGGCGATTGGGTGTTGCAGGAAACCGCAAATCGGCTGCGGCGCCGGATGCGTGTGTCGGATCTGGTGGCCCGTGTGGGCGGCGACGAGTTTGTGATCATCATGTCGGAATTTGGTAGCGCAGATGCGGTTAAGACCGTTGCAGAACGGTTGATCAATGACTTGCGCCAGGTTTTCCGGTTTAAGGATGTGGACTGCCGCATCGGTGCGAGTATTGGTGCAACGATTGTTGCCGCCGGATCGGAGCGAGCCGCAGAAGAGATACTGGCCGCAGCGGATCGCGCGCTCTACACCTCAAAAGAGCGGGGCCGCGGGGTTTATCATCTGAACGAGACTATGCCTCATTCATGTCACATTCCTTAACTGCGCAGCAAAGAATCGGCGGTGACGCTGGGGAAACTTTGACGATTATCGCGGGAAATTTGCGTAATCGGGCTGGAAATGAGGCCCAAATGAGGCGCATTTGATGCCTGAAACGCAGTGTTTCCATTGGACATACAATGGCGGCGCTGGTCGGTCTGGATGACTGTTGAGGTCACGGGTCGAACGCTCAGAAGCAGTGTCAAAATTGGCAGGATAGATAGGGTTGAAAATCGGGCATCACGCTGATTTCATTGTATACTCCGGTATAGCTCCGCCAGAATTCGTATAGGCTGTCAGAGACAGTCCACGAAGAAAACCCTTGGGGATTGGGTCGCGGTTGTTGTGGTGAAGGTGCCCTGAAATGCGCCTGATTTTGTCCAAAAATGCCGCAATTCGCTGCACACTTGCTGAAATGTGGAAGAATTTTGTTCACCGCATGGGGAATACTTGGTATTTATAGGTCATCGCCCTGTGGCGAATGTGTATTTAGACGGTTCACAGGTTTCTTTCGGACCGTCGCTTAAGAGAGTGTGAGAGTAAAATGACAAAAGCAATCAAACCCACTGCTATCCATTCCGACCGCCGCTTTGTGCTGGCCGATAAACTGCGTCCGCAAGTCTGGCACGAGCGTCAGAAAACAGCATCCGATTTCGGCGCACCAACACCGGCAACACGCCGGTTTGACGGTCGTGATGACGGGATGACGCCTGATCCGGAACTGCAAGTCGCCATCAAGGATGTTCTGGCCCGGTTCGACGCCTGAGGTTGCCTAACCTTTCGGTTCAGCAAATTCTTAGGCTGGAAGCTGAAAAAAACGAACCCCGGAACGCGCGCAACCACACTCGTGCAGCGCAATCGGGGTTGAGTTTTTACTGGAAACGACCGTTCACAGACACCTTAGGCCGGGCTTCTGGCCGCTTCCCAGATTTCAGTCAACTGCGTGGACAGCGTCATTGGATTAAACGGCTTTGGAATAATTTCCAGAGCATCGGTTGATTCCATTAACTGGCTCGACGCCTCGCTGGACTGGGCCGTCATAAACACAGCAGGGGTATTCGCAAATTCCGGCATTTGTCGGATATGGGCCAGAACCTCGTCACCCGTCATATTCGGCATCATCTGGTCAAGCAGGATCAGATCGGGATTGAATTCCCGAATGCGTTCAAGCGCTTCGTGGCCGTCCAGATACTGGGCCAGTTCCATGCCGCCAACGACTTCGAGAGCCATCTTCGTGATTTCTTGAATGTCCTCGTCATCTTCGACGTGCAGGACACGCTTTAATTTTGTCATAATGCTACCCATCCAAGGTATTCTGATGCCGCGTTTCATTTCAAATTGCAAGCAGAAGTTGTGTGTGTAGTAAAAATGCAACCATTTTTGCGTTTTTGCCCGGATCGGCAGATCGCCAGAAATTAACCATAGCGTGTATATTACTTGTGCGTACATACTTAAAGAAAAAAATAGGCGCAAGTTTTCATGATGGGTATGAAAAAAAGTGTCCGTGCAGTTAAAAAAGCGAGTTTGCTGCAGGCGGCAATTCTGTTGATGGGCTTTGGTGGCGTTATTTACGCCAATGAAGTGTACAATCTGCAAAATGAGAAGGAAGAGCTGCGCGCAGAGATGCGGGACGTGGCGGATTCCATGCGCGGAAATATTGAATCCGAGATAAATAAGGTGGTGCTTTTGGCCCGCGCATTGGGGCTGGCCATTGAAATAGAGCCTGAAACCTTTGATCAGCAACGCCTTTCTACCATTGCCAACAAGCTGACAGACAGCGACACCAGTGTGATCAATATTGGCGTCGCTCCGGATTTAGTCGTCAAATATGTCTACCCGATGGAAGAAAACGCCTCTGTTATCGGGTTGGATTACCGGCAGAACGCTGCGCAATACGCGGCGGCGCGGCAGGCGTTTATGTCAAACGAACCTGTGCTCGCCGGACCGCTGGATTTGGTACAAGGGGGAGAAGGTTTTATCCTGAGATCCTCCATCGAGACCAGTGAAGCCGCGGACCCGTCCGCCAGCAACTGGGGGATCATTTCGGTTGTTCTGGACAAGGCCACGTTCGTCGGGGCAATCCACGGCAACCACGCCACCACGATCGCCCCGCACGTCATGGCGATCCGCCGTGTCAGTGATCGCGCCGGAACCGATACGGCCTATGATGCGATTACAGGCGATCAGGCGATATTTGACGGCAATGCTGTCATTATGGATGTGCCCGTACCTTCGGGGCAGTGGCAGATTGCGGTGCAGCCGCCGCTGGGATGGCCGGTTGTGTCGCAGAAATTCCTGCACAATATCGTCTATTTCGGCGTGGCCTTTGCTGCGATTATCGCCTTGTTCGTGCTGATTGCCACTTTGCGGAGCAAACGCAAACTTGCCGAAGTGCGGATGCGGAATGCTTTGGAAGCCTGCGATCAGGGATTTGCGCTTTACGATCCGCAGGACCGTCTGACCCTGTGCAATTCCCGCTATATGAGCGACAATAATCTGAGCGCTGAGATGGTCGCGCGCAAGCCGACCTTTGAAGAGTTGATACGTCTTGCAATAGCCGAAAACCGGTTCTCGGATGATACGGTGAAGGATGAAGCCTGGATTGAGGAACGTCTTAAATTGCGCCGTAAACCCAGCGCTGTGCAACACGCACGCTACCCCGGGGGGCGGTGGTTGAAGGTGTTTACCAAGCGCATGGATGACGGTTGCCTGATCGTCTTTACGATGGATGTCACGGAGATTATCAAAGCCAAAGAAGCGGCAGAAGTTTCCGAAATCGCCAAAACGCGTTTTATGGATGCGGTCAGCCACGAGCTGAAAACCCCGCTGAGTATCCTTCTGGGATACAATGCGTTTCTGGAAAACCCGAAGCACCTGAAATCTGTTGCCGCACTTGAGGCGCAAGCTTGCAGTCTTGAACTGGAACAAATCAATGCGGTTACGGCCGAGGTGAGCTCCCACGCGCAGCGGATTTCTGCGGCGGGGGGACATTTGCACACGCTGATCGACAAGCTGCTGGAATTCACACAAAAGACGAAGGATGAATTTTCAGGACAGGGCAAAGACTTTCGCGCCGGTCAGATCGTCGGCCCGATCGCGGAACGGTTCCGCAGCGAGGCGTCGGGCAAGGGGCTGGAATTTTCGGTTATCGTTGAAGAAACCAACATTCATGCCGACCCCGTCTATGTGGACCGCTCGCTGAGCCGGATGATCGAGAATGCAATTCAGACGACTGAAAAAGGCGCTATCAAGGTTTCCGTTCATCCCGAAGGCGATAACGTCCTGATCAAAGTTCGTGATACCGGCAGTCAGGTGCTGACATCGCTGGAAGGCCAGCCGCTCTCTCATACAGATTTCCAGTCGGATTTGCTGAACTTTATCAAAGCGGACGATCCACAATCCGAATTACCAAGCCCCGAAAGCATGGGGGCCTGTATCACGGTGGAAATTGATCGAAGCGTCGGCAAGCTGGTGACATTGATTCTACCGCGTGTGGCCTTGCAAAACGGGGTGACAATGGAAGAACGAAAGGTCGCTTGACCGGCAGGTGTGGAGCCAGAGCAACAATTTATGATGTTTTGCATCTGAACATAATTGTTTCCCTATTTATGACAATATCACGAAGTAGGTTCCATTGTTAACAGGACGCGCGTTCTCTTTAGGGACATGGAGAACACGAAGGAGGATGGAGCCGTATGAGCGTTTCAAATTACAATAAAAAGGCGAAAGCCGGAAACTTCGTAGTGGCCGTGGCCGTGCTGGTCTGTGGCATCGCTTTTGTGCTCTACCGCGTCGGATTGCTGTCCAAGATGGTTTCCTTGAACGATATGGCCGCAGCGCTTGGGGTGGTTGTGGTTGTGTTACTGTTCGGTCTGGTGATTGCCTATCAGTGGCACATCAACGCACAGCGCCGGCAGTTGATGGACCGCGACCGCGAGATTTCCTTTGTGCAAACGGCAATGGACATGCACAGCATCGTAACAGTGACGGACCCGGATGCTACGATCCGGTCTGTAAATGACAAGTTTCTAAAGGAATTCGGCTTCACGAAATATGAAACGATCGGGAAGAAAATGGACCTGATCCACGCCAATCTGGGCGAGGAATCGGTCTATGAGGAGATCCTGCAGGCAACGTCTGAAGGGCGCAGCTGGGAAGGGCGCCATGCAGCGCGAACCAAATCCGGTGAGATCCGCTATTACCACGCGACCATCGTCCCACAGTTTGATGACAAGGGCGTTCACATCGGCAATGTGTCGATCCGCCACGACATCACAGATCTTCGCAAGGCCGAGGAAACCAAACGCACGAATGCGATTCTGAGCAAGCTGCATGACGAGGTTTATATCTTTGACGCAGAGACCCTGAACATTGTGTATATGAACGAACGGGCGCTGGAACGCTGTGAATGGACTGCAGAGGAAAGCCTGACAAAGCGGGTGGTGGACACCGAAGCCGAATTTAACGAGATGGCCTTTCGGGCCCATACCAACCCGTTGCTGGACGGCAGCAAGAGTTCGGTCGTGGTCGCTGTAAAGCAGGCCAAGGGCTATGTAGAAGTCCACACCAGCCTGTTGGAACAGCTTGACGGAACGACCGTCTTTGTGTCCGTGGCGCGGGATATTACCGACAGGATGGCAATTGATAAGGCGAAGATGTCGTCGGTTTCTGTGGTCAGCCACGAATTACGCACGCCAATCACGTCGATTAAAGGCTCGCTGCAATTGCTCGAAGCGCAGGCAGCGGCGTCGCTGAACGAAAGCTCGAAATCTATGGTCGCGATTGCCCTGCGCAACTGTGACCGTCTTATGTTTATTGTGAATGACATTCTGGATATGGAGAAAATCCACTCCGGCAAGATGGAATATGACCGCAAGGTCAACAACCTGAACGCGCTGCTGGAAGAATCTATCGACGTGAACAAAGGTTACGGGGACCAGCACGGTGTGCGGTTCAATTATGTGCCGTGTCTGGACGATGCAGAGGCCAATTGTGACCGCGACCGGATGATACAGGTGATGTCGAATCTGATGTCGAACGCGGTGAAATTCTCGCCCAAGGGCAGCACGGTAGAGATCGCCCTACATGACAATGTAAATAACTGGTGTATTTCCGTCGCGGATGAAGGACCGGGAATCAAACCCGAAGACCAGACGCGCCTGTTTGAAAGCTTCTCGCAGGCCAAGCCCGCAGATGGCAAGAAACGGGTTGGCACGGGGCTTGGTCTTGCGATCACCAAAAAGATCGTTCAGCATCACGGCGGTACGCTGGGGCTGAAAAGCGAGGTGGGTAAAGGCACGACATTCTACGTCTATCTGCCCAAGCTGGAGCAGATGGCGGCCTGATAGGGCTGCCGAATCTGCGGACACCGTTACACAGGACTGATCTGGAAAAGCACACATCTGCGCTGTCATAACGACGGTCCAGCCGCGCGTATCTGGTTTGTACCTTGGTCTTGGGCTGGTGCCTTGGACTGGCGCTGTGACCTTGCACGTTTAGTCAAGACGGGCAACCGGGGCTGGCGCCCTGTCCCGCAGTTCGTGATACTTCCGGAAAAGGGAAGGGGTGGTACCAGCGCCCCGGCTCGAACGGGGGGCCTCTTGATCCACAATCAAGCGCTCTAACCTACTGAGCTACGCCGGCACTGGGGCTGCGTTTAAACTTAGCTTGAAGGAATTGCAAGACTGATCTGGCTTGAAAATGCATGGAATTTCAGTTAGCGCCAGATCAATCATCAGGAGTGTGACATGGGTATCAATACAGAACGCGATATAGAGGCAAATTTGCAGATCGGACCAACCACAGACGGAATGGTGCGCCTGTTCATCGAAGGGGACGGGGTGGAGATTCCGCTCGATTTCGATCCCGAAGAGGCACTGGAAATTGCCGAAGAGATCAAAGCGGCGGCGTCCCAAGCGGCTGCGGTTTCAAAATAACAGATTCGGGGCGGGCGCAGGTCCGCCCCGTTCTTTTCAATCCACAGATTGACACTGCGCGGGCGAGGGGATCAAACTCCGGCGCATGAAATATCCGCCCCAACACCCCGCCCCCGATGACGCTGCCGCAAGGCGCGCGATTCCCCCCACCGTCTGCTATCCGGTAAACAGCCTGCCGCGTCCTGATATGGCGCTATATGCTGCGGCAAGGACCGGCATGGAAAAGGTGGACGAGCTGTTGGTGCCCGCGCGGGATGCCCGCTGCTGGTCCCTGCCTGCAGGGCATTTCTGCCGTATTGTCAGCGTAGAGGGGCCACAGGTCGGAGATCTGAACCTCTGGCACCGCGATGACCTGTCAGAGCGGTTTTATTCCGGCAAAACCCGTGCCTTACACGGTACCCATGTGTCAACCGGGGATCGGCTCTGGTCCACGATTCCGACGGTGCGTCCGCTGGCAACTGTGACGGATGACACGCTCGACTGGTATGGTTGGGACGAATACGGCGGGTCGGTTCATGATGTGATCGGCACCCGTTGCGATCCTTACACGAACCATATCCTGAACGGGGTGGATTATCATTATTGCTGCCACTCCAACCTCAGCCGTGCGCTTGCGGATTTCGCGGAACTGCCGGTAGGAGAAGCAGAACTGCTGGTCCACGATGTGTGCAACGTCTTCATGGCGACAGGATTCATGCCTGAGACAAAGCAATATTATATGAAGGCCAGTCCGGTACGGCCCGGCGACTATTTCGAGTTTTTTGCGGAAACCGATCTAATCGGTGGTTTGTCAGCCTGTCCGGGCGGGGATTGTTCCGCCCAGCATTCAAGCGACACAGCGGCCTGCTACCCGCTGAAAGTAGAGGTGTACAAACCCGCAGAAGGAGCGCTGCGGGGCTGGGAACCTGCACCGCGCAACGGCTATTCGCGCAGTCACGGGCGCTAGAGGTGGCAAAGGCTCCCTTAGAATAGGGAGCCTCCGGCGGTCATATCGTCAAGGCCTTAATGCATAATATTATTTAGTCGTAGTGCATCAGATACAAAAAGCATCTACAATTTTATCTTACATTGTGCGGTTGAAGAATTCCTTAAACATTGCGGCCGGTGATCCATACACATCGTTTCTCGGACGGTCTCCGTCATGCATTGGCGGACCCGGTAATTATTTCGGTGCCTTGTCTTGTAGCCGACATCAAGGGTGGAATGCCGACTTTCGCTGTAGGTGCAAAGCCCGACTGCAACTACGGAAAAAGCGGACCTTGATCATAGAAAATCGTATGTATGAGCAGCAAGACGGCGGCTACGCGCCCAGCTTGAGAAATACTGTGATAATTAGGAGGCGCTGAGGGAGAGGTCATACTGCCACGAAGAAGGTAGTGAACTACCAAATCGTTCGTCACAAAATTCGTATTGCTCACACAATCTCTTGACTATCCGCTTTCTTTGACCTTTGCGCATTTTCGCCGCTGATGAAGAGTTTTTAACTACATCCAACTGCGGTTTTAGGTATTCGATTTCTAAAAAGTTGCAGAACTTTGCTATGCCTTCATACGAAAAAAAGTTTTCATAAAAATCTACGTATACCTCTTCTTCTGAAAACCCAGTGTGCAATCGGCCAAGGATCCCTAGGTAATCAGATCGCTTCAAATAGTTTTGATCGCTAAGAGCGTCATTAAGACGAACGCCGAGGTTCGGTCCTTCATCGTTTCGCGCGTCAAATTTTACCTGGGACCAAAATCTGTCCGCAGGGTTTCTGAGAATAACAAATGGTTTCACTCTATTAAAGTGACTACGAATTCTCTGGAGTTCTGATAGCGGAAGCAAGGAATAGGCGGGGGTGATATCGCAGAAATGCGTTTCGGCACTCATCCTCTTCTTAAAGTAACCTTGATAGGCCGCTAAATCGTTTTCCATGGCCAATCTGTCCGCGAGGGCCTCCCGCCTCAATTCGGAACAACATTTATTAAGCTGGTTTTCAAAGAAACTGTTTGGCCAAGCTCCTCCTTCGTCAAAGTATCTAAAAAAATGCAACTCCTTAATCGGCGAGACATAGACCTGCGGATGACTCTTCAGGTAATTTGCTACCCACGTGGATCCCGTTTTCTGAGCGCCAAACCCCAAAACAAAAATGTTGTTACTCATAACCATACGCTTTAATTTTTGACCAGAATTACCATAATACATTTATTTGTAACTAATGAGCAGCTTACTTATCCGGCTGTTGCTACTCAAAACGGGAAAGAAGCCAAGTTAATTCTATATCCTAAGTTTGGTACGATCTGTCCCGTAAAGTCAAATCGAATAATATTGATAGCTTAACTAATTCACCTTAAAAAACGACATTATTATCGCTAACACCTTATCATCTCTTTTTAACAATAGTGGAACTAATTGATGCCAAACAGAAAATATGCTGCCGTTACTATGGTTCGTGATGAAAATTTGATGCTAAAAATTTGGTATCAGTATTACTCGGCACAATTCGGCGATGATAATCTCTACATTTTTGATCACAACTCATCTTCAGCGCCAGTAAGAAGTGTACTTCCAGGAGCCAAGAATGTATTTCGAATTCCCACAGATAATCCTGTTTCGGACCCTACAGGTATGCTGCGAAAATTCGATAACTATCGTTTCAAGTTTTTATCGTCACAGATAGCCTCCTTGTTGGTCTATTATGATTGTATTATTGTTAATGATGTCGATGAAATATTTGTAGTGGATCCCCGCGAAAGCAGTAGTTTGCGCGACTATCTCAATAGCAAGCAGGAGCTAAAGTTAACGTGTGGTATGGGGTTGGAAGTGATCCAAGACCTCAACGTTGAAATTGCCTACGACCCTGAGAAGCCCATTTTTGAACAACGGAAACTCTTCCGATATAACCTGAATTTCTGCAAGCCATGGGTTGTTGGAAAAGAAGTAGAAATTACTGGCCATGGTGCCTTTTCCCCATTCGAAATTGACCCAAATTTATTGCTAATGCACTTACATTGGGTGGATTATGATACCGCCCATCTACGACAAAGCAAACGACGCGACTTTTATCGAGATGGCAGAGGTGGGCTAAAGTCAAAATGGAATGATACTCAGGACACCAAAGATCAGGAATGGCGCGACTTGTTAAAGCTCAATATCTCAAGCCGAGACATGCCCCACTATGATTTTTTGGAAAACCTTTTCCCAAACTATCGTCAAAAAGTGTTTTCGCCTGCAACTTATAAGAGGCAAAGTGGTAGAAGACATAAATTGATAGAGATTCCGAAATTTGTTACAAACGCCCAACGGAATGCAGTCAAGAACGAGTTGCACAAGTTTCCAAGTAGATTTTCCGATGCCGCAATTTAATTAGACCTGTCGCGCTTTTGTGCCGCTCCAAGTGCTTGTTTGAACCACCTTCTTTTAGAAAGCGATGGGGCTTTCCGGCCCAATGCTGAGTGGCGTCTGCGCGGATTGTAGAACCAGTTTATGCCTTCGAAGATGGCGATTTCAGCTTCAGCAGTGTTTCCCAAGAATGCTGCCAGATCAGTTCAGCCTTGCCGCACCGAAAAATGCTGAATGAAGCAGGAATGTCCGCTTCAATGTGCAGCAACGCAGCACTACGGACGGCGGGTGAATGTCGGCTTTGGGCCGTTCGGGTAACTTTGCAAAGGTCACTATCTGCGTATAGCTGCCCTTGACTTGAGCTTTAGCGGTGCACCGATGTTGACCCAAAGACCTAACTGCGTCCGCACATTCCACCCCACCTTTGAACCAGATTTTAAACTTGTCCTGCTAGGTTGTGATATATCGTTTAGAAAGGAAAATACATGACGATTGATCGCATTTTGAGGCAGAAGGAAGTGATGCACCTGACGGGTTTGAGCCGGTCTACGATTTACCGCCGGATACAAAGTGGGGAGTTTCCTTCTCAGATCAAACTGACCGCCCGCCTTGTGGGTTGGCGGCAGAGTGATCTGCAGCGCTGGCTGGACACGAGAGAGGATGCTTGATGGCGTGCAGTTTGTCTGAACCATCTCCAGAAGAACTCATACCCAACCAGCATGTCTATACACTTTATTTTCAGGGCCCCTTTGCGGGCCCTGTTTCATTTTCATCGTTGGGCATCGGTTCTTCCCGTTCGATGAGGTGCTCGAAGGCGTCGACCACCTCTCCATCGTCCATTTCACAAGAGGAGCCTGCTTCATTCACAGGCAGGTCGAGTTTGTCACCCGTTCTGCCATCTGAGCGTTTTCGATGGTCAGGTGCGCCTTGTGTTGTCCACTGAGGCCTGTTTGCAGGTGTCAGGGGTGGCGGAACAGGCAGTGGCTTCTGCGGGCGTCCCATCGCGGCCTTGATGCTGCGGCTCCAGTTCTTGAAGAACCGGAACAAGGCCTCCCAGCCATCCCCATCTAGGAAGCTCCAATCCAGAACGCTATGAGCATGCCCAACATCCCCAGCTGGGGTATTCCGAAGGTGACCAGCACTATCAACAGCCTGCGCTGAGTCGATTGCGTTTCCTTTGCCCGTTTGTTGATCAGACTGCCCAGGGCTTTCTGCTGCTTGTGTATTTCCGTCTGGGCGTTCGCCAGTGCTTTTAAACTCTGCTTGATCCGGTCCGTACTCTCCCTTTGTGTGTTGATTTCCGTTGAGAAGTGACCCGGTATTTTCACCGAGATTTGACCCACCCTTGTTTATGTCTCAGCGGTCATGTTGTGGTCAATGCTGGCATCTCCTTTCTTGTTTTCTTTGCC
>NZ_MDVX01000013.1 GCF_001719615.1 Neptunicoccus sediminis
CTGTGACGAATGTGATTCCGCGACGCATATTTGGTGGGGGGGGGGGGGGAAAGTGAGAGACTGGACAGCGACCCAAACGGGACTCGTTACGGTTGCTTCCTTCCGGACCTGGCCGAGTTAGCAAGGCGCTTGCCCGCGCCAGCCTCTCAATCGGGTATATAGGGGCT
This sequence comes from Neptunicoccus sediminis, assembly GCF_001719615.1. Classification (GTDB taxonomy): domain Bacteria; phylum Pseudomonadota; class Alphaproteobacteria; order Rhodobacterales; family Rhodobacteraceae; genus Amylibacter; species Amylibacter sediminis. The sequence continues at coordinate 168 of NZ_MDVX01000013.1, forward strand.
TCTGTCCGATTTGCCAAGGTCACGATTGCAACCCTTTGTCTGGCATGCCACAAAACGGCCAAACAAGGAATTGACGACAGTATGTTGAATGCGGAACAGGTGACTTTCGGCGGCTCGGGTCTGGACCGTGCTGCACAATATCGCAACGATGCGGAAAAGCTCGAAGAATTGCGCAAGGCGGGGCATGCCATCGCGCTCTGGCGCGGGAAGCCGCTTTTTGACTATGAAACCAAGGCGTTGATGCGGCTCTCCCCCGATCATCCGGTTCTATCCGAAGCCACAGACCCCGCGATTTATCTGGGCATCGAAGAAGACGGCAAGGCCATCTTCGCCCATGACATTTCCCCTTGGGAAGATCCTGCACTGGATGCAGCGGCCCTGTCGAATTTCTTTGATCCCTCGCAAAATCTCTACCCCGGTTTCGAGAAAACGCAGGTCTTTACCGAGTTGCGGGGAATCATGGCGAAAATGACGCCACGGGACGCTGAACTGGCAGCCACGGCGCGGGGCATGTTTGAATGGCACCGGCATCACGGCCATTGCGCCAAATGCGGCACAAAATCCGAACTGGCACAGGCCGGATGGCAGCGGGACTGCCCCGCGTGCCGGGCCAGCCATTTCCCGCGCACCGATCCTGTGGTGATCGTGCTGGCCACCAAAGGCAATTCGGTTCTGATGGGGCGCTCTCATGGCTGGCCCGAAGGCATGTATTCCCTGCTCGCCGGATTTATGGAGCCGGGCGAAACGATGGAGGCCGCGGCACGGCGCGAAGTTTTTGAAGAAAGTGGCATCCGGCTGAAACAGGTGCGCTACCTGTCGTCACAGCCCTGGCCCTTTCCGTCAAGCCTGATGATCGGCTGCGCAGGCGAAGCCGAAAACAGTGAAATCGTGATTGATCCCAAAGAGATAGAAGACGCCCGCTGGTTCACCCGCGAAGAGGTCTTTGCGGCAACACATTCGGATAATCCGCAGTTGCGACCGGCGCGCAAAGGCTCTATCGCCCATTTTTTAATTCACAACTGGTTGTCCGACACATTAGATTGACGCGGATTGATTCCCTTAACCGGCAAGACCAAATAACAGGCAGAACCCCATGCAGTTTTCCAGTGTCCAAGACGTTAACGCACCGCTCGACTTTGTGTTTGCGCAGCTTTCCGACTTTGAGAGCTATGAATCCTACGCGATGCGGGTGGGCGCCGAAGTTCAACGCACGGATAAACTGGCGCAAAAAGGCGTTGGCATGTGCTGGAATATTCAGGGCGATTTCCGCGGCAAGCATCGCAACTTTGAAATCGAACTGACCGAGTACCGCCCCGACAACCTGCTGAAATTCATGGTGGCAGCCTCGGGGATCGAAGCCGATGTCACGATGGAGGCTATGGCCCTGACCCGCAAGCAATCGCGGATCAAGGCGACAACGGTTCTCAAGCCCAAAAGCATCTCGGCACGGCTGATCCTGCAATCGGCAAAGCTGGCCAAAAACAGCATGAACCGGAAGTTCAACCACCGGTTCTGGACCTACGCCAATTACATCGAAAACAACTATAACGCTGCGAAACGCTAAGGCGTTTTAGGTGACGGGCACCTGACGGGAACGGTCTGCTTCATACACGCCGAGAATTTCGAGGTGTGTGGTGAAATAGCCCAGCTCGTCCAAAGCACGGCGCACAGGGGCATCATCGGGATGCCCGACAATATCCGCATAAAACTGCGTCGCAGTGAAAGACCCGCCGATCATATAGCTTTCGAGCTTCACCATGTTTACGCCATTGGTCGCGAACCCGCCCATAGCCTTATAAAGCGCGGCTGGAATGTTGCGGACCCGGAAAACAAAAGTGGTGATCAGTTCCTTGTCGGATTGGGGCGTGTTCACCGGTTCGGGTGACATCACCAGAAACCGCGTGGTGTTGTTCTGGTTGTCTTCAATGTGATGGGCCAGAACCTCCAGCCCGTAAATCTCGCCCGCCAGATCCCCGGCTAGTGCTGCCTGTGTCGCATCACCCTTGGCCGCGACCTCTTTGGCGGAACCCGCAGTATCCGCCCCTGTTACCGGCAGCAGATTATGCTGCTTAAGAAACTTGCGGCACTGGCCCAGCAGAACTGTGTGGCTCTTGGCGGATGTTACATCTTCCAGTTTCGCACCGGGCACACCCATCAGGTTGATATGCACCCTCTCGAAATGTTCCCTGATAATATGCAGACCACTTTCAGGCAGAAGATAGTGAATATCCGCCACCCGACCGTAGGTGGAATTTTCCACCGGCAGCATGGCAACATCCGCTTCGCCCCGTTTGACCGTCGCAATCGCGCTTTCAAAGGTTTTACACGCAATCACTTCTGCATCCGGATAGACCGCATGACAGGCCTGATGGGAGTAAGCCCCGAGTTCTCCTTGAAAGGCAATTTTGCCCGCTTTTCGTATCATTTTGCATTTGCTCCCTAAAAAGCGTAACTTTTCCGGCCAAAGGGCGTTTCGTCGCGGCTTGTACACCTTGCAACTGGTAAGGGGAAGGCGCTAGAACGAGCGCGGAAAAGAATGTGCGGGATTCCCGTCCCGCTCCTCAAGGTAGGTAGAACCATGGACACAATGGAAACAACCAAGATTGTGGGCGGCGCATGTGGTGCTTTGCTCGTCTTTCTTCTTTTAGGCTGGGCAGGCGAGACCCTTTATCACGTGGGCGCAACCGGCCACGGCGACGAAGAGCACACATCGGGGTACCCGATCGAAGTTGCCGAAGCCTCTGATTCGGGCAGCGACGAACCTGAAGTCTCTATGGAAGAACTGATGGCGGCTGCAGACGCAGGCAAAGGCGAAAAGGTTTTTTCCAAGTGTAAAGCCTGTCACAAGGTCGAACCCGGCGCGAACGGCACCGGCCCGACCCTGCACGCAGTTGTCGGTCGTCCGATTGGCGGCGTGGACGGCTTCCAATATTCTGACGCAATGGCCTCTTTCGGCGGCGACTGGACTGTTGAACATCTTGACGGTTTCCTGACCAAACCGTCCGGTTACATGAGCGGCACAAAGATGAGCTTTGCCGGCCTGAAGAAACCGAAAGACCGCGCAAACCTGATCGCCTATCTCCAGACGCTTCAGTAAAATTTGCGATTTTCGGATCAAGAGGCCGCCCTTCGGGGTGGCCTTTTTTCGTTCGGGCGGCGTCTTTGGACGGTTTGCAGGCGGGTTTCGTAACAATTTCACACAGTATCGCGTGTAGCTGTTTACCTCGCATCGTTTATACCTATTTACTGTGGTAAAGCACGTTCACAAGTGCCCTACAGCGAGGTTGAAAAGATGGAAAATTCGCGGGTGACGGCTCGGGCCGTAGCGCAATCACACCAGATCACGGCGGTACGACGCTTTGTGCTGGCCAGTCTCGGATTTCTTGCATTGGTGCTTTGGGCCAGTTTGTCCCTTGCACAGGACGACACGCAGGGTGACACCGGCGAGAAGGTGATTAAATCGCACGGGATTTCCACATTTGGTGAACTGAAATATCCCGCCGATTTTCAACATTGGGATTACGTGAACCCCGATGCGCCACAGGGCGGCACGATTTCCCTGCTTGGCACGGGGGCTTCCGGCACCTTTGACAGCCTTAACCCGTTTATTCTCAAAGGCGAACCGGCACAGGGGCTTGGCCTGATGTATGACAGCCTGCTTGTCGGGTCGAGCGATGAACCCGACAGCGCCTATGGCTACGTGGCAGAGACCCTTGAATACCCGGAAGACCGCAGTTGGGTGATTTTCAACATGCGCCCGGAGGCCCGTTTCTCTGACGGGGAACCGATCACCGCAGAGGATGTGGTGTTCTCCTTCAATATCCTGATGGAAAAAGGTCATCCGGTTTACAAGATTATCTACAAGGACATCGAAACCGTAGAGGTCCTGTCCCCCCACCGCGTCAAATTTACCTTTCGCGCCGACACCAACACCCGCGATCTGCCGAGCGTGGCGGGCGGCATGACCATTCTGGCCAAACACTATTACGCGGATCGGGATTTTGCCCAAAGCACGATCGAGGTTCCCGTCACCTCTGGCGGCTACACCGCCAAAGACATCAAACCGGGCAAATCCATCAGCTATTGCAAGAACCCCGACTATTGGGCCAAAGACCTGCCCCACAACCGCGGCACCGGCAATTTCGACTGCTACCGTTACGAATATTTCTCTGACCGCACCGTGGCGTTTGAGGCGTTCAAAGCAGGGGCTTTCCTGTTCCACGAAGAGTTTTTCTCAAAAATCTGGGCCACCGGATATGATTTCCCCGCACTCGACAAGGGCTGGGTGATCCGTGAAAGCATCCCCGACAACCGCCCGAACGGAACGCAAGGATTGTGGATCAACATGCGCAAGGAGAAATTCTCTGATCCGCGCGTGCGTCAGGCCATTGGCATGGTGTTCAACTTTGAATGGTCCAACAAAACCCTGTTTTACGGCCTGTATGAACGCACCGATTCCTTCTGGGAAAACTCCACCATGCAGGCCGAAGGCCCGCTGGAAGGTGCGGAGTTGGCCCTGCTGGAACCCTATCGCGACCAGCTTCCCGAAAGTATCTTTACAGAGCCCCCCTTCACCCCTGCAATTTCGCGCATTGATCAGGCCGACCGCAAGGCCCTGCGGGCTGCGGGCAAACTGCTGGATGATGCGGGCTGGAAAGTGGTTAACGGCAAGCGCACCAATGACAAGGGTCAGGTCCTGTCACTGGAAATCCTCGACGACAGCCCCTCGTTTGAGCGGATCATCAACCCTTATGTGGAAAACCTGAAACGGCTGGGCATTGATGCGCGATATTCCATGATTGATCAGGCGCAATACCAGCAGCGGCAGGAAGATTTCGACTATGACATTATACCGGGCCGTCTGGTGATGTCGCTGTCCCCCGGTGAGGAACTGGCAACGACCTTTGGCACCGCTGGCGCAGAGTCGCTGGGTAGTTCCAATTTTTCCGGCCTGTCCCACCCTGTTGTGGATGCGCTGATCGTAAAGGTTGCCCAGGCCGAAAGCCGCGAGGATATGGAGACCGCGGTTCGCGCGCTCGACCGTGTGCTGCGCAGCTTGCATATCTGGGTGCCCAACTGGTTCAAACCCGCCCATAACATCGCCTATTGGGACGTTTTCGGCCGCCCCGAAACAAAGCCCTTTTATGCCCGCGGTGTGATGGATACATGGTGGATGGACCAGCAAAAGCTGGAGAACCTCAAGGCACAGGGCGCATTACGTTAAATGGGCGCGTATATCCTCAGACGACTCTTGTTGATGATCCCGACCTTGCTCGGGATCATGCTTATTAACTTCACGCTGATACAGTTCGTGCCGGGTGGTCCGGTGGAACAGATCCTTGCGCAACTGTCCGAAGAAGGCTCTGCCACGGACCGGATTACCGGCGCAGGCGCGGAAGTCGCCACAGGCAGCGGCAATGAGACCTATCAGGGCGCCCGTGGTCTGCCCGAGGATTTCATCAAGGAACTGGAAGCGCAGTTCGGTTTTGACAAACCGCCGCTGGAACGGTTCCTGCTGATGATCGGCAACTACGCCCGTTTCGATTTCGGAGAGAGTTACTTTCGCTCTATCGCTGTGATCGACCTGATCCTTGAAAAAATGCCGGTGTCGATCACGCTTGGCCTGTGGTCCACCCTGCTGGCCTATCTGATTTCCATCCCCCTTGGCATCCGCAAGGCGGTGCGGGACGGTTCGCGGTTTGATACATGGTCGTCCGGCATCATCATCGCCGCCTATGCCATCCCGAGCTTTCTTTTCGCCATCCTGCTGCTGGTGCTGTTTGCCGGCGGGTCTTACGTCCAGTGGTTCCCGCTGCGCGGTCTGACCTCGGACAATTTCGACCAGTTGAACTGGTACGCCAAGATCATAGATTACCTCTGGCATATCGTGCTGCCCGTCACCGCCTCGACCATCGGGGCCTTTGCAACACTGACCCTGCTGACCAAGAACTCTTTTCTGGACGAGATCAACAAGCAATACGTCATGACCGCACGGGCCAAAGGACTGACCGAGCAAAAAGTCTTTTACGGCCATGTTTTCCGCAACGCCATGTTGATCATCATCGCTGGATTTCCGGGCGCGTTTATCGGCGTGTTCTTCGGATCTTCCCTGATAATCGAGATCGTTTTCTCGCTGGACGGTCTGGGGCGGCTCGGGTTTGAGGCCGCATTGAACCGCGATTATCCGGTGTTCTTTGGCACGCTTTATATCTTTGGCCTGATGGGGCTGATCGTCGGGCTGGTGTCCGACCTGATGTATGTGGTCGTGGACCCGCGCATTGATTTCGAGAGCCGCAATACATGATGTTCAAGTCCTCTATCGCCCAGCGCCGTATCGCCAATTTCCGCGCCAACCGCCGCGCTGTCTGGTCTGCGTGGATTTTTGGCGTGGTGTTTTTCATCTGCCTTTTTGCCGAGCTGGTCGCCAACGACAAACCGTTGCTGGTGTCCTACCACGGCGAATTGTATTCGCCCGCCTTCCAGTTTTATCCCGAAACCACATTTGGCGGCGATTACGAAACCGAAGCGGATTATCTTGACCCCGTCGTTCCCTGCCTGATCCGCAGCGGCGGCTTGGAAGCGTGTTTTGACGCGCCGGAAGACATCTACACAGACGCCGCAGACGGTATGATAGACGGCGAGCAGATCGACAAAGGCTGGCTGATCTGGGCACCGATCCGCTACAGCTTTAACACGATCAACTATGATGTGGACACCGCCCCTTCTGCGCCGGATGCCCGCCACTGGCTGGGCACTGATGACCAGACCCGCGATGTGCTGGCACGGGTGATCTACGGCTTCCGCATCTCTACCGTGTTTGCGCTGATCGTGGTGGTGGTTTCATCCGCCATCGGCATCGCGGCTGGCGCTGTTATGGGGTATTTTGGCGGCTGGGTCGATCTGGTCTTCCAGCGCATTCTGGAAATCTGGTCCTCGACCCCGATGCTCTATGTCATCATCATCCTGTCGGCCATGTTCACGATGAACTTCGTGATCCTGACCGGATTGATCATCCTGTTTTCGTGGATGGGGCTGGTGGGACTGGTGCGCGCGGAATTCCTGCGGGCGCGGAACTTTGAATATGTCCGCGCTGCCCGTGCGCTTGGGGTGACGGACTGGAAAATCATGTTCCGCCACCTGCTGCCGAACGCGATGGTGGCCACGCTGACATTCCTGCCGTTTCAGGTGACAGGGGCCATCGGCGCACTGACCGGGCTCGATTTCCTCGGCTTTGGCCTGCCGCCCACCTATCCTTCGCTCGGGGAACTGGCGCTGCAAGCCAAGAACAACCTGCAAGCGCCGTGGCTGGCCTTCTCTGCCTTTGCCAGCATCTCTATCATGCTGTCCCTTCTGGTGTTCATCTTTGAAGGTGTGCGCGACGCATTTGATCCACGAAAGACGTTTAAATGAAAGAAGTCCTGAACGTCCAAAACCTGTCCATCGCCTTTGGCTCCAACGCCCCTGCCGTGCAAGATGTCAGCTTTACCGTCCACGCGGGAGAAACTGTCGCGCTCGTCGGGGAAAGCGGCTCTGGCAAATCCGTCACCGCATTGTCGAGCGTCAAACTCCTCCCCGCCAGCGCAAAAGTCACAGGTTCTGTGAAATACCGCGGTACAGAGATGATCGACGCGGATCAGGCAACCCTGCGCCGTGTGCGGGGCAATGACATCAGCTTTATCTTCCAAGAGCCGATGACATCCCTGAACCCGCTGCATACCATCGAAAAACAGCTTTCCGAAAGCCTTGCACTGCATCAGGGGCTGACGGGCAAAGCTGCGCAGGCGCGGATACTCGACCTGCTGAACAAAGTTGGCATCCGCAATCCCGAGAGCCGACTGAACGACTATCCCCACACCCTGTCGGGCGGTCAGCGCCAGCGGGTGATGATCGCAATGGCGCTGGCCAACGGGCCGGACCTTTTGATCGCGGACGAACCGACAACCGCGCTGGATGTGACCATTCAGGCGCAGATCCTGACCCTGCTGGCGGATGTGCAAAAGGCCGAAGGCATGGGGATGCTGTTCATCACCCACGACCTAACCATCGTGCGCAAGATTGCGGATAAGGTTTGTGTGATGCAGCACGGCAAAATCGTCGAAAGCGGCCCGACCGCCGAAATCTTCGACAATCCGCAGCATGAATACACCAGAACCCTGCTGGCCGCCGAACCCACCGGCACCCCTGATCCGGTGCCCGCAGATGCGCCCGAAATCCTGTCCACTGAACATTTCCGCGTCTGGTTTCCCGTCAAACGGGGGCTGATGCGCCGCGTAGTGGATCATGTGAAGGCCGTGAATGACGCCAGCCTGTCGATTCGCGCTGGCGAAACCCTTGGCGTGGTCGGGGAAAGCGGTTCGGGCAAGACCACCCTTGCGCTTGGCCTGATGCGGCTGATTTCGTCCGAAGGTCCGGTGATCTTTCTGGGCAAAGACATACAAGGCCTGAAGAACAAGGCCCTGCAACCGATCCGCCGCGACATGCAGATGGTGTTTCAGGATCCCTACGGCTCGCTCTCGCCCCGTATGACTGTGGAACAGATCGTGGCCGAAGGGCTGGGCGTGCACGGCTCGACCCGCGGGATGGATACGCGGCAGATGGTAAAGGACATCATGGTGGAGGTCGGACTCGACCCTGCCACCATTGACCGCTACCCGCACGAGTTTTCCGGCGGCCAGCGCCAGCGCATCGCCATTGCCCGCGCCATGATCCTCAAGCCCCGTCTGGTGGTGCTGGACGAACCGACCTCCGCGCTTGATATGACGGTGCAGGTGCAGATCGTGAACCTGCTGCGGGACTTGCAACAGAAATACCAACTGGCCTTCCTGTTCATCAGCCACGACCTGAAGGTCGTTCGCGCGCTCAGCCACAAAGTTCTGGTCATGCGGCAGGGCGACATCGTGGAATCGGGCACCGGAGAGCAAATTTTCGACGCGCCGAAAACCGATTACGCCAAAGCCCTGATCGCTGCCGCCTTCAACGTCGAGACTGTAAACCTGCCCGTTGAATAGGACGCAGAAACAATCCATCGAAAGAAAAATAAAATAACCCGACAAACCCTGCAAATTGTCCCTTGCATTCCCCCTCCCCCACCGCTAAACCGCCCCTCACGGACCGATAGCTCAGCTGGATAGAGTACCTGACTACGAATCAGGGGGTCGGGGGTTCGAATCCTCCTCGGTCCGCCACTTCCCCCCTCGTATCATTGATTTCATTAGCCTTTACGGCACCGTGTCGAACCTGTAGCTCAGAGTTCGCCAGTCTTTGAACTTTTTTCTTCCTTGAATAATCAACCACTCCCTGTTTTTCTTTCGGAAAAATTTGAGGAAAATTTCTTGGTCGAAACCCTTAGAAATGGACGGGCACCCGGCTCTTACTTTCGCACGGCAATCACCCTCCTTCTTATCACTGTAATGATTTCTATCGGGGGTGTAAGGCTGGCAGCGGCCCGGGGTGAGTCTCTTTTGGTGAAAAACGACAGAGACATTTTTAAAAACATTGAAGCATGTGAAGGCTATAAGCTGTTTTTGGAATTAAAGCCTGTATGGCGGTTGAACATCACTGAATGTCACCCGGTAGCTCAATTGATAATTAAAAACGGTAACAAGCCGAATCTTGTTTTTGTCGATGCTATGATCGAAAAAACACCTCCATCTTCACCAATGGGGGTATCCGTATCAACGCTTGATGCCGTCAGGCACGGTGACGTCATTTCTACTTTTCTGCATTCTGAAGCAGCCGGTAGAATAATGGCAATTAGGATGGGCCAATCAAGTGATATTGAGCGTGCCACGATGTATTCCCATCTGCTATACGGCATCCAGTTGTTAGCGGTACAGGCTGTCTGTGGGGAACGGTTTAATTGTGGAGAATTGCAGAACTTTGCTCGGATCACAGAGATGTTCGGCAGTGAATTTGGATTTCTCGATCCCATAGCCCCCCAATTTGCACTTTTATGTTTATTAAAAACGGATGGTCATGCAATTCCGGTGCGGACGGTATTGGCCAGCCCCAGATTCCGAGAATGCATTTCCGAGAGGGATCACTAAATAAGATTTTCTGGAATAACCTTCAAATAGATGAACTTGAAAACGATTGCAGAAAGCATTCCCACCATCAGCATTTACTTATGTTCGCATTATCCTAACAGCGTGCGACAGAGCAGAGCTGACGGGCCAGTGTCCAACGTCCCATCCGTGATCAACCGGACCCGTCAATTGATCAGTTCCTGATTTAATCGGTTCCCATCCCCCACCCTCAGGGATCAATCTGGACCTTGAAAGCAACGAAACCGGCCGCACTCGGGGGGTAACTTCCGGCGCAATCCCAGCGCAGCGGGCCGGCATATCCGATGACATTTGCGGCGGGCACTGTCAGTGTGCAGCTAATGCTCGACCCGAGCGCGACCGGCGTTGAGACCGGTTCCGCGAGTGATGTATAGGCGGGAGTCCGATCAAAGATAATTACATTCGTTGCCGCGGACTGGCTGACGTTTTCCACATAAATCCGGTAGGCCAGATTTGTAACCTGACCGGCCGCGATATTGCTTGTCTGATCCTCTGTCAGACGCGGTGCTTCGACCACGCCGAAATCCAGCCCTGCATAATCCGTGTCCGCCGCCGGTGTGAACGTATACGTCCCGTCATGCACGCTGGAGTCGACCAGGGTGGGCAGGCCGGATTTGTTTTCAGAAAGGGTGATCCAGCCGGTTTCGGGCGTGACGGTCAGGGTCAGCGGGCCGCCATAAGACCCGTCCAGCGCATAGGACCACGTCCCATCCGCCGCAATTTTGGGCTGGGCAATTGTATCGCCGCTGTCGTTCAAAATACGCAGAACCGAAGCCGGAGCGCCCGCTTCTGCGCCGTTGAACACGCCGTCATGGGCTGTGCCGCTGCCGCGACCGTTATCATTGAACACACGCCCCGAGAGAGTCGGACCGCCGGATTTCAGCGTGATTTCGTAACGGTCTTCATCATCATCCGCGATACCATCGGACAGGTCATCGGTTCTGGCCCCGACCTCTACATCGCTGTCACTGTCAGGCAGGGAAGAGCGGATGATCTCAACCTCGTTGATATGAGTGCCGGTCTCCAGCATCCGCACCTGAATGGTCAGGGTTTCCACCGCCCCGGCGAGGATTTCGTCAACGAACCACACACCGGTGGACGGGTCGAAATAATCCCCCGTGGCCGGAGCGTCATCGCTAAGGTATTCAAACCCGTCAGGCAGTTTTTCGATGACAGTCACGTTAGAGGGAGAGCCCGGACCGGAGTTGTTCACCGAAATCACCCAGTCGATCAAATCCCCGGGCGTCGCTTGGGTGATGACCTCATTCGTGTTCGCTTTATAGGCCACTTTGGTGATGGAAAGGTCGCTTTCGCCCGGATCAAACCCGAAGTTCTGGTCCTGTGTCGTTGCATTCGGCAGCACCGCCACTGCGACCAGCGGATTTGACGTGCCAATGGTAGAACCCGCCGGAAGGTCGGTATCGGACTCGTCCACCTCTATCCGGTAGGTGGAACCGCCGGACAGATTACCGATGGAATAGGTGCCATCGGCCAGCGTCTCAACCGTGCGGATAAAATTGTCGTCTGTCAGATCATTGGGTGTTCCGCGATCATCATAGATCGACACAGACACACCGCCACCGAGGTTGATTTCGGCCCCGTCTTTCACGTCCGACCCGTCCTGATCCACATAGATATTGCCGGTAACACTGCCAAAAGGAATGACAGAGGGACCACGGCAGGAGGCACCGTCGTTTCTGCCGCCTTCGTCATCCGAACTGGTGGCGATGAACTGGGCGATGCCCGTAGTCGTATCGACCAGATAGATTGCATTGGTGTCATCGTCGTAGACGTAGAACAGTCCGTTTTCATCGAACCAGGCAGCGCCGTAGGTTCCGGTATAGGTGTTCGGGCCAAAAAATGTGACCTGCTCGGTTCCGACGCTGGCTGCACCGCCATTGGCCGAAAACTTGAAGACCTGTCCGGTGTTCTCATCTATTCCGTAAAAGAAACCGTCCTGATCATTATAGGCGAAATCTTCGGTCCGGATTTCGTCGCTGGTCAGCAGCTCCCCCCCGTTCACAGCGGCTGTGGGCGTTGTGATGTCCAAAAGCTGGAACACATCCTTATCGCTTTGATAAACCATGATGCCGTTGGGCAAAACATCGCCGCCGGTATTGCCTTTTTCAATACCACCCGAGGGGTCGGGCATCCGCGTAAACGCCCCCGCACCATCCACGCGCCACAGGCGGCGGCTGCCATCGGGCACACCGTAGATGTACCCGTCAAGTTCGTTATACCCCCAGCTGCCCTCGAGATTTTCGCCCGCCGCACCAATATCCTGCAGGTTCAGTGCATAGCCCGTTGGCGTGGCCGAAAAGTTCAACCGCTTCAGCGTCGAATTCCCCGATGCGATCTGGTAGAGCCCTGCATCACAGACGATTGGCGGGCTGTCTCCGGACAGGGTCAGGGCATAATCTTCAACCTCTCCGTCCAGCGCAAGCTGCACCACCCCGGCTGTGGTGGACCAACGGAACCGCGCAAAGGTCGGCAGTTGGGTCGCCGTGGCCGGTACGTTCACGTCAAAGACGATCACACCGTTAACCAACCCGTCCTTATCGCCCGCAGAACCATCCTGCAGGTTTGACGCGATCATGTCTATTTCATCAAAGCTGCCGTCTGAGTCAAAATCGAGCCACGCCTGAAGATAGGCGATCGGGCCAAGCCCTGCGGTCACTTCATTCACAGTGACCGAAATCTCTCCGGTGGCGCCCACATAGAGTTGCGGCAGCACGACGCCGTCTTCATCATCGTTGCCGTCGAGATCATCGCCGGTGGCGTCGGGGCTGGCTTGTGACACGGCCTCCGGATCGGGGGCAATCGCGCCGAGGTAGGTGCCCGCGACACCTGTGTCCGCAATAATATGCTGCGGATCGCCATAAGACGCCGGCGCGTCGCCGCGATCCACCAGCGGGGCGGCCGCGATGGTGACGGCATAATCCTCAATCTCTCCGTCCGGTGCAAATCCTGATGCAGACAGCGCCTGCGCAGAGGACCAGCGGAAACGCGCGAAGGTCTGGTCCAGCACCGCATCACCGGGCACGACGATTTCGATGTCAATCTGCCCGTCATTGGCAAACTGGTCATTGCCGGTGCCATCGTCCTGCAGGTCCAGCACGATCTGTTCGGCTGTTCCGCTTTCGAACACACCGTTGCCGTTGTAATCGATCCAGCCTTGCAGATACCCGCTGGTGCCGGAAACGGTTGCCGTCAGCGTAGAGGTCAGACCCTGTGTCAGCGGCGGGATGGACATGCCATCGTCATCATCACTATCCGCATTCACCGCATTGCCCGGACCTGCATCTCCGGTATTCGCGCCGCCCAGCAGCATTCCGTCGCTGTCCCGCAGGTTGTGAAGTGCATCCCCCAATGTGGACGGAGCATCCGAATAATCCAGACAGGTCAGAATGTCAGAGACTTCCATGCTGCCCGGCGGGGACAGTCCTGCCGCGCTGAACTGTAGGGGTTTGTGTTCGATAACCAACGTATCAATCGGCTGGCTGAAGCCGACAGTGACCGCGCGGGAGGCACCCGAGCCCAGCGCATTTTGCCGCTCGCCCGTGACAGAGCCGTCGTTGTTGGCAATCCGTGTCATGGCAAGTGATCCGGTGCCATCCGCCATCGACGGAGACACACGCGCCCCCCCGAGCAGGCCGTACACGGTTGCGGATTCATCCTGATTGAGATCAGCGATATAAACATAAATGCCGTTTAGCGGCGTTGCGAATGTGGTCCGCAGTTCTACATATTGCGCGGTGAGCATCGGATTGCCGCCAACGCCCGGGTAAAGCGTGCTGATTGTGCCTATCGTCGCTGTAGTAGACAGCGAGGAAATATCAGTTGTGGTAACAGTGCCGCTGATGCCGTGATTGGTAAAGGCTGTGGTCGCACCAACGGCCAGCGGTGCGTCATTGGCCCAGTCCACGATCGGGGTTCGTATGCCGGAACAGCCGGGCATGTGTTCGGTCGGGGCCGGAGAGACCGCGACAGAGACATTGCCAGTGGCGGGGCCGCCCTGATCGCTCGTCAAGGTGGTATCGGCAGTCACGGTTTCCCCGCCCGCAGCCGAGAGTTTGGCATCAAATTCGATTACACCGGAGCCAAGTCCCTCAAGGCTGGCCATCGTATTGAAGGAAAATGTCCCCCCCGAAGGGTTGCTGACCAGTCGGATATCCTCACCGCGGATCACCTCAAAATTGGCGGTTCCGGTGGTTTGGGAAGGTAAAGTTACAGACAGCACCGCATTTGTCATCGCGGACAGGGAAGTATTGGCATAGCCGACGCGGTAGCGCACGGTAGCCGCCGGAGGGATGTCGCCGCCGGTATAAGGGGTGCCGTTCACCTCGGCAATACTGATCCCGACCGCCAGATCATCACCCGATGGAATGGCATAAACCGACGAGCCTGCAACCCAGTAACGCCAGGGATTATCATTGCCCGCGGCACCGCCCTCGGCGCTGTCGCCGCCGTGACCTTCTGCGTTGATGGGGGACAGGGCATCCGCGTCAGTTATACGCAATCGCAGCGAGGCATAAAACACCTCTCCCTGCGCGATACCGCCAAAGGCAAAGCGCACGGCATTCGTAGCGGCGGGAAGCTGGGTCGCATCGGACCCGTTCAAGCTGAACCCCGTGGCAGAGGCATCTGTGCAAACGAACTCGGAGTTTACATCGGCGTTGTTGGTTTCAGGATAGACCGAGCCCGCGCTGACCGCTGGACCTTCCTGTCCGGCGATAAGGGGATCATCCGCCTTGCAACTGCCCGGATACTGGATGCGCTGCCACGGTCCTGTGGTGCCATAGCGGTCCCAATCCGATCCGGAGTCCGGACCGGCAACAGGGCTGCCTGCGCGGAACGGCGTCGCGCCGCGCCCGCCGGTGATTGAAGTCTCTTCTGACGCGCTGAATCCGTTGGAGTCAATGGTACCACCGGAGCCGAAGGCATTGATCTGCACTGCATCCCATTTGTTGTGAACCCGCGCCGTACCCGAACCGCCAACCGAAGACCAAGGGGTGCCGTTGGTGGGATTGACCAGATACCCGTTGGTCAGATCCGCAACCAGTGACCCGTTTGCAAAAAGTTGCGTGTCCGAACGGGTCGAATAAAAAATGCCGGTGTCACCGTAGATATAGGCAAGCCCGGCATTGCAATCCTCTGTGGTGGTGCTGAAACCGGCGACAAGACAGGCTGTGTTGCTTTCAGGGTTCCAGCCGTTTGCCGAAACATCGAAAGCCTGCTGTCCCTTCGGCCCCCAACCTTTGGAAACGCCGCTGCCCGTGGTCGCTTGGGCCGGCCGCGCCGGAAGTTCGTTGCCACCGGAATCCGTGATATACGCGCCTACGACCTCTGTTCCTTGGGGGACATACATTGTGGCATAGCCCCCCGGTCCGTCCAGCGTACCGGCCACGATGGTCGGAAAACTGGAAAAGACCTGAATGATGTCACCATTCTGGACCGCCGGATCACCGGCAAGCACCCGCGCCTTGATCTCTGCCCGCGTTGCCGGTGTCAGGTCGATCACCCCCGTCCCAAGCCAGGCACCATGGGCCAGCGCAAGGACCGTCAGACAAACCCACGCAAAGACTGCGGCGATCAGACGGTGGGTGGTGACGTGTTTGGTGAACCCTAGGAGACTTGGCATGGTGTACGCCACTCCGGCTTTTGGCGACGCAGCAGCACTATCGTTGAGGAACCGGATTCACCAATATCGGGAGGCGTATCTGACCTGATCTGATCCTGCCCCGTTGCGGGGCACATGCCTTTCCCGTGGACCTTCATCTTGGGTTCTCCGATAGCTGTTCAGTTTAGACAAATTTCGACACACACCTCCGGTCCGGCAGAATTGCAGCCCTGCGATTCCTTTTCGGTATGGTGAATTTGTACCCGAACTTTCGCTTTCTTATATTTTGCGGAAGTATAGAAAACGCTCTCTTTAGGATAGAAAACCCCTGAAAGACGCCCATAAACAGGGTTAACACGGCTTGGCAAGACCATTGCTCCGGCCTCTGGGGTGAAAGGCCGGAGCAAAAGAACGGGTAGGTTTTCGGCGGGGCGGGTCGCCCCTACCCCTGCCTCGGCAGCCAGAGTACCGTCTGGGGAAAGGCGATCATAATCCCGACAACCACCGCATCTGCGACAAGGAACCAGATCACGCCCTTGAAGATCGTCCCGAGAGAAATCGTCCGGTCCACCACACCTTTGATCACGAATACGTTCAGCCCCACAGGGGGGGTGATCATGCCGATTTCCAGAAACTTCGCCACAAATACGCCAAACCAGATCAGGGAAATGCCGGCCTCATCCACCACAGGCAGCAGCACCGGCAGGGTCAGCAGCATTGCGCCAATCGGGTCTAGGAACATCCCGAGGATGATATACACCAGCGCGATCCCCATAATCAGCGCCAGCTCGGACGCGCCGAACGCCAGAATTGTCTGGGTGATCAACTCTCCCGAACCGGACAAAGCCAGAAACCGTGTCAGCAGGTTTGCACCGATAGCAATCAGGAACAGGGCGGCCGTGGTCACGATGGTTTCATTGACCGACTGGCGCAGCGTGGCAAGGGTCAACCCGCCGTTCAGCCATGCGATGACACAAGAGGCCAGCGCCCCGACTGCACCCGCTTCGGTGGCGGTGAACAGTCCGGCGAACATACCTCCGATGACCACCACGAACAGGGTAATCACCGGCCAGATACCCCGCAGATGGGTAAACCGCTCCCCCCAGCCCACAGGCTCTTCCCGTGTGGGGGCAAGGGCGGGATTGATCTTGACGCGAATGTAAATCATTAGCGCATAGGTGATCGCGGTCAGCACCCCTGCCCCGACACCCGCAAGGAACAGCTGGCCAATAGGGACTTGGGCAAAAATTCCAAAAAGGATCAGCAGGATCGAAGGCGGGATCAATGCGCCCAGCGTCCCTGCCGCTGCGATGGAGCCTGTGGCCAGTCCCGGATCATATCCCGCGCGGGTCATCTCGGGCACTGCAATCCGGCCCATTGCAGCGGAACAGGCAACAGACGACCCAGTGACCGCGGCAAAACCACCCGCCCCGAACACAGAGGCAATCGCCAGCCCGCCCGGAAGCGCACCCAGCCAGGACCGCGCTGCCGCGAACAGGGATTTTGTCATGCCGCCGTGGTAACAGACGTAGCCCATCAAAAGGAACATCGGCACTGAAGACAGCGTCCATTTCGCGGCAAACTGATAGGGTACGCTGGTCAGGATACCCCAGGCCGGACGCGCGCCGAGCAGGATGTAGATTCCGCTAAAACTGACAAGGATCAGCGACAGGCCCACAGGCATGCGCATCAGCAACAAGAAGGCTAGAACGGCCAGTCCGACCAGCCCGATGATTTCAGGTGTCATCAATTCGTCTCCGAGGGAAGGTCCTGGGCATCCGCAATCAGCGGCTTGCGGGCTTCATCTGCCCCGGCAAGGCCAAGAATGATGCGCAGAACATAGGTGAGTGCCAACATCGCAAATCCGGCGGGCAGCAGGAAATACCCCTGCCAGATCGCCATAGACACACCGTCCTCAACCGCGACAGAGCCGCTGTTGAACCGGCGCACGGCCTCGTCCCACATGGTCCAGCACAACCCCGCAGAAGTCAGCGCCGCCAGTGCATGGACCACAAGGGTCACGAGCCGCTGTGCCCCTGCCCGCAACTGGCCATAGACCAGATCGACCGAAATATGACGGTCCTGCGCTTCGGCCAGTGCCAGCGGAAGGAAGGAAATCGCCACCATAAAGTAATTCGCGACAATCACGGAGACAAAGGGAATACGGGTGCTGAACACCTGTCGCGCCACCGCGTCAGACGCCACAAGCAGCATCATGGCAATCACCGCCACAGCCGCGAAAAATGCCATAAAGCGGGTCAGTATCACATCCAGTTGGATCAGTTTTTTCATGGGCACCTCCCCCGTTTCGCGTGAAAACAGGCCCGTCCCCTGTCAGGGGCGGGCCGGATGATGATCAGCCCAGAGAGGCCGGATCAACCTTGGAGAAGACTTCTTGGAGGTAAAGTTCGCTCACAGCGTCCACGTCGGTCGTGTCGATGCCCTGCACCAGTGCTTCCCATTTCTCGACCAGCTTCAAAAACGCGGCGACTTGCTCGGGCGCATCCGAAATCTTGTAGGTGTCGCGGTTCAATGTCGCGACGGCCTCCATGTCGGATTTTCGGAAGGCTTCGGACTTTTCCTTCACGTCGGCTTCGGGTTCCAGCAGTTCCACCCCATGGGCCTGCGGATCGGCTAGAATGGATTTCGCCTGCTGCACACTGTCGATGGTGGCAATGGCATGGCCCCGTGCAGCGCCGTCAATCATGGCGCGTTTGGTTTTATCGTCCAGACCGCCCCATGTAATACCGCTGACGTTGAACATGGTATTGCCGATAAACACCGCGATGGGCTGGTTCAGCGCATAATTCGCCACTTCGCCGGTGGACAGGGTATCAAGCGTTTCCAGCGTGTGGATATTGCCGTCGATGTGACCCTGACTCATGCTTTCATAGATGTCAGTGGCGCCCATGCTGATGGCGGACCCGCCCATCGCATCCAACCAGCGTGCAAAGGGACCAAAGCCGCGGATTTTCTTACCCTGAAAATCCTCCAGCGCCTTCACCGGCTTCTGGTTGTACATGTAATAGGGGCCGGTCACTGTATTGCCGAGAAAGATTTGCCCCGCATCGTTGAACTCTGCCAGACAGGGTTTGCAGTTGAACATGAAATCGTTCGCAGCACCGGCCATAGCAACCGGATCAACACCCGCTGTACCCATGTCGGACAAAAGGTTGGCATAGGGCAGTTCGGCGCGGTGATAGGCCGACACCACAAAACCGCTGTCCGCAATACCGTCGCGCAGGCCGGTGAAGGTTTCGGCAAAGTTCAGCAGGGAACCGGCGTATATCTTGATCTCAGTTTCGCCACCTGTCTGTTCTTTGATGTAGTCGGCCCAAGCCTGCGTGCCATCGGTCAAACCGCTCAGCGCGGCCGCCCCGATCACGTGGCGCAGCGTATCTGCCTGTGCCGCCGGTGCTACGGCGAGACCCAGCGAAGTTGCCAGTGCTGCCAGATTGAAATGTTTCATGTAATCCTCCCGATTTACTAGAATAGATGGGGCAAACACCCCGTTTTGCGGACAGGTGCAGCCCCTCGCGGCCTGCACACTCCGCGTTGATCACCCCTAAAGCAGGGCTGCCAATTCCTCTTTTTTAACCTTGCCTGTTGCGGTCATGGGCAGGCTGTCCACCAGCCGGATTTCCGGCACTTTGAAGGTTGCCATCTGATCGCGGCACCAGTCCCGCAGGCTGTCCGCGTCAAGATCATGCGCTTGGGTCGGGTCAAGATGGATAAACGCCACCGGAACCTCACCTTTTTTGTCGTCCTTGCGCCCGATCACACCGGAGCCGAGCACCGCCGGATGCCGTCCCAACAGCATCTCCAGTTCCGCTGGGAACACAGGCATGCCGCTGACTTTCAGCATCTCTTTGCGCCGCCCGAGATAGTGGACAAACCCCTTCTCGTTCAGCATCCCGATGTCACCCGTATGCAACCAGCCGTCGCGGATCGCATGGGCGGTTTCTTCGGGCTTGTTCCAGTAGGATTTTAACACCGAAGGAGAGCGCACACAGATTTCGCCGGTTTCTCCCAATGGCTTTAATGCGCCGGTTTCAAAATCGCGGATGATGATGTCGGTTTCCGCCACCGGAAGCCCGACAAACACCGGCTGTTGTGACAGGTCGTAGTCCCCATCCTGAAAGCCCACTGTGAACGTGTCACAGGTGTTGGTTTCGGTCATACCATAGGCCGCTTCCACCATCGTGCTGCCCGTCAGCGCCCGCCATTCGTCGCGAAAGGCTGGGTTCAGTTTCTTTACGAAAGAACAGACCGACGTGATCCCGAGCGAGCCGAGATCGTAGGTCTTTGCCTCCTTGTGGCGCATCACCTCAACCGCGTTGTCCACCAGCAGCGTCACGATGGAAGCGCGGTAATGAGATACCGCTGCCATCCAGCCGACCGCATCCCAACGGTGCAGGATACACACCGCCGCGCCGGTATAGACCGGGGCCAGTACGCCCAGATCCTCACCGGCGATCCAGAACATGGGGAAGAAATTCACCACCACGTCACTGGCCCCTGCATCCGGCATGGCCGGTCCGCAATAAGAGGCAACAGTAAACAGCATATCCCCGTGGGTGTGCACGCAGCCCTTGGGCATCCCCGTGGTACCGCCGGTGTAGTTCAGCGCCGCAACCGCGTCGAGATCGGTGCAATCCGGACCGCTGAAGTCCGTGGCCTGCGCCAGCGCATCCAGCAACCGTTCCACCCCTTTTGCGGCGGGCGCAGCGCCCATGCCTTCGGGACGGGGAACGGGGCTGGTCGCCCCTGCCATTTCCCCTGCCCCTGTCGCAAACAGGGTTTTCACCGGTGTCTCATCCTGCACCTGCGCCACCAGTGGCGCCAGATCGTCCTGAAACACCAGCGTTTCCGCGCCGCTGTCATTCAACTGGTAGGACAGTTCTACCGCCTTGAACATCGGGTTCACCGGCACCAGCACCGCGCCAAGCTTCATGATCCCCCAGAAGCAGATCACAAACTGCGGACAGTTCCCCATCATCAGTGCAACGCGGTCCCCAGCGCCAACGCCCCGCGCCTGCAACAGACCTGCAAACTGATCCGACAGACGGTCCACTTCGCCCCAGCTTAGCGTGCGGCCATAAAAATGCACCATCGCATCGTGAGGGCGGGCGCTGGCCTCGTCGCGGACATATTGGCTAAGGGGCTTTTTCCCCAAACGGTAGGTAATCTCGCGCGGGATGCCAGCGGGCCAGTTTTGCGCCTGCAACGCCCGTATTTCCCCAACCTGTTGTTCAATCGCTTTCGTATCTGTCATCATCCTGTCCTTCCCTGAAATATCGTGCCGTTCGGCCTAGAGGCTCTCGGCCATGCGCAAGCCTTTGGCGATCCAGCCTCGGGTCTCCGCCGGGTCAATCACCGCGTCGATTTCATGGGTCGAGGCCACATTGATCGCCCCGCCCCGCACGTACAATTCGTCCACCAGTCGGGTGTACAAAGCTTCACGCGCGGCAGGGTCGGTCTCGGCTTCCAACTCTTTGCGATAGCCAAGCTGGATTGCGCCCTCCAAGCCCATCGGCCCGAATTCCCCCGTGGGCCATGAGATCGAAAACGCCGGTTCCCCGAGGCTCCCCGCCGCCATCGCCTGCGCCCCGATGCCATAGGCTTTGCGCAGGCAAACAAAGAACATCGGCGCGTTTAGGTTGGCTCCCGCCGTGATCAGTTCACAGGCCGCCGCAACCGCACCTTCCTCTTCGCTGTCCGGTCCAACCATGAAACCGGGCGTGTCACAAAGCGACAGAACCGGCAGGTTGAATCTTGCGCAAAGGTTCAGGAACCGCGCCCCTTTGGCTGAAGCCGCCGCATCCAGTGCACCACCCAGATGCTGTGGATTGTTGGCAATCAACCCCATCGGGCGCCCTTCAATCCGCACGAACCCTGTCACCATGCCGGCCGCATGTTGTGCGCCCAGTTCAAGGAAACTGCCCCTGTCCACCAGCCCTTCGATCAAGGGGCGGATCAGATAGGATTTCTTGCGGTTTTCGGGGATTGCGTGGCGCAGCATCCGCTGGTCCGCAGCCTCCCATTCCTCCAGATCCCCTTGGAAATACGACAGAACCTGACGGGTCGCGGCAATCGCGGCATCATCGTCTTCCACCAGAATATCCAGCAGTCCGTTTTGTGCGTGCATGGGCGCGGGGCCGATTTCCTTGGGATGGAAACTGCCGATCCCACCCGCTTCGATCATGGCAGGACCGGCCAGACCGATCCAGCTGTTGCGGGTGGCAATCCGGATGTCCCCCGCCCCGAAAATCGCCGCATTACCGGCAAAACAGAACCCCGAGTTGACCGTAATCCGCGGCCCCCAGCCCTTAAGCCGTGCAAATTCCGCAAAGGTCGTGACTTTCAGGCCGGACTGGATGGTTTGGGCAAAATCATCATCATTGGGCCGACCGCCGCCCCCTTCGGTGAAAAAGACCGACGCAAGCCCCTGTTTATGGGCGACTTCGATCATCCGGTCGGTTTTCAGGTGGCCGAAATAGCCCTGTGTCCCCGCCATCACGGTAGAGTCATAGGCAAGCAAGGCCACCTGCGACCGCCCGCTTGTGAAACGATCCGCATTCATCGCCCCCACGCCCGTGACAATCCCGTCCGCCGGAGACACGTCGATCAGCGCCTCCAGCCCCAGCTTGCGGCGTTGGCCCGCCAGAACGAGCTGCCCGTATTCATGAAAATCCCCGCCCGCGCACAGGCCGTCGATGATCTCGCGCGTGGTGCGCTGGCCACGATCCCGCCGCCGCGCAACCGCACGGGGGCGGTTTTCATCCAACGTCCGCGCAAGGCGGCCTTGCAGTGCGGCAAGATCGTCGCGGATATGGTCCGGATCAGGGGCGCTGTCCTGTGCGCTGATTTCCTCTAACGTGTCATCGCGAGTAAAGGCCAGAACCGGCGTACCGGCGGTCACGGTCTGCCCTTCGGAGGCGAAAACCTCGGCCACGACTCCGCCAGCTTCGGCTACTACGACATGCTGCATCTTCATCGCCTCGATCACGGCGACTTCTTGTCCTTTGGCGATCTGGTCGCCTGCCGTCACAAGCACGTGCTGGATCATCGCCTGCATTGGCGCGCGGAGCGCCTCGGTCCCTTGGGGAAGTTTCACCTCATCTTCTGTGTTGTCGGCTTGGGCTTCAAAGAACCGGTCCGCCCCGCCGCTATCCGCCACCAGCGCGGGCATCTGCGCGTCCAGCGTGCGTACATCAACAGCCCAGTCCGCCATCACAGGCAGACGCAACAGGGACCGCAGGAAGGCGATGTTTGTGTCGATCCCGCCGATCTGGAATTCTGACAGGGCCCGTTCTGCCTTGGCAAACAAGCGTGCCAGATCGCCCGATCTTTCGTGCACCACCAGCTTTGCAAGCAGGGAGTCAAAATTCGGATTGGTGCTGTATCCCGCATAGGCGTAACCGTCGATCCGCACCCCCGGACCGCTGGGCGGGGTATAGGCGTCCAAACGCCCGCCAGTCGGTGTGAACACCCCGTTCTGATCCAGTGTTTCCGTATTGATACGGGTCTGCACACTGTATCCCACAGGCGCGGCGGGGGGCTGATCCAGCCCTATTTCCGCAAGCGTTGCCCCCGAAGCCAGCGCAAGCTGGATTTCCACCAGATCCTGTCCGGTGATCTCTTCGGTGATGGTGTGTTCCACCTGAATACGCGGATTGGTTTCAATGAAGTAAAATGCGCCGCTGTCCTCCACCAGAAACTCTACCGTGCCCAAGCCGCGATAATCGCAGGCCCGCCCGATCGCCACGGCCGCGTCCAAAAGTGCGCTGCGGGTGTCCTCTGTCAGGTTCGGCGCGGGGGCAAGTTCGATGATCTTCTGATGCCGTCGCTGCACCGAACAGTCCCGTTCCCACAGGTGGGTCACATTGCGGCCATCGCCGATGATTTGCACCTCGATGTGGCGCACCGAAGGTAAAAAGCGCTCCGCATATAGCGTGCTATCGCCAAAGGCGGCTGCGGCTTCGGTGCTGGCCTGATTGAAGGCGGTCTCGATTTCGTCTGCGGATTGCACGATCCGCATACCGCGCCCGCCGCCACCGTTCACGGCTTTGATCATCAGCGGCGCAGCGCCCTGAGACTCATAAAAGGCTTTCACCGCGTCGACACTGTCCAGCGGGCCGGACCCGCGCAGCACCGGCACCCCGGCGTCTTCGGCCAGTGCACGCGCCGATACCTTATCTCCCTGACGGCGCAGCGTTTTTGCATCCGGCCCCACAAAGACGATCCCCGCCTCTGCGCAGGCATCTGCGAAATCGGCCCGCTCGCTAAGCAGGCCATAGCCCGGATGCACCCCGTCACAGCCGGTTTCCTTTGCGATTTCGATCAGTGCCGCGATGTCGAGATACCCCGCCACGCCCGCCTTTGGCAGCACGCGAACCGCGTCCATATGCTTGGTGTGTAGAGACGTAGCGTCATCGACTGTGTGAACCGCCACAGTTTCCAGTCCTGCGGCGGCGGCGGTGCGTGCAAGGCGGATGGCAATCTCCCCGCGATTCGCAATCAGCAGCTTTCTGATCATGTAAAAATCCCCTTATTAACCAAACTGCACTGACTTCCTGGCATTTTGCTAACCGAGGGTCACTGAACTTTCCAAAGTTTAGGTATCAGCCCTTCGGGAAGTCAACCAAATACAATTCACTCTATTGACCCGCAATCGCGCGTTGACGATACTCTGGCAATGACAGAACTCTCCGGTTTCCCGACCCGCAAACAGCTCCGCGATCTCAAGCGCCGCGAAATCGTGCGGTGCGCCACCGTCAAATTCGGCACGGAAGGCTATGAGAACGTCACTCTCGAGGCCATCGCGGCTGAACTTGGTGTGACCAAGGCAGCGCTTTACAATTATTGCAGCAGTAAGAACGACCTCTTGATGCAGTGCTACGAGTTGGGAATGGACCGGCTGGTAGAAGCTGTGGAAACCGCGCTGGCTGGCAATGGCAGCGCAGCGGTGCGGCTGGATGCCGGACTGCGGGCCTATACCGTCACTATGCTGCGCGCTGACATGCAATACCTGTGGAGTTATACCCGTCCGATGGTCACATCCGGCGACAAACGCAGTGTTCAGACCAGCCGCGACAAACTGGACATGATGTTTCGCGACATGCTGGATGCAGGGATCAAGGACGGTTCCCTGCGCGCGGATCTGGACCCGAAACTGGCCAGCCTGATTATTCTGGGCGCAGTGAACTGGGTGGGCATTTGGTTTCGCGAAGGCGGCGGGCGATCCCCGGCGCAAATCGCCGCAGAAGTCACCCGCGAAGCCATGCGCGGCTATCTTGCCTGACGTCAGAGCCTGTCACCTAACGTCCGGCGGCGGGCGGCCCCTGGCGCAATCCTGACAGCGCCGCATTTTCAACGCCGATCCGCACCCATAGCATCGCGGCATTTAACAGGGTAAACAGGACCGCCACCCAGACCAGCCCCAAGACCATCGGCGCGACGATAATCTCGGCCACCACCAGCGTATAATTGGGATGTGAGAGATAGCGGAACGGCCCGCGCACGACCAAAGGCTCCTCCAGCACAATCACCCGCGTGGTCCAGCGTGGCCCGAGCGTGGCAAGTATCCAGACCCGCAAGATTTGCAGCAGCGCAAAGAGAAACAGCCAGAAAAGAGAGACCGCTTCATCGTATCCGCCAAACACCAGACAGGCGATCCACGCGCTGTGCATGGCAACCATCACCGGATAATGCGCCGCACCGACCTCATAGGCGCCCCGCGCCAGCAGACGGGCGGTGTTGCGTTTGGCGATGACCAGTTCGCTTAACCTTTGGAGGATGATAAACCCTAGAAACAGCACCGCGCCAAGCGTCATGCCCCCGCCCCCGCTGCCACATGAACCGGCAGGTAGGATGCTGTGAACCCCGGACCAAGTGCGCAGGTCATGAATTGCCCCGCACGCCCTGACTGCAGCACAGCCTTCAGCACGAACAGCACCGTAGGCGCCGACATATTGCCAGCGTCCCGCAGAACATCCCGTTCCTTGTCCAGACTGTCTGCCTCCAGCTTCAGGGCCGTTTCAATGGCGGCGACAACCTTGGCGCCGCCGGGATGGCATATGTAGCGGTCAATCTGACTGTGCTTCAATCCGGTCGCGGTCAGTGCAGCACTGGTGGCTTGCGCGAACTCGGCACTGACAAAATCAGGGATGGAGCGGTCGAAGACCACACCAAAACCGGTTTTATCAATATCCCACCCCATGATTTGCAACGTATCGGGCCAGAGCTTCTGATACCCCTGCCCAAGCCGCACCTTTCGACCCGTTTCCGGTGCCTGATCGCACAGGCAGGCCGCAGCCGCCCCATCCCCGAACAGGACAGCGGCGATAATGTCGGCCTTTTGCAGACGATCCGCGCGAAACGACAAAGAGCATGTCTCCACCACCACCAGCAAGACCCGAAAGCCCGCACGCCCCGCTGCAATTGACTGTGCAAGGGACAATCCACTGACCCCGCCAGCACAGCCAAGACCAAAAACCGGCACCCGCATGATGTCATCGCGAAAGCCCATCTTTTTGTGGGCCTGCGCCTCGAGTGACGGGGTGGCGATGCCGGTGGAGCACACAGTCACCACACAATCCACGCTTTGCGCACTCCAGCCCGAAGCATTCAACGCAGCACGTGCCGCATCGCAAAACAACGCGGTTGCCCCGGTCATAAAGGCGGCGTTCCGTTCGGCCCAACCGTGGTTTTCGGAAAACCAGTCAAGCGGCACGACACTATGGCGGGTGTTAATCCCTGCACTGCGGAAACTGCGCGAGAGACGGTGAAACTGTGGGTACTTGCCGCCAAAGATCAGCCCCGCCCGTTGCTCTACCTCTGTTTGGTCCAGACAATATTCCGGCAAAGCGGTGGATAATCCGTGGAGATAGACGCTCATTCTGTGCCTTTGTAACTGCGATCCGGCCAAGGCGGCGAAGACCCACGCCAGAACATAGCTTTACCACGCCGCTGTACAAGTCCGCATATGCAGGCTATCCCGAATGCAATAGTACAAATCGGCCACAGTGCGCGATACTGCCCAAAGGGGCATTCCGGACCAGCGGTTGTGCCTCTTGTGCCACTTTGATAGTCACTAGTGGCTCATGTTTAGTCGTATTCCAGCGTTTTCCGTGCGGTTCCCTGTCAGAACCCCGGCGGATTTTCGCTTTTGATACGATAGTATTTACCAAGGAGACTCCGATGACGGACGTAAATAATGATCAGGGGATACCGGAACCGGACGGGTACCACCTCCCCATAGATACCGACCATGAAATTGGTGAAAACAACGTAGACGGCAGCATCGGACGGATCGGCTTTGACATCCATAACCCGGTCTTTGCCATCTCCGGCCTCACTGTGATTGCCTTTGTCATCTTCACACTGGCCCTGCCCGAACAGGCCGGAGTCATGTTCAAGACCTTGTTTAACGTTGTGACCAAGAACTTTGACTGGTTCTTTCTCTCAGCGGGGAACATCTTTGTCCTGTTCTGTCTGGCCCTGATTGTGCTGCCCGTCGGTTCGGTCCGGCTGGGCGGGGCGGATGCGACACCGGATTACGGCTACCTTGGCTGGTTTGCCATGCTCTTTGCCGCCGGTATGGGCATCGGCCTGATGTTTTACGGGGTGTCCGAACCGATGAGCCATTTTTCCACCTCCTTTGGCGGAACTTCGGTAGAAAACGGGCTTCGCACCGACTGGGCACCGCTGAACGGCGCTGAAGGCGATCAGGCCGAGTCCATCCGTCTTGGCATGGCGGCCACGATTTATCACTGGGGTCTGCACCCTTGGGCCATGTATGCGGTGGTTGCACTGGCGCTGGCGCTGTTTTCCTACAACAAGGGCCTGCCCCTTTCGATCCGCTCTGCGTTTTATCCGATCTTCGGGGAACGGGTATGGGGCTGGACCGGCCATGTTATCGACATCCTTGCGGTGTTTGCCACATTGTTCGGTCTTGCAACTTCGCTGGGGCTTGGCGCGACACAGGCTGCAAACGGTCTGACCCTGCTGTTTGGCAGCGGCGTTGCAGAAGAAGGCACACGCAGCCTGCTGGGTATGCCTTTTGGCAACACAGATGACAGCGGCGTGGAGAACTCCGGCGGTTTGCTGATCCTGTTGATCGTTGCGATTACGGCGGTGGCGCTTGTGTCGGTGATCCGCGGGCTGAACGGCGGCGTTAAAGTCCTGTCCGAGATCAACATGGTGCTGGCGGTTCTGCTGGTTCTCTTCGTGCTGGTCTTTGGCCCGACACTGGACATCCTCAAAGGATTCTTCAGCGCCCTTGGTGCCTATTTCGAGTATCTGCCAAGACTGGCAATGCCGTTTGGCCGCGAAGACACCAACTTTGTACAGGGCTGGACCGCCTTTTACTGGGCTTGGTGGATCAGCTGGTCGCCTTTCGTTGGCATGTTTATCGCCCGCGTTTCCCGTGGCCGCACCGTGCGTGAGTTCATGATCTGCGTGCTGCTGATCCCGTCACTGGTCTGCGTCCTCTGGATGAGCGTCTTTGGCGGCACAGCGATCCAGCAATACGTTCAGGACGGCTATGAGGCCGTAGTGAATGCGCCGCTGGAACTGAAGCTGTTCGGCATGCTGGACGCATTGCCACTGGCGTCAATCACGTCCTTTGTGGGCATCTTGCTGGTTATCGTCTTCTTTGTCACCTCCTCTGACTCCGGCTCGCTTGTGATCGACACGATCACGGCTGGCGGCAAAGTGGACGCGCCAATGCCACAGCGTGTGTTCTGGTGTATCTTTGAAGGCGCGGTTGCCATCGTCTTGTTGCTCTCGGTGGGCGGTCTGTCCTCCTTGCAGTCCATGGTGATCTCCACCGGCCTGCCCTTTGCAGCCGTGCTATTGTTGCTGTGTGTCTGTATCTTCATGGGCCTGCGCTCAGAGCGTAAGGCGATCAAGCTGCGGATCAATCCGGCGGAATAGCACCTTCACGCACGTCGAAATCAACAGGCAGCGCCGGACCCTCCGGCGCTGCTTTTTTATGGGGGTTGCGTGGATGCGGGGGCTTTGTATCGTAGAAGAGACAGACGGAGCCTTGCCATGACCCTATTCCCCAGACTGACCGCCGCTTTCCTGCTCTGCGCTGCTCCGTTGCTGGCGCAGGACTGGTCCGACACTGCCCAAAACGCGCTGGACCAGCGCAACGCGGGGCAAGCGGTTTCGGCAGAAAACTGGATGATCAGCGCGGCCAATCCCCATGCCGCCGAAGCCGGCGCCGCCGTGCTGCGGGCAGGCGGCACAGCGGCCGATGCGATGGTGACGGTTCAGGCGGTGCTGGGACTGGTGGAACCGCAATCTTCGGGACTGGGGGGCGGTGCCTTTCTGGTCTGGTATGACGCGGCCAGCGGCAAAGTCACCACGCTCGACGGGCGCGAGGCCGCGCCCCTTGCCGCCACCCCGACCCTGTTTCAGGACGATAGCGGCGCACCGCTAAAGTTCTTTGATGCGGTGGTTGGCGGACGTTCTGTCGGGGTTCCTGCCACCCCTGCCCTGATGGAAGCCGCCCACAAGCGCTGGGGCAACCGCCCGTGGGCCGAACTGCTGGCCCCTGCGCGCGATCTTGCCAGAGAGGGGTTCACGGTCTCTCCCCGATTGGCAGATTCTGTCGCGGCCGATCCCGAACGTCTGGGCAGGTGGCAGACAACCCGCGACTATTTCCTGCCGAATGGCACGCCGCTGCGCAGCGGCGACAGGCTGAAAAACCCCGCCTATGCCGCCACGCTAGAGGCCATGGCCGACCGCGGGGCGGATGTGTTTTACACAGGTCCGCTGGCACAGGAAATCGTCGCGACAGTGCAAGGGGCAACAGGCAATCCGGGCGTGCTGTCTCTGGTGGATCTGGCGATCTACCGCGTAAAGGAACGCGCCCCCGTCTGCGCCGCTTACCGCGCGTATGAAGTCTGCGGCATGGGTCCGCCCTCCTCCGGCGGCCTGACGGTCGGGCAAATCCTGCAACTGCTGGAACCCTACGACCTGCCCGCACTTGGCCCGCAATCACCGGAAAGCTGGCGGCTGATCGGGGATGCCTCCCGTCTCGCCTTTGCGGACCGTGATCGATACATGGCCGACAGCGATTTTGTGCCGGTTCCGGTCAAGGGCCTGCTTGATCCCGCTTACACCCGCGCCCGCGCACAACTGCTGGACCGCGACACCGCGCTCGATGACGTTACAGCAGGCACACCTGCGTTTGATCACGGTTGGAACCGCGCAGCGGACCAGTCTATCGAACTGCCCTCCACCAGCCATTTTTCCATCGTTGACAGCTATGGCAACGCGCTGTCGATGACGACGACCGTTGAAAACCGCTTTGGATCGCGGTTGATGGCAGGCGGTTTTATCCTCAACAACGAGTTGACGGATTTTTCTTTCGCCAGTCACAGGGACGGCATCCCGATTGCAAACCGTGTGGCACCGGGCAAACGTCCACGGTCTTCCATGTCGCCCACCATCGTTCTGAAAGACGGCGCACCCGTGCTGGTCATCGGCTCCCCCGGAGGCAGCCGGATCATCGGCTTCACCGCGCAAACCATTATAGCGGTGCTGGACTGGGGCATGGACATTCAAAGCGCGATTTCCATGCCGCGCCTTGTAAACCGTTTCGGCACCTATGAAATTGAGGACCGACCCGAAACCGAGGCGCTAAGCGGACCGCTGCAAGACATGGGGTTTGAGGTGAAGCGCGGCGCGATCAGCTCCGGCCTGCACGGGATTAGCATTGCAGACACGCTGACAGGCGGGGCCGACCCCCGCCGCGAAGGTATCGTGATCGGGGAATAGCCGTCCCTAACGCAGCTGCCCTGCAACCCGCCCCAGCATCTCCAGACAGGCGGCAAGCTGGTCGCGGCTGACGTATTCATCCGGTTTATGGGCCTGTTCGATCGACCCCGGTCCGCAGATCACGGCACTGACGCCGCCCTGCTGGAACAAACCAGCCTCGGTGCCGAATGACACGACCTCGGTTTCGTTCCCCCCTGTAAGCGCACGCACGATGGCCACCGCCTCGCTGTCGGGGTCCGGTTCCAGTCCTGCGACCTCGCTCGCGAAGATTTCTTCGATGTTGGCCACAGGGTTTTTCGCTTTCATTTCGGGCAGCAGCACATCGCGGGTGTACTGCTCAATCCGCTCGCGCACAAAATCGCGGTCGCTTTGCTGGACGGGGCGCATTTCCCAGCCCACCGCAGCTTTGTTCGGGATCACGTTGTGGGCCACGCCGGAATGCAGCTCGCAAATCTGCAGGGTGGTATGGGGCGGATCAAAGCGGGAGCCTTCGGGCGCGCGCGAGGGCAATTCCTGCCGGATTTCCATCAGCTTCGTGACAAAACGCGTGGCATATTCCAGCGCGTTCACCCCCAGATCAGGCAGGCTTGAATGGCCCTCAACGCCGGTAAATTCGGTGGTGTATTCGCAACAGCCCTTATGCCCTTCGATGATCCGCATCGACGTCGGCTCTCCGATGATTGCAGCCGAAGGTTTCAGCCCCGCCTTCACCATTTCATCCACCAGAACCCGCGCGCCGAGACAGCCGATTTCCTCGTCATAGGTAAAGGCATAATGCACCGGCCGTGCCAGATCGGCGGCGGCAAATTCCGGCGCCAGCGCCAGAGCTGCCGCAATAAATCCCTTCATGTCACAGGTGCCCCGCCCGTAAAGCAACCCGTCCTGTTCGCGCAAGGTAAACGGGTCCGCAGTCCAGTCCTGCCCTTCCACCGGAACCACATCCGTATGCCCCGACAGGATCAACCCGCCATCCACATCCGGCCCGATAGTCGCAAAAAGATTCGCCTTGCCGTCCGTGTCTGAAGTGATCTGGCAACGGGCACCGAATGGTTCGAGATAGGCGGCAATCCAGTCAATCAGATCACGGTTGCTTTCGCTTGAAATACTCGGAAAAGCAATCAGCCGCTCCAAAATGTCCAATGTTCTTTCCATGCGTTCCATCAAAGGCTCCTTTCGAACGGGACGCTACGCGGAAAGGTGCGGAATGAAAAGCGGGGGAATGGGGGGGAGAAATTGCCCAACATCGGTGAAACCAGAAAACGTTTATTCACTTCACGCCCATTGGGCGATGATTTATATTATCGTTTAGCAGCTTTTCTTGTTTCTCTCTAATTTCAAACTCGGACTTATTCTCAGATGACTAAGAAAACAGGGCTTTAATGAATGAAAAAATTTAAGTTTGTTGTTTATAAGATCACCTTTCCAAACGGGAAGATCTACATAGGCAAAGATGTTGGCTACGATGGCCATACAATTCGCTATTTCGGAAGTTGGAACCATTTGGCAGTTGAAGCTGATTTCACTAAAGATGAACTGATGGACTTCACTATTCGCAGAGAAATCCTGTTCGAGAGCGATGATAAGGTGGAGGTTGGTCAACGCGAGATGGAACTGATTGTTAAACAGCAGGCGAACCATCCCGATAGAGGTTACAACAAAGTACCAAAGTTTCGAGATTAGTTTGGCGCGACCCGCAGGTGCCCGCGCTGGATAAAATAACGGCTCGCGTCATGCTCTAGGCAGAAGGTAATATATTTATCAATTAGTTAAAGCCACATTGCGTGGCGGCGGAGCGTATTTTCCAAAATTTCTACAGAAACGGTGTTTTCAATAAACAGGCGTTCGATCCAAGGACCGAGCTCCTTATCCGGCACTTCAAATTGAACTCCATTCATCAGCAAAAAGTTGACTGCGCTAACGAACGCAGTTCTCTTATTTCCTTGGCGATAGCCATGCGATGTGGAAATGCCGTGCCAGTAATAAGCAGCCACCCTCACGAGATCTGTTCCATCTTCATAACAGGCGTTGGTTTTGGGCCGGCCAACAGCGCCAAGGAGGTCGTCCAGTCGATTATAGCCATCCGGCTCGCCAGCTTCTAATATCACGGAATGGAAAAAGTCCACGTCTTCCAACTCAAGGAAGACTATAGACTTAAAATCGTGTTGAAACTTGAATCCTGGCATTTAAGCCAGATATTCAAGTGTTTCCTTGTAACGTTTCTTGGTCAGAGCCATTGCTTCCTGTGCGGTAAGGCGCTTGCGGAACTTGGATTCTTTCTGCACCTGAACATTGTCGTTAGCAGCATTCAGCGATGAGTAGGATTCACGCGGCCCCGACACATGGTCGTCCGAGCCGTGAAACTGCCCGCAGACTTGGCACAGAATTTCAGGGTTACGGATGGTCACTTCATCACTCCAATCACAATTTTGCACCATCTCGGCGCGTCCATTTACATAGCCATTCACTGGTTGTGTGACAAGTCTTATCACACCATAGCGTAAACTCTCTGCACTCTCCATTCGTGCGTGTTCCAAGACTTATAAGTTCAAAATGTTAACAAACTGTATATAAAATCTTTCCGGAGCCACCGTCAAACTGACGCGCCTCACTCGGCCACCCCGCAGTCACCCACGGGGCGGCACTCCCTCCTCAATCCTCCCGATCTTTATCAGACCTGATGCCGCTGAGTGCGCCGGAGGTTTCCTGCGCGTCATCGCCGTCGTGACGGCCTGCGTCGCCGTCCCATGTGCCTTCGCTGCGCACGGCCTCTTTCATTTCGGGGGGCAGTTCGCGGGCGAGGTCTGCGACTGGCGTGTCGTCACGGTCTACGGCTTCCTTGCGGATGTTGCGCTCTTCGCCGGGGGTCACAACTGTCAGACCTTCGGTTTCGGCTTCGGACTCGGGTTGTGTGCTGTCGGTGGTTTTGTCGGCCATGGTAGTTCTCCTTTGCAGGCCCAACGCTTGCAAAGGAGAATGGTTCATTCTTACGGGAGAATTAGAGGGTTATCCTCGCCAAAACCGGCCGGGAAACGCCCATACCGCCCCTGTTACCGCTCTGACAACCGCGCCAGTGCGTCTGCGACATCGGCGGTTTCAATCGCCAGACCGTCCCGCTCCAGCCGGATTTTATGGGCGAGATTCAGCACATCCCCGTGTGTTTTGCCTTGGGGCGGATCGAACTTGTAGCTGGCCAGTTCCACCAGCAGGCCCATCGGATCGCGAAAATAAAGACTGTCCATAAAGCCGCGATCCTTCACGCCGCTGGAACCATAGCCGCGCGCTTTGAGACGTTCATCCGCCAGCCGTATTGTGGCTTGGGCGACCCAGAACGCGATGTGATGCACTGAGCCGGGCTGCTGTGCAAGCGGCTGGCTCGGCGGTTGGCGGCCCTCTTCGGTAAAGACGGTCAGGGTGCGCCCGTCGCCGGTGTCAAAATACAGATGGTTGATTTCAGGCGCATCCAGATTGGGTTGCTCGAAAATCAGCGGCATGCCCAGCACGCCTTCCCAGAAATCGACCGAGGTCTGGCGGTCTGTTCCGTTCAGGGTGATGTGGTGAATGCCTTGGACTTGGACTGATACATGGGTCATGGGGTGCCTCCGTTCTATGGGCTTTATGTAGAACGGGGCAGCCCCTGTGTCACCTTCGCGTAGCGAATTTCACTGTTCGTCTAGGTGGAACGGTTCTCTACCACGGTTTGCAGTGCTGCCAGAAACTGCGAGACTTCCTGTTCGGTGTTATAGTGGCACATGGAGACCCGCACACAACTGTCCAGACCAAGCGGCTCCAGCACATTGCCCGAATAATGATCCGCCTTGCGCAGATGGGTGCGGATGTTCTGGGCGTTCAGCGCTGTCACCACATCGGCCCCTGTCATGCCTTCAACGGTCAGGGACACCAGACCTTCGCGCAGGGGATTATCCACGCCGCCGATCACTGACACACCGTTCAGTTCCGCCACGCCCTTCAGGTTGCCAATTCCGTGTAGCATGGCATCGGTAAGGTCTTTTTCATGGGCATGGATCGCAGCGCCTGCTGCCTCGATCCGTTCGCGCCTGTCGGTGCTGTCGCTGATCTGTCCGCCAAGCCAGTCGAAATAATCCACCACATCGGAAAACGTCGCATAGGCGCCCGTGTCCCGCGTGCCAAATTCCCAGTTGTCCGCCGGACCGTTGATCAGCATATCGTGGTTCATCGACCCCAGACGATCCGACACCCAGGCCACGCCATAGCCGTGACGGGAGAACACCTTGTAGGGGGACACCGCATAGCCGTCCACGTCATAAGCCGCAATATCAAGCCGCCCGTGGGCCGCGTGCTGGATGCCGTCCACAATGATCAGACAATCGGGTGCCGTCGCGCGGATCGCTTTGACGATGCCCTCAACATCCACGGCCATCCCCGTCACCGGAGAGGTGTGCAGGATGGTGGCCACAACCGTATCAGACGTCACATGAGGGGCGTAATCCTCTGCACTGACAGAACCGGTTTCATTGTTATGGGGCACAGAAATGTAATCCTTGCCCGCAATCCCCGCCCAGCGCAGCGCGGCAGAGCGGCTGGCGGGATGTTCAAGCGTGCTGCCCAGAACCTTGCCCGCGCCGCTTTCGATCACGGCCGTGCGGATCATGCGGAACAGCAGTTCGGTGCCGCTTTCGCCCACAAAGAACTGACCGCTTGGTGCGGCAAAGAACACGCGCATGTCGTCTTTCGCCTTGGCGATGACGCGCATCAATTCGGCGCTGGCCACGTTATCGCGTCCCTGATTGTCAGGGATAGAAGCATAGAACGTGCTGGTCTCTACAGCCGATTTCAGCGTCAGCGCCCCGCCCGCGTTTTCAAAAAACACCCGTGGCCCCTGAAACGGGCAACGGTCCACATGGGCAAACCGCCCGCGGATTTCCTCGATCAAACCTTCTTTGGCAAACATTGCGCGGCTCCTTATTATGGTCGGCCATTTCAAACCGGATCGGCCGACCATGTGCAAGCGGATTCGCCTGTGCCGCGGCCTCTACTGTCCGGCGAAATAAGCCGGCAGCCAGAGCGCGATTTGCGGGAAGGAGAAGATCAGCACCAGCCCCAAAAGCTGGATCAGCATGAACTGCATCATCCCGAGGTAAATGTCCTTCAAATCCCACTCCGGCACTACGCCTTTGAGAAAATAGGCCGACAGCGCCACCGGCGGTGACAGCCACGCGGTTTGCAGGTTCACCGCAACCAGAATGGCAAACCATGTCAGATTGATTTCCAGCGCCTCCAGTGTCGGAACAAGGATTGGCACGATGATCAGGACGATCGGCACCCACTCCAGCGGCCAGCCCAGAAGGAAGATCAGCGCCATGATGATAATCAGGATCATTGTCGGCGCCAGTTCCCAAGCCAGCAGCAGTTCGGTCAGCATGGTCGGCGTTCCAAGCCGGCTGAACACGGCGCCAAAAAAGTTGGAGGCCGCCACAAGGAACATAATCAGCACGGTGATTTCCAGCGTCTTGATCATCGCATCGTAAAAGCTCGCCCAGGTCAGTTTGTTATAGGCCAGTGACAGCAGCAGCGCACCAAAGGCGCCACAGGCCGCAGCCTCGGCCGGTGTGGCCCAGCCCGCAAGGATAGAGCCAAGCGCAAAGGCAATCAGCGTGGTGGGCGGCACCAGCCCCATAAAGAATTCGTACCAGAGATCAGAATAATAGAACCCGCCGGGCCGGACCTTGCGGGCCCAGGTGTAAACCGCCCACATCAGCGCAACCCACGCCAGAGGAACAACCAGACCGGCAAAGGGGAACAGCCCCGCGAAACTGCCTTGAATACCCAGCGTGATCAGCCAGATCATCACCACCAGAGAGGCAAAGACCGACGTAAACTCTAGCGCGTAATAGGGTGAGGTTTCGGGCTGGTCCTCTACCGGCAGGATCGGGCCAAGGTCGGGATTGATCCAGCAGCGCACCAGCGCATAAAGCATGTAAAGCACCGCCAGCATGATCCCCGGAATGATCGCCGCCTGAAACAGTTCAGTCACCGGAACCTCCAGCACTGGCCCCATCACCACCAGCATGATCGAAGGCGGGATCAGGATACCCAGCGTTCCGCCTGCCGTGATCGTCCCTGCTGCAAGGCGCACGTCATAGCCCGATTTATTCATCGTGCGCGCCGCCATGATGCCAAGGATCGTCACCGATGCACCCACGATGCCAGTCGCGGCAGCAAAGATCATTGACACGAACAGAACCGCCACAAACAAGGCCCCCCGCGTGCGCGAGAACATCAACTGGATCGCCGTGAACAGTCGCTCCATCAGGCCAGCCTTTTCCATCAAAATGCCCATGAACACGAACAGTGGCACCGCTACCAGTTGCTCGTCCAGCATGGTGGAATTGAACTGGAAGGTTTGCAGATAGAACGCCATCTTCGCCTTGAACCCCCAAGCCCCGAACACAAAAGCAAGGAAGATCAGGGTGAAGGAAATCGGAAAACCGATAAAAATCGAGAACAGCATCACGGCAATCATCACCAGACCAATGCCTTCCTGCGACAGCCCGCCAACACCCAAGCCCCCCGCAATGCCGCGCAACCAGTCCCCCAAGGGGATCATGTCCGGATAGACCGTCGCAAGGAAGACAATTGCCAGCCCGAACATGTAGAAGGGCAGCGCAATCAGGAACAGGCGGCGGCGCTCTGCGCTCATCTCGTAAAGGGTTTTCAGCAGCTCGGAAATGCCCTGCAACAGCAACAAAAAGGCGCAAAGCGGCATGGCGGTGCGCGCCGGCGCAAGGGGCGCCATCATCGCGGTATCCATGCTGCGTTCCCACGTCACCCATGCCTTTGAGGTGTATTCAAAAGACACCCACAGGAAAAACACCATCGCCGGAAAATAGAAGGCCAGATACAACAGCCCGTCCACCGTCATCTGGGTTTCCTTGCTCCAGTTGCGGTAGATGAAATCGGCGCGGATGTGCACGCCGCGCATCAGGGCGTAACCGGCGCCGAGCATGAACATGGCCCCCGCCAGCATCCGGCTGTATTCAAAAGAATAATCGGTCGGAGCAAGAAACAGCTTGCGGCTGACAACTTCGATCACCATCACCGCGATAATCGGCAGCACCAGCAGACAGGCCAGCCGCCCCACCCAAAGGTTCAGCACGTCGATGCCGGCCACAACCGGACGCATCCAGGGGGTCATATCCTCTGGCGTTTGCCCCGGAATAAAGTCATTCCGCTCGGCAATCAGCTCGTCCGTGATCTCCAGCTTGCCTGGTTCCACTTCTTCGGCCATGCAAAAATCTCCCCGTGTTTATGTGGAAACACCCTTCCGAAGAGGTGCTTGCAAATATACGGAAAGGGGCGCGACACAGGCCGCGCCCCGAGTGGTTTACTTCACAGTGTCAGCAAACGCCTTGCCGAGCGCCGCGTTAGAGGCTTGCGATCCGGCCCAATAGGGCACGGCCACTGCGGCGAAATCCTTCTGGGACTGCCAGACCTTGGCGAAGAACTCGTTCTCTGCCGCGTTCTTTTCAAGCGAGGCTTTGGCCGCGTTCATATAGGCCGGAAAGTAATCTGCCGGGGTGTCATGCAGGATCACGCCGTGGTTTTCCGTCAGATCCTTCAGCGCCTTGCCGTTTTCGTAAATCCGGTAGGACATGGATTTGGACAGGGACGCGTTTGCGGCCACTTCGATGGCTT
Organism: Neptunicoccus sediminis; assembly: GCF_001719615.1. Lineage (GTDB taxonomy): Bacteria > Pseudomonadota > Alphaproteobacteria > Rhodobacterales > Rhodobacteraceae > Amylibacter > Amylibacter sediminis. The sequence continues at coordinate 38,319 of NZ_MDVX01000013.1, forward strand.
TTTGTTGCAGCGGTGTCAGGCTGTCGTACACATCCTTGTTGAGATACAAATCCGCATTCACAACGACCTGATGCAACCCTTGCAGGTAGTAGTGCTTCAGGACTTTCTGAAAGCCAAACACCGAGTCAGGCTTGGGGCAGCACCATTCGGCGGCATCAATCGTGCCTTTTTCCAGTGCGGGCAGAATATCCCCGCCCCCCATCGCAACAGAGGCAACGCCGATGTCCTTGTAGGTCTGGCCCGGAATACCCGGAGGCGTGCGGAAACGGTATTTGCGGAAATCATCCATAGATGTGATCGGCTCTTTGAACCAGCCGAGCGCCTCGGGGCCGACAGGTTGCAGCATAAAGCCTTTCACGTTCATGCCCATCTCGTCCCAGAGCTGGTCATAAAGTTCCTTGCCGCCGCCGTATTGGAACCAAGACACAAAGGCGATGTTGTCGATGCCAACACCTGCGCCTGCCACCGGAGAGCCGAACAGCATGGCTGCGGGATGTTTGCCGGACCAGTAATGGGTCCATGCAAACCCGCCGTCGATCAGTCCTGCGTCCACCGCATCCAGCGTTTCGGCAACGCCGACAACGGAACCGGCGGGCAGGATTTCAAAACGCACCTCGCCGTTGGTCAGTGCGCTGACATCATCCCCGAAGTCCTTGAGCATGACAACTTCGTCCGCCTTGGCCGAGATCACAGTCTGCACCCGGATCACCGTTTCCGCAAAAGCGCTAGATACAAACAAGGACGCGCCGACAACGGATGCTGCGGCCCCCTTGGTAATCGTTTTGATATTGAACATTACGTCCTCCCAAAATGTAGCCTTCTTAGAATATTGCCAAACCACGAAGGCATTTGGTCCGGCTTATTCAAACGGATATGATCGCTCGATCCTCCCCAATCCGCTGAATTATCTGTGGCAGAGGGGGCTAATGCCCCTTGCTTAAATTATACCCTTCAATCAGTCCGAGCATCGGCCCCACGCCGCTGCTGGCATCAAAAAAACCGCGATACATCATTTCGGCGGCCACATAGACCAGCACGATCAGACCCAGCCATGAAATCCACGGATAGGCTGTCAGCAGGTGCATGATCATGGTTGCGGCAAAGGCCATCAGAACAATCGCCAGCGCCAGACCGAAGATCAGCATATTGGTGTCGCCGTCCGCAATCGCTGCCACCGCCAGAACATTGTCGAGCGACATAGACACATCGGCAATGGTGATCGACACCAGCGCGGAAAACAACGTGCGGGTGGGGGCGCCGGTGTAGCCCTTGGTCGGGTCCTCGGCATCCATAAGGGCATGTTCTGCCTGCTCGTCCACATTCTCGCGGATTTCCTGATAAAGCCGCCAACACACCCAGACCAGCAGCAGCGAGCCGACAAACAAAATCCCCGGAATGCCCAGAAGCTTGGTCGCCACCACCGCAAAAACAATCCGCAGCACCGCCGCGATGACCATTCCGTACAGAATTGCCTTCTTGCGCAATTCCGGCGCCAGTCCCGCCGCCGCCATACCGATAATCAGCGCGTTATCACCGGACAGGATCAGATCCGCGATGATAATCTTGCCAAAATCGAGAACCATATCCATCATGTGCCTGCATCCTTCAGAACCATTGCGGCCAGTTTCTCTCCGATCATGATGCAGGGCGCATTTGTATTACCGCTGGTGATAATCGGCATGATCGACGCATCGGCCACCCGCAATCCGTCCACCCCGTGCACCCGCAGTTGCGGATCGACCACCGCCTGACTGTCACGGCCCATTTTGCAGGTGCCGGTCGGGTGATAGATCGTCACCGAGGTGTTCCGCGCCCAATCGAGCGTCGCCGCGTAATCGCCCAAGGCGACCCCCGCCCCCGGCGCGTGTTCCTCTGAAATATAATCCGCCAGCGGACGGGTCCGCGCGATTTTGCGGGCAATCTCGATCCCCGCGACCAGAGTGCGCTGGTCCGTCTCTGTCGCCAGATAGTTCGGATGGATTTCAGGATGGTCGCGGAAATCCTTGCTGGCCAGTTTCAGATGCCCCGCGCTTTCGGGGCGCATCTGTAGGACCGAGGCCGTGAAGCCGGAAAATTTATGGGGTCCGTCCGCCGGTTTATCCGCGCTCCACGGCTGGATGTGGAACTGGATGTCCGGTGTTGCCATACGGGGATCGGTTTTTAGAAACCCTGTCCCCAAGCTGGCCGCCATAGTCATCGGGCCGGATTGCGTCAGCAGATACTGCAACCCGATAAGTCCCTGTTTGAACAGGTTGTTAATCTCTGTGTTGATGGTCCCGAGCGAGGTTTTGAACACAGGTCGCGCCTGCAAGTGGTCTTGCAGATTCTGCCCCACACCGGGCAGATGGCAAAGGGTTTCAATTCCCTGTTCCGCCAGATCCGCGCCGTTGCCGACCCCTGACAGCATCAGTATCTGCGGCGAGCCGATGGCTCCTGCGCAAAGGATCACCTCGCGCCGCGCTGTCAGGGTTTCGCTCTGGCCGTTGCGGTTGATGACCACCCCCGTGGCCCGTCCCTGCTCTATGACCACCCGCTCGGTCTGGGCGTGGGTCAGGATATGCAGGTTCTTGCGCCCTTTTGCCGACTTTAAATAGGCTCGCGCCGATGAACAACGCCGCCCGCCGTCCAGCGTTAACTGGAAATAGCCGACACCTTCCTGATCGCCGCTGTTGTAATCGGGATTGCGCTTGTAGCCCGCAGCCTCTGCCGCATCCATCCAGTAGTCCACCACATCCCGCGTCAGACGTGTAGGCGAAACGGACAGGGGACCGTCGGTTCCGCGATCTGGCGACTTCGGCTCTCCCTTCCAGCTTTCGGCTTTTTTGAAATAGGGCAACACATCGTCCCAGCCCCAGCCCTCATTCCCAAGCTGACGCCAGCCGTCAAAATCCTCGGCCTGACCCCGCACATAAAGCAACCCGTTGATCGAAGACGACCCGCCAAGCACCCTGCCCCGCGGCCAAGGGATGTCCCGCCCGTTCAACCCCGGATCAGGGGCGGTTTGGTACATCCAGTCTGTCTCGGGATTGCCCATGGTTTTGAAATACCCCACCGGAACGTGGATCCACGGATTGCTGTCCCTGCCACCGGCCTCGATCAAACCGACCGAAAACCGCCCGTCCTCTGACAGACGTGCTGCAACGGCGCATCCTGCGGAACCGGCCCCGATGACAAGATAGTCGTAGTTCAAAACTGCTCCGTTCATCAAAAAATGAGACTAATAGTCTTGTTAAAAGTCAAAAAAGAGCTAAACAGAGTTAAGAGATCATTGCAAAGGAAAAAGAATGGCTGCCGAGCACCGCATACCGACCAATCTGCGCACCCTGATGATCCTTGAAATACTTGGGCGTGCGGATGAACCGCTGACCCCGACCCAAATCAACGACCGGCTGGGCCTGCCCAAACAGACGGTGCATCGGCTGTGTACCACCTTGGAGCAGGAAGGATTCCTGACCCGCTGCACCGATGGCAAACGGATGAAACCGGCGCGGCGGCTGTTGGTCCTCGGGGCCGGGTTGATGCAGTCAGGGCGGGACTTTCACAGTCGCCACCAGATTCTCGAACAGATTGCTTATCGCGTGAACGAGGCCGTGAATTATGTGGTGCCACAGGAAAGCGGCATGCATTATCTGGACCGCGTGGACACCGACTGGCCCCTGCGCATCCAGCTTCCGGTCGGATCCCACGTGCCGTTCCACTGCACCGCCAGCGGCAAGGTCTATATGGCCTCGATGCCACCGGCCCCGCGGCGTGCCTTTGTCGCCGCGCTAGACCTGAAACCCCTGACGGATGCCACGCTGACGACCCCTGCGGCGCTGCTCGAAGAACTGGCACAGATCCGCAAACAGGGCTTTGCTATCGACAACGGCGAATTTATGGAGGGGATGGTCGCGCTGGCCGTGCCGGTTACAGACCCGGCCGGGCGCTATATCGCCTCACTTGCATTTCACGGTCCGTCCCAGCGACTGACCGTGGCGCAGGCAATTGATCAGAAGTCGATTATTCAGGACGGGGCGGATAAACTGCGAGACAGTCTCTTTGAATGAAGCGGCCAGCTCAGGCCCAGCGGATCAACCCGATAATGGCAGAGGCCGCATAAAAGAACTGCAAGGCAAAGAACGCCCAGCGCCGGTCGATAAAACCCCAAGCCGCAAACAACAGCGCCGAGACCAGCAACAGCGAAAAGCCCAGAACCTCGTTTCCGGTGTTGGAGGCGATCAACAGCGCGTAAACCATCGCCAGAACCGATCCGCCGACTTCAAAAAATGTGATCCAGTTTTGCTTGCTCATAAAGGGAGTCCTGTATTCGCTGTGACAGGCCGGAATGAGTAACGGGCCAGCGCCCCCAGCGCAATGATAATACCCGTCTACTGCGGGTGGAGGATGATTTTCGGCGCCGCCACATCGCCGGTCCTGATCTGCGCAAAAGCGGCGGCACCTTCGTCCAGCGGTCGGTGTTCGACCCAGTCGAGCGCTCCGAAAAGACCGTCAAAAATGCCCTGCGCCGTGTCGCGGAAATCCTGTGCTGTGTAGGTATAGGTGCCAATGAAGGTGATTTCCTGCAAGGTCATACGGCGGGTATCCAGCCCTTCTTTAGCATCGCCCAGCCCGATGTGCACAATCACCCCGCCCGCTTTTGCCAGTGTGCTTGCGGCGCGGCGGGTGTGGCTGATCCCGACGCAATCCACAATCAGATCGAACGCGCCAGAGACATCAGCCGGATCAAGAACGGTAAAATTCCCCGCCTGCGCCAGCACCCCCTGACGACAGGTGTTCGGCTCTGCGATGGTGATGTCTTGCGCCCCCATCGCCTGTAATGCCAAGGCACTGCCAAGCCCGATTGCACCGCCACCCTGTATCAGACAGCAGGCTTGTTCCAGCGGGCCGAACAGGGCCTCGCGCCCCAAACGCACCCCGTGCCAGCACACCGCCAGCGGTTCTGCCAGCGCGGCCTTGTCCAGTGAGGTACCTTCTGGAACGGGCACAAGGTTGCGATCCGGCATCACCAGTTGCTGCGCAAAAGCGCCCTGTCGCGGTTCCATCGAAATGATCTGACGCTTCGGGCAGAGGTTCTCCCGTCCCTCTTGGCAGAACCCGCATGTCCCGCATGTGACCAGCGGATTGACCGTCACACGCTGCCCCTTCATTGCCCCAGCGACCACCAGACCCGCCGCCTCATGCCCAAGGATCAGGGGCGCAGGTCGGCGGTCGTCATGGCCCAGATACGCATGCATGTCCGAACCGCAAATGCCGACTGCTTCAACGCGGATCAGGGCCTCGCCCACGCCGGCCTTCAGATCCGCCCTGTCCTGCATCTCCAGCGTTTCAGGGCCGGTATAGACAAGGGCGCGCAATGTCAGGCGGTTCCGGTCAGATCGAAGGTCTCTTCGGGATAGTATTTGTGCAGCCGTACATCCGCTGCGCGGGCATGGCCCTCCATGCCTTCCAGTCGCGAAATCCGTGCTGTTGCTTCGGCCACAGGCTTGGCGCCGTCCCGCGTGGCCCGTTGCCAGGTGACGACCTTCATGTATTTGTGAACGCTCAGCCCGCCAGTATACCGTGCCGATCCCGAAGTGGGTAGCACATGGTTCGTGCCAGATGCCTTATCCCCGTAGGACACGGTGGTTTCCTCCCCCAGAAACAACGACCCGTAACATTGCAGCCGCTCCAGCCACCAGTCAAGATCAGCCGCCTGCACGGTCAGATGCTCGGGCGCGTAATCATCAGAGGTCGCCGCCATTTCCTCGCGGTCGGCGCAAACGATCACTTCGGCATAATCCCGCCACGCGGCGGTGGCATTCTCGCGGTTGAGTTCGGGCAGGTCCGCAATCAGTTCCGGCACACGGGCCATCACAGTCTGCGCCAGAGTGTTATCGTCAGTGACAAGCCAGACCGGAGAATTATACCCGTGTTCGGCCTGACTGACCAAATCCACCGCCACAATTTCTGCATCTGCTGTGCCGTCTGCAAGGATCAGGCTGTCGGTCGGACCGGCAATCATGTCGATGCCCACACGCCCGAACAGGATGCGCTTGGCCTCGGCAACAAACTGGTTGCCCGGACCCACGATAATATCCGCCTTGGGCAGACCGAACAGACCGAAGGTCATCGCAGCCACGCCCTGCACGCCGCCCATAGACAGGATTTGATCCGCTCCGCACAGATGCGCGGCATAAATGATTGCCGGAGCGATACCGCCATCCCCCTGCGGCGGCGAACAGGCGGTGATTGTCTGTACCCCTGCAACTTTGGCAGTGGTGACGGTCATCATCGCGCTGGCAATATGGGAATAGCGCCCCCCCGGCACATAACACCCCGCCGCGCGGACCGGAATCGTCTTTTGACCTTCAAACAACCCCGGACGCACCTCCAGTTCAAAATCGCTCATGGAGCCCTTTTGCGCCTCGGCAAACTTGCGGATGTTCTCATGGGCAAAGGCGATGTCGTCCTTCAGCTTTTGCGGCACCTTGGCAGCCGCTTGCGCAATCGCATCCGCGTCCAGCAACAACGGGCCGGTGTATTTGTCAAACTTCTCGGCATAGGACCGCGCCGCCGCTTCACCGCCCTGTTCGATGTCGTCCAGAATCTTCTGCACTGTATCCTGCACAGAGGCGCTGCCCGTTTTGGCAGTTTTCCCGGCTTTTTTCAGATAGACACGCGCCATGCTCCGGCTCCCTTCAAGTTCCCTTGTGCAAGCTCTGCCCAGATTGCCGGTTCCGTTCAAGAAACTTGCGCCAGTTTGGGAAAATCCGAAACTGGCTTTCCTCCCAGACAGGCTTCGCTTTGCCACCGCCTGCGCAACAGGCTTGCCATAGACGCTGCGGCCTTCTAAAATCTGCGGACCAAACAACGGAGTTTTCATGTCCTGCTAAGGTGGGGAGCCAGCGGCCGCTCCCGCTCAATGACCGAAACGCGCGGGGCGCGGCCTGATACGGTCTGATCCATCTTATTCTGTTCCCCTGCACCGCACTCCTGAACAGGTGCAGACCATGAAAGACATCCAATGACACGGGACCCTTCCCAAGACACACAATCCGAAATGACACTGGCACAGCTTGGCTGGCAGAACTTCTTTGCCCAGCAAACCGATGTGGATGAAATGGAGCGGACACCGCCCGTGCGGGTAACAGAGGTTCACCGCAACGGGCTGCGGGTGCGCGGCGAAACCGTTGATGTGCTGATCCCCCCCGGCCCAGAGGCCACGGTGGGCGACTGGTTGCTCTATGACAGCGAACTGCCCAGCGCCAGTACGGTGCTGGACCGCAAAAGCCTCGTGAAACGGCGGGCGGCAGGCCATGACCGCTCGGCCCAGTTGATTGCGGCAAATCTGGACACGGCCTTCATCGTCACCTCCTGCAATCAGGATTTCAACGTGGCGCGGCTGGAACGCTACATCGCCCTGACGCTCGAAGCAGGGGTGACGCCGGTTATCGTGCTGACCAAAGCCGATCTCTGCGAGGATCCGGCATCCTTTGTAAAAACCGCCAGCGCCATTTCGGAACTGGTGGCCGTGGTGACACTGGATGCCCGAGGCGGGGAACCGATGGAGAAACTTGCACCGTGGTGCAAGGCCGGACAGACGGTTGCCTTTCTTGGGTCTTCGGGTGTGGGGAAATCTACCCTGACCAACGCCTTGTCGAGCACGCTGAAGATTGAAACCCAAGCGATCCGCGAAGATGACGCCAAGGGGCGGCACACCACCACCAGACGCCAGTTGCATTTTGTGCCCAACGGCTGCGCCGTGCTAGACACGCCCGGCATGCGCGAGCTGCAACTGACAGAGGCAGCATCAGGGGTGGCGGATCTGTTTTCGGACATTCACGCGTTGACCCAGCAGTGCAAGTTCCGCGATTGCGCCCATGAAACCGAACCGGGCTGTGCGGTGCGTGGTGCCCTTGAAAACGGCGAGATAGAAGCGCCCCGTCTGGAACGCTGGCGCAAACTGTTTGATGAAGACCAACTCAACACCGCTGCTCTGGAACAGCGCAGGGCGTCTGACAAGGCGCTGGCCAAGGTGATCCGTCAGGCGAAAAAGCAGAAGAACCAGCGCAAATAGCCAAACCGTTGGCGATCAGGAGCCAACGCCAAATTCCAGCGCCCAGTGCCGCAGCAGTTTTTGCTGCATGATCTGGGAGCGTCTGCGCCACGCCCGCCCGCCTTCGGGTCGTTCGCGGTTGGCGCGGCTGATCTGGGACCGCCGCTTCATATCCGCCGTAAAGATGGCAAAGGTCAGTTTCTGCCCGTTCGGGGTGTCGATGTAGCCTGCCAGCGCACTGGCAAAGTTCAGCGTTCCGGTTTTCGCCAGCACTTTCACCCCTTCAATCGGGGCGGCACGGCCTTTGGAGTTCACCAGTTTGATTTCCTTAAGCAACGGACGCAGTGGCCCGTTCCAGCCCGACCGCGCAAGGATCTGAACCATCTGCTGCGCGTTCACCCGTGAATCATCCCCAAGGCCCGAATGATCCACGAATTTCACCCCCTGCACGCCATAAGCCCTCTCGACCCAATTGGTCATCTCCCGCGCAGAACCGGCCAGATCACGTACCGCAGCACCCCGCTTGCGCGTAGTGGCAAGCCCCGTGACCTCGGCCGTCAAATTGGTGGAATACTTCAACATGCCTTTCATCTGGTCATGCAGATTGGCGCTAACCTCTTGTGCCACAAGCGTGCCGTTTTGCAGCCGGTTGGTTGCGGTGGCGTCAGGCAGGCGCACGCCTTTTTGCGCCGCCAGACCCCGAAAGACTTCGCCCACATAGGCGTCGATCTCACGCACGGGCAACCAGCGCCCGCCGCTCTTGCCAAGCGCGCCGCGCATGACGGTCCATTCCTCGTTTTTGGTGGATTTCTTATATGTGAACAGCGGCCCCTGCCGGTTCACGATCCCCATGCGAATACCCCGCACCGCAGGCCGGAATCTGTTGGTACGCGCGTCCATCGAGGTGGCATAGCCGTTCGCAGTTTGCTTCCATTCGAAATAGACGCGATTGAAATTCAGGTTCAATCCGGACACAGCGGGGTTGTAGCCCACGTGATCGGGCTGCTGCGGGTCGATGCTGTGCTGATAGGGCAAGGCACCGCTGTAGACATGAAACCGCCCCGAAACCCCCGTGATCCCCGCCTTGCGCAGCTTGTCCGCAAGACTGGCCAGCCCGTCCGTATCCAGATGGGGATCGCCGCCCCCTGCAAGGATAAGATCCCCTTGCACAATGCCCCCCGAAACCGGACCCGTGGCAATCAGGCTGGTGGCAAAGCGGTGGTTCGCCCCCAGATGCTGCAAGGCATAAAGTGCTGTGACCGATTTTGTTACACTTGCGGGGGGCAATTCCTTGTCGGATGTGTAGGATTCCAGAATCCGTCCCTGACTGTCCGCCACAAGGATGCTGACCTCACCGGACAGGCCGGCACCCTGTACAATATCGGCAATGGAAACCTGCGGGCTGGCGGCTTTGACCTTTTGCGCACCGCGCAACGGGCGGTGGTGCGGGCGCGGTGATGTCAGCGGGGCCGATGCCAGTGCCGGCACCGCAACAGAGGCCAGCATGGCAGAAAGAAAGAAACGACGGGTCAACATATTCGCGGTCACATTACTCTGGGATTGTTCACACCAGAGCTTAGGGCGTCCGGCCCGCCCCGACAAGGTGGCGGCTTAGGTTTCAGGCAGTGTTTTGCCAGCGTCTGGCACCGGTGCACCGGGTGTCGGCCAGTCGCCACGGGCCCGAATCTGCGTGCTCGACTGGCGCACCATCGGGCCGGTCAGCAAAGACCAGCAGGGCGCCTCGCGGAACGGCAGCGCTTCGGCGCGGCGGGCCGGCAGGCGATAGTTGCGATAGCGTCGCGCCGCCAAAGAACAGCCAGCGGCCAGTTGCTCCCCCGGACGTCCCAGAACGCCGATGGGCAGGGTCTCCATGATCCAGTCCCAATCTTTCCAGCGGTGGAATTCCGCCAGATTATCCGCCCCCATCAGCCAGACAAACCGCACCCCGCGATAGCGGGGCAGCAGCGCCTGCAAGGTGGCTGCGGTATAGCGCGTGCCCAGATGCGCCTCTATGTCTGTGACGATCATGCGCGGATCATCCGCCAGCGCCCGACAAGCCGCCAGACGCCGCTCCATTGATGCGGGTCCACGGGCCTTTAGCGGGTTGCCCGGACTGACCATCCACCAGACCCGATCCAGCCCGAATGATTTCAGCGCCCAACGCGAGATATGCAAATGGCCCTGATGGGGCGGATCAAACGACCCCCCGAGCAGCCCGATACGCTGGCCTTGTGTGGCCAGCGGGAAATGCGCCTGTTTCGTCACGCCTTATGGCCCTTTGTGCGGTCCCCTGCGTGGCACAATCCGCTTAGCACCATGCCGGTGGACAGGTTCTTTCCTTTCAGCCCGCGCCGCTCTGCCACGGTGCAACTGCCCCGCAAACGGTTATCGGGCAGTTCTACCACGTCGCATTCAAAATATCCGGCACGGCGCAGGAAAGTGTTCATCAGCGCCTTGGCATCGCGCCCTTTGCTTTCGCCTATCTGCGGACAAGTCAGGTTTTCCAGCAGCAGTTCGCGCCCTTTGAACAAAATCCTGTCCCCCGAAATCGCCTTGGTGTGGACCCTGTCCCAAATCGCTGTTTCCACGCGGCGCGGCTGCTCTGCCTGCGCCGCGACGGACAGCAGGCAGATCCCTGTCAGAACCGCCACAAAGCGCGGGATATGATAGCATGATACATTCATTGCCCGTCTGGTTACGGGATAAAGCGGCGCTATTCCAGCGAAACAGCACGCCACCTGCACAAAGCCGCCATCCTGCTACAGAATGCCCGCCCCCGCCCATTGCTCCTTTAGTCCCGCTTCGGTAAGAACACCCAAACGTCAGATACCAGAAATAAGGGCAACCAGATGGCTTCCTACCAATATGTTTACCACATGGACGGTGTGTCCAAGACCTATCCGGGCGGCAAGAAGTGCTTTGAGAACATCCGCCTGTCCTTCCTCCCCGGCGTCAAAATCGGCGTCGTCGGCGTCAACGGCGCGGGTAAATCCACGCTGATGAAAATCATGGCCGGTCTGGACAAGGATTTCACCGGCGAGGCATGGTCCGCCGAAGGTGCCAAAGTCGGCTATCTGCCACAGGAACCTAAGCTGGACGAGAGCCTGAACGTGCGCGAAAACGTCATGCTGGCGGTGGCCGAGAAGAAGGCGATCCTGGACGAATACAACGAACTGGCGATGAACTATTCCGACGAAACCGCCGAGCGTATGGGCGAGTTGCAGGACATCATCGACGCACAGGACCTATGGAATCTCGACGCCAGCATCGACATCGCGATGGAAGCCCTGCGCTGTCCGCCGGATGACGCGGATGTTGCGAATCTTTCGGGCGGTGAAAAGCGCCGTGTTGCGCTGTGTAAGCTGCTCATCGAAGCGCCTGACATGCTGCTGCTCGACGAGCCGACCAACCACCTTGATGCGGAAACCATCGCCTGGCTGCAAAAGCACCTGATCGACTATAAAGGCACCATTCTGATCGTGACCCACGACCGGTATTTCCTTGATGATATCACAGGCTGGATTCTGGAACTCGACCGTGGCCGTGGCATCCCCTATGAGGGCAATTATTCCAGCTGGCTGGAACAAAAAGCCAAGCGGCTTGCCCATGAGGCCAAAGAGGATAAAACCCGCCAGAAAACGCTGGAGCGGGAACTGGAATGGATCCGTCAGGGGGCCAAGGCCCGTCAGGCGAAACAAAAGGCGCGGATCAACGCCTATAACGATCTGGCAAACCAGTCAGAGCGCGAGAAAATCACCCGCGCCCAAATCGTTATCCCGAACGGCCCCCGTCTCGGCGGCAAGGTGATCGAGGTTGAAAACCTCTCCAAAGCTTACGGCGACAAGCTGCTGGTGGAAGACCTGTCCTTCTCTCTGCCACCGGGCGGGATTGTCGGTGTGATTGGCCCGAACGGTGCGGGTAAATCCACCCTGTTCAAGATGCTGACAGGTCAGGAACAGCCCGACAGCGGCACTGTTACCTATGGTGACACGGTGAAACTGTCCTATGTGGACCAGTCCCGCGACAACCTTGATGACAAGAAAACCGTCTGGGAGGAAATCTCCGACTCTCAGGACATTATCAAACTGGGCGATGCGGAAATGAACGCGCGGGCCTATTGCTCGGCCTTCAACTTCAAGGGTGGCGACCAACAAAAGACGATGAACCTGCTGTCGGGCGGTGAACGCAACCGTGTGCATCTGGCCAAACTGCTGCGCGAAGGCGGCAACGTGCTGCTGCTTGACGAACCGACCAACGATCTGGACGTGGAAACCCTGCGCGCCCTTGAAGACGCGCTGGTAGACTTCGCAGGCTGCGCGGTGGTGATTTCCCACGACCGTTTCTTCCTTGACCGGATCTGTACGCATATTCTGGCGTTTGAGGGCGAAGCCCATGTGGAATGGTTTGAAGGCAACTTTGCGGATTACGAAGAAGACAAAATCCGCCGTCTTGGGCCAAATGCGCTGGAACCGACACGGGTGAAATACAAGAAATTCACACGGTAACAAAACGAAAATGGGTCGGGCTGAAGCCCGACCTACGCATTATCGCGGTGGTATGACGAATAGGGCCAGTCCTTCGGGTGAGCGACAAATCCGTGCTTTACCGGATTGTTCCAACAATACCGCAAGTGGTTGTTATAATCCCGCTCGTCGCGGATGTGATGTTCCCAAAACCGCCGCTGCCAGATACCTGCCTCGCGTTTGAAGCTATTCGAACGCGGATGGGGCGTAAGTATTTTCCGAAGATGAATAAAGAAGGTGGGTCTTATCTATGTTCTTGAGTAGCGCATATTCTTCCATCAATGGCTTAAAATTTTCATGCCCCCGAACCGAAAGACCGTTGAGAAAGAGAATTAACACTTCGTCATCCGAGAGATTGGCACGGATTAAATTAGTATAAAATCGTTTTTCTTCAATTTCACTGCGATGAACCAATTTAACCAAGTTGTACAACACACGAAAATAATGCCCCAGTTCGTGCGCACGACTTTCGTAAAACCTCTCGTACCGGGCGATCGTACTTTCGTCCGGTCTATTGTCGCTAATAATTTCTTGAAGGTAACGCTTAAAGACTCCTTTCCCAAGTCTATCGTTGGCTGGCTCATCGCTTAACGCCATTTCGGAAGTTAATCGCACGAACAGTTGGAGTGTTTGGAAAAATGTATTTTCGAAGATCTGTTTCGTCTGACAAACTTGTTGTGATTTCGTGAGATCATTCTGCGCTTCTAAGATCTTCCTTGTTTCGTCGATCTCTTGCTTTGCCATTGCGACCTCTTCGCGTTGCAACACAATGGCGTAGACCACTCCTGCGAAAGCCAGTCCTGAAAACACAGAATTCACTGCCCCGAACATGTCGCCGAATGTTCCTCTTTGATCGTCCTCAAACAACAAATAAAAATTTAGACACCAGGATGCAGCTACGAAAACTATTGCGACAATCGGAATCCAGACTGTTCTACTTTTTATCCACAAAGTATCACCTATCTCAATTTTAACCCACGCTATACACTTATGTATCGTGCGCAAGCGATATCCGACCTCCCCTCACCCATTTACTTCAAACTTAAAATATTTTTACTTGAACGAAATCGCGACTCACCCTAGCCTTTCTTTATTCAGCCCCTTGGTGCTGGCCCTCAGAGAGGATGATTGATGCGTATAGCTGTTTTGGGTGGCGGACCGGCCGGTCTCTATTTTGCGATCTCCATGAAACTGCGCCAGCCGGACGCAGAGGTGGTTCTACTGGAGCGCAACAAGCCGGACGACACCTTTGGCTGGGGGGTGGTTCTGTCGGATGAAACGCTCGACAATCTGCATCGCAACGATCCTCAATCCGCCGCTGAAATCCGCAAGCATTTTGCCTATTGGGACGATATTGCCGTCCACCATCAGGGGCAGAAGATGCTGTCCACAGGTCACGGGTTTTGCGGCATCGGACGGCAGCGGCTGTTGTTGATCCTACAGGAACGGGCCCGCGCGCTTGGCGTTGACCTGCGATTTGAAACCGAGGTGAAATCCGCCGCCGCCTACCAGTCCGAATATGATGTGGTGGTGGCTGCTGACGGGCTGAATTCCAAGACACGCATGGAATTTGCCGACACATTCCAGCCTGATATAGACCTGCGCAGCTGCCAGTTTGTCTGGCTTGGCACCCATCAGAAATTCGACGACGCTTTTACCTTTATTTTTGAGAACACCGATAAGGGCTGGATCTGGGCCCATGCCTATCAGTTCAACGATGACACCGCGACTTTTATCGTTGAATGTTCCCAAGACACGTTTGACGCCTATGGGTTTGCCGATCTGAGCCAAGCCGAAAGCATCAAAATCTGTGAGGATATATTTAAGGACCATCTGGGGGGTCACGCCCTGATGACCAACGCCAATCACATTCGCGGGTCCGCGTGGATACGCTTCCCCCGCGTGCTTTGCGAAAACTGGAGCCATGAGAATGTCGTGCTGCTGGGCGATGCCTCGGCCACGGCGCATTTTTCCATCGGGTCCGGCACCAAACTGGCACTGGAAAGCGCGATAGAACTGGCGGAATACATCACCGGAGAGGCTGATCTTAACGCGGCATTTGCCAAATATCAGGACCAGCGCCGTCTGGAAGTGCTGCGCCTGCAATCCGCCGCCCGAAACTCGGTCGAGTGGTTTGAAGATGTGGAACGCTACCTGCATCTCGACCCTGTGCAGTTGAACTATTCCCTGCTGACCCGTTCCCAGCGGATCAGCCATGAAAACCTGCGGGAACGGGATGCTGCGTGGCTGGCCTCTGCCGAGGCGTGGTTTCAGAAACAGGCCGGAGGTGCAGAAACCAACCCACCCCGCGCACCGATGTTTGCGCCCTTCCAACTGCGCGATATGCAGTTGAAAAACCGCATCGTTGTCTCCCCGATGGCGCAGTATAAGGCCGTGGACGGCTGCCCGACCGACTGGCACCTGATCCATTACGGGGAACGGGCCAAGGGCGGTGCCGGACTGGTCTATACCGAAATGACCTGCGTGTCGGCTGAGGGTCGGATTACGCCGGGCTGTCCGGGGCTTTACGCACCCGAACATCAGGCCGCTTGGCAGCGGTTGAATGACTTCATCCACGGCGAAACCGATGCAAAAACCTGCTGCCAGATCGGCCATTCGGGGCGCAAGGGATCAACTCGTGTGGGCTGGGAAGGTATGGATCAACCGCTTGAAGCCGACAACTGGCCGATCCTGTCCGCTTCGGCAATTCCGTGGTCAGACAGGAATGCGACGCCGCAGGCCATGACCCGTGCGGATATGGATATGGTGCGGGACCAGTTTGTTGCAGCGGCGGAAATGGCACAGGCTGCAGGGTTTGACATGATCGAACTTCACGCCGCCCACGGGTATCTGATCTCTTCCTTTATCTCGCCCCTGTCCAACACCCGCACAGATGAATATGGCGGTTCGCTGGAAAACCGGATGCGCTACCCGCTGGAGGTTTTCACCGCGATGCGGGCGGTCTGGCCGGCGCAAAAGCCCATGTCGGTGCGGATTTCGGCAAATGACTGGGCCGGCGATGATGGCGTTACCCCCGATGAAGCGGTCGAGATCGCCCGGATGTTCGAAAGCGCGGGTGCCGATATTATCGACGTCTCTGCGGGGCAAACCTCGACAGAGGCACAGCCCGTCTACGGCCGTATGTTCCAAACCCCGTTTTCCGATCGCATCCGCAATGAAGCGGGCATCAAAACGATGGCTGTCGGCAATATTTACGAGCCGGATCACGTCAATTCCATCCTGATGGCGGGTCGGGCCGATCTGGTGTGTCTGGCGCGGCCCCATCTGGCCGATCCCTACTGGACGCTTCATGCCGCAACAGAGATTGGCGACCGGCAGGAAAACTGGCCCCAGCCCTATGACGCGGGGCGGGACCAGCACTGGCGTCTGGCGGACCGGCAGGCGGAAATGGTGGGCAAAGTATGACGCCGCACCATGTGGTCATATCCGGCGGAGGCACGGGGGTTGGCGCAGAAATCGCCCAGACCTTTGCCCGCGACGGCGCAAAAGTCACCATCCTCGGGCGCAGCGAAGCCCCGTTGCAGGCACAAGGCCTGCCCTATCAGATTTGCGATGTGACAGACCCTGCTTCGGTGGCACAGGCCATTGACGCTGCCCGCGCGCAACACGGGCCTGTCACTGTTGCCATTGCCAATGCGGGGGCCGCCCTTAGCAAGCCTTTCGCAAAAATGACCGGCGCCGATTTGCACGCGATGACAGATGTTAATCTGGCTGGCGTGTTCCATCTGTGGCAGGCGGTTCTGACCGATATGAAAGCCGCAGGCGAAGGGCGGATGATCGCCATTGCCTCCACTGCGGGGCTGAAGGGCTATCCCTATGTGGCAGGCTATTGCGCGGCAAAACACGCCGTGGTCGGGCTGACCCGTGCCCTTTCGCTGGAGCTTGCGGATACGGGGATCACCGTCAATGCAATCTGCCCCGGTTTCGTGGAAACGCCGCTTCTGGAGCGTTCCATTGACAACATCATGGAAAAAACCGGAATGCCCCGCGAACAGGCGGTAAAGTCCTTGCAGAAAAGCAATCCGCAGCGCCGCTTTATCCAGACGGATGAGGTGGCGAGCACGGCGCTCTGGCTGTGTTCAAAGGGGGCGCGTTCGGTAAACGGCCATGCGCTCAGCCTGTCAGGGGGCGAGATATGAGCGAGCACGCTGCTATTCTGCCGGAAGATTCCGCCTCCAAAGCGCGGCTGCGCCTGTGGCTGCGGTTTCTGAAAGCCAGCCGCGCGATTGAGACCCAGATCAGGGAGAACCTGCGGCGGGAGTTCGCCTCTACCCTGCCCCGCTTTGATGTGATGGCCGCCCTGTCACGCTATTCCGACGGGCTGAAGATGAGCCAGCTTTCCGAGGTGTTGCGCGTCTCAAACGGCAATGTCACCGGCATTGTTGACCGGCTGGTCGAGGACGGATTTCTGGTGCGGGTTGCCGTACCAAACGACCGCCGTGCGTGGCGGGTCCGCCTGACGGAACTGGGCGAAAAGGAATTTGCAGCACAAGCCGCCGCACATGAAAGCTGGATAAACGAGATGCTAGGCGAATTTGGCGAAAAAGACGCCGCCAATATCGCGGTCCGGCTGGAACAACTTGAAACAAGCCTTCGGGAGAAGAAACAATGACCATGCGCACCGACGTGAAACATTTTCTGTGCAAGATCGAGGACGGCATCGCCACAATCGCGCTGGACCGGCCCGAACGCAAAAACCCGCTGACCTTTGACAGCTATGCCGAACTGCGGGACTGGTTCCGTGATCTGGTCTATGCGGATGACGTGAACGCGGTTGTTTTTGCCTCCAACGGCGGGAATTTTTCTTCGGGTGGCGATGTGCATGACATCATCGGCCCGCTGACAAAGATGAGCATGAAAGAACTGCTGGCCTTTACCCGCATGACCGGCGATCTGGTCAAGGCGATTGTGAACTGCGGCAAGCCGGTGATTGCGGCAATTGACGGGGTGTGTGTCGGGGCCGGTGCGATCATTGCCATGGCTTCTGATCTGCGGATCGCCACACCGGAGGCGAAATGCGCCTTTCTGTTCACCCGTGTCGGGCTGGCGGGCTGCGATATGGGCGCCTGCGCGATCCTGCCCCGCATCATCGGTCAAGGCCGCGCTGCAGAATTGCTTTACACGGGACGTTCGATGAATGCGGAAGAAGGCGCGAACTGGGGGTTTTACAATTCCGTCGTGGCTGCGGACGAGCTGGATACAGCCGCGCAGAACATGGCGGCCCGCATCGCGGCGGGGCCGAATTTCGGGAATATGATGACCAAAACCATGCTGGCGCAGGAATGGTCCATGTCCATCGAACAAGCGATCGAGGCCGAAGCACAGGCACAAGCCATTTGCATGCAGACGGCCGATTTTGAACGCGCCTTCAACGCCTTTGTCGCCAAGGAAAAACCCGTGTTTGAGGGCAACTGATGTCAGACAGAACCTTCCTGAACTGGCCGTTCTTTGAGGACCGCCACTGCAAGTTGGCAGAGAATCTGGACGCTTGGGCGACAGAGCATCTGGCCGCGATCGACCATTCGGACACCGACAACGCCTGTCGGTCCATTGTGGCGGCTTTGGGCAAAGGCGGCTGGCTCACCCATTCGGCTGTGGACCCGCAGGGGGATGCGCCACTGGATGTGCGCACGCTCTGCCTGATCCGCGAGACGCTTGCACGCCATGACGGGCTAGCGGATTTTGCCTTTGCAATGCAGGGTCTCGGCACTGGGGCGATTTCCCTGTTTGGATCAGACGCGCAGAAATCCCAATGGCTGACCAAAACCCGCAAGGGCGAAGCCATCTCGGCCTTTGCTTTGACCGAACCGCAATCCGGTTCCGATGTGGCCAGTTCCAGCATGACAGCAACGCCGGACGGCGACGATTATATCCTCAATGGCGAAAAGACGTGGATTTCTAACGGCGGGATTGCCGATGTTTACACCGTCTTTGCCCGCACTGGCGATGCACCGGGCGCAAAAGGTCTGTCGGCCTTTATCGTCCCCGCCGATACCCCCGGTTTTGAGGTGGCAGAGCGGCTGGAAACCATCGCGCCTCATCCACTGGCCACACTGCGGTTTACCGATTGCCGGATTCCCAAATCAGCGATGGTCGGCAACAGCGGCGAAGGCTTCAAGATTGCCATGTCGGTGCTGGATGTGTTCCGCTCCACCGTGGCGGCGGCAGCGCTCGGCTTTGCCCGCCGTGCGTTGGATGAATCCCTTGCCCGCGTCACCAGCCGACACGTTCAGGGCGCGCCCCTGTTCGATCTGCAACTGGTGCAGGGGCATATTTCGGATATGGCTGTTAACGTGGATGCCAGCGCCCTGCTGATCTACCGCGCCGCATGGACCAAGGACAGCGGCGCCCCGCGTATCACCCGCGAGGCGGCGATGGCCAAGCTGTTCTCCACCGATCAGGCGCAAAAAGTCATCGACGCCGCGGTGCAATTGCACGGGGGGGACGGGGTGCGCTCCGGTGAAACGGTCGAAAAACTCTATCGCGAAATACGGGCGCTGCGAATCTACGAGGGCGCCTCTGATGTTCAAAAAGTCATCATCGCCCGCCAGACTCTGGGCGCATAGGAGAGACAGGAAACATGCTAGGGCCAAGCGCACATACCGACAGTTTCACACGGGATAATCTGCCCCCGAAGAACACTTGGCCCGACTTCCTGCTGGATGGGTTTGATTATCCCGAGTATCTGAATGCCGCCGTAGAGTTGACCGATGCGATGGTGGCCAAAGGCTTTGGCGACCACACCGCGCTGATTGGAAACGGGCGGCGGCGCACCTACAAGGAACTGGCCGACTGGACCAACCGTCTGGCCCATGTGCTGGTGGAAGATTTCGGCGTGGAACCGGGCAACCGCGTGCTGATCCGCTCTGCCAACAACCCCGCGATGGTGGCCTGCTGGCTGGCAGCGACCAAGGCGGGGGCGGTGGTGGTCAACACCATGCCGATGCTGCGCAGCGCGGAACTGGCCAAAATCGTGGATAAGGCAGAGATCACCCATGCGCTGTGTGACACGCGGTTGATGGATGAAATGGTGGCCTGCGCCAAGGGCAACGCCACGCTGACCCATGTGATCGGCTTTGATGGAACATCCAACCACGATGCAGAACTGGACCGGCTCGCCCTGGAAAAATCCGTGCAGTTTGAAGCGGTGAAAACCGGACGAGACGATGTGGCGCTGCTCGGGTTTACATCGGGCACAACGGGCGCTCCTAAGGCGACGATGCATTTCCACCGCGACCTGCTGATCATCGCGGACGGCTACGCAAAGGAAGTCCTGAACGTCACGCCCGAGGATGTGTTCATCGGCTCGCCACCGCTGGCCTTTACCTTCGGGCTGGGCGGTCTGGCGATCTTTCCCTTGCGGTTCGGGGCGGCCGCAACCCTGCTGGAAACAGCCTCACCGCCCAATATGATCGAGATTATCGAGAAATACCGCGCCACCGTCTGTTTCACCGCGCCGACAGCATACCGCGCCATGCTGGCCGCGATGGAGGAAGGTGCTGACCTGACGAGCCTGCGCGCCGCCGTATCCGCAGGGGAAACCCTGCCCGCGCCGGTCTATCAGGCGTGGATCGAGAAAACCGGCAAACCCATGCTTGACGGAATCGGCGCAACAGAGATGCTGCATATCTTTGTCACCAACCGCTTTGACGATCACGCCCCCGCCTGCACCGGCAAGCCTGTCACCGGCTATGAGGCCAAGATCATCGACGAAACCGGTGCCGAAGTGCCGCGCGGCACCGTGGGCCGGTTGGCCGTGCGCGGCCCGACGGGCTGTCGCTATCTTGCGGATGACCGGCAGGCCAAATATGTACAGGACGGCTGGAACATCACGGGTGACGCTTTCTCTATGGATGAAAACGGCGCATTGCATTTTGCCGCCCGCAACGATGATATGATCGTATCTTCGGGCTATAACATTGCCGGCCCCGAGGTGGAGGCCGCACTTCTTGCCCATGAACTGGTTGCGGAATGCGCCGTGATCGGCGCACCGGACGAGGACCGCGGGTGCATCGTAGAGGCCCATGTGGTTCTGCAATCCGGCACACCGGACGCCGCCACCGCCAAACTGTTGCAGGATTTCGTCAAAGCACAGATCGCGCCGTACAAATATCCCAGACGGATCATTTTCACAGAAGGTTTGCCAAAAACCCAGACAGGGAAAATTCAGCGTTTCCTTTTGAAGCAGGATGTGGATTCATAACCCATCGACAATCTGCAAATAAAACAGACAACAAGGGAGAACTATAATGAAAATCAAGACACTGGCACTTGCCTCCGCGCTGGCGGCACTTGGCACGGCAGGACTGGCCGAACCTGTAAAAGTCGGCATGATCACCACGCTTTCGGGCGGCGGTGCAGGGCTTGGCATTGATGCACGCGACGGTTTTATGCTGGCGGTAAAACAATCCGGCAACACCGACATCGAAGTGGTGATCGAGGACGACCAACGCAAACCGGACATTGCTGTGCAACTGGCTGACAAGATGATCCAGTCGGAAAAAGTGGACGTTCTGACCGGCATCATCTGGTCCAACCTCGCGATGGCCGTGATCCCGAGCGCGACCGCACAGGGCAAGTTCTACCTGTCGCCAAATGCCGGACCTTCCGCGCTGGCTGGTAAGGGCTGTCACGAAAATTACTTCAACGTGGCATGGCAGAACGACAACCTGCACGAAGCCGCAGGCGCCCATGCAACCGCTGAAGGGTACAAAAGCACCTTCATCCTTGCCCCGAACTATCCCGCTGGTGTTGACGCGCTGACCGGTTTCAAAAGCCAGTACAAAGGCGAACTGTCGGGTGAGCTGCTGACCAAGCTCGGCCAGACAGATTACGCTTCTGAAATCGCACAGATCCGCGCCTCCGGTGCTGATAGCGTGTTTTTCTTCCTGCCGGGCGGCATGGGGATTTCCTTTCTGAAGCAATATGCCGACAGCGGTATCGACCTGCCGGTCGTTGGCCCTGCCTTCAGCTTTGATCAGGGCATCCTGCAAGCGGTGGGCGATGCGGCCCTTGGGGTGCGCAATACCTCCCAGTGGAGCAAGGACATCGACAACGCCACAAACAAGGCGTTTGTGGAGAGCTTTCAGGCCGAATACGGCCGCCTGCCGTCACTCTACGCCAGTCAGGGGTTCGACACCGCCAACCTGCTGCTGAGCGCGATGGGCAAGGCCAGCGTCAAGGATGCAGACGCCTTCCGCGCCGCGCTGAAAGAGGCGGATTTCTCCAGCACGCGGGGAGATTTCAAGTTTAATAACAACAACCACCCGATTCAGGACATCTATGTGCGCGAAGTCATCAAGGAAGGCGATGTGTACACCAACAAGATCGTTGGCGTTGCCCTTGAAGATCACGGTGACGTCTACGCCGCTGACTGTAAGATGTAAGCAAATCCGGCGGGCGCGGCCATTGCTGCGCCCGCCCCTTCGCGCAAGGCGTTTTTCATGTCCCTCCTTCTCTTGGCTGAACAGGTTCTGAACGGATTGCAGTTCGGGATCATGCTGTTCCTTATGGCTGCCGGTCTGACACTTGTGTTCGGGGTGATGGGGTTGATCAACCTCGCCCACGGCTCTTTGTTCATGATCGGTGCATTTGCCGCCGCTGCCGTTGCCGGTGCCACCGGATCTTTCCTGCTGGCCCTGATCGCTGCGCTGGCCGCCGCTGCTGCTGCCGGTGCGCTGGTAGAAGTGCTTGTGATCCGCAGGCTTTACGCCCGCGAACATCTGGATCAGGTTCTCGCCACTTTTGCGCTGATCCTGATCTTTTCGGAAAGCACGCGCTGGCTGTTCGGGTCTTTCCCGCTGTTTTTGAACATCCCCGAGGCCCTTTCCGGCCCTGTCACCCTGCCCGGTGGCATCCAGTATTCGCTCTACCGTCTGACCCTGATCGCCATCGGGCTGGTCGTGGCATTCGGCCTGTTCCTGCTGATTTCACGCACACGGCTTGGCATCCAGATCCGCGCCGGTGAAAGCGACCGCGAGATGATTGCCGCCCTTGGCGTCGATATTTCCAAACTCTACACCATCGTCTTCGCCCTTGGCGCCGCCCTTGCCGGGCTGGCCGGGGCACTGGTCGGCGCGATCCAGTCGGTGCAGGTGGGCATGGGCGAACCCGTTCTGATCCTTGCTTTCGTCGTCATCGTGATCGGCGGTATCGGGTCGATCAAAGGCGCATTGGTCGGGGCGATCCTTGTGGGGCTGACGGACACGCTGGGCGGGCTGCTGCTGCCCCTGTTCTTCGGCCTGTTCATGGACAATGCCTCTGCCACTTCCACCGGATCGGCGCTGGCCTCTATGTCGATTTACATCCTGATGGCCATCGTTCTGGTGGTGAAACCCTCCGGCCTGTACGGAGCCCGCGCATGACCCGTGAGACCCTGATAAATTCCGCGCTGGCGCTGGCACTGCTACTGGTGCCGCTTTGGGCTTATGCGATGGACG
The DNA here is from genome assembly GCF_001719615.1 of Neptunicoccus sediminis. Taxonomy (GTDB): domain Bacteria; phylum Pseudomonadota; class Alphaproteobacteria; order Rhodobacterales; family Rhodobacteraceae; genus Amylibacter; species Amylibacter sediminis. The sequence continues at coordinate 61,337 of NZ_MDVX01000013.1, forward strand.
AACCGTTTATCATCACGCTGGCCACCAAGGTCGCAATCCTTGCGCTGGCGGGCGTGGGCCTGAACATTGCCCTTGGCCTTGGCGGGTTGGTCAGCCTTGGTCATGCCGCCTTCTTCGGGATCGGCGGCTATGCGATGGGTATCCTTGCCAGCCACGCCCAGAGCTATACCGCCATCACAGACTGGCCGGTCCTGATCGAAGGCACGAAATCCATGCCGGTGATCTGGCTTGTGGCGCTGCTCGCCTCCGGTTTGGCGGCGCTGCTGATCGGTGCGCTTAGCCTGCGCACCTCCGGTGTTTATTTCATCATGATCACCCTCGCCTTCGGGCAGATGTTCTATTACTTCGCCATAAGCTGGGCCGCCTACGGGGGCGAGGACGGTCTGTCCATCTACGTGCGAAACAGCTTTCCGGGGTTGAACACGCTCGACCCGATCCAGTTCTTCGCCATAACCTTTGTTTTGCTGCTGGCCGCCCTGCTTTTCTCGGCACGACTTGCGAAATCTCCCTTCGGACTGGCCCTGAATGCGGCGCGGCAATCCCCGCAACGGGTGGAAACCATCGGCCTGTCCCCCTACCGCTTGCGCCTTGTGGCCTTTGTGATCTCGGGCATGATCACCGGACTGGCAGGCGCGCTGTTTGCCGATCTTAACCGCTTTGTCAGCCCGACCATGTTCAGCTGGCAGACCAGCGGCGAAATCATGGTGTTCATCATCCTTGGCGGCACGGCGCGTCTGTTCGGCCCTGTCGCGGGTGCGGCGCTGTTTATCATCCTTGAACATATCCTCGGCGGGCTGAGCGAGTTCTGGCATATCTACCTCGGCCTGTTGCTGTTGCTGGTGGTACTGTTTGCAAAAGGCGGCGTGATCGGAACCCTTGCCGGACGGGAGAAAGCCCATGACTGACCCGCAGACCCCGATCCTTGAAACCCGCAACATCTGCAAAGCCTTTGGCGCGCTCAAAGCCAGTCAGGACATCTCGCTTGACCTGCGGGCGGGCGAAATCCACGCGCTGATCGGGCCGAACGGGGCGGGAAAATCCACCCTGATCGCCCAGATTGCAGGCGGTTTGAAACCCGATAGCGGCTCGGTCCATCTGAACGGGCGGGATGTCACTGCCCTGCCCACGGCAAAACGGGCGCAGCGGGGGCTTGGACGCACGTTTCAGGTCTCGGCCCTTGCGATGGAAGACACGGTTCTGCAGAACGCCGTGCTCGGTGCGCTTGGCGCACAGGGCCGCCCCTTTCGCCTGTTCCAATCCGCCCTAGGCAATGCCGGCCTGCGACAGGTGGCAGAACAGGCGCTGGAGCGTGTCGGCCTGCAGGATCACGCCCGCAGCCGCACCGCGGAGCTGTCCCACGGGCAGCGCCGCCAGCTAGAGGTCGCAGTGGCCCTGACCCTCAACCCCAAAGCCTTTGTGATGGATGAGCCAATGGCCGGACTGGGCGCAAGCGGCTCCAAAGCCCTGACAGGGTTTCTCGACAGCCTGCGTGAACAGGCCCCGATCCTGATGGTGGAACACGACATGGATGCAGTGTTTGCGCTGGCTGACCGGATCAGCGTGCTGGTCTACGGCCAGATCATCGCCACGGGCAGTGTCGCGGAAATCCGCGCCCATCCCGAAGTCCGCCGCGCCTATCTGGGAGAAGACGCATGAGCCTGCTTTCGATCCAGAATGTTGCGGCCTCCTACGGCGCCACCCAAGCCCTGTTCGATGTCTCGCTAGAGATTGCAGAGGGCGAGGTTCTTGCCCTCATGGGGCGCAACGGCATGGGCAAATCCACCACCGTCAAAACCATCTGCCGCCTGCTGCCAGCCAGCGCGGGGCAAATCACCTTTGACAAAACAGACCTGACCCGCCTGCCCGCCTTCAAAGCGGCGCGGCTCGGGCTGGGTCTGGTGCCTGAAGGCCGGCGCTGTTTTCCAAACCTCAGCGTTGAGGAGAACCTTACCGCTGCGGCCCGCGCGGGCCATTGGGATCTGACCCGCGTGGCAACCCTGTTTCCGCGCCTTAAAGAACGCCGCGACCAGTCTGCAGCCTCCCTGTCCGGGGGTGAGCAACAGATGCTCGCGATCGGGCGCGCCCTGATGACCAACCCGCGCCTGTTGATCCTTGATGAAGCCACCGAAGGGCTCGCGCCGCTGGTCAGACAGGAAATCTGGACCGCCATCGCCACGTTGAAACGGGATACAGGCCTGTCGATTCTGGTGGTGGATAAATCCCTTAAGGAACTGTCACAGGTGGCCGACCGCGCGACCATCCTTGAACGGGGCAGAACCGTCTGGACCGGTTCGATGGCAACGCTCAACGAAGACGTAACACAACAATTCCTCGGCGTCTGAACACGCCCTTTGCACGGAGAGAGACCATGACACAGACAACAATCCAACCCGATGGATGGGCCCCCGCCAAAGGCTATGCCAACGGCGTTCTCGGGGCGGACGGCACGCTGTATATCGGCGGTCAGATCGGCTGGACTGCCGAGCAAAAGTTTGAGACCAACGATTTCATCGGCCAGATGGAACAGGCGCTGCGCAACATTGTCGATGTGATAGAGGCCGCCGGCGGCAAGACATCGGACATCACCCGCCTGACGTGGTTCATTCTGGACAAGACGGAATATCTCGCCCGTCAGTCCGAAGTCGGCGCGGTCTATCGCAAGGTGCTGGGCCGGCATTTCCCCGCCATGTCCATGCTGGTGGTCGCGGGGCTGATCGAAGACGAAGCGCTGCTGGAAATCGAAGCCACCGCCTATCTCGGTCCGCGCTAACAGGCGCTGTCAATAGAACCGGTGGCACCGACTGTCACCGGTTAATTTGACATCCGGTCAATTCGCCCCAGTGAAATTCCGGCAAAACCGGCTTAAATTGATCCCTATCAAAGAAACCTTTGCGCGTTCATGCTATCATGGACACGTCGCAAAAACGGGAGAAAATCATGTTCACCACAATTGTCGCTGCTGTTGATGGGTCGGAACCATCCAAACACGCATTGAAAGCGGCTTGTGATATTGCCGGTCACTACGGCGCAGAACTGCATCTGGTCCACACCCCGCAAGTGGACACCACAGCCGTTGCTGTCGGGGCGGGAACCTATGTGCTCGAAGCCTCATTCGAGCAGATCGCAGAAGCGGGCCGCGCCGTCATGACCGAGGCAAAAAATGCCTGCACAGGCTATGGCATCGAACCCAAAAGCACCTATATCGGCAGCGGAATCCCTGCCGACGAAGTCCTGTCTGTCGCCACCGCCAAAGACGCCGACCTGATTGTCTGCGGCCGTCGCGGTCTTGGCAATCTCGCCGCCATTTTCCTTGGCAGCACCTCGTCCAAGATCACCCATGACGCCACCTGCGCGGTTCTGACGGTCAAATAACGGTTCTACCGCAGTAACACTGCCGGAAACCTGCTGACGCAGGGCAGGTTTCCGACACTGTTAGGGCGCCAAATGACCATGCCTCCAGCCCCTGCGCGGACCGGCCGGATCACCACAGCCTCGCGCCTTGCTTCAATGTTCCAAAAATACTCATAATGAAAGGGCGGCCCCGAAGACCGCCCTGACAGTAAAAATGACCGCCGTTCCGCCTAGATCGCCAGATATTCGTGGCGCAGTTGTTCGTTATCCAGAACCTCTTTGGCAGTGCCGTCAAACACCACCTGCCCCGTATCAAGGATCACCGCCCGATCCGCGAGGTTCAGCGCGGCGACCGCGTTCTGTTCTACGATGATCGTCGTCATCCCCTGTTCGCGAATGTGGTGCAGGGTCTTCTCGATCTCTTGCACAATCACCGGCGCCAGCCCCTCGTAGGGTTCATCCAGTAGCAACAGTTTTATGTCCCGCGCCAGCGCGCGTCCGATAGCCAGCATCTGCTGCTCACCGCCCGACAGGGTTGTACCCTCTTGCTTGCGCCGCTCCCCGAGACGGGGGAACAGGTCATAGATGCGGTCGATCGACCAGCCAATCGGCTTTTCGATCTGGGCCAACTGGATATTTTCCTCCACCGTCAGCCCCTGAATAATCCGCCGGTCCTCGGGCACCAGACCGATACCCGCCTGCGCCGCCTGCCATGCTTTCATCTGGTGCAGGGGTTGGCGGTCCAGCCAGACTTCGCCGTGGGTCAGCATCGGATCATCCAGACGTGCCAGCGCCCGCAGGGTAGAGGTTTTCCCCGCCCCGTTGCGCCCCAGCAGCGCGAGGATTTCGCCTTCGTGGATATTCAGCGACACGCCCTGCACGATATAACTCTCACCGTAATAGGCGTGAATATCATAGGCCGAGAAATAGGCCGGCGCGGTGGCAGCGTGATTTGCGTTCTTTTCCATCATGTCATGCACCCCTTAATGCGCCGTACCAAGATAGGCTTCCTGAACTTTCGGATGGCCTTTGATGTTTTCGGGCAGGTCTTCGACGATCACCGTCCCCTGTGCGAGCACCGAAATCTTCTGCGCCAGCGAGAAGACCACATGCATATCATGCTCGATAACAGCCATCGTAATATGTCGTTTGTCCTGTATCTGGGCCAGCAGTTCGATGGTGTTGTTGGTATCCGCCCGCGCCATCCCCGCTGTGGGTTCATCAAGCAGCAGCAGCTTGGGGTCTTGCGCCAGACACATGGCCATTTCCAACCGCCGTTTGTCACCGCGCGACATGGATGAGGCGATCATGTCCCGCTTGTCGATCATATTCACGTCGATCAGCATCTGTTCGGCCTTGTCACGAATATCGCTCTGCCCCTGCACCCGCGCCAGTGCATTCAATTCAAACGCACCGTCCCGTTTGGCAAAACAGGGGATCATCACGTTCTCAAACACGCTGAGATCGGCAAATATCTCCGGTGTCTGGAACACACGGCTAACGCCGATCTGGTTTATTTCATGGGGTTTCTTCCCCAACAGCGAATGCCCGTCGAAGGTCACAGCGCCGGTATCAGGCAGCAGTTTTCCAACAAAGCAGTTCAGCAGCGTGGATTTCCCCGCCCCGTTCGGGCCGATAATTGCGTGAATGGTGCCTTCTTCCACGTTCAGGTTGACGTTTTGCAACGCTTTCAACCCGCCAAAAGACTTGTTCACATTCTGGACTTCAAGGATTCCCATTAATCCACCCTTCCCTATTCACCGGCCGGGGCATATTTGCCCTCGGTGTCTTTTTTGTTCTTGTCGCCACTGAACCGGTCGCGAATGCGGGTCGCCCCTTCCATCAGGCCACCGGGCAGGAAGATCACAATCAGCATGAACAAAAGGCCCAGTGTCAGGTGCCAGCCGGAGCCGACGAAATGCTCTGCCACCCAGATCAGACCGTTCTCGATCCCGTCCGGCAGAAAACCGAACCACCCGTGCAACACGCTTTCGTTGATCTTGGAAAAGATGTTCTCAAAGTATTTGATGAAACCCGCGCCCAGCAGCGGCCCCAGCAAGGTGCCCGCACCGCCAAGGATGGTCATCAGAACCACCTCGCCCGAAGCGGTCCACTGCATCCGCTCTGCCCCGGCCAGCGGGTCCATAGAGGCCATAAGACCACCCGCAAGCCCTGCATACATCCCCGAGATCACAAAAGCGGCGAGCGTATAGGGGCGCGAGTTGAGACCTGTATAGTTCAGCCGTGTCTGGTTGGTCTTGATCGCCCGCAGCATCAGCCCGAACGGAGAGCGGAAAATCCGCATGGACAGGTAGAACGCCACCAGCATCAGCACCGCGCAGAAATAGTAGCCGACGTTAAAGGAAAACGACCAAGCGCCAAGGTCCAGCTCAAAGGTCGAACGCATCTCCAGCCCGAAGAAATGGGTGGCATCCGGCCCGTCCCCCTTGAGCCATTGCGGATCGTCGTTATAGACCTGCAAACCGGTTTCCCCGTTTGTCAGCGGTGTCAGGACCGAATAGGCCATCGCAAAGGACATCTGCGCAAAGGCCAGTGTCAGGATCGAAAAGTAGATCCCCGACCGACGTAGGGAGATAAATCCGATAATCACCGAAAACAGCCCCGCCACAATCACCGACAGGATGATCGCCGGCACGATGTTATAGCTAAGCAGTTTGAACATCCAAACCGCCGCATAAGACCCTGCCCCCAAAAAGGCCGCATGACCAAAGGACAGGTATCCGGTCAGGCCGAACAGGATGTTAAAACCGATGGCAAAGATTCCGAAGATCACAAACCGCTGCATCAGGTCGGGATACCCCGCATTGAACTGCGCCATCGCACTGTCTGCGGGAAACGGGTTCATGATGAACGGGGCGAGTGCCGTAACACAGATCACGAAGATGAATAGGCCGGTGTCTTTTTTGTTCAGTCCAAGCATGGGATTATTCCTCCATCACGCCTCTGCGTCCCATCAGACCGCGCGGTCGGGTCAACAGAACGATAATTGCAACTAGGTAGATGATGATCTGGTCAATGGAGGGCAGGTAGATCGCCTCAAAGAAGCTTTTGACCTCGTTCATTGCGGCAAAGCTTTCAAGGATACCCAGAAGGAACCCTGCCAGCACCGCACCAGGCAGGCTGCCCATGCCACCAACCACAACAACCACAAAGCTCAGCACCAGAAAATCCATACCCATGTGATAGTTCGGGCTGTTGATCGGCGTATACATCACCCCGGCCAGACCGGCCACGGCTGCCGCAATTCCGAATGTCAGTGTAAAGCGGCGGTCGATGTTGATACCAAGCAGACCGACAGTCTCGCGGTCGGCCATGCCAGCGCGCACCACCATGCCGAAGGTCGTGAATTGCAGGAAGGCAAAGACCCCGCCGATGACCAATGCGGAAAATGCAAAATAAACCAGACGCCACAGCGGATAGATCACCGCGTTTGGATCAAAACCAAGCAGCACGCCGAAATCGAAAGAGCCGCGCAGCGCATCGGGTGCCGGTGTCGGGATCGGGTTCGCACCATAATAGTGTTTTACGATCTCTTGAATCACAATCGCCAGACCGAATGTCACAAGGATCTGATCCGCGTGGGGACGCTTGTAGAAGTGTTTGATCAACCCGCGTTCCATGATGTAGCCAACCGCCAGCATCACCGGAATCGCAAACAGGATGGCCAGCGGGACGGACCAGTTGATAATCAACTGTCCGGTGGCCTCTCCGAACCAGGATTCCACATAAGGGGTCTTTACCTCCATCGGGTTGCCCAGAAAATCCTTCTTTTCCGGATCAATACTGACGGAGCTGATCGTGAGAATTTTTTGCAAGGTGACGGCGCAGAAGGCACCGATCATGAACAGCGCACCGTGGGCGAAGTTCACCACGCCCAGTGTGCCGAAAATCAACGTCAGGCCAAGGGCGATCAACGCATAGGCGGAGCCTTTGTCCAGTCCGTTCAGAATTTGCAGGAGGATTGCGTCCATAGTCCCGCCCTTCTTTTATGTCGAGGGATGTATTGTAAAAGACCACGGCAAGCGGCTTGCCGTGGTCCTGTTTTGCGTCAGGCTACACTTACGCGCCCGGATTGCATTGACCCAGATCGCCACCGGCAAACATCGGGTGATCGGGGGCGTATTCCACCTGCGCACGCGGGGTGACTTCGACCACTTCCAGAAGGTCGAACTCCGATGTGGGGTTGTCTTTCCCTTTCACAACCAGAACATCCTTAAAGCACTGGTGATCATCGGCGCGATATTCGGTCGGGCCGTTGCCCATGCCGTCAAACTGCAAGCCCTCGAGCACTTCAGCGATCCCACAAGGATTGAACGTACCTGCGGTTTCTGCTGCGTTGGCATAAAGCAGGGTCTGCACGTAACATGTGTGCGCAGCCTGGCTTGGCGGGAAGCCGTATTTGGTGCCAAAGGATTTAACAAACGCTTTGGAGGCTTCGTCCTGCAAGGACCAGTGCCAGTTGGTAGAGCCGAAGATGCCTTTCACGTTTTCACCCGCACCCCGGGCCATAAGACGGGAATACAGCGGCACAACGATTTCAAAGTTCTTGCCGTTCACCTGCTTGTCGCGCAGACCGAACTGCACAGCAGACGTCAGCGAGTTCACCATGTTGCCGCCGTAGTGGTTCAGAACCAGCACATCCGCGCCAGAGTTCAGAACAGGTGCCACATAGGAAGAGAAATCCGTCGTCGCCAGCGGTGTCAGAACGTTCTTGACGGTCTCCCAGCCTTTGGCTTCGGTTGCAGCAGCGATGGATTCCTGTTGCGTCCAACCCCAAGTGTAATCGGCTGTCAGGTGATATGCCTTACGGTCCTTGCCGTACATTTTCTCAAGCACAGGTGCCAGCGCAGCGGCGGACATATAGCCGTTGAAGAAGTGACGGAAACCGTTGGCTTTCTTGTCTTTGCCAGTCGTATCGTTGGAGTGGGTCAGACCGGCCATAAAGATCACGCCGGCTTCCTGACACAGCCCCTGAACCGCAACAGCCACGCCCGAGGACGAACCGCCGGTGATCATGATTGCGCCGTCTTTTTCGATCATGGACTTGGCAGACGCCCGCGCCGCATCGGATTTGGTCTGTGTATCGCCGGTGACAAATTCCACCTTTTTACCCAGAATACCGTTGCCCTTCAGCGCAGCCTTGCTGCCGTTTGCCATGAAGGTATTCATCATGCCACCGTCGCCTTCACCGTTCAGGTGCTCGACCGCCAGCTCGTAGGCGCGCAATTCGTCCGCGCCTTCATCCGCGTAAGGACCGGACTGGGGCACGTTAAAGCCCAGCGTTACCGAACTGCCTTGCGGTGCGTTACGATACCCGGCATGGCTCTCGGCGGTCAGGATCGTCGGCATCGCAATACCGGCCCCGGCCAAAGCGCCGGCCTGAATGACACCACGCCGTGTTGGTTTAATCAGAGTCATAGATTTCCTCCCAATGAACTCAATTTTTTGACCGACCCGTGCATCCTCCCATGGACACGCGCCCGGACACGAAGTCAAATAATTGACATTGGCATCTTCCTGCCGATCCGTTAAAAAAACAATAAACAGTTGCTTTGGCTTGATTTTTTTGTAAACTTTTTCTCAATGCAGCGCAGCAATCTGTAAATTAAATTACCAGACTTCCCGCAACGTAAAGCAAACAAAGGAAAAACATCTGCCCCGAACTCTCATTGGAACCCGCATTCGGGAACGGCGCCAGACCCGCAAGCTGACCCAGACGGCACTGGCCCGTGCTGTCGGAATTTCCGCAAGCTATCTCAACCTGATCGAACACAACCGGCGGGGAATCGCGGGACGCACCTTGTTGTCCATTGCACGAGAGCTGGATTTACAGCCCTCCGAATTGACCGAAGGCGCGGATGCCTCGCTGATTAATGCGCTGACAGAAACCGCCAAGTCCCACAGCACCGCACGGCCCGAAGTGGACCGGATCGAAGAATTTGTCGGGCGCTATCCCGGTTGGGCAAAACTGCTGGGTGAACTGTCCCGCATCACCCGCGAACAGCGCGAGACGCTGACGGCGATGACCGACCAGATGGCCCATGATCCGTTCATCTCGGAGACCATGCACCAGATCCTGTCCAACATCACCGCGATCCGCTCCACCGCCAGCATTCTGGCCACGGCGGGCGATATTCCGGCGGATATGCAGGCGCGGTTTCTGGCCAACCTGCACAGCGACAGCCAACGCCTGTCCGAAACCGCGCAGAAGATGGTGGATTTCTTTGACCATGACAATGAAACCGACACCAGCGGTCCGGCCACCGCTGCCGCCCATGAATTCTGGGCCAGCCACGACCATGTGCCGCCCCCCGATGCGCAACCGGCCCTCAAAAGCGGCCCCCATGATGCGCCGGTTCTTCACAGCACGCTGGAACGGTATCAATCCATCCAAAGCGCCCTTCCCGCCGAGACCTTTGCAGGCACCGCTGCCAGCCACGGGTTCGATCCCCTCAGTCTTGCGCGGCATTACGACACCAGCGTCATGGCGATTCTGTTTCGCATGGCACAGATGCCCGCTGATATGGGGTTTCCGGTCTTTGGTTTGATCGAAGTGGATATGTCCGGCGCGGTTCTGATGCGTAAACCTACCCCCGAACTGGCGCTGCCGCTGTATTCTTCGGCCTGTCCGCTCTGGCCGATCTACCGCGCCTTTGCCCAGCCGGGGCAGGTTTTGCGGGCCACGCTGGAAATGCCTTCGGGCGACCGTGTCCTGACCTATGCGCTTTCCGAACCCACCGGCGCGGGCAGTTACGATCTGCCTGCCCTGCTGCGGTCCACGATGATATTCAGTGCCGACAACAGGGTCATGTCACAGGCTTTGGCAACGCCGGTACTGGCGGGGCTACACTGTAGCGTTTGCCCGCGAAAACACTGTGAGGCACGGCGGGTCGATTACATCCTTGCCTAAAACCGCAGGCTTGCCGTAGTTTCTCCAAGCTGGCGGCCGGGAGGCAGCCTGCAATCAGTTGGGAGGCTGGAATGCACGAACGGGTGTTATTGATCGAGGACGAACCCCATATAGTAGAGGCGCTGAGCTTTCTTCTTACGCGGGAAGGTTTGTCTGTCAGCACCCATTCCGATGGCAGCAATGCTGCGGAAACCGCCGCGCGGCTGACGCCGGATCTGGTGATCCTTGATGTCATGCTGCCGGGCAAAAGCGGCTTTGACATCCTGAGCGAAATTCGCGGCACCGAGGGCATGGCCGAAACGCCGGTGCTGATGCTGACCGCCAAGGGGCAATCCCGCGACCGTGCGGCCGCACAGGCTGCGGGTGCGTCCATGTTTATGACCAAACCTTTTTCCAACCGCGAAATTGTCGCCAATATCAAGGCTTTGCTGGCATGATCCCGACCGATGCCTGACCGGACCAAACGCCCCACCCTGCCCAGCCGTCCGGGTCGGCGGTTCCGAGATGCAGCCACCTTGCTGCCCGTTACGGGATTGTTGCTGCTGCTAACGCCATTGATGTCGATCTTTACCCGCGCCCAAAGCCTGTTCGGTCTGCCGGTTTCCTTCTTTTACGTGTTCAGCGTCTGGGCCGGACTGATCCTGCTGGCGTTTTTTCTGGCCCGCCGTGCGCTGCGCATCAACGTTTCAAAATGATCAGCTTCAATATTCTTGTCTCCATCTGCCTGCTGTATGTGCTGGGGCTGTTTGCGGTGGCCTATGCCGCCGAACGCTGGGCGGAAACGGGGCGGTTTGCGATCCTGCGCTCTCCGCTGGTCTATACGCTGTCGATTTCGGTCTATTGCACCGCATGGACGTTTTATGGCGCTGTCGGCTCGGCGGCGCGGAACGGGCTGGAGTTTGTGGCGATCTACCTTGGCCCCACCCTTGTTTTTGTCGGCTGGTGGTGGCTGCTGCATAAACTGGTGCGGATCGGGCGGGTGCAGCGCATTACCTCCATCGCGGATCTTCTGTCCTCGCGCTATGGTAAAAGCGGCGGTCTGGCGGTGCTGGTCACGGTGCTGGCGGTGGTGGGCACCACGCCCTATATCGCGCTGCAACTGCAATCCATGACGCTCAGCTTTGCGGTGTTTACCACGGCCACAGGTGCGCCTGCGCCGTCCCCGACTGTAACCGCCTTTTATGTAGCGGCGGGACTGGCGGTGTTCACTATCATTTTTGGCACCCGAAATCTGGATGCGAACGAGCGTCACCACGGCGTTGTCACAGCCATCGCGGTTGAGGCGGTGGTAAAGCTGGCCGCCCTGCTGTCGGTGGGGATTTTTGTTGTCTGGGGCGTGGCGAGCGGACCGGCAGATATATTCGCGCGGATGGACCCCGAGCTGCTGCAAAGCAGTCAGGTGTTCAATACCCGCTGGGTCATGCTCAACTTTCTGTCGGCCTGTGCCATCATCTGTCTGCCCCGCATGTTTCAGGTGATCGTGGTGGAGAACTCCAACGAACGACATCTGGCCACGGCAAGCTGGGCTTTCCCGCTCTACCTGTTTTTGATGAGCCTGTTCGTCTTGCCCATCGCCATAGCCGGACAGTCCATTCTGGCACCCGACGCCAATCCCGACCTTTTCGTTCTGACGGTGCCGCTGGATCAGGGCCAGCAAACGCTGGCTACTCTGGCGTTTCTGGGCGGGTTTTCCTCGGCCACTTCGATGGTCATCGTTGCCTCGATCGCGCTGTCTACGATGATGTCAAACCACATCGTCCTGCCGCTCTGGCTGCGTATGAATGCCAGTCGCAACCCTGCAAGCGACGATGTGCGCGATCTATTGCTGCGCTCCCGCAGGGCAAGCATCGCGGTGGTTGTGGCCCTTGGCTATGTGTATTTCCAGTTTAACGGCGGCACGGGGGCGCTGGCCTCTATCGGCTTGATCGCCTTTCTTGGCGTCGCGCAGGTGCTGCCCGCGCTCTTGGGCGGATTGTTCTGGCACAGCGCCACCCGCCCTGCCGCCATCGCCAGCATCTGCACCGGCTTTTTCATCTGGGCCTACACCCTGTTTGTCCCAAGCTTTAGTGGCGCGGCGCTGATGGGGCCGGAAGCACTGGCATCCGGTCCGTTTGGCATTTCGTGGCTGGCACCGCAAAACCTGCTCGGGGTCGGCATCACCGACCCGCTGGTCCATGCGGTGTTTTGGTCCTTGGGGCTGAACACGGTGGTGTTCGTCGTCGTATCCCTGCTGACAACGCCCAGCGCCATCGAACGCCTGCAATCGGTCCAGTTCATCAATGTTTTCGGTCAGGTCTCCCCCCGTCGCGGCATCACCCGCAGCACCGCAATCGAAGACCTGCTGGTTCTGGCACAGCGCATTCTGGGGCGCGAAGAGGCAATGGCCCTGTTCCGCGCACAGGCCCGGCATCAGGGCAAGGATTCCCCTCTGCCGGACGCCACAAACGAACTGATCGCCACATTAGAGCGCGAGATCGCCGGTTCGGTGGGGGCTGCCGCCGCCCATGCGATGATGGCACAGGTGACAGGCGGTTCGGAGATTTCCTTTGAAGACATGATCGCCGTGGCCGATGAAACGGCCCAGATTATGGAGTATTCCGCACGGCTTGAAACCCAGTCAAAAGAGCTGGAACAGGCCGCCGCACAACTACGTGATGCCAATGCGAAACTGACAGAGCTCGGGGCGCAGAAGGATACGTTTCTCAGTCAGGTCAGCCACGAGTTGCGCACGCCGATGACCTCTATCCGCACATTTTCGGAAATCCTGCAGGACGGCGACACGCTTGCGCCGGAACAGCTGAACCATTTTGCTACGATCATTCACAGCGAAAGCATCCGGTTGACGCGGCTGCTCGACGATATTCTGGATCTCAGCTTTATGGAAAACGGGCGGGTGCAGTTGAACCTTGAAACCGTGCCGGTCCAAAGCATCATCGACCGCGCCCTTGCCACCACGCAAGCACAAGCCAACGAGTTAGGCGCTGTGATCCGGCGCGACACCACCGCCGAACAGATCACGCTTTATACCGATGCGGACAGGCTGTCCCAAGTGCTGATCAATCTCGTGACAAACGCGCTGAAACATTGCGGCACCACCCCGCCCGAGGTCAGCGTTCTCAGCGGACTGCATGATGGCAAGCTGCTTATAACGGTGGCAGATAACGGCAGGGGTATCAGCGAGGATGACATCGACCTGATCTTTGAGAAATTCTCTAAACTGTCAAAGAAATTCACCTCCGGCAGTGCCGGACTGGGCCTGCCGATCAGCCGCGAAATTGTGAAAAACCTTGGCGGAACGCTGGTTTATGCGGGCAGCAGCATGGGGGCGGTGTTTCGGATCACCCTGCCGCTGCGTACCACTGAAACGCCTGAAAGCGCCTGACACACCCTGCCACGGGCGCCCTAGTTCATCGTTTCTGCAAAGGCTTTGCGCGCCGCCTCGAACACAGGTACAATCGGTCGGGTCACGGCGTTGCGATCCGCCAGTATCCGTCCGTTGTCACACAGATGGATGGCAAGGCGCGGGTTGATCCCTACGTCATCGTAATGCAGCGCACGTTGCTCGCTGATCCAGCCCTTGCGCTTTACGCCGCGAAACACCTGCAAAATGCGGTTGATGGCCTGAAGCGTTGCGAAAACCTCCAGATAGCTGCGATAGGACTCCCAGCTTCGGGACTCGCCACGGCCGTATTCCTGTTCGATCACCGACAACATTGTATCTGCGGGCAGCGGCCAGTTTTCATCCGCCACAAGCCATGCGAAATCCTCGGCTCCATGGCGCAATCCGGCATATTCAAAGTCGAACCAGCGGATTTTTCCAGCCTCATCCGTTGCTGCGTTGCCAGCCCTGCAATCCCACTTGATAAAGCGCCGCTCGGGGGTTTTCACGATCTCGGCCAGTGCGTTCTTGTCATATTCCGGCACCGGTTGGCCCAGCTTTTTAGCCACCCGGCCGGGGTCATTCACAAACATCTTGATCCACGCCGAGCGCATAAAACAGGATTTAAGATCTTGCGGCAGGCTTGACGCATTGCCTGCTACATGCACGTCAAACAGGGACCGCACGGTATTAACGGCCACATCTTCCCAGTCAGAAGGATCTTGCAGGCGGATGTATTGCCCCAAACGGTGCTGCCCCACATCAGTCTGGAACATGACATCGCCGTCCATTGCCAGAAAACCCGCGCAAGACCCGGTATGTTGTGTCAGCTGTTCAAGGATATGCGCCTCTGCCTTGGTTTCCTCAAGACTGTCCCGCCGCGTGGCAATAATCGTTCTATCGGCAAAAACGATCCGGATGCTGCCGCGTTTGCGCCCGCCCGGTGCAATGACTTTCAGGACACGTTGGTCAAACAGGCGTTCCGCCCGCTGCGCAATGTCTACCCCGTTCCAAATTTGCTCTACCATGATGACTCTGTCGAATAAGTTTGTCCCGCGCTATATGCGCATGGTTTAAGTCGAAATTGTGGCAAATACCGCCATAATTCGATGCAAAACGAGTCGGAAAAGGCGAATCGCACCATGCTTTTACGTTTTGCAATACCCTTATGCCCTTGGCTTTCCGCATTATTGTGCACGATTTAGGAACAAAGAACCGCCTTCCGGTCCAATGTCGCCAAAAAAGGCAAAAAATATCGAAATATGGCAAAATTTGTTCAAAATTGGGCAAAATTGGACGGTTTTCCTTGAATTTTGATCCCAGTGCTGTGTAACTACGAATGAGAATTTGCGTCACTTTGAGAGTCCATCGGTTCGGAATCGCTGCCGCAAATAGTTTAGTTTCAGTTTTCGCCGGGTTTGATCCGGTCGAACCAGCATGATGAGTGGAGTTTGTAATGAGTGATGTAACGGGCGCAACCAGAGACGACACAGCATATTCGGCTGCTGGCACGGGCGGCACTGGAACTGGTGGAACCGGAACTGGTGGAACCGGAACTGGCGGAACAGGAACAGGTGGAACCGGAACTGGCGGCACTGGTACAGGTGGAACCGGAACTGGTGGCACTGGTACAGGCGGCACAGGAACAGGTGGAACCGGAACTGGTGGCACTGGTACAGGCGGCACAGGAACCGGTGGCACTGGAACTGGTGGAACCGGTACAGGTGGCACTGGCACAGGCGGCACTGGAACTGGTGGAACCGGAACTGGTGGCACTGGTACAGGCGGCACTGGAACTGGTGGAACCGGAACTGGCGGCACTGGTACAGGCGGAACAGGAACTGGTGGCACTGGTACAGGCGGCACTGGTACTGGCGGAACAGGAACAGGTGGCACTGGCACAGGCGGAACAGGAACTGGCGGAACCGGAACTGGCGGCACTGGCACAGGTACAGGTGGTACAGGCACTGGCGGTACTGGCACAGGCGCTGGCACTGGCGGTACTGGCACGGGTGGAACGAAAACGGCGGCTCCGGTTGATGGCACCAGCGGTGATGACATCATGCTGCCCGGCTATGTTGACGAACAATGCGACACAATTGACGGTGCGGATGGGGACAACGATGTAATCTACGCCTACGCAGGCGACGATTTCGTTGATGCCGGCAAAGGTGACGACACTGTTTTTGGCGGTCACGGCAATGACATTCTGGCGGGTGGCACCGGAACCAACCTGCTCTACGGTGGCAAGGGCGACGATGTTTTTGTTGGCGGCTCCGGCAAGGATATTTTCGACGGCGGCCAGGGTCAGGACAACCTCGATTATTCCAGCAGCGGTTCGGCGGTTACGGTCGATCTGTCTACGAAATCCCTCTCTGGCGGTGACGCAGATAACGATTGCATCATCGGCGGTATCGACGGTGCGATCGGCTCTGACTTTGACGACACGCTGATCGGCTTTGACCATGAGGGCAATTCTGCCGCGGATACTTTCACCAACGAGTTCTTTGGCGGCAAGGGTGACGACTACATCGAAGGCAAAGGCGGCGACGACCGTCTGTTTGGCGGCGATGACAACGACGAAATCCTCGGCGGCAGCGGTGCGGACATCATTGATGGCGGCGCAGGCAAGGACGAGATTTACGGCGGCGCGGATGCGGACCGCATCAACGTGATGAGCGCGGCTGACGGCATTGGTGACATCGTGGACGGTGGCACTGACGGCGACGACAATGACGTTCTGGACCTGACAAATGCAGGCCCGTTCCGTGTCACAAACGAAACGGTTGATGCGGACGGAAATTCCACCTCCGGCACGATCGAATTCCTTGACCCATCGGATATGTCGGTTCTCGGCACGATGGAATTCTCGGAAATCGAGACCATTCTGGGTGATCGGATGACACCGGATGGCACAGTCCACGGCACAGCCGGTGACGATGTGATGAACCCGGGGTATGTGGATGCGCAGGGCGATACCATTGACGGCGCAGATGGCGACGACGACATCATCGAAGCCGGTGACGGTGACGACGAAGTGCGCGCGGGCGAAGGCGACGATCTGGTCTATGCCGGTGCAGGCGACGACAGTGTTGACGGCGGCAACGGCGACGACACGCTTCACGGCGAAGACGGCGACGACATCCTGCGCGGCCGCGCTGGTAACGACACTCTCTTTGGTGGCGACGGCGACGACCAACTGTTTGGCGGCGGCGACGGCGACACGCTGTACGGTGGTGACGGTTCTGACACGGCAACCGGCAGTGCGGGCGATGACTACATCGACACGTCCGGTCCGGTTGACGTTGCAAACGACATCGGCACACCGGATCGCGGTTATCCCGGACTCTATGATAGTGACGCCGATCCCACCAACGACATGGACACCGTCTATGGCGGTGGCGGTAACGACATCATCTACACCGGCGACGATGCGGACAGCATTTCGGGCGGCGATGGCGATGACTCCATCTACTCCGGCATTGACGATGACACTGTAGATGGCGGCAGAGGCGACGATCTGATCGTCGGCGGCGAAGGCAATGACATCATCGAAGCCGGCGCAGGCGACGATGTGGTCTACGGCGGTCTGGAAACAACCGACATCCTTGATATTCCGGATGACATCGACCGGCGTCCCGACAACGGCATGGACACGATCTATGGCGGAGATGGCAATGACATCCTCTACGGTCGCGACGATGACGACCTGATTTACGGCGGCGCAGATGACGACGAAATCTACGGCGGTATCGACGACGACATCATGCACGGTGACAGAGGCAACGACATCTTTGGCGGTGGCCACGGTAACGACACAGCATATGGCGGCGCGGATCGGGACACCTTCACCTATGACTCTGCCGAGGATGCGATTGGCGACCACGTAGACGGTGGCAGCGGCGGCGATGATTACGACACGCTCGACCTGTCGAACGTGGGTCACTACAAGATCATCAACGAAACTGTTGATCCGGATGGCGACTCCACCTCGGGGACCGTCCAGTTCATCGACCGTCCGGGCGGCTCTGTCACCGGTGAGATGACCTTCACCGAGATCGAGAATATTCTCGACACGACACCTCCGCCCTGCTTCACACCGGGCACGCTGATTGCAACCATGCAAGGCGAAAAGCCGGTTGAGATGCTTAAGGTCGGGGATCGGGTGATCACGCGGGACAACGGCGCACAGGAAATCCGCTGGATCGGTGCCAAGCCGATGACTGGGATGGAACTGCAAGCCAACCCACACCTGCAACCGGTTCTGATCCGCAAAGGCGCGCTTGGAAACGGTCTGCCGGAACGGGACATGCTGGTCAGCCAGAACCACCGCCTGCTGGTAAACAACGCCGAAGTCGGCCTGCTGTTCAACGAACCGGAAGTACTGGTCGCCGCCAAGCATATGGTGAATGACGACAAGAGCATTTCGCTGGTCAGTGCATCGCAAGCCACTTATGTGCACTTCATGTTCGACCACCACGAGGTCGTTCTGTCCGATGGCGCATGGACCGAAAGCTTCCAGCCGGGTGATCAGGCTATGGCCAGCGTAACCGCAGAGCAACGCGACGAGATCACGGAACTTTTCCCTGAACTCGCCTGCGCACAGGGCCGCGAAGCCTATACCTCTTCGCGCCTGTCGCTAAAGGCTTTTGAAGCCAAGATGTTCAAATAATCAGAGATCGCCCACCCTGCATGAAAATGCGGGGCGGGTTTTAAGTGACAAGCCGTTCCGGCCCACCGGAGCGGCTTATTTGACTCACTTACGCGTAGGCCCGCCCGGTTGATCCGTGCGGGCCGTCGGCATTGTCAGAGACCGTCTGGGCGATCAGGAATAATTGGGCGCACGCTTTTGCATGATCGCGGCCACCGTTTCGGCAAACTCGGGCGAGCGGAGCTGTTCGACAAAAACCTTGCCCTCTGCCGCCATCTGCGCCGCGACCTGTTCCCGCTGGTTGCGGATCAGGGCTTTGGACCGTTTCAGCGCCACAGGTGCGCTTGCCGCGATGTGTTGCGCAATCTTGCGGGTTTCCGCCATCAGATCACCGTCAGCAAACACACGGGATACCAGCCCGTAGTCATGGGCTTCCTGCGCGTCCAGCTTGCGCCCTGCCAGCAGGATGTCATTGGCCACCGCCATCCCGACCGAAGCCGACAGCAACATCGAAGACGCCGCCTCCGGCACCAGCCCGAGTTTGACAAAGGGCGCATCGAAAGTGGCTGATTGCGCCGCGTAGACCAGATCACAGTGCAACAGCATCGTGAGACCAACCCCGATGGCCGGCCCGTTCACTGCGGCGATCACCGGCTTGGGGCAGGTGGATATCCCGTTGAGGAACCGTCCAACCGGCGGAATGTCATCGGCGCGATCCGACATGGAGAAATCCTTAAGATCGTTTCCGGCGGTGAAATAATCCTCCGCGCCGGTCAGGATCAACGCCCGCGCCGTGTCCTGCGTGGCGTATTCTTCCAGCGCATCTGCAATTGCGCCGTACATGGCCTGCGTAATGGCATTGCGCTTGTCCGGCCGCGCGATGGTCACGGTGGTCACACGGTCCTCGGTGTGAACGGTGATATGGTCTGTCATGGCGTTATCCTGTCTTTACGCGCCCTGAATAGGGCGGGAATGGCAACCGGCCACACCAGCGGGACAACCCCGCTGCTCTGGGCGCTGAAACCCTAGTCCGGTTCATTTTTTCCCACAACCCGCCTGACTGCACGTCAATCCACGCTTCGGTGCAGTTTTTCTGCGAATTACTGGTCAATTTCTTGCGCAGCCCCCACATCTAGGGGGAATTGACCTTGCCAAGACTGACAATCTCGCAATGATCGCGCCAAACAGTGAAGAGGCTAACATGACACGTATCATCGAAAATCTTTCGGAAATCTCCGCCAACTACGACGCGGTGTTTTGCGACCTTTGGGGGTGTCTGCACAACGGCCACCGCCCCTTTGCCGAGGCCGTACGTGCCCTTGAAACCTTTCGCGACGGCGGCGGCATAGTCTTGCTGCTCACCAATTCCCCCCGTCCCGCACCTGCGGTCGAAGTCCAGCTTGACGGGATCGGCGTGGCCCGCGATCTCTATCAGTCGGTCGCCACCAGCGGTGACAGCGCCCGCGCCGCGCTTGCCTCCGGGTATTACGGAACCAATGTGTTTCACATCGGACCGGAACGGGACCTGCCCTTCTTTGCCCCAGACCCGTCAATTCCCGGTCTTGAAAACATAAACCGCGTGCCGCTCGATCAGGCCGAGGCCATCGTCTGCACCGGATTGTTCGACGACCAGACCGAAACACCGGACGATTACGCCGCCATTTTTCTGGAAGCCAAAAACAACGGTCTGGACCTGCTCTGCGCCAACCCTGACATTGTGGTAGATCACGGCGACAAGCGGATCTACTGCGCAGGTGCGCTGGCGGCAGAATACACGGCACGGGGTGGCACCTCGCACTATTTCGGTAAACCCCACCCGCCGATCTATGATCTGGCCCGCCGCCGCCTGTCCGAAGTCGCAGGCCGCGAAATCGAAAACCGCCGCATTCTGTGCATCGGGGACGGTATCCACACGGATATTCTGGGTGCGATCAATGAAGATATGGACAGCCTGTTCATCTCCGGTGGGTTGGCCGCTGAAGAAACCGCGACCGCGCCCCAGCCTGACCCGCAAAAGCTTGAGGCATTCCTGTCTACCCACAGCCTGAGCCCGACTGCAAACATCGGCCACTTACGGTAATTAAATTACAAGAACAGACCGCTTGCGGAACATATATTGCGCAAGCGGCTTGCCTGTCGCTATAATCCGATCTAGTCAGACGAAACAGCGCGACAGGACAGGACGCCATGCCAGACAGTATCCCCGTTGAACCCCAAATCGGAACCATCTTTTTGGAAGATATGGAGGTGGGCATGTCCCGCGCCATCTCTAAAACCATCGGCGACCGCGAGATTGAGATGTTTGCCGAACTCAGCACCGACCACAATCCGGTGCATCTGGATGACGCCTATGCCAAGGACACGATGTTTAAGGGACGCATCGCACACGGCATGCTCTCGGCCTCGCTGATTTCTGCGGTGATCGGGGAACAACTGCCCGGACATGGCACGATCTACATGAAGCAGGATCTGAAATTCACCGCCCCCGTGCGCCCGGATGCCAATGTGACCGCCACTGTTACTGTCGCGGCAATTGACGCTGCAAAACGGCGTGTGACCCTTGAATGTGTCTGCACAGTGGGCGATACGGTTGTCCTGAAAGGTGAAGCGCTGGTTCTCGCGCCGAGCCGTCACCAGACGTAACGGGCAGAGGCCCGACACAGGGCCCATGCAAAGACACCAAAGCTATCACAACCTGCCCGAAACCGCCAAAGGGGCCTCTGTTGCCATGGGCAATTTCGACGGGGTCCACCTTGGCCACCAGTCGGTGCTGGCACTCGCCCGTGCCGCCGCTGCCGAACTTGGCGCGCCTTTGGGGGTTGTAACCTTTGAACCCCACCCCCGCCGCCTGTTTCAACCCGATGCTCCGGCCTTTCGCCTGATGTCCGCAGAAACCCGCGCCAACCGGTTTGAAAAACTGGGACTCGATCACCTGTATGAGATTCCGTTCAACAAGGAACTGGCCGCCCTCTCCGCCGAAGTCTTCGTGAAAGACGTGCTGGTAAAGGGTCTCGGAATAAAACATCTGGTGGTTGGTGCCGACTTCCGTTTTGGAAAAGGGCGCAGCGGCGATGTGGACCTGCTGGCCGAAATGGGCAAAACCTATGGCTTTGGCACCACAATCGCACCACTGGTGAATGATGCGCAGGGGGATTATTCCTCTACTGCCATCCGTGCCGCCCTCTCCGAAGGTCGCCCACAGGATGCCACGCGCATGCTGGGACACTGGCACCGCATCGAAGGCGTGGTGGAAAAAGGCTTCCAGCGGGGCCGCGACCTTGGCTTCCCGACAGCCAACATCCCGCTCACAGACCTGCATCTGCCCAAATACGGCGTCTATGCGGTGCTGGTGGATGTGCTCGACGGGCCGCACAAGGGCCACTACCACGGGGCGGCCTCGCTGGGCGACCGACCCACATTTGCCGACAATGACATCCCCAACCTCGAAGTCTACCTGTTCGACTTCAAAGGCGACCTATATGGCGCGACCCTCTCCACCGCACTGGTGGACTTCCTGCGCCCCGAGCTCAAATTCGACAGCCTGGACGAACTGATCACCGCAATGCAGGCCGATTGTACCAAAGCCCGCGAAATTCTGGCTGCCCACAGCTGAACGGTTTCAATGTTCCCAAAATACTCAAATCCCTAGGCTTTCAGCAAAGCAACCACATCCGCATAAGTCTCCAGAGCCTCCACTCCATTTGGCCGCAGTGAATAGACCCCACGTTCTACCCGCTCAAACCAGCCGTAGTGATCCGATTGCAGGATCGCCGCAGCCTTGACCACGCCCAATTCCTTACGCGCCACCGCCGGTTTGACTGTTCCTGCCACAGACAGATGCAGCGCCAGACGCAGGGCATCCTGCCGGTATGCGGTGATAATCTTGCGCTTGCTCTGCCCGCCGGTGTTGGGATCCCCCACACGGTTCTGAAATTCTTTGAGCAGCAACTCCCGCCGCCGCTTCATTTTGCGCGGGGCATATGGTCCCGGGTCCACATGCACCAGAACCGCCCCGTTGCGAATGCTCATCAGCCCCAGCCCCAAACGCTGGCACAACCGCACCGCATCTTTCACCTGCCCCCGCCAGCGGGCGGTTTTCCCCGCAGGCACTGCCACATATACCGCATCGGTGATCGCCTGCCGGTCCACCCCTTGCATTAACAGGGCAAGGGACAACTGCAATTTCAACTCTACCACCACAGGGTCTTCATCGCCGCGGACCGCCACTACATCGCAGTCCCGCACCTCGGCTTTCACCACATAGCCCTGCCCTTCCAGAAAGGCTTTAACTGGTTCGTAGAGATCGGTCTCCCGCATCAACTGCTCCGTTTTTTCTGTTTACCCTAGACAATCCGGCGCAACGGCTCAAGAACAGGGCTATGAGCGAACACATCAAACGGGGCCAACTGGCCAAGAATTTCTGGCGCACCACCGATCTTGCCGACATGAGCAAGGCAGAGTGGGAAGCGCTGTGCGACGGCTGCGGCAAATGCTGCCTGCTGAAACTGGAAGACGAGGACAGCGGCGCACTGGCCTATACCAATATCGCCTGCCGCCTGTTCGACGACAAAACCTGTTCCTGCGGCAACTATCCCTTGCGGAAACAAATGGTGGCAGGCTGCGTTGTGCTGACCCCTGAAAACATCGAACGCAACGCCCACTGGATGCCAAGCACCTGCGCTTACCGCCTGCTGCATGAAGGCAAGCGCCTGCCCGCGTGGCACCCACTGCTGACAGGTGATCCGGACAGCACGGCCCAAAGCGGCAATTCGGTTGCAGGCCAAACAGTGCCCGAATATGACGTAGAGGAAGAGGATTACGAAGACTATATCGTGGAAGGGTTCCAATAATGTATTTCGCATCAGACAACGCCGCCCCCGCCGCCCCCGAAGTGATGGAAGCGCTGGCACAGGCCAACGAAGGCTATGCCAGTTCCTATGGCAATGACGAAATCATGGACCGCGTTACCGCCCGCATCCGCGACATCTTCGAAGCACCGGAGGCCGCGGTTTATCTGGTCTCTACCGGCACCACTGCCAACGCCCTGTCCCTCTCGGTGCTGACCCAACCGTGGCAAACCGTCTTCTGCCACCGCCATTCCCATATCGAAGAGGACGAATGCGGCGCACCGGAGTTTTTCACCGGCGGCGCGAAACTGACACTGCTTGAAGGGGCTGACGCGAAAATTGACGCCGCCCAGTTCCGCAGCCGCGCCGAAAGCACCGGCGTTTTAGGCGTGCACAATATCCAGCGCGGCGCCCTGTCGATCACCAATGTCACCGAAATGGGCACGGTCTATACTGTAGATGAAATCACCCGCCTGTGCAGCACGGCAAAGGAACTGGGGATCGGCACCCATCTTGATGGCGCGCGCTTTACCAACGCCTTGGTTGCACTGGGCTGCACCCCTGCGGAAATGACATGGAAGGCCGGCATTGATGTGGTCTCCTTCGGGGGTACGAAAAACGGATTGATGGGCGTGGAGGCGGTGATCATTTTTGACCCTGCCAAGGCCTGGGAATTTGAGCTGCGTCGCAAACGGGGCGGCCACCTGTTTTCCAAGCACCGCTACCTGTCCGCCCAGATGGAGGCTTATCTGACAGATGACCTCTGGCTGAAACTCGCCAGACAAGCCAACGCTGCCGCTGCCCGGCTGGAGTCCGGTTTGACCCGCATCAACAGCTTTGAACTGCTTCACCCCCGTCAGGCCAACATGCTGTTCTGCGGCATGACCCGCGCCGCCCACGAACGGGCACAAGCCGGCGGCGCCATCTACCACCCATGGCCCGGCAACCACCCCGCAACCGGCCCGTCAGACGAAATCCTGACCTGCCGCCTTGTCTGTAGCTGGTCCACAACGGACGCCGAAATCGACAAATTCATCTCGCTGGTACAGGGCTAGACCGACCCCAAGCTCTTTTTGGGGGAAATATCCGCGCCGCAGGCATTCCTCCCGTCAGGGAGGGACCGGTGCGTCACAAATCCCAGAACCCGCGCAGCCGCTTGGCACATTGCGCAGCATGGGTGATGGGCAGCATATGTCCTGCCCCCTCCAGCACGTCGAGTTCGCAGTCCGGCATCGTGTCAGAGATCACTTTGGTCACGGCTGTCATCACCTCGGGGCTGTCACCACCGCGTATCACCAGCGTGGGGCAGGCAACCTCTTCCAGTTCGTGCAACCGCATCCGTATATCGCTGTCGTCGATGATCGCCAGATGCTGCGCGGGTATCACCCACATGCGTTCGGACATCACCTTGCGGGCGGCTTCGGGCAGGCGCTCCCATTCTCCGGGCAGGCCCCAGCGGGACAGGAACAGCTCTGCGGCTTTCATCATATCGCCCTGTGCAATCGCGGTGTTGAAAGCGCCTTCATCCGATTGCATGGAGTCATACACCGGATGGCCTGCATCCCGCAGCAGACCAAAATAGACCGGCTCGAACAACACCAGAGAGCGCACCAGATCAGGGCGCAGCGCCGCCAGCCGCAGGGCCACCGTCGCGCCAAAGGAATGCCCCACCAGATCCTGTGGCCCGCCGGATTGTTCGACCAGCGCGATACAGGCCTCTACGCATTGGGTCTGGTAGTCCCGCGCAGGATCGGGCATCGGGGATTTCCCCTGCCCGGGCAGGTCTACCGCCACCATCGTCATTTCGTCACTGAAATGCCCCATCAGGGGAAGCAAGCTTTTGCCTGAAGACAGCGAACAGTGAATGAACAGGGCCTTGCGCGGCCCCTGCCCTGCGGTTCTGGTGTAACAGTCCAACACGATTATTTTCCTAATTCTGACAGGTAATCGTCGAGATAGCTCAGACGATCTTGGCCCCAGAACACTTGATCGCCCACAACGTAGCTGGGTGCACCAAAGACGTTGCGTTGCAAAGCCTCTTCGGTGTTCTTTTCAAAGGTCTGCGCCCCGGCCAGCAGGCCGCTGTCGGCCAGTTTCGGATCGAACCCGTGTTGCGCCAGACAGTCACGCACGACCGCATCTTCTGCCACGTCCTTATCTTCGGCCCAGCACGCCCGCAGGAAGCTGTGGCATAGCGCCCCCAGATCACCGCCGCCTGCATCCTGTGCCGCAATCAGCGCATAGCAGCTTGGCGCGGGGTTGGTGGGGAAATGGGCAGGCTTGAGGTTGATCGGCAGGTTGTTGCGCTTGGCGATTCGGGCCAGTTCCTGCATGCGGTAGGCCTGCCGTGCGGGATGGCGCTGCGCGGGCGGGGTGCCGCCGGTCTGTTCAAACACCTGCATCAGATTGAACGGCTTGTAGCTGATCGTGGCCCCGTGTTTGTGCGCGACCTCTTCCAGTCCGGTCCCCGCGAGATAGGCAAAGGGGGAAAGCGTGATTGTAAAATAGTCGATATGGGCCATTTTAATGCGTCCTTTATGTGATTTAACCCTGATTAGCCTGCCGTAATCCCTATGCAAACCCCTGATGCTTTGCTATGGGCACGCCTAACAGAACTGTTACGCAACGCCTGTCTGTAACGTCCAATCCGCTGCTAGGGACCCTCTGCCATGAAATCCATTATCGAGCCGAAACTGATCGCCGGCAATTCCAACAAAACTCTCTCGGAGTCGATTGCACGGCGTATGTCCATGCATCGCGGCAAGGCGGTCAAGCCGGTGGATGCCCGTATCGAGCGGTTCAACGATCAGGAAATCTTTGTCGAAGTGTACGAAAACGTGCGCGGCGAGGACATGTTTATCATCCAGTCCACCTCTAATCCGGCCAATGACAACCTGATGGAGCTGTTGATCATCTCTGACGCGCTGCGCCGGTCTTCGGCGGATCGCATCACCGCGGTTATTCCCTATTTCGGCTATGCCCGTCAGGACCGCCGCACCAAGGCGCGCACACCGATTTCGGCCAAACTGGTGGCCAACCTGATTGCAGAGGCGGGGATCGAGCGGGTTTTGACGATGGATCTTCACGCGACGCAGATTCAGGGCTTCTTTGATATTCCTGTAGACAACCTCTACGCAGCGCCGGTTTTTGCGCTGGATGTGAAACACAATTTCGGTGATCTGTCCGATGTGATGGTGATTTCACCGGATGTGGGCGGTGTGGCTCGCGCCCGAGAACTGGCCAAACGGATCGGCGCGCCACTGGCGATCGTGGACAAACGCCGCAATGCACCGGGCGAGATAGCCGAAATGACCGTGATCGGGGATGTGACCGGCAAGAAATGTATCATCGTGGATGACATCTGCGACACGGCGGGAACCTTGTGCAAAGCCGCCGATACATTGATCGAAATGGGCGCCAAGGAAGTCCACTCCTACATCACCCACGGCGTTCTCTCCGGTCCGGCGGTAGAGCGGATCACCAATTCGTCTATGGAGCGTCTGGTGATTACGGACAGCATCGAAGCAACCCCCGCCGTTGCCGCCTGTGAGAAAATCCGCATCGTGCCCACCGCACCGATGCTGGCACAGGCCATCATGAACATCTCCAATGGCACCAGTGTTTCCTCTTTGTTTGACGAAGACACGCTCGGCCCGATTTACGACGGCCACTATAAGTAAGCTCGGTTCGAGCAAAACCAAAAGGGCCGGATTGCGGAGGTAAACGCAATCCGGCCCTTTTTCGTTCATAGGTGCCCTAACTGCGCCAGAACGGTTTATTTGCTTCGAGGTAGACCTGTTCGAAATTCAGCCCAATATCATCCAGCCGGTGGCTTTCCATCGTTCGCAGAATCGCCCGCGCCTGCTTTCGCTCCTTCCAGACCAGCACCAGATGCGCCAGCTTCAGGGCGAGCGTGGCTGTGACGGGGATGGTTGCGCGCGAACAGAGATCCTCTGCCAGCGCGATGTGACTTGCGTGTGCTTGTGGCATATCGCGCTCCATAATTTGTGTTGATACAATTTGTACGTATGGTACAATATACCGATACAATCATGCGACAAGTAACGCTAGGGAAACATTGTAATGGGTACAATTTGGCCACCAGACCTTGATAACGCCAGCGGTCCCAAATACCTTGCAGTGGTTCATGCCCTGCGCGAAGCCATTGCCGCCGGAGAACTCGAACCCGGCTGCAAGTTACCCACGGTTCGGGATCTCGCTTGGGATCTGAAAATCACACCGGGCACTGTTGCTCGTGCTTATCGACGGGCCACAGATGACGGGCTGCTGGATGCTGCCGTCGGTCGGGGCACTTATGTTGCACAAGCCCGCAACGCGGGACGTACCGCGCCACGGGATTCGCTACATCTCGGCACCCCGGCGGAAACGATGGACCTGCGGGGCACCAAATCCCCCGAACTCGGGCAGGACGGGATCATCCGCGCGGCCTTGAAAAAGATTGCCATAAAGGGTGTTCACGATCTGGCCGATTACCCTGACCCGGAACGTGCAGTCGGCGCTGCACAGGCTGTAACGGGTTGGCTGGCCCATGCCGGTGTTCACCCTGATGCCGCAGATGTCACGATCACCTATGGCGCACAAAACGCGATGCTGATCGCGCTGCAAACCGTACTCTCCGGTCCCTCCCCCGTGATCGTCTGCGACGAACTGGTCTTTCCCGGCCTGCGGCACGCGGCTTATATGCTGCGCGCGGGCATTGTATCGGTCGAACGGGACGCAGAGGGCATCATACCAGAGGATTTGGAACAGACCTGCCGAAAACACGGGCCGCAGGTGCTGGTCAGTTCGTTTAACGTTCACAGTCCGACAACCCAGACCACAAGCTTAAAACGCCGCGTGGCCCTGTCCCGCATCGCTGCAAAATACGATATGAAGATCATCGACGACGATGCCTTCGGCATTGCCACCACGGATATTCCAAGCATGTACAGCATCGCCCCCGAACGGGTCTGGCATATCGGTGCTTTGTCCAAATCCGTCGCGACGGGACTGCGAATCGGTTATCTGGTGTCTCCCCCCGGTCAGGGAGAGGCCGCACGCGCCACGGTGCTGTCCAATTGTTACGGGGTATCGCAAATTATCTGCGACCTTGCGGAAGAGCTGATCACCAGCGGACAGGCCGCCCTGATCCGAACGCGGATGCTGCAATTTATTGAACGCCGCGCCCGAATGGCCGCGAATATTCTGGGCCACTGGCATCTGGACTGGAGCCCCATCGTCCCTTTCGTCTGGTTGAACATGCCTTCGGGCTGGCGGGCTTCATCCTTGCAACGGGCCTGCGAAATGAAGAATATCCTGATCCGCCCTGCGGATGAGTTTGCCCTGTTCGACGGCAAAGCCCCGAATGCGGCGCGTATTACCTTCGGTGCGAAACTGACGGATAGGGAATTTCAAACTGCACTGGAAACCATCGATTCCATTCTGGAAACGCCACCTTCAATGAATATGGCCTGAAGACCGCCAACCTGCCGCCCTAACTGCCATAGTCGATGTCCCAGTCCTCATCGCCTTTGACCTCTCCGATGGCCATCCAGGCGGCTGTGGCCCGCGCTATGCGGGTGTCGCCCCATGTGCGCAGCACTGCGTCAAAGCCGGTCTGGGTGATGTTCTCGGCCACTGTGACGGTGCGATGGTTGGTCCCTGTGTGCAGGTCCAGCAGTTGCAAGGATATGAACACTGCGGGAACGGTTTTGAACGGTTCGGAAAATTCGACAGGCATCCAGCGTTCCCGATCGCCCTGCCCGGACCACATCTCTCCACCGTCTTCAAAATCCGAGAAGAGCTGCACCGCCCCCTGATCTATACCTGTTACCGATGAATACAGTTTCTTCATATCGCACTTTGCATCATTTTCATCGCAAAGCCTAAAACAACAAAACCCCGCGTCAAGGGCGGGGTTTAGCTATTGTTTTAGGCGAGAGTTTGTCAGGATTTAGATCAAATCCAGCAAAGCCCGTGTATCAGAGATACGCTTGTTCGCCACATCCAGATCAGAGCCGGACACGTTTTTCGCAGCAGCTTCGGCATCTGCGATCAGACCGTTTACAAACTCGGCAGACGCTTCGGCCTTGGGCACAGCCTGTTCCGCCAGCACGGACGTCGCTGTCGGAGACACTTCGACGAAACCACCTGTGACGATGTATTCGCTGACGTCCGAACCCGCTTTGACCTTCAATACGCCGGGGCGCAATGTGGTCAGCACAGGAGAGTGATCGGCCATGGCGGTGAAGTCACCTTCGGAACCAGGGATTTGAACCTCGGATGCTTCAAGCGAGGCCAGCTTGCGTTCTGGGGAAACCAGATCGAATTGCATGGTAGCCATTTGGAACCAATCCTTTGTTTAAAGCGTCTGACCGGAGCTGTTCCGGTCAGACGGGTTTCGCATAGCCTTAGGCAGCAGCGGCTGCCAGCTTCTCGGCTTTGGCTTTCACTTCGTCGATGCCGCCAACCATGTAGAAGGCTGCTTCCGGAAGGTGGTCGTATTCACCTGCAACAACCGCTTTGAAGGATGCGATTGTGTCTTCCAGAGGCACCTGAACACCGTCGGAACCCGTGAACACTTTGGCCACGTCAAACGGTTGGGACAGGAAGCGCTCGATTTTACGGGCACGGGCCACAGCCAGTTTGTCGTCTTCGGACAGTTCGTCCATCCCGAGGATGGCGATGATGTCTTGCAGCGACTTGTAGCGTTGCAGAACCTGCTGAACGTCGGTTGCTACCTTGTAGTGCTCTTCCCCGATGATCAGCGGATCCAGCAGACGGGAGGTGGAGCCAAGCGGGTCCACAGCAGGGTAGATACCTTTTTCCGAAATCGAGCGGTCCAGAACGGTTGTCGCATCGAGGTGGGCAAAGGATGTCGCAGGCGCAGGGTCGGTAAGGTCATCCGCAGGCACGTAAACCGCTTGCACAGATGTAATCGAACCGGACTTGGTGGAAGTAATCCGTTCCTGCATCGCACCCATGTCGGTCGCCAGTGTCGGTTGGTAGCCCACAGCGGAAGGAATACGACCCAGAAGCGCGGACACCTCGGAACCGGCCTGTGTGAAGCGGAAGATGTTGTCCACGAAGAACAGAACGTCTGCGCCTGTTTCGTCACGGAACTGCTCGGCCAGTGTCAGACCGGACAGGGCAACACGCATACGGGCCCCTGGAGGCTCGTTCATCTGGCCGTAAACCAGCGCAATTTTGGATTTCTCCATATCATCAGGAACGATAACGCCGGATTCGATCATCTCGTGGTAAAGGTCGTTCCCTTCACGGGTCCGCTCCCCAACACCGGCAAACACGGACAGACCGGAGTGCACTTTCGCGATGTTGTTGATCAGTTCCATAATCAGAACGGTTTTACCAACACCCGCACCACCGAACAGACCGATCTTACCACCTTTTGTGTAAGGTGCCAGAAGGTCCACAACCTTAATACCTGTTACGAGGATTTCGGATTCTGTGGACTGCTCGTTGAATTCAGGAGCAGGCTGGTGGATCGCGCGGGTCGCTTCTGCTTCAACCGGACCTTTTTCGTCCACTGGCTCACCCACAACGTTCAGGATGCGGCCCAGTGTTTTTGTTCCAACCGGAACCATGATCGGACCATCGGTGTCGGTGACGGCCTGACCGCGCACCAGACCTTCGGTCGCGTCCATCGCAACAGTCCGTACAGTGTTTTCACCCAGATGCTGCGCAACTTCCAGCACCAGTTTGTTGCCGTTGTTGTCAACAGTCAGAGCGTTCAGGATCTCTGGCAGGTTGTCATCGAACTGAACGTCAACAACCGCCCCGATCACCTGCGT
This sequence comes from Neptunicoccus sediminis, assembly GCF_001719615.1. Taxonomy (GTDB): domain Bacteria; phylum Pseudomonadota; class Alphaproteobacteria; order Rhodobacterales; family Rhodobacteraceae; genus Amylibacter; species Amylibacter sediminis. The sequence goes on from NZ_MDVX01000013.1 coordinate 92,307, forward strand.
AATTTTACCTACAGCATTTGCCATAATGTGTTTCTCCGTTCTTAGAGCGCTTCAGCGCCCGAGATAATCTCGATCAGTTCGTTCGTAATCGCGGCTTGGCGGCTACGGTTGTACTGAATTGTCAGTTTGTCGATCATTTCACCTGCGTTGCGCGTGGCGTTGTCCATAGCGGACATCCGCGCGCCCTGCTCTGATGCGGCGTTTTCCAACAATGCGGCAAATACCGAGGTTGTCAGGGCACGGGGCAACAGGTCAGCAAGGATTTCCTCCTTGCCGGGTTCGTAATCGTAAAACGGTGCTTCAGCTTGCTCGTCGGCTTCGAACTTGGCGGGGATCAACTGCAAGGCGGTCGGGATTTGGGAAATCACCGACCGGAACTCGCTGAAGTAGATCGTCGCCACGTCGAATTCACCGGCGTTGAAACGGGCCATGACATCGTTGGCAATATCCTGGGCGTTGTTGTAGCCCAGACGTTTCACCTCGGACATATCGACGTGGTCGATCATGTGTTCCGCAAACTCCCGTTTCATCTGCTCGCGGCCTTTTTTGCCCACGGTCAGAATTTTAACGGTTTTACCGGCAGCCAGCAGCCGTTCGGCATCAACGCGGGCCGATTTTGCAATCGACGAGTTAAACCCACCGCACAACCCCCGCTCGGAGGTTGCAACGATCAGCAAATGCACATCGTCTTTACCAGTGCCTGCCAGCAGCTTCGGTGCGCTCTCAGAGCCTGCTGAAGCGCCAGCCAGATTACCCATCACTACGTTCATGCGATCCGCAAAAGGGCGGGCCGCTTCGGCAGCTTCCTGGGCGCGTCGCAGCTTTGCAGCTGCGACCATCTGCATGGCCTTGGTGATCTTCCGAGTGCCTTTGACACTCTCGATCCGCATTTTTAGGTCTTTAAGGCTTGCCATCAAGCAAACTCCTTGTTCCTAAGGGCCAATGTTTAAGCGAAGTCTTTTGCAAAGGCTTCGACGGCGGCTTTTACTTTTTCTTCGGCTTCGCCTTTGATCTTCGGGTCTTCTTTCGCAATGAAGTCCAGAACATCTTTGGCAGTACCGCGCATGTGCGCCAGCAGACCGTCTTCAAAGCGGCTAACGTCGCTTACCGCAATATTGTCCAGATAGCCGTTTGTACCGGCATAAAGAACAACAACGGTTTCCGCGTTTGTCAGCGGCGAGTACTGAGGCTGTTTCAGCAGCTCGGTCAGACGGGCGCCACGGTTCAGCAGGGCCTGTGTGGATGCGTCCAGATCAGAGCCGAACTGCGCAAAGGCAGCCATTTCACGATACTGGGCCAGTTCCAGTTTGATCGAACCCGCAACAGATTTCATCGCGTTTGTTTGTGCGGAGGAACCAACACGGGAAACGGACAGACCTGTGTTCAGCGCAGGACGGATACCTTGGTAGAACAGTTCGGTTTCAAGGAAGATCTGACCGTCTGTGATGGAGATCACGTTGGTCGGAATAAACGCAGAAACGTCGCCGCCCTGGGTTTCGATAACAGGCAGGGCTGTCAGGGAGCCGGAACCGTTTTCTTCGTTCATCTTCGCAGAGCGCTCCAGCAGACGGGAGTGCAGGTAGAAAACGTCACCCGGGTAAGCTTCACGCCCTGGTGGACGACGCAGAAGCAGGGACATCTGACGATAGGCCACAGCTTGCTTTGTAAGGTCATCATAGATCATCAGACCGTGCATGCCGTTTTCACGGAAGTATTCACCCATGGACGTCGCGGCATAAGGCGCGAGGAACTGCATAGGCGCAGGGTCGGATGCAGTCGCTGCAACAACGATGGAGTATTCAATCGCGCCTGTCTCTTCCAGCTTTTTCACCAGCTGGGCAACAGTGGAACGCTTTTGACCGATCGCAACGTAGATACAGAACAGTTTTTCTGAATCGTCTTTTGCAGCGTCGTTATAGGACTTCTGGTTCAGCATGGTATCAAGCGCGATGGCTGTCTTACCTGTCTGACGGTCCCCGATGATCAGCTCGCGCTGGCCACGGCCAACAGGGATCAGAGCGTCAACGGATTTCATACCTGTAAGCATCGGCTCGTGAACCGATTTACGCGGGATAATGCCCGGCGCTTTTACTTCGGCTTGTGCACGACGGGTCGCATTGATCGGACCCTTGCCGTCGATCGGGTTGCCCAGACCGTCTACAACGCGGCCCAGCAGCTCGGGACCAACAGGAACGTCCACGATAGAGTTCGTCCGCTTAACAACGTCGCCCTCTTTAATGTCGCGGTCGGAACCGAAGATAACAACACCAACGTTGTCACTTTCCAGGTTCAGCGCCATCCCGCGGATACCGCCGGGGAATTCAACCATCTCACCAGCCTGAACATTGTCCAGCCCGTGTACACGCGCGATACCATCACCCACGGACAGAACACGGCCAACTTCGGCCACTTCGGCTTCTTCGCCAAAGCTCTTGATCTGGTCCTTGAGGATCGCAGAGATTTCTGCAGCTTGGATACCCATTATCCGACCTCTTTCATTGCATTTTGAAGATTGGAGAGCTTGGATTTGATCGACGAATCAATCATCTTCGAGCCCACTTTAACGATCAAACCGCCGATGAGACTCTCATCAACGGTCACATTTACATTCACATCCTTGCCCACAGACGCCTTCAGCGTCTTGGTCAGTTTTTCTTCCTGTGCTTTGGTCAGCTTTCTGGCAGCTGTTACCTCTGCGCTGACTTCGCCTTTTTCGTCAGCGATCATACCTTTCACGGTATCAATCAACGCGGGCAGCACGAACAGGCGGCGCTTTTGCGCCATCAAGCCGAGCGTGTTCGCTACAGTTGAAGTCAGTTCCATTTTCTTGCCAATGGCGGCAACCGCAGCGGCCATCTCGTCACGTGTATAGACTGGGTTGGAGATCAGCTCGACAAAATCGGTGCTTTCCTCCAACGCTGCTGTCAACGCATCAAGATCTTTTTCCAAAGCGGGGAGTTCATTGGCCTCTTTGGCCAGCTCAAAGACAGCAGTGGCATAGCGCACGGCGATCCCTGACGATATCGAACCTTTGTCAGACACGAAAACCCTTCCGATTTTGTCTTGCCACCGCTCATCGGCGACATCAGATTTGCACAAGTCAGAGGCAAGCGAATGCCTGCCTCTTCAAATCAGCGCGGTGATAGCAAAGGTATCCCCGTCGCGCAACTAAGCATTACGCGGCGGCCCGCAGGGAATATGTAATAAGTTCAGCAACTTACCAAAAAACGCGACAATCTGCGCCCGTTTCGGCACTTTTTTTTGGTCGGGAAATGTCGATTCCGGACGAAATCCGTCTCAAATTTGTCGAATCCCGACGCGGTTTTCCCGTTTCAGGGCGATCCCCTGTCTCTAGCAGGGAAGCGATCCGCAGGATATGGGGCGTATTGAGGCGCTGTCAAACCGGCAAAAACACGCGGGGGCGGCCCGTTTCCGGTGCCGCCCCCGCAAGGTCACAGACCGCCCGCCCCTGTCAGGACGGTGCAGGCATCCGTTGCGGGCGGATCATAGATACACTCACACCCAGCGCCAGCACACCGCAAAGCGCAATTGCCGCCACCATCGGCAGGGCGGTTCCGTCAAAGAACGGCCCGACAAGTGTAACCATCAATCCGCCGGTCAGCATCTGCAACATGCCGCCAAGACTGGAAGCAAGGCCGGCAATCTCTCCGTGTTCTTCAAGCGCGAGCACCATCGTGGTCGGAATCACCAGCCCGAGAAAGGCGTTGGCGCAGAACAGCAACCCGACGAGAACATAAAGGTTCACCAGTCCGGCCAGCCCGAGCGCGAGCAGGAACAGCGTCGTTCCGGCAAAACCCAGCACCGCCAGACGCACCACCCGCACCATGCCCAAACGCTCTCCAATCGGGGCGGCCATTTGCGAGGCACCGAAAAAGCCGACCGCGTTGATGGCAAAGGCGATGCTAAAGCCGATGGGCGACAGTCCGAACTGGCCGGTGTAGACGAAGGATCCGCTGGCAATAAAGACAAAGAAAGACGCCATGCCAAAAGCTCCGACCAGTGTCAGCGCCATGAAACCGCGATCTGTCAGCAGCGTCTTGCAACCACGCAACAGATTCGCTCCGTTGACCTTGACCCGCTGATCCTGTGGCAAAGTCTCGGGCAGCGCAAACCGCGCCATCGCAAGGCTTGCACCGGCGGCCACTACAAAGACTGCGAACAGGGCGCGCCACTCTGTCACCAGCAGCAGCAGGCTACCCGCGAGGGGTGCCAGCATCGGGGACACGCTGATCACCAGCATGATCATCGCCATCAGCCGCGTACCATCATTGCCAGTGTAAAGGTCGCGCACAATGGCGCGGGGCAGCACCATGACGACCGCAGCACCCAGCCCCTGCACAAAGCGGAAGGCAGTCAGCCAGCCGATGGTCGGCGCCCAAAGACACCCGAGCGAGCCAAACACGAAAATAGCCAGCCCCGCATAGATCGGCAGCTTGCGCCCAACCTGATCGGACCACGGCCCGTAAATCAACTGGGACAGGCCAAAGGCCAGAAAGAAGGCGGTGATCGTGCCCTGAACCGCCGCAACAGAGGCGTTCAGGTCCTGCGCAATGCGCGGCAGGGCAGGCAGATACATATCAATTGCAAAAGGGCCGACAGCCGACATCAGGCCGAGAATAAGTGCGACGCGAAACATTGTTTCAATCCGTAACTGTTTGAATGCCCCCACCTACAGGGGCGGGGCGGGTCTTGCCAAGTCGTCGTCGCGGTCGATCGCCTGCCTGCTGACCAGTCCTGTCAGCAGCCGCGCCCCTAGCCGGCTGTCTCGCGGCCGCGCACCGGCTTGCCCACGGGTTTGGCGATCCCTTCCAATGCCTCAAGCGGGCGGCGCACAGCCTCGCCCAGCCCCGGACGGGTGGGGGCATGCACCTGTTTGGTCACTTCGATCATGACGGCACCGGCGGGCAGAATCCATGACAGCCTACTTCCGAAACGTTCAAACACCTGCGCCGAGCGCACCAGTGATGCACGGTGGCTGGGCGGCGGGAACAGGGCCGAAATCTGCCGCCCCGGAACAAACCCGTGCTTGCGCAACTGCGCTTCAAGCTGGCTAAAACTGTATGGCCGCCCGAAACCGAACGGCGTTTTGTCCCGCCGCGCCCAAAGACCCGAGCGGTTCGGCACCACAAACAGCGCCCGCCCGCCGGGACCAAGCACGCGCCAGATCTCGTCCAGCAGGTCCGCCTGACGTTCGCAGGTTTCCAACCCGTGCAGCACGATCAGCCGGTCAATGACCCCCGTTCCCATCGGCCACTGGGTTTCCTCGATCATCACGGAATGGTTGGGCAATCCGTCCGGCCAGGGCATCACCCCCTGTTGTCCGGGCATCAGGTTTAAGACACGGCGGCTGTCCGCCAGAAACGGGCGCAGCATCGGCCCTGCGAAACCAAAGCCCGCCACCGTCTGCCCTTGGGTATTGGGCCAGAGCGCAACAATCCTTTCGCGCAGCGCACGTTGGGCAATCCGCCCCAATTTGGTGCGGTAGTAGAAGGAATGGAGATCGACCACATCCAAGTGCATTGCATCACCCTGCAAGTTCGGCCAGACTAAACCGAAAGTTAAACCATATAGAGGAACACAAAACTATGCCCCTTGAGATCATTACAGTTCCTTGTTTGTCAGACAACTATGCCTTTGTCCTGCGCGAAACCGAAAGCGATCAGGTTGCGGTTGTAGATGTTCCCGAAGCGCAACCTATTCTCGATGTACTGAAGGAAAAGGGCTGGTCGCTGGACCACATCCTGCTGACCCACCACCACGACGATCATATCATGGGTGTAGAGGAACTGCGCAAGGAAACCGGTGCCTCTGTTTCGGGGGGCGCGCCGGATGCCTACCGCCTGCCCCCTCTGGATACGCAACTGTCGGACGGGGATGTGTTCCAGCTTGGCGCGGAATCCTGTCGTGTGATGGATGTGTCGGGCCACACGCTCGGCCATATCGCGTTTATCTTTGACGAAGCTCTGGCCGCATTCACCGCTGACAGTCTGATGGCATGGGGCTGCGGGCGGGTGTTTGAGGGCACGATGGAGCAGCAGTGGAATACCTTGCACAAGTTCCACACCCTGCCCCGCGCCATGACGATCTATTCCGGGCATGAATACACCACCAGTAACGGCAAATTCGCACTCACCATCGAGCCGGAGAACGAAAGCTACCACGCCCGTATGAAAGCGACCGAGGATGCCCGCGCCAAGGGGGAACCGACAGTGCCCTCCAATCTGGGGCTGGAACTGGCCACGAATCCCTTTTTGCGCGCCAATCACCCCAAGGTGAAGGCTGCCCTTGGCATGGAAAATGCCAGCGACGCAGAGGTTTTCGCGGAAATCCGCAGTCGTAAAGACAATTTTTGACATCTGATTTAGCAAAGAGACGAGAGACTTGGCCCTCAAAGACTGGTTTGAACCTAAAGACACCCACCCTGCCCCGCGCTCCGGTCCGGTGCGTGTGGGCTGGCTGCTGAACGAAACACGTTCCGGTGTGGTCTACTACCCGCCCGAGCGCATCCGCTCTGCCGAGGTGAACCGCAAACATGCGAAATCCGCCTCGCGCTGCCCGGCCATCATCAATATGGAGAGCCGCTACTTTATGATCCGCGTGCCCTATGACCTGCACCTGCGGTTTGTACGGGACGACAAGGGCAAGCCGGGTCTGCGCAACATGAACGGCGATGCCAGTCCGGTACGGGGCAACATCCTGTCCAAAAAACTGCATCTGACAGCGGAACATGAATGGCGTTATGCGGACAGGCCGACGGTGCAGATTTCCCTGCCCTATACCTTCATCGCGGATGAGCCGGTCTATATGACCCAGCTTTCCGCCTTCATGCATTATACCAAGACGCCACTGCCCGGCACGATCTTTGGCGGGCGTTTTGCGATCAACAACTGGCCGCGTCCCTTGATGTGGGCGTTTGAATGGCATGACATCGCGCAGGACTTGATCCTGAAACGGGGACAGCCGTGGTTCTATGTGCAGTTTGAAACCAACCCGCAGGACCGATCGGTGTCTATGGTAGAGGCACAACTGACGCCGGAACTTGAAGGTTTTATTGACCATACCTCCGCGGCAGTGAATTATGTAAATCAGTCGTTCTCCCTGTTCAAAGACGCTGAACGGGTGCGACCGGAGACTTTGCTGGTGCCGGTCAAACGCTAGGGCGGCACCAAAGACAAGGGCGCTCACAGCAGCGTGTAGCCGCTTTGCCCTTGAAACCGGACCGGATCGGAACCATTTTCGTCTGGTCCCGTAAAGATGCCCAAGGCCAAGCCGGAACGCGGCGCAAATGACTCTCTTGGCGCATTTTTACGGTTAATTTATGAAAAAAACCCTTGAAGGTTTCTTAAACTCACCGAAGTCTAAGTTATGGGGTTAACCAGCGTTTTCGGGGAACGCTGCAAAAATGAAAGTCGAGATCTATGCCATCTTTTTCGAGCAGCTTGGAAAATGCAATTCACGCAGCCTTAGGGCACGCCAATGACCGCAAGCATGAACTTGCCACGTTGGAACACCTTTTGCTGTCTCTGATCGACGAGACCGATGCCGCGCAGGTGATGCGCGCCTGCGAAGTCGATCTGGAAGGATTGCGCAGCACCCTTATCCAGTTCCTGGACACCGAACTTGACAGTCTGGTGTCTGAAATCGACGGGTCCGAAGCCGCGCCGACAACCGCCTTCCAGCGGGTGATCCAGCGTGCCGCGATCCATGTGCAGTCTTCGGGCCGCAACGAAGTCACCGGCGCCAATGTGCTGGTGGCGATCTTTGCGGAACGAGAAAGCCATGCGGCCTATTTCCTGCAGGAACAGGATATGACCCGCTATGATGCGGTGAATTACATCTCCCACGGCGTTGCCAAAGACCCGAGCTTTACCGACACCCGCTCTGTCACCGGATCGGAAGACATCGAAGACCTGAACTTTGAGGCGGATGAAGGCAGCAAGGAAGAAACCGCGCTGCAAAAATACTGCGTTGATCTGAACGCCAAAGCCGCCGCAGGGGATATTGACCCACTGATCGGGCGCGATCACGAAGTGGAACGCTGCATTCAGGTGCTCTGTCGCCGCCGCAAGAACAACCCGATTCTGGTGGGCGATCCCGGTGTGGGCAAAACCGCCATCGCGGAAGGTCTGGCCAATAAGATCATCAAGGGTGAAACCCCCGAAATTCTGTCCGGCGCCACAATCTATTCCCTTGATATGGGCGCATTGCTGGCAGGCACCCGCTATCGCGGTGACTTTGAGGAACGCCTCAAAGCGGTGATGACCGAAATGGAGGAACATAAAGATGCGGTTCTATTCATCGACGAAATCCACACCGTGATCGGTGCCGGTGCCACTTCGGGTGGCGCGATGGATGCTTCCAATCTGCTGAAGCCTGCGCTGCAAGGCGGAAAGCTGCGCTGCATGGGATCCACAACCTATAAGGAATACCGCCAGCACTTTGAAAAGGACCGCGCCCTGTCGCGCCGGTTCCAGAAGATCGACGTGAACGAGCCTTCGGTAGAAGATGCGGTGAAAATCCTGCAAGGGTTGAAACCCCATTTTGAGGACCATCACCAAATCACATATACCCCCGAAGCGATCCGCACCGCGGTAGAACTGTCCGCCCGCTACATCCACGACCGCAAGCTGCCCGACAAGGCAATCGACGTGATCGACGAGGCGGGTGCGCATCAGCACATCATCCCCGAGGATAAGCGGACCAGTCAGATCGACGTGGCCGAGATTGAGGAAGTCGTGGCAAAAATCGCCCGCATCCCGCCGAAAACCGTCTCCAAGGACGATGCCGAAGTGCTGCGGGATCTGGAATCGAGCCTCAAGCGTGTGGTCTTTGGACAAGACCCTGCAATCGAGGCGCTGACCTCTGCGATCAAACTGTCCCGTGCCGGTCTGCGCGAACCCGAAAAGCCAATCGGCAACTATCTGTTCGCCGGCCCGACAGGTGTAGGTAAAACCGAAGTGGCCAAGCAACTTGCCGATACGCTGGGTGTAGAATTGCTGCGCTTTGACATGTCGGAATACATGGAGAAACACGCGATCTCCCGTCTGATCGGTGCGCCTCCGGGTTATGTCGGTTTTGATCAGGGCGGTCTGCTGACGGACGGTGTGGACAAGACCCCGCATTGTGTCCTGCTGCTGGACGAGGTGGAGAAAGCCCACCCCGATGTGTTCAACATTCTGTTGCAGGTGATGGATCACGGCAAGCTGACAGACCATAACGGTCGGACAACCGACTTCCGCAATGTGGTGTTGATCATGACGTCCAACGCCGGTGCGGCTGATGCGGCGCGTGCGCCCATCGGCTTTGGTCGGGACCGCCGCGAAGGGGAAGACACTGCCGCGATTGAAAAGCTGTTCACGCCGGAATTCCGCAACCGTCTGGATGCGATCATTTCCTTCGCACCGCTCGGCAAAAAGACCATCTCCAAAGTTGTGGACAAATTTATCCTGCAACTGGAAGCTCAGCTTATGGACCGCAACGTGGTGTTCGAACTGACACCGGCGGCCTCTGCATGGCTTGGTGAGAAAGGCTATGACGATAAAATGGGGGCGCGGCCTCTGGCCCGTGTCATTCAGGAACACGTCAAAAAGCCGCTGGCCGAGGAACTGTTGTTTGGCAAACTGACCAAGGGTGGACTGGTGAAGGTCTCGGTCAAGGATGGCAAGCTGGAACTGAAGATGGAGCCACCGGAAAAGCGGCGCATCCCCAAATCCAAACCGCCTTTGCTAACGGCAGATTGATCGCGCGGGAAAATTCCGTGAAAACACTGTGAAATCCGCCGTGTTTCCAGCTTTTTAGCAAAAGTTGCTTGTACACTAACTACCCTTACGTCAACATGACGTGAGGGTATTTTTTTTTCATGTATTAATGGTGACAAAGTGGGCGATGCACTGAAATCGTTCCTGCTTGGCTGGATCTCTTTTGGCACGGAGAAATTCGAAGGACCGGCAAAGCGGCGGATTATTATGACCAACATTCTTGTAATGTTGATCACAGCGCTTGCCATACCTCATGCCCTGCTCTTTGCGCTCTATGACGCAGAGGCTTTGTGGATACCGATCTGCCTGACCCTGTTCTGCGCCATCGCCTTTCAACTGACACCCTTGCTGCACGCCTCCAACCCTTATGCGGGGGGGCTTTACAATCTGTCGCTCTGGCTGGCCTTCGCCACTACGATTGCATGGATGTTCTCTGCCCGCTCCGGTGTGCATTTTTACCTGCTGGCGGGCGCGACCACAGCGATCGCCATTTTCGGAATCCGGCAGAACCCGCTGTCGATCCTCTCGATCCTGCTGGGGCTGGCCTGTTTCATCATTGCAGACCGCAACTTTGTCCAGCCCGCCCCCTTTATTGTCGTCTCTGACGGGTTTCTCGATGTATTCTACTACCTTTCCATTCCCACGGCGATGCTGTTCATCTTTTGTATGGTCTTTTACGGCTTCAAACAGGCCAGTCTGGCCGAGGAAGCCTTGCAGAAGGAATATGAATACTCCGAGGCCCTGCTCGCCAATATGCTGCCCGGCCCGATTGCCGCGCAGCTAAAGCGCAATCCCGGCCGCACCATCGCGGACAGCCACGAAGAGGCGACGATCCTTTTTGCCGATATTGTCGGCTTCACCCCCCGCGCCTGCCACCAGAGCCCCGACCTGCTGGTAAAGTTCCTCAACCAGTTGTTCACCCGCTTTGACGAGTTGGCCAACCGCCACGGACTGGAAAAGATCAAAACCCTTGGCGATGCCTTTATGGTCGCAGGCGGCATGCCCGAACCCCAGCCCGACCACGCCGAACGGGTGGCCCGTATGGCGCTCGACATGATCGAAGAAACCCACAAGTTTTCCGTCGAGATGGGAGAGCAGATCGAACTGCGGATCGGCATTCACACAGGGCCGGTGGTGGCCGGTGTAATCGGCACGAAAAAGCCGTTTTACGATGTCTGGGGCGACACGGTGAACACCGCTGCGCGGCTGGAAACCTTCGGAACCAATGGCAAAATCCAGGTGACAGCAGAGACCAAGGCGATTCTGGAATCGCAATTCAATTTTGCCGAACGGGGCAAGGTCAGCATCAAGGGCAAGGGCGATCTGGATCTGTGGTATCTGGAGGGCCTGCGCTAGTCCTCCTCCGACGTGCTATTCGGCGGCCATCTGCATCGGCCAGCTGGTCATCTCGCAAATCTGCGCCGCGACTTTACTCAGGCTTTTGCGCACATCATCAAACTGGTCGCTTTTCGTGACAGTCTTTTCGTTCAGGTACAACGAACGGTCGATCTCGATCTGTAGACAATGCTGCCCCGAACTCGGCCGCCCGTAAGCCTGCGCGATATAGGCCCCCGCAAAAGGCGTGTTCCGCGCCACCCGAAAGCCTTCCTGTTTCAAAAAGCTTTCGATCTCTTCCACAAAGAGATTGTCACAGGAGGAGCCGAACCGATCTCCGAGCACAATATCCGGCGAGCGTCCGAACACCCCCGAGACATTGGCCACGGCCTCATGGGGCATCGAATGGCAATCCACCAGCAGAACCTGTCCAAAGGCCGCACGGGCGGTGCGCAGCAGATCTGCAAGCTGGGCATGATAAGGGGTGTAGTACCGCTCCAGCCGCGTCTGAGCCTGCGCCATAGTGATCTTGCCGCTGATCAGGGCACGCCCTTCTGACACCACACGGGGAATCACCCCCAGCCCCGAGGCAACACGGGGATTACCCTTAGAGGCGCGGACGCCCTCAATCGCCGCAGCGTCCAGTTCTTCGATACCTCGATTTAGATCCACATAGGCCCGCGGCGCAGAGGCACAGAGCAGGGGCGCCCCGAAATCCGTCGCCGCCCTGAAAAGATCATCCACGAAAGCATCTTCCGAACTGCGAATCGCGACCGGATCCAGAACTGATTCTTCCAAAAACGCCGCCGGATAGTCCCGCCCGCTGTGCGGAGAGGAAAAAACCGTCCCGCAGGTAATGGTTTCGGGCAGATGCAGGTGGTATTCTACAGGGGTCATGGCGGTCTCTCTTGTTAACAACTGATACCATTACGCGAATTGAGATGCAAAACCTCTTGAACCCGTCCGCGAACCCGCCTATAGACCGCGAACACGAATTTCTGTCAGCTTCGACAGATGCTTGGATTCGGGCGTATAGCTCAGCGGGAGAGCACTTCGTTGACATCGAAGGGGTCACTGGTTCAATCCCAGTTACGCCCACCATTCCCCCCTCGGGGTCTGGTATAACCGAAACAAAATGGCGCCTCCCCGCGCGCCGCGAAAAAGGAGAAGGCCATGAAGGTCAAAAACTCGCTCCGCTCGCTCAAAGCGCGCCACCGGGATTGCCGTGTGGTTCGTCGTAAGGGCCGCGTATATGTGATCAACAAAACCCAGCGTCGCTTTAAAGCACGTCAGGGTTAAGTTTCTGACACACGTCATTCAAAAGGCCGCAGCACTCGCTGCGGCCTTTTGCTTTTGTGAAGATGGTCAGGCGTATCGCAGCCCCCTAGGGCCTACTGGCGATACCATACAAGCTGCGTACCGGTCGCCAGCACCTTACCGTCCGTAGACCAGAGCTGCATCTGCTGGTCGTGGAAATTCCCCTGAAACCGCATCGCATCCGCGACCCCCAGAACCGGCGCTGCGCCTTGCGCTTTTATATCCGCCTGATTCGCCAGAAAATGCGTGGTGATGGACACCGATCCCATCGGCTGCATGGTGCCGCGCACGTGCAAAAGACGCAGGAAGAAACTGTCCGCAAGGGCCGCCAGCGACAGATAGTCAAGCGGGCGTGGCGGGTTGTCTCCGACCCAAACCTCGGTGCGGGTCTGGCCAAATTCCTCTTTCGGCTTGCCCGTCCAGTCCGGCAGGCCCTTCACAAAACCAAAGCGGTAGCGCTCCAGCCACTTCAAAGGCCCGCGCCCGTCGCTCATCCCGACAGACTCGGCTGTGGGAACATCCGGCATGGTCACAGGTTGATAGGCAAAGGTCTCTGCGCGCTGGCCGCAGACAACAGTTGCGGTGGCACAGATCCGCCCCTCCTGCAGCAGCTCAAGGCTCCAGTGCTGGGTGTATTTTCCGGTACGACAAAGCTTTGAAACGATCTCAAAACCGCCTGTCCCCATCGCGGACAGCAGGTTGATGGTCATAGACACAGGATCACCCTGACAGCGGGTATCGCTTAGCACGGCGTTCAAGACCGTCGCCGTAGTTGCGCCGCCGAAAGAGCCGACCATATTGGCATAATCCGGCGCAGGCGCACCATTCCAGACGCCAGTGTCTGTGGCAGTCAAAGCGGTGGCGCGGTCAAAAGGGTGGGTATCCGGCATGGCAGTGTCCATCTGTTGGGCAAGCGGAACCCCCCGCCTGCAACGTTTCTCCCTTCGCTATAACAACGGTCGGGACATCGGACAATTCGGACACCACGTCACCCTGAAGGGCGGTCAGGCGTCAGTCATAGCTGCGCTGGTCGTCGATCACCTTGCCATCGTTTGGCAGGCTGCCGGGCGCTTGTAACGCCACTCGCCCCCGCAGTTTGAGCACATCGCGCACCGAAGCCTCTATCTGTGCCGCATCCGCGCCGCTCTCCGCCTCGCAGAGCACCGTCATACTGTCGGACTCCCCGTCACGGCCCACAACCACACGAACCTTGGAGACTTCGTCATGCCGTGCAACCAGATCGGCCACCTGTTCGGGGCGCACAAACATCCCCTTGATCTTGGCCGTCTGGTCGGCACGGCCCATCCAGCCCTTGATGCGCCTATTGGTGCGCCCGCAGGGGGATTGCCCCGCCAGCACCGCGCTCATGTCGCCGGTGGCAAACCGGATCAGCGGGTAATCGGGGTTGAGCGTGGTCACAACCACCTCGCCCACCTCCCCTTCCGCCACAGGGTTGCCAGTGCCCGGCGTGACGATCTCTACGATCACGCCTTCGTCCACAATCATCCCTTCCATCGCCGGCGTCTCATAGGCGATAGACCCCAGATCCGCCGTGCCGTAGCCCTGCAAACAGGCGATGCCACGATCCGCATATTCGGCCCGCAGGCTCGGGAACAGGGCACCGCCACCGACCACGGCCTTTTTCAAACGGCTCAGGTCCACGCCCGTCTCAGCCGCTTTGTCGAGGATCACCTTCAAATAATCAGGTGTGCCGGTATAAGCCGTCACCCCCAGCGCCGCCGCAGCTTGTACCTGCAATTCGGTCTGGCCGGTGCCTGCGGGCAAAACAGTTGCGCCCACCGCCGCAGCCCCGTTTTCAAACATCATCCCCGCAGGGGTCAGATGGTAAGAAAAGCAGTTCTGCACCACATCCCCTTTGCCCACACCCGCCGCAAACAATCCGCGCCCCATGCGCCACCAGTCACGCCCGCGCATACCCGGTTCATAGATCGGACCGGGGGATTGAAATACATGGTCAAACCCCGCAACGCCGTGCGCGGCATAGCCACCAAACGGCGGCCGCGATTTCTGCGCTGCCACCAGATCGGATTTGCGCAGAACTGGCAGTTTGGCCAGTGCAGCCATATCCACCACCTGCGCCGCATCCACATCCGCCAGCGCCGCGCCGTAGCCTTTGGCATTGGCCTGCGCCTGTGCGATCTGGCTCGGAAGGGCCTTGGCCAGATCCGATGCCCGCTGGTCTGCGCTGCGTGTTTCCAACTCGTCATAAAATGCCATCAGGCTGCCCTCTTCCACCCCGCGACCCGAAAGGTGCGGCTTCAATGTTCCTAAAATACTCAATCCCCCGTCACGCCGCAGCGCGTCCGATCAGCTGAGCCAGCGTTTGCGGCGGCGGTAGCTGCGTACATCGCGAAAGGATTTGCGTCCGTCATCCGACATACCGAGATAGAATTCCTTCACGTCCGGATTTTCCCGCAACTCGGCAGCAGGACCGTCCATCACCACGCGACCGCTTTCCAGAATATACCCGTAATGGGCAAATCGCAGCGCGACGTTGGTATTCTGCTCTGCCAGCAGGAAGGACACGCCCTCTTGCTCGTTAAGGCTCTTCACAATACCGAAAATCTCTTCCACCAGTTGCGGCGCCAGCCCCATTGACGGCTCGTCCAGCAACACAGTTTCAGGCTTTGACATCAGGGCGCGGCCAATGGCCACCATTTGTTGCTCCCCGCCCGAAGTGTACCCCGCCTGCGACTTGCGCCGCTCTTTCAGACGCGGGAAATAGGTGTAGACCAGATCCAGATCCTGCGCGAGCTGTGCGCGCGAAATATTACGGGTATAGCTGCCGGTCAGAAGGTTTTCCTCAACGGTCAGATGCTCGAAACAATGCCGCCCTTCCATCACCTGAATAACACCACGCCGCACCAGTTCGGCAGGGGACAGATCAGCGACAGGGTCATCACGGTAGAGAATCGACCCTTTGGTCACTTCACCCCGCTCCGAATGCAGAAGGTTGGAAATCGCCTTGAGCGTCGTGGTCTTGCCCGCGCCATTCCCGCCAAGCAGCGCTGTGATCCCGCCTTTTGGTACGGACAGGCTCACCCCTTTCAGGACAAGGATGACGTGATTGTAGATCACTTCGATGTTGTTGACCTCTAACAGGGTCTCGGTTTTGCCAGCGTCCAGCATCGTTCACTTCCAAGCTTTTGCATTTGGGTCCACCGGGCGGGACACTCCGCCCGGTGATTGTTCTTCGTCCGGCCTTAGTTGCAGCGGGACTCGATGTTGTTTTCCTTGGCGTAGGCTTCGGAATCTTCCTTGATCAGCGCATCAATCACTTCGCCGTCTGTCGGTTTGAAGTCCGAAATCAGCGACCATGTTTTTGCTGTGGCATCCCACTGGGCAACACCCACAAGACCGTCACCGCCGTGGTTTTCACAGGTCACTTTGAACTCGGGGCCAAAACCGCCCAGACCAAGGCTTTCCATCCGCGCTTCGGTGATTTCCAGACCTTCCATCGCATCGCGCAGATCGCCCGCTGTGATGTCGGATTTGCCAGTGGCCGCCTGTGCATCCTTGATCGCCTCTACAGCCAGCATCGCGGCATAAAGACCACGGTTATAGAGAACCGAACCAACTGTATCGCCAGACCCCGCAGCCTTGCCTGCATCAACAACATATTTCTGAATGTCGTCATAAACAGGGAAGTCGCTGCCAACACCGTGGAAGGTTACAGCTTTGTAGCCATCCGCAGCCGCACCGGCAGGCAGAACGTCATGATCCGCACCGGACCACCAGATGCCAATGAAGTTTTCCATCGGAAAGCGCACGTTGGCTGCTTCCTGAACCGCAACCTGATTCATCACGCCCCAGCCCCACATCAGAACATAGTCGGGCTTTTCGCGGCGAATTTGCAGCCACTGGGATTTCTGTTCCTGACCGGGGTGGTCAACAGGCAGAAGAGTCAGTTTGAAGCCGTGCTTCTTGCCCAGTTCTTCCAACGTGCGAATCGGCTCCTTGCCGAAGGCAGAGTTGTGATAGACCAGCGCAATGGTTTTGCCGTTGATGTCATTGTTGTTGGTTTCCAGCAGATAGTTGATCATGCCGGAAGCGCCATCCCAGTAGTTCGCAGGATAGTTGAACACATGGCTGAACACATCGCCGTTCTTGGCCGATGTACGACCGTACCCTAGCGTGTGAACCGGAATGTCATCCGCAGTCGCTTTCGGGATCAGCTGGTAGGTGATACCTGTAGACAGCGGTTCATACACCAGCGCACCTTCGCCTTTTGTGGCCTCATAGCACTCGACACCTTTTTCGGTGTTATAGCCGGTTTCACATTCCGGCATGGTGATCTTCTCGCCACCGACACCGCCGTCACGCTCGTTGATCAGCGTCAGATAATCCGCATATCCGTCTGCAAACGGAATGCCACCGGCAGCGTAAGGCCCGGTGCGGTAGCTCAGCGACGGGACCACCAGATCCGCCATCACCGGCGCCGCAGTAATGACAGCCGCCACGGCTGCTGCTGCAAGTTTCGTAAACTTCATGTGTTCTATCCTCCCAAGGTTTTGACACAGTGAACACCCCCTGAAGGGCGCATTAAAATTGGCCTTAGTGCGGGAAAGGCCAAAGTCTCAGTTTCTCTTTGGCCAGACGCCACAATTGCGCCAGACCATGCGGTTCCAAAATAAGGAACACGATGATCAGCCCGCCCACGATCACAAATTCGAAATGGGCCGCCAGATCGGTCGCCCAGCCAAGCTGTCCGACCATAACGTTTTTCAGCAGAACCGGCATCAGCACCATAAAGGCAGCGCCTGCGAAGGATCCGAAGATGGACCCGAGCCCGCCGATGATCACCATAAACAGGATGATAAAGGATTTACCGATCCCGAAAGCCTCACCCACTTCCACAGCGCCAAGGTAAAGCACGAAGAACATCGCCCCGCTGACCCCGACATAAAAGGAACTGATGGCAAAGGCGGACAGTTTTGCAGTCATCGGGTTCACCCCGATGATCTCGGCGGCGATGTCCATATCGCGGATCGCCATCCATTTGCGCCCCAATGACCCGCGGGTCAGGTTGCGCGCAATCACCGCCAGCACCACAACAAAGATCAGCGCCACCAGATAAACCGCCCAAGCATGGGTTTCAGCGCCCGTCACCGCATAGCCAAAGACCGTCCGTTCCGGCGCGTTGATCTGGCCGGAGGCGGAATAGTTGTAGAACCACGGCACCTTGTTAAACAGCCAGACCAGAAAGAACTGCGCCGCCAGTGTCGCCACCGCCAGATAAAAGCCTTTGATCCGCAAGCTTGGCAGGCCGAACAGAATGCCGACCGCCGCCGTCACAAACCCTGACAGCAGGATAACAGAGAATATATCCATCCCCGGAAAAGAGGTCATGAACTTGTAGCAGGCATAGGCCCCCACCGCCATAAACCCGCCGCTGCCAAGGCTCACCTGTCCGCAGTACCCCGTCAGTATGTTCAGCCCGATGGCCGCAACCGAATAGATCAGGAAGGGCAACACCACCGCATTCAGCCAGTAGTCGTTGATGATGAAGGGCACCACCAGAAAGGCAAAGGCCAGAACAGCCCAGTAGCGGTAGCGGTCGAACTTGATCGGGAACGTCTGGCTGTCGTCCGCATACGTCGTCTTGAAATCACCAGCTTCACGATAAAACATCAGCGCTGCCCCTTTTGTATTCTGCGACCACCGGTCTTCTTCTGTCTAAAAATATCCCCGCCGGAGGCTCCGGCATTTGCGAAAAGCTGCATCGTCAAACCCTTTCGATGATCTTGTCGCCGAACAGACCCTGTGGCCGGAAGACGAGAAAGACGAGGGCGAGCATATAGGCGAACCAGTTCTCGGTGGCGCCGCCAAGGAAAGGCGCACCGATCAGGAATTCGAACATCTTTTCCCCCACACCGATGATCAGACCACCGACAATCGCTCCGGGGATGGATGTGAACCCGCCCAGCATCAGCACCGGCAACGCTTTGAGCGCGATCAGCGACAAAGAGAACTGCACCCCTGATTTGGAACCCCACATGATCCCCGCGACCAGCGCGATGAAACCAGCGATGGACCAGACCACGACCCAGATGAACCGCAGGGAAATCCCGACCGAAAGTGCCGCCTGATGGTCATCCGCCACAGCCCGCAACGCGCGGCCGGTTTTGGTGTACTGAGAGAACAACACCAGCGACAGAACCAGAAGCCCCGCAAAGACCGCAGCCACAATATCCAGACTGTCCAGATAGAAGCCGTAGAAATCATCGCCCCCCAGGAAGGCGGTGTTTTCCTCGATCCACAGGTTGCCGCCCTGCGGGATACCCACGTCCAGTTTCTTGATCTCGGAGCCCCACATCAGGTCCCCGAAACCTTCCATGAAATAGGCCAGCCCGATGGTCGCCATGAACAGGATAATATCGGGCTGGTTCACAAGATGGCGCAGGATATATCGTTCCACCACAATGGCCAGGATCACCATCACACCCGCTGTCAGGAGGATTGCCAGCAGAGCCGGCAAATGCCAGCCGAAATGGTGGACCTGTGTGCCAAAGATCGAGTTGATCAGATGGGCGAAAGGCACCTGTCCATCTTGCAAGCCCACAAGGGTCAGCGCGGCGAACAGTGCCATAACCCCTTGGGCATAATTGAAAATTCCGGATGACTTGAAGATCAGCACAAACCCGAGCGCCACCAGCGAATAGAGCACGCCCGTCATCAACCCGTTGAGGAAAACCTCTGTCCCGTAATAAAAACCGGCGCTCATTGGATCGTCTCCGCTTTGTCTTTGCTTGTCGTATAATCAGTCATGGGCCACCCCCAGATAGGCATCAATCACGTCCTGATTGTTGCGCACTTCATCAGGTGAACCGTCACCGATCTTCTTGCCGTAATCCATCACCACCACACGGTCAGCGATGTCCATCACCACGCCCATATCGTGTTCGATCAAGGCGATTGTGGTGCCAAATTCGTCGTTCACGTCCAGAATAAAGCGGCTCATGTCCTCTTTTTCCTCGACGTTCATCCCTGCCATCGGTTCATCCAGCAGCAGCAGTTTGGGCTCGGCGGCCAGCGCACGGCCCAGTTCCACCCGCTTTTGCAAACCATAGGGCAACCGGCCCACCGGCGTTTTGCGGATCGACTGGATTTCCAGAAAGTCGATCACCTTCTCCACCACTTCGCGGTTTTCGGTTTCTTCCTTCTCCGCCGGTCCCCACCACATCGCCTGTTTCAGAATGCCGGTTTTCATATGGGTCAGACGTCCGGTCATGATATTGTCGAGCGTGGACATGCCGCTGAACAGCGCGATGTTCTGGAAAGTTCGCGCGATGCCTTGCTTGGCAATCTGGTGCGGCTTCATCGGGCCGCGCTTCTTGCCATGGAACCAGACCTCGCCTTCTTGCGGGTGATAAAATCCGTTCATCACGTTCAGCATGGAAGATTTCCCCGCCCCGTTCGGGCCGATAATCGCGCGGATTTCACCTTCGCGAATATCAAAAGAAATATCGGTGATCGCCTTCACGCCGCCAAACCGCAGGGTGATGTTCTTCATTTCCATGACCTGCCCGCCAATGGTGCGGCCGTCGGGTGTTTGGTATGTCTCTGCCATAGTCATTCCGCTGCTATCCTTTGCGCAGCCGTCGGGAACACTTTTGCATCCCGCAGTTCCAGCGTTGCCTTGATGGAGCCTTTGCGCCCGTCTTCATATGTCACTTCGGTCTCGGTGGAGATTTTCTCCGACCCGTCATAAAGCGCGTCGATGATGTCCTTGAACTTGTCCTCGATGATGCGGCGGCGCACTTTCTGGGTGCGGGTCAGCTCTCCGTCATCCGCATCCAGTTGCTTGTGCAGAATACAGAAGCGGTGGACCTGACAGCCCGACAGCATTTCGTCTTCCGCAACCGATTTATTCACCGCCTCAACGTGTTCCTGCACCGTGGCCAGCACCTGCGGATGCCCTGCCAGTTCCTGATAGGAGGAATAGGCAATGTTGTTCCGCTCGGCCCAGTTGCCGACCGATGACAGGTCGATATTGATGAAAGCACAGCACTTTTCGCGGTTGTTGCCAAAGACCACCGCTTCGAGAATATTGGGATAGAACTTCAGCTTGTTCTCAACATATTTCGGCGCGAACATGCTGCCGTCTGCCATTTTGCCCACGTCTTTGGCGCGGTCGATAATGCGCAGATGGCCGCTGTCTTTCTCAATAAAGCCCGCGTCCCCTGTGGCTACCCAGCCTTCGGGGTCTTTGGTGTCAGCGGTGCTTTCAGGATTCTTGTAATATTCCACAAAGGCACCGGGAGAGCGGTAGAACACCTCTCCGGTTTCGGAAATCTTCAGTTCTACACCCGGTGCAGGCACACCTACCGTATCGGCACGCACCTCTCCGTCCGGCTGTACGGTCACAAAGACCGAAGCCTCTGTCTGGCCGTAAAGCTGTTTGAGGTTAATCCCGAGCGAGCGGTAAAAGTCGAAAATCTCCGGCCCGATAGCCTCCCCCGCGGTATAGCCCACCCGCGTGCGGCTGAGCCCGAGTGTGTTTTTCAGCGGGCCATAGACCAGAATATTGCCCAGCGCGTATTTCATCCGCTCGCCAAAAGTCACGGGCTTGCCGTCCAGAAGTTTCGGACCGACCTCGCGGGCGAAATCCATGTATTTCTTGAACATGCGCTGCTTCATCGGTGACGCATCTTCCATACGGATCATCACATTGGTCAGCAGACCTTCGAAATAGCGCGGCGGCGCAAAGAAATAGGTCGGGCCGATTTCCCGCAGGTCCGCCTGCATTGTCTCGGGGCTTTCTGGACAGGCTACGCAAAAGCCGGTCCAATAGCCCTGCCCCACGGTAAAGATAAAATCCCCGACCCATGCCATCGGCAGATAGGCCAGCACACGGTCATCCACGTTCAGATTGTCGAACTCCGACGCGGCCTGACCGGATTTCACGATATTGCGGTTGGACAGAACCACCCCTTTGGGGCGTCCGGTCGTTCCGGACGTATACAGCATCACGCAGGTGGTATCGAAATCCTGCGTCGCCAGACGGGCGTCCAGCTCTGCCTGCAGACCGCTTGCGCGGCCCTTGGCCTGTACTTCCTTGTAGTCGTGCAGCTTGGTGCGGTCGTATTTCCGCATCCCGCGCGGATCAAGATAGATGACCTGCTCCAGCATGTTCAGGCTTTCCTGCACTTCCAGAACCTTGTCCACCTGCTCCTGATCTTCCGCGATGACAAAGCGGGCGGAACAATGATCAAGCACATAAGCCATCTCTTCGGCCACGGCATCCCGATACAGCGGCACAGGCACCGCACCGCAGGACTGAACCGCAACCATCGCCCAATAGAAATAGGGACGGTTGCGCCCGATAATGGCCACGTGATCCCCCTCGGCCAGCCCCATATCCAGCAGGCCCAGCGCCAGAGCGTTGATTTCGTCGGCAACCTGTTTCCAGTTCCAGCTTTGCCAGATGCCAAATTCTTTTTCGCGGTAGGCGGGTTTGTCGCCGTAGACAGACGCATTTCGCGCCAGAAGGCGCGGAATCGTATTGAGCTCACCTGTCGGTGTCGGTCCAGATGTCACAGAATGTCCTCCCAGTTGCCCGTTCCACGGTTTCCCGAATGTGGCGAGCGTGTGCGCAGGGTCCATGATTCCCCGCACCTCATCATTGATTGCTCTATGCTTGCGGTCAAAATTATTCTCAAATTTTGCTAGATTGTATCAAATTGTAACAAGCCCATTCTTCGCTGGATTTCCGCGCTACGGCTCTGCTAGCGATAGGCATGACGGATCAAACCACCACACAGATGATGCGCTCGGGGCTGAACCTGATCGGACAGGCCCTGACAATCTACGACGCGGATCTGAAACTCGCGGTGTCAAACCGCCGCTTTCAAGAGATGTTCGGCCTGCCCGACCATCTGGTAGAAACCGGCGCCCGCTTTCGCGAAACCATCGAATATCTCGCCTCCCGCGGGGAATATGGTCAGGTGGATAACGTGGCCGAATTTGTCCAGTTGCGGGTGGATCAGGCGCGGGATTTTGAACCCCATTATATGGAGCGCCAGCGGGCCAACGGGGACTGGATTTCGGTAGAGGGCAGTCCCTTGCGTACCGGCGGCTGGGTGACGGTCTATACCGATATTACCCAGATCAAGCGACAAGAGGCGATGTTGCGCTCTGAGGGCGAGAAGCTTTCGGCGGATCTGATCACGCGCTCCGAGGAACTGACCGAAACCAACCGCAGGCTGGCCGCAACCAACAGCGCACTGGAAGAGGCCAAGCGCGACCTGATGGACGCCGAGGCCCGCGCCCGCGTCACAGCGGAAATGACCCCCGCCCATATCGCCCACGTGGATCGCAACAAGATTTACACCTATTCCAACCGCAAATTGTTCGAAGTGATCGGCGCCTCCCCCCGTGACATTATTGGGCTTAGCACCAAAGAAGCGTTGGGACCGGATGCCCACCGCCTGATCGACCCGATGTTTGACAAAGCCCTGAGCGGCGAAGCCAATGTCAGTGAATTCGATCTTTTTGAAGGCACCCGCCGCGTGCGCGCTGCCTTTACCCCCGACATTGATCCAGACGGCCATATCGTTGGCGCTTATGTGCTGTCTATGGACATCACCGCCGAGGCACAGGCCCGTGCCGCGCTGCAACAAACCCGCAAACGGGAACTGGCCGCGCAACTGACCAGCGGGCTGGCCCATGATTTCGCCAATCTGCTGACCGTGATCCTCGGGCTTCAGGGACAGTTGGAACGTATGGGGAATTTGCCCCCCGCAGCCGCCGAAGCCATTGCCACCACCAAGGCGGCAGCCTTGCGGGGCGGGGCATTGCTGGACAAGCTTTCGGATGTGTCGGGCCGTCGTGCGCTGTCTGTTTCGGCTGTGCGGCTTGATGCGCTGTTTGACGATCTGTTCGCGCTTGCCAAGGCTGCGCTGCCGGAAACTATCACGCTAAGTTTGCAAAATGAGGGCATCGACCGCCCTGTCATGCTGGATCGGGGGTTTATGCAGGACGGGTTGCTGAACCTTGTCCTGAATGCACGGGATGCAATTCTGGGCAGCGGTCGGAACAGCGGCGCGATCTCTATCGCCGCCCGGTTGCGCGGCACCACATGGATCGAATTTCAGGTCCGTGATACCGGACCCGGCTTTTCCGACGAAGGGTTAAACAATGCGCTCGATCCGTTCTTTACCTCCAAAGCCTCTGAAGGTTCCGGCCTGGGGCTGACAATGGTCTATGATTTCGCCCAGCTTTCCGGCGGGCGCGTGCGGATCAGCAACCGCAGCCGCGGCGGTGCTGAAGTGACCGTGCAACTGCCGCTGCGCTTTGGTTCGCTGACCTCGGGTCTTGGCATGGTGCTACTGGTGGAAGACAAGGAAGACTTGCGCATCCAGACCCGCGAAATGCTGCGCTCTATGGGGCATGTGGTGCTGGAAACCGACAATGCCGAAGAGGCCCTGTCGCTGTCTCAGGTGCAGGGCATCAGTCACGTTCTCTCGGACATCATGCTCGGAGCGGGGATGACAGGGCTCGACATGGCGCGGGCGCTGCTGGATACAGGGGTTAATGTTCCGGTTATCATGATGACGGGCCTTCCCGCCGACGATCCCGTCCGCCAACAGGCCGAAGCCCAGTTTCCGCTGGTCAACAAACCTTTTACTGCGGCGCAACTGGCCGAAAAATTTGACGAGGTTCAGGCATGAGCACCCCCCCATCCGCCCCGCTGGTCACAATTCTGGACGATGAACCGCAAATCCGCCTGATGCTGGCCGACGCCCTTGAAGCCGCCGGATTTCGCACCGCCGGTTTCGGACGGGCTACGGAATTTGAAGCGGCAATGGCCGGAATGAACCCGGACATCTGTCTGGTGGATCTTGGCCTGCCGGATAAGGACGGGCTGGCGCTGGTGCATCGGTTGGCCACCAATCTGGGCGCCGCCATTATCATCATTTCGGGGCGCAACCAGGTGCAAGACAAGATCACGGGGCTGGAGCTGGGGGCAGATGATTATATCATCAAACCCTTTGATCCCGCCGAGGTGGTCGCCCGCGCCCGCGCCCTAATGCGCCGCGGCCGCACAGCGCCCGCCGCCAAGTCCCGCATTGCCCGCTTTGCCGGCTGGTCCGCGGATTTCGACCAGTTTCTGCTCCAATCCGAAGACGGCGCGCCGACCCCTTTCAGCCATGCAGAAGGCGAAGTCCTGCGCCTGTTTCTTGAATCTCCGAACCGTCTGATCACCCGTGCGCAAATGCAGGAACTGCTGGGCGGCGAGGCCGGCGACAGCTTTGACCGCGCAATGGATGTGCGCGTCTCGCGCCTGCGCACCAAACTGCGGGACGATCCGAAAAATCCCAAGCTGATCAAGACGATCTATGGCGCCGGATATATCTTTCTGGGCGATGTGCAGTGGCAGTAATTAGCCCCGCATCGCCAGCTCTCTGATCCGGGCCACCAGTTGATCAAGCAGGCAAGACTGCGCCAGAACCGGACTGCGCCACAGGGTCAGGTTCAACGCAAGCGGCACCTTTACCGGCAGAACCGGTACCAGTTCGCCCCGCGCCAGCAAAGGCGCCACCAGCGTCTGATGCCCCATCAAGACCCCGCCCCCGTTCACCGCTTCGCGCACAGCCACACTATAGAGCGAATAACTTGGCCCCGTACCGCTGTAGCTCTGATCCGGAAACGCTGCCTGCGCCCAGCGTGTCCAGTCATCCGGCCAGAACTGGTCCGAAATATGGGGCAGCGCCATCAGGTCATCAAATCCGGTCACATCCTGCGCCAGCGCCGGCGCACACACCGGCAGCAGATGATCCGGCCCCGCCAGCAGGATCGCGCCCTCGTCTTCTGCGGCCGCGCCGAAGAATATGCTCAGATCAAACGGCTCTCGCGCCAGATTGGGCGGCGTCTCCATTGCAGTGACGGAAATCCGCGCATCAGGAATAGCGCGGCGCAGTTCCGGCATCCATTCCGCCAGCAACAGTTGCGCGACACTGGGCAGGGTCGCAATATTCAGGCTCTTGGGCGCTGCCAGACTGCGCAACCGCTGGCTTGCCGCACTGATCCCGTCAAAGGCGGCGGTAAACTCCGGCAGCACCTGCTGCCCCAGAGACGACAGGCTGACCCCTTTGGCATGCCGCACAAACAGCGCCCCGCCGCACCATCCTTCCAAAGCCTTAACATGCTGTGCCACCGCCCCCGCCGAGACATTCAACTCTGCCGCGGCCTGTTTGAATCCCCCAAGACGCGCGGCGGATTCAAACGCCCGCAATGCGTTCAACGAGGGCAGTGAAGGTCGGGGAGGATTGACAGCCATGATGCAGACCCAGTTTTTCTAGGCCTATCCCATAGCAATTCTGATTTGTAAAGGAAAGCAACGGATCCCATTCTGGCGAAAATACGAAACAGGATAGCGCCATGACCGCATTGACCAACAGGCACTGGGTGCCCGACCACTCTGACACGCTGGTACAAAAGATCGCCACCCGCACCGCCACGAGCACTTCGGGCGATATAGCTGCGCGACTGAACACGCTGGCGACGGACAACCGGACGATCCACGAAACCGACTGCTTTAACCTTAACCCCGCAACCAATGTGATCAACCCCCGCGCCGCCGCCCTGCTTGGCAGCGGCATTGGCGAACGTCCTTCGCTTGGCTATCCGGGCGACAAATACGAAATGGGGCTAGAGGCGATAGAGGAGATCGAAGTGATCTGCGCCGAACTCGCCGCCGAGATTTTTCGCGCGAAATTCGCTGAAATCCGCGTGCCGTCGGGGGCCATCGCCAATCTTTACGCCTTCATGGCCACCTGCAAACCCGGCGATACTATCATCGCCCCGCCTGCCAGTATCGGCGGCCATGTCACCCACCACGCGGCGGGCTGTGCCGGGCTTTACGGATTGAACGTGCGCCACGCGCCGGTAGATGCGGATGGCTACACCGTGGATCTTGACGGGTTGCGCAAACTGGCGCAGGACTGCCGCCCCAAGCTGATCACCATCGGCTGTTCGTTGAACCTCTTTCCCCATCCGGTCGCAGAAATCCGCGCCATCGCGGATGAGGTCGGGGCTAAACTGCTGTTCGATGCGGCCCATCAGTGCGGCATCATCGCGGGGCAGGCCTGGCCCGATCCGCTGGAAGAGGGCGCACATCTGATGACCATGAGCACCTATAAATCCTTGGGCGGACCAGCGGGCGGCCTGATCGTCAGCAACGATCCCGAACTGGCGGAAAAACTCGATGCCATCGCCTTTCCCGGTATGACAGCCAACTTCGATGCGTCAAAATCCGCCGCGCTCGCCATGTCGCTGCTGGACTGGCGCGACCACGGCAAAGCCTATGCCGCCCAGATGATCGCAGTGGCGCAAGCGCTGGCAAAGGCCCTGTCTGATCGGGACATTCCGGTGTTTCAGGCAAACAAGGGCGCTACCCGATCCCATCAATTCGCCATAGAAGCCGCAACCTTTGGCGGAGGCCAGACCGCCGCCAAAAAACTCCGCAAGGCCGGATTTCTGACCTGCGGCATCGGCCTGCCGATCGCGGAACTGGAAGGCGACCTTAACGGCCTGCGCATCGGCACCCCCGAGATCGTCCGCTGGGGCGTCACGCCACAAGACACGCCCGAACTGGCCGACCTGCTCGCCCGTGCGCTTCACTCAAACGCACCGGATACACTCGCCCCCGAAACCAGAGCCTTACGCGCCCGCTTCACAAAACTCCATTTCGTGAACGTATCGTAACGCTGTTTCGCATCACACAGATGCCCTTGCAGATGTCTGCAAGGGCATCCGATCTGTCAGTCATCAACAATTTGAATAACCATCACCATCCGCCGGATCAATCCGCAGATGGGTCACTCGACCGGGCGTGCCGCAAATCTGGATAAGCCAGACCTGATCGTAACCCTGCCACCCGCGTCCAAGCAATTGTTTGAGGTATCGGTCCACGCCACCCGCACGCACCAGTTCGGGAATACGGGCCCGCATCGCACGATCACCGAAATAGGGATCGTACTCATCCCCGGACTGCCGCACGCCAAAGCGGTGAAAATTGGCGCGATCCTGCTGGACGACCGCCCCGACATCCCTAAGCGGGACACCACGCGAGTTATAGAAATCCACCCTCGCGATATTGGCATAATAAGCGGCAAGGAAGGGTTCAGCGGCAGCGACCTGCGGCATCGCCAAAGCCAGCGCCAGTAGGACATATCTAAACTTAATCATGATTAAACGCTCCTGTATAAAATACACAGAGCATAACCTATTTTCAGTTTTTAAGGAAATGCGCGGGGGACACTGGCCCGCCCCCCTGCTTCAATGTTCCAAAAATACTCAATCCAGCCGCCGCGCAGCAGATCACTCCGCTGCGATGGCGTCTTCCGCTTTCTCCACCCGCACGGCCGAGAATTTGAACTCGGGAATTTTGCCATAGGGATCAAGCGCGGAGTTTGTCAGGATATTCGCCGCCGCCTCTACATAGGCAAAGGGCAGGAACACCATATCCTCGGCCACAGCGCGGTCGGCGCGGGCCATTGTGACGATCGTGCCCCTTTTGGTGGTCAGACGGATCATGCCACCCGGCTCTACCCCCATTTTGCGCAGGGTTTTGGGATGCAGAGAGCAGTTCGCTTCCGGCTCCACCGCATCCAGAACCGATGCACGGCGGGTCATGGAACCGGTGTGCCAGTGTTCCAACTGCCGGCCGGTGGTCAGGATCATCGGGTATTCCGCATCTGGCACATCATCGGGCGGAATGATGCTGGCAGGGGTAAATTTCGCGCGACCTTCGGGGCGCGGGAAACCGTCGCCAAAAACAATCGCCTGCCCCGGATCGGTGGGGGACAGGGACGGATAGGTCACCGCCTCGTTCTCGAGACGCTCCCATGTGATGTTGTCGAGCGAGGCCATGCCCATCTTCATCTCGGCAAAAATCTCGCGCGGGTGGGTGTAGGTCCAGTCCAGCCCCAGCCGTTGCGCCAGTTCTGTGGTGATGGCCCAATCCTCGCGTGCTTCCCCGGGAAGCGGCAAAGCAGGCCGGCCCATCTGCACCTGACGATTGGTATTGGTTACTGTGCCGGTCTTTTCCGCAAAAGCACTGGCGGGCAGGATCACATCTGCATAGTTCGCGGTTTCGGTCAGGAAAATATCCTGCACCACCAGATGCTCCAGCTTGGCGAGCGCGTCGCGGGCATGTTCCACATCCGGATCGGACATGGCGGGGTTTTCCCCCAGAATATACATGCCGTGAATGTCACCGGCGTGGATCGCATCCATGATTTCCACCACGGTCAGGCCCTTTTCAGCGCCGAAATCAACGTCAGAATTCCAGATTTCGTTAAAAGCAGAGCGCACGCCGTCCTCGCCAACGGGCTGGTAATCCGGCAGGAACATCGGAATCATCCCCGCGTCGGAGGCCCCTTGCACGTTGTTTTGCCCGCGCAGGGGATGCAGGCCGGAACCCGGCCGTCCCACCTGCCCTGTCATCAGCGCAAGCGAGATCAGGCAGCGGGAATTGTCCGTACCGTGTATATGCTGGGAAATCCCCATGCCCCAGAAAATCATCCCCGCTTTGGCACCGGCAAACAGCCGCGCCACTTCTTTCAGTTCCTCGGCCTCTACGCCGCAGAGTTCTGCCATTTTCTCTGGTGGAAAGTCCTTGAGATGGGCCTTTTGCGCCTCCCAGTTCTCGGTATAGGCGGCGATATACTGTTTGTCGTAAAGCTCTTCCTCTACGATGGTGTGCATGATCGCGTTCAGCATGGCCACATCGGTGCCCGGACGGAATTTAAGCCGATGGGTCGCGTATTTGCCAAGCCCCACACCGCGCGGGTCCATCACGATCAGCTTGCCGCCCCGTTTGGTGAACTGTTTGAAATAAGTGGCCGCTACGGGATGGTTTTCAATCGGGTTGGCCCCGATCACAATCGCCACATCTGCGTTCTCGATCTCGTTAAAGGTGGCCGATACCGCGCCAGACCCAACGTTTTCCATCAGCGCGGCCACACTGGAGGCATGACACAGCCGCGTACAGTGATCGACGTTGTTGTGGCCAAAGCCCTGACGGATCAGTTTCTGGAACAGATAGGCTTCCTCGTTTGAACATTTCGCAGAACCGAAACCGGCAATGGATTTGCCGCCTTTTTCGTCCCGCAGCTTTGCCAGCCCGCCCGCAGCGACGGTCATGGCTTCTTCCCATGTGGCCTCGCGGAAGAAATCGAACATGGAATCGGGATGCACGTTCAACCCCTTCGGCGGCGCATCCTCGCGCCGGATCAGGGGTTTGGTCAGACGGTGTTCGTGATGGATGTAATCAAACCCGAAACGCCCCTTCACACATAGCCGCCCTTCATTGGCAGGGCCGTCAATCCCGTCCACCCAAGCGACCTTGTCGTCCTTGATTTTCAGACTGATCTGGCAGCCGACACCACAGAAGGGGCAGACCGATTTCACTTCACGATCAAAATCCTGACTGTCCCCGACCTGCTGCGCATCCACCGCCGTGGCGGGCATCAGCGCACCTGTCGGACAGGCTTGCACGCATTCCCCGCAGGCGACACAAGTGCTGTCCCCCATCGGATCGTTCATATCAAAAACGATCTGGCTGTCGTGACCGCGCCCCGCCATGCCGATCACATCGTTTACCTGCACTTCACGGCAGGCCCGCACACACAGGTTGCACTGGATGCAGGCGTCCAGATTGACCCGCATCGCAACATGGCTGTCGTCCAGCAGCGGAATCCGGTCCGGTTCAAGCGCGGGAAAGCGGCTCTCGCTGACGTTCTGAAGATCGGCCATATCCCAGAAATGGGAGGATTTGTCATGGGCTATCTCGCGCTCCGGCTGATCCGCCATCAGCATCTCGATCACCATTTTGCGGGCGGAACTGGCCCGCGCGGATTGGGATTTGACCACCATGCCTTCAGCGGGTTTGCGGATACAAGAGGCCACAAGCGTGCGTTCGCCATCCACTTCCACCATACAGGCGCGGCAGTTGCCATCCGCGCGATAGCCTTTTTCACCGGAGTGACAGAGATGGGGGATCGTGGTCCCTTCCCGCTTTGCCACCTCCCAGATTGTTTCATCCGGCGCAGCCAGAACCACCTGACCGTCAAGGGTGAATTCAATTGCATCTGCCATGACAAAGACTCCGGGATATTATTCGTTTGACGCAGTTAGACCATAAGCCGCGAGAGTCGCAAAGTGTAGAACCGACCAATATTCTTCGGTTTACGCGCAAAATCCCGTTGCGGTTTGTGCTGGATGCCCTTGCGCAAATGGGCCAGTCTCTGAAGATTGCATCAAAACAGGAAAGGCGCGTTTTATGGTACATCTCTGGGTCCGCGCGGAACAACGCCCCGCCGAACAGCGGGTGGGCATCACCCCTGAAGGCGTCAGCGCCCTGTTGAATGCAGGTTTCAAAGTCACGGTCGAAGACTCCGCCGCCCGCGCCATCCCGATCAGCGCATACCAAACCACCGGCTGTGACATTGCCGCCGCCGGAAGCTGGCAAACTGCGCCCGACGATGTAATCGTGTTCGGGCTGAAGGAACTGGACCCGAACGGGCCGGACCTGCGCCACCGGCATATCATGTTCGGCCATGCCTATAAGGGGCAGGCAGACGGGCCGGACCTGCTGCGCCGGTTCAAAAACGGTGGTGGGGCGCTTTATGATCTGGAGTATCTGACCGAGCCTTCGGGCCGGCGTGTTGCGGCCTTTGGCTATTGGGCCGGATTTGCAGGCGCTGCGGTCGGATTGAAGGTCTGGGCGGCGCAACAGGCAGGCGCTGCCCCCGGACCTGATCGTATCGGGGTTTATGCGGGCCGCGATGCCCTGCTTGCGGAATTGCAACGGGAACTGGATCACGCAATGTCCGGCGGGGCCAGCCAGCCTGATATGATTGTTATTGGCGCGCTCGGACGGGTGGGCAGCGGTGCCTGTGATCTGGCGGCAGCCCTTGGCCTGCCTGTGACGAAATGGGATATGGCGGAAACCGCCTCTGGCGGCCCTTTCCCCGAAATCCTTAACCATAGCCTGTTTGTAAACTGCATTCTTGCCAGTCCGGATGTTCCGGTATTCGTCCCGAAAACCGCCCCTGATGAGCCGCGCAAGCTGAGTGTGATTGCCGATGTCAGTTGCGATCCGAGCTCGCCATACAATCCGATCCCGGTTTACAGTGAATCCTCTACGTTTGACGCGCCGGTTACACGGGTGACACAAGGCCCGCCGCCGCTGGATGTGACCGCAATCGACAACCTGCCGTCCATGCTGCCAGTGGAAAGCTCAACAGATTACGCCGCCCAGCTCTTGCCGTCGCTTCTAAGCCTTAACAGCACAGACAACGGCGTCTGGGCCCGCGCGAGGCAGCTGTTCGACACCCATGTCGCGCAGGTCTAACCCTTGCCAAACAGCCGGTAATAAAGCGTTGCAGGCAGAAAGTTTGCGCCGCGAAACAGCCATGAAAACACCCTTGGAAAGTTGGTCTGGAACCGGCGCGACTGCATGGCCGCGACCACATGATCAGCGGCCTGTTCCGGTCCCATCACGAAGGGCATCTTAAAGTCGTTCTTGTCAGTCAGGCGCGTCTTGATAAAGCCCGGATTAACCAGTTGCACATGCACATTCGTCCTGACGGTCTCGGCGTGAATATCCTCTGCCAGATGCATCACAGCAGCCTTGCTTGCCCCGTAGCCGATGGCACCGGGAAGGCCGCGAAACCCCGACAGGCTGCCGATCAAGACCACATGGCCGCGATCCTGCGCGATCATCTGTGGCACCACCGCCCCCATCACCCGCGCAGCCCCCGTGAAATTTATGTCACACATGGCCTCAACCGCTTCACTGTCCCACTCCGACGCCTCCATCGGCCAGTACACGCCAGCCAGAAACACCACCCCGTCGAGCGGACCGATTTCACCTGCAACCCTGCGCACTTCGTCCAGATTGCGCACATCGAGCGGATGAACCGTAGACGGGGACGGCAAGCTGTCAGACAGGTCTCTCAGACGATCCTCGCTGCGGGCGCTCAGGGCCAGTTCAACGCCCAGCGCCGAGAGTTTCTGCGCCACAGCGCGGCCCAGACCTTCCGAAGCGCCAACCAGCCAGTACCGTTTTCCCGCCTCCATCACACAGGCTCCGGCCGGATGGTGGCCACCAGCTCGGCCACCTTGATGCCAAACTTGCGCATCTGGCTGCGGTTCACCAGTGATCCATTGTCCAGCAGATAGATCCAGTCAGTCACATCCAGCACATGGCCACCGGCGCTCTCGGTCAGTTTTATGCGGTATTTCAACCGGATAGCAGAGCCCATCTGCACGCCCTCTCCGGTGCCGATCACGTCCGGTGCTGTCGCCTTGAAAGTGCCGTCATTGCCACTGGTCAAAGTCCATTCCCGCCGCTGTTTCATGCCGCTGTCATAACAGAAATCCTCAACCAACGTACCGCTATGACCCTCCCAACTTCCGTGCATCCGCGCGGTGAAACGGGACGACACGCGCCCCAGTGGACCGTATAGCACCCCGTCACAGTGCATAGGGCCGTTCAGATGGCGGCGGATGTCAAATTCCGGCCCCCCTTCCGCGTAATCCTGTGGCCGCTGCGCTGTAAATCCGGCAAAGCGCTGTTTCAGCCAGAACAGCCCCAGCACAGAGGCAGCGCCGAGGGCGAAAAGGACCAGATCAGACATGACAATTCTCCTCTATCGGGGTCCAGTAGAGGACCACCAGAGCGATGGTTTTCAGAACAGACGGGACCACCGCATAGGTCAGGGTCAACATCCAGAGCACCTGTGGCGGGTTCGGCTGGATGGTGGAAAAACCGGAATGGTCCAAGAGTGGCAGCACGGTGGCGGCCGCAATCGCGAGGGTCAGTTTGGCGCAGAAATTCCACAGACCAAAGGCTTGGCCTCCGGCGCCGTGGACCCGCTCTACCCGCGCGGAAAACAGGGCCGGCAGCAGCGTCATATCGGCGCCAAGCGCCGCGCCGGATGCCAGACACACCAGCGCAAACGGCCAGACATCCCCCTGCCCGAGCATGATGGCAAAGCTGAAAGCAACAATCGACAGACCCATACCCGCCAACAGCGTCCAACGCACCCCGCGCAGCGCAGCAATCCGCGCCCAAACGGGAACGGAAACAGCGGCAGCGAGAAAGAACACCAATAGCAGCGGTCCGGCAGCGGTTTCATGGCCAAGGCGGTATTCCACAAAGAACAGGAACAGGCTGGCGCTGACCGCAGCGGGTGCGGCATTCAACAGGCCCACCAGCAGCAACCGCCGCAGGATGGGATCACCCAGCAGCGCGGCGATGCTACTATGGTCCGGTCGCTCTGTTTTGGCCTGCCATTCCCTGCGCATCAGCGCCGCGCCTGCCAACGCTGCGATGGAGAACATCAGCGCAAACAGGGCGAGCGGAGCGCTAAAACCGGCATAGAGGAACACTGTCGGCAGGATCGCTGCAAGGCAGATCCCCGCCAGACTGCCGCTCTCCCGCCATCCGGCCAGCCGCAAATGCCCCTCCGGCCCGAGCGCATTTCCCTTTGCGATGCCACGGGCGTAAAACAGGATCGACAGGGCGCTAAAAGCGGTGAAGAGCACTGCCAGACAGAGGGTGAACCAGATTAGCGGGTTGATCGGTGCGCTTACAGCGAACAAGCCGACCATCGCCAACGCCAGCACTGCGGTCATCCCTCCGGCAAACACGCCCCGCCATGGGCCCAGATGATCTACCACCCATCCCAGCACCGGATCCTGCGCGAAATCCAGCACCCGCAGGCCCAGAAGCGCAACACCGATGGCCGACAGGCTCAGGTCGTAGCGGTCCACATAGAATTTCGGCGCATGAATATAGAGCGGCAGGCCCGCCGCAGCGAGAACACCCGCAAAGGCAGTGTAGCGGTGCAGACCAAGGCGGATGCCACGCTCCATTCAGCTTTGCCCCTTTAACCGAGAGGCCGACCGCGCATCCCGCGAGGTCGGCGCGAGCCAGATGCCAAAGAACCGGTCGCGCAGACGCGGATACGTCAGCGTACAGGTCTTACGACCGTTCACAAACAGGCTGGCATGGTCCGCACCGTGAGAGACACCCGTGACCCGTGTGCCCCTGTCCACATCCACAAGGCAGCTGCGTAGCCGCTGTTCCAATGCGCCATGATCCATCACACGGCCGCCTTCCACCCGCACGATTTCCTTGACAGATGTTCGTGCCAGCAGATCGGCGCTAAAGGCATAGGCGTAGCGCAGGGTCAGCGCGAAAGGGTCACGCTGGTTGAATGGCCCGTCAGATGCAGTCCACAGCTCTGCATCGTAGAGTTTTTTGCCCCACAACCGCGCCGTGGCCGTTCCTTTCAGCGATGCAGCGCCAAGCGATCGGGCAACCTCTGCCGGTGCGGTTTGCGCCATTGTCCGACCCGTGGCGAGCAGACCGGACACAACCGCGCACACAAAGACTATGGCGGCAAGGAATGAATATTTCATGAAGAAACCTCCTGTTCGGGCGGATCGGGCCGGTTGCGAAACCCTGCCCCTTTCCACCAAAGCCGCAGCGCCTGCCAGTAAATCAGCCCGAGCACCCGCAAGGAGCCAAAGGGACGCGCCACCGCCATGCCAAGGATAGAGCGGTTGGACAGCGGCCGCCGCTTGCCGTGGAATGTGGCGATCACCCCGCTTTCCTTGCTGCGGAAATCAATCACGATACCGATATGCCGGTCTGTCACGTCAAAGCGGAAACTGTAATCACCGCTGACCGGCTGGAACGGCGACACATGGAATATCTTGCGTGCCTTCAGACGGTCGGTTGGCAGGATCGGCGCCAGATCGGGGTGATGGCACAGATAGGAATGACGGTCCCCGTAGGTATTGTTCACCTCGGCTATCACGGCCCGCAGGGTTTCTTGTGGGTCAAACACCAGCCAGAAGCTCACCGGATTGAACACATGACCGAACACACGAGGTTGGGCCAGTAACAGGATATTCCCGCTGCACAGGGCGTCCATCCCCTGTTCGAGCATTACCCCGCGCACCCATTCCACACCCTGCCCCGCACCACGGACACCGCCGTGGTCTTTGTCGTGGATCGCGGTCAGGTTGGCACGGTTGCGCGAGAATAAAAGCGGCTTGCGGGCATCACTGGACAGATCGGACAACACATAATCCACACGGTAGCGGAAGGCGTTTTTTACCGCCCCGTGCCGCCCGTGATAGGTGGTTGCGCAGATATGTTCAGGGGTTACGCCCATTGCGGGATCAGTTTCATATGGTCGGCCACATCGACCGCGCTGGAGTAGCCGTCTTCGTGAAAACCGTTGCGCAGATACGCCCCGCAGAACCACGTGTTGTTCAAACCTTGCAGCGATTTGATCCGGTTTTGCGCGTTGAGCGCAGCACGGTCGAACACCGGATGCATAAAGCTGGTTTCCTCGTATATCAGTTCATCGCGGATAGTGCTCGTCGGATTCAGAGAGCTCAGCAGCAGATCGTCCTGGGGAATGGATTGCAAGCGGTTCATCCAATAGGTGATGCCCACGGGATCGGAGGCGTTCTGCTGCGCAGTGGTATAGGTCCAACTGGCCCAGCACGATTTGCGCTTTGGCATGATGGACGGATCGGCGTGCAGCACAGCACGGTTCAACTGATAGCCGATAACACCCAGCGTGGCGCGTTCCTCCGGTGTGGGGTCAGATAACATCGCCAGCGCCTGATCGGAGTGACAGGCAAACACCACACGGTCGAATTTCTCCCAAGCGCCGCCCTCAAGCCGGATTTCAACCCCGGTGGGATTGCGCCGCACCCCGACCACTTTGGCGCCGGTGCGGATTTCACAACCCTGCCGCCGCATCGCAAGTTCCAGTCTGCGAACATATTCGACCGAGCCGCCCTCAACCGTGTACCACTGATGCTGGCCATAGATGTTCAGCAGGTTGTGGTTCTGGAAAAACCGCGTCAGCGCCTGTGCCGGAAAGGACAGCATCTGCTCCAGCGGGGTGGACCAGATCGCGCCCGAAAACGGCAGCAAATAATACTTCTGAAACCATTCCCCCATGCGCAAACGGCGCATCAGCTCTCCGAGTGTGAGGTCAGGATCGGCAGCCATATCAACCGCTTTGGCATTGAACCGCAGGATATCCACCAGCATACCCAGAAACAGCGGATTCACGATATTGCGCTTTTGCGCAAACAGCGCGGCAAGGTCGTTCAGCGCGTATTCGATCCGCCCGTCGTCCGCTGACACCCCAAAGCTCATGTCGCTTTTGATCACGGGCACATCCAGCGCATCAAACAATCCGGTCAGACGGGGATAATTGGCGTAATTAAAGACGATGAATCCGGTGTCCACCGGCTGGTCGCCATTCTTGCCCGCTGTCACCGTGCGGGCATGACCGCCCAACCGCGTTTCTGTTTCCAGCAGGGTCACGTTATGGGATTTTGACAGCAGATGTGCCGCCCCCATTCCCGACACACCGGCACCGATAACAGCAATATTGACCGGAGCAGCAGGGGCGAATTCAAATGGCATTGGACTTCCTTAATGATGGTGTGCAAACCATACGTAGCGCGATTTCGTTTGGATCACTTTCACAACGCCCCAATTTATTTTTGCCGCAATGATCCAACTGCATTTGGCGCGCGTATAGACTTCATGTTACACGCTTTATCATTGATGGAAAAAAACGATGCCTCTCGAAAGGATAGCACAACCGCTATTCCGCATAGGGTATCGCAGCGAAGGTTAAAGATGGACCCTACTGAGCAGAAGCGCAGTCAAGGTGACGATTGGAATGCGCATATCCTGCGTGTGCGCAATCACCGTGACGAGGCCGCTTTTGCCGCGCTGTTCGGCCATTTCGCGCCACGGATCAAAGGCTTTCTGATCAAATCGGGGGCCAGTGGAACAATGGCCGAGGAATGCGCACAGGAGACAATGATCACCCTGTGGCACAAGGCCCATCTGTTTGATCCGTCCCGCGCCTCGGCTGCCACGTGGATTTTTACCATCGCGCGTAACAAGAAGATCGACGCTTTTCGCCGTGCGGCACGGCCCGAACCCGAGGATCTACCTTGGGGACCGGAACCCGCACCCGAAGCAGCGGATGCGCTGGCGCTCAGTCAGGAAACCGAACATCTGGCATCAGCCTTGAATGCCTTGCCCGAGAAACAAAGAGAGATTGTGAAACGCGCATATTACGGTGATTTGACCCATTCCGAACTGGCCGAAGAAACCGGACTGCCCCTCGGTACAATCAAATCCCGCATTAGGCTGGCGCTGGACCGCCTGCGCCAGACACTGAACGAGCCTGTGAAATGACTGTAAAGCACCTTTTGAACGAACAACTGCTGATGGGCTATGCCGCTGGCATCCTGCCCGAAGCCTTTGATCTTGTTGTCGCCTCCCATCTGAGCCTGTCAGACGAGAGCCGCGCCATGCTCGGCAGCTATGAGGCCGTGGGCGGTGTGGTAATGGAGGAAACGGAGTCCGTGGAGATGACTGCGGATGCGCTTGGCTCTGTGATGGCGCGGATTAAATCCGGCAAGGCGATCCCGCAAAAGCCCACCCTGCGCCCCACTAAGCCCGGTGTATTGCCGGAACCGCTGCAGGATTATGTCGGCGGCGATGTGGAAAAGATCAAATGGCGTTCCTTGGGTGGCGGCGTGAAACAGGCGATCCTGCCGACCTCTGGCAAGGCGCAGGCGCGGTTGTTGCTGATCCCTGCAGGCGCGGCTGTGCCGGATCACGGGCATCGCGGCACTGAACTGACGCTGGTGTTGCAAGGGTCTTTTTCGGACAAAGTGGATCATTTTACCCGCGGCGACATTGAAATCGCGAATGAGGACCTGAACCACCAGCCGATCGCGGGACCGGAAGAAGATTGCATCTGCCTTGCTGCCACCGATGCGCCGTTGCGATTTAACAGCCTGATTCCGCGCCTGCTCCAGCCGATCTTTCGTATTTAGGGATCGGTCGGCGCGCTCGCTGCACGCTTTTCAGCCTGTTTGCGGATTTTGCGCACGCCCAGCCACACCAATAGCACCACCGGCAGCACCAGTCCGGCGCCCAACCACTTTTGCGACACCCC
Organism: Neptunicoccus sediminis; assembly: GCF_001719615.1. Classification (GTDB taxonomy): domain Bacteria; phylum Pseudomonadota; class Alphaproteobacteria; order Rhodobacterales; family Rhodobacteraceae; genus Amylibacter; species Amylibacter sediminis. The sequence goes on from NZ_MDVX01000013.1 coordinate 130,795, forward strand.
AAGCTGGTCCGCAATCGGTGCCAGCAGTTTGGCCAGCAGGTTCACCCCGTAGTAGCTGATCGCCACCACCGACAGCCCCTCAACCGTTTCCTGCAACCGCAATTGCAAGGCCGCGCGGGTGTCCATCTGCTTCAAAATCTGCCGGTTGCGTTCATCCGCATCAACGCTGACCCTTGTGGCCAGCAGGTCCGATGCCCGCGCAGCACGGCCCGAAATATCCGCCAGCCTGCGGGATGCGGAACGGCAGGTCCGCATGGCCGGTTCAAACCGGCGCATCATGAATTCGGAAAACAACTGATAGCCTGCCAGCCGTTCTTCGCGCAGGACATTGACCCGTTCATGCACCAGTGCGGAATAGGCTTCAGCGGCGGTGAAGCGAAAGGCCGTATCGGCGGAAAAGTTTTCCACCCGACCGGAAATATGCAGCAAACGGTCCAGTTCATCCTGCGCATTTTCGTGGGCGTCTGTCATCTCCCGCACCACCTGCGCCAGATCCCGGTCCAGATCGGAAAGGCGCGAAAACACATCCCGTGCAATCGGCAGGGTCAGCATGGCCATCGTCTTGTAGGTCTCGATCTCGATCAACCGCTGCACAATCCGCCCCATCCGGTTCGCGCCAGTTTCGCCCACTTGAAACACCGCAAAGCGGATGTGTTCATGGGCGTCGAGCCGGAAATCCCCCACAATCGCCGCATCCCGCTCCAGCACAAAAGATGCTGCGACGGCTTCGGTGTGAAACCATTCGCTGCCCACTTCGGAGACCCGCGCGATCACCGCCTCTTGCGACGGGGCATGTTCGATCCGCACCAAAATTGACGACAGCAACTGCCCCGGTGCATCAGCCAGCCAACTGTCGGGGAAATAGTCAAACAAGCCGCCGTCAAAAGGCACCTCGGACACGCCTTCGGCAAACAGGGTGAAGGTACAGAATTCCGAATGCCGTTCCCATTTCAGATGCACCATGCCGAGATCGGCACTGTGGTGGGCCGCATCGGGCGCCGGGTGGGCCGCGCCGTAGCGATCAAGCAAGGTCAGCAGATGATCCCAATGGGCTTTTGACCCGTTTGTAGTCCTCTCTATCGCGATAGAGGCCGCGCGGCTTGGGGCGCGTAGCACGGGAAACGGGCGGGCGTGCAACTCATTGCTAAGGGCAACGCGGTCGGGGTGGTGGACAATGGCAGAAAGCGACATGGAAATCCTGACTTCGGGAATAGCGTTTTGCCATGAAACCGCGGATCGCCGTTCGTGCAAGACGCAAACTGACGCAGCGTCACGGCCCGCCATCCGTCAGAGAGGTTAACGGATCGTCCCGTTCCTGTTCTACCGGATCGAAATCAAAGGCTTCCAGCCGCCGCGCCCGTCCTCCGGCCTTGGTCGCGGAAATCTTGATTTCCTCAATGTCCTTGCTCGCCTGACCGAAGTGTCGGTCCAGATTGCCCACTCGGGTTTCGAGCCGCTCTACATCCTTGTGCAACAAGCCCAGTTCCGCACGGATCGCCCCCGCCTGTTCCTTCATCCGCGCGTCTTTCAGCACCGCCCGCATGGTGTTGAGCGTGGCCATACAGGTGGTCGGGGACACGATCCAGACGCGGGCGGCAAACCCTTCGCGCACCACTTCGGGGAAATTCGCGTGCAATTCTGCATAAACGGCCTCGGAGGGCAAAAACAGTAACGCACCCTCGGCGGTTTCGCCTTCGATGATGTATTTCTCTGCGATGGCTTTGATATGGGCCCGCAGCGCCGTGCGCATGTTTCGCGCCGCCACCTGCGCCGTCGCAGGATTATCCGCCGCGCGGATTGCTTCATAGGCTTCCAGCGGGAACTTGCTGTCGATCACAATCGGTCCGGGCGGTTTGGGCAGATGGATCAGGCAATCCGCCCGCTTTCCGTTGCTCAGTGTTTGCTGAAAGGAAAACGCATCCGGCGGCATCGCCTTGCGCACGATGTCATTGAGCTGGATTTCCCCGAAGGCGCCGCGTGTCTGCTTGTTGGACAGAATATCCTGCAAGGACAGCACGTCACCGGAGAGTTTTTCGATATTGGTCTGCGCTTTGTCAATCGTGGCCAGACGTTCCTGCAACTGGGTCAGAGATTTGGTGGTCTTTTCCGAATTGCCCTGAAGCGTGTCCCGCATCTGCCCCTGCAACTCTGCCATTGTCCGGGCCGAGCGCAGGGCGTTTTCGTGCAATTTTTCCTGCATCTGCTGCTGAACCTGCGCCAGCCGCGCCTCGACTGTTTGCATGGTCTGTGCTTGGGATTGGGACAGGCTATCAAGCCCGCCTTTCAGAACATGCTGGCTCTCGTTCAGGATGCGCAGCCCCTCCCCCATAGCCAGCATCTGACTGGCGAGCGGTTCTGTCGCCCGCGCCGCACGCCCTGCTGCACGCATGGCCACAAACAGCAGGATAACAACAAGGAACAGGGCGATGCCGCCAGCCACAAGGAATAACAGCAGGGGATTACCCGTCAGACTCTGCAAATCAATCATCGCCGCCCGAAGAGTTTTTCAATGTCGGTAAGTTTCAGCTCCACATAGGTGGGCCGCCCGTGGTTGCACTGGCCGGAATGGGGCGTCGCCTCCATCTCGCGCAGGAGGGCGTTCATTTCTTCCGCCCGCATCATCCGCCCCGACCGGATTGATCCGTGACAGGCCACACGGGAAAGGATCGCCTCTATCCGGTCCTTCACCGTTTGCGTCTGGTCCAGATCGGCCAGTTCATCGGCAATATCGCGGATCATCGCCTGCGCGTTCACCTCGCCCAGCAGGGCCGGTGTTTCGCGCACACACACCGCATTGCCGCCGAAATCCTCAACCACCAGACCGAATTGCGCCAGTTCATCGGCTGCGGCCAGCACGCTGGCTTGGGCACCAGCCTCCAGTTCGACGATCTCGGGGATCAGCAGCGCCTGCGCCGCGACACCATTCTGCGCCATCTGCTTCTTTAGCCGTTCATAAACCAGCCGTTCGTGGGCGGCGTGTTGATCGACAATCACAATGCCGTCCGGTGTCTGGGCAATCACATAGTTTTCATGCACCTGTGCGCGCGCCGCACCAAGCGGTTGATCCGCCGGAACAGGCGTATCGGACACGGGTTCCATCCGCGCGGAATAGGCTGGCGCGGTTTCCGCAAATCCACCCTGCACGGGTTCCTTGGGCGCATAGTTTTGCGGCGGGGCGTAGCTTTGCGGCGTGGCCTGCGGGATGAAACCACCGCGCGGTTGCATCTGGTAGACCGGCGCTTCAGCGCGGTTTTCGGGACGAAACGCGCCCAGCGTTGCATCCGCCACAGTGGTGGACGCCCGATGCCCTGCCTCTGCCAGCCCGTGACGCAGGGCGCTGACAATCAGACCTCGGGCCAGACCGGGGTCGCGAAAGCGCACTTCGGATTTGGCAGGATGCACGTTCACGTCCACTAGCGTCGGATCACACTCCAGAAACAGCGCCAGTGCGGGATGGCGTTCGCGATGCAGGAAGTCGGAATAGGCGCCACGGATCGCGCCATAAAACACCTTATCGCGCACGGGGCGTCCGTTCACGAACATATACTGCGCCGTGGCAGAGCCGCGCGAATAGGTCGGCAGACTGGCAAATCCGGTAATGGCGATGCCTTCCCGTTCCGCGTCGATCCGCAGCGCATTGGCCGCGAAATCAGAGCCGAGAATCTTGGCCAGCCGCGCGTGCAGCGCGTCAAACAGATCACCGCTCTGGGCTTCGGCCTGAAACACCACGCGGCCTTCCCCACCACCGGAAACATCGCGCAGAGTAAAACCCACCAGCGGTTCGGCCATAGCCAGCCGCTTGATCACATCAATGATTGCGCCACTTTCGGCGCGGTCTGTGCGTAGGAATTTCAACCGCGCAGGTGTGGCGTGGAACAGGTCACGTAATTCCACCACAGTCCCCCGCGACAGGGCCGCCGGACGCACGGCAGACATATCCCCGCCATGCACCGTGATCTGCGCCGCAGACTCCGCGCCGTCAGCCCGCGAGGTGATCGACAACCGCCCCACCGCGCCAAGCGATGGCAGCGCTTCGCCACGAAAGCCGAAGGTGTGGATGTTCAACAGGTCCGAACCGTCGATTTTCGAAGTGGCATGACGGGACAGCGCCAGCGGCAACTGGTCCTCGGGAATGCCATGACCGTCGTCGCTGACCCGCAGCAAAGTCTTGCCGCCATCGCCGTAGGCAACTTCGATCCGGCGGGCGTTCGCATCAATTGCATTCTCCACCAGCTCTTTCACCGCACTTGCAGGCCGTTCGACCACCTCACCGGCGGCAATACGGTTAGCGGCGGCGTCATCCAACTGGCGGATGGGACGGCGGATCGGGGCTGTTTCAGCCTGTATTTTGGGGTCAGCTACACTCATACCACTACAAATAGCAGCAATCCCCGCGATTCGCACACGGGGATTTGGTTAAAAAGGCGGGTGATTTTGCGGTCCGGCGCCCAAGCGCCGAGACCGTTTTACTGGGTGCTTTCCACGCCCTCGGGCTGCCCCACAACGACGAAATGCAGCGCATCGGGGTTCAGGTTTTCCTTGGCAACACGGGCGATGTCATCCACCGTCACCGCGTTCACCCTGTCGTTACGGGTGTTGGCGTAATCAATCGGGAAATGGTCAAGCTGGCTGCTGACCAAAATCCGCGCGATCCGGCTGTTGCCATCAAAACGCAGCGCGTAACTGCCCGTAAGGTACTTTTTCGCCTTCTCAAGCTCTTCCTCGGTGACACCCTCTTGCGCCATCCGCGCCCATTCGGTGCGGATCACGTCTATCGCCTCCCCCACAGTGCCATTGGCCGAAGCCACAGACCCGCCGTAATATTGCGTCGCTTCCATCCAGTTCAGGTAGGAATAAACCCCATAGGTCAAGCCGCGCTTTTCCCGCACTTCCTCTGTCAGACGAGAGCCAAACCCGCCACCGCCAAGGATATGGTTCATCACATAGACCGGCATGAAATCGGGGTGCTGCATGTTGATGTCAGACTCCTGCGCCCAGATCGCCACCGATTGCGGCGTCGGGAAATCCACCACGGTCACACCGCCGGGGGCGGCAAATTCGACCTTTTCGGGCAGTGGCGCACCGGTGGCAGGCAGGTCGCCCAGCAACCTGTCCAACATCGGGCCAAGTTCTTCGGCGGTGACATCCCCGACCACACCGATCACCAGATGATCCTTGCTCAGTGCCGCTTTGTGGGCCGCAACCAGATCATCCCGTGTCAGGGCAGCAACGGATTCAATCGTCCCGTCAGACGGGCGCCCGTACGGGTGATCCCCGAAGGCAATTTCGGCCATGGTCTTTTCGGCAATCGCTTCGGGATCCTGCAGGGCGCTTTGCAATCCGGTGATCACCTGCCCGCGCACCCGTTCGATGGCTACAGGATTGAAAGCCGGCTCCACAATCGCCTTGCGCAGCAGATCAAGCGCTGCGTCCGCATTGGATTTCAGCACCTGCGCGCTGATCCGAACTGAATCCCGCCCCGTGTCAAAACCGAAATTCGCCGCCAGCGATTCCGTGGCCCGACGATAGGCCGCCGCATCCATCTCTCCCGTGCCTTCTTCCAGCAGCCCGACCATCAGGTTCGTGGCCCCCAGATTATCCGGTGTATCCAGCGATGTTCCGCCGCGAAAGGCGATTTGCAGCGCGATAAAAGGGATCGAGGGTTCGTTTATCAGCCAGGCTTTGATTCCGCCTGCGCTTGTGACTTCTTCTATCTTGATCTGCGCCACAGCGGGCAGCGCGATCACGACCATACATAAAACGGCAGCTAATTTGCGGATCATTGGGACTGCTCCTCTGTCGGGGCCAGCATCAGACCCGTTACCGATTTTCGCATATCAAGCACTTTGGCCGCAGCCTCCATCACCTGTTCAGGCGTGACCGATTGCAGGGTTTTCGACCAGCTTTGCACGTCTTCAACCGTCAACCCCGCCGTGATTGCCCGACCATAGGTGCGGGCCACTTCGGACTGGTTGTCCAGCTTGTAAATGTCTTCGGCAGCGATCTGGGTTTTCAAACGCTCCAGATGTTCCAGATCCACCCCGTCCTTAAGGAAATCCGCCAGAACCGTGTCCATAGCTGCTTCCAATTGCTCCAGAGAGACACCGGGGCGGGGCATGGCGTAGATGCCAAAGGTTTCGGGGTCATAGGAGGTCGAGTCGTACCACGCATCGGTATAGACCGCGATCTGCTGGTCCAGTTGCAGCTTTTGCCCCAGAACCGACGAAATACCCGAACCACCGAGGAGATAGGACAGGATCGTCAGCGCCGCCGCTTCGTCCTGATTGCCGGACTGGCGTTTGGGGGCAAGGTAACTGCGCACCAGATAGGGTTGTGACTGACGCGGGTCACTAAAGCTGAGCCGCACCGCCGCCAGATGTGGCGGTTCTTGCGGGCGCACCCGTGGCGGGATGTTGTCGGACGGTTCCAATGGGCCGAAATATTCCTCTGCCAGCGCCTGAACCTCTGCGGGGGTGACATCACCGGCCACCACCAGCGTGGCGTTGTTCGGCGCATAATAGGTGCGGTAAAAGGCTAGCGCATCATCCAGATTAAGGGCTGCAATCTCGTGCCGCCATCCGATCACCGGATTGCGATAGGGATGATTCATAAAGGTCATGGCGCGGCGCTGTTCCTGAAACAGACTGCGTGGATCACTTTCAATACGAGAGTTCCGCTCTTCCAGCACAACATTCCGCTCTGTGATCACTTCGTCCTCGGTCAGCACCAGATTGCGCATCCGGTCGGCCTCAAGCTGCATCATCAGGGGCAGGCGATCCACCGCAACCCGCTGGAAATAGCCGGTATAATCATAAGAGGTAAACGCATTATCCACGCCGCCGTTTTCCTTGACGGTCTTGCTGAACTCCCCCGGTTTGAGGGTTTTTGTGCCCTTGAACATCAAATGTTCCAGAAAATGCGCCACGCCGGTCATGCCGGGCGGTTCATCGGCGGACCCGACGTTGTACCAGACCATATTTGTGACAACCGGGGCACGGTGATCCTCGATCACAATGCCTTTTAGCCCGTTCTCCAGTTCAAAAGTCGTGACCTTGCCGGTTTCGGCGAGTGCTGCAAATGGCGTGACGGCCACGGAACACACGATAGCTAAAGCCCTGAAAATCATGGGGCCCCCGTTCTAAATGAAAGTTAACGTAATCTTAGGAGTTTAGCGGCCATATTCAACGGCAAGGCCGCGGATTAATGGCGCTGCGCCCTGCCCGCGCAGGGTTTAGCGTTCACTTTGCGGTGAGACAGAGGGCGTCTTTACGTTACTGCGGCGCATCAGGTCATTTGCGCTGCGCGCTTTGAGGGTCTGATCCTCATAGTCTTGCAGATAGGTGTCGACTTTGAACAGGCGTTGCAGGAACAACGGGCCGTTTTCTTCACGGTATTGCGCGTCTTCTCTGGCCAGAACCTCGCGGATTTCGGGCGCGGCACCATTACGGGTCGCCGCTGCCAGAAGCGCGCCTTCGCCGCTGTAAATCGTGGTGCTGTCCAGACGCGCAGGTTGCCCGCCAAGCGCCGCCACCGCATCATGTTCGGGCAGCAGGTCCGTGCGGTTACGCGCCCCCGGCGTGGGTTCGGGCAGCGCGGCCAGATCATCCGGCAGGGTCAGCGGTTTGTTGGGGACGATACCGAATTCATCCGGTCCGGCACCCGTTGCAGGTCCGGCAAAGAACCGCCCGATGCCTTTGGAGGTGTCACATCCGGCCACGGCTGTCACCAAGGCAAGCATGCCTACCCATTTCAAACCGGACTTCTTCATGGCCATCATATCGTCACCCAAGGAATTTTCGTCGTTTTATCGCAGATTTCATCCGCCGTCACGCCCTTCTGTTGAGACGCTCTGAAAACAGTACCAGACCGAAGGCCCCGATGAAAATAGCGATGTCGGCCACATTGAAGGAAAACGGGTTTCTAAAGCCGCAACAGGACATGTTCAGAAAATCCGCAACAGCCCCGTAAACGTAGCGGTCCACCGAATTGCCCAGCGCCCCGCCAACGATACAACCGATCAGGAAAGCCGCAAACCAGCCGGTAAAATTGCGGCCCCACCAAAGCACCCAGCCAGAGATCACGACCGAAACCGCGATCAATATCCAGCGCATGGCGTCCACCTGCAAGCCGGACATCAGACCAAAGTTGATGCCCTCATTCCACGCCATGCGGAAATTGATCAGGGGCGGCAGCACATCAATCGCAAGCCTTGTTTTCAGATCCAGCATTTCGACCACAAAATATTTCGTGATCTGGTCCAGAGCAAAAATCCCAAGGCTCATTGCCAATATGCGCCGCATGTCCTGATCCTTTGCTTAGTGGCGGAAGTGGCGCATGCCGGTAAAGACCATCGCCAGTCCGGCTTCGTCCGCAGCGGCGATCACTTCGTCATCGCGCATGGAGCCTCCGGGCTGGATAACCGCCGTCGCGCCTGCTTCGGCAGCGGTCAACAGACCGTCTGAGAAGGGAAAGAAAGCGTCCGATGCCACAACCGACCCTTTGGTCAGCGGCTCTGTCAGACCCAGCACTTCGGCCATGTCCTGTGACTTGCGCGCGGCAATCCGTGTACTGTCAACGCGGCTCATCTGGCCGGCGCCCACACCGACAGTCGCCCCGTCTTTCACATAGACAATCGCGTTGGATTTGACGTGTTTGGCGATTTTCCACGCCAGCAACAGATCGGCCATTTCCTGCGCACCCGGTGCGCGTTTGGTGACAACCTTCAGATCGGATTGCGTGATAAACCCGTTGTCGCGATCCTGAATGAGATAGCCGCCGGAGACTTGTTTCCACATCTGCCCCGCACTGCGCACATCCGGCAAGCCGCCGGTTGTCAGCAGTCGCAGGTTCTTTTTCGCGGCAAAAACCTCTTTGGCCTCATCCGTCACATCAGGGGCGATGACCACTTCGGTGAAGATCTCCACGATCTGTTTCGCAGTCGCGCCGTCCAGCGTCTGGTTCAGCGCGATAATCCCGCCGAATGCCGATGTGCGATCGCAGTCAAATGCGGATTGATAGGCCTCGGCCAGTGTTGCGCCACGGGCCACACCGCACGGGTTGGCGTGTTTGATGATGGCACAGGCCGGACCGTCTGCGGGATCGAACTCTGCCACCAGTTCAAACGCGGCATCCGTGTCGTTGATGTTGTTATAGGACAGTTCCTTGCCCTGATGCTGCTGTGCTGTGGCCACACCGGGACGGGTGCTGCCATCGGGGTAGAAAGCAGCTGACTGATGCGGGTTTTCACCGTAGCGCAGGGTTTGGGCCAGAGTGCCGGCAATCGCCTTGCGCCGTGGCGCGTCCTGTTTGATCGCACCTGCCATCCAGGTGGACACCGCCGCATCATAGGCCGCAGTGCGGGCATAGGCGGTTTGGGCCAGTGTCTGGCGGAAGGCGATGCCGGTTTGCCCGTCATTCGCGTCAAGCTCTGCCAGCAGGGCATCGTAATCTTGAACATCCACCACTACGGACACAAATCCGTGGTTCTTGGCGGCTGCGCGGATCATGGCAGGACCGCCGATGTCGATGTTTTCGATGCAGGTGTCATAGTCGCCACCCGCCGCAACGGTTTGTTCAAACGGATAGAGATTGACCACCAGCAGGTCGATCGCCGCTATACCGTGCTCCTCCATTGCCGCTTTGTGATCGGCGTTGTCCCGCAAAGCCAGCAACCCGCCATGCACCATCGGGTGCAGGGTTTTCACGCGACCGTCCATCATCTCGGGGAAATTCGTTACTTCGGACACATCCTTGACCGGAAGACCCGCTTCGCGGATCGCATTGGCCGTGCCACCGGTGGACAAAAGTTCCACACCTCTGGCATCCAGAGCCGTAGCCAGTTCAATCAATCCGGTCTTATCGGAAACAGACAGGAGCGCACGGCGCAGCGGTTGCAGGTTTTGTGACATGAGAGCAGATCATTCCTTGTGTCAAAGGCCGCCGCCCTTTTGAAATCACCCCCCGAAACAGGGTTTTCAATCAAGCCGGGCGCGACAGGGTCCAGCGTATGACGCCCTCATACTCAACAACGGCGGAAGTGACCACAACCTCTTTTGTCGCGCGTGGCACCAATCGCCCCTGCTCAAAATAGATCGTATCATGCAGCGTCAGCTTCAGCCCGTCTGCGCGCAACAGCCAGACCTCGGCGTTGGGCAGCGTGACCGAGGCCACCGTATCCCCCATATCAAGCGTGACACGGGCATCGGGGTGCAGCCGGAAATGCGCCGCAAAGGGCATTTCGCGGTTTTGCCCCATCTCTGCCGCCGCAGCCGCAAAGCGGGTTTTCTCTGCGGCAGTCTGCGCAAAAATGCGGTCATAGCCCTGCACCTCGTCGCCGGTGTAAAGCACCGCAATCTCGCGGCTGTGGGTCAGTCCAAAGGCGGGGGTGTAACCGTCATGGCTGCATAAAACCGCCTGTCCATATTGGTTGTGATCCCGTTGCAGCGTGATTTTGCGCGGCGCATCAATCAGTTGCTGCCCGTAAATCCGGCGCACAAATCCCGAACCGGCAAACCGCGCAAGCGACGCCCCCGCCACTGTCACAGCACTATGGGCGGCGGTGGCGCGGGCCGCGCTGTGCAGATTGGCAGAAAAACCGCGGGCTGATCCCATGCTGACCAGAACCGGCAGTTTGCCCGAATACATCTCAACCGCAAGGGTAGAGGCATGGGCCCGCTCCGGTGCGCCGATCACCGGCAACCGCGCCGCATCCATCAGCACAACCGTGCCCGATGCTGACAGCCGCGCAAAGCCCATGGCGCCGCCTTCCCGCGCCGGTGATCCGATCCCCGCATCCGCCAGCGCCTGATCAATCCGGTCCGCCTGTCCCGCGTCCCCGCCGTGGAACCGTGCCATTGTACCATCCCCGAAGCGCAGCGCCCGAATCGCAGGGGCCATACGCTGCAAGGCACGGATGATCTCGGGGTTGATATAATCGCCATCCGAACTGACCGCCTGATTGACCGAGGACAACAGGGTGAAAATCTCCATCAGTTCTTCGGGGTTGCGGCTGGCAATGCCGCCGTCCTCTGCGATTTCGCGCTGGCATTCCCGCCCGAGCGCACGCAGCGCCGGTTTGAGAACATGATCCTGCCCTTCCAGCGCCAGCCCGCAATGGACCAGCCCCGTTAAGGCTTCGAAGCGGGGCAAACCCGCATGGGCGGACTTCCAGCGTTTCATCAAAAAGCGGGACTGGTGGCCAAGGGCCGCGAAATAAGCGCGGGACTGGTCCGGTTCAACCTGATGCAGGATCAGGATTGCGTGGTTGATCCAGCGCACCACCCGCCGCCCCGTCACATCGGGCGCCCAGCCGTTGCCGTGACCGCCGCCGAACCGTTCGATCCAGTCAAACAGCCAGACCTGTGCCTGTTTGCGGGCCTCGGGCGTGTCCACAGCCACCACATCGTCAAACCAATTAAACCCGTGCAGCGCTGCGGCTGTGTCCGGATCCTCCAGTGCCGCGCCCCACAAGACACCTTTGCCCTGCTCGATCACATCGCCATGAACCAGATGATTGCCCGCCAGCACCTGCAAACCACGGGTCGCCAGACCATAGGAGCGCGGGTCGGGCTGGGATTTGAAGGCTTTGGCAGGGGCAGCGAAACGGGCAATGCGCAGGGCAAGGAAATCCCGCCACCGCATCCAGCGACGGCGGAAAGCCTCGGCCATCGCCATTGGATACCAGTGCAATCGCGCACCTTCTGTCATGTCAGCCCCACGCCCGTATTTTCCACAAGATATAGGGGGTTAGCGCCATGCTGTCATCACTGCTTGTGCAATCGGGCCATATAAAAGCCGTCCATACCGCCCCGCTTTGGCCAATAGTCGGGCCGCAGCCGGACAGCGCCGGTTGAAACCTGCCACGCCGGATCAAGGCCCAGCGCCGCTGCATCGACAGGCGCTTCAACCAGATCGGTCTGTTCCAGCGCACGGGCAATCTGGCGTTCCCCTTCGGCGGGGATCAGGCTGCAGGTGGCATAGACCATCTGTCCACCCGGTTTCAGCCAGCCTGCCGCCCGTTGCAGCATGTTCTGCTGCAAATCCAGCAGCGGCTTCAGATCCAGCGAGGGGCGCACATAAGGCAGATCGGGATGACGGCGAATGGTGCCGGTGGCCGAGCAGGGCGCATCCAGCAAAATTGCGTCAAACGGCGCGTCCGGCGTCCAGTGCATCGCATTGGCCACCTCCATGCGCGGGCGGAACCCCATGCGGCGGGTATTTTCCATCACGCGGTGCATCCGTTCGGGCGAAAGGTCGAGCGCGGTCACATCCGCCCCTGCTGCGCAAAGCTGCATGGTCTTACCGCCTGGCGCGGCACAAAGGTCCAGCACCCGTTTGCCCGACAGATCACCCATCAGGCGCACCGGCATGGCCGCGGCGGCATCCTGCACCCACCACGCGCCGTCCTCAAACCCGTCGAGCGCGGAAATCTGTCCGGGCTGGTGCAGGCGCAAACTACCCGTCGGCAACAACTCGGCGCCCAGTTTCTCGGCCCATTCCGCCCCTTTTGCAGATTCGCGCAGGCTCAGGTCTACCGGAGGACGTTCCAGATAGGCCCGCTCCATCGCTTCCGCTGCCTCTGGCCCGAAGGCTTTGACAATCGCGCCGCGCAGGGCCTTGGGCAATTGCGGAACCGGCATATCCTGTAGCGCGGACACGTCCAGCTCTCCCAGTTTACGCCCTACCGCGTTTACCATTCCGGCGAGGTGTTTTGTCTTCTGGCTCGCCCGCGCGATTTCCACGGCTGCGTTCACGGCACCATGGGCGGGAATACCGTCCAGCACGATTTCGGCCGCACAAACCCGCAGCGCATTGAGCGCACGCAAGGGCGGCTTGTGATCCATGAACTCTGCCAGAACCGCATCAATCCGGGGTATGTGGCGCAAGGTCAGCGCCGCCAGCGACTGCGCACGCGCCCGATCAGCGGGCACCAGTTTGGCCAGCGGACCGTCTTCCCGCTGAACCGAATCGCCCAGCATCTGGTGGTCCATCAGAACCCCGTGTATCAGCGCGACTGCACCGAAACGGGCCGAGGTAGAGGATTTTGCCATCCGGTATCCCTTTGTTGTGTCCCGCGCCTGCCCGCCACTGGCGGATCATCGGCGCGGATCGGGTGTTTTTACATTCAATCCGGATCGGATAAAGTGTTAAGACAGCTTTAGACCAGTCATCAGGCAGACACAAATGAGCGACGATCAAAAACAGAAAAAACTGCAAGCAGCGGCGAAACGGGCTTTGGCCGAAGCCGCCGCCCGCAAGGCCGAAGCCGAACCGCTGGACCTGCCGTCCGAACTTGGCGGACGGGAAGGACCGGAACCCACCCGCTTTGGCGATTGGGAAAAGAAGGGCATCGTGTCGGACTTCTGAACAGCACCCGACACCCCAACCGCGTCTGTTACAGCCCCAGCACGTCCATCATATCGTATTCGCCCGGATTCTTGCCCTGCCCCCAAAGGGCAGCTTTAACCGCACCGCGCGCAAAAATGCGCCGGTCGGTGGCGAGGTGGCGCAGCACAATGCGTTCCCCGTCAGCGGCAAAGATCACATCGTGTTCCCCGACCACATCGCCACCGCGAATGGCGCTGAACCCGATGTCGCCCCGCTTGCGCGCGCCGGTGATCCCGTCACGCCCGCGATCCGATACCTCGCCCAGTGCAACGCCGCGCCCTTCGGCAGCCGCCTCGCCCAGCATCAGGGCCGTACCGCTTGGCGCATCGACCTTGTGACGGTGATGAGCCTCCACCACTTCGATGTCAAAATCCGCATCCAGCGCCTGCGCGACCTTTTTAGTCAGTTGCACCAGCAGATTCACCCCAAGGCTCATGTTGCCGGCGCGAATGATCGGCGCATGCCGCGCCGCCGCAGACAGTTTGGCGAGATGGCTTTCGTCCATGCCCGTCGTGCCGATCACATGGACCGCGCGGGCCTGCGCCGCCAGTGCGGCATGTTCTACGGTGGCATCGGGGCTGGTGAAATCAATTACCGCCTGTGCCTTGGCAAACACTTCAAGCGGATCATCCGACACTGTGATCCCCAGATCGGCCCCGCCCATGCAGGCGCCCAGATCCTTGCCGATCCAATCGTGACCCGCCCGTTCCGTCACGCCGGCAAGGGTCGCCTGATCGCTGTCCAGAACCGTCTGGATCAACATCTGCCCCATACGGCCCGAGGCGCCCACAATCGCGATAGCTGGTTGGTCTGACATGAACTCGCTCCTTTGCTGTGCTTGGCTCGGCTTTACCCCGCCTATGGGCAAAGTCAAAGCCCCCGTGACGCAAAGCCATGTTGTAAGCTGCGGAATTCTGCCATAAATGGGCTGAAAAAGAGGATACCATGGCCAAACGCACACAAGATTCATCCGCAGGCCCGAGCCAGCGCCAACTGCGCGTCGGGGAACTGATCCGCCGCAGCCTTGCGGAAACCCTGTCCCGTGGCGACATCCACGATCCCGATCTGGCCCATGTCTCCATCACTGTCGGAGAGGTGCGCCCTACCCCCGACCTGCGCAAAGCCGTCGTGCATGTGCTGCCCCTTGGCGGGGTGAATGCCGATCTGGTGGTTGAGGCGCTGAACAAGAACACCTATGAACTGCGGCGTTCGATCAACAAGAACCTCGACCTGAAATACTCGCCCGAGCTAAAGTTCGTCTACGACCGCACGTTTGACCAAATGGACGAGACCCGCCGCCTGCTGGAACAATCCAGCGTAAAGCAGGATCTGGACAAAGACTGATCGCAAAACACCGCAGCAGGACACGACAAGACCAAAGGCAAAACGGCATGATTAGAACACTCGCCCTTCTGTTTTTCTGTGCTGTCGGCCTGTCCGGACCCGCACTGGCCCAAACTGACGAGTCCCCCTGCCGCGATGTCAACTATCAATCCGCCAGCTTTACGGTCTGTACGGTGGATATGACGGGCGACCGGCTCGACCTGTTTTTATACGACGCGGCAGGCAAACCCTATGGCCATTTTACCAGCCTCGACCGGATGCTGCTGGCCAAGGACAAGAAGCTGGCGTTTGCGATGAACGCGGGGATGTATCACGAAAACCGCGCACCGGTGGGTCATTACATCGAAAACGGCACCGAGCTGAAAAGAGTGATCCCGAATGCGGGTCCGGGCAATTTTGGCCTGCTGCCCAACGGGGTGCTCTGCATCCGTAAGGGGCGCGCCGATGTGATCGAAACCCTGCGTTATCTGGACGATCAACCCGCCTGCACCCATGCCACCCAATCCGGCCCGATGCTGGTGATTGATGGCGAACTCCACCCCCGTTTCCTGCCCGACAGTGACAGCCGCTATATCCGCAACGGCGTCGGCACCAGCCGCGATGGAAAGACCGCAGACTTCGTGATTTCCAACGTTCCGGTGACGTTTCACGCTTTTGCCAGCTTTTTTCGCGATTATCTGAAGCTGCCACAGGCACTTTACTTTGACGGCAACATTTCCCGCCTGTATGCCCCCAACCTTAACCGTTCGGATTTCGGCTTCACCACGCTCGGTCCGATCATCGGTGTTGTGACAGACAAATAGCAAGGCAACGACATGGGACGCAAACGCAAGGGCCGCGATATTTCGGGCTGGCTGGTGGTGGACAAACCCGCCGGCATCACCTCCACCGCTGTGGTGAACAAGGTGAAATGGGCGATGAACGCCAATAAAGCAGGCCATGCCGGCACGCTCGATCCCGAAGCCACCGGCGTTCTGGCCGTGGCGCTGGGCGAGGCGACCAAGACCGTGCCCTACATCACCGACGCGCTCAAAGCCTATACATTTACCATCCGGCTCGGTCAGGCGACCAACACCGATGACACGGAGGGAGAGGTCGTCTCCAGCAGTGATGACCGTCCCACAGACGCGCAGATTAAAGCCGCCCTGGGCGCCTTTATCGGAGACATCGAACAGATTCCGCCGAAATTCTCCGCCGTGAAGGTGGACGGGCAGCGGGCTTATAAAATGGCCCGTGGCGGCGATGATGATTTCGAACTCGCGCCGCGCCCGCTCTGGGTGGAAGACCTGTCCTTTCTGTCGCGCCCCGATGCGGATCATGTGGAACTGGAACTGGTCTGTGGCAAAGGCGGCTATGTGCGCTCTATTGCCCGCGATCTGGGGGAAAAGCTGGGCTGTTACGGCCATGTGCTGACCCTGCGCCGGATTTGGTCCGGCCCGTTTGAAACATCAGACGGGATCAGCCTAGAGACCATCGACGCACTGGCAAAGACACCGGAGCTTGATCAATACCTGCTGCCGCTGGAAACCGGTCTCAGCGAGCTGCCTGCCCTCTCCTGCCGCCCTGAGGACGCCGCCCGCCTGCGCAATGGCAATCCGGGCATGGTGATCGCCTCCGATCTCGAATACGGCGAAGAGGCATGGGTGGCCTGCAACGGCGATCCTGTCGCCATCGGCGTTTACAAAGCCGGCGAACTACACCCCACCCGCGTCTTTGTGCGCCATGACAGTTGAACGGCGCCACACCAAAGGCGATGCCGAATCAGTTGCGGTCTATTCCGACTGCGAAGCCTTCCGCTACACGCTGACCCGCCAATGGTCTGATGCGGGCGGGCATGTGTTGTTTGTGATGCTCAATCCCTCCACCGCGACCGAAGTGCAGAACGATCCCACGGTAGAGCGCTGCGAACGCCGCGCCCGCGCCTTGGGCTTTGGCGGCTTCACGGTCTGCAACATCTTTGCCTACCGCGCCACGGACCCGCGCGATATGCGCGCCGCCCCCGATCCGGTCGGCCCTGAAAACGATGCAGCGATCCTTGCCGCTGCCAAAACCGCCGACCGTATCGTCTGCGCATGGGGCACGCACGGCGCCCATCTGGGCCGTGGTCCCCTGATGGAACAGCTGTTGCGGGCGCAGGACAAACCGCTTTACCACCTCGGCCTGTCCAAAGCCGGCCACCCCAAACATCCCCTGTATATCGCCTACACCACACAACCGGAGCTTTGGGACTAGGCCGCCAAAGGCTTCAATGTTCCCGAAATACTCAAAAGGGGCACCGAAGGGCCCCAATCAAACTTTTCAAAAACTGTAACGGCCTTACAACGCAGCCGAACACCGCCCGCAGGTGCCGGGGTGTTCATGAGTGCCCACATCCGGCAGGATTTTCCAGCAACGCTGGCATTTCTCCCCTTCAGCGGTTTCAAACACCACGCCGACACCTTCGACTTCCGGCATCCGGAAGGCTTCGGCTGGGATCGGATCATCCGTCAGGGTCACAGCAGAGGTGATGCAGACATCCGCAAACGGCGTGGTCTTCAGCGCCTCCAGCACATCCGCATCCCGCACATGCACAACCGGAGCCGCTTCTAGCGATGCACCGATCACCTTGTCGCGGCGCTGCACCTCGATCGCGCCTGTCACAACACGGCGCACGCGGCGGATTTTTTCCCATTTCTCGGCCAGAACCTCGTCCCGCCATTCGCCCGGAGTGTTGGGGAAATCCTGCAAGTGAACAGAGCTTTCGTCGCCGGGGAAACGTTCCAGCCAGACATCTTCCATCGTGAACACCAGCATCGGTGCCAGCCAGGTTGTCAGTCGTTCGAACAGCAGGTTCAGAACCGTGCGGGCCGAACGCCGCTCCAGACTGTCCACCCCGTCACAATACAGAACATCCTTGCGAATGTCGAAATAGACCGAAGACAGATCGACCGTGCAGAACTGGAACAGCTGTTGCAGGACGTTCTGGAAGTTATAGGCGGAATAGCCGTTGCGCACCACGTGATCCAGCTCGGCCAGACGATGTAGCACCCAGCGCTCCAGTTCCGGCATGTCCGCCGGTTCCACTTTTTCGGCATCGCTGAACCCGTCCAGATTGCCCAGCAGGAACCGCATGGTATTGCGCAGGCGGCGATAGCTGTCAGCCACACCTTTCAGGATTTCCGGCCCGATCCGCTGGTCAGCGGTAAAGTCGGTTTGCGCCACCCACAGGCGCAGAATATCCGCGCCGTATTGCTTGACGATGGTTTCCGGCACGATGGTATTGCCGATGGACTTGGACATTTTCATGCCCTTTTCATCCAGCGTGAACCCGTGGGTCACAACCGCCTTGTAAGGCGCGCGCCCCTTGGTGCCACAGGCTTGCAACATGGAGGAATGGAACCAGCCGCGATGCTGGTCGGTGCCTTCAAGGTAGACATCCGCAATCCCGTCCGGCGAGCCATCTTCACGATCCCGCACCACGAAAGAGTGGGTCGAGCCGGAGTCAAACCAAACATCAAGGATGTCAAACACCTGATCCCAGTCCTCGTGGGGGTAATCATCCCCAAGGAACCGCGCCTTGGCGCCCTCTTCGTACCAGCAATCTGCACCCTCAGCGCGGAAAGCCTCGGCAATGCGGGCGTTCACGGCATCATCCCGCAGGATGTAATCCGCATCTGTCGGCAGCGAGCCTTTTCGGGTGAAACAGGTCAGCGGCACGCCCCATGCACGCTGGCGCGACAGAACCCAATCGGGACGGGATTCGATCATGGAATACAGACGGTTGCGCCCTGTGACAGGGGTCCATTTCACCAGTTGGTCAATGGAATTCAACGCCCGCTCGCGGATGGTTTCACCATAGGTGTCATCCCCCCCGATAGGTTTGTCGATGGCGGCAAACCACTGGGGCGTGTTGCGATAGATCACAGGGGCTTTGGACCGCCACGAATGGGGGTAGCTGTGCTTGATCTTGCCGCGGGCGAGCAAGCCGCCCACTTCGACCAGCTTGTCAATCACGGCCTTGTTAGCATCCCCCTCACCGCCTTTGCGGTTCAGGATGTATTTGCCACCAAAGAACGGCAGATCAGCGCGGAAGGAACCGTCATCCATCACGTTATAGGTGATGACCTGCTCCAGCATGTTAAGATCGCGGAACAGTTCATATTCCTCCATCCCGTGGGAGGGTGCACAATGCACAAACCCCGTGCCTTCCGTGTCGGTAACGAAATCCGCCGCACGGAAATCGCGCAGGTCATCCCATTCGCCATTTGAACCTTCAGCACCAGCCAGCGGGTGCAGCAGGCCCAAACCTTCCAGATCGGACGCAGGCACATCGCGCAGACGGGTGTATTGCCCGTCTTCCAGACGCGCCTTGGTCATCACATCAGCGGCCAGATTATCCGCCAGCAGGAAACGGTCGCCCACATTGGCCCATGATTCCTCAGGTGTGCCTGTGACCTCGTACAATCCGTAGGAAATGTCCTTGCCGTAAACCACAGCCTTGTTTGACGGCATGGTCCAAGGGGTCGTTGTCCAGATCACGACGAAAGCATCGGCCAGATCGCTGTCGCCCTGCACCTTGAACTTCACCCAGACGGTAAAGCTCTCCTTGTCGTGATATTCCACCTCGGCCTCGGCCAGCGCGGTTTTCTCGATGGGGGACCACATCACGGGTTTGGACCCCTGATAGAGCGCGCCGTTCATCACGAACTTCATAAATTCCTCTGCGATCACCGCTTCGGAGCTGTAGTTCATCGTCAGATAAGGGTCTTCCCAGTTGCCCTGCACGCCAAGACGTTTGAACTCCTCGCGCTGGATGTCGATCCAGCCCTCGGCAAACTTGCGGCATTCCTGACGCAACTCGATGATCGGCACATCGTCCTTGTTCTTGCCCTTTTTGCGGTATTGCTCTTCGATCTTCCATTCGATCGGAAGACCGTGGCAATCCCAGCCCGGCACATAGCGGGCGTCCTTGCCCATCATCTGCTGGCTGCGCACGATAAAATCCTTCAAGATCTTGTTCAGCGCGTGACCGATGTGCAAGTGGCCGTTGGCATAGGGCGGGCCGTCATGCAGGATGAACGGCGTGCGGTCGCCCGCTTCGGCCCGTTGTTTGTGGTACACATCCAGCTTGGCCCATTTTTCCAGCCATTCCGGTTCACGTTTCGGCAATCCGGCCCGCATCGGAAAATCGGTTTTCGGCAGGCGCAGGGTGTCTTTGTAGTCAGGGGTTTCGGCACACATGAGTTGTGGCTCCGTCTTTATCTTGATGTCAATTTACAAGGGCGGCGCGGGGTTCCATACGCCTTTTCCCGGCGACTCTTCCAGATCAGAGCGCCGGGCCGGTAATTCGTATGGTGATGCCGAATATATGTTTCATGGGCGCGTTATAGCCCCGTAAAACCGCCCCGTCCAGCCGAACAAACGCAGGCTTTGACTGCGCGGCTCTGAACGGCTTTGAACGGCTGTGGACCGCGCTTTACCGCGGGAACCGGACGTTCCGGCTAGACGGCCAGCAACTCGCGCAGGGCATCGCCCCGCGCCACGGTGTCGGCCAGCGTGTATCCGTCAAGTACGGCAAAAAACGCCTCTTGCGCCTCTTGCAAGGGGGTGCGCAATCCGCAGGCGGGCAGGATGCAGCAGGTTGACCCCTGCCCCATACATTCCACCAGCGCGGAAGATTTGGACAGGTGCCGCACCACAGCGCCAAGCCGGATGTCTTTTGCAGGTCGCGCCAGTCTCAACCCGCCGCCGCGCCCTCGTTCGGACAGTATAAATCCCCCGGCAACAAGGGCCGTGGCGATCTTGGCAACATGGTGTTGGGAAATGCCGTATTGCGCGGCGATCTGCCCGCCACCAAGGGCAGTTTCCCGCGTCACCGCCAGCGCCATCAACACCCGCAATCCGTAATCTGTAAACTTGGTCATTTGCATGTGACATAATTAGCATTTGATTTGCGCATTTGGAAGGATTATTAAATAGGTATCTAAAATACCTATTAAGGAATCATCCGATGGAACGTATGGCAGAACTGTTCCTGTGGCCCGGCACCAAAATGTGCGAGCATCTGGACATTGATCCGAAGGGCGATCTTGGCCTGTTGCGGTCCTTTTTCAATATGCTGTTCTGGTTGCCTCTGGGGCTTCTTATGGTGTGGATCTTCAATTGACTGTAATGCCCCTGCCGCCCCGCATTCCGCTGCGCCGTGCGCAAATTGAACAGGTCGTGACTGCTTTTTATGCCCGTGTCCGGCGCGATCCGGTGATCGGTCCGGTGTTTCTGGAACGTCTGTCGGATGACGCTGGAGTCTGGCGCTCTCATGAGGCGAAAATCGCGGATTTCTGGGCCAATGCGATCCTGCATGAACGCAGCTACAACGGCAATCCGATGATGGTGCATTCTGGCATTTCCACTATCAAACCGCAGATGTTTGCCCGCTGGCTTGATCTGTTCGATGATACGCTCGCACAGGAGCTGCCCGACGGGATTGCCGCGCAGTGGTCGGCCCTGGCCCACCGGATCGGACGCGGGCTGCGGATGGGTGTCGAGATGAACACTGCGAACAGCGGCCCCCCGATCCTGAGCTGATCAATTGCTGAACAGCCCCGTCAGACTGCGCTTGATGATGTTTGTCACGCGGGGTTTGGGTTCCACCTGAAACGGCATCGGGCGGCAGACCTCTATGGCGGCGACCCCTACACGGGCGGTCAGCGCGCCGTTGATGACGCCCTCTCCGGAGCGGCGGGAGACTTTGGCCAGAACCCCGCCCCCTGCCACAGAACCGATCAGATCATCCCCGATCGCCACAGCCCCTGTTGCAACCAGATGGGCGGCCACCGCCTTGGTCAGCCGCCAGCTGCCCAGCGTGCCCGACCGTCCGCCGTATATCTGCGCAATCTGGCGGATCATCCGCAGATTAGCGCCCAGCGCCACAACCACATCCGCAAGCGCCAGTGGCACCACGGCGGTCACAGTCGCCACCTGCCGCGCTGCGGATTCGATCTGCCTGCGGGCGAGATCATCAAGCGGTCGCAGCAACAGGGTCTCGCTTTGGGCAAGGGCACTGTCTGCATCGAGAATCTCGTTTCGCTGCTCGGCCAGTTGCGCCAGCCCCCAGCGCAGCTCTACCCGTCCGCGATAAAGGCTTTCGAGTTTGTCCTGATAGCTGTGCACCTCTGCCAGTGTGCCTTCCTGCACCAGATGCTCTGCCTCGGCCCGCAATCCGTCAATCCGGCGCAGTCGCGACAGGGTGGCCAGTTCCCGCCCCGCCATAACCAGAAGCGCACCGATCACCAGCGTCAGCAGGCCCAGCGCCACACGGCCCAGCCAGACATTGCGCGACACAAGCGTTTCAACGAAATCCCAGACAAAGACGCCAATCATAAAGGTCAAAAGCGCCCCGAGCGCCCACCAGAACACCCGCGACACGGTTGAACGGCGACTTGCGGCAAAGCGCAGACCGACTTCGGCGGCGGGGGTGTGGAGGGGCCGGTCAAGATCCGGCACTGGCGGCGCGCTGGCCGGCGTGTGATCCTGCACAGGGTCGGTATCCAGATCAATGACGACAGGTTTAACGTGTTTGCGGCTCATATCAAACGATCCCCGATCAGAAATTCAGCAGCGCGGTCCAGCCGGATATGAGGCGGACCATCCCCCGCCTTTAACGACACTTCGGCAGGCGCAAATCCCATGATGGCGTAATCCCCGTCAAGCCAGCGCTCCGCCCCCTGTTCAGCGGGTTTTAACAGCACCGCCGGGTCTTCGGGCAGACGTCCGGGATACATCGCTGCCTGTTTTCCAGTGGACAGCAATCGCCCCCGCACCAGATCCAGCGTTTCCCCGTCATGGCTGCGGGTCTCTTCCACAGTTGCCCGCAAACTGGCCAGCGCCATCGCGTCCGTCTGCGCCCCCTGATAGGTCGCCTTGTCCCGCGCACTGCGCACCAGCGCCCCCATGATCGTGGTTAAAGCGGGATGCTGGTGATGGTGCAAATGATCCGCTTTAGTGGCCGCAAACAGGATACGTTCGACCGATTTACCGCGCAGGGCAGACAAAAACCCGTTCCGCCCCGTCTTGAAACAGGACAGGATGTCGGCCAGCGCATCGCGCAAATCCCCGACCGCCTGCGGCCCGGCATGGATCGCGCCCAGCGCGTCCACCAGCACCACCTGCCGGTCGATGCGCGAAAAATGATCCCGAAAGAAAGGCCGCACAATGCCGGATTTATAGGTCTCATAGCGCCGCGCAAAGGCCCGCCCGAGCGAATTTCGCGGGTATTTCCCCGTAGGCAACGGCGCAAATGTCAGCGCAGGCGATCCCGCCAGATCCCCCGGCATCAAAAAACGCCCCGGCGCACAGGCGGACAGACCGGATTCCCGTGCCGCCTGCAAATAGGCGGTAAAGGCCGCTGCCAGTTTCTGCGCCTGAGGTTCGTCCAGTTCCACTTCGGGGTCAACCTGTTCCAGCAGTGCCAGCCACTCTGCCGCGAACGGCGCACGAGAGGGCTTTTGCGCAAGGGCAATCGCACCCTGCGACCACTGCTCAAAGCTCTGCTCCATCAGGGGCAGGTCCAACAACCATTCGCCGGGATAATCCACAATATCGATATGAATGGTCCGCGCCGATTTGATCGTTGAAAGCACGCCGGCTGGGGCCACCCGCAGGGACAGGCGCAACTGGGAAATCGCCCGCGTGCTTTCGGGCCAGTGCGGATTGGGGCCGGTCATGGCCGACAGATGTTTTTCATATTCAAAACGGGGCACCAGATCATCGGGTTGGGGTTGCAGAAACGCCGCCTCGATCCGCCCCTGACTGGCCGCCTGCAATGCAGGCATCCGGCCACGATCCAGCAGATTCGCCACCAGAGAGGTGATGAACACGGTTTTTCCGGCACGGGACAACCCCGTCACCCCCAGCCGGATCACCGGCTCGAACAGGGTTTCGCTTAGGCCGTCGCTGATCAGTTCCACCTGCCGCGTCACGCCGTCAATTAATGTTCCGATGCCCAGAATGCTCTGTCCTTCCGCCGTTTTCTACCTGCTATGGCCCTGATCCTAAATAAGCACGGTTGTCGCCCATTCATAGACCTTGGCAAAGTGATTTTCCCAAGGTATCGCAATGCTATGCCACGTTACGCGCTTAAAATCGAATATCACGGCAAGCCCTTCGTCGGCTGGCAGCGCCAGAACGGGTTACGCTCGGTTCAGGGCGCGGTTGAAGATGCCTTGCGCAAATTGCAAAAAGACCATGAGGGCATTCAGGGCGCAGGGCGCACCGATGCCGGAGTCCACGCCTATGGTCAGGTGGCCCATGTAGATCTCGCGCGGGACTGGGAGGCGTTTCGCCTGTCCGAAGCGTTGAACTACCACTTGAAACCCGATCCTGTCGCCATTGTGGATGCCGCCTGTGTGGATGAAGACTTCCACGCCCGGTTTTCCGCGCTGGAGCGCAAATACATCTTCCGTCTGGTGTCCCGCCGCGCCCCTGTCACCCATGATGCAGGCAACGTCTGGCAGGTGCGCCATGATCTGGATGCCGACGCCATGCAAGAGGGTGCAAACCGTTTGCTCGGCCGGCATGATTTCACCACCTTCCGTTCCACCATCTGTCAGGCCAACAGCCCTGTGCGCACATTGGACGAGCTGACCGTGACACAGCACCCCTACCCCGATGGCACCGAATACCGCTTTTTCGTGCGCGCCCGCAGCTTTTTGCACAATCAGGTGCGCAGCTTTGTTGGCACGCTTGAACGGGTCGGAGCCGGATCATGGACGCCCGACGATGTGTCCGA
This sequence comes from Neptunicoccus sediminis, assembly GCF_001719615.1. Classification (GTDB taxonomy): domain Bacteria; phylum Pseudomonadota; class Alphaproteobacteria; order Rhodobacterales; family Rhodobacteraceae; genus Amylibacter; species Amylibacter sediminis. The sequence continues at coordinate 155,291 of NZ_MDVX01000013.1, forward strand.
CGCCCTCAACGCTACGGACCGTGCCGCCTGTGGTCCGGTCTGCCCGCCCCACGGGCTTTATCTTGCAGATGTAACCTATCCCCAAAATCCGTTTCAGAAAGAACCCTGACGATGTCCCAGCACTGGCAAGCCGCCCTTCAGAGCCATTTCAACCTCGCCGCCGATCTGAAAAGACTGGATGGCGAATACGATCTGAACTTTGCGGCCAGTGCAGATGGGAAAGACTATATCTTCAAGGTGATGCGCGCAGGCTGCCCCGTTGATCTGGTGGATATGCAATGCGCAGCGATCCGTCATCTTTCAACGCAGTTTCCAGACCTGCCCCTGCCCGAACTGGTGCCGACCGTTGACGGTGCGCTCTACACCACTTTACCTGATGAAGAAGGTGCAGAACGGCTGGTCTGGCTGCAAACCCGCCTGACAGGTGCGTGCTATGCGGATTATATGCCCAAACGACCAGAAATGATCGAACAGTTGGGAACATACCTCGGGCAGATGGATGCGGGCTTGCAGGATTTCACCCACCCCCAACACGCGGTCCCCTTCAAGTGGCACCTGCCCACCGGCGACTGGATTGCGGCCCATACGGATATTATCACCGATTCCGCCCGTCGCGGTATCATCGAACAGATCCTTCAGCAGTTCGCCGCACTGAAACCGGAACTGGAGGCGCTGCCGGTTCAGGCGATCCATAATGACCTGAACGATTATAATATTCTGGTGACACGGGACGGCGCGGTGTCCGGCCTGATCGACTTTGGCGATATGACGGCCAGCCCTCGCATCTGCGATCTGGCCATTGCGGGCGCTTATGTCGTGCTTGACCACGACACACCGGAACGCGCCCTTGCAGCACTGGTGCGTGGGTATCACAAGGCCAATCCACTTACCGCCGCAGAGTTGGACCTGCTCTACCCGCTGCTGCGGATGCGTCTTGCGGTGAGCGTGGTCAACTCCACCATTGAGGCCACAGAAAACCCCGATGATCCTTATGTCACGATCTCTCAGGCCCCTGCGTGGCGCTTTCTTGAGCGGGACGATATTGATGCCGGACTGATGCAGGCGCGTCTGCGGGCTGCCTGCGGGCTGCCTGTTGTGGAGGGCGCAGACCGGGTGCTGGCCTATCTGAACAGCACCAATGGCAATTTTGCACCACTGATGGGCAAACCGCTGGATGATACCCCCACCGGAGCCCTGTCTGTGGCCGCCGTGGCCGCCCCGCGCAATCCGTTCGACATGCCACTGTCAGAGGCCGCAATCTTGGGGGCGGAATATGACACCGGCGATATGTGGATCGGTCTGTGGGGCGAACCCCGCCTGATCTATACCGCACCGGCCTTCCGTCAGGGACCGTGGAAATCCTCCGACCGGCGCACCGTGCATCTGGCCGTCGATGTTTTCGCCCCAGCCAAAACACCCCTGCATGCCCCGCTGGATGGTGTGGTCGAAGTGATCGAGAACCGCACGACCCATCTCGACTACGGCGGCGTTATCATCCTGCGCCACGAGACACCGGATGGCACGCCGTTCTTCACCCTCTACGGTCATCTCGCGCCCGATAGCCTTTCCTCCCTCAAGACAGGGGACACAATCGCCAAAGGAACAGCCTTCTGCGCCCTTGGCGACGCCAGCGAAAACGGCGGTTGGGCACCCCACGTGCATTTCCAGCTTGCCCTGACCACCGAGGGCATGGGGCACGACTGGCCCGGTGTCGCCAATCCCGACGAAATGGAACTCTGGGGCGGCGTCTGCCCCAACCCTGCCGCGCTGTTGAACCTGCCCGATGACGCGGTCGCCTATCAACCGATGCCAAAGGCAGAAACGCTCGGCAAGCGGCGCAAGCATTTCGGTGAGAACGTCAAGCTCAGCTATTCCGATCCGGCCATGTTCCTGCGCGGCTGGAAACACCACCTGTTTGACGAATGGGGTCGCCCCCATCTGGACGCCTATAACAACGTCCCCCATGTGGGCCACGCCCACCCGCGGATTCAGGCCATTGCTGCGGACCAGTTGATGCGGATGAACTCCAACACCCGCTACCTGCACCCCGCACAAACCGATTTTGCTGATACGGTACTGGCGAAGATGCCCGATCCGCTGTCCGTGTGTTTCTTCGTCAATTCAGGGACCGAGGCAAACGAACTCGCCCTGCGCCTTGCCGCAGCCCATTCCGGTGGCAAGGACATCATCACCGCCAATCACGGCTATCATGGCAACACCACCGGCGCGATTGCGATCTCGGCCTATAAATTCAACGCCAAAGGCGGGGTCGGTCAGGCGGACTGGGTGCAACTGGTGGACGTGGCAGATGATTTCGCCGGCCCCTTCCGGCGCGAAGACCCGGACTGCGCCGACAAATACGCCGCCCAGATCGACGAGGCCATCGCCGCCGTCACCGCACGCGGCAGCAAGGTGTCCGGCTGGATCAGCGAAGTCTTTCCCTCTGTCGGTGGCCAGATCATCCCGCCCCAAGGCTACCTGCCACAAGTCTACGCCAAAATACGCGCCGCCGGCGGCGTCTGTATCGCGGATGAGGTGCAAACCGGACTCGGGCGACTGGGCGAGCACTATTTCGCCTTTGAACAACAAGGCGTCACACCTGACATCGTGGTGCTCGGCAAACCCATCGGCAACGGCCACCCCATCGGCGTTGTCGTGACCACACCGGAAATCGCCGCCAGCTTTGCCCAAGGACCGGAGTATTTCTCAACCTTCGGCGGCTCGACCCTGTCCTGCCGGATCGGGGCAGAGGTGCTGAAAATCGTAGACGACGAAGGCTTGCAGGAAAACGCCCGCCAGCGCGGAAATGAACTGCTCGACGGTTTGCGCAAACTACAGGAAAGACACGCCGTCATCGGGGACATTCGCGGCATGGGCCTGTTTGTTGGCGTTGACCTTGTGACGGACCGCGAAACCCGCGCTCCTGCCACAGAAATCGCAGACCGCGTGATCAACCGCATGAAGGAAAACCGCATCCTGATCGGCTCGGAAGGGGCGCATCACAACGTGCTGAAAATCCGCCCGCCCCTGACCATCGACGCCGAAGACATAGAACGTATCCTACACCAGCTCGACCGAATTTTCAGCGAAACCGCCTGCCAACCCTGAGCATATCAAAGCGAGTAAAACCAACCACTCCCCGTTTCAATGTTCCCTAAATACTCCTGCCGGAGGGGTATATCCTTCGTATCAAGCGCTGTCACGAACGCTCTGAGATTTAAATCGTGCTTTGATAAGAGTGCGGTAGCGTCTCAGCGCGGTCCGGAAATTCCCGGGCAGTGCCATCTGCGTTTGTAGATATTTCGGAGGTGCACATATGGCAAAATCCAATTTTTTTACAGTCGCACAGTTAAAGTCCCTGCCGCCTGGCAAACATTGCGACGGACAGGGGTTATGGTTGTTTAAAAGGAAAGACGGCGGGGCACAATGGACCTTCCGGTTTTCCCTGTTCGGTCGTCAACGCGAGATGGGACTTGGCTCCTATCCTCTCCTGTCTCTCGCAGACGCCCGGAAAGCGGCCCATGATGTGCGGCGGATTGTGGCGAACGGCGATGATCCAATCAAGATCAAGCAACGGCAGAGAAACCATGCAAGCGCACAGGAAGGTCGGTTCCATGTTCTGGCCTATGCTGCTTTTGAAGCCCATCGCTCCACGCTGAAGCATGAGGGGTCGGACGGGATGTGGTTCAGCCCGATCAAGAACCATCTTCTGCCCCATCTGGGAATGATGCCGATCGTCAAGATCGACCAGCATGACATTAAACAGGCACTTTCCCGTGGCTGGGAGACTTCTCCCGTCACAGCAAAGAAGGCTCTTTCCCGACTAAAGGTGATCCTGAGCTATGCAATCGCAGAAGGCTTTGACGTGAACCTCGGCATCATTGACCAAGCACGCATCCTGCTTGGAGCACCAAGACACACGGTTACCCATATCGCAGCGCTCGACTGGGCTGAGGCGCCTGCCTTTTACCAATCGCTTGGAGAGCTAGCACCCGCAGAACTGGCGCTTCGCATGCTGATGCTGACAGGTGTGCGTTCGGATGCGGTCAACAATATGCGGCTTGAGCAGATCACTGGGGACATCTGGACGGTGCCTGTAGAGCATGTCAAAGGCCGCAAGGGCTTTACCAAACCTTTCAGGGTACCTCTGTCCGGTGAAGCCTTGCGGGTGGTCGATCTCGCCCGAGCGATTGAGCAAAACGGCTATCTCTTTCCCAACAGCCGTGGCGGCCCGCTCAATAAGATGTCAATGCGCAACTACATGGTCGAGGGCGGCCTAGAAGCCCGCCCTCACGGGTTTCGCTCTACATTGCGCACATGGCTGTCCGAACGCACAGAATGCGCACGGGAGGTGGCTGAGGCCTGCCTTGGGCACTTCGCCGTCAACGATGTGGAGGATGCCTATAACCGTGCGGATTATCTGGAACGCCGCAAGCCATTCTTGGCGGAATGGGCCGGTTATTTGATTGGTGGGGACTCATGCTAAACGTCGGTTCTCAGGAAATCCATATAAGCCTTTGTATGACTGGTATGTGTCAACGGTGGACATTCACTTCTGACACCGTGCTCAAATCATTTCTAGATGCAGACATCCATCGGCTTCGCAGGCAGGGGGAAAATTCTGACCTTAGTTTTAATGAACATGAACGGCCCTTAACTGACAGTCAGGCCGAGGAAGGCAAATGGCCGCTTTCTAAACATCTGCCGTCCGCGCTCCCAAAAACGGCATCGCCCTACGCTCAGGGCGTGAAGGCAACAGCAGCTGCGCTTCGTCGCGCACCTTGTTGCAATACAGAGCTTAGCACTAGCCACAGCAATGCTTGTACTTCTTGCCGCTGCCGCAAGGACACTTCTCGTTACGCCCAACTTTTCGTCCTGCGGCCCGCCGCAAGAAATCCTCAATTTTGACCATGGGTGGCGCTGAAGCCATCTGTGCTTCAAGCTTATAGTCAAAAACATGTTTCTGCCGAACATATGCGCCGAAACGGACCAACTCGGTCGAAGGGTCAACGTTAAGACCCAACCATTTGTCAGCCTTTTGAAAATACTTGCGACGTACCATGTGCTGTCGCAACGACGGCTCCGCCACGAACTGGGGATCAGAGTTGCAGTGGATTGTCAGACCGGAAGAGCGATTTTCTAAAGGTAGCGTGGCGTCACCTCTTCCTTTCGCCGCCATTCGTGAGACCAACGCCTCAATCTGATTGATTCCGTCTTCTCCCATTTCCAAAAAAGACAGCCCTAATTCAACGCAGAGAGCGTTGGGATTTCGATCAACATCGTCAATCACACGACCGACGAACGTACCTTTAAAACGCGTCAGTAATCCTTCCGGAGTATCCTTTCCCGGAAGACCTTCCCTACGCACAATCATGGCGGCATCGATATCGCTCGCCAGACTGTCATCAAGGCTTAAGAAATCATTTTCGGTTTCAAGCCAGAGGTTTGCCTTCAGGAAAAAGCCGAGAACACCCAATTCGTTTGTCGTCATGATCCTATCATAATAAAGAGCGCGGCGTTCTAGGTAGGCTAGAACCCGAATGGGAGAGGTAACCAGCTCTGAGAGGACATCTAAAGTGAATAGATCGACGCAAAGCGGGTTTTCAAATCCTTCAGCGGAATCGGTCTGCAGGAATTGTCGAACTTGAATGCTAAGTGCTGGATAGTGATCCGATACGACCGTAATTGGAAACACTCGCTCTGGCTTTTTCAGCTCTACCACATTTCCGGCTGCGTCCTTTGCAACTATACTCTCAGTTTTCAGCCCGTTGAAACAAGCTCGGCACTGACCGTAAGCCTCTTGAATTGCGAGCTGAAAGTCTTTCTGAATTTTTACTAAGTTGCCGCTCCGCGAAGCTGCAGTCAGCTTTTGTGACTTGCACTGAAAAACGATCCCGATTTCACCGAAAGAAACGTAGACATCAATTTCACCGACCTTCTTTGCGCCATCAAAAAGATCCAAATTTTCGAATACGTGTTCGTCACCGAAGACCCTTTTTAGGAAATGAAAGGTCATTGCCTCTGTGAAGTGGCCTTTATTTGCGGATGCCGTCGCTCGGTATGCCGCGTCTTGGTACATCCAATGAGCCGGAGACTCATAAATAGCTTCCATCAGGCTGACGTATTGAAACAAGAAGTACCGCCCCTCCAAGAGGACGATGGGCCTTGCGGCGGTAATGTTGAAGTCCGTCACCGATTTAAAAGACGCATTCTCGGAACTGACATTACAGGAGAAAGCATCGAAAAAAGCCTCGACTGTTTTCTTTGGCAAGCCTGAAATACTGACTATGTCTCCTTGCTCTAGCTCGAATGCTGGAAGCATGGTCCAAAGTGTCGGGTCAGTCTTCCTAAGACTTTCGAGGTGTTGCATCGCCTTTTGGGACTGAATATCAACAATCACGTTGGCAATGATTTTGGCATCCTTGAGAGTAAACCCTACGGTGTCTGCAAGCCATTGCTCATCCTGCAGGTAACGCTCTTCCGCAAATTCAATGTACTGAAATGCGTACGCGCTTTCGGTCGCGTAAAATGCTGCTTCTCTGATCGCCTCTCCCGTAGAAAGGGGTGAGATGTCCACCTCCCAGTCGCGGAAGGCGTCTTTGATCATGCATTGATGAATTTCTTCAAGAAGGCGCTCTGATCTCTCTAAGTACTCCGCGGCTACTCCTTGATCGGGAAACTCAATTGAACCGCTGCCTCCAAGCAGCCCACCGATCAACGCTGCAATCTCGGTACGTATAAGACGTTGCGGTGTTTTCTTGTCCGCAATTAGCTTGCCAGTCATTTGATCTTCGAAGCCGATCCAATTGTCTCGGAAACAGAACATCGAGATTGCGTGCACAAAACCCGGGCTTTGGCACAGTTCGATAAGTTCCTGAAAGCATTTCTCCTCAGTTCGCATTCGCGACAACTCCTTGAAGACAAATCATAAACAATAAAGTTACGATGGATGACGATAACGTTGTTAAGGTGCGATATTTTGTAACTGTCATCCAGCGTTTTGTTTGATAACACAACTGCAAGGTTACCGCTCGGCGGGATCAGTATAGCGCAGCGACCGATAGCTGACGTTCGCGTTCAGCGCTGCGAAGGTCCGCTTCCCGCCTATTTTGTTGAAAAAGTCTTTGTTGCTTTGCAGCAAGTCCTTTGATTCACTTGTTATTGTAGGATGGGGGAGGATTTTGCGATGATGGGCACCCAGGAAGCTTCGGCGCTGCTGTTTTACGACTTTGACATGGAGGCGCATGTCCCGTCAGATCATATGCTGCGCGAGATTGACCGGTTTCTGGACGTCGGCACAATCCGCCAGCAGTTGAGGCAGTATTACAGCCACCTCGGACGCCCCTCGATTGATCCTGAGCTGATCATACGGATGTTGGTGGTCGGATATGTTATGGGCATCCGGTCAGAACGGCGGCTTTGCGACGAAGTTCATTTGAACCTGGCCTATCGCTGGTTCTGTCGCCTGGGCTTGGATCAAAAGGTGCCCGATCACAGCACGTTCTCTAAATATCGTCATGGCAAATTCCGCGACAGCGATTTGCTGCGTTCTGTGTTCGAAGCCACCGTCGCACGCTGTATCTCAGAAGGTCTGGTCGGTGGTCATGGATTTGCCGTTGATGCCAGCCTGATCGAAGCCGATGTCGATCGAATGAACTCAACTGCGCAGGCGGAATGGGACGTTTCTGCTATCGACCCGGACGATGCGCCACGGGCTGTCAGAGAATATCTTGACGTTCTCGATGACAAAGCGTTTGGGGCATCAACACCGGTCAAACCCAAATTCACATCCCATTCCGATCCGGCAAGCAAATGGACTGCGGCGCGCAAAGGCCCGGCAATCTTCACCTATTCGAATAACTATCTGATCGACACGGACCATTCCGTCATCGTGGATATCGAGGCGACACGCTCAATCAGGCAGGCCGAAGTGGGCGCGGCGCAAACCATGATTGATCGAACAGAAAGGCGCTTCGGTATCAAACCGGACTGGCTCGTTGCAGATACTGCCTATGGATCGGCAGAGAACCTGGCGTGGCTGACAAAGAAGCGCAGCATCATTCCCTTCATACCATTGATCGACAAATCCGAGCGTAAAGATGGCACATTTTCCCGTTCCGACTTCGAATGGGACGAAGACAACGACCGTTATACCTGCCCTGAAGGCCAGCACCTGTTGCAGTCCCGCCGGAATTATTCTGACCCGCGCAGGAAAGAACCCAAAACCGGCCGTCGCAGATACAGAGCCACCAAAGCCATCTGTGATGCGTGCCCGTCGAAACAAAAGTGCTGCCCGAACACCAACACCCGCTTCATCGGTCGCGAAGAACATGAAGACGCCCGTGACTTCGCCCGAATGGCTGCCAAATCGCCCTTCAACCCAAAGGCTCAGGCCAAACGCAAAAAGGTCGAGATGCTCTTCGCCCACCTCAAACGCATTCTCGGCCTGGGACGGCTCCGGCTTCGAGGGCCCTGCGGTGTGAGGGACGAATTTACGCTCGCTGCAATCGCCCAGAACCTTCGAAAACTTGCAAAACTAAGACCCAAGACCGCCGAAACAAGGATTACGATATGATCTGAACCAACAAAACGACAGCCCAACCAGCCGCCCAGTACAACGGGCGGAACGATAAGCCCGCGACGAACGCCGCGAGGCGGCCAACCCCTCAGATCACAGCGACTTTTTCAACAAAATACGCCCAAGATGTTGAAACGCTGCATCGCAGAAACCGAAACTTAGGGCGGAAAGCATGCGTAATTGGGCTGACCCTGCACTTTGGTCGAGCTCCCGATAAGATCGCAGCATAGCTGTGAACAAGGGAGACAGAAAATGGAATACTATGTTGGATTAGATGTGTCGCTTCGGTCGTGTGCGATGTGCATCGTCGATAACAGAGGCAAGGTTTACCACGAGCGAGAGTTGCCCTGCGAAGTTGAGGACATTGCCGACTGTCTCGCAGCTTTTGAGCACCCAATAGAACGCGTTGGCTTTGAAGCTGGAGCAATGAGCCAACATCTGTTCTTTGGTTTGCAATCAAAAGGTTTTGAAGTTGTATGCATGGAAGCTCGGCAAGTAAGTGCCGCCTTATCTGCGATGCGGAACAAAACCGACAAAACAGATGCAAAGGGCATTGCTCAAATCCTACGAACAGGCTGGTTCAATCCGGTTCATATGAAGAGCCGAGAAGCCCACGGGCAGAGGGCGCTATTGAGCACGCGTAAAGCGTTGATCAAGAAGACAATGGATTTGGCCAACGAGGTGCGTGGGCTGTTGAAAATCTTCGGCGTGCGATTGCCACGAACAGTGAAACACGGGTCTTTTGATGGCTTGGTAAGGCCGTTGATCGAGATGGATGACGTCCTGGCGCATGCAATCATTCCATTACTCGACGCGCGGAAGGTTTTGTTCCAACACTACCTCGAGCTGGATCGGCGCGTGAAACGAGCGGCGTCTCAAGACGAGGTTTGTATGCGCATGATGACCGTTCCAGGTGTTGGGGCGATTGCAGCGCTGACATTCAAGGCGGCAGTTGATGATCCGAGTCGCTTTAAGCGGTCGCGCACAGTTGCTGCGCACTTTGGTCTGACGCCAAGGCGATTTCAGTCAGGGGAGCACGACAATCCTGGCCGAATATCGAAGGCGGGAGATCGAGATGTTCGTGCAACTCTTTATGCTGCTGCCAACGCATTGTTGATGCGAACGATGGCAGGGTCACAGATCAAATCATGGGGCATGCGATTGATGCGCACCAAAGGTCGCCGACACGCTGTTGTTGCCGTCGCCCGCAAACTTGCCGTTCTGCTCCACCGTATGTGGATTGACGGCAGTGAATTCCGTCAGGAACAAGTTGGAGGCACGGCATGGAGAGTGTCCGATCTTCTGTGTAACTGCGATCTGGTCCATGCTTCCTGAGAGGAGCAAGGACGATGACCATATCCAAGGAACTGCTGGACGAACTACTGAAGGGCTGCGAGCGGCCTGAAGAC
>NZ_MDVX01000014.1 GCF_001719615.1 Neptunicoccus sediminis
TCGACCGAATCCATGATCACAAGATCAACCGACTTGAAGAGTTGTTGCCGTGGAATTGGGAACCGCTCGCCTCAAGAAGTGACACTCAAGCCGCTTAATCCGCGGTATCAATGAGGCGGTTACGAATAAAGAGTAGCCAGCGATATTTGATTTCCATCGCGTGTTGTAGCAACGATGACATCAGACTTAAGCATGTCCTGAATAGTATCCGTCTTAATCAAGCGCTGTTTTCGCCCATTTCCGATCGCTCTTAATCAGTAGGTTCGCCAACAAGATTAGTTTACGCATGATAGCGGTAAAGGCGACCTTTGCAGGTTTTCCGGCGTTGATGAGTCTTTCGTAAAACTGTTTCATATCCGGGTTGTGCCGCGCAGCGAACATCTCTGGACTTGATGCCCCTACTGGCCTATCACTTTCCCCATAGAAACAGCGCGCTGGGGATGATGATGACACTGAGCCCGTACTCAAAGCTTCCAGATACAGCCTTTTGGCGGACCGGCGTTGCCGAGATCGATGCACCGATCGACCCTAATATTTATACGCCCAAGTGGGCGATTGATCCGGCGATACAGATTGCAACTGCGGGAAGCTGTTTTGCGCAGCATATCGGTAGCCATCTGAGTGCCGCGGGCTTTGACATCCTCGATGTCGAGCCCGCACCCAGGGACCTGCCCGCGCCGCTGCACATGAAATTTGGCTACGGTATCTATTCGGGACGGTACGGGAATATCTATACTGTTCGCCAGATGCTACAGTTGGCGCAAGAGGCGCTTGGTGACAGCAACCGCCGCGATTATCTGTGGCGCAAGGGCGATCGATGGTTCGACGGTCTGCGCCCGACAATCGAACCGGACGGACTATCATCGCCGAAAGCGGTGACTTACCACCGTGATTGGCACCTGTCGCAAGTTGGAAAAATGCTGACCTCGATGGATTTGCTGATCTTCACGTTTGGCCTGACCGAAGCTTGGATAGACAAGGAGACCGGCACTGTATTCCCAGTTTGCCCAGGGACAGTAACTGATAATTTCGATCCCAGAAAGCATGTCTTCCACAATTTCGACTATGCTGAAATCTATGACGATTTCATCGAATTGATGGCGCTTCTTGCCAAACATCGGCCTGTGGGGAAAAAGCCGCTAAAATATATGCTGACGGTATCACCCGTGCCGCTGACCGCGACTGCCGCCGATAAGCATGTGCAGGTTGCGACCGTCTATTCAAAATCAGTCCTGCGATCGGTGGCCGGCACCTTGGCCGACCGGTTCCCTGAGGTCGACTATTTTCCGTCCTACGAGATTATCACCAGCCCATGGTCGGGTCGGCATTTCTACAGTGCTAACGAGCGTTCCGTTACGGCCGAAGGAGTCGCTTGTGCCATGAGCACTTTCATGTCGAGCCACAGCAGCGCGGCGATCACCAGCGAACAGGCCCCTACATTGCGATCGAGGCCCCGCGACGAACCTGAAACGCTGGAGGAAGATCTGGAGATGTTGGTCGCCTGTGACGAGGAGTTGCTGGACGCGTTTGGAAGGAGCAAGACGTGAAGCTTCTTGTAATCGGAAACTCTCAGGCGGGTGCCATCAAGCGCGCATACGACTCCCGCCAGCCCGAGTTCAACACTGGGGGCATCGAGTGGTTTTTTTATGTTGTTCCGGGCGGGTTTGGCCCCGATTTCACGATTGCAGACGGCAAATTGATCCTTGGTGCCCGCAGTGAAAAGAGCCCGCCATTCATCAAGCCGAAAGGGACCGAAAAAATACCCTTGGACGAATTCGACGCTGTGTTTGTCAGCGCGCTCGGGAACACGGTGGGGAGCTATACGTACAACAACTATTTTGTTCAGGCTGGCGTTCTGGCGGAATGCGAACCGCGCGGCCGTGCGCTTTCTCTGCCCCCAGTTTCAGATCATTGTTATTCGTCAATGATACAAGCCCTGCTCGAACGCCAGTCAGGAATTAAAACGCTTCGGAGGATCTCTGCGGCCTTCGATGGTCCAATTTATGTTCAACGTTTTCCGCTATTATCTGACGCCGTCCGCGAGAATCCGGCTTGGCGGCTCAGGCAGTGGTACACAAAGCCGATCAAGGCATATAACTTTCTCGCGACCGAGTGCGCGATGGCGTTGGCCACGATAGCGAAGGAGACCGGCGCCATTTTGCTCGACTACCCCGACATTGATCACCCGAATGGGATGAGTCCCCAGGAATTGATGCGCGACGATTGCATCCACCAGAGCGATGTTTACGCGGGCATGATTCTAGACCAGTTGGTGGTCAAGATGTTAGACCGCTGAACGTCGGACAAGCCGCGTTGTTCGTCGCCCATCACCGTTCCTGAACAGGCTCCGGGCGTTTCTTAGAGCGGCGTCCTGAAAATCTGAATCGATAGGATTCCCACAAGCCTGATTTTGTGATTCACCATATTTGGAGGTGGATCATGGGCGAATCGCTATCACTGGGCATTCGGGAACGTGTCGTCTCACTGATTAATGAAGGGTTGTCATGCCACGAAGCCGCACGGCGCTTACGCATATTAGCGGCGAGTGCCGTGCGGATCATGCAGCGCAAGAAGAGAACGGGTGGGGTCAAGGCTGCGCAGCAAGCTGGATGCGGTCTCGGGAATTCGGACGAGTTGTTAAGGTGGATCGACCTGCGAAAGAGATGATCCAAAATGACGAAACGGAAGAACCATTCGCCCGATTTCAAGGCCAAGGTTGCGCTTGAAGCGATCCGCGAAGAAATGACAATGGCGGAGCTGTCCATCCTACCCAGATCGGGACATGGAAGCGCGCAGCGATAGAGAACATGGCGACTGCCTTTATTCGCAAAGGTTCAGCGCCCGAACGGGTTAGTTCCGCCGATGTCGACAAGCTGCATTCCAAGATTGGGCAGCTTGTTGTGGAACGGGGTTTTTTGGTCGATGCCTCGCAGCAACTGCTCGGAAGAGAGTATCCGAAACTCTGTGTATGAGGCTTAGCCCATGCGAGTTTGGTGGCTCATTTGTTGAACTGTTCTGGGTATAGAATAGCGAACTGATTTCGGGCAGCAACCCATTCTCTGACGGCCCTGCCTGTCTTTTCAAAACTGCGGATGGCCAAATAGATCAGCTTTGTCGCAGCATCATCAGTGGGAAAGCTACCGCGCGTTTTGGTGGTTTTTCGGATGACGCGGTTCAGGCTTTCAATCGCATTTGTAACTGGTATGGAGAATCTGGTGTCGAAGTTCGGCCCGGATTTTCGGATTTGGGTGTATGGTGCGACCATCCGGGACAGAGGCACCGGGAGCACCAAAGTGCGGGCAGGCCGATCTATACGATGAGCCGAGAGCTCGAGTTAGTAGCTGGCCGCCTCTGCGACTCGCCCGGTTGCGCCGAGAGCGCGAATCCGTAGTTGTCGTGTCGCCCGCCGCTCCCGCTTTTTGTCACTGGCAAGGGAGGCGCACATGCGACGCGCAATCGGAATCGACATCCACCGCACCTTTGGGGAGGTAGTGATCTGGGAGAACGGTTTAACGAGGCACGAGGGACGGGTCGACATGACCCGCACGGCCCTGGAGGGGTTTGGTAGACAGCTTCTGAAGACAGACGAGGTTGTGATCGAGGCGACCGGGAACTGCATGGCGGTGTCGCGCGTCCTGACGCCCCTTGTGAAGCGGGTGGTGATCGCCAATCCGCTTCAAGTGAAGGCTATCGCCCACGCGCATGTGAAGACCGATAAGGTCGACGCAGCAACGTTGGCGAGTCTACATGCGGCTGGTTACCTGCCGGAGATCTGGACCCCGGATGCGGCGACGGAGCGGATGCGTAGGCTCGTTGCGCGCCGCTATCAGGTTGTCCGGCATCGAACCCGGATTAAGAACGAGTTGCATGCCATCCTGCATGCGCATCTGATCCCGAAATGCCCGCATGCCGATCTTTTCAACAAGCGTGGCCGCGATTGGCTGACCCGCCAACCGGTGCCGGAGGACGAGCGAGCCGCCATCGTGCGCCATATCCGAGAACTGGACCGTCTTGGGGAAGATCTTGCCATGCTCGACGGTGATATCGCTCAAGGTGCCCTGGAAGATGAACCGATCCGGCGGCTGCTTACCATCACCGGGGTTAATCTGACAGTGGCGGCCGGGCTGATGGCGGCGATCGGCAGCATCGACCGGTTTGGATATCCGCAGAAACTGGTGAGCTACTTCGGGCTAAACCCACGGGTGCGCTAATCCGGCCTCGGGCTAGCCTATCATGGCCGGATCAGCAAGGCCGGCCGCAGCCACGCCCGCGCAATGCTGGTCGAGGCGGCTTGGGCAGCGGCGAAAGCGCCAGGTCCGCTGCGGGGGTTCTTCATCCGTATCCGTGCGCGCCGTGGCCATCAGATCGCCGTCGTTGCGGTGGCACGCAAGCTTACTACGTTGTGCTGGCATATGCTGACCAAGCAGGAAGATTACCGTTGGGCTCGGCCCAGTCTTGTAGCCCATAAAATCCGGTCCATGGAGTTGGCTGCCGGAGTGCCGCCGAAGAAAGGTAACAAGCGTGGTGCCAGCTACGCCTATCACATCAAGGAGTTGCGAGATCAGGAAGTGCAGATCGCGGAACGGGCAGGGAAAAGCTATGAGCACTTTGTTGCAGCTTGGCGAACGTATCCCCCGAAACGACACGGGTGTGCGGCCGCCTCAAGCCAGCAGGGACTAAATAGGCTGCCCGGTGACGCTTCCAGCCGACGCGCCACGCTTCGCCACGAGGTCGACCACACAAGAAAAGATTAGCAGAAATCAGAAGAAAAGTCTTGTCGATCACATCCGTCGTATAGATGATTTTGCGCACTGCTGGTGGGAAGGCGAAGAACGGGATGACTTCTTGCCACGCGCGTCGCCAGCTTGGAGCGATTGACGAGTACTTTTGGCCCCATTCGGCCTCAAAATCAGTAAGGGCTTTCTCCGCCTCGGTGTCATTCGTGGCCTGATAAATCCGCTTGAGGTCTTTTGCGACGTTCTTGCGATCTTTCCATCCGCAGAAGTTCAGGGAATGGCGCACGAGGTGGACAATGCAGGTTTGGACTGTGGTCTCAGGGAATGCGGCATTGATGGCATCTGGAAAGCCCTTGAGGCCGTCCATTGCCCAGCAGGCGATTGCAAAGCAATCTGCCGAGAGGGGACAACGGCGATCAGGATGTCTTCGACGCCGCGATCGCGCAGGTTGTTCATCACCGAGAGCCAGAACTTGGCCCCTTCGTTGTTGGCAATCCACAGGCCGAGAACCTCGCGTTCGCCCTCGGCGTTGACGCCCAGGGCTACGTAAACGGCTTTGTTCTTGACCTGACGGCTTTCCATTGCCCGACAGGGTATTGCGCAGCAATGTCCCGAGAGGGGGCATCGCGGATTTTGACCCGAAGAGCATCAAGAAAAACAATGGGATACATCGGCTCCAGAGCCCGGTTCTGCCAGTCTGATACTTCCTCCATCCCAAAATAGGGAATTTACAGGAAGTGTCCCGAGAGTCCGTACATATCTACACCTTCGGCCATACGAGAAGGATGCGACAGAACCTTCATGACAAGCCAAGAACGCGGCATTCAGTTAAACGCTTGGACTTGAAAAGTAATTTTGCATCTGATAGCAGGGCACATATTTCTCAGGGCCTACAATCTACTTTGAAATGTCTTCAGATAAGTTGGATATCAATCTTCTAGAGTAGCGGACGGTAGTTTATAGTTTCCCATGATATAGCAGCAACTTTGGCGTATTTCCATGAGCCAATAATAGCTTTAAAAACCCTTTCGAATATGAAGACGACAATGGGACAAGTCTATGAGTAACGCGTTTCAAAACAAGGTTGAAAAGGCACGCAATTGCATGCGAACTAATAAATGGCATGCTGCATGCGACCTGTGGGACCAAATCCGATATGAGAATCCGTTGCATAGAGGGGCTTATATCGAGGGTATCAATGCTCTGATCCGTGCCTACCGTCACGACGAAATTGATGCCCTAGCCCTACAAGCTCGTGAGATGGTAGGTGATTACTTCCAGGTGCAGTTTTTTTTGGCTGGACTTGCCTGTCGAAGAGGGCAATGGACCACTTCAGTTAAGGAGTTTGAAGCATTGATCGGAAAATTTCCTTCACGGAAGTCCGAGGTAATGAACTCGACCACTTACCGTCAAGCGGTCCTCAACTCAGTGGGAATTATTGCGGGTAACCGCAAACTCGCTCCCTTATCTCATGCTGAGTTTATGAAATATGACGGCAATAATACTTCCCCTTCTTCTTATGAACTTGAATATGTCTTTGTTTCCGGCATGCCACGGGCCGGAACTACTGCACTTGGCCATCTTTTGAACATGTCTCCCGACATAGCCTTATTTACGGAAATACATATTCCATACTTGAACTATAAGCCGAGTTCATTCTCTCAAGAGATTCTAGAAAAACGTGCTGTACGGCTACCGGCTGGAGCGCCGCCAAAGATAGTTAAAAAATTGAGCCAAGCAAAGCTTATAGGCGATAAACGTCCGTTGTTCCATTACATGTTGCCACAAACACTACAGGCAATGCGCGAACACAGGGTTACCGTGTTTCAAATTCTACGTTCAGTCCTTAATGTTGCAGTCTCGTACCAAAATCGTGCTAATAGTCCTGAGGACCAATGGGATCCCTTACGCAATCTAAATAATGCCATAGATGAATTTAATGTGATGCATAGATTCATTCTAGAATGGGAATCACAGGGTGAAATGCAACCGCACCATAAGATATTCTATATTGACTACAGCAAGGTTTTCACGGAAATGAATTGCGCGACGGGACTGTTTGACTGTCTTGGTCAGACTGTGGATGAAAACCTCAAACACAGAATAGCCCAGTACATTCAGCATTCAAATAGTATTATGGCCAAAGAACGCAGGGTGGAACCTGAAGTTCTTGCTCAGATTCGGGATCGAATTGATATGAATGCAGCTTGTGAAGTGGTCAAGCTGACCGGCATAGATGTTATTGATGGATTGAGCTGAATTAGTCTCGATGTGATCTGACACCGCCCCCTTCCCAGCAAGCCGGAAAGCCATGCGGCACCACCCCATCGAACGGTCGATCAGTGTTTGAGTCAAACCATCCGAGAACTGGTTCTTATCATATGACTATCTGTATTCATGATCTTCGGTGGGCCATGTTTGGCGATGGCTTCGTTCAAAGCATCGACGCAGAAGTCGGCATGCATCGTATTCGATAGTCGCCAACTCAGGACTTTGCGTGACGCCTAATCCGTGATTGCCACGAGGTACAGGAACCCGTTCTTGACCGGCACGAACGTGATATCGGCGCACCAGACTTGATTGGGGCGGTCGATCTGCATCTTCCTCAGCAAGTACGGATAGACGGGATGATGTGGGTGCGGCTGACTGGTTCTGGGCCGTTTGTAGATCGCCTCCAAGCCCATCCTGGCCATCAACCGCCTGACGCGATGACGTCCGACAACTGTGCCTTCTCTTCGCAGATAGGCCGCGATCTGGCGCGACCCGAAGAACGGATACTTGGTAAAGACCCGGTCAATTATTACCTGACAGTGCATTCGCAAAGCGAATGTCACGAGAGGGCTCTTTCATCATGGCCAGCGTATCTGAACCGATGCCAACCGGCGTGTAGTAGAACGCCGACCGCGACAGCTGCACCAGTTTGCATTGCTGGCTGATGCTCAGCTCAGGGTGATCGCGTTTGATCATGGCTCGCTTCTTTGCCGGGCTCACTTTTTGAGCCCTTCCGACAAAAAATCATTCTCGACCGCCAACCTCCCGATCTTGGCGTGCAGTTCCTTGACCTCTGCTTCAGTTGGGCCGCTTTGCTTCCCCCCAGAGAACACATCGGCCTTCCCGTCGATGGCCTGCCGTTTCCATGTGCTGACCTGGTTTGGGTGCAACTGATGCTTCGCTGCGATCTCCTGCACAGTCTTGTCACCGCGCAACGCTTCCAACGCCACCTTGGCCTTAAACTGATCTGTAAAATTCCGGCGCTTTGCCATTCTCGTATCCCTTCAAAGGTTTGGGATACACCTTAACCGACTGCCCAGTTTTCTGGGACCACTTCAAAGCTTGGCAACGTGTCAAAAGCCTGCCAGGTGATGGGCATGTCACGCGATACGTTCTACCGCTACAAATCGGCGGTTGAGGGCGGTGCTGTCGAGGCGTTGTTTGAACGCAGCCGACGCAAACCCAATCGTAAGACCGCATGTCTTTTGTGCGCCGGTTTGATGTTGTGAGGATTTAAGCTGGCTCTGAGAGGGCTGCTTATCCTGCTGCCCTTCATTTTTGGAGGTACGACATGAAGGACAAATCAAAAGTAGTTTTTGTTGGGCTCGACGTGGCAAAGGACACGCTGGCAGTTTCTGTTGCGGATGCAGGCCGGGACGGTGAGATACGCGATTGGGGGACAGTTTCCACTACACCTCAATCAGTTGAAAGGTTGCTCAAAAAGCTGGCGGCGCGATTTAATAAGGTTGAGGTCTGCTATGAAGCGGGGCCAACGGGGTATGGGCTGCATCGACATATTACGGCGTTTGGGTTTTCCTGTAGCGTTGTGGCCCCGTCCTTAATCCCTATACGGGCCGGAGAGCGGATCAAAACGGACAGGCGGGATGCGATGCGCCTTACGCGCCTTCTAAGGGCGAGCCCGATCTAGGTGCCCGATGAAATCCATGAAGCGATGCGGGATTTGGTGCGGGCCCGCGAGAGTGCTGCTGAAGATCAGCGCCACAAGAGACAATTGATCTCTGCTTTTCTTCTGCGTCACGGGCGGATTTATCATCGCACCAAAACCTGGACGATGCGCTATCGCCGCTGGCTGCAACGGCAGTCCTTTGACCACCCTGCGCAACAGGTTGCGTTGCAAGAGATGGTTCTGGCTGAGCGCCATGCCGTGGAGCGGGTCGCGCGGCTGACAACTGGGATCAAGGAGTTGGTGACAGATTGGCAATTGGGGCCGGTTGTTGAGGCATTACAAGCCCTGCGCGGTGTTGCCTTGATTAGTGCCGTGACATTCATGGCTGAGATCGGCGATGTTTGCCGGTTTGAGGACTCTCGCAAATTGATGGCTGATCTGGGCTTGGTGCCAAGCGAGTATTCCACGGGTCAGACGGTAATCCCCCCATTTTTAATGGGGGCGGATTCAACCGATCGTCGCAACACCTTCGATCATATCCTGTTTGAGCAGCCGGTCGAGAGCTTCTGCCGGTGTTTGCCAACCCAATGTCTTTCGAGGGCGCGTGTTCAGTGAGTGCGCAACAGCGCTCAACTCGTCAACGCCATGCTGGCTGAGGTCCGTGCCCTTGGGAAAGTATTGGCGGAGCAAACCGTTGGTGTTCTCATTGCTGCCACGCTGCCAGGGGTTTTGAGGGTCGCAGAAGTAGATCTCGAGACCGGTATCGATCCGCAGCTGCACGTGTTGGGCCTGCTGGCACCAGGAGCGCAGACTGTCCGGCGAACAACCCAGCTTCGGTGCGATTGCGCGAGTGTTTTACTCTCCGGTAAACCCGGGGCGGTTCAGAATTCGTCCGTCCGTTTCAGTCCCATAGTCAGTCTCCTTTGTTACAGTAAATGCTATCAAAGGAGCGGCATCAAACCGTGACAGGTCCAGTTCTGACATTCCTCAGCCAATAGACCACGGCTGGTGGCCTGCCGCCAAGGGCTGAGTGAGGGCGTTGGTTGTTGAAAAAGGTCATCCATTTCCGGATGCCTGCCTTCGCTTCTGATCCGGTCTCCCAAGCATGCAGGTCCACAAACCCGCCGATGGAATTTTCCGCTTATTCTCAATTTCAACCTTGTGACCGTTGTGTCTCTTCACTAAACAGACGGACTGAATGATCGATGACATTTAGTCGCGCAATTATATTGGGAACTTTGCATGAAAAAAGCCCTTATCACCGGTATCACAGGCCAGGACGGCTCTTACCTCGCTGAATTCCTGTTGGAAAAAGGCTATGAGGTGCATGGCATCAAACGGCGTGGTTCGACGTTGAACACCCAGCGGATCGACCATATTTATCAGGACCCCCATGTGGACAGCCAGCGGCTCATTCTGCATTATGGGGATCTGACGGATACCTCCAATCTGGTGCGCATTATTCAGGAAATCCAGCCTGACGAGATTTACAACCTTGGCGCGCAATCCCATGTGGCGGTCAGCTTTGAATCGCCGGAATATACGGCGGATGTAGACGGCATGGGCACGCTGCGTCTGCTGGAGGCGATCCGCCTGTTGGGTCTGGAAAAGAAGACGAAGTTCTATCAGGCTTCTACATCCGAATTATATGGTCTGGTCCAGGAAACTCCGCAAAAAGAGACCACGCCATTTTACCCGCGTTCCCCTTATGCGGTAGCCAAGCTCTACTCCTACTGGATCACCGTCAACTACCGCGAGGCTTATGGCATGTATGCCTGTAACGGCATCCTGTTCAACCACGAGAGCCCGCGGCGTGGGGAGACCTTTGTGACCCGCAAGATCACCCGTGGTCTCGCCAATATCGCGCAGGGTCAGGAAGAGTGTCTGTATATGGGCAACATCGACTCTTTGCGCGACTGGGGTCATGCTAAAGACTATGTTCGGATGCAGTGGATGATGCTGCAACAGGACACGCCCGAGGATTTCGTCATCGCCACCGGCGTGCAGTATTCCGTGCGCGAGTTCATCACATGGTCCGCAGCCGAACTGGGGATCACCGTGGAATTCACCGGCTCTGACGTGGAAGAAATCTGCACTGTTACCGCAATTGAAGGCGACAAGGCCCCCGCCCTGTCCGTAGGTGATGTCATCATGCGCATTGACCCGCGCTACTTCCGCCCTGCCGAGGTGGAAACCCTGCTAGGCGATCCGGCCAAGGCTAAAGAGAAGCTAGGTTGGGTGCCGGAAATCACCGTGCAGGAGATGTGTGCCGAGATGGTGCGCGAGGACCTCAAGACTGCAAAACGTCATGCGCTACTGAAAGAGCATGGTATGGGCATGCCGGTTTCGGTTGAAAACTGAGGGCTAACCCTATGAAAATATACATCGCAGGGCATCGCGGCATGGTGGGCAGTGCCATTTTGCGCCGGCTTCAGGCAGAGGGCGGGCATGATCTTATTACCCGCACCAGTTCGGAACTGGATCTGACCAATCAGGCGGCGGTGCAGGAATTCATGGCAGCCGAAAAGCCCGATCAGGTTATCCTGGCGGCGGCCAAGGTGGGGGGCATTATTGCCAATAACACCTATCCGGCGGATTTCATTTATGAAAACCTGATGATCGAGTGCAATGTGATCCACAGCGCCTACCGCGCAGGGGTGCACAAGCTGTTGCAGCTCGGCTCCAGCTGTATCTACCCGCGTCTGGCCGAGCAGCCGATGCAGGAAAACGCCCTGCTGACCGGCACGCTGGAACCCACAAACGAGCCCTATGCCATCGCGAAAATCGCAGGGATCAAGCTCTGTGAAAGCTACAACCGGCAGTATGGCACGGATTACCGTTCGGTGATGCCGACCAACCTTTACGGCCCCGGTGACAACTTCCACCCCGAAAACTCCCATGTGGTGCCTGCCCTGATCCGCCGCTTTCATGAGGCGACGCAGAACAACACCCCCGAAGTGGTGATCTGGGGCACCGGCAACCCCATGCGCGAATTCCTGCATGTGGATGATATGGCCGAGGCCTCGCTGTTTGTGATGGGGCTTGATGATGCCACCTATAAGGCGAATACCGAACCGATGCTGAGCCACATCAACGTGGGCACCGGCAGCGATGTGACCATTGGCGAACTGGCCCGTATGGTGGCAGAGGTGACAGGCTATCAGGGTACTATCAGCTTTGACACCAGCAAACCCGACGGCGCCCCGCGCAAACTGATGGATGTCAGCCGGTTGAAAGATATGGGCTGGGTTGCACAAATCGGCCTTAATGAAGGCTTAACCAATGCCTATGAATGGTATCTGGATAACCAGACTACCCTACGGGGATAATGTGATTAAGACGCGCCTGCCGCGGCTGTGACCGCAGGGCGCTTTAAGGAGTTTTCAGCAATGACTTTAACCATCACCCCCGTTCTTCTCGCCGGCGGCTCTGGCACGCGGCTTTGGCCGTTGAGCCGTAAATCCTACCCCAAGCAGTTCTCGCCGCTTCTGGGGGAGGAAAGCCTGTTTCAAGCCTCGGCCAAACGACTGTCGGGGGCGGATTATGCAGCCCCTGTGGTTCTGACCAACAATGCCTTCCGGTTTATTGTGACCGAGCAGCTGGCCAATGTGGGGATCGAACCGGCGGGCATCCTGATTGAACCCGAAGGGCGCAATACGGCACCTGCGGTTCTGGCGGCGGCTTTGTCGTTGCAGCAAAAAGATGCGGACGCCCTGATGCTGGTGGCCCCCTCCGATCACGTGATCCCCGATGTGGCGGCCTTTAACGCAGCCGTGGCTGCGGCGACCCAGGCAGCACAGGCCGGTGATCTCGTGACTTTCGGCATCACCCCGACACGGCCCGAAACCGGTTATGGTTATCTGGAGCTGGAGTCCGCGCCCGAAAACGGCGGCGCCCCCCGCCCTGTCAAACTGACCCGTTTCGTGGAAAAACCCGATGCAGAGCGGGCCTTGCAGATGCTCGCCGCAGGCAACTACCTGTGGAACGCAGGGATTTTCCTGTTTTCCGTCAAGACCATCATCCAAGCTTTTAAAGCCCATGCGCCATCCCTGATGGAACCGGTGCGCACTTCGGTTGAGAACGCGCAAAAGGATCTCGGCTTTACCCGCCTTGCCCCGGAACCCTGGTCACAGGCCGAGGATATTTCCATCGACTATGCGGTGATGGAAAAGGCGCAGAACCTGTCTGTGGTGCCTTATGCCAGCGGTTGGTCCGATCTGGGCGGCTGGGATGCGGTCTGGCTGAAAAGCGGACCGGATGAGAACGGGGTTGCCACCAATGGGGCTGCCACGGCAATTGACTGTAAGGACACCTTCTTACGCTCTGAATCCGAAGAACAAAAGATCGTCGGCCTCGGGTTGAACAACGTGGTGGCTGTGGCCATGCCTGATGCGGTTCTGGTGGCGGATAAATCCCGTGCGCAGGATGTGAAAACCGTGGTTGCCGCGCTGAAGGCACAGGGCGCAAAACAGGCGGAAACCTTCCCCCGCGATCACCGTCCCTGGGGCTGGTTCGAGAGCCTTGTTGTGGGCGAGCGTTTTCAGGTGAAACGCATCGTCGTACATCCGGGGGCGGCGCTGTCGCTGCAATCCCACCATCACCGCGCCGAACACTGGATCGTGGTGCAGGGCACGGCCAAAGTCACCGTCGACGAAGACGTCAAACTGGTGAGCGAGAACCAGTCTGTCTATATCCCGCTCGGCGCGGTGCACCGGATGGAAAACCCGGGCAAAGTGCCAATGGTGCTGATCGAAGTGCAAACCGGCAGCTATCTGGGTGAGGATGACATCATCCGCTATGAAGATGTCTATTCCCGCAGCTGAGCCCTTGCGTGATAATGTCTGGTTCCAGTGCGCTTTAAAATGCTCTAACAGGGGGTGAATTCTTAAGGGAGCCACCTCTCATGACCAATAATATCCGTCTTGGACCGGACGCCAATGCCAACCAGATCCTTCGGGTGTTGCGGGCGGAAAACCCTACCGGGGACATCCGGTGCGACACGCCGATTGCGCCTGGTGTGCTGTTTTCCTTTGATCCGGCAGGCACGCTCAAGGGCAGTCTGCTGGACAATGACGGCGCGATCCTGTCGTTTCGCGTCGAGAGCCTGAAAGACAGTCACTGGCTGGCCCTGCATGTGTCTCTCGGGGGCTTTGATCTGGACGGGATCGGGGTGATCGGCTTTATCTGCAAAAGCACAGCACCCTCGGCTGTGGCGATGAAAACCTGCATCAGGTCAGGCACAGAAGCAGGGTTTGTGGACTGTTTCTTTGACAAGCAGGTGGTGTCTTACGCACAGACCAGCACCCATCTTGATGCAATGGACGTGGAAGGACGCAAGAACCTGCCGACGCAGGCGCCTTGGCGGGATTTCATCCTGTTTCTGCCGCCGGACCGTCCGGTTGAGGCGACCTTGCAGGACCTGCGTTTCTTTTTCGTATGAAGCTCTCCCTTGTCATCCCTGTCTTTAACGATCCCGAAGGGGTGGGTCGGCTGCTGGCGCAGGTGGCGACGCTTGGGCTTTTTGCCGAAGTGGTCGTGATTGACGATGCCTCTGAAAACCGCAGCGATCCTGTCGCGCTCGGGCTGGACCCTGCCACCCTGCCCTTCAAGCTGAAATACCACCGCGTGCGCAAGAACCGCGGCGCCGGATATGCCCGTAACAAGGGTCTGTCCTTGTGCAGCGGCAGCCATGTGATCTTCTTTGACAGTGACGATCTGTTCACGGAGGGGTTCTCGCTGCTGGTTGCACGTCTTCAGGACCGCGAATTCGACTTTTGTATCTTCAAACATGTGGACAGCCGCGTGCGGGCGCAGGGCGGTTATGGTCTGTTGCCCAGCGATGAAGAGCGCTGGCAGAATGCCGGGGCCCGCGGTGCGCTCGGCACGCTGCCCCCAGAGGCTGCACAGATCCTCTGTACGGTGGCGGCTTATCCGTGGAACAAAATCTACCGCGTTGATTTCCTGCGGGAAAACAATATCCGCTGCACGGAAATTCCGGTGCATAACGATATTGAAATTCACTGGATGGGTTTTTTGCACGCGCAGACCATTCTCTATTCCGATCTGATCTGCTGTGAGCATTTCGTTGCTGAAGGCCAGAAACGGCTGACCAACCGGCGCGGACGGGAGCGTTTCGCGGTGACAGAGGCGCTGGTGGAGGTGCAAAAAGCCCTTGGCACCAACCCGCAGACCCGCAGTTTCATCGTCCCTTTCACCGGCTTTTATGTGGGATTGTTCCACTGGATCGAGGCACAGCTTGTGGAAGACCTTCACAGACCCTTCCGCGAATTGATACAGGATTTCCTGCGCCGGAACCTGCCTCTTGAACACTTTATCCGCGTCGTGGACACCGATCCCGAGCTTGGCTTGCGGATCAACCGGATTCTAAAAGGGCGACGGGCATGAGCGTTTCCTTTATCATCACCAGCTATAACATTGATCCCTATATCGAAAAATGCCTCAACAGTGTCGCGGAATCGGCCCGTGCAGGGGATGAAATTATCGTAGTCGATGACGGTTCCAGAGACCGGACCGTCGATATGGTCCGCAGCTTTATGGACCGCGCCGACCTGCCCGAAGGGGTTGATCTGGTGCCGGTGTTTCTGGGGGCCAATACCTTTGGCGGAGTGGGAATTGCCGCCAATATCGGTCTGGATCACGCCAGCCGCGATACGGTGTTCTTGGTGGACGGGGATGACTGGCTGAACCCTGCCAGCTTCAACACCTGCCGTGCGGTGTTCGAGCAGCGCGGGGTAGATTTTCTGCTGGTGAACTATCTGGAATACGACGAGTTGCTGGACGAGATTCGCCCGCCTTCGGATCAGGGGCGCTGGCAATTGTTGGACGCTGGCTTCACCCCGCAGCAACGGCGCGATTTTGCCCTGTCGATGATCGCCGTGCCCTGGCGCAAATTTTACCGGCGCGATTTCCTGAAGGGCCATAACCTGCGCTTCCCCGAAGGGGATTTCTTCTTTGAAGACAACCCCTTCCACTGGGCTGTATGCCGTGCTGCGAGCAATTTCTCTTTCTTCGATCAAGTGATCTGCTATCACCGCGTCAACCGGCCGGGCCAGACCATGGCTTCCACGGGTGCAGAATTGATGGCGTTTTTCACCCATTACGATCTGATCACTGCCGATCTGCCTGCGGACGATCCGGCGCTGAAAGTGGCAGCGATGCGCTGGCTGGTGAATAATATGTCTTGGCATTTGACCCGCCTGCGCTCCGCAGTGCTGCAGGCTTACGGGCAAGCCGCCGCCACCCGTATCCGCGCCTTTGACGAAAGCCTCTGGAACGATCACATCCTGACCGGATTTTCTCAAAGCCCGATGATTGATGCGCTTTTGTCCCTACGGGCCGGCGATCTGGCAGGGTTTGTCAGCGGCGTCAAGCTCGACAATCTCCAGCGCCAGCTAGAGACTTTGCACTATCAAATGTTGGAACAGGCAGAGACGGGCGCCGACACCCGCGCCCAGATCGACAGGCTGCGGGCGGTGCAGGAATTTGACGCGCTGACCCGTAGATCGTAGAACAGCTCGCAGGGATTGACGTAATGAGCGACGCAGCTTGCGGAATTTACCTCCCCTGTAAAACCCTTTAGGACAGAAGCGTCCACAACACGCTATTTTGCGGTGTGAGACCACAGCCTAATCATAATGGGAACAGGGACAAGAAGATGAATTTCCAGAAGATCCAGCGTGCTTATGCGGATATGCGCCGTATTCTCGAGACTGCAAACACGCGCCGCGGTCTGCTGACTGATATAGAATTAAAAACCCTTTACACAGCCCTTGATGCTACAGAAGAAGCCAATGATTTCGGCGCTATCATCTATCTTTACCAACGTCTGCTGCATCTCGGCGCTATACTGGATGAAGGACCGATGTCCCCCGAACGCCAGCGGTTCCATTTCCGCTATATCCGCGCCCTGCTGAAAACCTGTGACTTTGAAACCGGACTGGCTCATCTGAACAGGGCGCTGGAGCGTTTCCCCAGCAGTCTGGACCTGTGGACCCTGCAGCTGCATTACCTCTGGTTCAACCGCCCCTCCGATCTGGTAGAGATGGCGCGGGCGGGGCGGTTTGATGCACTGCCAAGCACCGGTCTGATCGGACTTTACGGAGAAATTTTTATCCTTGCAGGCCAGCACGATAGGGCCCGCGAGCTGGTCAACGGGGCCAACGCCGCCGGACAGGGTAGTCCTGACCTGTTGTTCCTGCAAATGAACAGCGAAACCGACTCCGCGCGCAAACTTTCGGCTTTCAACAGCTATCTGGCTCAGAACAACCTGCGCCCCCTGATGCTGCGGGACGACAGCCAGCCTATTGGCATCGATAATCTGGTGGCTGCCGACCCCGACGCCGATCACACCAGCGACGGGCCTTTAGTAACGGTGATCACCACCGCCTATGAATGTGCCGAGTATCTTGAGGTCTCTGCCCGCTCGATCCTGGACCAGTCTTACCGCAATATTGAACTGATACTGGTGGATGACTGTTCGGATGATGCGACACGGGCGAAGATTGCGGAACTGGCAGCACAGGATTCCCGCGTGGTGCCGGTTTACCGGAGCGAAAACGCTGGCACCTATATTGCCAAATCCGAAGCCTTCCGGCGCGCCAAAGGCGAATTCACCATCTTCCACGACAGTGACGATTGGGCCCATCCAGACAAGATCCGAAGCGAGGTCAAAGAGTTGCGCGCCAGCCCTAATTTGGTTTGCCTCGGGTCTTGTTGGGTGCGTATCAATGAAGACGCCCATATCCTGATGCAAATTTCAGGGAACTATGGCCATCCCGATCCGGCCGCCACGATGGTGCACACACAAGCCGTTCTGGAGCGTTGCGGCACGTTTGACCCGATCCGCACCGGTGCGGATACCGAATTCAAACGCCGTATCCAGCACACTTTCGGTCCTCGTAGTCTGCGTACAGATAGGCGGGTTCTGGTGCTCGGACGGCAACATGGGGAATCCCTGACCCAAAGCGGCACTTCCACCATGAAGAATTTTGGCTGGTCGGTGCCCCGTGCGCTCTACCGTGCCAGCTGGTTTGACAATTACGCCACCGGAAACCAAGACCGGAACCACTGGTCCCCCCTTGGCGTGCGCAAAATTCCGATTCCGGTGCAATATGATTTCGAGGACCTGCTGAAATTCGATCGGCTGGCCCGTCTGGGGCTGGACCAGAAATTCGAGGATATGATATTCGTGGTCCGCGGCCAGCATGCTAAACGGCATCTGACCCAGATCCATCGCCTGATCATGGGGTTGCACCACAACGGCTATCGCGTCGGGCTGTGGTTCGAAGATAAGGAGTGGGCCCATGAAACGTGGCAGGGCAAACACCTGCGCAAAATGGGACATCTGCACTATTATCACACGCTCGACAATCTGACCGGCAAGCTTTGCCTGTTGCTTGATAGCACCGACACCGGCGTCACTGCGCAAATCGTCGATCCGGACCAGTTGGAGAAGGATGGCACAGCCGAAGCGCCCCCGCCGCAGACTGTTGAAGGCTTCTCCCGTTTCCTGATTTCGCCCAACTGGACCCAGCATATGGAGACTCTGCAACAGGTGGCTTCCGTGGATGTTCTTGTATTCTCACGCCCCGATGTGCCCGGAACCACAGCGCTGCAAGGGACGGCTTTTGCCTTTACAACACAGCCCGCCCCCAAAGGCTGGCGGAATCTGCTGGGCAGCGGCAAAGGGCAGCCTGCCGATACACTGGTTCTGGTCCATGGCGGCTGGAGCGAGGAAGACATGATCGAAGCCGCAATGCTGGCCCGCCAGTTGGGCCGCCGCTTCCTGTTTGTCGACATCTTCGCAGAGGCTTTGATGAATCACGATCTATCCCGCGAGGGTGATTTCACCCTCTCCACCCCACTGGAACCGGCTGTTGGGGCCGACCTGATCCAGAAAATTTCCGTAGTGATTGCGGGCGATTATAAGACGGGGCAACCGCTGAACACCGGCTTCCGGCTGAACTTGTCCGCAAGGGGACTATGAATGAACACCCCGACCTATTCGCAATTCCTGAACCGCCGCACAATGATGTGGGCGACAGAGGCAAACAAGAGCCGGTTTGATGCCCCCACACAGGTGGAATTTGCGCAGTTAATTCATATCAACAGGAAGCACCAAGGCTATGAATTTGCGAAAAAATGCGGTGTAGCCTGCGTGCCCCATCAGGTGTTTAAAGATATTGACGCGGCCCTCGCCGGCCCACTTCCCGAACGCTTCGTAGTCAAACCCTTGGGCGGACATAGTTCTGCGGGCGTGTTTCTCATTGAGACCCGTTCCAATGGGCGTCTATGGTGTCACATGACCAATCGGGGCTTTGATACAAAGGAGGCTCTTGCTGCACGTTACAAAAAACGGCTGGCCAAGTCGGGCAAATTCAAGATGTCCGTGGAAATCCTGCGGGAGGATTATGTGGAAGACAGCCTCGGCTTTGATGTGCCGCTGGATTACAAGGTCTACGGGTTTTACACCGGCGCTGTACTGGTGATGCAACGCTATGCGCCGGTCCACTTGCCCTATGATCAATGGGCCTTCGTCATTTATGACCGCAACGGCACCGATCAAGGACAAATCCGCTGGAAAACCGACACACATCCGGATGTAAAATTATCCCTGCCCGATAACTTTGACGACCTCATCAAAGCCACCGATACGCTGGTCAGACAGGCGCGGGTGTCCTTTGTGCGCACCGATCTCTATTCCACCCCCAACGGGGTGGTTTTCGGTGAATTCACCCCTGTCCCCAATGCGGGCAAGGAAAGTTTTACACCGGAATATGAGACCCTACTCGGGCAGCACTGGCAGAACAGTATCGAAGAACTGGGCCTGACCTATTTCAAAAACGCCCCCTGACTTTAGAGACCCACCGCCATTCAGCCCTGTGGACCCTTGCCGAACTGTTCTGCCAGTTCATCTGCGCGGGCCTGCAGGGTTGCAAGTTCTGGCGTGTATTTGTCTTGCGGGGCTTTCAGTTCCAGTGTGGCGCGGGCCTGTTCTAATTTCTCGCGGGCTATGTTCTTCCGCTTCTCTGCGAAATCAAGGGCGGCTTCGGCCAGCAGGGCGCGGGCCCGTTCCAGTGCCAGCCCCTGCCGGTAATGGGTCAGCACATGGGCCAGTTGCGCGCCGAACAGGGCGCTGTCGTCCAACCGGTAGATATTGGGCACTTCGTCATAGCGGCTCCAGTCTGGGATCAGATCGCCCGCTTCCAGATCATCGCGGCGTTTGACCAGACGGGCGTTGGAACGGTTGAATCGCTCTTGCACCTCTTGTGCCATGGTAAGGCCGATCTGCAAGGATTCCTCCACCGGGATATTGCGCAGGTCAAGGGCGGCCGTCAGGTTGCCAAGTTCTGTGCGATGCTCTCCGAGGGCGTTGACCAGCCCCATGGTGCGCCAGTCGATCGCCTCGTTGTGATGGGGAACCGCGTTCAGACCGCTGCGGTCAATCCCGATCTCTTCCGCCAGATGAGCGGTGATACTGCTTTGCCGCAGGAAGGGCACGATGCGCAAGTGTTCCGCGCCGAACACCTCTTCCCAACGGGACACGATCTGGTCGTAGTTGAAATAGGCACTGTTTTCGCTGACCGATTTGCGGGTCAGGGCCGCAGGGGTCACGGGTTTACCCAGCCGCGCCCGCTGGGAGGCGCCGGAGACCAGCAGATCCACCTGCGGGCGCAGATGCAGATAGACGGTGATTTCAGTGAAATGGGGCGCAAGGAAATCCCGCACGCGGCGGATCATCCGCACTGTGGTAATTTTAGAGTGCAAATGCTCGTTTGAAATCACCCAGTGGCGGGCCTGCGGGTGGGCAGCGACCTCGGCGGCGAACTCTGCTTCAAGGGTCTTGCGGAAAGCGGCGTGGTCGTCCTTGGTGTGCACACCGTTGCGGCGGAAAGCCTCGTCCGGCTTGTCGCTGTCGCGCCCGTAAACCATCAGCTTGCGGTGGTTCACCTCGCCAAGGCTCTCGGGATAGATCACGCCTTGCTGCGCCAGCGCCTCACGGTTGCCCGCAAACCAGTGCTGGCAGCTGGTGGTTCCGGTTTTCGTCGTACCGATGTGCAAAGCAAGCTTCATGGGAATTCCGTTTCAGTTAAAGAGTGTTAAAATCTAGAAAGGTCAGACTGTCATCCGCCTTTATACGCGCCACATCCGCGGCGTAAACATCCGCCAGAACAGGTTTTTCCTCGGGCTTCCAGGGCCAGTAGCCCGGAAAACCCGGACCTCTCGGGTAGGCTTTGACCGCGGCGCGCACATCCTTGTGCAGCACCTTGCGTTTCTGGCTGAGTTCGCGCAATTCACGGATCGTGCGGTGGGAAAATCCGGGCCGTTCGGTTTTTTCCAGCAGGGTGAAACTGTCCGGTGCCAGCCCCGTCACACGAGACAACAGCGCCCGTTCGTTCCCTTTGAGATCCTCATACTGATAGACCAGAACCTCTGCCCCGTCGAAAGCCTCCTGAAGCCCTTTGAGCACAGGATACCACGCCAGTCTGTCCAGCGGGGTGCGCAGGAACTTGCGAAACATTTTGAACGGGGTGGATTTCAGCGTCTCGCAGTAAAGCGAGGGCAGATAGCTGGCAAAGGGGCGGATGCCGAAAACGATGGTCGGGCGCTCCAGCCCCAGATGATCCGCGAGCTTCCGGCTGCGCTCCGGCGCGGTGGTATAAAGACCCTCGGGGTGGCAGACATGCTGCACCAGCGCAGGCACATTCTCGTCAAACACCAGATTGGTGCCCTCCCAGTCCTGCCGGTAAACGCTCTGCCCCAGTTCCATATCCGTGCGCCCGTTCAACAGAGGACGGGTATAATCCGCGCGGAACCGGTCCAGCGCCACATAATGCACCCGCCCCGCCGCCAACACCTCTTGGGACAGATCAAGGCTCTTTTGCAAGAAGGTGGTGCCGGTTTTATGGGCGCCGAGCCACAGGATATTGCGTGCCAACCGTTTATGCTCCAGCCGTTTGCATCTGCGTGATACTCTAGAAGAAGTGCCGCTTGCGGGACAAGGTTAATGGGATCAGGGGAAAACTCAGCTTGTGGGGTCCGCCTGCCCGCTTTCGCGCCAGCTGTCGATGCACATCTCGGCCAGACCGAGTTCTGCCTCAAATTCCAGCACCTCCCGCGCGAGGGTCACATCCGCATAACAGGTGCCCACATCGCCCGGACGCCGGTCTGCCATCTCGTAAGGCACCTCACGCCCGCAGGCTTTGGCGAACTCGCGGATCATATCCAGAACCGAATACCCCGTTCCCGTGCCCAGGTTCACCGTATGGCTTTCATTGGTGCGGATCAGCGCATCAAGGGACAGCACATGGCCGCGGCACAGGTCGGTGATGTGGATATAATCCCGTACGCCGGTGCCGTCAGGCGTGTCATAGTCATTGCCAAACACCATCAGATGGGGCCGCGTGCCCACGGCCACTTCCAGCAGGCGGGGCATCAGGTTTTCCGGCGGGTTGTTCCCCGATTTCGGGCTTTGATATAGCAGCCCCGAAGGATGCACGCCAGCAGGGTTGAAATAGCGCAGGATGCCGATGGTCCAGTCCGGATGGGCCACCTGCATCTGACCCAACATCATTTCCCCCATCAGTTTGGTCAGGCCATAAGGGTTGGTCGCACCCAGCGGGGCTGTTTCGGGGATCGGCTGTTCTTCCGCATCGCCGTAAACCGTGGCGGAAGAGGAAAACACGATCCGTTTCACATCATGCTTTTCCATGGAGCCCATCAGGTTGATCAGACCGCCGGTGTTATTGTCAAAATACATCTGCGGCTTGGCCACAGACTCCCCCACCGCCTTCAGAGCGGCGAAATGAATCACGGCCTCAAAATCATGTTTCTCAAACACCGCGTCCAGCGCGGCCTTGTCCATCAGATCGCAATCATGGCAGTCCACCTTGCGCCCCGTCAGCTGCGCCAGCCGCGCCGGCGTGTCCTGATCCGCATTGGCGAAATTATCCAGAATCACAGGATGATAGCCCGCTTCGTGCAGGGCGACAAACGTATGGGCGCCGATATAACCCGCGCCGCCGGTCAAAAGGATTTTCTGAGTCATGAATTGGATGCCTTGCCTGTTGCCCGAAAGAATATGCTGCTTATATGCTCAAAAACCTGCCGGAGATAAAGAGCCCAGACGCCCCATATAACACCGGATCCGTCCGGAGAGGCCCCCTTTGCGGAGAGGCGGATTTTACAGGGGTCAGAGTTTGGTTTTGGTGTCCACATTGCACAGCCGCTGGCACACGAAAACCATCGTTTTTACAATGATATAGAATTCAAGGCGAAAGCCGGAACGCCGGATATATTCCAGATCCCATTTCAGCTTGCGCGCGGTGCCCACTTCGTCGCTGGTGTAGCCGTATTTCAACTGGGCCAGTCCGGTGATGCCCGGACGTACCTGCTGGCGGGCGGCATAGCCCGGAATAGCGGCAGTATATTGTTTGTAAAATTTTACCTGTTCGGGGCGCGGGCCGACCATGCTCATCTGACCGAGCAGCACATTGAGGATCTGGGGCAGTTCGTCAATGCGTGAGGCGCGCATGAAACGACCCAGCCGGCGGATGCGGGCCTGTTCTTCGGTGGCAAAACGGGATTCCACGTTTTTGCCTTCCATGGTACGGAATTTATAGATGCGAAAGGTTTCCCCGTCCCGCCCGACCCGTCTCTGAGAATACATCACCCGTCCGCGATTCAAATAGGGGTTGAGAACAAAGAGAATACAGGCAATCAAAACAAAAATCGGCAGCAGCGCCAGCGAAAATCCCAGATCCACCAGCCGTTTGACAATCTTGAATTTCAGTGTCGCCGAAGACGGAACTCTGTCGACAACCGGACTTGCGTGCAAAAAATCTGTACTGAATTTCTCAATAGTCAAAAAGCACCCTCACGGTTGTGCGTTCCAATAATTTTCACTGGTTCAAGTATGTATTACGGCCCGTTCTATCCGGTGCTTTATAACACTTAAACCCTGCTCAGTATGGAATGTTGTTTACGCCCCTGATTGTGCTGATTCAGCACGCTCATCTTATCATTCAAATGTGATGTTTCAAGAATCTCTGTGATCGGCGTCACTCTACCAGAGGATTTATGCCGAATCCAACCCCTGCCCTGATCTAAAACCTGTTTTCGCACCTACCCGGCGATCACCGATTGCAGGTCGAAGATGGGCAGCAGAACCGACAGCACAATGACCAGAACCATTGTGCCCACAAACATCATCAGCATCGGGTCCAACAACGCGGTAAAGCGTTTGCGCGCGTTGCCCGCCCATGTCTCTACCAGATGGGCGGCCCGTTCGGACATACGCGCCAGCCGCGCCGAAGCCTCGCCCGCATTTACCAGTTGTGCCGCCACTGGCGGGATCAGGGTCAAATGGCGCAGGGCGCTCGACAGGCTCTCGCCGGAGCGCACGGCCTCGCTCACCAGATCAGCCTGAACCCGGAAACGGGTGATGGTCATGACTTCGGCCGCATGGGTGGTGGCATCCAGAATGGTCTGACGGCTGGCAATGATCAGCGCCAGCGTGCGCAGGTATTGCGCTGCGGCCGAGAGGCGGATCAACCGCCCGAGCACCGGCACCCGCAACAATACCCCGTGCCAGCCATCGCGGAACCGGGGCAGGCGCAGGGCCAGACGGAAGGCAACAAGACAGCCCGCCGCCCCGAGCAGCAACACCAGCCAGTGATCCTGTATCCAGTCGCTGATCCCCAGCATTACCCGCGTAAGTTGTGGCAATTCGCGCCCCGAGACCTCGAACATCGAGACGATTTCAGGGGCCACATTGATCATCAGAATGGCACAGACCACAATCGACACCGCCGCCACGAAAGCAGGATAAATCAGCGCCGTGGCAATCTGGGCCCGATCCGATCCGGCGTTTTCGAGATAGGTGGCCAGTTCTTCAAACACCGCCGCCAGATCACCCGAACTCTCGCCTGCCCGCACAGCGGCAATATAATAGGGCGGCAACCCCATATCGGCCCGCTCCAGCGCATCGGACAGGGGCAATCCTTCCAGCACAGCGGCCTTCAATTCAATCGCGACCGTGTTGACCGGACCCGCCACGCCCGAGGCCCGCACCGCATCAAGGGCGGCGTCGCTTGGCAGGTCGGCCGCTAACAGCACCGCCATCTGGCGGGTGAACACCGCGCGCAAATCCGCGCCCAGCCGGTTGCGTTTCGCCCCGAACAATCCGCCACCTGCCTTGCCAGATCCCTTGCCCGCCCGCCGCGCAGGGCGCAATTCGATCTGGCTGGCAAAGAGGCTCTTTTCTTTCAGCAGACTGGCGGCATGGGACTCGCTCTCTGCGATAATCACACCGTCCTTGCGTTTCCCTGTGTCGGAATAGGCGGTGTATTTATAAGTGTTCATACCGTGTCACCAACCACGCGCAGGGTTTCGGACAGGGTGGTACGCCCCAGCGCAACTGCCTCCATCCCCTGCCCCAGCAGGGTGAATTGCGGTTCCAGCGACAGGCCCACAAGCTGTTGTTCGGAGGCCCCCTTGTCGATGGCATTGCGCAGGGCTTCGGTGACGGGGACGATTTCAAATATCCCCACACGGCCCGCATAGCCGCTGTCGTTACAAGCCTCACAGCCCGTTGCATCCCAGACCTGTTCGGGGGCGGCAATCTCGGATGCGTTAAACTGGTCCGCTTCGGCAGCGGTCGGTTGGCGCGGTGTCTTGCAGCTTTCACACAGGCGGCGCAGCAATCGCTGGGCAATCACACCGCGCAGGGTCGACGCAATCAAGAAGTCATCAAGCCCGAGATCGCGCAGCCGCACCACCGCCCCGACAGAGCCATTCGCATGGAGCGAGGAAAACACCAGATGCCCCGTCAGCGCAGCCTGTGCCGCAATGCTGGCGGTTTCCGTGTCGCGGATTTCCCCCACAAGGATCACATCAGGGTCCTGACGCAGCGTGGCGCGCAGTCCGGCGGCAAAGGTCATGCCGATGTCAGAGTTGATCTGGCTCTGTGACACACCGGGCAAATCATATTCGATCGGATCTTCCACGGTGACGATGTTGCGCTCGTCCCGATTGGCCAGTTGTAACAGGGAATAGAGCGTGGTGGTCTTGCCCGATCCGGTTGGCCCCGTGGCCAGAATAATCCCGTTGGGCAGGGCCGAGAGCCGCTCCAGTATCTCGATATGGCGGGGTTTTAACCCGAGACCGTCCAGCGGCATCAACCCCGCAGAACGGTCGAGCACCCGCAACACCACCCGCTCGCCATAGTTTCCGGGCAGGGTGGAGACCCGCGTATCAATGGCACGGCCCCCCAGACGCAGGGCAATGCGCCCGTCCTGTGGCAGACGGGTTTCGGCAATATCCAGATTGGCCATAACCTTGAGACGGGAAATCACCCGGCGCACCGGCACGTCATTGCGGTCAAGCACGGTTTGCAGAAATCCGTCGATGCGCAACCGCGCCCGCAAGCCGCCCTCATGGGGTTCCACATGCAAATCGGATGCGCCCGATGTCACCGCGCGGCGCAACAACTGGTTCACAAGCTGGATCACGGGGGCCTCGGTGCTGTCTTCCAGCAGGTCGCGCGGTCCCCCTGTGCCCGCCCCGTCTTCCAGATCGAACAATAACTCGTCGGTGCCGTCATCCACCGCATTGCTTTGGTAAAGGGACGCCAGCCTGCGGTCGAATTCTTCCTGTGTCAGGGGATGGGGTTTGGTGGCGGGGGGCGCACGGCGGGCTGCTTCGCGCAGGCCGAACACCGAGGCTTGGGGGCCATAGACCAGTCGCGCCCCGTCCATCGCCACCTGATGGTCGCGGGCAAAGGAGAACGGCAGGCGGGACGGATCAGCGGACATGGACCGAGCCTATTTGAATTCCAGTCGGGAAGGCAACGCAGGAAAGGCACGGGTCTGGGCGATACTGTCCACAAACCCCGCATCAAAGGGCTGGTTCAGATCCGCCCCGTCAAAGGGAAATTCCCCGTTCGGGGTGCGGGGATAGCGCCCGTCGTCCTTGGGCTGGATCACCTTGCTGGCTCTTTTTGCCTCGCGGGCGACTTCACGGGTGATGCGTTTGGCCTCGGCATCCGAACCGATCACACGGGGACGCAGCAGCACCAGCAAAACCCGCTGGTTCTTGGAGGCATTCTTGCCGCGGAACAAACCACCGATTACCGGCATATCCCCAAGGCCCGGCACCTTCTGACTGACCGTACCCGAGCCGTCTTCGAGCAGGCCGCCAAGCATGATGACATTGCCATCCCGCACCAGCACATTGGTAGACAGTGTACGTTTGGCGGTAATCTCGCCGCCGGCTTGGGACGACGAATTGGTCAGGTTCGACACTTCCTGTTTCACGGCCATCAACACGGTGTTTTCCGCCGTGATCTGCGGTGTCACCTGTAGGGTCAGCCCCACATCCTGCCGCTCGATAGTCTGGAACGGGGTCTGGGGCACAGCACTGTCCCCGACAGTGGCAAAACTGCCGGTCACAAAGGGCACATTCTGCGCCACGACGATTTCGGCTTCCTGATTGTTCAGGGTCATGATCGAAGGGGTCGACAGCAGTTTGGTCGAGTTCTTCGAGGCCACGGCGGTCAGGAACCCGCCGATGCCATTGTCCCCGTTCCGCTTGATCGCCCCGATGCTGCCCCCGTTGCCCGGATCAACCACCGTGCCCGACAGGGCGCCGCTGACCGCAGAGGTCAGGGTCGGACGGCCCTGCAGCGAAAACTGCACCCCGCCCGCAATGGCATCATCCAGCAAAACACCGAATTGCACCGACAGGTCCGAGAAATTCTCCACCGACATTTCAAAGATCACCGCTTCGATCAGCACCTGTTTGGGGCGGCGGTCAAGGGCCCGCACCGACAGGACGATGGAATGGATCTGGTCTTGCGGGGCGGTGATCAGCAGGGTGTTGGAGCGGGGCTCGGCCACGATGTTCACACTGCCCGTGACGGCTTCATCGCCGTTTTGTGCCACGAAAGAGGCCCGCACCACTTCGGCCAGAGACGCTGCATTGGCATAGCTGAGCTCGACCACGCGGGTCGCCATAGAGCGTTGCGGCTGGTCCAGTTCGACGACGATGTCGCGGATACGGTCACGGAACTGCTGGGGTCCGGCCACCACCAGCGCATTGACCCGCCGGTCCGCCGACAAAGACGCCCCCACAGGGGTGACTTCAAGGGACTGGATCACCTGCAACAGCTCGGCTGCACTGGCATGGCGCATGCGGATGGTTTCGATCGGCTGGCTGCGGGGCTGGTCGAGCCGTTTGACAAGGGCAGCAATCCGCAACTGGTTTTCACGCCGGTCCGACAGGATCATCAGACCCGCCCCCGGCACAGTAGAGAGCACCGCTTCTTGTGGCAGCAACGGGCGGATCACCTCGGTGACTTCTTCAAGGGGTACATTCACCACCGGCAGCACGCGGGTTTCATACCCCCCGCCGGTCAGCCCTGCCGATTGGCCGGGTGCGAGTTCGCGGGCGATGCCGATGGGCACGATCCGGTCCGCCCCGACCCCTTCCACGATGGTCAGCCGGTTCAGTTCCAGCACGTTGAGAAAGATTTCATAGATCGCTTCGGGGGGGACTTCGTTCGGGGCCAGCACCGTCACGGTGCCGTTGATCTGGGGATCAAGAATAAAGCTGCGTCCGGTGGTTTCAGAGACGATTTCAACAAAACGCTGCAAATCCGCATCCCGCAGATCCAGCGCCACCTGCGCGCGTGCAGGCATAGGGGCCAGAACTGCAAGTGTCACCACCGCCATCACCGCGCAGAACCATGCGGCCGCAAGGGCCGTCACACAACGGGTATATCTCATCGTATCTTTACCACTCGGTTTTCTGCCTTTCCCCGGTGGTCGGTCACATTGGACAGCAGACCCGCCGCGCGCCCCGGGGTTTCCTGCCACTATTCGCGCGTGCCCTTCAAAAAGCAATGAAATTCCCTGTGTGACGGGGGTTTGCCGCTGATCTGTTGCAGTTTTGGACAGGCGTGGCAGGGGTCAGCCCCGATCAGTTTTCCTCAAAAGCGATCATCTGGCGGCCCTGCGGGGTTTGCAGCTCTACTCCGGCCCGTGTGATTTCCTGCACCAGCACACCGCCGGGCAGTTCGTCGCCCTTGCGCAGCAGATGCTCTCCATCCGGTCCGGCCACAATCGCCCAGGCACTGCTGGCGCTCGCGAACAGACCTGTCAGTGTGTAATCAAGGTTCACCACCACCTCTTCGGGTTCGGGGGGCGGCGGCGGCGCAACCGCATCGGGCACAAAAACCCCAAAGGCATCCGGCCAGGGCACTATGTCTTGCGGCGCAACAGCGTCCCGCGCCACGGCAACCCGCTCCGGTGCGATCCGCGCGTCCGCCACGGGTGGGCCGCCTGCAAACAGTGTCAGCCCCAAATGCCCAGCCCCATAGCCCGCAGCAATAGCCATCACAAAACCGGTCAGGGTGGAAAGACGTGGGATGGTGTGTCTCCTTTAAGACAATCAAACACTTATATCGGGGCGTTCATCCCCTCTTATAGACAGGGCAAACACACCGCTGCTAGGCTTTTGACAACAACAAGGCCCGAAAAGGGCGGACGAGGTAAAGATGCAGCAGTTTCCACATACGCCGCGCGGCCCTGTCGCGCCCACAAAATCCGTTTCCGTAAAATCCGTGTCCAACCGCCTGATCGCCTACGGGCTTGGCGCGGTGGTCCTGTTTACCGCCGCCTGTGCGGTGGAACCCAGTTCCAAAGGCAAGAATTTCAAGGGGCGCTATCTGGTGGCCCGCGATGCGCTGGAAAGCGGGTCCTATAAGAAAGCCATCAGCAGCTATAAGACCATGATGCCCGAAGCCGGCCCGCTTGAGGCCCGCCTGCGTCTGGAATATGCCCATTCGCTGCTGCGTTCGGATAAATTCATCGAAGCAGGCCGCGAAGCCCGTCTTGTGGCCGCCAACCAGCAGGGCGACGGCCGTCTTGCCGCCCTTGCCGTGCAAGGCACCGCAGATCATGAAGCCGCCAAGGCCGCACTGGCCGCAGGACAGAATGATACCGCCACCAAGGCCCGTCTGGCCGCCGCCGGATCCGCTCTTGATGCGGTGCTGGAACAGGCAGAGATTTTTGACCCCCTTGGCACGCTGGCCAGCCGCCGCGCCGAGATCAAAAACACGCTGGCTGGACTGTAGGAAAACAACACACCTCCCCCCTGAAACAGAAACGGCCGGATCATTGCTGATCCGGCCAAGTCCTGTTGGACTGTTTTTTAGAACGGCAACGCGATGGGGGGAGGGTATCACGCACCGTTATTTTTTAGGGGGTGTCCGTAAACCGTGTTGGTCCGCTATGCCGGACGAAGCGGTATTCCGCATCCAAAAGTTCTTTCAATAGGAGAGCGCTACTCTTCTGGTGTTTGCTGGTGAGCCAGGAGAACCCATCTCCCATCGCTCTTCACATATGTGCTGGCGCAAAGAGCGATGTAGGAATCTTCGCCAACTCTTTTGCCAGTTGCCTTGTAGGCAAGGACAATTGTATCGCCCAAGCCGGTTTCCGTTTTTTGCTCGAAATCAACAGATAGCCAACGAGGTCCTTTTTTCAGAGCCTCAACTATTTCGTTGCCTGCGAGAATACCAACCGGAGACGGAAAAACCATTCGGGCATCCGATGCCATCGAGCTTTCGTAGAAGTCCGGTCCATCGAGCCAGAAGCTGTTCTCCATTTTCCAAAGCGTTTTAAAGTTCATTCTCGATCCTCCTTGAAGTGCTGATACCATGCCCATGCCGCGAGCGCATCATGCGACAAGGCGGGCTCAAGCCGGACTCCGGCTGCGCACGCAAACAAGGCCAGGAGTGAGAGATGCAGCGGGCGTCCCGGCTGCGGACTTAACAGCCGTTCGGTGCGTGGTCTTTTACGACGTTGATTTTAACGCCGTGTTCGAGCATCGCTTTCGCGGCGACGATCACCTGATTAAAGCCCCCAGTTGAATCGACAGCCTTTGCAGCGACTTCTTCCAGCGAGCCTTCAAAGCCACTTTCGACAATCTCAAGGAACGTAGTTCCGTCGCTTTGCGGCGTGAATTTCCATTCAACGCGAGTTGATTTTTCTCCGGCAGTCCATTGTATATCAAGGCGTGCATCCTTCTCAAAATTAACGACTTTTACGTCAATTTTTGGGTCGTCATCGCTTGTCCCCACCTGCCACTCAACAGTCGCGCCCTCTTCAAGGCGGCCGCTGCTCTTGGGGAACCAGAATTTGGTCATTTGGTCGGGATTTACAAACGCCTCGAACACCTCGTCGACCGGACGGCGGATTAGCATTTTTGCAGTAGCTTTGATTTCTTGGTTTGACATGAGGCATCTCCAAATTTCGATGGCATCATAGCACACACATCAAAGAACTGTAGGTTTGGGCTCGAAGCAGACCTCTGTGCGACACCTTGTCTACGAGGCACGGACAATCTCCGCCGGGCGCATACCCGCCAGCCGCACTTCCAGCCAGCGGATGTAGCCGCTGAGGTTCTTCGTGGCCGGTCCGCAGAAGGGCTTGATGAATCTTTTGTAGCGGGCATGGAGCGAGTTCACGTTCTGGATGTGATAGCATCCTGAGGCCACTCGCGTGCCGGGCTTGCTGCCCACCACGAAGTGCTCGAGACCGCCTGCTGCTGCGACGTTCTTGTAGCCGGTGGCGCCGTCGGAACAGAGCACGGCATCGCTCGGAACCAGCGGCTTCACGGCGCGCTCGAGCGTCACGCTCTTGCGGTTCGGCAGGCGTCGGAAGAGGCGCGTGCCGCCGCGGTCGGCGACGGTGAGAATGGGGAGCTGCCACTTCGAGAGGCCTCGCATCATCTTCAGTCCCTGCGTCGTGAAGTCCTCCCACCTGGGGCGGGGCGGCGGTGCGACTTTCTTCGGATCTGCGAAGTGCCGGACCCATTCGCGAGAACCCTTGCGCGATTCCCGCTGGAAAGTCTCATCCGCCTCCACGATACCAGAGAAGCTCACGGTTGAGCTGCTGCCAATGATGGAAAACACCAGCATTCGCCAGCGCCAGACCGTGTATTTGTTGAGTCTAAGCCGCCGCGCGAGCTTGCGCACAGACTGCGGTGCGGCGGTGCCCAGCATATCCCTCAGCGCGACCATGAACAGGTCCGGGCGATGGAGTCGGCCAATGGCGCTGCCCGTTCTGCCCGAATAGGTTTTCCGGCAGCCAGTGCAGCGGTAGCGCTGGATCTTGGTCCGGGTGCGGCCCCACTTCTGCCGGCGCTCATCGCCGCAGAAAGGGCATTTGAGATCTTGGTTTGTCCGTGCTTCGATCTCCGAGATCGCCTCGGTCTTCTGACGGAGATCCCTGATCTTCGACTGGGCGTCCTCGATCTGGGCCGGGTTCAGGCGGTCGATTGCATTGAGAAACCGGCGAAAGTCGTGGTGCAGCATGGGTATCCTCCGCGTAAAGAGCCGAGTGATATAGGCCTTTCTGCGAAATCACGAAGCGGACCAACACGGTTTGCGGACACCCCCATTTTTTATACGAACCGGATCAATGGGAGGAGATATTGTACCGGTTCGCTTTTGTACCTCCATCCTTTCCGTAGCGCAGCAATGCTGGCAAGCACTGTAACGCCCCTAGCAAGGGGC
Source organism: Neptunicoccus sediminis (assembly GCF_001719615.1). GTDB lineage: Bacteria > Pseudomonadota > Alphaproteobacteria > Rhodobacterales > Rhodobacteraceae > Amylibacter > Amylibacter sediminis. Next base: position 32,231 of record NZ_MDVX01000014.1, read on the forward strand.
TCGCGGCCATTGTGCCGAATATGTGCATAATTTCAGAGCGCTGTACAAAAACCAGGCAGGGAGAGGCCAGTGCTGCGAATTTTAGAGAATTCATCCGCTGTTAAGCATTTGATAAAAATTAGGCTCAAAACTGCCTGTTTATGAACCGACCCTTAAGTCAGCCCCTCTTGTCCTAAGGTCCGATAGACCGCCTTACTCTTAAAAAACTGGAACAAACCCGAACCACCCTCAACACTGCTGTCGCCACCCAAAGCAAACAGACACTCCCAGCCTGAGGCGTTTCAATGGCCCCCAAATACTCAGAAATCCGGCGCGTCCAGATCCATCCCGGGCGGCAGGGACCAGCCCGCATCCGTTTTCCGCAGGCTTTGGTTCAAATAGCGCCGCCAGCCCTCTGGCATATCAGGATTTTCCCCGATTTTCCCCTCCAGCGCAAAGACGTTTTGATTCAACCGGCCACGGCCCCCTGCGGAGAGGTCCAGAACCCCACCATCCGCCGTCACATCGCCCAGCCACTCCCCACCCGCATCATTTCTCAACACCAGCCGTACCTGCCCAAGGTCAAACCCGTCAAACCGCCCCTCCGCCAGACTGCCGGTCAGCGCCAGACTGCGGAACTGCTTCGCTGTGCCATCCAGCACACCGGACCCGTCCACCACCAGCAGCCGCCCTGTCAGGGGCAGGCCACGGGGCGCGGCATAGGTCGCTCCAAGGTCAATCACGCCTTCCCCTTGGGAAAACTCCAGCGCCTGCCAGCCTGCGCCAAAAGGAACCCTCAGACGCGCCTGCAAATCCACAGCCCCCGCCGCATCGGTTAGTGCGACTTTATAGGTCGCACCGGACAGGTCGATCCCGTCAAATTTCCAGCGCAGATCTACCGGCCCGCCAAAAGGCAAAAGCCCGGTCACATCCGCCAGCCGCCCCGCGCCAAACCCCGCATCGGGCGAAAGCGCACGGCTCCAGACGGGCAGGCTCTCTCCGGCTAGGGCACGCAAATGACGCATCCGTCCCTCGCCCAGCACCGCAAGCCCGAGCCCGACCAGCAGGCCGGTCACAACCAACAGCCCTTTCGCGACGCGCCCCGTCATCGGGCCACCTGCAACAGAAAGCTCGCCGCCACCACACCGGCACGGGGGCTGCTGTCCAGACGGAAGCTCTCTATATCATAGCCCCAAGTATCAGCACTCTGATCCAGCCACTCCCCCAAAAGCCGGAAATCCACCGTATCAAACCCCAGTTCGACCCCGCCGCCGTCCCGATTGGCCAGTCGGGTCACACGATCCCGCAGCCCCGCGGCAATCAGACTCTGTTCAATGCCACTGATGCCAAGCGCCACAGGCGCCGCGCTGTCCTGTGCGGGGTTGGCCGCATCAAGGGCGGCTTTTTCCTGCGCACGCTCTGCCACCCAAAACCGCAAATCCTGCGCTGCGGCCAGTTCCACCCGCGCCGCCTGCCGTTGTTCCAGCAGGGGCAGCACCCAGAACATCACCACCGCCAGCGGCAGCACAGCCGCGCAAAGTATACCGATCAGCCAGCGTTCCCGCGGCGCGCGGCCCAGAAGAAATGTCACCAGACGGTCCGTCATTGCACTGCTCCTTTGGCCGCCAGTTCCAGCACCGCTGCAACGCCGCCCGCTTCCGCAGTGCCCGCCGTGGTGATCGCCACCGCCAGCCCCGCCTGTTCCAAAGCTCCGACCAATTGGTCGAGCGTGGCAAAATCGGGCATCAAGAGATCCACCGTCAACCCGCCTTGGGGCTGGTAGCTGCTGCTCGTCAGTGCGCCCGGATAGTCTACAATCACCGCGCTGGCCTGTTTCAGCAGATCAAGGGGCTTCGGGCCGTCACCTTCCTGACCGCTCGCGCTGCTCTGTGCTGCCAGCACGCGGGACACTTGGGCGCGAATGTCCAGCACCGGCCCTGTGGGGACGAAATGGCGGCGCACTTCAGCGACCGTATCCGCCCTGACACTGCGGGCGGCCTCAATCAGTTCGCGGGTCTGCACCAGCATGCCGCCGGACCAGAACGCCAACCCCAACAGCCCCAACACCACCGGCAAGCGCCAGGCTTTCAACCGCTCTGTCAGGGATTCAAATGCGGCGCGGGGATCGCGGGCGAGATCCAGCGAGAGTTCTCCGTGTTCCAGCGCGCGGGGCGGGGCAAAGCCCTTGTCCACCAGCGCATCCGCACTTGAAAATACCGGCAGATCAAAACCTTCCAGCCAGTCTTCAACCTGATCATCAAGCGCACCCAGCTTCAGGATTGCCTCTGGCGGGGCCGCTTTGAAAGCTTTCTCCAGCAGAACCAGCGCCAGTTCACTTGGCGCCGAGAACCCGTCCTCCAGCCCCAGCCGCGCGGTCAGCGTTGTTTCTTCGGAACGGACAGTGCCCTGATGCAGGGTCCAGACCCGATCCGTCACCGGCAGGGCAAGGTAGTCGGGCAGGATTGCTGCACAGCGCTCCCCCGTTCCGGCAACACGGGTGCGCCAGTCCTCAAGCTGTTCGGTGGCGCTGACGATGGCCCGCTGCCATTGGGATTTAGACCCTTTCACCACGAAGGGTCGCAGTTCTGCTGTTCCTACAGGCAGGCCGGCCATATCCGAAAGCTGCCGCGCCGCCACCCGTTCGCGGGCCTGCCCTTTCAGACCGGCCGGCAGGTCCAGCGGCAGCAGCGGCGCACGCTGTCCGTCCACCAGCACAATGAACGACCCGCTCAAAGGGAGCGTCTCCCCCTGGTCGAACCGTACCAACGGCAATCCGCTGTCCTTGCCCTGTTTTACCATGGCCCCATTGCTCTAATTCTCTGCAAAGCGAAATATTGCCTTTGTCTTGCCGGTTTCCCCGGAGCGTTCCAGAACAACCTGTCGCGCCAGACGGGTTTGGCCCAGAGTGACAGAAATCCTTGCGCCAAACCAGTGGCTTGAGATGCCGTAGGGGCTGAAATCGAATTCCTCGGATTTTTCCTCCCCCAGCAGACGGGCCAGTTCGCCGTGCAGCGCCTCGGTGGTTTCGAACGGGCTGTCGCGGCGGGTCTCTACCAGTCCGGCGATTTCAGAGGCAGAGAGTTCGGCCAGCACCGCCGCCAGCACCGCCACAGGGGCGGTGTTCACATTGATCACCCCTTCGGTGCGCACCGCCGTAAACAGTTGCGCAAACCGTGCGTAGGCGGCGGGTGTCATGCCGCTGACCTGTTGCAACTGGGGCAGGATTTCCACCCCGCCACGGGGGCGCACCGGCGGGGTCTGTTGCAGATAGGGTTGCAGGTCGCGCGGGCCTTCGACACTGACAAATTCACGGATTTCAGTGCCGAGTTCCGCTGACACCCCCGCAGCCGCCAGCAGGCTGTTATAAGCGTCGATCCCGAACAGAATATCGCCGCCCGATACCCACCCGAGACTGAATTTCCCCGACAGATCGGTGATGTCATAACGCCCGCGCCCGCGATCTATCGGCACATCGGACCCGCCGGTTTTCGCCCAAGCCTCCCCCGGATGATCCGCCGGCCCACGGGCACGATCCGCGTCCAGCCGGCTGATTACCAGCAGCTCCAGCCCGTCAAGATAGGCGGTGGCCTGTGTCACCTCCTGTGTTGTGACCTGCCGCAGCCGGGATCCCTGCGCCAGTTGCAGCAACAGAACCGCCACCGCTGAAAGGGCCGCCACCAGCACCAGCGCATTGATCAGCGCCAGCCCCCTGTCAGCCGTGTCATGGATGCGCCGTTTCATGGATAGGCCACCAGAGTATTGATCCGCCCGAAGGCTTGCGTGTCGATCACCACATCCACGGCACGGGGCAATCCCGAAGAACTGCCCGCGCCAAGGTTGGGATCTGGGCCGGAGACCCAGTTGCCATCCCCGTCCAGACGGCGCACCTCGAATCCGGTGATCCCTTCGCCCACCACCACCTGCGGACTTGCAGAGGCGCGGTCCGCAGGGTTCAGCACCGGCCAGCTTTGCCGCGTCAGAACCCCCGCACCCCGATCATAACGCCAGATCACACGGCCAAGCCCCGTGACCTGTTCGCCGGGCAAACCATGCCGCCCGCTGATCGAAATGCCCAGCTCGACAGAGCCTTGGGCAATGTCAAAAGAGGAACGTGTCCGGCCACTTACATCGTGAAACTCAAGCGGGACGGCGGCCTCCAGATCGCTGCGCAGCAGGGCCAGAACGCGGGTGGTTTGTGCCGTTTGTTCGACCACCCCCGCCAGCCTGTCGCGGGTGCGCAGGGTGCCGGTCATGGCTTGCAGGCTCATGGTGGCCACCAGCGCAAACACCGCCAGCACCACGATCAACTCGATCAGGGTAAACCCCGCCTGTTGTTCTGTGTCTTTGCCCTGTGCTGTCATCGGGGCGGCTCCATCCGTGCATAAGTCACCAGCTGCGCCCCCGGCCCGCCTTTTGAAGACACCGCCAGATGCACCTCGAACAAGCCGCCTTCGGTTTCCTTGCGCGTGGTTTTAATCCTCCACTCATAAGGCCCCTGTTGCACGCTGGCGGGCAGGCCCAGCCCCCGTGCCAGACCGTAGATGCGGATTTCCGCCGCGCGGTTGGCGGCCACACTTCGGGCCAGATGGCGTTGCATCTCGCCGCCGATTTCACGGCGGGACTGATCGAGCGTGCGAAATACCGCAAGTGTGCCGATGGAGAGAACCAATATGGCGATCATCAGTTCCAGCAGGGTGATACCGCGATCCCGCCGCCCCGTTTTGCCCGCCCGCAGTTTCACAATCCGCACTCCAGCCCTTGCCAGCCGTCACTGCTGCATTGCACCACCTGACCGGCATCCGTGAACCGGATGGAAAAGGCGCTGCTGCGCCCGTCGGGCAGAAAAATCACTTCAGGCACCGGAGTTGACGGAACGGGCGCGGAAAGATCCCGCTGGAACACGGCGGCCCCGTTCCAGCGTACCCGCGGGCCTTCACCCTGCCAGACACCGTTCTGGCGGCGCATCACCTGCCAGCCCGCAGGGTCCAACGACAGGGCAACCGGCGTGCGGCTGTGAATGGCACTGTCGCGCAGGGCCGCATACTGGCTTTCAAAACGGCTGGCATCGCGGGGATACCCCCCGGTGCTGCGCCCCCCAGATAGCGACAGGCTAACCCCGAGCGACAGGATACCGACCACGGCAATAACCACCACCAGTTCCAGCAGGGAAAACCCCGCAGTCCGGCGGGATGAAGGCTCTATTCGAGGGTCCATGTGCCCAGATCGGCATCGGCCCCGCTGCCCCCCGTCACCCCGTCCGCACCAAGGGTGAAGACATCGAATTCCCCGTGCACACCAGGGGAAAGATACTGGTATTCATTGCCCCAAGGGTCCACCGGCATCCGGTCGATATAGCCGTTTTCGGCCCAGTTGCGTGGGACGGGTTCACTGCTCGGGCGGCTGACCAGCGCCCGCAGCCCCTGTTCCGTGGTGGGATAGCGGAAGTTGTCCAGCCGGTAGAGTTTCACCGCGCTCTGGATCACCGCAAGATCCGATTGCACCCGCGCCACCCGCGCCTGATCCGGCCGGTCAATGATACGCGGTGCGATCACCAGCGCCAGAATCGACAGGATCACCACAACCACCATCAGTTCCAGCAGGGAAAACCCTGCATCCTTGCGGCCCGCTTCAGATACAGAAGGCGTTATATTTTCTTGTGAAGTCAGCATAGATAAACCACGGTTTCCAAATCGGTTTCTCCAAAGGTCAATCCAGCGGAGAGTATTCAGAAGGACAATAGCGCAAAATAATGGGTCAGCAACACAAGGATAGCTCCCCGAACCAGAAGGTCCCCGCCCCGTGATCACGCTCACAGGAATAATACTGCTGCTGGTCAGCCCCGCAGTGGGCTCTTTTCTGGGCGTGCTGGTGGACCGGCTGCCCCGCGGGCAGGATGTGGTGCGCCAACCCTCGGCCTGTCGGGGGTGCGGGGCGAAAATTCCGGCCCGCGATCTGGTGCCGCTGCTGTCCTATTTTCTGTTGCGCGGGCGGGCGCGCTGTTGCGGCGCGAAAATTCCCGCCCGTTTGCCGCTGCTGGAGGCTGGCGCGTTTCTTGTCGCGCTGCTTATGCTGCTGCTTGCGCAAAGCGATCTGCAACTGCTGCTGGGGGCCCTGTTCCTGTGGCTGCTGCTGGCGCTTGGTGCCACCGATGCCACGGTGATGCGCCTGCCCGATCCGCTGACCGCCCTGCTGCTGGCCACCGGTCTGGCGCTGGCTTGGGAAGACCCGTCCCGCAGCCTGACTGCCGCCTGTCTTGCCGCCCTTGGCGCAGCGGCGGTATTTTGGGGCATCCGCATCGCCTATTTCCACCTGCGCGGACGGGAAGGGCTTGGCTTCGGGGATGTGAAGCTGATCGGGGGGATTGCCGCCGGACTCGGCGCGGCGCAAACTCCGCTGGCGGTGCTGGTTGCGGCCCTGCTGGCCCTTGGCTTTGCCGCGGCACAAGCCCTGTGGCGGCAAAGCCCGCTAAGCGCCACCACCCCCCTGCCCTTTGGCAGTTTCCTGTGTCTCGGCGCGGCTCTGGTCTGGTGCATAAGTCTTTGAAGGCTCTAGAAATCCGTTGAATTAACAGCCGCCATAGGGCTAACTGCCCCAAAGTTCCTGTTCCAGCCCTTTGAGCGAAAGCCCTCTTATGATCCCTGCCCGCCGGTCCGCCCTGATTTGCCCGATCCTCGCAGCGGCACTGGCTTTTGCCCCGCCTTCACAGGCGCAACAGACAGGGGCGTCCGCTCCGGCACAGATGGAGGCGATCGAAAAAGCCTATGCCGCAGAGGATTACGCCGCCGCCCGCGCCGGACTGCTGGAACTGGCCACGGCGGGCGATGCGCTGGCGCAGGCCCGTCTGGCCCGCCTGTTGCTGGACGGGCGCGGCGGCCCTGCCGACCCTGCGGGCGCGGTGGACTGGCTGCAAAAATCTGTTCAGGCTGAAAACGCACAGGCGATGGTGCTGCTCGGGCAGCTTTATCTTTACGGTGCGGCGGGTCTGACAGCAGACACGAAACAGGCGGTCGATCTGCTGACACGGGCGGCACGGGCAGGCCATCTGTCAGGCATGGTGCTTTTGGGCAAACTCTATCAAAGCGGGCAGGGCGTGCCGGTCGATCCCGCTTCGGCGGCACGGCTGTTCCAGAAAGCCGCTGACGGGGGCGATGCCACTGCCGCCTTCGAGCTGAGCAAACATCTCTCCCGCGGGTCGGGGGTAGAGCTGAACACCGCCAAGGCCCTGACCTATCTGAACGCCGCCGCAGAGGCCGGACATATTGAGGCGGCGCTGTTTCTCGGGCTTGCCTATATGACCGGACAGGGCGTGGCACAGGACAAAGCTGCGGGGATCGACTGGCTGTTGCGGGCTGCAGAGGGGCAGAACCCGATGGCGCAGCGCTTGCTCGCCACCTCTTATCTGCAAGGGGACGGGGTTGCACAAGACACAGCAAAGGCACTGCACTGGATGACAGCCGCCGCCAGCGCCGGAGAAGCCAGCGCCCAATCCAATCTGGGGTATTTCTATGCCACGGGCACCGGTACGGAACAGGACTTCGAACAGGCCTTCCACTGGTATAAAAAAGCCTCGGATCAGGGGTTGTTACGGGCGACCACCGCGCTTGCCAATCTTTATGAAGCCGGACAGGGCGTGGCGCAGGATCTGACACGGGCGGGCGATCTGTACCTTGAGGCCGCCGAACAGGGCGAACCCCGTGCGCGCGCCCGTTTCGCCCGACTGGTGGGCACCGGCCGGCTGCCCGCCCCCGCCGGTCCGCAAGGCCGCACCATCATCTGGGTGGCGGATCTGTTACTGGACAGTGACGCCCCTTCAGGAATTGCAGCAGAAGAAAAAGCCGCGATCCTGTCGTGGTTGCAGGGCCGCGCCGATCCGGAAGGCAACAACCACGCCACCGCCCAGTCCCGTCTGGGTCTGATCAGGGTGCAACAGGGCACCGCCGCACAGGATACGGAGCAGCTGGAACAGGGGGTGGCGCTGATCAAAACCGCAGCCGCACGGGGCGATGCCTTTGGCCAGTACCAGCTTGCCCTGCTCTATGGATCAGGCACCGGAGTGCCGCAGGATTATATTGCCGCCCATGCCTGGGCCAATCTCGCAGCCGCACGGGGCATGGCAGAGGCCGGACGCAGCCGCGATCTCTTTGCCAAACTGATGACCCCCGAACAGATTGCCCAAGCCCAGACACAGGCCCGCACCTATGTGGCAGAGAATTAATCCCGCAAGGGCGCTGACCCTTATCGCTGTAGTGTCCTTCCTGTCTGCCGCCCCGCCGGTCCAGAGTCAGGACCAGCCGCAACCCGTTGTAAGCCTTGCAGAACTGCTAAAGGCTGCACGCGATGGCGACAGTGCGGCGCAGCTTTATCTCGGGCGTCTGTTTGACGAAGGCACGCAGGTGCCACAGGATTTTGCCCGCGCACGCCAGTGGTACGAACAGGCCGCCACCGCCGGTCTGGCCGCGGCACAAAACAGTCTGGGCCGTCTGCTTGGCGCGGGTCTTGGCGGCCCTGCCGATCTGCCCCGCGCCTTTGAACTGATGAAACAGGCCGCAGACGACGGCACAGCGGCCCATCTTTATGATCTGGCGCAAATGTATGAAAACGGCGCGGGCACCCCGCAGGATATGACCCGCGCTGCCAGTCTTTATGAACAGGCCGCAGGGTTGGGCCATAGGGATGCGGCGGTCTCTCTCGGGGTGCTGTATCAGAACGGCACCGGTGTCGCGCAGGATTTTGCCCGCGCCCGCGCCCTTTATGAACCCGCCGCCACCGCAGGGCACAGCCGTGCGCAAAACAATCTGGGGTTGCTCTATACCCGTGGCAGTGGCGTGGTGCAGGACTACGAACGCGCCGCCGCCCTGTTTCAGGCCGCCGCGGCAAGCGGTTTGTCCACCGCCATGACCAATCTGTCAGTGATGTATGAAAACGGTTTCGGCCTGCCCCAAAGCGATGATCTGGCCGCAGACTGGGCACGACGGGCCAAATCGGACACGAAAACCGCCTTCCTGTCAGACCCCCGCCTTGGCAGCGCCATCCGCCTTGAGGACACAGCAACCACACAAAAGATGCAAACCGCCGCCCGCGCCGGTGATCCTCTCTCCGCCTATCTGCTGGCCTTTGCCCTGCTTGACCCTGCCAACCCTGCGCCCGATCCGGTTGCTGCTGCCCGCTTTATGGAACAGGCCGCCCGCGCCGGCATCCATCTGGCACAGGCCAATCTTGCGATGATGTATTTCGAAGGGGTCGGCCTGCCACAGGACTACGTTCTGGCCCGTGTCTGGGCCAGTCTCGCCAGCCTCGGAACAGACCCGAGACCGCTTGCGTTGCGGGACCGGATCACCCGAAAAATGACGTCGGGACAGATAAACGAGTCCCAGCAGATCGCGCAGCGCTACTGGCAGAGCAAGAGGTAGGCTACCATAGGTTGTTTATACGTGAAAAATCAGCAGCTTTAATTAAATATACCCTTCTAACTTCACAAAAGTTTTGCGCCGAAATACTTAATAGCTTATAAATTAGTGTAGAAAATCACACTCATAGACGGGCTTTCCACCCAAATTAGAGTATTCGCCATAATTTCGCTCAAACTCTAGGATAAGGTCCGGAAGATGTACAAAACAAGCCGAACACTCCCCGCCCTTTTCGTCGGTCTTTTTCTGGCCGGTGCCGCTTTTGCCAATGAACCGGTGGAGCGCACCGACACCACTACCCTGTGGTTTGAATCTTGGGGCAGCCTGAGCAATGCCACACTGGTAGTCTCCGGCCCTGACGGATTTGTCACCAATATCCTGGCGGAAAAAGGCTCTCCGAAGTTTTATCTGCGCGATGCGGCGCCGGTGACAGACGGGGTTTACCGCTATGAACTGACCGCCGCCACCACCGAGAAGATCAAGCTGCGCAACCAGCTGAACAACGGCCGCGGCGAGAACCAGAAAGACGAGATCGCCAAACCCTTCCAGATGGGCGGCAGCTTTGTTGTGTCCCGCGGGGTGATCACCAAACAAGAAGACATCGTCGAAGAATAACCGCTTAACACCATTCAAAGGGGGCACACGCCCCGCAAACGGGAGATTTGCAAAATGACTTTACTAAGAACCACCGCCGCCGCCCTTGCCCTGGGCACAGCCGGTCTGGGCAGCACCGCCTCTGCGGACATCCAGCATCTGGATGATGTGATCATTCGGGGCAGCCTCTGCGTCGGGCAGGATTGTATCAACGGAGAGAACTTCAGCTTTGACACACTTCGCCTGAAGGAAAACAACCTGCGGCTTCATTTTGATGATACCTCCAGTTCCGCCAGCTTTCCCAACAATGACTGGCGGCTGACTGCCAATGACTCCTCCAACGGCGGTGGAAATTACTTCGCGATTGAAGATGCCACGGCCGGCAGAACGCCTTTCAGGGTAGAAGCCGGCGCCCGCAGCAATGCGCTTTATGTGGATAGTCAAGGTGACATTGGCGTTGGCACCAATACACCAGTGACCGATATCCATACAAAAACCGGCGATAGCCCGACCTTGCGTCTGGAACAGGACGGATCTTCCGGCTTTACCCCGCAAACATGGGATCTCGCAGGCAACGAAACCAACTTCTTTGTCCGTGATGTCACCAACGGCAGCCAACTGCCGTTCCGTATCCGCCCGGGCGCGGATTCAAATTCGCTTTTTATAGATTCTAACAACGATGTGGGTGTCGGGACGGACAGTCCGGACACTAACCTCCATGTACGAACAACCGCAGCGGGTGGTGTTGTTGCCGCCTATGACCCCTCCGATCTGGGGCATTTCGCCGTTGAAAACGTCAATGGAACCACCGCAATCCGTACAATGGCCGCCCTGAAGAATAACGGTGACATATCTTTGAATTTCATCAACACGGCCAGAAGTGAGGTCTGGAAATTAGCCTCTCTCGGCGGTGCCTTCACAATCCTCTCCCCTGTAACCGGCGGCAACGAGTTTTCCCTTTCCAACGACGGAAACCTTACCATTACCGGCGACTTCATTTCAGGGACCGATACGCTCAACGTGCCCGATTACGTATTCGAAGATAGCTACGAATTGCGTCCTCTCTCCGATGTCGAGGCCTTCATTGTGGAAAACAGCCACCTGCCGGACATCCCCTCCGCCAAGGAAATCGGCGCCAAGGGTCTGAACGTGGGCAAAATGCAAATGGCCCTGCTGCGCAAGATCGAAGAGCTAACCCTTTATACACTCGATCAGCAAAAGACTATCACGGCGTTGAATACCCGTCTGGACATGCTGGAAAAATAAACCGGCCTTCCAACGGGCCAAACAAAAACCGGGTGGCGCAACGAAACTGTTGCGCCGCCCGGTCCGTTTCAGACGATACGATCAATCCGTCTGGCGGGCTGCCCATAAATCCAGGACGATCTGCCCCCATCCGGCATTTGCATGAATTGTATCCTCTGGCAGGGCAAACTCCGGCAAGAGACCTTGCGCATTTGCTGTCCCAGGGCGTGCATCCAGAAAAACTGCACCCGTTGCAGAAACCGCATCAATCAGTATGGTTTCGGCCTCTCTGAGCACCTCCAACTCCGGAAGCGGAACGCGCTGGGGGGAACAGGTAAAGAAAACCTTCCGCCCCGCATCTGCGAGCATCCGGTAAAATTCCAGCGCCACGGCCCGCGCATCCAGCACACAGGCGGCAAAGACATCCCCCGACATCATCTCGGAATAATGGGCAACACCCTGTGTTCTGTATAGTGCGGTAAATTGTGCCGCGAGACGATGTGAATTGAACCCGACCGTGCTGATGACCGGCGCTGAACTGCGGAGCAAATCGTGAAACAGGGGCCGGATTGGCCCGCTGCCCTCCAGAGTGATCTCGAAACGGTCTTGCTCAATCCGGTAAAAAGGTTCTTCCAGAAACCGTCCCGCAGAAACCGGCCCGCCCTGATACCCGAGACCTGTGGCTTTCGCCGCCTGTGCGATTGCAATTACGAATGAATCGCCAACCAGAAAAACCTCATCCGGCATTATAGAAATCCAGGATCATTTCATCACATACCAATTCGCCGTCCGCGGCGCTGTCGCTTCGGTTCGCTTCCTGACCCGGGCCGATTTCTTCTGCATGAGAAAAACATTTGAAGAAATGCTTCATTACAAAATCGATCCCCTCTTTTGTGATCGTGCGCGCGTTCGGCGCATAGAACATCCCGCGAAAAGACGGTGCTGTCAGAAGTTCGTAAGAAGGAAAATAGTCCACAAAATTGTGGCCGTTGGCCATATCCCCAGCCACGGCACGCAGGGTTGATTTGGTGTAGGTGTTTGCCACAAGCGCATGCTCCTCCGCCTTGGCTGTTGCTGTCAGTGGAACCGGAGAGACCGTCAACAGAACCTTGATCGCCGGATTTTCGCGGCGCAACAACTCCAGAACCGGCATCATGTCCTCGCGGATCGGCATGTAGGAAAAATCGATCATTTCATGCAGTCCGCCGTCGAACTTTCCCTTCTGGGTCCCCGGGCACATTGGGTAAACCAGCCCGGTCCGGTTATTCACCCAAGTCTCTGTTTGTCCGAGGGTAAATACAAAAACCTGCGCCTGCTGCACCGCGCTGCGAATAGCAGCCAATGTCCTTGCGCGGGCATCAAAAACCTCTTTGCGGGACGCAAATCCGTTCGGTTCAATAACAGGCCGGACGGGATCAAAGAACCGACCATCCTCAAACCAGACCTCATCGCTCTGTTGCAAGTCCCCGAAAGCCCATTCCAGCCACTGACGCAACAGCGCAACCGAATAGATATTCCCTGTCCGGAAGGAAAACACATCATAGTTGAACCGGCGGACATTCTCAGGAGAGAGAAACTGTGGCGCAGGTTCTGCATTGAACCAGTGGTAACCTTTGTTCTGCAACGCCCGTCCGACATTCTGCGCAAAGCAGGAACCGGCGGTTACAATCTTGTCAGACTGTGAAATCCTGAATTTGGCGCGGTGGATGCCAAAGACCCCAAAGGGTCCCGATTCTGCGATGGCTGTCCGCCAGAAATTCCTTGCACTCAAGGTTTTATAAGGATTGTCATGCACTTTTTCTGGGGGCAAGATAGAAAACTCCGCAAGGAAAAAAGGGTTTGAAAATATCTATTTTCTCCATCATATTATCGCCATTAATATCTTGAATTAAAAGTATTTTCAACGCGTTCCTGCACAGAATGAGTACGACATGCAAACCCTCGTCACACCGCCTTTTCAGAAACGTGCTTTTTTCACCCTGTTGCTGATCGTCGGTCTTGCGGCGGTTTTCTGGACGCAGTCGCGCTATCCGGCGCTGGATGAAAAGGCGATGATGTCGGGTGCGATCCAGCTCGAGGATTCCTTAAGCTTTGAGGCGAAATACCCCATTCTTGACTCCATGCCGGTCTGGGAAAAGATCGGGCTTTCGACGCTGAACTGGCTGCACACCAATAAGAATGGCATGACCTTCGGGCTGTTGTTCGGGGCGGCGATGCTGACGTTTTTCGGTTATCTGCGCCAACGCAGTTTCAAGGGCGGGTATCTCAATTCCCTGCTCGGGCTGTTCATCGGCGCACCGCTCGGGGTTTGTGTGAACTGTGCTGCGCCCATTGCCAAGGGTCTTTATGCGGCCGGAATGCGGGCGGAAACCACGCTTTCAGCCATGGTCGCGTCTCCGACGCTGAATGCGGTGGTGATGACCATGCTGATTTCCCTGCTGCCGCTTTATATGGTGGTGACAAAAGTGGTACTGAGCCTGTTTGTCATCCTGATCGCCGTTCCGCTGGTCTGCCGGTTGTTGCCGCGCAGCCAGCTTGAAGTGCCCCCGCCGGTACCCGCGACAGGCTGGGATCTGCCCGATACAACCCCGCAAAGCGAGCCGCTGCTGGCCGCTTTCCTCGGCTTTGTCAAAGCCTATGCCGTCAATCTGTGGTTCATCCTGCGCACCACGGTGCCTTTGATGCTTCTGGCCGGATTCCTCGGGGCGATTGTGGGCACATTGATCCCGCCCGAGACCCTTGAAGGTATGTCTTTCAGTGTCTTTATCGTCGTGGCCGTGGCCCTTGTGGGGCTGTTCCTGCCGGTGCCGATTGCCTTTGACGTGGTGCTGGCCGGGGCGTTGTTGTCTGCAGGTCTTGCGCCGGGATATGTGATGGCGCTGCTGTTTACGCTTGGCATTTTCTCGATCTATTCCTTCTTCATCGTGGCGGGCAGTATTTCCCTGCGCGCCGCCCTGTTGATGAGCGGGGTCATCATGGTGCTTGGCATCGGCGCGGGGATCGGCACGCAAAGCTATTACAACTGGCAGAGCAAACGGGCGCTGAACATCCTGCTGTCCAAAGACCACAGCGCCCCGTTTTCCCTGATCCCGATAGCCCATGCACAGGAAGCCACGGCAGATATTACAATCACCAAAATGCCCTTCACGCCGCCCTCGCCTGCCGCCGAGACCCCCTTCACCCGACTGGAGGGCTGGGAAATCGGCATCGACAAACCCATCGAGTTTTCCTTTCAGGATATGTGGCCCCCGTTCTGGGAAGGGCGCAGCCTGTCTTCGGGGGATGTGGACGGGGACGGGGACATGGACCTGTTGATCGCCTCCACTTACGAGGGGCTGTATCTTTATGACAATGACGGTGCGGGGCAATTCACCCGCCGAGCGCTTGATCTCGGGCCACTGGCCTCGGCGCCTGTGTTTAACGCGGCCCTTGTGGATCTGGACGGCGACGGCTGGCTTGATATTTTTGTCACCACCTACCGGCAGGGAAATTTCCTGATCACCAGTGACCGCGGAGATTTCAGCGCTGTTGGCATCACCCCTGTGGCCAACCGCGAAGATGCGATCCTCAGCCTTGCGCTGTCTTTTGCGGATTTGGATCGGGACGGAGATCTTGACGTGGCTTTGGGCAACTGGGCCGCAGGCTGGTACCGCCGCATCCCGGGCGAGGAATCCCGCAACCGTATCCTGCTGAATGACGCAGGCACGTTGGACGGCAGCCGCTTTACCGATTTGCCCGGTATTCCGGGCGAAACCCTGTCGATCCTGTTCAGCGACATCAACGGCGACGGGACCAGTGATCTGCTGGTGGGCAATGACTTTGAAATCCCCGATTACTTTTACCTTGGGGATGGTAAAGGCGGGTTTGAGGCCATCACTTACGCGCAGAACATCATCCCCCATACCACCACCACAACGATGGCCATAAAAACCGCCGACCTGTTGAATGACGGCACGCCGGAAATCTACCTTGCGCAGATTGCAGGACGCTCTTCGGGGGTGTCTTCGACCCTGAAGATGCAGCCGCTGGAGCAGTATTGCGACGGGATCAAACGGGCAGAGGATAAAGAAACCTGTGCGCGGAATATGGCGATCAAGACATGGTATAAATCGGGCAACAACTTTGACCCCAGCTATGCCGCCCGCTGCGCCACACTGGTTGGGCGCGACCAGCGGGAGTGCAAAGGGATGCTGGTGAAGGATCTGGCGATCCAGCAGAACGATCCGGCTGTCTGCAATCTGATCCCTGCGGACCAGAGCCTTGCCAAAGCCTATTGCACCGCCCATTTCCGACCTATCCGCCAACCCACACAGGCAGAAGCCGACGCCGCGATCCAGCAGATCCTGCGCTCTAACGTCTTGCTGGAACAAAACGGGGCGCAGGGCTTGCGCTTTGAGGACACCGCCGAGACCCGTGGCCTTGATGTGGGCGGCTGGAGCTGGGACACGAAAATCGCGGATTTTGACAATGACGGGGCGCAGGATGTCTATATCGTCAATGGTACATGGGTCCCGAATGAGGTCAGCCCCTCAAATCTTTTCTTTCACAATCAGGGGGATGGTAGCTTTGTTGAAAGCTCGGGCCCCTTCGGGCTGGAAGATTACCTGATGACGGCCACCGCAACTGCCTTTGATATGGATGGGGACGGTGATCTCGATATGGTTGCGCATCCGGTGAACGGGCCGCTGACTGTGTTTCGCAACAACAGCCAGGAGGGTAATGCCATCGCCTTCAGGTTGGAGGATCACACCAAAAAGAACCGCTTTGGCATCGGGGCGGTGGTGCAGGTCACCACGCAGGATGGCAGCACCCAAAGTCGCGAGCTGCAACTGGGTGGCGGGTTCATGTCCTTTGATGCGCCCGTGGCCCATTTCGGGCTGGGGGCGCAGACGGGGATTACCTCTGCCCGCATCCGCTGGCCGGATGGCCGCGAAAGCGAAACCGGCCCGCTTACCGCCGGGGCCACCTACAGGGTGATCCGTTAAACGCCCCCGTCTGTTGAACGCCCCCGCCCGTTAAACATCCGCGCCGGTTAAACGATGTTGAAATCGGTAAAGTCGATCAGGCTCTCGTCCACGCCAAGCAGTGTGACCTGCCCTTTGGTCCAGACCACGATAGTATCATCGCCTTCGCCAAACCAGGAAAAGCTGTCGCCCCCGGCGATTTCGATCATATCCTTACCCTCCTCAAAATCGGTGATCTTGTCCTTGCCCGATTTTACGGTGGTGTCGAAATGGAAGGTATCCGCGCCCTTGCCGCCGGTGTGTTTGTCATTGCCCTTGCCGCCGAAGAAATCGTCGCGCCCGTTGCCGCCCTTCAGCCGGTCGCGGCCGCCCCCGCCGGTAAGGTCGTCATTGCCGCCGCCGCCAATCAGCTTGTCCCGTTTGGCGCCGCCGATCAGATCATCCGCCCCGCCAAAGCCGTAGAGCCAGTCCTTACCGCCGCCGCCTTTCAGCATGTTCTTGGCGCTATTGCCGTAAATCCCGTCATCCCCGCCGCCACCAATGGCATTTTCGATCAAAGAGCGTTTATCCCCTTCAAACTGTAAGGCGTTGTAAAGATTTCCTTTTGCATAGACGACAGCCGCATCTCCGACAAAGATCTCGTCGTCGGCATAGCCGTCGTTCAGCTCGGCCCGCTGGCGGGTGCCATGATAATCAAAGGTGCTGTACAATCCGGGTTCCAGATCAATCAGCAGGGCCGTGTCATAGTTGGACAGGTCATAAGTATCCTTGCCGCCACCGTCCCAGATGGTGCGCAGCACGATGTTCTCACCGGGTGTGCCCTGCCCTGTGCCGTTCACAAACATCTCGCCGGTTTCGGTGGAAAACTTGTAGGTGGTATTGCCGCTGTTGGTGTCAAAATTTGCGCCATACATGCGCTGCAAGGCGGCAATATCCAGCATCATATAGCTTTGCGGGTTATGCCCCGGCGCATTGGTCAGGAAACGGATACTGTCAGGCTGACCAATATAGCTGTGATAGGTCATCACCGTATATTCATGGCTGTCGTGATGGTCCTCTATCAGCCCTGTGCCATCCTCTTCTTCATGGGCGTGTTTCAATCCCATCGCATGGCCGATTTCGTGCAATATTCCGGCTGTGAATGCGTAAGAGCCGATGAAAGGGTCTTCGTACTGGCCGTCTTTGAAGGCCATATCTCCGGCGGCTTCGTCGAGGTAGGGGTAAAACCCGTAAGCGGTGTAAAGCCCCTCAAAATCCCCGAACCGCAGGGTGCCGTCGGCGTTGTTTTCTCCCGGATCATCCCCGATTTCGTCAAATGTGACGAGCGCCAGTTCCGCCAGCATAGAAAACGCCAGCTCTGCGGCGGCGATCTGCTTGCTGTTAAACCCGTTGGCAAAACTCAGCCCTTGGGTGTCATAAGAAATATCCGCGGCTTCGTCGATAAAGCTGTAGGTGATCAGCGTGTTGCTGCTGGTGTCCCATTTTTGCCCTTCCAACAGCGCGTCAATGCTTTGGTCCGCATCACCCGTATTGGTGTCTACGCTAAAGGGAATATAGGCGCGTTCTCCGGCCATTGTCGGACTCCTGTCGAAATATCTGGCAAGCCTCTCGGGGGGGCATGCGGCTGGCTATGACGGATAGCACAGCTCCTCCGACAGCACAGCCAGCCCTAACGTATATTAAAAGAGAAAATCTGCTTCTGTTGTATCCGAAAGACTATGCCCGACCAGTGTGATGCGGGTGCCCGAGGGTAAAACCACCAGCGTATCTGTCGACTCTGCGCCTGTAGCCTCCAACTCCAATGCGCCAAAGGATTCGCCTTTCACCTGCAAGCGGTCCACGCCTGTGGTGAAATCTTCTATCCGGTCGCGGCCTTCGGATTTGCTGGCGTTAAAGACAAACACATCCGCCCCCGCGCCCCCCGTCAGCAGGTCATTGCCCTTTCCCCCGTTGATCCGGTCCGCGCCATCGCCTCCCGACAGGGTATCCCCTTTGCCACCCCCCGCCAGCAGATCGCTGCCCGCGCCGCCATAGATCTGGTCGCCCCCCGCCCCGCCGTAAAGCCAGTCGTTGCCGGAGCAACCAAACAGGATGTCCTTGCCGGTCTGCCCGTAAAACTGCGCCCGCGCCGGTCCTGCGGTTGAGATCACATCACCGCCGCCGCCGCCGTAAACCGTGTAGTCTTCGCCGCTGCCTGCACTGATCCGGTCCGCACCCCCGCCCCCATAAACCAGACTGCCCGGGCCTTTGCCTGTCGCATCCGGCCCGATGATCCGGTCCGCGCCACGGGTGCCGGCAATCAAAAGGGACTGTCCGCTTTCAGGCTGTAGATCGGTGGTCAGGGTCAGGGGGGGTGACAGATCATCCTTACTGCTGCCAAAGCGCAGGGTTTCAATCTTGGGCGCACCCGCCCCGTTCAGCGGGATTGCAATGCGCCCGACACCAGCCCCGTTCCAGACCAGCGCCCCGTCCTGCACCAGCACCCATTTCGCCGCCCATTTCCCATCACTATCAAGGATCGCCAGTTCGTCTGCCGCCCCGCCCCTGTCTTCCAACTCCAGCGTCTTGTAGCGCAGCCGGTCCAGATCCACGCGGTAGCTGTCCGACCCCACCGTCCCCTTCAGCACATCGCCCTTGCCCTTTTTATAAACCCGTATCGCCATAGGGCTGCACCCTAACGGGCCGGATCAAAAAAGCTGCTACAGAGTAGCTGGCATTTTAGGCAAAGGGGGGGCAAAAAAGGCCGCTAAGGGTCTAAAACCCCGCCCGACCATACCAAAAAGCCCCGTGGAGGGGTCCACGGGGCTTTTCATTAGGAATTAAATCTGCGGGGATATTTAGCGGATTACACGTACAATTTGATTTGTTTCCGCATCCACAACCACCGCCTGATTATTCACATTCAGGTAGCGGAATTCCGACTGGGGCAGCTCATAGGTTTTAACTGCTTCGGGCACACCGGCGCCTACAACCACTTCGCCGTCCAGATACACGGTCTCTACCGGATTGGAACTGATATAGGTGATGGTTTCTTCCTCAGGCTCTGCTGCGGCTGTACCGGCAGCCCCGCCCAGAATACCACCGGCAATGACGCCGCCGATCGGACCCCCAAGGGCAACACCTGTCAGTGCGCCGAGCGTTGCGCCAACGGCTGCGCCTTCGTTCTCATTCTTCTTGGTGCCTTCGGCGTCTTCATAGGTCACGGTTTTGACATTGTAGGACTGCGGGCGGGTCGTCAGAGCCACCGCTTTTTCCTCTACATTCACGGCCAGATAGTCAGAGCTTGACCAGCCTGTGACATCACCGAATTTCACCTGACACCACGATGTTGACTCAAGACAGCCCTCGACACTGGCTTCCTTGCCACCGGGGATTACACCCACCACAGAATGGTGCGGGCCGGGGCCGGAGCGGATGTTGAGGTCGGTGGCTGCAACCGCTTCGACTGTTTGCGCCACTGCGGGCAGCGCGGTAGAGATGAGAAGACTCGAGATCAGGCCTGTTTTTACCAGATTCATTTTATGTTCCTCCGTATAATTCATAACTTCGGTTTCATTCCGGTGCCGCCCGGACGGTAAGGGCACTGGGAAGAGCACCCCGTCCGCCAGCCGGCAACATTCCACTAACGGCAAGCAGCGGATGAAGTTCCTTGAACGGATGGAGAAAAAATGCGGCCCCGCAGGACCGGCATTTTTACGCCGTTCGGGGCGCACTTACCGGCACTATCCTGCCGGCCTGCGGGAAATAGATCCGGTGAAAACAGACCGGTGCGTCATGAAACAGACACTAAATCCGGCCGGACCGGAACTAAATCGGGCGTGTTGCGTTTTCCCTTCACAAAACACAAGGAGCAAAACATGTCCGATAGAGATACAACAGTCGTAACGACAGGTGGCAACGGCGGGAGCTGGTTCCTGATCGGTGCTTTGGTCGTGATCGTCGCGGTCGGTGCCTATTTCTTCTTAGGTGGCGATGCTTCGGGCCCTGACAAGGACGTGAATGTGTCCATTGAAAACCCTGTAAGCGAATAGAACGGGAACAGCCATGAGCACTGTACTTCTTGTCATTCTCATCCTGCTGCTGATCGGGGCACTGCCAACATGGGGGTACAGCCGGTCCTGGGGATATTTCCCGTCAGGTGCTTTGGGCATCATCCTGATCATCGTGATCGTGCTTGCCCTGACAGGGCGCATGTAGGGTACCGTGCCGGTCAGACCGTATCTCCACATTAAAGGACCCGTGCCATCAGGCTGCGGGTCTTTTGGTGTCAGAACGAGCAAAAGCAGCCCCCTGCGTTTGTCGGGTTTTTGCGCGAATAATGTGGCGGGCATCTACGGGGCGCGGTAGCGTCGTTTTCACATACAAGCGGCGAGGGATATATGGCGGCAGCAGAAACAGCAGGGTTGGCCCCGGTCATGGCATTTGCCCTTGTGGGGGCCCTTGGCGTGGGGAGCCAGTGGCTGGCCTGGCGTTTGCGAATGCCCTCTATTGTACTGATGCTGGTGGCGGGGCTGATTTTCGGCCCCTTCCTTGGCATTCTCGATCCTGCGGGACAGTTCGGAGATATGCTCGGGCCGATGATCGCCATTGCGGTGGCAATCATTCTGTTTGAGGGCGGGCTGACCCTAAACTTTCACACCCTGCGGGACGCGGCTACCGGCGTCAAACGGCTGGTGGTTCTCGGGGCGCCGCTTGGCTGGCTCGCCTCTGCGCTGACGCTGCATTATGTGGCAGGGCTGAGCTGGGCTGCCTCGGCGGTGTTTGGCGGCATCATGATTGTCACCGGCCCTACGGTCATCGCGCCCCTGCTGCGTCAGGCCAAACTGCAAAAACGCCCTGCTGCCCTGTTGCAATGGGAAGCCATCGTCAACGATCCGGTGGGGGCACTGGCAGCGGTGCTGGCCTTTCAGGTGGTGATCGTGCTTGAAACGGCCAGTTCGGCCGGTGCCGCCGCGCAGGATCTGACTATTGGCATCAGTGTCGCCACGCTGCTTGGCATTGCGGGGGGATGGGGCATCGCGCGGGCCTTCCGGCTGGCCTATGTGCCTGAATATATGAAAGTGCCGGTTCTGTTCGTGGTGCTGCTGAGTGTCTTTGCCCTGTCTGACGGCGTGTTGCATGAATCCGGATTGCTGGCGGTGACGATCATGGGCATCTGGGTCGCGAACGCCCGTCTGCCCAGCTACACAGAGCTGCGCCGCTTCAAAGAACACGCCACCGTGCTGCTGGTCTCCGGCGTGTTCATCCTTCTGGCCGCCAATATGAGCTGGGCCTCGCTGCGCTCGCTGGACCTGACGGCGCTGTTGTTTGTGCTGGCGGTGATCCTGATCGCCCGCCCCCTGCCCGTTCTGGCGGCTCTGTCCTTTTCCGATGTGACCTGGCGCGAGCGTTTGCTGGTGGCCTTTACCGGACCGCGCGGTGTGGTGCTGGTGGCGGTTGCGGGGCTGTTCGGGGAACGGCTGGTGCAGATCGGGATTGCGGATGCCGACCGGATCGCGCCGCTTGCCTTTGCGCTTGTGGCGGCGACTGTCGTTTTGCACGGGTTTACCCTGACGCCTATGGCCAGAGTGCTGGGGCTGACGGCGTCTTCCACCACGGGGGTGATCATTCTGGGCGGGTCACGCTGGTCTGTGGCGCTGGCCGAGGCGTTACAGAAGATGGGCCTGCAGGTGATTATCGCAGATCCCAACCACGCCCATCTGCGCGGCGCAAGGGATGCGGGTATAGAAACCTTCTTTGGCGATATTCTGTCAAAGGCCGCCGAGGAACGGATCAACCTTGTCGCCTATGAGAAACTGATCTGCGCCACGGACAATGATGCCTATAACACGCTGGTGGCCACCGATCTGGCGCCCGAATTCGGTCGGGACAATGTGTTTCAGGTAAAACGGGTGCGCGAGGCCAGTTCCCGCCACGCCCTGCCCGCCACATTGGGGGGACGCGTGATTGGCGGCGGCAAAACCTACTTTGAGGCCAACGCCCTGATCTCCCAGGGCTGGGAGTTCCGCGTGACCGGATTGTCCGAAGAATTCACGCTGGATCAATGGCGCGAGAAACATCCCGAAGCCATCCTGATTGCAGAACTGGGCAAAAGCGGCACCCTGCGTTTCCTTGAGCCGGAGTCAGACCCGAAAAACACCGTGGACGTAGAACTGTTGTCACTGATGCCGGTAAAACCGAAGCGGCGGGAGAACTGAGCCGATCCCTCACCCCGCCGTTTTGCGTTTCACCCACCCCAGAAACGCGCCGTCGGCGCTGCGCAGTTTCTGGCGCCCGCTGCCCGCCCACCAGGCCACCCATTCGGATTCCAGCGCATAGATGTCCCAGTCGGGCGCAAGGGCGCGGGCCTGTTCAAGAGCAGCGGCAGAGATCACCGGCTTCTCGCTTGGCTCCAGCACCACGTTGCGCGGGGCGACGCGGATGATGTCGCCCTCATCCTCGAACAGTTGATAGTCGGGCAGATGGTCGGCGGCGATCATATCGCGGATCATCTTGCGAAACACACGGCGGGGCGAATTGGACCCTGATTTCTTCAGCAGGGTTTCCAGACCCACCCGCCATTCCCGCTGGCGCCCGCAATGTTTGCGCGCGATTTCATAGATGCGCCGCTCCAGCGGTTTGCGCAGGCGGAAGTAATCCCGCGACAGGGTCAACACGGATTTCGAGGCGATAGCGCGGAACAGCCAGTCCGACAGTTTCACCGACACGCTGACCATCCGCCCCCGTCCCGTTTTGCGCACGATCTCCCAGCTTTCGATCAGGCCAAAGCCGCTGGTGGTTTCCAGATCACCAGTGACGATGTTGGTGGTGATGCGGGTGCCTGCCAGACGCTCAAAAGCTTCGCGCAGACGTTTGTAACCATCCCCTGATGTTTCGCGGTTTGTGGCCACCAGCAGGTCATGGGCCTTGAGGTGCAACACCTGACTGACCGCCCGCCCCGCGTTGATGCCCGCCATAAGCTGGCTCATGCAGTAGATCAGGATGTCCTTGTCATGAAGCGTGGCCAGACCGCGCACCGACGGGGTAATCTCGATCACGCTCTCGCCGTGTTCATAGCGCAGGATGCGCCGGTCCGGACGGGTGGAAAGGGAAAACAGCGGATGCTCCATCGAGGCAAGATCGCTTTTGGGAAGTGCGTCAAACACATCGCACAGGAAAAAATCCGCGGTGGGATACCGGTCCGGTAACAGCCCTGCTGTTGTCATAATACTGCCTGCCTGCGCGCCCTTTTCTGGTCGGGCTTTGCGCGTTATTGTTCTGCTCTGCTCGCTCAACCACAACCGTCCGCTTGTCTGCGCCGCCCCTGTTTTCAGGATCCAGTGCGCGAATCTTATCGTGGTTTTAATGACACCCACGCTAGGGGGGCCTGTGGATAAAAGCAACCGAAGCCAACGTGGTATCGGAATCGCCTGAACGTGGTATCAGAGTCACCTGAACGTGGTATCAGATTCACTGCTGTATTTGGAAAGCCGGATTCCTGACTTAAAACCAGCGCTTTACCGAAAGACAGAAAGTCCCGTAACTTATAAATAACAGGATTCTTAACTAAGTCTTTTTGCAATGGTGATAAATTTGCCAGCGTAACCCCTGCTGAACCCCCTGTATTTGCTTAGAAAAATAAGGTTTTTGTGCGGATAATCCTTTCATGTGCTTCGTTTTTGGGTATATTGGGAAAAAAGCAGCACATACAGGTAAACTCATGGCACAGGCAGCCCTTCCCCCCTATTTCAACATCTCGGCCGATGACGCGCTGGCGGAACTTGGCGACCCCGTAGCCACATCGGATTTTGCCCATGTAGCGCAGGTCTGCACACGGGGGCGGGAGGATCTGATGTCTCGCGGTCATGTGGTGGATGGCAAGAAATCCCTGCGGCTGTTTTCCACCTGGGAGATCACCAAATATCTGATCCCCGTGGCCACCCCCCATTTTCGCCGCGTGCTGAAAGCCAACCCGAACCTGCCCCAGGGCGAGAGCGAAACCGAAGGCGGGGCGAAGTGGTTTACACTGGACGAGGTGCTGCGCCTTCGCGCCCATTTCGCGACCGAAGGATCGAAGTCCAAGGAATATACCCCCTACCGTCCCAAGGGCCTGCCCGCCAAAATTGCCGCTGTGGCGAATTTCAAGGGCGGTGTGGGCAAGACCAGCACGGCGGCCCATCTGGCCATGTCAGCGGCGCTGGACGGCTACAGGGTGCTGGTGATTGATCTGGACAGCCAGGGCTCCATGACCTCGATCTTCGGCGGCACGGTGCGGGATGAATGGGACACGGTGTTTCCGCTGATCGCACGGGATTACGCCACCGACCTGCAGGCAGAAAACCGGCGCCGTGCGGATCGGGGCGATGCGCCCCTGCCCCTTGATGATACCATGACCGAGGCACTGGGGATCACGGCACAACAGATTACCCAGAAAACCCACTGGCCGAATATTGATCTGATCGGGGCGCAGCTGAACCTCTACTGGGCGGAATTCCAGATCCCCGTCTGGCGCATGGGGCTCAAAAGCTGGAAGCTCTGGGATGCGCTGACCAATGCGCTGGAACGGGACGGGGTGCTTGATGATTACGATCTGGTGATCCTCGACACCCCCCCTGCCCTTGGCTATCTGACCATCAACGGGCTGACTGCGGCGGATATTCTGATGGTGCCCATGGGGGCGTCTTTCCTTGAATTTGATTCAACGGGGCGGTTCTTTGACATGCTGCACGCCACGTTCAATTCCATTGAGGAAGGCGAGAACATGGCGGCCCGCGCCCTCGGGCGGGACGAGATCCGTTTTGAATGGGATGCAGTGCGCACGGTGATCACACGGTTTGACAGCGGCCAGCAGGCGGAACTGGCCGCGCTGATTCAGGCCTATATGGGGCGGTTTATGACCCCCTACAGGCAGGATTACACTGCTCTGGTGGGGCAGGCCGGCGAACAGGTCAACGGCATCTACGAGGCCGATTACCGCGATTTCAACCGCGAGACCTATGCCCGCGGTCGGGAAACCTTTGACCAGACCTATGCGATGTTCAAAAAACTGCTGATCGGAAGCTGGCGGCGGGACGAACTGGAGGCGCAGGGCGCTGCGAGCAAATCCTGATGGCGCACTGTCATACACCCGAGGCATTTCCCGCGTTTTCTTTGTCCTGCGACAGAAAGGAATAACATCATGGCCCGCAAGAGACTGGCTCCGGCCAAACCGGATTTCCTGACACAGGACGGCCCTGCCCCCGCGACTGAAACCGCCCCGGAAGCGCCGCGCATGTCTGGCCCGCCAATTGCGCAGGTGGCTGCCGAGGCTTCGGCCCACAGCGCCCTGCAGGGGCTGGCGGATGATGTCAGCCGCGCCCGTGCTTCTGGTAAGATGATCCTTGATATACCGCTCGATCATATTGCGCCGGACCATCTGGCACGGGATCGTATCCGGCTCGACGGTGAGGAGATGAAGGCGCTGATGGATTCCATCCTGCGTCACGGTCAGCGCACCCCGATCGAGGTGATGGAAATCGAGGGAAGCCAGAAATACGGGCTGATCTCGGGCTGGCGGCGTCTGATGGCGCTGGAGTTCCTGCGCAAGGAAAACCCTGAAAACGACCGTTTCGCCACGGTGCAGGCACTGCTGCGCAAACCCGATGCCTCGGTGGATGCCTATGTGGCCATGGTCGAGGAAAACGAGATCCGTGTCGGTCTGAGCTATTACGAGCGGGCCAGCGTGGCCGCCGAAGCGGTAAAACACGGGGTATTCGGGACTGAGAAACAGGCGCTCTTGTCCCTGTTCGCCACCGCCAGCCGCCCGAAGCGGTCCCGCATTCGCTCTTTCATTGAAATCTATCACGCCCTTGGGGATGTGCTCAGCTTTCCGGGGCATATTCCCGAACGACTTGGCCTGTCGTTGGTGGACGGGCTGCGGCGGGATCCCGAACTGGCTGACCGGATCAAGCGCAGCCTGCGGGAGAAACAGCCTAAAACGCCTGATGCAGAGTTGGCCCTTCTGACGCCATTTGCAGCACCGCCCAAAGAACCAAAGTCTGCGCCCGCAAAAAAAGACGCGCCGGTCCGGCAAAAACTTGGCAACGGGCTGGAAGTGTCTTTGAAACAGGGGCGCATTGAAATAAAAGGGGAAAATCTGGACGAAAAGACCCTTACGCGGATTGCAGAACTGCTGGAGCAAGAGTCTTTTTAGCGGCTTTCCCCTGTTGGGATGTTCCGCATGCGGAACAATCAGGGGCGGAAAACTTATGGGCGCGGTGCGGCGATCATTCCGCTGCCGCGCCCTTGTTTTTAAGGGAGGATGGCCGGAGTATTTCCTTCACAGCAGCGGTTTTAACCGTTAGACAGGTTCAACGGCAGCGCGGTACCCCGTCTGCATTTCAGAACTTGCAGCAAAAAGGGGAACGTTGTGGGGCAACATATGAAACAGGACTCCGTGTTCTTGGAACAGGGACGAGTCTTTTGGACGTTGTAAGGAGCCGTGTGCGCTGGGATCTGGATAACGACAAGGCGATTGCCGCAGCGGTGCGCCATGCGCGTATTCCGCTGTGTATTTCCGATCCGAACCTGCCGGACAATCCGATCGTCTTTGCCAATGCCGCCTTTATGGAACTGACAGGCTATTGCGAAAGCGAAGTAATCGGGCGCAACTGCCGGTTTCTGCAGGGGCCGGAAACCACCCCCGAAAGTGTGCAGGCAGTGCGGGATGCGATTGAATCCTGCCGGGTGGAAACCGTCCAGATCATCAATTACCGCGCGGATGGGACGCGGTTTGACAATGCCCTGCAGATCGGGCCGATACTGGATGACGACGGCAATGTTGTGTTCATTTTCGGTTCCCAGCTGGATGTAACGGAAAAACGCCGACAGGAAGAGCAGGCGCGGGCGCTGGCCAATGAGGAATTGATCCACCGGCTGCGCAATATCGTCAATGTGATGTCCGTTGTCATCAAGATGAGCGCGCGGGAAGAGCCGGACAGCAAAACGCTTGGCGCGTTGGTGACACAACGATTGCAGGCCCTGAGCGATGCCCATTTCAGGGCTATTACCCAGCCGGTGGATGTGGGTGTGAACCTTGGCGAACTGGCAGAGGGCATTCTGGCGGCCTATGCCCCGAAGGGTCCGATGCAATTTGATCTGCAGGGGCCGCAGGTGGCTTTGAAGGGGCATCTGCTGTCTTGCATGTCGCTGGGCCTGCATGAATTTGCCACCAATTCCGTCAAACACGGCGCGCTCGGCGCGGAGACGGGCAGGATTGCGCTGAACTGGACGGTAGAGGCCGGTGAAGGCGATGCCCGTCATCTGGTGCTTCACTGGGCAGAGAGCGGCGGCCCGAAAGTGGTAAAGCCCGAGCGGCGCAGCGGATCGAAAATCGTCAATGACCTGTTTGTGGCTGTGGGGGGCGCGATCACACTGGATTGGGCTGAAACCGGCCTTCAGGCCCGTGTCAGCTTTCCGCTGTAGACTCTGATCAGACTCTGATCCGGTGCAAAATGTTCCGCATGCGGAACATTTGCCCCCCCTGCCCTAGAGTCCGCCGATGAAGGTGTAGGAATAGGTCCACGGGTTGGTATAACGGTTCTCGATCTGGAGTTGGCCAGTCTTGACCGCAATACTGCTGGTGTTCACTGATCCGGTTGTTCCGTCCAGCACCGCCGTACCCAGATTGGCAAAGCTGCTGCCTGTATAAATCGTATCACAGGCCAGCGAGCCGCCGGTGTCATAGCAGAAAATCCCGCTGTGACTGCTTTGGGGATAGGTGGCATGGACCACGGTGATCAGCACAAATCCCCCCGCGCCCGGCGTGTCGATCAGCCCGACATTGTCCGCAGCCACCGTCAGCTTGCCGCTGGACAGGCATTTGGCCTGTGTGGTCGCGCTGGCCGGATCAAAGGACAGTGCGGTGTCAAAACTGCTTCCATCCGCGCTGACCTTGATGCGAAAACTGTCATCCCCGGCCAGCCCCATCTCTGCCCGCCCCGACCAGTTGCTTTGATAAAGCAGGGAGGCGGTGTCGCTGCTGCCGGCTTTGTTGATCTTGAGCTGATGCCCTGCCCCGTCATGGCTGAGCAGCGTGGCATCCCCCGATACGGCCAACGGATTAGTGGCATCCGATGCGGTGTTAATGCCAAGGCCGCTCAGGTTTTGCAGGATCACGCTATTGCCCCAAACGCTGCCGTCAAAGGTAATTCCCGCCGCCTCGTCCAGCGCATAGGCGCGCCAGCCGGCCTGTGGCGGGGTAAAAGCCCAAGCCGTTCCTTGCCAGACCGCCAGAGCGCCCTCCTGCCCCTCCCAGTCGCCGCTGGCTGGGGCGGGCACTACATAACAATCCCCGATGGCAGGGCTGGCAGGGGGGCTGGTAATGGTGCGGCTGATCACAGTCAGTTGCACCAGCAGGTCGAGCATGCGGATCGATTCATTATGGGTGACATGTTTTTGCGCCTGTGCTGACAGAATATAAGGCAGGCCGAGGATCGGGGAGGTGTCTGGGAAAGCGGTCATGGGCGGGCTCCGGTTTTGGGTAATATTCGCGCCAGACTAGCCGGAATATCTCAACCACTCCTAAAGCGGGCGTCCGGTACTGGCAGGATTTTTTAACCTTTACCCCACCCGCGCCCCCGCAATGGGCGAAGGCTTGCCCGGACAGGGAAAACAGGTATCACAGAACTGCGGAATATGGCCCCAGCCTTGACCAGAGGGCCGCAATATGAAACGGGATGCGCGGAGCTTTTACCCGCAGCTTGGCGGGGTGTGTGAATTTGAAGAACGGGGTGGATGAATTGAATATGGCGCAGAAAAATCTTTTGATGGTGGGGGCCGGTCTGTCCGGTGCCGTGATCGGGCGTAAACTGGCCGAGGCGGGGCATAAAGTGACCATCGTGGATGCCCGCGATCATATTGCAGGGAACTGCCATACGGAACGGGACGCAGACAGCGGCGTTATGGTGCATGTCTACGGGCCGCATATTTTTCACACCGACGATACCGAGGTTTGGGACTATGTGAACCGCTTTCAGACCTTCATGCCCTATAAGAACCGCGTGAAAACCACCAGCGGCGGGCAGGTGTTTTCCCTGCCGGTCAACCTGCATACGATTAACCAGTTCTTCAACAAGACCATGCGCCCAGACGAGGCCCATGCCTTCATCACCGAAGAACAGGCCGATACCAGCATCGAAGATCCCCAAACCTTTGAAGAGCAGGCCATGCGCTTTGTGGGCAAGGATCTTTATGAAGCCTTCTTCAAGGGCTACACCATGAAGCAATGGGGCTGTCATCCTACGGAACTGCCCGCAAGCATCCTCAAACGCCTGCCGGTGCGGTTCAACTATGACGACAACTACTTCTTCCACAAATATCAGGGCATGCCGGAGAACGGCTATACCGATATGGTGGCGGGTATTCTGGAACACGAGAATATCACTGTGCATCTTTCCACCCGTTTTGATCGCAGCCAGACGGCAGAATACGATCATGTGTTCTACTCGGGGCAGTTGGACGGCTATTACGATTACGATCTCGGGCGGCTTGGCTACCGGACGCTGGATTTTGAACGCTTTACCTATGATGGGGATTATCAGGGCTGTGCGGTAATGAACTACGGTGAGGTGGACGTGCCTTATACCCGCATCACCGAGCACAAGCATTTCTCCCCTTGGGAAACACATGAAGGATCGGTCTGCTACAAGGAATTCAGCCGCGAATGCGGGGCCGAGGACATTCCCTATTATCCGATCCGCCTGATGGATGAAAAAGACATGCTGCAGGACTATGTAAAGCGGGCCGGAGCAGAACAGAAAGTCACCTTTGTGGGCCGGCTTGGCACCTACCGCTATCTCGATATGGATGTCACCATCCGCGAGGCGCTGGACACGGCGGATGTCTTCCTGAATGCAACAGACACCAACCCGATGCCCGCCTTCGTCAAGGCGCCCCTGTAAGACAATGGTAGCGGACGGGCAGCATATCCTGCTGGACCAGCGGCTGGTGGCGGTTGTGGCCACCTTCAACCGTTCTGCCGCGCTGCAAAAAACCATCGCCCGTCTGCTGGATGAACCCTGCGAAGCCATCGTGGTGGTGGACAACGGATCGACGGATGGCACGCGGGAGTGGCTGCACGACCAGACCGATGCGCGGATTTATCCGGTGTTTCCCAAGGACAACCTTGGCGGGGCAGGGGGGTTCGAGCTGGGCATGCATGTGGCGATGGAGCAATTCGACCCCGATTGGGTGGTGGTCATGGACGATGACGCCCGCCCCGATCCCGGTGCCTTTATCCGCTTTGTCGATGCGGCCCATCATGGCTGGGACGTATTGGCGGCGGCGGTCTATTACCCCGATGGCAGCATTTGTGAGATGAACCGCCCCTCGCGCAATCCCTTCTGGCATGCGCGCGAAGCCCTTGGCACCATCTGGGGCACCCTGCGGGGGCAGGGGCGGCAGGGGTTTCATATTCCCGATACCGCCTATACCGGCGCGGATGTGCTGCCGGTGGATGCGGCCTCTTTCGTGGGGATGTTTGTGTCCCGTGCGGTGATCCAGAAGATCGGTCTGCCTGATGGCAAGATGTTCATCTACGGCGACGATGTGGGCTACAGCCTGCGGGCACGGCAGGCGAATTTCAAAATCGGCTTTGCGCCCGATCTGCGCTTTGAGCATGAATGCTCCACCTTCATCGAAAAAAAGGTCTACCGGCCCTATTGGAAGATCTATTACAACTACCGCAACGGGTTGATCAATTACCGCGCGGCAGCAGGAATCTATTTCTGGTTCGTCGCCCCTGTGTTCATCGCGAAATGGTTCCGCAATGCAAAGCATTACGGCGAAGATAAACATATATTTCTCAATCTGTTACGCCGCGCAATTAAAGACGGTTTTGCCAACCGCAGAGAGGTCAGCCACACAGAGGTTCTGGCCCTTGTAGAAGCATTAAAAACAAAGGATAGGCCCGCGCCATGACCTGTGAACTCGTATTCCATCTCGGGGACCGGAAAACCGGCAGCACCTCGATCCAGAAGACCCTGACCGATGGCTTGTGGAACAGCGACAGCCGGTCCCTGTATTATACCGCCAACGGGCATAACGGGCCGCTCGCCAAGGCGCTGGCTACAGGGGCGAATGCCGACATGATCCAGCAGCGTTTTGCCAATCTCGGCCAGCGGCTGACCCGTCACGCATCAGAGGCAGATGTGGCGGTGGTCTCCAGCGAAGGCTTTGAGGATGTCGCCCCCAAGACCCTGAAACTGGCGCTTGAGGCTTATCTGCCCGATTATGCAGACTCCGTCCGCCTGATTGCCTATGTGCGACCCCACGGCGCGCGGGTGCTGTCGGGGTATAGCGAGCAGGTCAAACGGGGCCAGAGCGTGGGGAGTCTTGAGTCCTATTTCAGCGAAGGCATGGCGCTGGGGCGGTTTGATGCCTTTCCGCGGCTGTCTGAATGGCGCGATGTTTTTGGCGCGGCCTTCACCCTGCGCCCGATGATCCGCGAGGGGCTGTATCAGAACTGTGTCGTGCAGGACTTTCTGCGCTATGCCCTGCAAAGCGAGGATTTCTCCCTGTCATGGCAGCCGGATTCGAACCCGTCTCTCTGTTCACAAGACATCGCCATGTTGCGCGATATTCACCAGCAACTGGACGGGGCAGGGGTGTCACCGGCGCAGGCGGGCTATCTCGGTGCGGCTCTGGGGGAGCAGATGGCAGAGCATCCAAACCCTGATGGCCAGCGGCTGCAACTGCCCGAAGCGCTGGCAGAGCAGGTGATCGCCGGCTGTAAACAGGATGCAGCGGCACTCGACCAGATGTTCTTTGACGGCACCCCGATGGGCGATGCGCTCAACGCTTTGAAAGGGGCTGGCGATACCCTTGCCGCCCCAAGCCCGGATGCCGCACGGATTGCCGGGCTGATGGGCGCGTGGCTCGGCCGGTTGTAGACGCCGCGCCGGATTTCGACAGCCTGTTATTTAGCCGAAGAAACAAGGGGTCAGCGCCCCTTGTTCAACTGTCCTTATAAACCTCGTCCCAATAACTGGCAGCGGCGATCCTTGGATAGCTCTCGCGGTAGTCTTTCACCAGTTCGGGATAGGTGTTGCGCAGTTTCCAGAACAGTTTTACGCCCCGCCACATCAAGCCGATCCCCCGCCCGGCAGAGCGGCGCGTGGTATAGGCTTTGGTCCTGTCGGTGTTCAGATAGGTGATCCTGCGCGCGCCCCAACAGATATGCAGGCTGCCACGATCCTGAGGCGCAACCACCACGGTGCCAGCCCCGAGCATGGGCAGCAGATGTCCGTTCAGGCTGAATTTATAAAGCATCAGCTTCCAGCGGGGAATATGGCGATGGGGATCGGCTACATTGTCCAGCGTGCTGGCATCTACAGGGCGCCAGACTTCGTTTCCGACCATGGATTTGATCCGCCCGCGCCGTTCGGCCATGTCTTTATTGTCCAGAAAAAACTGGGGACCGCGCATCACATCTTCCCAAGCCAGAAGACAGGTTTCCATGGTATCATACTGGAATTTAATAATATTCCTGAGCAGAAACTTCAGACCGATCTTGCCAACACCGGTGCTGCCGATCTCCATACTTTCCAGTGACAGGTGATGGGCCATATGGCTGCGCAGATCCAGATACCACGTCAGCGGGTTCTCTTTTTCGATGAACCCGTCCTGAAAGGACACAACCCCGTTCAACAGGGTGATGTTGAAATCATTGGCAATGGAAAAACTGACATCATCGCCGCGCACAAAGAACGGGTAGGGGTGGTATTTTGCGTGTTGCACCGGAAAGGCAAAGAACCACCAGCCGCCGTAAAGTGTGGGGTGGTGATCCCGTTCGGAGGCAAATTCCATATGGGCCAATGCGCCAAGGTCGCGCAGGTCAAGGTGACTGTAGAGCGGGTGGCAGCTCTGATCGAACCACGCGCCGTTTTCCCACATGGCCCATTTATGGGTGTTGTTGATCATCGCCCCTGCAATGGCGGTGCGGCTGTCTGTGGCAAGGGCCAGAAACACAAAGCTGCGGTGCAGGCTTTCCATCGGGAAGGCAGCATCGTCATCGGTAAACAGCACATGGGTGAAGTCCCGCTTGATTGCTGTCTGCAACCCCCGCGCAAAACCACCGGCCCCGCCAAGATTGTCATTGGGATAATAACTGGTCTGCGGGCTCTCAGATACGTCTGCACTTTTGCCGTTATCTACCACAAAAATATGAATATTCTCTTTATATTCATGGTCTTCAAGGTAGCTTTCCAAGCGTTTCACCGTGTTCTGGACAGCGGTTTCCCGTTTGAAAGTGGTGATCGACACAGCCAGTCGCGGCAGGGTGGTCAGGGTGCGTTCCGTAGTGAAACGGGCCTCTGTAATCCGTGCATCGCTCAGCGCTTTCAGGCGGAAATAGATCATCCCTTTTTCCGAGGTGTCGCTGTAGCGGCTGATGTCCACCAGCGAAGGCGTGCCGCCCAATGTGACGATTTCGCATTGCTGGATGTTCCAGGACTGGTCAGGCAGGGCGTGGTAGACTTCCAGCTCCAGCGTGCCGCTGCCTGTCAGCTCCAGCCAGAGATTGTCCAGCGCACAGGCCTTATGCCATTTGCCAATGGAGAGCGCGTTAAAATACGTGCCGAAATCCGCCACCCCGCCAGCACTGAACTGCAGCGTCCCGTTCGGGCGGTCCAGCCCCACCAGATTGTTTAAACGCACATAAAGGTCGATCTCGGTACAGATATCGGGATCGGGAAAAACAATATTCTGTAATGTAATCATAAGTATATCCTCTGTGCGCAGGCCTCGCGCTAAATCGGAAAAAAGGCTTTAGAAAAGATCAAGAAGGTCGTCCTCGTTAAAGTCCTCGACAGAATTTTTTTCAGGGGTTTTGTTCTTGGCCCCCTCTTTGGTCTTTTGGCTGGCCGCGCGGGGCCCGTCCTTGAGGATTTCCCGCAGGGCGGCGCCATCCGAAGCTGCGCGGCTGGTCAGCAGGCCGGCCCAGACCTCGACCATGCGGAGGGCTTGTTGCGAAAGATGGTCTTTGGCGTCAACGGACTGGGGCGCCGCTACAGCCTTGCTGCGGGCGGCCATCAGGGCGTCTTCCATCGGGGTTGCGGGGGCGAAAAAGGCGCTGTCCAGCGCTTGGGCGTCCTCACGATAGGCCGTCTCTACTGCCTCCACCAGACCGGCGTGCAAGGCTGGTTTGGTATGATCCACAGGCTGTTCCGGTGCTTCGGACAGCAAGGTGCCAAGGGTCTTGCCCAGACTGATTTTGAATTTTCTCATATTCGGGGCCGAGCCGAGCCGGTTTTGCAAATGCCGGACCATGGCAAGGTCTTGGATTGACATGGAGGGATTGCTTGGCGCACCGCTTTCGACCTGATGGGGGGTATCCCCGAAAAGGAACTGGGCGAAATCCTCGACAATATCCCCGCCGGTAAGGGTCTTGCGCACGAAGGGGCGTAGGGTAAAGGCATCCCCGAAAGTCTCGCGCCATCGGGTGAAACGCTCGGTATATTGCAGCGGTTTACGGGTCAGCCGCATGGCATGATAGGCGTCCAGATCTCCGTCAAAATGCCCGAGCTTGACGGACTCGGCAAAATTGGAGACCAGCCGGTCCGCATGGGGACGCACATAGGCGAGCAAGCGGGTCCTCCCCCGAAGATCAGGGAAAAACCTCTCCAGAGCATCCCGCAGGGCCAGCGGATCGACGGATTCAAAATGCTCTGCCGAGATCACGGCAATATCCGCATCCGAACGGGCAATCCGTTTGGCAAGCTTGCCAAACCGCTGGTCGCGCTGGCTTGCCAGCGCTTTCATGGACAGGGTCTTGGCCAGCGGAATGTGATTGTTGCCGGTGGGGTAGAAAATACTGCTCTCAGGGCTTTGGATCGCCCCTGCGACCAGCGCATCTTGAATGGCGGTGCTGCCGGTTTTACGGTCCCCCAGATGAATGACAAGCTGCTTGACCATTACGTTCTATCCTACTGTTTGGACTTGGCTTTATGCGCATCTATCAAGGCGCGCACCAAAGGGGCCACAAGGGTTTCCATGGTTTCGTAACTGTCCGCAGGCAGTTTTAACTCTGAAACTTTTGCGCTCTCGTCGGGAACCGGATCCTGAAACAGCTCCTTGCGCCCGAAATAGCGTTCCGCCACCCATGCGTTGCCCGCTGCATGTTCCTCCAGCACCCTGCGGCGCTGCTCATGGCTCAGGATCAGGGAGCCGGCGGCTTCAGGCTGTGTTTCGCGGATGATCTTGTCCACCTTGCCACAGGCGCGATCAAACACCACGCGGTAATCGGTGGGGGCTTCGTCCAGCGGCAGGCAGCGCATCATCTCACTGACCAGCGGTGTCAGGCTGGCATTGCGTTTGGGCGGTGTGGTGAAGCTGTCATCCAGTTCCAGCCCCATAAGCTGTGCAAAACTGTGAACCGGTCCTTCGGGCATCTGGTCCCGCTCGAACACATTCAACAGTACATTCTCGCGGCCGAACAGCTTTTCTAGATGGGTGATATGGGCCTTGTAGTCCATCCACGGGAACTGGTTGCGGCGATCAAAGAATTCATTCACCGTCAGATGGCACAGGGCCGGGCGCCATTGCCATTTCACATTCTGGAAATACCAGCTTTCCAGCCACAGATCCTGACGGCGCAGGCAGAAGATCACTTTGACATCGAAAAATTCGCGGAACTTTGCCAGTACCGAAAGATCGCGCCGACAGGAGATATCTTCGTCGCTGAGCAGGATGGAATGGATGTCCATGTTTTTGCTCTCGGCGCGGAAGTCCAGATCCTTTGCCACCTCCTGCGGGGTTTTGGTGCCGTCGAACAAATTGTTCATCAGCTTCAGATGACGCGGGGTGTTATAGGGGTAGAGCACGCCTTTCTGACGCAGGGCTTTGGCATTCTTTGCCATAAAGGACTGGATTGAACTGGTGGCCGTGCGATGGTTGCCAATATGTAAATACAATCTGCGCATGAAATACAGTACCCTCTGAGTGTCGCTGATGTGTTTAGTCAAGTTGCTCGGCGGGCAAAACCCTATTTCTGCGGATTTGGCAAGGAAAAGAGCCGTTAAGCGCGGTTCTGCTGGGGGGGGCGATCCTTACGGGCGGTCCAGGCCAACTCCGGCAGGATCGCAAAACAGGCACCATAGCGTCGTGCCAGCCGCCCAGGGTTTCCTGCCAGTCGCCAAAGCCATTCCAGCGCCAGCCGTTGCACGATACGGGGTGCGCGGTGTTGCGTTCCGGCGATGAAATCCAGACCGGCGCCAATCGACACAAAACCGCAGGCGGGCAGGGCCTCTGCGCCACGGACTGCCAAAATCTCCTGCTTGGGCGCGCCAAGGGCCAGAAAACACAAGCCTGCACCGCTGGCTCCCAATTTGGCGATCAGTTCGCCCGCATCCTCGCCTGTCGGGTCAAACCCGAAAGGAGGAGCAATCTGCGCCACGATCTCAAGACCGGGATGGGCTGCTTCCAGCGCTGTGGCTGTGGCAGATAATGTGTCCGGAGTTGAGCCGAACAGCGCCACCGGAACACCGTGCTTTGCTGCGAGATCCGCCAGAGGGGTGATCAGTTCGGACCCGGGTACGAGATCCACCGGTCGCCCCGCCAGACGCGATAACCAGACGATCGGATTGCCATCAGCGACCACATGGCTGTGGTGAAGGTAGGCCGCCTTGAAGTCCGGATTTTGGCGCAATTTGACACAATGGTCCAAATTCAGCGTGGCAAGTGCAAAACCCTGTCTCTTTGCCAGACGATCCGAAATTTCCCCAAGGAGGGCGTCGCGGTTCGGGTGCGTGATACGCACTTTGCCTGCCGGCGCGTTTTGCCCCCAATAAATATCCGCCATGATCTTCCGCCTAACCTTGTAAATTATCTTGTAAATAACTTCCGATATTGCCTTCGCAGGAGGCTAAAATTTCCTTTGAACAGGTCTGTAACCAGAACGCTTTGTATGTTGCTTCATTGTGCTAAGAATAGGGCACAGCGAAGCACGCTCTGCCCGAAGTGTCGTCAAGTTAGACAGAAACAGGCAAGACCGGCAAGATGGAGCAAGAGGTTTGAGTATGACAGTGGCAGTGAATACCCAGTTGAGCATCATCATCGCGGCGAACAATGAAGAGGACTATATTGGCCCCTGTCTGGATGCTGTGCTGGCGCAGGATGCGCAGGCCGGTGCGCTGGATGTCATCGTTGCTGCAAATGCCTGCACGGATCGTACCAAAGACATCGTGGCAGGTTATGTGCCCGACTTCACCGCACGGGGGTGGCGGTTGACCTGTCTGCATCTGGACCGGCCTGGCAAGGTGGGTGCGCTGAATGCAGGGGACGGGGCGGCCCTTGGCGCAATGCGCGTCTATCTGGATGCCGATGTGATCTGTGACCCTGCCCTGATCGGCCAGCTTCGGGCTGCCTTGACATCAGAGCGTCCGCTTTATGCCACCGGCACGCTGGTTGTGACACCGGCCCGTAGCTGGATCACGCGGGCCTATGCCAAATTCTGGCAGCAACTGCCATTTGTCAAAGGCGGCGCTGTGGGGGCGGGGCTGTTTGCAGTGAATGGTGCGGGCCGTGCCCTTTGGGGGGACTTCCCCGAGGTTATCTCGGATGATACCTTTGTGCGGCTGAATTTTCCGCCAGATCAGCGGATTGAGGTGCCAGCGGCCTATCACTGGCCCATGATCGAAGGCTGGTTCGGGCTGGTCAAGGTGCGCCGCCGTCAGGATGCCGGAGTGCGTGAAATTTATGATCTCTATCCCCATCTGGCCGCCAATGAAGCCAAGGCGGGTTTGGGACGGAAGGAACTTGTGTCGCTGGCGTTGCGATATCCGGTCAGTTTTGCTGTTTATGTGGGCGTGGCGCTGAACGTACGCGCACGCCCTGCGCCTGCGGGCTGGACCCGTGGGCGATAGCATCGTATTTGGAAAGAACATATTCAAGGATCATTTGATTGCATCAATACCGTAGAGAGATCGATGGACTGCGCGCGCTCGCCATCTTGCCGGTCTTGTTCTTTCACTTCGATATTCCCGGATTTTCGGGTGGTTTTGTCGGGGTAGATATCTTTTTCGTCATATCGGGCTTTTTGATTGGCGGTATCCTCTGGGGGGAGTTGTCAGACACCGGACGGGTGCGGCTGGGGCATTTCTATCTGCGCCGGATCCGGCGGCTGGCTCCGGTTTACTTTGCGGTGATCCTGACCTGCCTTGTGATTGGCTGGCTGATCATGCTGCCGTTTGATTTCCGCGCCCTTGGCAAAGAGATCATCAGCTCCTCGGTATATCTGTCCAACGTCTATTTCTTTTCCGAAGCAGGCTATTTCGACACGGCGGCCAAGGAAAAAATCCTGTTGCACACATGGTCTCTGTCGGTGGAGGAACAGTTCTATATCTTCCTGCCTTTGACCCTGCTTTTGCTCAAAGCTGTGCGATCCTCCCTTCCGGTTGTGTTGGGTCTTGTCGGGCTGGTCTCGTTTATAGCCTGTATTGCCGTGACCCCCCAGTCCCAGACTGCGACATTCTATTTGTTCCCGTTTCGCGCATGGGAGATGCTGGCAGGTGTCTTGCTGGCTGTCGCGGGCGCACAGCGGGGCCTGACATGGGATCTGCACCCCGCCCTGTCTTGGGGGGGCGTTGCGCTAATGGGGGCGGGGGTGACGCTGCTCGTTCCGGACCCCAGCTTTCCGGGCTGGAAAGCCGCCGTGCCGGTGCTGGGGGCCGTGCTGATCATCGCCAATGGAAAGAACACCAATCTGATCAATCAGGGGCTCTCCAGTCGGGTGTTGGTCTTCATCGGGTTGATCTCCTATTCGCTTTATCTCTGGCACTGGCCGATCGTGACGCTGTCTACCTATTATTGGGGCGAGGCGGGCTCGCTCCCTGTGCGTCTGGCGAAAATCGCTTTGTCTGTTGGCGTGGCTTACCTGAGCTGGCGGTTCATCGAAGGGCCTACCCGCCGTGCCAGAATTTCCCCCGCGTGGTTGTTCACCACAGCTGGTGTTGCCACGGCGGGGGCGGTTGCGGCAGGGGCGCTGTTGTTTGTCAGGGACGGACTGCCTGCGCGGTTTGATCCGCAGGTGCGCACCCATATCGAAGCCACGCGCGGATTCCGGCAGGACTGGCGCCGCTGTAGTGTACCGGCAGAGGGTGGTTTTGCCGGGATTGAGGTCTGCCCCATAGGCCCTGAAGGTGAACCGCGTCTGTTGATCTGGGGGGACAGTCATGTACGCGCCTTCAAGGAAGGGTTGGAGCAGGCGGCTTTTGAACACAATGTGCCTGCACTCATCATCTGGCGGGCGGGTTGC
Organism: Neptunicoccus sediminis; assembly: GCF_001719615.1. Classification (GTDB taxonomy): domain Bacteria; phylum Pseudomonadota; class Alphaproteobacteria; order Rhodobacterales; family Rhodobacteraceae; genus Amylibacter; species Amylibacter sediminis. The sequence continues at coordinate 71,689 of NZ_MDVX01000014.1, forward strand.
GTGCCGGCTTTCGGATTGGAGAAGTCCGAGAACACTTCGACTCCGGTGCAAAATACGGCGTGCGGTGAGACAAACCGGCAAATCGAAGCAGCCCTGAACACAGGCGCCTTTGATACGGTACTGCTGATCGGTCGCTGGACCTATTATACCCAAGGGGTCGGTGTCGGGCGCGATGTGCAAAACACGATCAAGATTAGCGCCACCGATGGGCACGAAGCCCCGCAGGATGCGCTGGTCCGCCAGGCGATGCAGGACAGTATCGCCACCCTGACGGCGCAGGGGCGCAAGGTCTTTGTGTTGCGTCAGGCTCCGGAAATATTCGACTATGATTCCCGTGTGGTCGCGCGGGCTCTGGCCCATGGCCGTATGGATCAGGAGGATGTGGCAAGGCTTTCCGTGACCCCGCTGGCAGATCTTGAACTGCGCAACGCCGAGGCCGACCGGATGCTCGCCGCCCTGACAGGGCAGGCCGAGATAATCGACCCCTGGCCGTTCTTTTGTGATGACACCGGTTGTTCGGCCATGTGGAATGGTCGTGCGGAATATCTGGACAACAACCACGTGATTAATACTACTGCCAAACGCCTGCGCGGGATTTTTGCCCCAGTGTTTGATGCTGCCGGAGGTGTACCATGAACCTGCAACAGGCACAGGCCCGCACCTGGGATGTGATCGTCATCGGTGCGGGTATGGGGGGCGGGATTACCGCGCGCCGGCTGGCTGAACAGGGGCTGTCCGTCCTGATTGTTGAAAAAGGTCCTCAGGATTATCCTCAAGAACAGCAGGGGCTGAACCAGAAGATGCTGGATCCGGTGGCGCGGCGTGTGCGCAGTTTCTGGCCCACACAGATAGAGTCCACGCTGAACGGACGTACCAGCCGCAGTTTTGCCGCCCTTGGGTGCGGTGTGGGAGGATCCTCGGTGTTTTATGCAGGCGCGTTGGAGCGCCCCGAACGCCACGATCTGGAAGATACACCGGCCATGCCCCATCCCACAGGGGGCTGGCCCGTCGGCTACGACGATTTTGCGCCCTATTATGCGCAGGCCGAAGACATTCTGCATATCGCTGGTGAAAACGACCCGCTTTCGACCGAGGCTGCGTTCCCGCTGAAAACGCCGCTGCCGATTGGTGCCGAGGAGCAGCGGATGATGGACAGGATGGCGGAGAGCGGGTTGCACCCCTACCGCTTGCCGCTGTCGATCCGTCAGGTTGACGGCTGCATGATGTGCATCGGGCATAAATGCCCGCGCCGTTGCAAGATGGACGGGCGCTCTGCCGGGATCGAACCGGCTCTGGCCACGGGCCATGCCATGTTGCTGACCGATTGTGATGCCACCGCGCTGGACTATGACGAAAGGGCCGTGACAGGGGTCAGGCTGACCCAAGACGGACAGGACGCGACCTTGAAGGCGCGTTTTTACGTGCTGGCCGCAGGGGGGTACGGCTCGCCCCGGTTGCTGTTGCGGTCGCAGGGACCAGACCCCGCCGGCTGCGCCAATTCTTCGGATTGGGTGGGGCGCGGGCTGATGTTTCACCTGAATGAGCTGTTCGTGCTTTGGCCCCAGCGCAAACATCGCTTCAAAGGGGCGTCCAAGGCGATTTCCCTGCGGGACCTATACAGTCACAAGGGCGAAAGATTCGGGGTCATCCAATCGGTCGGGCTAGAGGCTTCCTTTGGCAATATAGCCACATTCCTGTGCGGGCTTTACGACCGCTCGGTACTGCGCCATATCCCGAAATTGCGCTATCCGCTGACCAATATTCCGGCTCTGATTGCAGCGCGGATGTTGGGAGACGCCAAGATTTTTTCCGCCATTATGGAAGATCTGCCATACCCTGATAACCGGGTGGTTCTGAACAAAAATGACCCCGATGTGCCGACGTTTCAATATACCATCTCTGATGAGATGATGGCGCGATGGCGCACCTACCGGCGCCGGATCAGAAAGGCGTTTTCCGGGCACCGGCGGCTGATGACGGGGATGGCCCCCCAGTTGAATTTCGGCCATCCCTGCGGCACCTTGCGGTTCGGACATGATCCGGCAACCTCCGTTCTGGATGCCAGTTGCAGGACCCATGATTTGAATAATCTCTATGTGACGGATTCGTCGTTCTTTCCGACCTCTCTCGGAGTGAACCCCAGCCTGACCATTGCCGCCAATTCCCTGCGTGTCGGTGATATCATCGCCGCACGCGCCAGATCGGAGACCCCAGATGGATTATAGTCAAACCTTGGCAAACGGTGTTGTTGTCGTCACCGGGGCCAGCGCGGGCCTTGGGCGGGCGCTGTGTCAGGACTTGATGGGGCGGGGCGTGCGCGTTGCAGGACTGGCCCGCTCAAACGCCCCTTTGCAGGAAATGGCAAAAGACGCGCCCGAGGGATTGTTCTTGCCGGTTGCTGTGGATGTGGGCGATCCGCTGGCGGTTACGGAAGCATTTGCAAAAATCCGCAGCGAAATGGGTGCCGTAAGCGTATTGATCAACAATGCGGCGCTCTATCCGCGCCGTGATCTCCTTGAGGAAACGGTCGACAGCTTCATGCACACGGTGCAGGTCAATCTGGGCGGCATGGTCGCCTGCACGGCCCAAGCGCTTGCCGATATGGTGGAAACCGGCGTGGGCCGGATCGTGAATGTCACGACCTATGCAGGCAACAGACCGGCCCCGACGGCAGCAGCCTATTCGGTATCCAAAGGGGCCTGCCGGATTTATACCAAGGCGCTGCTGGCCGATCTGGGCGACCGGTTTCCTGACATCATTATTAATGAATGGATCCCCGGACGATTAAACACAGCGATGGGCATTCCGGAGGGACTGGACCCTGCCGATGTCGCCCGCTGGGGGGGCAAACTGGCGTTGATGCATGACCGTGAAATATCCGGAATGACATTTGCGGGGGATCGCTCGGTTCAACCCCCCGCCGGGATCAAACGGCGGATCGTGAACCGGATATTGGGGCGGGAGCGGCAAATTCATCTCGGCTAGGTCTTCTGCGCGGGGTTGGTTTGGCCGGATCTCCGCGCGGCCGTCGTTCGTATCGCCCCAAAAGGGCCCCCGTCACCATCCAGGTGACGGGCGTCAGTCCGGAGTTGGGGATCAGATCAATCAGATTGACCACAAGGATTACGCAAAGTCCTTGGGTGACGAAAGAATTTGCCAGCGCTCCCCTGCTTGTCATGTACAAAAAGGCCGGCAGGGTCAGCAGCCCGAATTGCGCCAGATAGCCCGCCCACCCTGCATTGCCAAAAACGATCACCCAAGTGCCATCGGTGACGGACAGATCCTTGCCGCTGACAGGGTCGTATACGCGGCTGCGGCCCCATCCACCCCAACCCAACAGAGGTTTTTCCGAAGCGCGCTCCAGCAGGATATCTTCGTTGTCGAGCCGGAATTTGAACGACTTTGCGCGATCGGCACTGATCGACTGGGCGAATTCATACATACGGTCCACCGGGGCCAGTCCCGCCGAGCGCATCATCGGATAGACCAGTACAGCCAGTGCAAAGACCACCGACAGGATACGCCAGTGCCGCGCTTTGGTCAGGAACATGATCGGCAGGAACAGTGACGCAATCATAAAGGCGCCAAGGGTTTTGGACATAAAAAGGATGAAGAAGAGCCACAGGAACGCATAAAACGTAAGCGCTGCACGTTGTGGCGGGGCGGCGGCTGTGTCACGTGCGCCCCGCAGTTTGCCTGCAGCAGACCTGCTGGCAATCCGTTCCCGGTAAAGCGTGAAGGCGGCCAGAACCGACAGCAGTATGAACAATCCGACCCGCAGCCCGTGCTGGATAAACACCATCGGGCGGTATCCTCCGTCCCGCACCTGCTGGCCAAACAGATGGGCGTGAAAGCCGTAAAGCCAGCGATGCAATTGCGGGCTGAGACGGATCTCGATCAGGATCAGCAGTGAATAGACCAGTCCGGCGGCGACAAAGGCGCGCAGCAATTGAACATGCGCCTCCTGCGTGGCCAGATGCCGCCGCGCCAGCAGAAACGGCAGCAGCATCACGGCGGTATTCAACATCATCGAAAAGATGTCATAGGTCCGGATACCCGGGATCACCCGCGGTCCGGCGACAACCATATCGTTGTTTGTCATCGAAATCCCGATCGGGGTGATAAAGAGCATCAGCAGGCACAGGTTCGCAATCCAGTTGTGCCGAAAGGGTTTCTTCTCTTTTTCCCTGGGGCGGGGCCGCCTTGCCGGGGGCGATGTTCCCGCAGCGACGGGCGGCACGCGGCGCGGCTGCAAGGGGGGCGGGGTCAACCAGCACATTATTGCCGCCATCAGACTGGGAATAAGCACTTTGTCCAAAGCGGGCAAAAGGGGAAGGTCTATTTCGGTGCGTTCGGGCAGAAACAGATAGCCGCCCATAATTGACCATACTAGTGCTTGTGGCAGGGGTAATCGCCGGAACAGGATGATCACAACCAGCGGATAGCTGAACAAAACAATGTATGCGAACAGATTGGGCATCAGCTTATGTCGGGTAGACCTCTATTACGTCATACTGTTGTTGATATCTTAACCAATAGATACCCTGCATGCCACAAACCATGACTTGTGATCCAGCACTGCTTTTGAAACGGAGAGGCACATGTGGCTTGTCTGTCGGGGTTCCTGACGTGCCGGGCTCTGACCTATGTGCTACAAGCTTTTGACAGAAATGAAGAATTGCGATATCGAGATACCCTTAATAGATAGTATGAAAACGGGATGAATCCCCATTTTTCCAATACGGATTTCCATAAGGAGACAACCTCGGCGGCGAGCGCTTAAAACATGACCTAACCTCTCCCCATTCGTGTTATGGTGTCTTGGAAACAAGAAGCGCGACACAGTATTTTAAGGGTATTCAGGGTGCAGAAAGTTTGAATTAATGATTGAAAAGACTGAATTGGACGGCGTTGTTATTATTGAACCGCGCCGCTTCACCGACAGCAGGGGTTATTTCTGCGAAACGTATAATATTAATACCTTGGCCGAATTTGGCATCACCACCACCTTTGTGCAGGATAACCAGTCTTTCAGCGAAGAGACAGGCACCGTGCGGGGGTTGCACTTTCAGGCGCCACCGGCGGCACAGGCAAAACTGGTGCGGGTGCTGAGCGGCGTGATCTGGGATGTTGCCGTGGATATCCGTTCGGGCTCTCCGACATTCGGCCGCTGGGTCGGCTGCGAATTATCCGCTGAAAAAGGCAATCAGTTGTTGATCCCTGCCGGTTTCCTGCACGGGTTCGTCACACGCACCCCAAAATGCACCGTGGCGTATAAATGTTCCGCCCCCTATGCCCCTGCCACAGAAGGGGCGGTGCGTTTTGACGATCCCGATCTGGGAATCGACTGGGGGATCCGGCCCGAGGACGCAGTGCTTTCCGACAAGGACGCGGCTGCCGCAGCTTTCGCTGATTTGAATACGCCGTTCACCCATGAGGCCCACCCTTGAAAATTCTTGTAACCGGAGGGGCAGGGTTCATCGGCTCTGCTGTTGTGCGGCTGGCAGTGGCACAGGGACACACTGTGGTGAACCTTGATGCGCTGACCTATGCGGCCTGTCTGGCCAATGTTGCCAGTGTGGCGGGCATGGCGAATTATGCCTTCGAACAGGCAGATATCCGGGACCGCGATGCTTTGGACCGTATCCTTGCACAGTATCAACCCGATGCGATCATGCATCTGGCAGCGGAATCCCATGTGGACCGCTCCATTGACGGGCCCGGTGCGTTTATCGACACCAATGTGACCGGCACCTACATCCTGCTAGAGGCCGCACGCACATATTGGGAACGGCAGGGCTGTCCCGACAGTTTCCGCTTTCATCACGTGTCCACGGATGAGGTCTACGGCTCCCTCGGGGTAACGGGACAATTCACCGAAACAACGCCTTATGATCCCCGAAGCCCCTATTCCGCTTCCAAAGCCGCATCCGACCATCTGGTCCGTGCCTGGGGTGAAACCTATAACCTTCCCATCCTGTTGACGAATTGCTCCAACAATTACGGGCCGTTCCATTTTCCCGAGAAACTGGTCCCGGTGGTCATTTTGAACGCTCTGCACGGGAAACCCGTTCCTGTGTATGGTGCGGGTGAAAATGTGCGCGACTGGCTTTATGTTGAGGATCACGCCGATGCGCTACTGACCGTTCTGATGCGCGGCGTGCGGGGGCGCAGTTATAACGTTGGCGGGGGAAACGAGGCCCGCAACATTGATCTTGTAAAAACCATCTGCAGTTTGCTGGACCGTCACCGTCCTGATGCAGCCCCTCACGGGGATCTGATTACCTTTGTGGCCGACCGTCCCGGCCACGACCTGCGCTATGCAATTGACTCTACACGGATCAACACGGAATTGGGCTGGTATCCTTCGGTGACACTGGAACAAGGGCTTGAGAAAACCGTCGCGTGGTATCTCGGCCACGCGGACTGGTGGCAGCCTCTGCTGGAACGGGACGGCGTGGGTACACGTCTGGGAGTCTTATGAAGATCCTCGTCTTTGGCAAAACCGGACAGGTCGCGCGCGCCCTGATCGCTGCCGGACCCGCCGCTGGCGTGCAGATCACCGCGCTTGGGCGCGATGATGCGGATTTACGTGATCCTGCCGCTTGTGCCGGGGCCATCGCCCGGACGGAGACGGATGCTGTCATCAATGCAGCGGCCTGGACTGCGGTGGACGCGGCCGAGGAGCATGAGGCCGAAGCCCATGTGATCAACGCCAAAGCTCCTGAAGCGATGGCCGCTGCCTGTAAAGACCGCGGCGTGCCATTCGTACATATATCAACGGATTACGTTTTTGACGGGGCGCAGGGGCCAGCATGGAAGCCTCAGGACCCCACAGCCCCGCTGAGCGCTTACGGGCGCAGCAAACTGGCGGGGGAAGAGCTTGTGGCGGCTACGGGCGCGCGCAGTGTCATCTTGCGCACGGCTTGGGTCTTTGACGGGACCGGCAGGAATTTCGTGACCACCATGCTGGGGCTGAGCGTGACCCGTGATGCCTTGACTGTGGTTGGCGACCAGACAGGCGGGCCGACACCGGCGGCAGCCATTGCTGCGGCCTGTCTGACCATCGCCAAGGCGCTGCACGCCGGGCAGGGTGCGCCGGGTGTTTATCATTTCTCAGGCGCCCCCGATGTGACCTGGGCCGATTTTGCCCGACGGATTTTTACCACGGCCGGACGCCCTGTCACGGTCACAGATATCCCCACATCCGATTATCCGACCCCCGCCATGCGCCCCGCCAATTCACGGCTTGATTGCAGGAGTCTTGAAGCAACTTTTGGCATCTCCCGCCCCGATTGGCAGGCGGAACTGGATGCTATTATCAAGGAGACCCTCCCATGAGCACCCGAAAAGGTCTGATCCTCGCCGGCGGCACCGGATCGCGGCTCTGGCCGATCACACAAGGTCTGTCCAAGCAGTTGATGCCGATTTACGACAAGCCGATGATCTATTACCCGCTGTCGGTTCTGATGCTGACGGGCATCCGCGACATCGGGATCATCACCACACCGCAGGATCAGGGACAGTTCCAGAACCTGTTGGGGGACGGGTCGCAATGGGGCATTACCATCACCTGGCTGGTGCAGCCCAACCCTGAAGGTCTGGCACAGGCCTATCTGATTGCAGAGGAGTTTCTGGCCGGAGAACCCTCGGCCATGGTGCTGGGGGACAATATCTTTTTTGGTCATGGCCTGCCGGAATTGCTGACCTCGGCAGATACCCAATCTGCGGGGGGCACGGTCTTTGGCTATCGTGTCGCTGACCCCGAACGCTACGGTGTGGTGGGGATGGACGGGGATGGGAAAGTGACCAAGATCATCGAAAAACCCGAGGTTCCCCCTTCAAACTATGCGGTGACGGGGCTTTATTTTCTGGACGGCACCGCGCCCGAGCGGGCACGTTCTATCCGGCCCAGTGCGCGGGGCGAACTGGAAATTGTCACCCTGTTGGAAAGCTATCTGAACGAAGACGCACTGACTGTGGAGCGTATGGGACGGGGCTATGCCTGGCTTGATACAGGCACTCACGGCAGCCTGCTGGATGCGGGCAATTTCGTGCGCACCTTGCAAAGCCGTCAGGGGATGCAGACCGGCTGTCCCGAGGAAATCGCCTATGAGGCCGGCTGGATTGATGGTGCTGCTCTGCGCGTGCTGGCCGAGCGTTATGCCAAAACGGGTTATGGCGATTACCTGCGCGGGCTGCTCTGATATGGGGCTGGCCTATCTGATGAACACCTATCCGATCACGTCCACGACCTTTGTGCGGCGGGAAATCCACGCCCATGAAGCCGCAGGTGTGCCCGTCACCCGTTTCGCTATTCGCGACTGGGCAGAGGTGCCTGTGGATCCGCGTGATCGGGACGAAATCGGCAAGACCACCTATATTCTCAAGCAGGGGGCTGGCAAACTTGTGACCCGCACATTGCGCGAGATGATATTGAACCCCGTAGGCTTTGCGAAGGCGCTGAAGACGACAATCCATCTGGCCACCCGTCCCGGCAGCACAGGGATAAAAAACGCAGCCTATCTGGTGGAAGCCGTATTTTTCAAACAGGCGGCGCTGGCTTTGGGGGTGCATCACGTCCATGCGCATTTTTCAACCAATTCCGCGGCTGTCACCCTGTTGGCCCGCCGGATGGGGGGACCGAGCTACAGTTTCACCGCCCATGGTCCGGATGAGTTCGATGACCCGATCGGCAATGCTCTGCCGGTGAAAGTCGAACATGCCGCTTTTGTTGCCGCAATCACCGATTACGCGCGGGGTGTGATCCTTGACGCCTCCGGGTCCGGGGCTGCGGATAAGGTCAAGGTGGTGCGCTGCGGCATTGATCTGGATGAATTCGAGACAACGCCGACACCCCCAAATAAATGTATCGTTTGTGTCGGGCGGCTTTGTCCCGCCAAAGCGCAAGCCTTGCTCGTCGAAGCTGTGGCGCCGCTGGTCAAGGATCACCCGACGCTGGATCTGGTCTTTATCGGGGATGGGGAAGACCGCGCCGGAATTGAAAAACAGATTGCCGAGCTTGGGCTTGAGAACCATGTAACATTGTCGGGTTGGGGCACAGGCGAAGAGGTCCGCGCGGCGATCAAAAGCGCTCGCATTTTTGCCCTGCCCAGTTTTTCCGAAGGTCTCCCGATTGTGCTGATGGAAAGTCTCGCCATGGCCCGCGCTGTGGTGACAACGCGGATTACCGGCATTCCCGAACTGGTGGATAGCGGCTGTGGCTGGCTGGTGGAGCCTGGCGACGTGCCTGCCCTGCGCACTGCGGTCGCGGCGGCCCTGTCAGCGGATACGGAGACTCTGGAAGCTTTGGGCGAAACGGGCCGGTCCCGCGTGATCCGCGCCCATGATCAGGCGCGAAATGCGGCCAAGCTGCGGACGCTCTTTCCCGCGAAACTGTAGTATTTTTCCGTTACTGAACGGGTTTACGCGTAGACATAGACGCAACCGGCCACAACAAGCGTCAAAACCAGCCAGAGCATATCGAAACGGATTTGTGTGTTTCCCAGAAACGGGCGCAGCACTGACAGGGTATAAACCGCCGTTATCAGCGGATTGACTGCGATCACCAGCAGGGCCGCTGACAGGCCGAGCGTATGATAGGTGAGCGGCAGCAATATACAGATCGACACGGCCCGAATGGCCGAGATTATCATCATCGTCTTGGAGTGGCCAAGGTTCATAATCAGCCCGTTGAGCGTGTTGAACCGCAGCGTCAGAAAGATGACCGACAGGATCGCCAGATAGCGCCCGGCCTCGCTGTAGACGGGGGTGTAAAGCAGATCAATCAGGGTCTGCCCGCCAAACAGCACGATCAGAAAGGCCAGAATACACATGATGTCGATGACGCTTTGAAACTTGCGATAGAGGCGGGGGACATCATCAGGGCGGGTGCGTATCATCTCGCTGACCGCCGGAAACCCGACGCTGTCGCTGATGCGCGAGATGATCATCCCACCGGCTCCGATCCATGTTTGTGCAATGGCATAGATGCCAAAGGTTGTGGTGCTCAGAAGGGCTGCCAGAACGAACCGGTCCGCGCTTTGCGCAACAAAGCTGAACACAGAGGACCCCATCAGCCATTTGCCGTAGTGCCAGATCCTTCCCGCGATTTCCGTATTCCAGGCCCATGTCATGCGGGGACCGGAAAACAGGAAGTGGGTGCTTCCCGATTTTAACGCGGCGCCTGTCAGCATGCCTGCCATCAGGGCCCAGACTGTTGGGGACAGGGCAGCGAATGCCACCATAGCAACAATTTGCAGCACCTGCCCGCCAACTTCGATCAGGGCAATATATTTCATGTTCAGGTGACGCGCAGCCAGATCGTAGGTGGTGGATTCAAACCCCATAATTATAGGCGTAAGGGCTGACAGCGTAATAAGCAGAGGCAATCTGGGATCGGCATAGACCGATCCCAAGGGGGCCATCGCGGGGGCCAGCAACCAGAGCGCCAGCGCGGTGAGCAGTACCCCCAGACCAATGGTCGCCCCCCGAAGGATTTTGAACACCCAGGCCACATGCAAAAAGTGCTCCTCATCCCCGTCAGGCTCGCGGGCGATGCTGCGGTTGATCCCGATGTCGGTGAAATGACCAAAACCTGCTATCAGAATACCCACCATCGCCATTAGGCCAAAGGCTTCGGGCACGAGGATTCGGGTCATGATCAGGTTGCTGGCCAGCCGCAGACCGCGTCCGCCCACCACCAGTATCAGGCTCCAGCTGCCGGCTTTGAGAATACGTTGTCCCAAAGATCCGGGACGGGGTGCAGGGGGGGAAGTGGGATTGCTCATTTATATTCAATCAATTCCGCATCATGGCCACGCCAGCGGCGCCAGTAATAATCCAATACGCCGCGGCATTCGGCAAACTTGCCCAGGGTCAGCAGCAATCCCCGTTCCCATCCAAACCGGCTACCGCCGTCGCGCAGCGCCAGCCGGACCATCTGTGCAGGATAGATTATCGTCATCCAAAGGGCCAAAGGCCCGAATACAAGACAGCTCAGTAGAATTATGACAGGAAGCACCAAGCCCCAGACCAGCGCACGGCTTGTGGTCGCGACGCCGTGCCGTTCCCCGCTGGCACCATACATCGCCGCACCTTCCGCCGCTGCATAACCGGCCCGCCGCGCGCGACTGAAAAACTGCCGGGCTGTCGTCATCGCGGCATCGTGCAGGGTCATTTCCGCGTCCAACCGCCAGATGATCCACCCCATACGTCGCATCCGCAAACACATTTCGGGCTCTTCGCCGGCAATAAGGTTTGGATTGTAGCCGCCCACCTCGCTCAGTGCCTGCATCCGGATCAGGGCGTCTCCGCCGCAGGCTTTGGCCTCACCCACCGGCGTGTCCCATTCCGCGTCACACATGCGGTTGTAAACCGAGACATCGGGGGCGCGTTCGCGCCGGCGTCCGCAAACCACAGCGACCTTGGGGTTTTGCGTTAAAAAGGCAGTGGCTGTTCTGATCCAGTCTGGGTCCAGCGTGCAATCACCGTCAATGAACTGTACCAGATCGGACCCTGTACCCCGCTCCAGCGCGTCAATTCCGGCATTGCGTGCCCGCGCTGCGGTAAAGGGCGTGTCTGTATCCAGCACCACAATTTCGGCTCCGGCAGCGCGGGCGGCGGCGACCGAGCCATCCGTTGACCCGCTGTCGACATAGATGATGCGTTCCAGCCCCTTGCCCAGAGATGCGAGACAGGCCAGCAGGCGCGCGCCCTCGTTACGCCCGATAATCACAGCACTGACGGTTGGGCCGGGTTCAATCATCGCGCTCTTTTCAAAATCCGCGCGAACATATTGCGCTTTGTCCGGCGACCTGTCCCGATAGTGATCCGGCCGCGGGAAATCCCCAAGGCAGAATGCGTCCCAAGGACTGTATCGTCTCCAATTTTTTGCGTTAGCAATATCATAGCGTCAAAGTGGTCCAGTTCTATCAGCGGTCTCTAAAAGTCGCATCAGGCAAGCTGATGCCTCTGCCGGTCCTAAAAAACATATCGTAAAGCAGATTGAATGGCGTCCGCAAAGCCTGCAGCGGGAATTCCATGCGCTAATTTTCAAACCGATGCTAAAACACCGCTTGTTAACCGGCTCTATCGGGGCAGTTTTTGACCCGAGGGGCCAGTGTGACGGGTCTTCAACCGGCCTGCAATAACATCACCGACCCGCAACGCATTGGCCGCAATGGTCAGACTGGGATTTACGCCCATTGATGTGGGGAAAAAGGATGAATCCGCCACGTATAGATTGTCCAGATCATGGGTCTTGCAGTTTGCATCCAGCACCGAAGTTTCCGGATCCCTGCCAAAGCGCAATGTGCCACAGGGATGGCCGTAGTTCAGTTCGGGCCGCTGGCCCATCAGCATGGTGCGATACCCTTTGAAGGTCTTTTTGATCTGGCGCCGGAAAACCTGACGGCGGTGCAGCAGTTCCGCAGGCAGATTGTAAACAAAGCTGGGGACCTCTTTGTCATCAGCGTCTACCAGAACGCGATTTTCGGGGTAGGGGAAATCCTCCAGAATTCCGACGAAGACTTTTGCCTTTCCCAGAACCTTGGCGGCGACCAGCGCGGGGATATTGGTCAGATAGCGCAGCTTCGGGATGCGACCCAGGACCGAGCGGTCATAGAGTCTGGCAAGATAGGCCGCGATATTGTTAAAGGACACCTCAAGCCCCAACGACTGGATCATTCCCATCCGCGCGCCGTTCACCGTGTAGATGTCGCGCAAGGACACAGCTTTGGTGGCTCCCTCAAAGCGCTGGTGCCGTTTTGGCCAAAGGGCAAAAACTTCGTTCAGGTGGAACATCAGGCCCCGCCCGACCCAACCGCTGGAATTGGCACAGCCTTTGGGGTTGGCCCTGTCCGACATTAACAGCAATCTGGGCGACCCAAGCGCCCCGGCGGCGAGCACGTAATACTGCGCGCGTAAACTATAACATGCGCCGGCATGTGCGACTGTAATTCCGGTAACGCTCCGGGTGTCATAGTCGATTTCTGTTACGTCGCAGTTCTCCAGCAAGACAGCATTGCCGGTTTCAAGCGCGGGTTCCAGTCCGGCGGACCGACCGTCCATCTTGCATTTGCGCGGGCATTTGTGACCCAGACAGACAAGACACCCGGGCAGGTTGCGAAGGGCCAGATGCTGGCGGTAGGGGTGCAAGCCATCGGCGCGCATTTCAGTGATCATCGCCGTCTCGCCGGCGCTGATTTCGGGGGGCGGGCCCAGATCCGACGGCGCTTCGCGGGACAACGGATCATGGGTGCCCGAGATGTGCAAAAGGGCCTCGGCCTGTTCAAAATAGGGAGTGAAAGCATCATAGCCGACAGGCCAGCCGCCAGTGGGATGTGGTATCTCGGCGGTCTCCTCCAGATCGTGCCGTTCGGGGCGTTCCAGCGTACCGGCATAAAAGGCCGAGGTGCCACCGACACCGCAGCCGATCGGGGCGAAGAACCGCATCTGGCGCTGGTTCACTGTGGCCTGTACCGGCTTGGGCCAATACCCGCGGATGCGGCGCGCGTGGGGGTCGGACATCGTCTCGTCGAGTTCTTGTTGTTCTTGGGTGTACCCTCTGGGGCCCTTTTCCACGACCAGCACCGACAGCCCCTGCTCGGCCAGCCGCCGCGCGGCCATACCACCGCCCATCCCTGCGCCAATTACGATGACATCCCAGTGGCGTGTTCGGGCATCTTGCGGTGTCATCTCTTTGCTCCTGAGACGGAAAAACTCCGGGGCACTGATGTCCCGGACCCGCCGCGCGTTGGTGTTGGTGGTGACGCAGTTGGTATCGCAGTATCCCGCCATGCCGTACGCGATGGCCGAACCTGTCGAGTTGTCACAAAACAGGGACCAGCGGTCAAGCATGCAGACCCCTGGTCTTGCGCTTTGGACCCTTTGGCAGAATTGTTCCGGAACAAGTTTACGGTTGACGGACTGTCTTGGTAACGGATTATGTTTCTGTCTGGAGGAGCTATGACAGAGCAAACGTTTGCCGTGATGTGGGCATGGCCACATTCGGTACCCAAAGCATGAGCGCCAGCTCCAAAGCCCGGCTATTGGCCCGCAAAGCCAAAGCGCATCTGATCCGTTTTGACGCGGCCCACAGACCCATCGTCGTTATGGCATTGCGCCGGGGAGGATCGACGATGGTGGCGGATACCATTTCGATCAACCGTGGTGTCTGGGGGGCCAATGAACCCTTTGCCGTTTTTGACGCGCATCCGGGATATGACCTGAAACAACGCCTGCTGCCGCCGCGCGAACATTCGCAGTTCTTTGAACTGGACCCCGAAGAGCTGGATCAATTCGCCCGCTTTGCCAAGGGTTTGCTAGGCGCACAATACCCCCAGCTTGGGTCTTGTGCGCGGCCCAAACCGTTTCTGAAGGCGGATCGGGTCTGCCTGAAGGTCTTGAACGCGCCTTGGATGATCGACTGGTTTGCGCAGAACACCAATGCCCATGTGCTGCCACTGGTGCGTCACCCCGGTGCACAGGCGATTTCGGTGCTGCGCCAGAACTGGGGCTTTGCGGTTGAAGCTTATGGTCGCCAGCTGGATCGCATCGGACATCATTTCAGCGAAGGTCAAAGAGAGATGATCACGGATGTGCTGAAGGGTGACGACACCTGGGCCATCGCTATCCTGGATTATGCAGTTCTGACGCGACTATTCTTTACCGGCTACACCGACCGGATTGTGCGGTACGAAGACATCGTCACTGATCCCGCCCGCTTTGTGGATGAGGTGCTGATTGCGCAATTCGGCCTGCCCGAACGGGACCGGATGCTGGCTACTCTGTCCAGACCCTCCCATTCCTCGCGGATGAGCTTGAACAGCGTGAACGAGGCTATCAAGGCGGGAAAAACCAATGACATCCTGCACAACTGGCGCAGTAAGGTCACACCCGAGATGCTGGCCGTCGGGCAGCGGATTCTGGATATGTTTGAAATTGAAACCTATCATTTTCTTGATGACAGGAAGGCAGATTTACAGCCCTCGGACAAGGGGCTGTGACACGGGTGGGGTGGATGGTATTTCTGGATGATAAAACGAACTGTCGAATCCAACGACGCGGGCTATTGGAAGTTTAATGGAGCGGCATTTCATCCTGACTTTGGGGCGATCCGGTAGCAACGCGCTGGTTGATGTGATCAATCAGCATCCGCAGGCGCTGAATTATGGCGAACTGCTGGGCGACTGGATGCAGATCCGCAAAATACGTGACCGGTTGGGTCTGTGGGGCGGCGATGATGCGGGGTATCTGGACGCTTTGCTGGCGGATGGCGTGCCCTTGCGGGTGGTTAACACCTTGCGCAATCTACGCAAACGCCGCGCGGGCAAGGGCGGCGAGGTGCAACGCCGCGCTAACCTGCACACCATCGGGGCCAAGGATTTTGCGACGTTTTTTCAGGCGCCCGACCTGCGGCGCTATTTTCTGGACCGTCCCGATCTCAAGGTAATCGGGCTTTATCGCGCCGACACCATCGCCCGCTTTGTGTCCTGGCAATTGCTGGATCAGACCGGCACCGTCAAACGCGATTTGAATGATACCTCCGGCCCTGCCCGGATTACGCTGGACACAAGGACCCTTCTCGCGGACATCACGCGCGTCGCAGAAGAATCTGCGCTGCTGGAGACCCTGCTGTCAGAACTGCCGGAAGACCAGGTCACACGGGTCTGTTACGAGGAGTTCTTTTTTGACGCACAGGCACAAAAGGCCACCATCAAGTCCCTTTATGCCTTTCTTGGCTTGCCGGACGCACCGGCAAACATACGTGCACGAAAGATCAACACCACACGGCTGCGCGATACGGTCCTGAATTACGACGACTGCCTGAACGCGCTTGCGGGCAGCCGGTTTTATGACGGATTTCTTGCCGCGGGATAAAGCCAGACCTGCGCGGCTGGTCCATGAGCATCTGTAAGACCCTTAT
The DNA here is from genome assembly GCF_001719615.1 of Neptunicoccus sediminis. Lineage (GTDB taxonomy): Bacteria > Pseudomonadota > Alphaproteobacteria > Rhodobacterales > Rhodobacteraceae > Amylibacter > Amylibacter sediminis. Next base: position 87,617 of record NZ_MDVX01000014.1, read on the forward strand.
GTGACGAGAAGCGCTTTAAGAAGAACCGATACGCGCTTTGATCCGCCCCAAGGCTCTTCCCAGATGGAACCTGCCAAAGCGTAGCGTGGTTCGGGTGAGGTCGGCAAAATCCGCAGGCCGCACCGGTGTCTGTTGCAGATCATACTTCAGTGCTGCCATTTCACGATGTGCAATCCTGTTGAGAATCCAGTGTTCTAACCCGGTAAGCTCATCTGGTTTGCGCGGGCCTGTCCCATGGGACGTATTGGGCTTTTCCGGCACATCTACGTCTTTGGGTGGTGTGGCCCCGAGAAAACCAGCGATCCGGTTGGCGGTCTGTTGTGGCTGGCCTACGAGGTCCTCAAACTGTACCAGCGTCAGCCCGTCGCCCAGTGTTTTGCAGTGTCGTTGATAGGATCGCACAGCCATGCGCCAGTAGATTGCATAGGCGATGGGATGATAGCGTCGCGGATCGCCATCCTGCGAGGACATCGGCATATGTTTGTAAGAGGCCAGAACCTTGTAGGGATTGCGCAGGATAAACATGAAGCGCGCCTGCGGGTAATGCTGCAGCAACTCGGGAATCCGGCGGAACGCGCCGGGCATCTTATAGCCCCAACGGGTGCAGCCGGCACGTTTTGCCAGACGGCGCATGAACTCTTCCTGCATCTCGGCCCACGATCCGGGCCGGTCTGTGAAAGCCTGTGCGAGGGCCCCGTCCAGTGCCGGGACTTCTTCTTCGGTCACATTGGGAACCGCATAAAGACCAAAGCGCAACCGCGCCCGGATTTGCCAGCCCAGATAATAGGTCAGCTTTTTGACATCCCGGGCATTCATCGGGGTGTTTACCCCGATCTCTCGCGCCTTGCGTTGGGTATAGAGATCGTCAAACACATACCAGTCGGGGATTTGTGACAGGATATGGCTGAGAAAAGAGGAACCGCTGCGGGGCATGCCAACCACGATCAACGGATCGCGGGTACAAATCTCGACAGGCAGGCGGATCGGGGCAAAAAGCGGATCGCAACTGTCAATTTTTGCGGCGCTAAATCCTGTATCATCAGCCATCCGAATGTCCTGTCAGAGGTCCGCAGAGGACTCTATTTACGCAGTTTGCGGAGCAGGTTGCGGGATTTGCGGTAAATCAGAGGGGGCACCAGTTCGCGGAGCATTCTTTGGGTCGCCTCGGAGCTTTTGGCATCATTGGTGCCGGGGCGCTGCTTGAACACGGTGGATTGAGAGACACGGGCGTCGTCCCAGGTTGAGGTGTAGTAATAGAGTGCGATGGACAGGCGCGGGTCGTCTTTGGGATGGTTTACCACTTCGGGGTTGCCGTGCATCGTGTTGTCGCCGGTTGAAAAACAGCACATCCGGTTCATCACCGGGGCAAAGGACGCCACTTTTTTGGACATGTCATTGGTCCAGACCTCAAAGGAGCCGCCGTATTCTTCTTTCCAGTCGGGATTGAGATAGATCAGCAGGTTCAGGCGGCGTTCCAGATTCATGATCGAATGGTGGTTGAAATCCGCATGGATATCGAGAAATCCGCCGGTGTTGGTACGGTGAATGCCACCGCCCAGATAATAGGGATCGGGGATCAGCCCCTTTATGCCCGACATTCTCTCCAGAAACTGGATGAAAGGGCGCGACGAGAGCGCGTGGAACACGGACTTGGTATAGGTTGGCAGACGATCAGGATTGTAAGAGGTCTTGAGTTTTTCGTTCTCGCTGGCGTTTTCCGCTGGCTTGTCGCCCATAGCCAAAGCTTCCTCGCGCACCCGTTCCAGTATTTCTGGCGGCAGGAAATTGTCCACGCAGGTGTAATGATAGGGCGTCTTGGATTGGTATTCAGTGGCAATGCTGTCACCGATTTCTTTTGCCTTTTGATGGGTGATCGTCAGGGTTTCTGGGTCGAGTGGAAAAAATGCAGACACGGGTATATACCAATAAAAAATGAAGATTGAGTAACATTAGGAGGGACCGCGCGGGTCAAAAAGTCAAGATTCGTTTAAGAGACAGAGCGTTTCGAAATGAGCACCCGCCCATAGTGTCAGCCCTCCGGAACACCTGTCATCGGATCCTGCGAGACCACCTGCCAGACGATCTTTTGCATCAGTCGCGCGGCCGCAGGACCGGGATCGTCCGCCGGAGTTCCATCGGCCCGTTGCAGGGTATGGGGGAGTCCTGTCGGGTCGCGCTGGTAAAGAACTGCATAATGGGTGAGCGCCATCAGGTAGGCGCCGTAGTCGTTGAAATGGATATCGTCCTTGAACAGATCACCATGCTGGGCCAGCGGGCCGACGGCGCCTCCGGTTTCCAGTGCACGGGAGAGGGCGGCCATGACCGAACCACCGGGGATCACATAGATCGGGCGCAGCGGATCACTCCGGGCGAGGGCAGGGCGCAGCACAGCATCCTCCCAATAGAGAGTCCGGTCGCGGTCCAGCCGCACCCGCCAGCCGGCAGGGTCATTCAACTGATGCCAGGTTTCATAAAGATAGACCACCATACCGGCCTCTTGGCCTTTGGCGGCCCAGCGGTGCAGATACGTGGGGGTGTCATGGTAGCGGATTGCGTCTGCGATTTCGACCATTTCGGTCAGCACCAGCGCGTCATAGGTGCCGGAGGCCAGTGCTTCATCGGGGTCACGATAGGCGGCATGGGCGTTTTCGGCTTCAAATCCTTTAACCGGCACATCCGGCTCCCAGTGGGATCGCAACGTCGCGCCCCAACCAAGCTGGCTGGCGTAGCCGTGCCCCGCACCCGCCAGTTGCGCGAGCATCGCCGGCATATCCCGCCCTACAAGGCTATGGCCCAGATGGTATACCTGACGCGAACCCTGCGGCGCAGGGGCCGGAGTGTCGTAAAGGGCTGCAAAGGTCTGCGGGTCCAGCGGCGCAGGCTGGCGGCTGTAAAGGCCAAGCGCTGCAAGGATGAATAGCGCCGGAGCGATCAGGATCTTTTTCAGACGGTAGCGCATGATGGACCGGAAAGAGGTTTGAGGAGGAATGCCACGGGTTTCAGTTTGATGCTGCCCGCGGATAAGGGCAACAGATCAAAGCAAGGCACCTTCGGGGGCAAGCCGGTTTGCCCCTGGCCGACAGAAATCCCCGGCAGGTCACACAGGGTTGCCCCGCATGGAAGGCTCATCGGCTTTGCCGCTGTTTGCGCATCTCACGCCGCCGTGCCATGGCATCGGTGAGCGTGCCCCCTGCTGGGGGCACGGGAGTTACGGGGGCGGTTTGCGCGGGCTGGGGAACCGCCGCGACCGGGGGGGCTTTGGGCGCAGTGTTTCCGGCTTTCTTGGCGACGATCTCTGACAGGGCGCCAAGGGTCGGGGCGCGAAAAATATCGGTGATCGAGAGCTTTTGCACGCCAAGCCTCGCGCGGATTTCCCGATGCGCCTGTACCGCCAGCAGCGAGTGACCGCCCAAGTCAAAGAAGCTGTCTTTGGGGCCAATCTGCCCGACCCCGAGGATTTCGGACCATATTTCAGCGATCTTCTGGCTGATTTCAGCCTCAGAACCCAGATCGACCGCCGCTGCCTTCGGCGCCGCTTTTGTCGCTGTAGCTGTGGTTGGTGTTGGTTTCACAACGATTGGGGCGGCTTTACCCGATACAGGCGCGGGCAGGGCCTTACGATCGACTTTCTTGTTCGGGGTCAACGGAAAGGCCTCCAGCGTCACGAAATGACGCGGCACCATGTATTCGGGCAGGGATCTGAGCATTTCGGCGCGCAAAGCGGCTTCATCTATGTTCGCTTCCGTCAGCATATAGCCGACCAGCTGCACCCCCCCCGGCGTATCTTCCCGTGCCATAACAACGGATTGCTGGACACCGTCAAACCGGTCCATGACGCTTTCGATTTCGCCCAGTTCCACACGGTAGCCGCGCAGTTTGACCTGAAAATCCGCACGTCCCAGAAAGTGCAACCGCCCGTCCGGTTCCCAGCGCACCAGATCGCCGGTACGATACATGCGCCCCCGCCCCGCAGAGTTAGGGTCAAGGGCCTTGAAGGGATCTGTCACAAAACGCTCCGAGGTGAGCGCGTCCCGCTGGAAGTAGCCCCGCGTCACACCGGCCCCTGCGATATACAACTCGCCCGGCATACCAATGGGCCGGGGTTCCATATCCTCGCCCAACACATAGACTTGTGTATTGGCGATCGGGGTGCCGATGGGCACTGCGCCCTGGCCCGGCGCGGCTGTCTGTGTGGTGGACCAGATTGTGGTTTCGGTCGGGCCGTACATGTTTTCCACGTGCCCCCCTGTAAGGGTGCGCAATTCATCGGCCAGCGCCCCGGGCAAAGCCTCACCGCCCACCATCAAATGGTCGAGCTGGCGTAAAGCGGTCCTTGCCTCTTCGTTCATGGCCAGCATTTGTGCCATGGACGGGGTGCATTGGAGATGGGTGACGTTATGGCGCAAAATCTGCGCCGCAATGGAATAATCGTCGTCCGCCACCGTTTGATTGCTGGCAGCGACCACCTGTGCAAGCGGCTTCAAGCCTTCCAGCACGTGATCCACGTCGATGCCGTAATCAATCAGGCAGGCGATCTCGGTGACGCCGATGGCTTTGACCTCAGCGACCCGTTCAATCGCGTCCTCAACCGTGCCAAACAGCCCGGAGTCGTTGAAATACCGTTCAAAGGCGAAATCGAGGATACCTTCCATTTCCTCGGCATTCAGCGACGCCAGATCAATCTGCATCGGGTTCTCAACCCCTTTGGGTTTCTTGAAGGCCGGAAAAGCCCATGCGTATTGTTTGATCAGGCCGGCGGCGGCCCGCAGGTAATCCTTCATAGGCTCGCGGGCAATCTCGCGGGCCTGCTCGCGGGTGTCCGCAAGAAAGCTGTGCAGCATCAGAGTGACGGAAAAATCATCGGGATTATGGCCCGCTTCGCGCAGGGCGGCGTGGTAGATGGCAATTTTCTCCGCAACCTCATCGACGCTTTGTCCCAGAAGATGGGTCAGCACGTTGCAACCGTTTTCTCCGGCCTCTTTCCAAGTGGCAGGATTGCCAGCGGTCGTGACCCAGACATTCAGTGTCTTGGAGACGGGACGGGGTTGGGTGACAACACCATGCATCTCGCCGTTCTGGCGGGGAAATTCTACTGTCTCTCCGGCCCAGAGCTTGCGCAGGTCACGGATGGCCTCAAACATCGCCGGTTTGTTGTTCGGGGGCGTGTTTTCGGGACGCAGCACAAAGTCGTCAGGCTGCCAGCCGGAGGCTATAGCAATTCCACTCCGCCCGTTTGTCAGATTGTCGATGACGGCCCATTCTTCAGCGATACGCGCGGTATGGTGCAATGGGGCGACGCAGGAACCGGCCCGCACAGCAAGGTTACGGGTGACGGCTGCGACCGCTGCCCCTGTGACCGAAGGGTTCGGATAGGGGCCGCCAAAGGCGTGGAAATGCCGCTCAGGGGTCCAGACTGCGCAAAAGCCGTTTTTGTCGGCAAACTGTGCGCCCTCCAGAAGCGAGCGGTATTTGTCGCGGCCGACGCCATCGTCATTGCCCCAGTAAAACAGGCTGAAGTCCATGCCGACACCGGCTGCGGGGCCGTCGCCTGAGACCAAGGCGCGGCTTTCATCGCCCGAGATGACCAGTTTGAAACCGCGCGCAAGGGTCCAGAATAATTCCAGCACCGAAATGTCAAAGGACAAGCTGGTCACAGCCATCCAGACGCCGGGGGGGGAATGGGAAATACGGTCGTCCATTCCGGTAAAGAAGTTTGCCACATTGCGGTGTTCGACCATCACGCCTTTGGGGGTGCCGGTCGATCCGGAGGTGTAGATCAAATAAGCCATGTGGTGGCCTGCAACGTCTGAAACAGGATTGCCGGCTTCGCTTTCTGGCGACACTGTATCGACCCGTATGATCTCGGCGGATGTTCGGGGCAGGTTGGCGGCCAAAGCGCTGTCGGTGATGATGACTTTGGTGCCGCTGTCCTCAATGAAGAACTCTGTACGGCTGGCTGGATAGACCGGATCGAGTGGCAGATAGGCACCGCCTGCCTTCAGGATCGCAAGGGCTGCGACCAGCAGAGCCGAGGAGCGGGGCAGGTGCAGGCCTACAATCACATCGGGGCCAACGCCTTTGGCTTGCAGGATGCGGGCAAGTTGATTGGCTTTCCCGTTCAACTGCGCATAGCTGAGGCTTTCGCCCTCAAAAGCCAGTGCCTCTGCCTCAGGGGTGCGTTCGACCTGCGCTTCAAACGCCTGATGGATACATTGGGATTCGGGAAAGTCTGTTGCGGTGGCGTTCCAGTCGAACAGCACTTGCTGGCGTTCGGCGTCGGGCAGGATGGTGGGGGTTTCGCCTTTGGCGATCTGGGCGGCCATATGGGTTAATCGGGCCGCCATAAGGGTGGCAGCCTCGGCCGTGATTTTGCCGGTATCGGCGTGCAAGGTCGTACCTGCAACAGTCAGGGCCGTGCCGGAGATATAGGCATCATCCGAGAGTCCCAAGGCAGGGATTGCGACATCACCGGGCATCCGGGCAAGCAAGTCGGCGGCAAAGGGGCCGCGGGCTCTGGCTGCGGCGGGGTCAGAGCCTGCGCGCAGCGGCACCCAATCGGACAAGTAGCCGGAATGGTCATGGGGCAGACCCAGAGCCAAATCGACAGGGTCTTCAGCCAGCGCACTGCCCAAATGCATCAATGCGCGCGCCAGATGGTCGTGATCACCGGCAAGCGGAATGGCGACGATCTCGCCGGACGGGGCGCCCATGTCGATCAGCGGCAGGGCGACAGGGGACATGGCTTCTAGGGTGTGGCGCCAGTCTTCTTCGGTTTTCAGCGTGGCTTTCAGGGCTGCAGTCAGGGCCTCGGCCTCGGTTGTATCAAGGGTGGGCAGCACATCCCCCACGGCCGCGATCCGCGAGGGCGCAACCGGCGTGCCGTAAGCATCACACAATTTGCTTAAAGTTACGGGCGCCGTGGCGGTAGCGACGGTCAGGCTGTCACTGTCCAAGGCGATCACGGTTCCTGCGCTGGCATCGGCAGAGCTTTTGCCGGCTTCGGCCTTGCCCACCAGAAAGACACCGGCGGCAGAGGCGAGTTTGGGACAGGACAGCGGGTTCCAGTAAGCGCCATGATCCAACGCCCGGACCAAAGTGGTGATCTGTCGCGCACTCCGGCTGAAATCAAGCCGTGCGGCGTTCTCTGGCCGGTCGTTCTTGGAAAAATAGCTGCGCTGTGACAGGTCTTGGGCCGTGGTGACAGGGGCCTCTGTTGCCAGTTTCTCGATGACTGTGGCAAAGCTGTCGATGGCCGCAGCATAGCATTTGGTGTTCAGGGTCAGTGCGGTTTCGTCCGGGCTGATGTCAAAGAAGCTTTGTGCCAGTAAATCCCCTTCGTCGACGCCGCCCGAAATCATGTGCCAGCTTACGCCGTATTCAGCCTCACCGTTCAGCAATGCCCAGACCGGAGCGTTCAAACCTGCATAGCGCGGCAGGGGGCCGTCATGAAAATTCAGCGCCCCGCGAAGGGGCAGCGCCAATACAGCCTCAGGGATCATATCAAGATTGGCAATCGACATCAGCCAGTCGAATTCCATTCCGCCAAGGGCCGCACCAAGATCGGTGTCAGGGCTATGCAGCACCAGCCCTGCGTCCTTTGCCCAGTCCGCCACATCAGGGTGGCGGGTCACAACGGCGACGACCGTATGGCCTGCTTCGCGCAGCATCTCACCACATTGAATGGTCAGCGTTTCATTACCAATAACAACGGCGCGATAGGACATGGGGTTAATCTCCGGTTTGCGAACGGGCCTTGATCGTGTGGTCTCGTTTAGAGGTAAAAAGTTGGGCGATATCGTGACGGGCAAGGGTGCGCAGGAAATGCGGCGCGCCGCCATGTGGTTTGCGGGTCACTTTGCAGCGCAGCCAGTGCAGCCCGCCACCGCTCAGGTGCAGGGCCGTGGCCAAAGCGGTATAAGCGCGCCCGTGGTTTTTTGTGAAATAATGCCAGCGCGAGTTGAACCAGTAATCCGGCACGCGGGACCATTCCTTCATCCCTGTAGACACCGATCCCAGATGGGTAACGACGCTGTCTTGCAGAAACATCACCCTGTGACCTGCCTTCTGGGCGCGGCGACACAGGTCTGTTTCTTCAAAATACAAAAAGAAGGTTTCGTCAAAAAGGCCGATTTCGTCCAGCACGTCCTGACGCATCATCACCGAGGCCCCCGCCAGCCAGTCGACAGGCCCGGAGCTGTTGCGAGGATCGGGCACGCGATGGGATTTCAACAGGCGGCTGACGGGGCCCAGTTTCACAGAGCGTTCAAACTCGCTCCAGAAGGAAGGGAAGCGGAAGGTGGTGATGTGACGTATCTCGTCCTCACCCTCTATATAGCTGCCAGCGAAACCGGTGCCGGGTGTGGTGTTCAGATGGTCGTAAAGCACCCGGATGGCCCGTGGTTTGGGGAAGGCATCCGAGTTCAGAATATAGACGTAATCGGGGCGTGATCCATCCGAAAGCCCGGCCCGGATGCCAACGTTATTGCCCGCGCCATAGCCCCCGTTATGGCCCGACTGGATGACCCTGACATTGTCCCGGCCCTGCGCCGTCACACGGGCGCTCAGGGTTTCGTACGACCCGTCCTGACTGTCATTATCCACAACCAGAATTTCACCAGGCAGACCCTCCATCGCTCTGTGGGCGGCTTCAACGGCCTTCAGGGTCATTTCAGCGGTTTTGTAATTCAGAATGATGGTCAGAATGGTCGGGTCAGACATTTATTCGGCGGCTTCCTGAAATTGGATCTGATCGCGGGGGCGTTCCAGATACCGGCGGATGCGGGCAGCAAGCACGCGCACATTGGGTTCCAAAACCATGGAATCGTGATCGCCGGGCACCTCGAATATCTGGATATCGGGGGCGAATTTGCCCCAGTCGTTATCGTCATAGAGATAGACGCGCTCATGGCTGATCAACCTGTCGCCTACGGTCCATTTGGGCGCAAGTTGCGGGCGGAACAGCGCCAGCGTGCCATCCCAGGCTTGCACCTGATAGGCACCGACGCTTTCCAGAAACGCATCCTGAATGGCGACGTTGTGGAATTGCTGGCCGTCTTCGGCGGTTTCCTCGCGGGTCTGACGCTTGCGCATTTCCCAGGCAATGCGGTCGCGGGCCCAGTCGCGGAAATACCCCAGCCCGCCCTTGCGGATATCCTGTAACTTGATCCTCAGCCTGTCGGCTTTTTCTATTCCGGGACGCACCGGCAGGGGGGTGTCCAGCAAGACCAGCGCTGCGATTTCTTCGCCATCTGCGCGCAGTTGCCGGGCTATTTCAAACGCGGTGATGCCACCCCCTGAAAACCCGCCCAGATGATAGGGGCCATGGGGCTGCACCTGACGCATCTCGGCGATGTAGTCGGCCGCAGCGGATTCAATCGTGCGATGGGGCGGATCGTCCCCCAGCAATCCGCGCGCCTGAAGCCCGTAGAACGGACGGTCACTGCCAATCAGATGGGCCAGATGGCGCAGGTTCAACACATTGCCAAACATCCCTGCCACAAGGAAAAAGGGTGGTTTATGCCCGCCTTCGCCCTGATGCATCGCGACCAGATGGGTGAAACGGCGGGGCGGGGCTTTGGGTTTATCCGCTACTGCCGCCTCGTCGCTATCGCCATCCGTGACACCGCGTGCAGCAATCAATTCGGCGCATTTGCGGATTGTGGGGGCTTCAAACAGCACGGATATCGGGAAATCGACCTGATAGGCTTTGCGGATCTGTGCAAACAGCCGCACGGCGATCAGGGAATGGCCGCCAAGATCAAAGAAACTGTCCTCGACTCCGATCTGATCGACGCCCAGAAGGTCCTGCCAGAAGGCGGCGAGGCGTTCTTCGATGGCATTCGAGGGGGCCACAAAATCACTGTCCAGTTGTGGCCGCGAGAATTTCTGGCTGTCTTCGGTGTCGGTATCGTCAGATTGTCCGGCCTGTGTGATAAGCGCGTTCAGATCGAGCGAGGACAGGATGATCTGGCGGTGCGTTCCCATCAATGCTTGCAGGAACAGGTCGGCGCCTTCTTCGGCCCGGATCCCCTGCGACAGATTGTGGCGCAGCCGTTCTTCGGCGGGCGACAGGGGGCGTGCAGTATCGTCGGGCGCTTGCGACGGGGCTTCGTCCTGCGCACCAAAGCCCGAAATTTCTTCCATCTGGCGGATTGAGAAGCCGCTGATTTCCACGCAGACCGTCCCGTCGGGGGCTGCGAGTGTGATGTCAAAGCTGGCGATATCCCCGTCCGAGGTGTTGTCACCCGCGTTGCGCACCCAGCTGACAATTTCGCCGGGCAGCGGTGCGTAAACCTTGACCGAGCGGTAACTGACCGGCACCCAGAGGTGCTGGCTGGCATAGCCCGCAATCAGTTCCATTGCCCAACCTGTCGCCAGATCCATCAGGCCGGGATGCAGCAGATAGCCCTGATCCGTGTCTTTTGCAGCGGCAGCGGGCAGTTTCAGACGTGCGATGCCTTCGCCGTCCCCGAGCGCAGTGGATTGCAAAACACGCCAGCGCGAACCAAAATTCAGATGCGCCTCTTGGGGGGAGGTGATCCAGCCTGTTTCCCCTGCCTCAACCGGCGGGTTACAGCGGGCGGTGATGGCCGCGACATCCAGCGGGGCTGGTGCTGCCAGAGGCAGGATTTGCAAGCTGGCTTGGGCGTTTTGCGCAAACCCTCCCTGTCCGCCGCTTTCCACCAGAAACCCGTAACCCGCATCGCTGCGCGGCAGGGTCAGGCGCAAATCAACCGCGCCCGCATCGCCCACCGCAAAGGGGCGCAGGAAATACAGGTCGCGAATTTCAAAGGCTGCCGTTTCCCCCATGGCATGCAGCGCCTCGATTGCCATTTCCAGATAGCCGGTGCCCGGAACCAACGCATCGCCGGCCTTGGTGCGGTGCTCGTCCAGAAACCAGCGGTCGGCCACAGTGTAGCTTGCGGTAAAGACCCTGTTTCCGGCGCGGTCAAACGTGGCCTGATCCAGCATGGGGGCGTTTATCTCGTGAACTTCCGGGGGGGTGGCACTGCCGGTGCGCGCCTCCATTGCGTCGGCGGCCATGCCCACATCGGCCCAGATGCCCCAGTTTATCGCCCGCACACGGGTCTGGTCGCCGCTGCGGGATTTGGCGTAGGCATTAAGATATTCATTGGCGGCCACGTAATCCACCTGCCCGATCGGGGCTGTCGCGGTGGAACTGGAGGCAAACAGCACGAGCCAGTCCAGCGTCCCGTCCGGAAACACTTCGTCCAGCACATTGGTGCCGTGGATTTTAGGGGCAAAGACGTCTTCGATACTGGTGACATCCTTGGTCATGATTGGCGCGTCGTCGATATGGCCGGCAGCATGGATGATGCCGTTGATCGTACCCAGCTCGGCTTCAATCGCGGATTTTGCATCGCGAATGTCTTCTACATTGCTGATATCGGCAGCGAAGGTCATGATGGTTCCGCCCAGTGCCTCAAGTCGCTGCAGGGCTGTAATCCGGCGGGCAAGCGGGGCTGTAGCCGCTGTGTTCTTCAGGACCCTGTCCCAGGTTTCGCGCGGTGGCAGGGGGCTGCGCGCAACCAGCGCCAGCTTTGCACCTGCACGTTTGATCAGGGTCTCGGCCAGCGTCAGCCCGATGCCGCCAAAGCCGCCGGTAATCATATAGACCCCGCCCTGTTTCAACACGGGGAGTTCCCCCTCGGGGGGATCGTCCAACGGGGCGGGACGATAGGTCAGGGCATAACGTTTGCCCCCCCGTATCAGGGCGGTGTCATTGTCCGGCTCCGCCAATGCGTCCTCAAGGATATGATCGACCAGTTGGTTAACCTGATCCTCGGGCAGGGCATATTTCTTGGGCCCGGACCGGGGCGGCAGGGTAATGTCGAGCGTTGAGACCGTCAGATGCGGAAACTCGCGCGGGATCACACGGGCCGGACCTGCAAGGGTTGCCTTTTCAGGGTGGGGCAGGGGTTCGTCCCTGTGCTGTGCCGCGCCATTGCTGAGCGCCAGAATATGGATGTCTTCGGGCAGGTCTTCGCCGCCAATCGCCTGAGCGAGGAAAAACAGGCTATAGAACCCCTGTTCCTGCACCCGATGGAAAAAGCTGGAACCGGGGCGGAAACTTTCGTCAGGGGTGATCATCCAGCCGTGCAGGATACGGGTGGGGATCAGATCGCGGGTGTTGAGGTCTGATATCAGGGCGTCATAGCTTTCGCGGCCCCGTTCGGGGGCAATGAAATAGCCGCCCTCTCCATCCCGGGAAAAAGTGTCTCCGGTGCGCACGGTGATCACGTCATGACCAGCGGCACGCAGTCGTTTTGCGGCCGCAGTCACCAGCCCTGCCTCATCGGTGAAGGCCAGCCAGACCTGTTTTTCCGCCTCGGACAGATCGCCCGTCACATCCACGTCACAGGCAGCATAACGCGGCACCCATGCGGGTCTGTAACCCCAGTTTTCAGGCGTGTCGCTCCGGGTCAGCCATTGCGCATCGGCATCGGATTTGGCCATGCCGGGTTCAATGAAATAGGCAGCATGCTGGAAGGCATAGGTGGGCAAAGGCACGCGGTGACGGGGAACGCCGCCCCAGATCTGATCCCAGTCAAATGTTCCGCCCACAGCCCAGATCCGGCCCAGCATCGCCATGAAATAGGCGTCATCGGCCACGTCATCCTGCTGGTGGCGCAGGGTGTTCACAATTTGATTGGCCTGTACCTTATCGTGTTGCCCCGCCAGCGCGGACATCGCCCGTCCCGGCCCGACCTCAATGAAGACCCGTTCGTCTTTTGACGCAAGGGTGCTCAGGCAATCGGCAAAATGCACCGTGCCGCGGAGGTGTCCAACCCAGTAGTCGGGGTCTTGTGCCTGTGCATCAGTGATGAAATCGCCGCTGCGGTTGGATGTAAACGGAATCTGCGGTGCCTTCAGGGGGATTGCGCGCAGATAGTCGCCAAAATCTTTCAGAATAGGTTCCAGCATCCGCGAATGGGCGGCGATATCAATCGGAATGCGCTGGCAGTCGATACCGTCGGCTTTCAATCGCGCTTCAAGAACATCCAGTGCGGCCTGCGGTCCGGTCGCCACGCTAAGGGAAGGTGCATTCACCGCCCCGAGATCCAGTTCATCCCCTAAAAGCGGTTCAAGCTGGTCTGCGGGCAGGGCGATGGACAGCATGCCCCCCGCAGGAACGGTGTCAAACAGCTTGCCGCGCAAGTGAACAAGGCCGATGCAATCTTCAAATGACATCACCCCTGCCACGCAAGCAGCAGTGTTTTCCCCCATGGAGTGTCCTACAAGCGCAGCAGGCGTGACGCCCCAGCTGATCCAGAGCTGCGCCAGCGCATATTCCACAATCATAATCAGCGGCAGTTGCACCGAAGGCTGCGTCAGCCGGGAGTCGGCGGCTTCTTCGGCCCCCGGTTCGGGCAACCACAGCGCGCGGATGTCGTAATCCAGCTTGGGTTGCAGAATTTCCAGACCCTTATCCATCCATTCGGTAAAAACGGGTTCGGTCTCATAGAGATCGCGGGCCATGCCTGCATATTGGGCGCCGCCGCCCGGAAACATAAAGACGTAATCGGGATCATCGCCCAAAACGCTGTGGGAAAATGCGCGACGTGGATCGTTCTTTTCCAGCTGGTCAGCGGCGTCTTCGTGGCTTTCGGCCACGATCACCCTGCGGCGTTCAAAGCCCCGCCGCCCGTTTTTCAGGGTCCATGCGATATCGGCCAGATCCTGTTCGGGATGGGCCCGCAGATGTGCTGCCAGCCGGGCAGCATTTCCGTCAAGTGCTGCCTTGTTGCGCCCCGATACAGTCAGAATCTGAAACGGCCAGTCCGAGGGCTGCGTTTCTGCCCGGTCCGGGGCTTCTTCCAGCACCACATGGGCATTGGTGCCGCCAACGCCCAGAGAATTGACTCCGGCGCGGCGGGGGCCTTTGTGACTGATCCAGTCTGTTAGCTGATCATTGACGCGAAAGGGGGTTGTTTCAAAATCAATCGCAGGATTGGGTTTCTCATAGCCCAAGGACGCCGGGATCTGTTTGTGATGGAGCGCTAACGACGTCTTGATCAGACTGGCCACACCGGCGGCAGTATCCAGATGGCCGATGTTGGTTTTTACCGATCCCAAACGGCAAAATCCGACCTCTTGTGTGGTTTCGTTAAAGGCTTGCGTCAGTGCGGCCACCTCAATCGGGTCGCCCAGATAGGTGCCGGTGCCGTGACATTCGACATAGTCGATGGTGTCGGCAGGGGTGTCAGCGATCATCTGTGCTTCGGCAACGGCTTCGGCCTGACCATCCACCGAAGGCGCAAGATACCCCGCCTTTGCCGCGCCGTCATTGTTGATCGCGGAACCTTTGATCACCGCCCAAATGTGATCGCCATCGGCAATCGCGTCTTTCAGGCGACGCAGAACCACAACGCCGGCGCCCGATCCGAACACCGTGCCCTGTGCGCGGTGGTCAAAAGCATGGCAATGACCGTCCGGCGACAGCACTTCGCCTTCTTTATAGATATAGCCGCGATCCTGTGGCAGTTCGATCGTGACACCGCCCGCCAGAGCCGTGTCACATTCGCCCGACAACAGGGCTTGCGTGGCGTAATGGGTGGCAACCAAGGAGGTGGAACAGGCGGTTTGTACGTTTACCGAAGGCCCTTTCAGGTCAAAGATATGGCTGACCCGCGTAGAGAGAAAATCCTTGTCGTTCCCTGTGTGTCGTAACAGGAACATTCCAACGTTATCAACGAGATCCTGATTGGAGCAGATGTTGAAATAAAAGTAGCTGCCCATACCACAGCCGGCAAAAACCCCGATAGGCCCGCGTGTGTCTTCAGGGATGTGTCCGGCGTTTTCCATCGCCTCCCATGCGACCTCGAGGAAGTGACGGTGTTGGGGGTCCATAATCGCAGCTTCTTTGGGGGACAGCCCGAAAAATTCCGCATCAAAATTCTGATAGCCCTGTAGCGGGGCGGCGGCAGCTACGTAATCGGGCCGGTTCAGCCGATGTGCCATCTCACCGGCGGCGAGCAGCTCTTCGGAGCTATAGGAGCGGATCGACTCGATGCCGTTGCGCAGGTTTTCCCAATAGGATGCTACAGTATCAGAACCGGGCAAATGGGCCGCCATACCGACAATGGCGACGTCGGTTTCAGCGAATGTATTCTGTGTGCTACCCGTACCCATCAAATAACCGTATATAATAAAACACTCTTTTCTCCTACCTATCTGTGCCCACAGGCAGAATTATGTCAATTAAAACAAAATAGGGAAATTCTGTTCGGAAGACCCGATTTTGCAACACTGTGGGGGCGGCCGGAGCGACCTCCCTTTTGCAGAGCAGGTTGAGAGATCCTATCCCGGAAAGACATTCTTCCAATCAGGGGTCATACCATAAAATCCCGGGATGCAATCCACTTGGTAACGGTTCCCTTGTTCGACACACTACGTTGTTTTCAAACGTATTTGCGGCGCCGGCGCCGGGCGGCAAATGCCAGAGCCCCAAGGCCGGTTAGAAGCAGTCCCATACCGGCAGGCAGAGGCACTTGTGACAGCAAAGCCAAGTCGCTCGGGGTTGCCAGAACGTCCAGATCCGCGCGCCATGAAATGCCGCCCAGTTGCCCACCCCCGTCAAGTCCGGTGAAATCAAGGTCCAACTGTGTGAATGCATCCTCGCCGGTCATATGATTGCCAATCCGGACATGGCCGCTGTAATGCGCACCGATCACCCCTGTTAATGCATCGCCTCCAGCGCTTACGTTGAACTCGATCCCGATCTTGGTGGTCGGAGAGTTCCGCACATCGCTGTCGGGATATTCGCCAGCATCAAAAATTACATTTGCCCTGCCCATATTCACCGTCAGGTTGGTGAGAAGCTTGCTGGCGTTCATCGAGAAGGTGTTGCTGTTATCGTAGGTGAAGGAGAGGTCCGGGCTTTCGTGATCAACACGCACCGAGAATATATTCGATGTATGCTGGATGAACTCCCAGTTTTCCGTGGTGCCATCGCCAAACCTTGCCAGAACAGTCGCCCCGACCAGATCAGAGCGATACGTGGCTGTCCGGGTTCCGACACCGTCTATGGATTTATAGGTCGGACGCAGATCGTAGGTCACGTCGACTGTAGCTGCATGTGCAGGCATAACGGCGGCCCAAGCCAGCAGGCAGGCGGCAACTATGGGTTTGTGAAATAATCTCATGATTCCCAACTAAACTAATTTTGTAATTAAATTAGAATTATCTTAGGCAAATCGGGGACAACTTGCAATATTGATTGCAGGTACCATCTGGAAACGCGCTGTTTCCGGATGGGACTGTCAATTACCATAAGCCCTGTTCGCAAAAGCAGGATCACTTCTTTTATTTGAGACAATCCTAATTCTGAAACGGGGTCGACTATGTCCATAGATGATAATGCAGCTGCCCGAACCACGCTTTCGACATTTGTTTTCGGACATAGCCTGATTTACCACCACGCAGATCACGGGGGGTCCGATCAGACCAATGTGCCTTACTGGATGGATGCCTTTGCGGATGCAGCAGGGACGGATTTTTCTGTGTCAGGCCAGTTTGGTCAATTGGAAAAACACGTTAAAAAATTGCCCCCGAAGGCGACTTGGTCGTGGCGTTTTGACGGGGTGGATGCGGCGTGGACTTCCGCAGCGAAGACCTTTTCCGAGGCAGATTTTGACTCGATCCTGATCACTCCGGCGAATTACATCCAAAATCTCGATCCAAATGACCCGATTTACAGCCTGCCCCGTTCTGCTGTCAGCTATACGCTTGAAATCATTGATTATGCGGTCACGCAGGAACCCGGAATTGACATCTATATCTACGAAAACTGGCCGGATATGCGGCGGGTGATTGATGACAATGTATTTCCGGCCAATACAGCGGAGCTGGCGGCATATCACAATCTGACACTGACAGAGCATGCCGCCTGGTTTGATGAATACCACGATGAATTGTCAGCGGCCCGTCCGGACGTCAATATCATCTCCATTCCGGTCGGACCGATCATCTCTCAACTGCTGAGCGAAACGCCTCTGTCGGGAATTCCCGTTCAGGCGCTTTATCAGGATATTGCACCGCACGGGACAGAGACGCTTTATTTTCTGGCCAGCGTCATCACCTATTCCGCGATGTATGGCACCCTGCC
>NZ_MDVX01000015.1 GCF_001719615.1 Neptunicoccus sediminis
GGTGGTCGCAAACTATGATCTGATCCTTGATTTCGTCTCTGAAGAACTGGGGTTATCCAAGTAGGAAGTGAAAATCCGCCGACCGCGCAGTGCGCGTGCGCAAGCAATTGCCGAGATTCAGAAAGCATGTTGAACAGGCAACATCTGGGCGATATCCAAACGCCAACACAAGATCCCAATATAATACCTGAATATAATACGTCATACTTTCGGAATATTGGTTCACAGGACCATCCCGGAGGTTCCTCCTTGACGGCAACCCAATTCCCTAGACGGAGTCACACATGCCCACTGATGAAACGCTGGTTAACAGAACCGAACTTTCGACATTTGTTTTCGGACATAGCCTGATTTACCACCACGAAGCGCACGGGGGGTCCGATCAGACCATTGTGCCTTACTGGATGGACGCCTTCGCGGATGCAGCAGGGACGGATTTTTCTGTGTCAGGCCAGTTTGGTCAGCTTCAAACCCACGTCAGAAACCTGCCCCCGGAGGCGACCTGGTCGTGGCGTTTTGACGGGGTGGATCAGGCGTGGAATTCCTCTACGGAGACCTTTGCCGAAGCAGATTTTGACTCGATCCTGATCACTCCGGCGAATTACATCCAAAATCTCGATCCGAATGATCCGATTTACAGCCTGCCCCGTTCTGCTGTCAGCTACACGCTTGAAATCATCGATTATGCGGTCACGCAGGAACCCGGAATTGACATCTATATCTACGAAAACTGGCCGGATATGCGGCGGGTGATTGATGACAATGTATTCCCGGCCAATACAGCGGAACTGGCGGCATATCATAATCTGACACTGACAGAGCATGCCGCCTGGTTTGATGAATACCACGATGAATTGTCAGCGGCCCGTCCGGACGTCAATATCATCTCCATTCCGGTCGGACCGATTATCTCTCAACTGCTGACCGAAACGCCTCTGTCGGGAATTCCCGTTCAGGCGCTTTATCAGGATATTGCACCGCACGGGACAGAGACGCTTTATTTTCTGGCCAGCGTCATCACCTATTCCGCGATGTATGGCACCCTGCCTCCCGAGGATTTCACCATCCCCTCCAGTGTACATCCGCTAGTGGTTGCAAACTATGATCTGATCCTTGATTTTGTGGCCGAGGAACTGGGATTGGATGGCGTTGTGGATCCTGATCCTGACCCCAAACCGGATCCCGATCCTGACCCCGATCCGGATGTTGTCACAGGGACCGCGGAGGATGATTTGCTTGTGGGCGGTACCAGTTCTGACATTCTGGAAGGCTTGGGGGGCAATGATACCCTGTTAGGCCGGACAGAAGACGACACCCTGTTTGGCGCGCGCGCCGACGATATGCTGCGCGGTGGAAAAGGTGACGACGCGCTTTATGGCGGGGGCGGAAATGACGTCATTAAAGGCAATAAGGGCGCGGACCGTATTTGGGCCGGCTCCGGAGATGACACAGTTAAAGGCGGTAAAGGCTCTGACAGCATCAAAGGGGGGAACGGTAATGATGTCCTCTTCGGTGGCAAGGGTTCTGATATAATCAATGGTGATGCCCATGAGGATATCCTGCGCGGCAACGGCGGCAGCGATACTCTTTACGGCGATAGCGGTGACGACATTCTTATTGGCGGGGCTGCGGGGGATGTTCTTTACGGTGGTGCCGGCGAGGATAGTTTTGTCTTTTCCCGCGCGTTCCAGTCGTCGACAGACGACCCCGACTTTATCGGGGACTTCACCAGAGGTGAGGATGTTGTGGACCTCTCCGGTTTCAAACGGGGTATCAGCTTCGTTGGCACGGATGAATATACTTCCGGTGGCAAGGGGGAACTGCGCGTTGAAGTGTCAGGGGGCAATACATTCCTGCAGCTTGATATAGATGGCGACGGTGCCTCGGAACTTGTCATAGAGCTTGGCGGGATCACCGGCTTTGATGCAAGTGATGTAATCGTCTGATTGCACAAAGGCACTGACAGGGGCACGTCGCGCAAAAGAAGGTTTATTAAACGCACTGCGACGTGCTGCCCCTGGCGGGTGTGTCAGGCCACTTGCAAGAAATCATTACCCCTGTTTCATGACTGATAAGTTTATGTAAGTATTATATTTTTCCTGTCCCGCCGCCCGTCGCTTCAGGGGCGGAAATGCCATTAACAGAACGCGCAACGAAGCGGGGCAGGGAGAATCGTTGATCTGCACGGCTTTTGTATTCAAACAGGAAGCCTTATTCTATTGAAGACAATAATTACAAAGGTATTCGCTTATGGCTGGAGGCCGTCCGCTCTACGTCACTCGTCCGACACTGCCCCCATTGCAGGAAGTCATACCGATACTTGAAGACCTGTGGGAAAGCCGGATTCTGAGTAATGGCGGTCGCTATCATCAGGAATTCGAAGCAGCGCTTGGTGATTATCTGGGGGTTGAACATGTCAGTCTGGTCGCGAATGCAACTTTGGGTCTTATGCTGGCGTTGCAGCAATGTGCCCTGCAGGGACAGGTTATCACCACGCCTTTTAGCTTTATCGGGACCAGTCATACGCTGGCGCTGAGCGGTCTGGAGCCGGTCTTTGCGGATATTGATCCGGTCACGCTGAATCTGGATCCGGCGGCTGTCACAGCAGCTCTGACCCCGCAGACCAGTGCCATCATGCCCGTGCATGTCTTCGGGCGGGCATGCGATACAGCGGCCTTTGAGGCCCTTGCCAATACCCACAACCTGAGATTAATCTACGATGCCGCCCATGCCTTTGGCGTGCGTGACACAGGGGGAAGTGTACTGCGCCACGGGGATATGTCAGTGCTGAGTTTTCATGCGACCAAAGTGTTCAACACCTTTGAAGGAGGCGCTGTTATCAGTCGGGATGCTGCCACGAAAGAAGGTATAGACGAGCTTCGCAATTTCGGAATTGTTGATGAAGTAACCGTGTCCCGTGTGGGTATGAATGCAAAAATGAACGAATTCAGCGCGGGGCTCGGGCTCTTGCAACTGAAATATATTGATGACGCCACAGAGCGCAGAGGTCAGGCGGATGCCCGTTACCGTGATTTGCTGGCGCAGGTTCCCGAAGTTCGCTGCCTGCCTCTGGCCTCTGGTCAGACCGGAAATAAATACAGCTTCCCCATACTGGTACAACCGGATGCCGGTTTCACACGGGATGCACTATACGAGCGGCTTCGGGCCAATGGTATTTACGCGCGGCGGTATTTCTATCCATTGATCTCGGACATGCCCATGTATCGTCACCAGCCCTCGGCACAGCCCGAGAATTTGCCCGTCGCACGGGATATTGCACAACGTATCTTGTGCCTGCCGCTCTCGCCGGATCTCGGTGCGGAGGAACAACAGCGCATCGTAAAGGTCATTGCCGAGACAAAGACAGGCCTGAGCTGAACAATGGCCATGCTTGCCATAATCCCCTCATTGCCGGCACGTTCTGTGGCAGAAGGGCGGGTGTTGCTGACGAAGAAATTTGTTGATGGCATGGCGCGGATGACAATGTTGTGGGGGGGGCCGGTCGTGGCGATCATGCGCCCGCACACTGCTGCATCGACGGGAAATCTGGACGATGCTGAATTCGACCTGGACCAGTTGCCGTTTTCCGTGCGTATCGTTCCTTATACGGGAAACCATATTTATACCGCACTTGCCGATGCCGATGCGGTTATGCTGGGCGGCGATCACCGGCTTGCCAATCTGACGCAATGGTGCCGGTCCCAAGGGAAAAAGACGGTATTTGTGACCGAATATTCGCTTCGCACAAGATTACAGATCATTGATGCAGAAGTCACAAATCCGGTCATCCGCTATCGAAGGTATCTTTGGGCTTGGCATCAGGAGCGCCGCAACCTGCGGGGGATAACGGCTGCTGATGCGGTGCAGTGCAATGGCACGCCGACTTATGACATCTACCGCAAGATAAACGGCAATACCCTGCTGTTTTTTGACAACCGGATGACCGTCGATATGTTGGCCGACCGCAAAGCTGTCGCTGCGAGACTGGCAGACATGGACCGCAACACACATCTCAGGATCGCCTATTCGGGCCGGCTGACCGCAGTCAAGGGGGGGGATGATCTGATCGAAGTTGCCCGTCACCTGAAAAATGCGGGGCTGGACTTCAGCTTCGATATCTACGGTGAAGGCGACTTGCGCCCGATCATGGAAGAACGCATCCGCGCGTATGGTCTTGGGGACAGGGTGCGGCTGCATGGTGTCGTTGATTTCGCGACAGAGTTGCTTCCGGCGGTGCGCAGTCACATCGACCTGTTTGTGTGTTGCCATCGTCAGGGAGACCCCTCCTGCACCTACCTTGAGACCCTTGGCTGTGGTGTGCCGGTGGTCGGTTATGCAAATGACGCGCTTTGCGGTTTGACAAAAGGCAGAGCAATTGGCTGGACGACACCGATAAATGATGCCCGACAACTGGCAAAGAAAATTGCCGATTTGCAGGCACATCCCGAACAGCTTTCCCGTGCCAGTTTTGAAGCGCTGGCCTTTGCCACCGAACATACTTTTGAAAAGGAGTTCGCAGCCCGCATTGCGCAGGTCCGAAAGCTTCTAGACGGCCCGCCATCCCCGTTAAAAGAACTGCCGCTGGCAAAGCCGGCCCGAAAAGATCAAAAAAATGTTGATCGGGGGTAATCCGTCGTGTTGACGCTTGTCACCGTGATATACGGCGATGCGCGCCCCTATCGTGTCGAACTTTTCGGCAGCATACTCAGCGCTTTGAAATTGCGCACCGATCCCGACACCCGGATCGTGGTCTATACTGACCGGACCCTTGGTGATTTCCCCCTGCCGGTAACGGAACGGATTATATCTGCAGCGGATTGGCAGAACTGGACGCGGGGGGCCGGCGTCACCCATCTCGTCAAATTGCATCTTGTCCGGCAGGTTTTGGAAGAAGGGCACGGGCCGGTCATCTATTTTGATACGGATACGCTGTTTCTGGAGCCCCCGGAACATCTGGCCGCCCGCCTTTCGCCTGAGACGGCTCTGATGCATGCGAATGAGGGCCCGATTTCAGGCCACGGTATCTGGTCGGATATTGCAGCATGGCTTGGGGAGGGGCGCGAAATTTGCGGCCGGATGCTTTCGCGCCACTCTGTCATGTATAACTCGGGGATTGTCGGAGTTGTCGAGGCACATCACGACAGTCTGTGTCGCTCGGTTGATATTGCAAATGTGCTTTATGACGTGGATCCTGTTTTCAGTCTCGACCAGTTTTCCACCGGTGTGGCCCTGAGCGGGCAAGCGAAGGTGGAAACCTGCGCACAGGAGGTGCTGCATTACTGGGGCTGGCATCGCAGCTTCATCCGGGCTGCAATTGAGCGGTTCTGGCAGGCGCACCAGCAAGCAGATATCGCAGAACTCTGCGCGGATTTTGCGCCTGCTACCTATACCCGTCCTCCCGAAATTCGCTGGCAGGACAAACTATACGCGCGCTATATGGGAATCCGCTGGCGTCTGTCGGATAACAGCCGGTTTGCCTGTCTTGCGCTGAAATCGGCACTGCATCACGCAAAAACCGACACAGAGACGGCCAACCGCTGGTTTGGGGTGCATATGGATTTCATGCGCAAGCCAACATCATCAAGGGCACAGGGCAAGACCCTTGAAAGGGCATGCCGCGCAGACCATCAGGCGTGCCGGACTTGGCTGAATCCCCGGAACACAGTTGCGCTGGAGACGTGGATCAATGATGCTGGCGCTGGCGCTGGGGCGTCCTGACGTTTCGGGGCCGGGCGCCAAGCCATTTTGCCAGCCCCAATCCGGTTGCAAAGCCCCCCAGATGGGCCTGCCAGGCCAGATGCCCGTCGTACCACCAGTTCAACAGAATATTCAGCAGTACCATCAGGGCGATACTGCCAAGAACGTGACGGGTGCGCCGCAAGGGGGTGGCTGTGCTGTCGAAAAAACGCCAGCCAACCCCGATCCCGACCAGCCCGAAAAGCGCACCAGAGGCCCCAACCATCGGGGTAGTGCCCGCGCTGAGGGCGGCAAAGGACACAGCACCTCCGAGGGAGGTTATTGCAAAGACCCCCAGAAAGCCGCCCTGTCCGATACGGGCCACGACAGCCTGACCCAGAAACCAGAGTGCGAGCGCATTGCCCGCCAGATGTCCCAAGCCGCCGTGAAGAAAGGCATAGGAGACAAACATGGTGACGGGCTGGGCGGCATAATTGGGTGCCCAACTGTCTAAAAGGCCGGGCCAGAACGCCCCGTACTGATAGGCCAGCGAACGCCAGCGGGGGGATCCGATCCATCCCAGATCCGCCATTTGCAGCGCAACCTCGCTGGAGATGAGTACGGTCAGGATTGCAATAAGCGCCCCGCGGGGGGCGTGAGGCGCATAGGACATCCGGTCTTATGGACGCCAGGTCAGACTGCGCCCCAATACCATGAAGACACCGTTGGAGCGTGACGCAGTGCCTGAATCCTTGCGCAGATCAGAGCGGGCCCCGAAATTAATGGACCAGTCCTGGGTCAGCTGGAGTCCGTAGCTGGCAGAAAAAGTGCCAACCGCTATATCTGCACCTTCATCCGTATCGCGCGCCCGGGCATAGTCGAGCAGCAGACGCAGGTCGCTGATCGGGGTCAGCTCTTGGGTATAGCTGGCCTGTAGCGTCGTGTTGCGCCGGTCTGATCCCGCGGTTAGGTCATGGCCCGCGCTGAATTCAATACGGCCCTCGGGCAGATCATAGCCATAGGCGACCCGCCCGACCAGTTGCGCAGTTGCGCTGTCATCCTGTGCAACCCCGAGTGTGATATCCAGATCCGAGCGGGGCAGTTCAAACTGGCGACTGACCGAGGCGGCCCAACGGGTTTCGCTGTCATCGTTATGGGCAACGGAGATTTGCGTCACCAACCGGCCCGATGGCCGGTCAAAGGTCAGTCCGCCCCTTAGGATAGCGCTGTTTTCGACGGCACTTCCATCGTCATCAATGATGTTATAGCGCAGGTTCAGGTTTGCGGTCGTGACCGGATTGATGTTGAAGCGCAACCCGCCGGACAGAGTCGTCGTCGTGCCGTCCGCCAGGGTTGCACGGGCATTGTCATAGTCCTGAATCCGGTGGCGCAACTCCAGCGACGCCCCCAATGGCCGCAGCTCGCCCCAGCGTAAAGAGGCGCCGAATGTGGTTGCAGTGCGGGTGCCTGTGCTGGTCAATTGTCCCAGATCATCCGGCAGCACAACGATCCCGTCGGCGTCGACAAAGCTGGAGGCGCTTCGCAGAAAGGCCAAATCCGACTGGACCCATTCCGCCGTCAGATCGAGCACCGCATTGGCGCTTGTGCGGCGGTAGGACAGGTCGGCGGTCGTGTCCGTGCGTGTCAGACCATCGCTCAGCTGGGTGCCGAACTCAAGTTCCAGCCGGTCCTGACGCGTTTCGCTCAGTGCGCCAAAGGTCAGGATCGTGGTGCTGCGTCCTCCGGGATCCTTGCCCGCAACGCTCAGGCTTCGGTCGGTAAACGCCTCAAACTGCTGTCTCAGTCCAAACGTAAAAGAGAGCCCCCCCGGTTCGCCGTCTTGTGCCAAACCTGCAGCCGGACAGAGGCCGGTCAGAATAACAATTCTGAAGAAATGATTCATTTGACGCAGCACTCCCGGCCATCGTTCTGAAGAATTATTCGAACAAACGGCGCTGTGGAACGATGATCACGTCGCCTTCCCGCAATCGCACGGACCCGTTGGGGCTGGTGCCTTTGAGTATTGCATCAAAGTTGACTGTGTAAATCTTGGCACTGCGGTGCAACTGGACACGTTTGGTGGCGGCGAAATTGGTGAAGCCTCCAAATTGGGCAATCGCCTGTAGCAAAGTGGTGCCGGGTTCCAGTTCCACCCGACCTGCATTTTTGATCTCACCGGCAACAAAGACCGCCGTGACCGGATCTTCGGCGGGGGGGGAAGGCACGGTGGGGCGCAGTTCTTCGAGCGAGACATGTACGTTGGGCGGGTTGGCAAAGTTCGGGGCCAGTTGCGCGGTCAGGCTTCGTTGAATTTGCAGCATTGTGCGTCCGCCCGCGCGGACCTGCCCTGTACCAGGTAAAGAGATTCGCCCGTCCGGTGCGACCAAGACAGTGCGATCCAGATTTGAATCCTCAATGACCTCAATCCGGAGCGTGTCGCCCGGGCGCACCCGGTAATTCTGCGCTGTGGCGGTCGTTACACAAAGGATCAGGGCCAGAAAAGAGCCAAGAAGTGTGGTAATTCGGAACATGAAGTGGCCTTTTGACAATATGGTGAAACAGGCAGAAGCCGTGTTGTAAAGGTCAGTCTAGCGTCCGTTGGCCAATATCAAAATACAAAAAAGATGTAAGGCACGGAAGAAGACCGCTCGGGTGATATTAACCACCCAATTCCTGCAATTGATGGCGGGCGGTATCGAATTGGGGCAGGGCGCTGTCGCCTGCCAGATCAATCGCACGGGACAGCACCCTGCGCGCCTGATCCACGTCTTCAAGGGCGGCATAAGTCATGCCAAGGTGAAATTGCACCAAAGGATCATCGGGCAGACCAAGGGCTGCGGGCTCCAGATAGGATCTGGCCTCTTCAAAATTCCCGAGCCGGAAGGCGATCCAGCCGTAAGTGTCCTGAAACGGCGGCAGGTCGGAATCGCGCAGGCGTTTGGCGATGGTGGCGGCACGTTCCAGACTGTTGGTGTCATCTTTATGGGTTGCAATGAGCGATGCGAGATTGTTGGCGATGGTGACTGCATCGGTATTGGCCGCGTAGATTTCTTCATAAAGGGCAATGGCCCCGTCGATGTTGCCGGATTTTTCCAGTTCATCGGCGCGAACCCACCGCAGGTTCAGGGACCGGGGCTGGACGGCCAGTGCAGCGTCAATGACCGTACCGGCTTCTTCGGCGCGATCGGTAGAGATCAACAGATTGTAGAGGCGCAGCACCGGCTCTTCGGATTGGGGGTATTCCTCAATCAGGTCGCGAAACCCCGCTTCGGCGGCTGCAAACTCTCCGGAAATAGCATGGAGCGTTGCGCTGAGCATCCGCAAGGTCGCGTTGCGCGGATCGTTTGACAGAGCCTCCTCCAAATAGGTGCGCGCCGCATCGATATTGCCCGACAGCCAGTGGATCTGCACCACCTGTGCAATGGCCGTGGTGTCTGCTTTGCCTTGGGCGATTTGCTCTTGCAGGAAAACAATCCCGTCCTGGCTCCGGTTCTGGCTGAGCAACAGGGCGGTTTGCAGGGAAATAGCCGCTTGCTGGGCGGCAGGGTCATTCAGGCTGCGCAAATCATTGGCGAGATCCTGGGCCGGAACCAGGGCGCCTTCGGCAAGCAGAAGTTTGGCGAGTTCGGTCAGCACGGAAACATTGCCCGGATTGGCATTGCGGGCGTCTGTCAGAATGCTGCGGGCGGCGGGGGTGCGGCCGTTGCGCAGTAAAAAGGCGGCATATCGCAAGGATTCCTCAGGGCCGGCCCCCGAGACGTCCACGGCCAGAGCGAGACGCTCACCCGCGAGAGCCAAGGCGCCCTCGCGTTCATGGGCTTGCGCCATAAGCGTCAGGATTTCCGCATCCCGGGGTTCTTGGCCCAGAGCGGTTCGCAAATCCACAATCGCCTCGGCAGCGCGGTCGTCGTCGATCGCCCAGGCCGCACGCAGCTTCAGGGCGTCCACATTTGAAGAATCTTCGCTGAGGATGGTTTCGACCTGTGCTCTGGCGCCAACCCGATTGTCCGTGGCGATCAGCAGACGGGCGAGAATGTTGCGAATTCTCCAGGTCTGTTCCGAGGGTTCTGCATTGGCTGCAATATCTTCGATAATGCTGATGGCGGAATCGCGGTTCCCGTTATCAAAAGTGATCATTGCAGACAGGGTGCGGTAAATATCGGCGTTGGCATTGTCTGCATTGGCTTTGGCAAGCCGGTTCAATTCGGCTTGTGCGGCTTCGGGGCCCTGGCTGCTCTGGATAAGCTGGACCACAGATATATGTCCGGCGGGATTGGCGGTGATGTCACCGGCAAGCTGGCGCAGGTAGTCTTCGGCTTCCGTCAGATTGCCTTGTGCGAGATACCAGTGAATAAGGGTTCGCGACAAATCCTGATCGTCCGGATAGAGCGCGACCATGCGCTTTAACTGCTGGCCAACGCCCGAAGTGTCCTGAATCTGGTTCAGGAGTCTCAGGCGCAGGGTATGATACGGATAGCTTTCAGGGTCGCGTTCCAGTGCGCGGTCAATTTCGGCCATCGCGTCATAGGGCGTGTCACTGCGCAGCAGGTGGTCGATCACCACCCGGCGCGAGACTTCGTCCGAGGCATCCGCAGTCAGCAGATCCGAGGCAAGGCCGGCTGCACGGGCCCGCGCCTTGGCATCCTTAGCGTCACGATACTGAAAGGCTGCCGCCAGCGCCTGTGCTTCGGGATCTTCGGGAACAAGGGCGATGGCAGCCTCGCCGTGGCGGCGGGCCTCGTCCCAGTTGTTCGTGTCCAACGCGACCCGTGCCAGAATAAGCCGGACCTCCGGCGTGTCCGGATATTGCTCTATCAGACGGAGATACTGTCCGTAGGCTGCGCCCAAATTGCCTTGTTCCAGCCGGATATCCGCAAGTTTGCGGCGGGCGTCTTTATGGAGGTTGTTGTGTTGGAAAACATTAAGAAACTCGATTGCAGCACGATCAAGATCCCCCGCCTCCATCAAGGACAGACCCGATTGATAGAAGGATTCGGCTTTTTCTTCGGGACTTTGGCAGGCAACCAAAGTCACAACAGTGATAAACGCCAGACAAACACGCATATATCTCAGCATTGGATTACTTCGTGTTCCGTTTTATGCGGTTGGGGCCGCAACTTCGTTATATGCCATTGAAGGATTCACACTCTTGATGTGGAAGAGTGCAAGTCCGGTCAATCAATAGCCC
Organism: Neptunicoccus sediminis; assembly: GCF_001719615.1. Taxonomy (GTDB): domain Bacteria; phylum Pseudomonadota; class Alphaproteobacteria; order Rhodobacterales; family Rhodobacteraceae; genus Amylibacter; species Amylibacter sediminis. The sequence continues at coordinate 10,865 of NZ_MDVX01000015.1, forward strand.
GTACCGCGAACAACGACTTGTGCAGTGGCGAGCAGTAACCTTACGTCGTTTGTGAAAGTAATATTCGCACTGTAATCCGTATCAAACCGCGCGCGATCCGCAAAGGTTGATTCATTGCGCTGGGACACCTGCCAGATTCCGGTGATGCCGGGGCGCTGGTTGTAATATGCCAGACCGGGGTAAAGTTCCTGTTGTTCAGGCAGCATCGGGCGCGGGCCTACAAGGCTCATGTCCCCGATCAGGACATTCCACAGCTGGGGCAGTTCATCCATTGAACATTTGCGTAAAACCCGGCCAATCGGGGTGATCCGGGGATCCTTTTTAAGCTTCTGGGTTGTTGTCCACTCTGCATGGGCGACAGGATTGCTGGCCAGATAGTCCTTAAGCTGCTGATCTGCGTTGGCGACCATCGTGCGTAATTTCCACATCCGGTAGATTTCGCCACCACGACCAACGCGTTTCTGACAATAAAAGGCACCACTGCCATCGCGGGCCACTAAAAACGCCAGTACAGCAATGATTGGTAGGATAATGGGCAGGGCAAGAAGAACAATAAAAATATCAAACCCGCGTTTGAAAACGGTTTCGTAAAGGCCGCGTTTGGGCAGACACGAAGCGATAGGAACCGCCTTGGTATCATTTGGGATATTACTATAATGTGTCGTCATAATTAAGGTTTCTCACATACTAAATTAAAGTCACTCAAGACGCCTGACTTCTGGAATTATTCAGAAGCGAATATTTGGATATTAAGAATCGTAATTAAGTTATTAAAAATATATTAACTAATTTTTTTCAAAAAATATAGCCTGCGGTGGACAAGATTATTTTACACAAAGGACTTTAAGTAACTGCTTGGAAATACTTTTATTTATTGTTTCTACTCAGAAACAGTCTGTTCTTTTGCAGAACAGTGCCACAAGCTTGTCAAACCGGATTATTCGGATAATAGGGTCCCTAATCCATTTTGTCTCCTCTGTTAAAGTTATGTTGCCCGCCTGCGGCCCGCCGGTTTGTAGAATTCCGGCTATGAAACTGCATCTCGAAGCCGGGTGTCGGCCCCAATCTGGCGGTATCCCCCGGGGCGTGATCATACTTCCAAGAACGCCCACACGACCCTTGATAAGCGCATGCCAGACACCGCATACTCAAACCAAGCAGAATTACGAAAAGCAGGACCGCTTCGGCACATCCTGTAACGGATGGTGTCTGTAGTACTCTTTGACTTAAATTGCCTCTTTATAGCGGGCTACTGATTTTTAATTTGGAACACTGATGAATTACTCGATCAACATTTATCTTGATTACTTCGGATTGCGCGAACGGCCGTTCAATCTGGTGCCGGATCCGGAATTCCTATTCTGGTCCCCGGCCCACCGGCGCGCCTTTGCGATGCTCGAATACGGGATCGTAACCAGTGCGCCTATCACCCTCATCACCGGGGATGTGGGGGCGGGTAAGACAACGTTATTGCATCATCTGCTCAATTCGCTCGGGAATGATTTGCAAGTGGGTCTGATTTCGAACGCGCACGGCACCCGCGACGAACTGTTGCGCTGGGTGTTGCAGGCATTGGATCAGGAGTGTCCCTCCAGTGCTGGCTATGTAGAGCTGTTCGGGACGTTCGAGCAGTTTTTGATCGCGGAATATGCGGAAGGGCGCCGGGTCGTTCTTGTTTTTGATGAAGCGCAAAATCTCAACCGTGAGAGCCTGGAAGAACTGCGCATGTTCACCAATATCAATTCCAACAAGGATGTATTGTTGCAACTGGTTCTGGTTGGCCAGCCCGAGTTGCGCGATGTCGTGCATCAGGCCGATCTGACACAGTTTGCCCAGCGGGTCGCGGCCAGCTTCCACTTGTCCGCGCTTGATGCGGTTACGGTGCGCGATTACATTGATCACCGCTTGCAGATTGCCGGTGCGACGACCGAGCTTTTCAGCCCGAAGGCGAGCAATGCGATTTACACCGCGACCAAAGGTGTTCCCCGCCTGATCAATCAGCTTTGTGATTTGTCCCTGCTTTACGCCTATACTGACGATCGCAAAATGGTCACCGCGACTGTCGTGCAACAGGTACTGGATGATGGCGTCTTTTTTGGCGGCGGCACAACCTCTGTGGCACCGGACAATTATATATTTACACCGCGCAGTTTGAAATAACGGGTTGAGTATGGATTTTAAATTTTACCTTTTGGTTTTCTGGCGGCGCTTTCCCTATTTTTTCATTCTGCTGTGTCTGGGCATCGGGGCAGGGGTGACAGCCGCCTTGCTCCTGCCTCCGGTTTATGTGGCCGAGGCACGGCTGGTGGTCGAATCCGAGCAGATCCCCGATAAACTGGCGGAGTCTACGGTCCAGACCGATGCTTCGGAACAGCTTCAGATCATTGAGCAGCGGATCATGACCCGCGACAAACTGCTTGAGATGTCGAACAGGCTGGGCATTTATCGCGGCGCAGGGACGCCTGCCAACCCGATGACCCCGGACGAGAAAGTGCGTGACCTGCGCGAACGGGTGCAAATCCGTACCTTTGGCGGGTCGGTCCAACGGGGGCAATCCACCGCCACAGTCGTGATTGTGGGCTTTGAGGCTCCGGCAGCACAGATGGCGGCGGCGGTGACAAATGAGATCGTGACCTTGATGTTGCAAGAAAACGTTGAGATGCGCACCACGGTGTCCGGACAGACGCTGGATTTTTTCACCCAGGAAGTGGCCCGACTGGAACAGAGCCTCGCCCAGACCAGCGGGCAGATTCTGAAATTCCAGGAGGCCAATGAAGATGCCCTGCCCGACAGCCTGAGCTTTCGGCGCAACGAACAGACAGCAGAACAGGAACGCTTGCTCGAACTTGAGCGGGAGGAAAACCAGTTGCGTGACCGGCGCAACAGGATGGTGGCTCTCTATGAGAGAACCGGTGATATCGGGCGAGTCGAAGAAGACGTCCGCACCGCTGAGGAACTGCAGTTGCAGGAGTTGAAGGACCGGCTGGCCACTTCGGTGGCGGTGTTGTCGCTGGATAACCCGCGCGTGGTGGTACTGCGGGCGCAGATTGCGGCCCTTGAGGAGGTTGTCGCTGAGCAGCAGGCCGCGCTCGCGATGTCCGCAGTGAATGAAGACGGTACCCAGCTGACGCCTTATGAACTCCAGCTTGCGGATATTGACGGGCAAATGGAGTTCATCGCAGAGCAGAAACAGCAGATCAATTCCAAACTTGAAGCCCTGAAAGCCTCTATCGCCGCCACGCCGGGAAATGCGCTGACGCTTGATACGCTGACGCGCAACCTTCAGAACTTGCGCTTGCAATATGATCAGGCCGTGGCCAACCGCGCCCGCGCAGAGACAGGCGACATGATCGAGGCGCTGTCCAAGGGCCAACGGATTACCGTGATCGAGCAGGCGATTGCGCCCTCCAAGCCGCAAAGTCCCAACCGCAAAAAGATCGCCGCAATGGGGGTCGCCGCAGGATTGGGGCTGGGGTTCGGCTTCATCGCCCTGCTGGAGCTTTTGAACACGGCCGTGCGCCGCCCTGCGGATTTGGTCAACGGACTGGATATAACGCCGATTGTCACTCTGCCCTATATGCGCACGCGGGGTCAGATATGGCGGCGTTGGTTGATCATTTTAACAAGTGCACTGGTCGTGTTGGTCGGAATACCGGCAGGCTTGTGGTATATTGATGCCAATATCCGTTCGTTACAGCCCATTCTTGATGCGCTGCTTGCACGAACCGGACTGGGGTAGGGAAGACAGATGGATAAAATACAAGCCGCCATTGGTAAAGCGCGTGCCGCACGGGCCGCCGCGACCGCCACAGATCCGGCGTCTGCGCCCCCGACATCGCAGTTTGCATCGGACCCGGCCAGCGCATCCCAATCAACAGGGTCAGAGCAGCGGGCCGAGGCGTGGAGACCTCTCGCTACTTTTGCCCCCAAAGCGCGCCAGATGGCACGACAACGGATCGTAACCTTTGCCACCAGCGGGCAATCCCTGCCCGGGGAGGTAGCCTTTGGCGTATTGCGCACCAAAGTGTTGCGGGAAATGCGGGCCAACGGCTGGAAACGGCTGGCAATCACATCCCCTGGAGCAGGCTGTGGTAAAAGCACGGTCACGTTGAACCTTGCCTTCTCTCTGGCCAAACAGAAGGATGTGCACACCATTGTCGCTGAATTGGACATGCGCCGTCCGTCGCTGGCAAAAACGCTGGGCATCAAGGGGAAAACCGGTTTTGACACTGTCATTGAGGGGAAGACGGATTTTGCATCCATGGCTGTGCGCCCGCGCCCCAATCTGGCCTTCGGGTTGAATTATTCTCGCGCTCAAAGTCCTGCTGAACTTCTGCAGAGCCCGACCATCGGGCCCGCACTGGCCAGAATAGAGTCGACCTATACCCCTGATCTGATGATCTTTGATATGCCACCCATGCTGGTTAACGATGATACGCTTGCCTTTGTCGGACAGGTGGATTGCGTCCTTCTGGTGGCAGAGGCCGGCACCACGTCCATGCGCGAAGTTGATGTATGTGAGCGTGATCTGGCGGCCCAGACGAATGTGCTGGGTGTGCTTTTGAACAAATGCCGCTACATGGAGAAAAACGACGGCTATGGGGGCTATAACTAGACCCGACATCCTTGCGGGGTGTCGGGGGGGATGGCGACACAGGCGGGCATGCCTTTATTTAACAGCCCCCTGGTCAATCTGGTTCATACGCTGGCGAAAGTAACGGTGAAGCCCCGCTATACGCAGCCAGCGGGTCAGCTTTTCGCAGTAAAAATTTGTGGCCCCGTAGCGGCGGTGGCGAAATGCCCAGACGTGGCTCTTGTTACGCAGGGCAAGCAGAAAGCGTTCCATCATGCCAGGTTTGACGGGTGCCATTTCGGGAAGATAGCCGCGCGCCTGCATCATCGCACCGGCCCTGTGTTCCAATATGGCAATATCTCTCGGGTCAGCTTTGTGACGCCATTGCTGGACAAGTGTGTGATCCGGAGCCGAATACGTGGTCCCGTGGTAGTAATCCATCATCTGCGGATCATAAGAAAGCCCGAGGAAATTACAGATGTCCCGAAGCTGGTTTTCAGGGTCGGATAGAAGCGTTTCATATTTCAGTGTGAAGACGGGCGGGGGGGATGTTTCGCTCTCTACGACATCCCATGCAGCTTCGGTGTTCAGCCAGTGTTCCACCCCATGATAGGTTGTTCCTGCCCACCCCATGACAATTGAGGACCGCGCCACATCGCGAGGATCGCGCAGCAAATGTATCAGCGGTGCATGGGGCAGGATGGCAATAATCCGGTCCACATGACGGTGAATATTGATCGACAGGATTTTTTCGGAATGTTGGCTTTTAAGTTCCCGCAGAAAAGCCTCTAACAGGTCCAGTCCGTCCAGACCGGGCAAGAGGGTCATGCCATGAACCTGAAAAATCCGGTTCAGCGTGAGCGCCGCCAGATCATAACGCCAGCCGGTTGGATGGGTCGGGTCGGGGTGCAGATGGTCAAACAGAAAATCCATCTCGCCAGGATTGGCAATTTGGGGATGGGCGTTCAGCATCAACCGGAACACTGTTGTGCCTGACCGCAGTGCGCCATACACGAATACAATGTCGCGGGTGGTCAAAGTATTCATGATTATCCCCTGTTAGCGTCTGGATAGAAACTAAATGGGTATTGTTAATTTGTGAAGCTTTCAGATTGAGTGCCAAATATCACAGTTATACCGTTTGCACCGTGGCGGACGTATCACGACCTTACGTATAATATGTAACACTCCGAAGCCGGAGACTTCAGAGAGTTACCGGACAGTTTTCCTGTCAGAACTGCGCCTCTACTGGGCAGGTCGCGGCGCTTTGGTTGAACTGTTCCGGCGCGACCTGCTCTGGGACGGGATGAATCGGGTCAGGCGATACTGTCTTTAACCCAGTCAAAATCATCCATGCCCAAACCTAATAGCGTGATGCTGTCATCTCCATTGCTAAGCACCAGATTGCCGTCTGCCATGCTGGCGGCGTCATCAATGCTTTGGCCGTCGGACAGGAAGTTTTTGAGGCTCAGGCTGTCCTTGACTGAGAAGTCGGTCACAATGTCCTGACCGCTGCCCGCGCTGAATACGAACTCGTCTTTGCCCAAACCGCCGGTCATGATGTCGTTGCCTGCTTGACCGGACAGCTTGTCGGCACCACGGCCCCCTTTGAGGGTGTCTGCCCCGGACCCGCCATTTACCGTGTCATCGCCCTTACCGGCAAAAATTTTATCCTTACCTTTGTTCCCGTGCAGGACGTCGTCATTGTTCATACCGTAAAGCCGGTCGTTACCGGCCTTGCCGCGCAGGTAATCATCGCCGCCCCGTCCGTAAAGCGCATCATCACCGCCGGCCCCGTTCACGCGGTCCTCCATACCGGAGCCCCGAAGGATATCGTCTTCCTTGGTTGCTGTGATCGTCGGCGCACCTACAGTGATAGCTGCGTTGTTCAGATCCAGCGAGGCAGAGCTGCCGTCCAGTGCGTCTTCGGGATTGTCAGTGTTGGAGGCATAAAAGATATAGCTGGGTTTCTCTCCGGATTCATCCAGAGACAGCAGTGTTCCCAAAGCCGAACCGTGGTCGATTGCCTTGATGACGACACCCTCGCCTGCACTGCGCAGATTACCAAGCTTGACCTCGTCCAGTGTCTCGCCGTCAATGACCTCGGTTTTCTTGATACGGATCACATCGGCGTCGGGATCGGTCGGATTGATCGGCCCGGTTCCTTCGGTCAGTTCCAACACACCATCGGAATTGACTTTCAAGTCTGCCAGAATGACCACCTCGCCCGTACCAAAGGCGAGTTCTTCCACATTGATGATAAAGTCGCTGCCATCGGGGCCGTTGATCCGGTAGCCGTCGCCCTCGATGCGCAGGGAGTAATCTGCAGGGCTGCCCGACAGAACCACGCGATCCGTCCCGCGGCCGCCGTTGATGCCGTCATTGCCCTTTCCGGCGATGAAGGTGTCATTGCCACGGCCGCCCATAAGATAGTCTTCCTCAGGGGTGCCTATCATGACGTCGTTTGCATTGGTGCCTGTTTCGGTAACACCTTGCTGGCGGAACTCCCCGCCCTCGGCCTCGGACCACCAGGGAGACGTCCTGTCGTTGAGACGTTCCAGCAATTCTGATCGCGGGGTGGTATCATCCAGACTGTCATAAAGCGCCCATGACCCCCATTTGGAGGGGGTGGCAATATCGGTGAACTGCATAAAGGCCCCATCGCCATGCTCAGTCCAGGCATCCCATATCTGCTGGTAGAGCTCGGCCATTTCTTCGGACCGCACGAACTCAATCATGAAGTCGTTCAGGGCGGCAATGTGGGCTTCGGTCAGACCGCTTACTGCGAAAGAATGGTGCACATGCTGACCCCCCTCATAAGCGACGAGCTTGAGGCCATTGTCATGGGCAACGGCTGCGGTCTCTTTGAGGGATCCTGCTATTTGCGGGATCGAGTTGGTGTAGTTGGGATCTTGCAGCCGGTTTGCCAGCCATTGCTTGGCATCTATCGCCGGGTTGCTGATTGCGGCGATCAGATCGTCTCTGAGGTCGTTATGGCCCATTGTGGCCACGCCAAAATAGGTTGTTGTGGCCAGTTCTTCAAAGACTGTGGTTGGGTCGACGTAATTTTCCGGCTCGTTCTCGCGCCAGATGGCGGCGTCCAGAAGGCGTTCGGACAGCCAGGGGTTTACAGCGTTTGTCCCCAGCACATTCGCCAAACGCCCTCCGTCTGCCTCCGGACCATAGACGTCTTCCCAAATCAGGGCAGTCTCAACAGCTTTCTTGACATGGTAATCAAAGCGGGCGCTTTCCCCCCATTCGGCTTCGGATTGATCGCGGACCCAGCGGGCCTGTTCAAAGGAAAGGTTCCAGACCTCATTGGAATATTCGACCCGTGCCGTCAGTTCTGGGTCGAGATTGTCCCGCACATAGGTCGCAAAATTGCGGATATATTCGTCATCGGCAAGGTGGGGCATTGTGAACCATGGATCCACACCCAGTTCGTTGGCCAGTTGCACCATATATTCCACCGGCATGCCCTGCTTGCCGAATGGCCCCGTAACGGAGGGCATGTCATCCCAGGAGGTCACTTCGGAATTATTCGTTTCCATCCAGTTCATGAAGCGCAAGTCGCGGGCATCTTCGACCAAGGCAAGCCAGTCGGGATTAAACACCGCCCCCGCATCGTACAGGTCTTTGTGCTCTTCTGCGACGATCGAGATGTTCTTGATGTAATTCCCGTTGTTTCTGGGGTCCGTTTCCATAATGTTCATGAGGAAGTCTGCGGCATCGGTATTTTCAAAAACGATGCGCCCGGGCTCGGAAGAAATAATCGTGGCATCGCCGCGCAGTTCGATGGTGCCTTCGCCTTGGTATTCCAAAACGTAAACGCCGGCATGGTCGTTTCCGGCGTTTTCACGGAAATCGCTCCAGGCCCAGATTGTGCCAATCCGTTCAAGTCCGGCGGGGATTTCGGTCGGCCAGCCATCGGCGTCCAGATAGCCGCCATCGCGCAACTCGTCGGTGGTCATGCCACCCCAACCGCCGTCAACATGCCCGATCCAGGGGCGCATCATTTTTGTCAGGTCAAGAAACTGCAGTCCCGGATTGTAGTCATAAGCCCCAGCCAGATTGAACGAGAGCGTCGGGTTGTCCAGTCCTTGTGCTGTTTCGGCCTGTGCCAGTTCGGATTCGTAAGCCATTATATAGAGTCCCAGTATGAGCCGGAGAATGAATGGCAGGGCACCAGAAATCCGACGGCAGAGAAGTTCGCGCCAACACATAAAAACTATTCCCCCCGTGTCTATTCGATGTTTTGAGCATGACCATTTCAGGCGGAATATTACCACATTTGGGAGCGGTAGGCAGATTATGGCTTAAAATAGGGGGCGGTTGTGGCTATCGCGACAGCCCGCGGTGTTGGCGCGTGACAGATTCCGGCTGGGTCTGTTCCGGCGATTCAGGTCAGGGGCTTGTGCTTTTTGCCTGACAAGACGCAAATGTGCGAGCCCCGAAGCCAACCGGCAGCGTGGGTCCTGCACACCACCGGATCGGGATGTTACGCGTAGCCGTGACACATCTTTCAAAACACAGTGGGGATTATGACTGTCAGGGGGTATCGGACGTCATCCGCGCGCTGCGGCAGGACATCAAATTGAAATGTTATTGCTCGTATCTGCTTTGCGGAATCCGCTGGGGGCTCGGGTGGGCTGCAGGCGAGGGGTGTCGGGCGAAGCCGTAGCGGGAAAGCGTAAACCAGAGCGCACCTGCGCTGACGCCAACGATCCCTCCCACTACATAAGCTGCAATGGCCATCAAGAGACCTGCCCCTGACGCAAACGTCACAATGGCAGTCAAGATGCCTGAGATTATTCCGAGAGTGATGTAGACAATAAACATCTGCTATTCCTAATTACTATGTCTTCTTAAAAGAAACGTCACTCCCATGTCCATTTCATGAACTAATTATGTCTTTTTTGAGCGGATTGTAACCACATTTACGAATTTACTGGCGGAGTGAGGCTCAATCCTAGGGCGGTGTGCTTTTTTAAACACAATACCTTAGGTGGTAATTAGTGTAAATTGTAAATTTGTTCTGAATGCAACTTCTAGGGGATTTTATCAACAGGGGCGCCGAGGGCGTACCCACGCTGCATCAGATGCGACCTGTTGAAGTCGTCCCATCGCTGATATCCCTAAACGGCCCTGTTCTTGGAATAAATAGCCTCCGTTACGTAACGGGGTTCGGACTGCATGTCCGGTTGAGACCTGCGCGTAAATTCCCTTCAGGGTAGTTTCCGGCCAGCCGCCCGGTCGGGGCCAAAGACACTTGGAAGGCGAGTCTGTTGCAAGGGCAGAGGGCAGAGCGTCGGGATTTATACAAAGACTTACTGATTTTGCATGGCCTGCCCTGTTTTGGGCGCATCAATGGAATATCTGGCGAATGGCTCTGATAGGAATCCCCGCCGGAGATTCTTCTGATAATATGGCGTGACAAAGGAAGCGGTCAGGCCCTGCCGAGGCTGGCGGGATTCTCTTGCCGGCGCTAAAGTCCCGGGACGAAACGGGGCATCACGGAGGTAAGCTCGAGGAAGGTATTTTGCAGGCGTGCCTCTGCATCGGCGTCTGTTTCGTCCTTTGCAATCGGGGTGGTCAAACGCACGAGCGCGCCGTCAGTCCGGCCAATGGTCAACCCATCCCAAAGCAGATAGATTTTGGCTGCCAGATCCCAAGCCACGTGGCGACCGTGCTGCTCAAACCAGTAATAGACCAGCATTCGGGATTCGCCCTTCTGGATCACGGCGCGGTTCAAATTATAAGTCCCTGCCAGGCCGGACTGCGGGGCGACATCGAACCGTTCCAGCCAAGCGATCTCCCAGCCTGCACCTGGCAGGCAGATTTCGGGGGAGTGGGTGCCATTTCGGGTTTGATCGTCATACCATGCAATGAACAGTCCTACCTGTGCTGCGGCATCAGAACGGGCGAGCTGGACCGCAAGGTAGTCATCGGCACCCAGAACCTGTGCGACATTTTCAGTTAAAACTTCGGGAGTGCCGACATTCCAAGGGCCCAGATTTTTTGGAAACAGCAAAAAAGGTTCGCGATCAACCGGGCCGGTGTCTATCTGCGGGCGGGCCTGCCAGCTTATCGATGCCAGCGACAGCACGACGGCTGACAGAATGAGAGCCTTTGACGGCTCGATCAAGCGGATGCGGGTCGCCTGCGTCACCCAGCCGGAGGTGTCCAGATCCAGCGCGTCCAGAAGCGGCATTTTCTCAGCTGTAAACCGCAGCATGACCCAGGCAAGAAGAAACAGGATCACCACGCAAATCATAAAGATGACCCAGCCTTCAAAGAAATGGCTGAAGCCTTCGAGATATTCCAGCCCCAGATAGTTCACCAGCCAGCCGGCAAAGGCGATGCGCACCGAATTCATCACAATTGTGATCGGTGCGGCCGCCAGAAGCAGGACGGTTTTATGCCAGATGGAACCGCGAAACAGCACTGCAAATATGTAGGAGAACGACATGATGGGGAACAGATAACGCAGGCCGGAGCAGGCTTCGGCCACGTGCAGTTTGTAAACCCCGAGATCAATGATGTTGCCCTCAAGAAAGACAGGTACATTGATAAGTTGCAACATCCAGACGCCAAGTTCTGACGACCAGGCCTGTAGGATGGTGGACATTTTATAATAAATGACCCCCGGCAATGGCAGCATGAAGACAAGATGCACCACCGGTGGCCAAAACTGCTTGCCCTGTTGCCAGCCCCAAGAGATCAGCAACATCGCTCCCACCCAGAGAATCAGCGCATAGGCTACGATATCGTCAATCCGCGCCTGTTTGCCCACGGCCCCGATCAGTAGTGCAAAGACCAGCAAGGCGATCCCCGCGCCGCGGTCGGTAACAGGATCGGAGGTGACGGGGACATCTTTAAGCTGGCGTAAAAAGAGCAACAGGGACAACACCGGAATCAGGGGTCCATGGCTGTACTCGGGGCGTTCCCATGCGGTTAACAGCGCGGCAACGCCCTCTTGAAAATACAACAGCGCGGCAAGTGTTGCGATCACCAGCCAGAAAGTGCCAGCGTGGAAATACCCATTCAGAGCGGAAAACGTTCTTTGTTTATGGATCGCGGGCATCTTTGAAACACTCGTCAAATTGGGGTCTTGCCGCGCAGGGAGCCGTCCCGAGACAGAAAAGTAGCGGGACTGCTACGCGATCTGGAGTAAGTTATTAGATCACACATGCAGCATTGCGCCAAACGTCTTGTTTCATCCTTTGGGCCGCTCAAAGCGCGCCTTTGTTTGCGAAGGGTCTTCAGACCGCTTTGCGCAGTTTCATCCCGCCATAGCGCAAAACGCTTACACGTCAGAATTTCTAAGGATGTTTCAGGGCGCTCCTCAAAAGAAGGCCTGTGATAATGTCCGGATCAGGATAATGCCGGACCTACCAGAACTCGGAACAGGAGAGGAGCGGGCGTCTGACGCCCGTCCATGTCTTGGCCCGTTTTATGCTTTTGTCCGTTTGCGACGCCGTGCAAAGCCCAAGGCCCCAAGTGCGCCGAGCAAAAGCATTCCACCCGCAGGCAGTGGCACAACTGCCGGAACAGCATCCGCCGAACGGACTGTTATGCTTGCAATAGCAAAGCTGGAATGCTTGAACTTATCCTTTTTTTCAAGAAATGAGTCCAAGGCCGAAACATCAAACCGGTTTGAGGTGTGATCGTCTGTGAACGTATAGGTTTCCACAACGTCACCTGTCAGGGTCTCAAGGCCACTGGTGGCAAATCCAAAGTCGTCCCGCTTTTTGAACTTTCTGAAGGTGATGCTTTCGATGGTCACATCGGTGTCAAAGTTGAAAACAACCGTTTCCTCAGCGCCTTTGGAGTCAATTTTGGCGGAATTGTCGTTTTTGCCGGATTTTACGCCTAAGCCGAAATCCTTGGCCAGTACTTTGGAACTGGAGGTAACATCTTTGGGGTTGGTCTTAATGGCACTGACCATCAAGCCAATATCGCCCTGTGTGAAATCGAGTATCTTTGCCCGTTTCATCTTTTCGGCAGTGAAGTCAAAGGTAACACTGGCGGCCCCGGCCGTTACCGTCGAAAGAGCCATTCCAAGCCCTAAGGCCAAAGCTCCGTTAGTCAGGTTCTTCAAATTCAATTCAAAACTCCACATAGTAAAACTTCCCAATCTGGCCATTTGCGCAGATCTACAAACTAAAAACTGACGAAGCCTGATACATAGACTTCCGAGACTCACTTTATTTAATTAGTTAATCTAAGCACAGTTGGAGTAATTTTCCAACCGCAACATTCCTAGATCCGGTAACTTTTAAGAGACTTAACGCGCGAAAACTGGATTTCCAGTATTATTCCACCAAAGCCGCCCCAAAAATGCGCTTTTTGGGAAAGGTAGGGTGGCATTTTGGGTGCCTGAAGGTAGCCAATTTTGCTGATAAGGGCGCGGAAACAACTTCTGGAACTTTCTTTGGTTACTGTGTAATCGAAATCTGTAAATTTCACAGAGATGCGCCGGCCAGGCTGGCATCTTCCGATATTACAAGGCCATTGAACAGATGACGATTGCACAAACCGTTTCCCCCCAGAACCAAACCTGGCGTGCCTGGCATGATTTTGCAGCGATGGCCAAAGCCCATCCGGGCCGGCCGGCCCTTCGGGTGGACGGAGTGCGGTACAGCTACGGCCAACTGGCGGAGATGGTCAGTGGTTTTGCCGGTGCGATCCGCGCTGCCACATCAGCAGAACAAGCGCCGGTCACGGGGGTTTTTGCGGATCGAAGTGTCCAGTCCTATGCCGCGGTATTGGCAGCGCTGCGCTGTGGCCATGCCTATGTACCGCTGAACCCGAAATTCCCTGACAGCCGCAACCGTCTGATACTTGAACGTTCGGGTGCGTCCTGTCTGATCGCCTCGCCGCGGGCTAAAGGACGCGGCAAGGCAATTCTGGCGGCCGAGACAGAGATGACGACACAAGCAGGGGGCGGTGGCGCTCCGGCTCTGATTACTGTGGCGGATATGGTGCCGGAGCCTTTGGAACCGGCCCCGCATGACAACGGCTATGCTTATATTCTGTTCACCTCGGGCAGCACAGGGACGCCGAAAGGGGTTGCGATCCGGCATTCCAACCTTGCCGCCTATCTTGAGGCGGTTTTTGCCATGGTGCCATACAGCGCCGAGGACCGGTTCTCGCAGAATTTTGACCTGACTTTCGATTTGTCGGTGCATGACATGTTCTGCTGCTGGCGGGCGGGTGGCGAATTGATCGTCCCGAGCGTGGCGGATCTGGATGATCCGGCGGCCTATGTGAAACGGGACGGGGTGACGGCGTGGTTCTCGGTGCCGTCGCTGGCGCAGAAAATCGCCCTGCGGGGTAATCTGAACCACGAGACTCTGGCGGGATTGCGGATATCCCTGTTCTGCGGTGAAGCCTTGCCGGTGGAACTGGCGCAGAACTGGCAGGGCGCAACAGGGCAGGGGGTGGAAAACTGGTACGGCCCGACTGAGGCCACCATCGCTTGCACCCGCTACGCGCTACCTGCTGTGGGCGCGCCAGTCTCTGAACGCTTCGGACTGGCCCCGATCGGGCAGGCGTTGCCCGGAATGAAGACCCTTATCCTGCGGGAAGACGGCAGCGCGGCGCCAGTGGGGGAGACAGGCGAATTACTGGTGTCGGGGCCGCAACTGGCGGACGGTTATCTGGCAGATCCCGAAAAAACGGCCGCAGCTTTCGTGGACCTGCCGGAATTTGGCGGGCGGTATTATCGTACCGGAGATCGTGTGCTGGCCGATGAAACCGGCGCGATTTTCTTTGTGGACCGGATCGACAACCAGATTAAGATCCGGGGCTATCGTGTTGAATTGGGGGAAATAGAGGCAGAAATCCGCAACCGTGTGGACGGGCATTCCGTGGTGGTGACGCCGCTGCCGTTGAAATCCGCCACTCCGACAGCGCTGCTGGCCAGTGTAGAAGGCTGGGCGGGGGATACCCGCGCGGTGCTGGAGGATCTGAAACGCTCTTTGCCTGACTATATGGTGCCCACCGACCTGCGCAGTCTGGGACAGTTCCCCAAGAATGCCAGCGGCAAGATTGATCGCGGTGCCATTGGCACCTTGGTGACAGCCAATCCCGCCCCGGCCGCTTCGGGCCAGCCCAAACGGGTGCGCAAGCAGGTGATCGAACTGGTTCAGGCCATCAATCCGGCCATCTCCCGCGAACGGATACTGGAGGCACCCGATCTGATGGAGGCGGGGCTGGATTCCCTTGCCTTCACCGAATTCACCCTTGCGCTGGAAAAAACCTTTGGCATTGCGCTGAACCAGATGCTTGTGGCGCGGATGTCCGAAATGTCGATCCAGAATCTTGTGCCGCTGATCAAGCGCCGGATGGAAAATACTCCGATGGCGAAGAAGGGGCCAAAGGGTAAAGCGGGCAAAGGCGGCAAGGGAAAGGGCAGAGGCGTGCAGGACGTGAAAAAGACCGTCCATTACCGGGCCCGTCGTGCCGTGGAATGCGTGGACAAGTTTCCCGGTTTTGTCGCGGCAGCGCCCCACCCGCTCGCCCTGTTTATCGGGTCTTCCGGGATGATGTCGGGCACCGTGGCGCCGGTGATTGAGGCGCGGGCTGCCGAATTGGGGATGCCGGTGACGGCGGCCAATCTTGGCACCGGAAAACTGTCCAATGCGGGGACCACGGAACTGGCGGAATTTGTCCGCGATACGCTGATCGCTGCCGGGAAGCCTGTGGCCTTTGTGATCTACGAAGTGGAGCTGATGCAGATGTCTTCCCTGCCGTCAGGGCGGGAAATCGAGGTGGTAAAAGACTATCTCAAGGGGGGCTATGAGGTGGGCGAACTGCCAAGCCTCGATCCCAATAACATCTGGGATCCGGCCACCGGCGGGACCATCGGGTTAAAAGAGGGAAAGGTACTTTCGGATCCCGAAGATGTCAGTGCGCGTGAACCGGACTGGATGAAAAAACGCGCCACCGAAGTGATGGAAACCTATCTTGGCAATACGGAAATGGTGCCAGCCGAAGCGGATATTTTCCTGCGCGGGGTCGCGGCGATGAAAGAGGTTTGCGACACGGTGGTGGGTTTTGTCCATCCATTGAATGCGGATGGCATTGCAGAGACGCGCGCGGTCAATCCGGACAACAGGTTTGATCCTTTCATAAGGGATCTGGAAACCCGTGGCGGCTTTGAAATCCTGCCCCATACGGATTTTGTTCTGGCTGCTGAGGATTATCGGGACAAGAACCACGTCAACAAGGCGCGCGGTGCGGCCAGCCTGTCACGTCTGCTGGCAGAGGCCGGTGTTAAGGCTGTGAAAAACAAGGCGTAGTTTTCTGGGGTCGGCCGGTTCCAGTGTGCATCTTGCGACCGGGACCGCGGTTTTGCGGTCTTCACGGCGGCTTCACGCTCAGGTGAAAATAAATTTACTTTTGCGCGGAACTTCTCGCCCGATGGTTCGTTGTTTCTTCATCAAGGGCCCGGGGGAACACTGGGCTGAAACTGTGAAGGAGAAACCCGTGAAACATTTTATGATGACGACCGCGACTGCATTGATTCTGGGCACCACCGCATATGGCGAAGCCCACATGGCAGCCTTTCCTGAAATGACATTTGATGCCACACAGAACCTCAACGCGTCCGAGTTGATCGGCAAGCGGGTTTATGTGAGCGAAGCTGAAATGGACAAGGACATGACCGTGTCCGAAGGTGGCGAAAAAGAATGGGACGACATTGGTGAAATCAATGAAATCGTTCTGAACCGTAACGGCGAAGTTGCTTCTGTGATTGTTGGCGTTGGCGGTCTGGCCGGTATCGGTGAAAAAGACGTGGCAATCGACATGTCCCAACTGCAGTTCGTGACCGAAGAAGGTGACGATGCAGACGATTACTTCCTCGTTGTGAACGCCAGCGTTGCAGCAGTGGGCGATGCCCCGGCATATGAATCCAATGCCCGCAACATGGATGAAAACATGGACGAAGAAGCGGCCATGAAGAAAGACAAAGACGCACAAAATGATGTAGCGGTAAACGACGAACCCCGCGCAGACATCATGGCGCCAACTGTAGAGCGTGACGGGTACCAGCCTGTGGTTTCCAATGACCTGACAGCCGAAGACCTGACAGGTGCCCGCGTTTACGGTGTAAATGACGAAGATGTTGGCGAAATCAGCGAGCTGATCCTGACAGACGACGGTAAAGTTGAAAAAGCTGTTATCGACGTAGGTGGTTTCCTGGGCATTGGCGAAAAGCCGGTTGCTGTTGAAATGGGCGAACTGACCATTATCCGCAACGATGCCGGTGACGACCTGCGTGTCTACATCGACAGCACTGAGGAATCCCTTGAGGGCCGCGCCGAATACGAAGGGTAAGCCCTCTGTCACAAAGGTGCATAGCGCGGTTCATAGGACCGTGCGGGGGTCGGGCGTTACGCCCGGCCCTTTTTTTGAACCTGTATTTTGAACGTGAGTTAACAATTAACAGCAGACGGTAAAAGGATTTTCCCAGATGAACCAGCCGCAGGCAGACCAGCAGCAGATCACCAACCGGATACTCGGGGCGATTTTATTGGTGCTGTGTTTTGCGGTACTGTATGTGGCCAAGGATCTGGTGCTGCCCCTCGTGCTCGGGGTGCTGCTGGCGCTGACGCTCAGCCCGTTTGTGCGGGCGGTCGGGCGGCTTGGTGTGCCGGTGCCTGTGGCGGCAATTCTCGCCACTTTTGGGCTGGCCGCGCTGGCGGTCGCCGGTGTGGCGATGCTCGGCGGGGCAGTGACGAGCTGGTTTGACGATATTCCCCGCATTACCGAAGAGGTGAAATACAAGCTGCGTGACCTGTCCCATACGCTTCAGACGGTGAAGGAAGCCTCTGAGCAGGTGGGCAATGTCACCAGTGGCGGGGCCACTGAAGAAACCGAAAAAGTGGTCGTGCAACAGCCCGGCCTGATCACGGCGGCGGTCAGCAGTCTGGCGGAATTTTCCACCTCTCTGGTGGTGGGGCTGATCCTTGCGCTGTTCCTGCTGTCTTCGGGGAACATGTATTACCTCAAGATTGTGCAGGCGCTGCCCCGCAGCAGTGACAAGGAGCGCGCCCTGCGGATCATTCACGACATCGAGCGGCGGATGTCCTACTACCTGCTGGCAATCACCACGATTAACGCAGGATTGGGCCTGTCGGTTGCAGGGGCGATGTATCTGGTGGGGGTCCCTTACCCGCTGGTTTGGGGACTGGCAGCCTTTGCGCTGAACTTTCTGCCCTACCTTGGCGGGGCGCTTGGCACACTTGGGGTAGCGGCGTTTTCTTTGGTGACATTTGACAGCATCTCCTATGCGATGGTGGCGCCTGCGATCTATTTTACCCTGACCAGTCTGGAGGCACAGTTCATCACGCCGGTCCTGCTGGGAATACGGATGCAGATGAACACAGTTGCGGTGTTTGTGTCGGTGATCTTCTGGGCCTGGCTCTGGGGGATACCGGGAGCGCTGATTGCCGTGCCTATTCTGGCAGTGATCAAAACCGTTTGCGACCATATCGACGGGCTGTCCACCTTCGGGAATTTTCTGTCGGTTGCAGCAGATCCCATCGACCACGAAACCGCCTGCGAGGACGCCCCCGATCCGGAGCAGACCTAGGGCGCTTAAAATCCCGCAGAAACGCCGCTTTGCAGGGACAGGCCGCGGTCGGGGTAGTATTTCAGCCGTGTGCGCATCTGTAGCGCCCGATCGGTTTTCGGGGAGGGGCTGTGCAGGCCAAGTCCCACATCTGTATAGATAAAGCCCGCCGAACTGCTGGAGCGGTTTTCCACGTCCAGCAGGGCGGAATTGATCTGTGTGCGGGTCCGCGCCACACTCCGCCCGAGCCCCATTCCGAACCGCGAAGAGAGTCTTTGTGAATGGCGCTTGTTCCAGATCACGCCGGTCTCAAGCTCTCCTCCGTGGCTGGTAAAGCGGATTGTCGTCGGGTCTTTCAGAATGCCTGCCCCTTCGGGCAGGACATAGCGGCTTTTGCCGTAAAACAGGCTTGCCCCCGCATGCAGGGACAATGCCCCGCCAAGGGGCTGTTCAACCTGCGCCCCGAGCCGGATCTGGCGGGACTTTTTTGCGCTGTACGGGGTTCCGCTGTCCGGCGAGAGCGTGTCTTCGCCAATATCCACCACCAGCCCGCCAGCCGCGGGTGGCGCTGCGGCGGATCGGGCGACGGATTTCGGTGTGGGCGTGAAAAATTGCTCTGCGGTGGCTTGCAGGGCAGAGGGGATGAAAAACATGTCATCCTGCCCGTAGCCGAGCGTGAAAGAATGCTTTGGCGGCGGGGCCGCCCCACAGGCCGTCAGCAGCGTCAGCAACAGCCCGAAAGAAAACAGATAAGATGCGGCAGATCGGGCATTATGCAATTGATTTCCCGATACCGAACTTAATAAGTTATCCAAGGGGATTCCCGTTAAAATGGAATTGAATGTTACAAAGGTAAGTTATCATGGTGCGTATTATAGCGAAATCGGAATTTGGCGCGGCGATTGATGCCGGTTATCTGGAACAGGCGCTGCCTGAAATGGAGAGCATTTACGGCGATCTGTTCGGCGCTCTGGGCTGGGCCATGGATTCAGGGCTTGCTCCGGTCAGTCTGACCGCTTCGGAAATCCGCCTGTCGGGAAATGCCTACGGCTCTATTGATTTTGAAATTGTGGCATCGGGTTCTGGTATTTCGCCGGTCAGCAGCATTGACGAACTGGACGATGCGCTGACAGACGGGATGGCCACGGGGACATTCAACAAGATCAGCTTCAAAGCCACCAAAGACGCAGGCTATCCGGGGGATAGCGCCTATGACGACGAAGAATTCCTGACCGTTGATATTGCTAAATCCGGCTATACCCTGACCTCGGGCGCGCAGGTGATTTCCATCACCGGCTCTGTGATTACCAGCCTTGAAGAACTCAGCGGCGTGGCTGAACTGGCCGAAGGGCTCTCCGAGTATGACAGCCTGTCTGCCAGCGAACGGTCCTTCCTGCTGAGCAAACTTGCAGATTACGGCATCACCGGCTTTAGCATTGCCAGCGAAGGTGTTGAAATACTGGCCTTTGACGCAACAACGACAGCCATCTCGATCAGCGTGCTGGGCTATAAATACCAGTTGAACGGCAGCTTCCCGACCGATTTCGGCGGTGCCGTCCCGATGCTGATGGAAGTGACCGATTTCGTTGGAAACGGCGGCCGGCTGAAATTCAATGACATTGCCGGCTTCAGCGTCAACAACATCCGTGTTTTCAACCCCGACGGGGAAGTGATCCTGAAGTCCAAAGGCAAACTTGGCAATACAGACACCATTGGCGATGCCATCCTGAAATTCGACGGCACACTTATCAAGAACCTGATGGTGGGGGAAAACGGGTCGAACGAACTGGGGTACGGGTATGTTCCGAATGATTTCCTGACCGGCGCGGGGGGTAAGGACCATATCTTTGGTCTGGCAGGGCACGACAGCCTGGCCGGCGGCGCTGGCAATGATTTCCTGTATGGGGGCAGCGGCAATGATGTTTTGCACGGGGGCGCGGGAAATGACCTGCTGAACCCCGGTGACAACCTGTCCTACGACCAGATCATCAGCTCTGCCGGCGATGATACGATGGTCTTTTCAGATATGCTGACCGGCTATGTGGATCTGACTTATTCCGCCGAATCCAAAGGGATCACAGCCTTTATCGACGGAAACGCAGGCACCGGCACAGTGGTCAAGAAAAGCGGCACCGATACGCTGGTGGATGTGGATGTGCCAATGCAGGCCGCCTATATGCCCCAAGGGATCGGCGGTTTCGGGCTGATCGGCACGCAGTTTGCTGACAGTTTCACGGCAACGGTTGCAAAAAACGGCTGGATGTCTGTCTTTGGCGGCGCTGGCACCGACAGTTTTGATCTGACCATTGAAAGTGGATCAATCCTGCGCCTGTCATTTGACAGCGGATTTCTCGGCGGGACCGACGGTGCCGATGTGGATGTCGCGGGGGGTATCATCAATAACGACGGCTACGACAATTACGAGCGTCTTAGCGTGACCTCCAACGGTGGGCTTCTGGAACTGCAGGGGACGATTTACAATGACCGTCTGGTGGGCAGTAACATTGATGAACGTTTCATTCTGCTGAGCGGGGATGATTATGCCGATGGCGCGGGTGGCGTGGATCTGGTGCGCTATGACCGTTCCGGCGTGGAATATGTGGATGCCCATTTGGGCAAGAACAAAGCCACGGGTATCTGGAACGGGGTGGAGTTCACCCATAAAATCAAAAACATGGAAGACCTGCGCGGTTCGCGGGACGGCGATGACAAGCTGATCGGCAACGGCAAGGCCAATGAAATCCGCGGCCGGGGCGGTGATGACAAGCTGATCGGCAAAGGCGGCAAAGATGACCTGCGCGGTGAAGCCGGTGATGATCTGCTCAACGGCGGCGGTGGCCGCGACAGGCTGACCGGCGGCAGCGGCGATGACGTGCTGATGGGCAAGAAGGGCAATGACACGTTTGTCTTCAATGGCTCTGCGAATGAAGGCCGCGACACCATTCGCGATTTCAAGAACAATAAGGATATGCTGGAAATCTCGGACACCAGTTTTGCCGAGCTGAGCATCAAGAAATCCGGCGGCGGCTCCGATACGCTGATCAGTCTTGAAAGCGGCACAGAAATCCTGCTGGAAGGCGTCTCCAAATCCCAAATCGACGCGGGTGATTTCGACTTCGTCTAAGACCGCGAACTATTAAAAACATAAGGGGGCCGCAGTGTGAAACTGCGGCCCCCTTTTTTTTCATCGAGGACTGATGCTGTAACCGCCCCCCCGACGCGGTTATTCAAGCGTGACATTACCGAACAGATCGTGAGGAGGTTTATCCCCTGTCAGGTATTTTCAATGTTTGCAGATATAGCCGTAAATCTTTCCAGCACGATATCCACACGACCCTCGGGGCCTCTGATGTTGCCGGCCACAAAATCCTCGAAGTCATAATGCTGTCGTAAGACTCCGAATTGTTCGGCGATGAAGCTTTTGATCTCATTCCCAGAACGATCGATTTCGTTTACCAGCTTCTCTCGCCCATCAACAACCAAGAGGATGTCTTCGACATCACGGCTCATAAGGAGGTCGTCTTCCCCGCGGCTCAGAAAGGCGTCCAGCTTAGTCGCGATGAAAATCTCTGGTCGTAAATGTTTGATCACTAATTGGTCGTTCAGAGGATAGGTCAGAGCTGTCTTGATGCCCTGCGGGTACCAACGATTACTAAAGCCAAGGATATTGCCATCGTCGGGCATGAAGTCGACCTTGAGATCACCCAACCGCATCCGGCAAATGACTTGATCCTCATGGTTTTCCGAAAATCCCCTTTCCCGCAGATATTCCAGAAGCTGCACCCACTCTCCGTAGCCAGACAGGTTTATGGCCAGATCCACATCATCCGTTGCGCGGACGTCTTCCAGAGTTACCGGATCTATGATGAACAGTGCCGTAGTGCAGCCGCCCACAAAAACACACCGCTCACGCAGGTCAGGCCCGATCGCTTGGGCGACCGTTTCAAGCATCTCTCGCAGTTGTCCCAGCACATTGGTCATCGGCTCAAGATCTCCTCTGATAAACGGTCTGCGGCTAGTTTGAATTCCCGCTGCCGGCCCAATCTCATGGCATCGATGAGGGCAAGATATTCGTACAGACGTTCGTCCTCCTGCACAGCAAAAGGGACCGACTTGAAAAGAGGTTCAACTGATTGCCCGAGATCTTTCCCATGGGCATAGGGCCACACACAAAGATGCTCTCCACCAGAAATCAGGAGGCTGTCCAGCATGGGAGCGGCAAAGCCGGTCGGGAGACCCCGCGTTAAACCGCCCGGCTTGACTGGAAACACAAACTTCAGCCCGTGACTGATGAAATTGCACAGATCACGTCGGTTCGGCTTTGGCCTGTCAAATTCGCGGTCCTTGATGGCAAGGCCAGAGGCGTAACATCGGTTGATCGAAGTGCTTACCTCCGACTTGCTGATGCCAAGAGACGCGCCTAATCCCCTCACAGAGTAGACATCCTTGCCCAGTGATTGGCCAAGCTTCTCAGCCTCCTGAAGGCTCGCCAGTTTGAGCAGGATGACGATGTCCTGGCTTTTCATTATACACTCGCAATTTGTCCTAAGTCCGTGGACTAAGGCCACTTAAGCATGAACATACTTTGGAAACAACCCGTTTGAATGCTGGGCCCGAGGGGGCGGTGGATTTGGATACATTTTGCCAAGAACCCTATTCAGACGTACACTGTGGGGGTTCGCTTAAACCCTGGAGCCGCCAAAATGACGAAGAACACCCCGACAGAGAAGTCAGCACAGGCTGGCCAAGATGGCACCCAGCCAGCGGAGCCCCGACTGGCAACAGGGCAGGATTTCTACCGAGCCTTTGCGCATGATGGCCCCCCCGGATGAGATTTCCCTTTTGCCGAGGAAAAAGGTAATCCAAAAGCGCAGATCGTTTCCAGAGTTCGACACAACCGACTGATCTGCCGGTTAAAATGGAGCACCTCAACGCATGCGGACGGACCCATATCTCAACGGGTATCAAACAGGTCACAATCTCTGGAAAGAAGAAGACCGAGCTGTAACAAGGCGACGAGGCCAGGCCAGGGAGCATCGGTCATAACGTAACAGCCACATTAGTGACGGCTTGAATTAAGTCAACGCGTCTTCTGTACCTGTAGCGGTTTAATGGCGCTCCCCTGGTTGACGCTTTCTTTCCTGAATAGCCTATAGAGATTGAGCTCTCTATATCTTCCCGTTGCAAATAGAACCGTTCATGTGATTGTCTCGATCAGGATAGCGGATTGGGCTTGTAGCTGTAACATTGATTACTTGCTGAGCCCTAGCAGTCGAGAGCCCGCGTGTGCCGCTTACAAGGCCATAACTTTCCTGTGTTCGGGTGCTCTGATGCCCCAAAGCTTGGGCGATCATTTCCGAATCAAAATGGCCAGCAGTTTTCATATCCGCGGCGAAGGCATGTCGAAACACGTAAGGGGTTACATTGTGTCTTAAACGTGGAAATGCGGCCTTCCCGATCCGTGTTACCAACTTGCCAAGACTTGCCGAAATCCGGCGGTGGCGCTCGGTGGTCGGCAGGTGAGCGCCACTTTCCGAGAGAGACGGGGAGGGCAGGGTGAGGCGCATGCGTGGTTGTTCAGCTAGATTGAGTGCGTCCATGAGCCATTGGCCTTCGGGGGCGGCACAGTTAAACTTTATGCTCCGAAAGTTTTGGCCCTTTCCGGCTAGCTCCCCGGTCATGGGCTGCATGGTTTTTGCACCTGCGATCGTGATTGATAAACATGTGCTACCCTCCGGTCTGCTTTGAAGAAGAAGATCAACGCCGAGCTCTTCCGAAAATTCCGCTGGACGACATCCCGTGAGCATCAAAGCAGCAATAAAGGCGCGGCGATGATCATCAATGTAGGAATCCCTTAAGGTGGTCATCCAGAAATGGTTGCGCCAGTCATAGTCTGGTCTGGCATTCATTTTGCGGCGAGCATGCTGGTTGAGCGCGGTTAATGTGTTTTTGACGGAGCGGTGCCCTTTACGAGATGTTTTGGGGTCGGCTTGCTTATCAATGAGGCTTTGGTGTTGTGAAAGTTTTGTATGGAAAGGGTCGGGCGGCACCTGAAGGAGAAAATGCACAGCTATCTTAAATTGGTGGCGATCTTCTTCGGAAAGAGGCGCGTTCGCGTTTTCGATCTGTGTGCAAACATCAGCTGAATGGAACCGTTCGATGGCTTCGACAAATGCCTTATAAGTACCTGTATCCCTCTCTAATTTAGTTAACTTCTCCTTCCAATAGATTGGAGCGAATTGTAATATGTCACGAGACGCAAGCCGAACGAGTGCGGATCGGTCTGCTTGACGACTGTTACGTGTTGGCCAGTCATTCATCCTTAACCGCTCAAGAAATTTTGCAAAAGGATCGCGCTTATGATGCGCACGGGCGAGAGCTGCAGCGCGCCTCTCATACTTTTGCCAGGTTCCGCTAATGGCCAGGTCTTCCGGTGAAAAAACGGCACTGGTCTGACAAGCCAGTTCGTAGGCTTTGAAGCTGTCGCGAACCGTGAGGGGCTGTTCTTCTGGTATGGAAGGAGGGTCCGCACCAAGGAACTTGAAGATGTCCTCCGGTTCACTTTGGCTTATGGGAAATAATGTCATTGGAATGAACTCCTTAATAAAATCGAGACTACATTCAGGGCCTATGAGGCATCCGGATGTAGAGCCATTGTTCGAGACGTGGGCAGTAATGTGGGTGATGGGGGCCGTAGTCCTCACCCTCCAAAGGAGGGTGAGGACTACTCATCGTCGAAGTTTTCTACGTCACGCCGGACTTCAAGAAGACACAGGATGATGGGCTCGTCAAAAACGTCAGTAGTGGGCACGAGGGTCACAATTAAACGTGCAACAGAGAGGTCCACATAACCGGAAATTTTCTTCCGCCTCGAAGGGGCATCCGTGTACAGTTTCAGATCGAAATCACACCTTTTAAGAAGTGGTTTCAGGCCAGAAATCTGGCATTGATATTGATCCTGTAAATTTCCATTTATGTCTTTGTGTCGTCTATTGGCGACAGAGACATGTATTTTCTTACAGTACCCGTCCAGTTGGATGACGCCCTGCCAAACGAGGTGTTTCGTATTATCTCTGCGTTGTAGAACACAAGAGTAATACGGTTTGTCGAGCCCCATCAGACTCATTTTTGCAATCTCGCGAAGAGTGTTGCTACGGGCCTGTTGCCCAAGATTTCTGGAATTGTTTTGTGTCGTCATAAGTTGCTCCTTGTTGGTGGAAACCATGTAAGGAGCAAAGGTTAATTTGGATTGAAAACAGGACGCTGAACGTCATTTCGAAATGGGGACGGGGTGTGTTGAGGTGGAGTAATCCCCCGTAAACCACTCGGGTTTGGAGCTTAGAGGCGCCCCACCTTATCGGGCCTAGATATCAGACCCTTATAGTTCGAACACATCGCATCGGCCCAGTGCGGCATACTCTGCATATTCTATAGTTAGGAAATGGAACGTCTAACGCCGTATTACTTCGTGTAACCCACCTTTTTGGCCAGCGGGAAATTGATCCGTTCGGCCATTTTGCGATAGGGGGCGTTTTCGTCGGATTTCCAGCTTTCGGAAGGTCTGATTTCGATATGGGTGGCCCGCTTTTCCAGCACTTCTTCATTGGCAGGGGGGAAGAGGTGATTGCGTTCCCAAGAGATGTCCGCCTCGGTCTCCGACGTGAAGAAATCGGTGCCCACCTTCAAGCCGGCCCAGGTCTGGATGTCTTCGATTGTCTGGCGCGGGGTGCTGGCCAGGTCTTCGTAGCGTAGTTGCAGGAAAGGCGCATCGCTGCCCTGTTGAAAGGCTTCCATCCGGCGCACGCGGTTGCTCCAGTTGCGCGCCCGCTGTTGCAGGGTCTCTTTCTTTTGCACCCGTTTGGCCCAGCTGGCATTCACCGCACGGGGATCGCGCAGCAGGTTCAGCGTATAAAGCGAGATTTCGGGGATCAGGCTGAGAGAGAGCGCCACATCGGGGGCTTTGGAACTGTCAATCAGCGCGGCCCCGCCCGCTTGCCGCGCGGCGGTTGCATAGAGATCGCCAAGCAGGGTCAGATATTCTGCGTTTTCCTGCCGGATCAGATCCCGCACCGCAGCGTCTTCCCAGCCGCTGTTCTGTGTGGCAAAGGTTTTGAAAGCGGGAGCGCCGGTTTTCAAACGCTCAAAGACATCGGCCCCGTGCCGGTCTGTCATTTCGGTCGCAAACGGCCCCCAATAGGCGCACTCCTGTATCGGCTGATGGCAGGCACAGGTCTCGTTGCGTTTCAAGGCGAGCGGCAGGTGGCGGATCTGTCCGAGATTGAAACAGTCGTCGTTCTGGGAGAGCAACTGGGACAGGAAGGTGCTGCCGGAGCGGCCGGCCCCTGCGATATAGACAACTTTGGTAGACATGACAGCTTGCTCTCTGGAAAAGGGGTCAGGATTATCGGGTTACAGGTTCAACAGATCACGGTGATAGCGGTTCAGCAGCAACAGGCCGAGCGCCAGCGTGATCAGTCCGAAGCATAGCACATAAGGGACCGAGACATAACTCGCTTCATAGGTGGGATAAAATCCCCGTCGCATCAGACCAGTGATATGGGCCACCGGATTGAACCACAGGATGTCGCGGAACTGGGACGGAATATCTTCCATTATGAAGAAGATGCAGGACATAATGAACATGGGCGTGGTGATAATGCTCCAGAGTGTGCCCCACATGGGAAACCGCGTGATCAGGTAGCAGTTCAGACAGCCCACCCCAAGCCCGAGCAGCGCGGCCAGCGCAAAAGCGGTGATGATGGTGGGCAGATCGAGAATGGTTTCAATCCGAAACAGCATGATAATCAAAGAGAACAGCAGATAGGACACGGCGATCTGGGTCACAACATTCAACAGGAACCGCGCGATAATCGCATCCGTATAGCGCACGCCCGGATAGCGTAGCAGCGGCTTGGAGAAGCTCAGCGCATTGGACAGTTTGCCCGAGAGCTGCATGTAAAGTTGAAAGGGCATCATCGCGCTGGCGTAAAACAGCCCGAAACTGGTGCCAAGCGAGGGGCTGCGCAGGGCGGCGGAAAACACGAAGGTCATCAGGGTGATCGCGGCCACAGGCTCCATCACCGCCCAGAAATACCCCCCCGGCGTGCGCCCGTAGGTGGTCGACATTTCGCGCAGGATCAACGCCAGAATCGTGCGGGGCGTCTTCAGCCGGCGGGGTTTGAGCGGTGCGGCTGGTGCGGGGATTTCACTGGAGGACATGGCGCGGGGATATATTCCATCAGGGCAGGGCTTGGGGCGGAATTCGTACTTGGGTTTATGGCCAAGCACAGGTAAACAATCAAACATAAATTTACGCGGGCGCGAGGGCGGCATTTGGAAGATCGGAACAACAGGGATGCAGAGTCTGACGATGCATCACAGGATGATCAGAACGCAGACGATCAAAACGGGGGCGGGAATAACAAACCCAAGAAACAACGGCGCCAGATCAAGAAACTGAAGCAGGAACTGCGCGAGGTGCAAAAAGCCCCGCCCACCGTTGTGGTGGCGGATGTTGCACCGCGGGCCAGAATGAAGAAACGCCATTACGGCGTTCTGCTGATCTTTCTGTTTTTCGTGGTGCTGCCGTCGGCCGGGGTCTTTTGGTATCTCTACGAACGGGCGGCGGATCAATATGCTTCGCGGATCGGCTTTGTGGTGCATACCGAAGACACCAGTGCCGTGACAGATGTGCTGGGCGGGGCGATCCAACTGGGCAGTGGCGGCTCCAAGGATACGGATATTCTGTATGAATTCATCCGCAGCCAGCAGCTTGTCTCTCTGGTGGATCAGAAACTGGATTTGCGCAGCCTTTATGCCAAACCGCAGAATGATCCGGTCTTTGCCTTCCAGCAGGATGGCACGATCGAGGATCTGCTGGACTACTGGTCCAGAATGGTGCGGGTCTATTATGATGTGGACACCCAGTTGATCGAATTGCGGGTGCAGGCCTTTGATCCGGATGATGCTTATAACATCGCCCAGGAGATTTTCGCCCAGAGCACCGTACTGGTCAACCGGCTGTCAGCGGTGGCGCGGGAAGACACGCTGCGCTATGCCCGCGAGGAACTGCAAACCGCCGAAGACCAGCTCA
The DNA here is from genome assembly GCF_001719615.1 of Neptunicoccus sediminis. Lineage (GTDB taxonomy): Bacteria > Pseudomonadota > Alphaproteobacteria > Rhodobacterales > Rhodobacteraceae > Amylibacter > Amylibacter sediminis. The sequence goes on from NZ_MDVX01000015.1 coordinate 39,113, forward strand.
AAGCGGCCCGTCAGGCGCTGACACGGTTCCGCAATGAAACCCAGATCGTCGATCCTTCGGCGGATGTGCAGGGGCAGATGGGGCTGTTGAATACGCTTCAGGCGCAACTGGCGGCAGCATTGATTGATCAGGACATCCTGCGCGACACCACACGGGACAATGATCCCCGTATGGTGCAGGCCGCCCGCAAGATCGAGGTGATCCGCAAACGCATTGCCGAAGAACGCCAGACCTTTGGCCTGAGCGGTGACGGTGGCGGCAGTAATTCCGAAGAATTCAACGCGTTGCTGGCCCAGTTTGAAGCACTGACCGTGGATCGGGAGTTTGCCGAGAAAGCCTGGCTTGCGGCCCGTTCCGCCTATGACGGCGCGGTGATCGAAGCCAACCGCCAGAGCCGCTATCTTGCGGCTTATGTGGGGCCGACCCGTGCGGAAAAGGCGCAATATCCCGAACGGATCATGCTCTGGGTGATGACGACACTGGTGCTGTTTTTGGCCTGGTCGATCCTGACCCTGATCGGCTATTCCATCAAAGACCGCAGGTAGGTCCTGATGATCCGTCTGGAGGGGCTGAACAAAACCTTCATCATGCGGGGCCGCCGCAAGGTGATTGCAAACGATATGAATATCGTTTTTCCCAAAGGCGTGTCTGTGGCTCTGCTCGGGCGTAACGGGGCGGGGAAATCCTCGCTACTGGCGATGATCTCGGGGTTTCTTGCCCCTGACAGCGGCAAGATCCATATCGACGGCACGCTCAGCTGGCCGGTGGGCTTTGCTGGCAGTTTCCACAAGGATCTGACCGGCGCGCAGAACATCCGCTTCATTGCGCGGGTTTACGGTGTGGATACGGACGGTCTGATTGATTTCGTGCGGGATTTTGCCGAACTCGGCCCCCATTTCGACCTGCCGGTGCGCACCTATTCCTCGGGGATGAAATCGCGCCTGTCTTTCGGGGTCTCTATGGGGGTGCGGTTTGACACCTATTTGGTGGATGAAGTCACAGCCGTTGGCGATGCGGATTTCAAAAAGAAAAGCCGCGCGGTGTTTATGGAACGGATGAACGCCAGCGGTTCGATTTTTGTCACTCACTCCATGGGGGCGGTGCATAATTTCTGCGAAGCCGTGGCCGTGCTCGAAAAAGGCAAGCTGACCTATTACGATGACGTAGAAGAGGGCATTGCCGCCCATCAGGAAAACATGGGCGGCGACGAGGATGACGATTAAAGGAAGCCCATGATGCATTCCGGTCTGAGCAATTCCGATCTGGTGGAACTGACCGCGTTTCGCCGGTTGTTGCACCGTTACCCTGAAATCTCTGGCGAGGAATGGGAAACTGCGGCGCGGATTGTGGCCGCGCTTGAGCCGCTTTCCCCCAGCCGCATTCTGACAGGTCTTGGTGGCCACGGGGTGGCGGCGGCGTTTGACAGCGGTGTGGCGGGGCCAACGGTGCTGTTTCGCGCCGAACTCGACGCATTACCGATACAGGAAATAAACGATCTGGAGTGGGTGTCACAGGTTCCGGGCAAGGGGCATCTGTGCGGCCATGACGGGCATATGACCATTCTGTTGGCGCTCGGGCGTTTGTTGTCCCGCCATCCTGTGGCGCGGGGCCGTGTGGTTCTGATGTTCCAGCCTTCCGAAGAAGACGGCGCCGGTGCGCGGGCGGTGGTGGCCGATCCGCCCCGACTGGGCCTTTGCCATCCATCTGGAACCGGGGCGGCCTTTCGGCTTAGTTGCGACACGGGCCGGGCTGATGAATTGCGCCTCTCAGGGGTTGGCGATCCGCTTGCAGGGCAAAACCGCCCATGCGGCCAATCCCGAAGACGGGGTGTCCCCCGCGCTGGCGGTGGCAGAGCTGATCCCCGCGATTGATGCTTTGGGGCAGGGGGGGGATCTGGACGATAGTTTCCGGCTGGCCACGCTGACCCATGTGAATATCGGTGAAGCCACCTTTGGCATCGCCCCTGCGGATGCGCTGATCCATGTGACCTTGCGGGCCACGCAGGACACGGCATTGGCGGATATGGCGACACAGGCCCGCGCATTGGCAGAGGGCGCGGCGGCGCGGGCGGGCCTTTCGGTGGATTTTGCGGTCTGTGATGCTTTTGCAGCGACCGTGAACGATCCCGCCGCCGTGGATGTGGCCGCGGCTGCAATGGAGGCCCTTGGCGTCGATCATGGTCCGGAGGGACTGCCGATGCGCGCCTCCGAGGATTTCGGTGTCTTTGGCTGGGGGGCAAAAGCGGCGATGTTGTGCCTTGGGCCGGGGGAGGATTATGCCGCGTTGCACAATCCCGATTACGACTTTCCCGACGATATTATCCCGCTGGGGGCCGCTATTTTCGAGCGGATCACACGGGACCTTCTTGGATCAGGCTAGGCCCGCCTGATCCGGAATTTTTCTAGAATGCCGTGTTGCCGGCGCGGATTGTGCTGGTGAACAGGCCAATGATAGTTTCTGCCAGTACAACAGGGCTTTCTGTGACCATTACAGTGTCTTCGGGGTGGATCAGAAACCGGTCTGCACTGAACAGCCCGTCTGCTTTGGTCAGATCCACTGAGAAGATCACCCGCTGGTGGTCGGGCCCGCCGCTGCGCACCGCAGAGGCAGGGTATTCCCGCAGGATCAGGATGCCTTTGGGATCGGCACGGCCTTCCCGCAGCCCGCCAATCATCGACATGGCATCAAGGGCGGAAATCACCTCGCGGTCAAAGGGTACGATGGCTTCGGTGGCCGAAGCCCCGAGCGAGCGGAAGAACCGATCGTCGCTGGAGACAATCACTTTGTCGCGCCCGCGCAGAACCGTATCAAGGGTCGGGTTTTCGTAAAGACGTTTCAGCGCGATCTGATAAACCCTGCCGCCCCTTGTCAGCGAGACCTGCGGATTGTCCAGCCCGTCCGCAACACCGCCCCCCTGTGAGATCAGGCCAAGCACGGTCATCCGCCCGTCCGGATCATTCAGCGGATAGCTGCCCGGCTGGGACACGCCCCCCACCAGATCCACCGAATGGCGCGATCCCGGTGTGACCGCCAGCTGGACCTGTGCCGAAGGAATGATCTGTTCCATCTGGCGCTGGATTTTTTGGCGTGCCGCATCCGCCGAAAGCCCTGCAATGTGGATTTTCTCAAGGTAGGGCATGAAGATCGTGCCGCTGCGGGACACGAGCATATCTTCAAGCGTTGTGCTTTTCTGGTCGGGACTGGTCAGAAGGGAGTTCACTTCACTGTCCCAGATCGTCAGGCGGACCATATCACCGGGGGCAATCGCCACGCTGGTGGCCCCGCCGCCGCGCAGCCAGTGCCGCTCTGCGCTGGTATCGCTTGGCCAGCGTTCAATCTGGGGCAGCAGGTTTTTCGTGACCTGATAGACCGCAAATTCTGCCGGTTCGTTTTTGTTCTGTTTGGTCAATTCCCGTTGCAAAGGTGCGCCACGCGGCAGCGAACAAGCGACCACGATTCCCAAAACGGCCCCCAGTAAAATCAGTTTTTTTATCGGGGAAAACAGTCGTTGGGACATGTTTCTTCCTTAAGTGGGGGTAGGCGAACGGCACCTATTTGCAACAGCTTGGCAAGATACTGGCTTGGGGCATCAGGTCAACTGATGTTTTTCCCTGTCTTGCAAGGTTTAAGAGAGGTGCGGCAGATTTGTTTTGAGTCTGTTGTCCTCTGCGCGTAAAAGCGGGTAACGCAGGGCCTTCGTAAGAAAAAAAGGGTGGAAATAACGTGAGCAGCAAGTTGGCAATCATGCGGATGACAAATGTGCTGTGTCTGGGGGTCGGCCTGTCCGGTGTGGTCGCGTTTCCGGCACTGGCGCAGGTTGCTTCTGAACCCTCCACCAACCTGTTCGGCTCTTCCGGTCTGATCGATATGCCCAGTGCCGAGCATCAGAAACCCGGCCAGATCACCACCAGTGTTGCAGGTTACAGCGGGTCTACGCGCACCACGCTGACCTTCCAGATCACGCCACGGATTTCCGGTTCGTTCCGCTATTCCACCATCGACGGCTATAACTCGGTGGGGCGCGACACCCGCTATGACCGCAGTTTTGACATCCGCTACAGGGTCTTTGACGAGAGCGATTTTGTGCCTGCCGTGACCATCGGTTTGCAGGATTTTGCCGGCACAGGGGTCTTTTCGGGCGAATATATCGTTGCCACCAAGACCCTGCATCCCAGCCTGAAAGCGACTGCGGGCATTGGCTGGGGACGGCTTGGCGGGCGCAAGGGGTATCTCGGACGCACCATCAACATCGGCAAGGGCGGGGTGCCGGATGCGGGCAACTGGTTCCGCGGGCCGGTGCAGCCCTTTGGCGGTCTGGAATGGAACACGCCGATTGAGGGTCTGCGCCTGAAAGCGGAATATTCCTCGGATGCCTATGCGGTTGAGGTCAATCAGGGTGTTTACGAACGGAAATCCTCGGCCAATTTCGGTCTGGAGTATGATTACAACGAAGCGGTGAAATTCGGGGCTTATTATCTGAACGGCAACCAGTTCGCGCTGATGGCCTCGCTCAGCTTCAATCCCAATGATCCCCCTGCGCCAAGCGGTCTGGAATCCGCGCCGCTGCCGGTGCTGGTGCGCAAGCCCCTGACGGGCGGTGCGACCCGCTATGCGGACAACTGGTCGGCTGATCCGGCTTCGCCGCGGATCATTCGCGGGCAGGTCCGCCCGCTGCTGGAGGCAAACCAGCTTGAAATGGAGGGGCTTGAGGTCACTTCCACCTCGGCCACGCTTTACCTGCTCAACAAGACATTCATCGCCCCCGCCGAAGCGGTGGGCCGTGCCGCACGCGCCCTGTCCCGCGGTTTGCCGGGCAGTATTGAAACCTTCAATATCGTGCTGGTCGAACAGGATCTGCCGGTGACACGCGTGACGATGCAGCGGCGCGATGTGGAATCCCTGTCCTATGACCCTTATGGTGCGGAGAAACTGCACCAGCGCAGCACGATCGCCAGCGGTCCGGCCCGCCGGCCCGAAGGACTGGTCTATGAAGACGGGCGCTACCCCCGTTTCAAATGGAGCATTACCCCGAGCGTGCGCAGCAGCTTCTTTGATCCGGATGCCCCGATCCGTATTGATCTGGGCGTGCGCGCCAAGGCCAGCTATACCATCGCGCCCGGCTTCACCCTGAGCGGATCGATAAACAAACCGCTTGTGGGCAACCTCGGGAACATCAAACGGGCTGGTGGTGCCAATCCCAAAGTGCCCCGCGTGCGGTCCTATGCAGCGCGTTACTACAGCGAGGGCGACCCCGCGCTGGAGCGACTGACAGCGGATTATCTGTTCAAACTGCACCCTGATGTCTACGGGCGGATTTCTGCGGGCTATCTGGAATTCATGTATGGCGGTGTCTCGTCAGAGATCCTGTGGAAACCGGCCAACAGCAAGCTCGCGCTCGGGGCAGAACTGAACTACGTCAAGCAACGGGAATTCGAGCAGCGCTTCGGGTTTCGCGACTATGATGTGCTAACGGGCCATGTGTCGGCCTATTACGATATGGACAACGGCTTTACCGCACAGCTGGATGCGGGGCGTTATCTGGCGGGCGATATTGGTGCCACTTTCGGGCTGAACCGGACCTTTAACAACGGCTGGGTTGTGGGGGCTTTCTTTACCCTGACCGACATCCCGTTTGAGGACTTTGGCGAGGGTAGTTTTGACAAGGGCATCACCCTGTCGATCCCCTTCTCCTGGGGCATCGGGCGCCCGTCGCGCAACACCATCGACACGCAGATCCGTCCGCTCACACGGGACGGCGGGGCACGTCTGAAAGTGGAAAACCGGCTTTACGGCATTGTGTCCAAAGCGGACGGCCGCGCGGTCTCTGAAACCTTCGGAAGGGTCTGGCGATGACTTTCATGACTGTAAAAACCCTGCGGCCGCTGGTCTGCGGGGTGGGACTCGCGCTGGTGCTGGTGGCCTGCGGGTCGGATAAATCCGCATTGGAACTGACCGAGATTACCAAACGGCTGGGCCAGCGGGCGATGAACGACAAAGCCGCAGTCGCCGCGAGCCAGCAAGCCGTATTGCAGGTCAGCCGCGCGGATGTGGAGGCTGCAGGCGTTCCGCTTTTGCGGGTGCGGATAGAAGGCACAGGGGCGATGTCGACCCTTGCCGAAGTGGATCGGCAGGGGGCTTACAGCACTTATATGACCGGAGATGGCATTGCCCTGCTGTTTCGCGGCGGCGTTCTTGTGGGAACGCGGGGTCTGGGTGTTGACCTGATGGGATTATCCTCACCCGGGCTGGCGGCTGCAATCAAGGCCGGTAAATCCACCCGCGCCTACCGCTATCTTGATGGCGACGAACAACTGGCCACGGTTGAAATGTCCTGCCTTGTGACCTCCTCGGCCCATGGTCCCGTTACCATACTGGATCGCAGCTACGGGGTGACGCAGGTGAAGGAATGGTGTCAGGGCGAAGCGCTGGACGGGAAAAAGCTGGCATTCGAGAACTTTTACTGGGTCGAATCAGGCAGCGGGAAGGTGCGCCAGTCCCGCCAGTTTATCTCGGAAAAATTCGGCCGCGCCGAGATCGAAGTGCTCAACCACCGCTAGAGAGCCCTTAAAACCCGCTGCTCCGGGAGCCTATGGGATAAAGATGTGACACTGCGGCCTTCTGCACTATATCCAACGCAGGGGTCGCCCCTGTAAGCCTTTGACCTGACCGGTGTCCTTTGATAGGGTCGCCTCACAGGTCACGACAGGATCCTATTGGTATTAAGGAAGATAAAAATGAAACTCGCAAAATGCATCGCATCCGCTGCTGTTCTGGGCATGGCGTCCACTGCTGCTGTTGCGCAAACTGAAACTGCTGTTGCAACAACGACAGCGACAACAACAACTGTTACCACAACCACACTGGTTGGCGGTCTGACCGTTGGCACAGTTGTCGCCGGCGCAGTCGTTGGCGCGATTGTTCTGGCAGCTGCTCTGGATGACGGCGGCACCGGCACAACAACAACAACACTGCCTTAAGTCTTTTTCAGACTTGAGATGTGAAAGGCGGGCTACAAAAAGCCCGCCTTTTTTATAGCCGAACCCGTAGCAGAAATATTTAACATAAGAAATATTACGCGCCGTGAGCTCACAGGGGGGGTGGATTCACAAACGAAGTGCAAATTCTGTACGAATACAGAGAGTTGCATGGAGTATGAAGAATGGGAACCCACTACTGTCACCTGAAGCTGGACGAACGACGCAAGCTTGCAAAGTGGCT
>NZ_MDVX01000016.1 GCF_001719615.1 Neptunicoccus sediminis
AATCGCGCCGTCCATTTGCGCCGCACCGGTGATCATGTTTTTCACATAGTCAGCGTGGCCCGGGCAATCAACGTGGGCGTAGTGACGGTTCTCTGTTTCATACTCAACGTGAGCAGTGGAAATAGTGATACCGCGTGCTTTTTCTTCTGGCGCGCCGTCGATCTCGTCATAGGCTTTGAACGAGTCGGAAAACTGCTTGGTGATCGCAGCCGTCAGAGTCGTCTTGCCGTGGTCAACGTGGCCGATTGTACCGATGTTACAATGCGGCTTCGTGCGTTCAAATTTCTCTTTTGCCATCATGGCCTCCGTCTTCATGCGGCACGACAGTGCCAAGTGTGATAGGCCTTACCACAAGACCCGCAGAGATGCGACTGCACCCCGATTCCGATTTGCTGTCAGGTAATTGGCCTGAGCACAAAAATCAACCGTCAAAATGGGGAAAAGGCGCTGCAAACCCTGTCTGTCACGGGGAAATCCCGATCCAACCGCCAGCACAGCCGCCAACCCGCCGGTTTTGGCCTGAAACCGCCCCGTCAAACCACTGGAAGCGGTGGCGGTTTGGCCTATACTAAGCCTATAGGAGCCAGATCATGCCTGATGGAACCCGCCCCCCTGCCCTGCCGCCCAAAGTCGAACTGGTGCAACAACCGCTGGGTGTTTTGCAGACCCTGCGCAAGGCGCGGGAGAACCTGATAGAGATCATTCCCGAAATCGCTACAAAACAGCCCATCATCACCGGCAAGACCGGAATCATTCGCTGGCATATGGTGATGGACCCCGAAGCAAACCGGCGCATTCTGAAGGACCGACTGGACATCTATCCCAAGTCCGATGTCACCAAGAACATCTTGCGTCCTGCGATTGGGGACAGTCTGTTCATTGCGGAAGGGGCGCATTGGCGCTGGCAACGCCGCGCTGCAGCGCCGGTGTTTTCCCACCGCAATATCGCCGCGCTTGCCCCGATCATGTCCGCCAGCGCGCAGGCTGTTTGCGACCGGCTGGAGCGTTGCGACGGACAGGCCGATGTATTTGACGAAATGGTCCGCGCCACCTTTGAGGTGATTTCCGATGTCACCTTTTCGAGCACCGGCACAATGGACAGTAGCGGCGTTCACAAGGCGATTGACGCCTATATCGACCAGACCGCGCGGGTGTCCTTGTTTGATGTGCTCGGCGTGCCCACCTGGGTGCCGCGCTGGTCGCGGGTATTTGGCCCGAATTCCCTTGGCAATATGAAATCCATCGCGGACCAAAGCATCAACGCCCGCCGCGCCAGTGGCCCCAAACCTGTGCCGGACCTGCTGGACCTGCTGCTCGAAGGCTCTGACCCCGAAACCGGCCGCCAGATGAACAGTGCGGAACTGCGGGACAATTTGCTGACCTTTATTGTGGCGGGCCATGAAACGACCGCCCTGACCCTAAGCTGGGCGCTTTACCTGTGCGCCTTTGATCCGCAGGTTCAGGACAAGCTGCGGGAAGAGGCCCAATCCGTGTTGCAAGGCCGGATCGCCACCGGCGCGGATGCAGAGCGGATGCCCTATTGCACGCAAGTCATCAAAGAAACGCTGCGGCTCTACCCTCCTGCGGCCTTTCTGTCCCGCACGGCACAGGCGGAGGATACGCTTTGCGGGCGGGACATCCGGCGCAAGGATACGGTGATGTTGCCGGTCTATGCCCTGCACCGCAACGAACTGCTATGGGATGAACCGGATGCGTTCAAACCGGAGCGTTTCGGCCCCGATGCCAGCCACGACCGCTATAGCTGGCTGCCTTTTGGCGATGGCCCGCGCATCTGTATCGGCAGCCATTTCGCAATGGTCGAGGCCACGATCATCCTGTCCACGCTGATCTCCCGCTTCCGGTTTGAGCGGGTTGAGGGCCATGACCCGAAACCTGTGCTGGTGTTGACCCTGCGCCCCCAAGGGGGCGTGCCTTTGCGCATCTCCGCCGCCCCGCAGAGCTGACACGGATTTTCTTGTTTCAGTACTGAAACAGTCCTAGGCTTTGGCATTCGCTTTGCCCTGGCTTCGGGGGTTCACAAGATTGTCACACCCCCATGCTAGGTGCGCGGCACATCCGGCCCCAATTGGCCGGAGCCTGCCATCAGCCAACGGGAGCATTACCATGACACGATCTTTTACCCGAATGAACCGGCGCAGTTTTCTAGGGGCTGGCGCGGCCTCCACTGCTTTGCTGGCGCTACATCCTTTTTCAGCCAACGCCGCCGCCAATCAGGCCCATTTGCGGATTATGGAAACCACCGATCTGCACGTCCACGTCTTTCCTTATGACTATTACGCCGACCGTCCGGCGGATAATGTCGGTCTGGCCCGCACCGCCGCCCATATCGACACGATCCGCGCGGAATCCACCAATTCCATGCTGGTCGACAACGGTGACTTTCTTCAAGGCAACCCGATGGGGGATTACATCGCCTATGAGCGGGGCATGAAAGAGGGCGACACCCATCCGATCATCACGGCGATGAACACGCTCGGCTATGAGGCATCGACCCTTGGCAACCATGAGTTCAACTACGGTCTGGACTTCCTTATGAAATCCCTTGCGGGTGCAGAATTCCCCGTGGTCAGTGCCAACGTGGTGACGGAAAAAGGCGCCAATCCCCGTGCGGATAAGGGGCTGGTGAAACCCTATGTGATCCTCGACAAAGAGATCACCGACGGGTCCGGTGAAACCCACAGCCTGAAAATCGGACTGATCGGCTTTGTCCCGCCCCAGATCATGAACTGGGACCGCCGCCATCTGGAAGGCAAGGTAGAAGCCCGCGATATTCTGGAAACCGCCCGCGCTTGGGTGCCGGAAATGAAAGAGAAAGGGGCCGATATTATCATCGCCCTGTCCCACTCCGGTATCGGGTCGGCACAGGAGACTGACGGCATGGAAAACGCCTCTGTCCCGCTGGCCGCAGTGGAGGGAATCGATGCGCTGATGACGGGCCACAGCCATCTGGTCTTCCCGAGCGAGAAATACGCAGGCTTTGCAGCAGTTGACGCCGATAAAGGCACCATCCACGGCAAACCCGCAACGATGGGCGGCTTCTGGGGATCGCACCTTGGGGTGATCGACCTGATGCTGGAAAAATCCGGCAACGAATGGCAGGTGGTCACGTCCTCTACCGAAACCCGTCCGATTTCCGAACGGGACGAAAACCGCAAAACGGTGGCTCTGGTGGACAGTGTTGCCATGGTGGAAAACAGCGTTCAGGCGGAACACGATGCAACGCTTGCCTATGTGCGCCGTTCGGTCGGGAAAACCGATGCGCCGCTGCATTCCTATTTCGCACTGGTGGCGGATGATCCTTCGGTGCAGATCGTATCCCAAGCGCAGACCTGGTATATCACCGAGATGATGAAGGGCACCGAATGGGAAGCCCTGCCAATCCTGTCTGCCGCTGCGCCGTTCAAAGCGGGTGGTCGGGGCGGGCCGGAGTATTACACAGATGTGCCAAAAGGTGATGTGGCGATCAAGAATGTATCCGATCTTTACCTCTACCCGAACACGGTACGCGCGGTGAAAGTGACTGGCGCACAGGTGCGGGGCTGGTTGGAACGCTCTGCCGGTATGTTCAACCGCGTTGAACCGGGCAAGCCGGATCAGGTTCTGCTGAACCCCGAATTTCCATCCTACAACTTTGATGTGATGGACGGTGTGACCTACAAAATCGACCTGTCCCAGCCTTCAAAGTTCGACGCAAAAGGGGTGGTGATCAATCCCGAAGCCAGCCGGATTGTGGACCTGATGTATCAGGGGAAACCTGTCACGGATGATATGGAATTTATCGTGGCCACCAACAACTACCGCGCCAGTGGCGGCGGTGCGTTTCCCGGCGCGATGGGGGATACGATCGTCTTTGAAGGTCCGGACACCAACCGCGATGTGATCGTGCGCTATATCGTGGAACAGGGGACCATCAACCCGACAGCCGATGGCAATTGGGGTTTTGCACCGCTGGAAAATACCAGCGTCCTGTTTGACACCGGCCCGAAAGGGGCAGAACGGATTTCCGACGTGAAGGGCGTCCAGCTTGAACAGGCCGGTGACGGGCCTGACGGGTTCGCCCGCTACCGCATCACGCTTGGCTAGATGGGCGTCCCTTGGGGCGGGTTACAGCGACCTGCCCCGATTGGAACCGATCCGCGCGCCCTAACCGCAAACCTGTTGCAGCGCACGCCATTCGGACGGGGTCAGGACCGGCGTGAACGGACCATCCCCGATGGCATCCGCAGCGCGGGCCGCATCGGCGCGACCTTGCAGGTCGGGGTGGCTCGCCAGATGGGACATGAAACCGGCGGTGTCGCCGTGTTCTTCCCGAAGCGTCAAAAAGAACTGGGCAAAGGAATCCGCGGGCAATCCTGCGGCTGCCAGTCTTTTATGGGCAAAGACATCCGCGCCGGTTTCCGCCTGCTGGGAATATTTTGCCGAGATCATCTGCTCTGCCAGCACCAGCGCCAGCGCACCGCCTGCAAAATCCCCGAACACCATACCAAGGATCCCCACCGAACCGGCAGAGCGCAGCATCAACCGCGTCGGATCGCGGTGCACCACATGGCCGACCTCATGCCCGAGCACGCCTGCAACTTCTTCGGGGCTCTGGGCTGCGTCGATCAATCCACGGAACAGCACCACCTGACCGCCCGGCACCGCAAACGCATTGATCATATCGTGATCGAACACGGCGACCTTCAGATCGTAAGGCACCTCTGCCTCCCCTACGATCCGCGCGGTCATCTTGCGCAGCGCCCGAATCCCTGCCGGTCTGTCGCAGGTCATTTCTTCCAGATCACCGCCCAGAAAGGTGCTGATCTGGGACAATGCAGTGCGCCCCAGTGCAGCCTCTCTTTCCGGCGGAATCATCGTGGCAAGCTGGTTGGCAAGAGAGGGCAGGATCACGACCATGATGATCAGGACCGATGCCACAGCCCCGCCAGCCCATAAAAACAGTTGGCGCATTTTTGAACCGGACACGCTGACCTTGCCAAGATTCGGTGAAATGACGCGGATGATATGCTCTGCCGGTCCGTGGGGCAGGATCAGTCGGGCAATCCCGTCCTGCCCCTGCGTTAAAACGATGCCTTCGTCGCGCGCCTGATCCGTGACCTCTCGCAATTCGGACACAGGCCACAGGATGTCTGCACCACTGTCTCGGCGGATCACCAGAACCTCGGTTCCGTGCTGGTGGTCGCGGTGGACCGCCACCTGATGCTGACGCGCCGAAACACCGTCGAAATACTTGCCTCTGGCCGGTTCGTTCACTTCCACAACCGTCCCTTTCGTTGTTAGATCGCCGCGCCCACATCCAGCGCATCGGCAAAGCCTTCGGCTTCGACCATCTCGTCACGGCTGCGCTGCTGAATGTCGTCCAGCGCGGCAGGGTTCAGGATTTGCGTCTCCTGCACGTAATGCTCCAGAATGGGTTGACGCACGAAAATCAGGGCAAACACCCCGTAAAGCACCAGCATCATGATATAGCCCAAGAAAACCATAAAAATGCCAATCGCCTCGGCCAGTCCGAAATCCGCCAGACCGCCGAATTCGCTCAGGTCTTCGACTGCGAACAGATCGGACGATCCAAGGAAATTCCCCGCAACGATGAAAAAGGCCGTGAACACCATCCCCGCACAGGTTGACGATAAAAGACCGCCCAGAACATAGGTCCAGAACACTTTGGCACCGCGCGGAGTCGCGCTGAACTGCACCGTATTGCCGAGCCGTTTGGTCCCCGCCATGATCCGGAAAGACGCAACCGAGTAATAAATCACCGCATAATAGAACCACAAGGCGCCAAAGAACGTCAGCACCAACCAGACCGGCTGACCGTTGGAGGCGGCAAGCAAGGCAGGGATCGCTATAGCCGCCGCCGCAATGAAATAGTGTTTCATCGCGGGATACAGGCTTTGCCAGCGGCCGTGCTGCACAAATCGCGCATTGCCGTACCACGTGCGGTCGATTTTGTACTTTTCCAGCAGAAATGTCTGACGCGGCAGTAACAGACCAAGCGACAGGATCGTCAGAATCCAGTGCCCTGTGGCCCGCCAGACATAGCCCCAAGCCGCCGGTTCCACCCCGAACCGCACCCCGCGCCAGCGGGTGCGGGACAGGATATATCGGCGTGCGCGGTACTGGGCATAAAAGATAAAGGGAAAGACCGCAACCAGCGTGGCCTGACTCGCCGCGATTTGCAGCGCCGTGTCCTGCCCGCTGCCCGAACCGGACAACAGGGACAGCCCTGCGAACATCAAAAGCAGTTGGAACAACCCCAGATAAACCGCCAGAAACGCCACCGCGATCAAAAAGCCGAGAAGTTTTTCCAGCCCGTTTCCGGTATATTCCATCGGATCACCCCCCGGTGCCGTAGCCGACCAGAAGTATTTGCGCACGCGGGTTTTGGCCCAAAAGCGGTAGAGGCCAAGCGTCACAAGCGTTAGCAAGGCAGTTTTAAGGCCAAGGCGGAACAGCGGCCCCTGTGTCCCGCGATAGTCCACCTGCATGGGCGGATCAGCCGGTCCGTCAGACGGGCTGTCCGCATGGGCTGTCAGGCGGGAAAACGGGTCATTGGGCGTTGCACTGCTCATAACGGCCTTTCAGGAAATCTTTGGCTTTGGGGGATAATGCACGGCCAGCGTGAAACAGGAAAGCCGTAATCCACGGGCGTCTGAGGATGGCAAACAACCGGCACTTGGTGCCGCGCCGGTTGTTTTGACCTTAATCGGTGAATTTGTTGTCCCGCGGAAAGCCGCGCGGCGCCATGCGGCCGGCGCTTGCCCGCTTGCCGATCCATTCGTCCAGTTCAATCTGGGTGCGGGTACGCCCTGCCGGATCAAGCCAGCTAAGCCCTTCGGCCAGATTGAAGGTTTTGGCGTCACTCAGCCCGCCGTCCTTGTATTTTTGCAGGCGGACGCCCTTGCCGCGACCAAGTTCGGGCAGTTCGCTGACAGGGAAGACCAGAACCTTGCGGTTTTCCCCGACACAGGCCACGTGATCCCCTTCAACCGGCGTACAGACCAGCGCTTTGACATCGTTGCGCACGTTCAGAACCTGCCGCCCTGTGCGGGTCTGGGCAATCACATCGTCCTCTGCCACAACAAAACCGTCGCCCGCACTGCTGGCCACCAGCAGTTTGCGCCCCGGTTTGTGCAAGAACATCGTGACCATTTCCACCTCGTTGGGCAGCTCCACCATCAGGCGCACCGGTTCCCCCATGCCGCGCCCGCCGGGCAAGGCATTACAGCCGAGCGTGTAAAACCGTCCGTTTGATCCCAGCAGCAACAGCCGGTCCGTGGTTTCCGCATGGAACAAGAAGCGGCCTTCGTCACCGTCCTTGAACTTCAGTTCCTGCTTGAGATCGATATGCCCCTTCATCGCCCTGATCCAGCCCATCGCGGAACAGACCACAGTGATCGGCTCCCGCTCTATCATGGCTTCCAGCGGTACTTCCTCAAACTCCGGCGCATCTTCCAGCAAGGTGCGACGCTGCCCGCCCGCAGACTTCTTGCCGAAACGGGTGCGTGTTTCCTTCAGTTCTTCGACGATCCGGTCCCATTGCAGCTCTTCCGAACCGATCAGTTTCTCCAGCGCATCCAGTTCGGCCCAGAGTTCCTCGCGCTCCTTGCGCAATTCCATTTCTTCCAGACGTCGCAAGCTGCGCAGACGCATGTTCAGAATGGCTTCGGACTGGGCTTCGGTCAGTTGTTCGGCATCCGGTGCGATCACATCGGATGGCGCGACATAATCCGCCTCGCTGATTGCTTTGGGATGATCCTTTGACCAGTCCTCCAGCAGCAGGGCCGCTTTGGGATCGTCATCATACCGGATAATGTCGATCACACGGTCGAGGTTCAGGAAGGCAATAATAAAGCCTTCCAGCACTTCCAGCCGTTTTTCGATCTTGTCCAGACGGAATTGAGAGCGGCGCAGCAACACATCGCGGCGGTGGTCCACAAAGGCACGCAAGACTTCTTTCAGGCTGCACACTTTGGGGGTGCGGCCGTCAATCAGCACGTTCATGTTCATGGAGAACCGTGTTTCCAGATCGGACTGGCGGAACAGGGTTTCCATCAGAACGATCGGATCAACCGTCTTGCTGCGCGGTTCCAGAACCAGCCGGATGTCATCCGCACTCTCGTCGCGCACATCCGCCAGAATCGGTATTTTCTTGGCATTGATCAGTTCTGCGATCTTTTCGATCAGCTTGGATTTTTGCACCTGATAGGGAATTTCGGTGACAACAATCTGCCACTGGCCCCGCGTCAGTTCCTCTTTTTCCCAACGCGCCCGCACCCGAAACGCGCCACGCCCCGTTTTATAGGCCTGCGCAATATTCTCGCGCGGTTCTACCAGCACACCGCCGGTGGGGAAATCCGGTCCCGGCACATAGTCGAGCAGCTTTTCGTCCGTTGTGCCCGGCACCTTGATCAGGCGGATCGCGGCAGAACACAGTTCTTCGATGTTATGGGGCGGAATATTGGTCGCCATCCCCACCGCAATCCCGGTAGAGCCGTTGGCCAGCAGGTTCGGGAAAGAGGCAGGCAGAACCGAAGGTTCGGTCAGGCGACCGTCATAGTTGTCCCGAAAATCGACGGCATTTTCTTCCATGCCTTCCAGCATGGCTTCGGCCACGGCTGTCATCCGCGCTTCGGTGTAACGGGCCGCCGCAGGGTTATCCCCGTCAATGTTGCCAAAGTTGCCCTGACCGTCCACCATCGGGTAGCGCACGTTGAAATCCTGCGCCAGTCGGGCCATCGCATCATAGATCGCCGCGTCGCCGTGGGGGTGGAAATCCCCCATCGTGTCACCGCTGATCTTGGCAGATTTCAGATACTTGCCGTTAGAGGCCAGTTTGAGGCGGCTCATCGCGTAGAGAATGCGGCGGTGGACCGGCTTTAATCCATCGCGGGCATCCGGCAGAGCGCGGTGCATAATGGTGGACAGAGCGTAGGTCAGATACCTGTCGCCAATCGCACGGCGCAGGGTTTCTACGGCAGTGCCACCACTGTTTTCAATTGAATCGGGATCATCGAAAGTGTCAGACATGCAGATCGTGATATAGCCCTGTTGAATCCGCGTCCAGATCACAGTTCATCTTGACGCGAATTACTTGCAGGGGCGAATCCGCTGCGGGTTGAACCCTTATGACAGTTCGTTCAGGAAATCGCGGTGCATCCAGACCTTGAGACCGCTGTCTTTCACAACCACTTGGGACCAGTTGCCATCCCGTTCTCCGGTGTCCTCCACCACGGCGCCGCGCTTTAGCTGAGCCAGAACTGCGTTGCCTGTACCCGGACCGGAGCGGGCATTCACAACGTTGCCTGACACCGCATAGAGGCGTGTCGGTACAGCTTCGGGTTCAGTAACGGCCGCAGGTTCGGCTTTCACCGTTTCCTTGACCTCAACCGCCGGAACTTCCGTCACTCTAGACGCGTCCTGCGCCGGTGCTGGCGCGGTGGCAGGTTTTGCCTTGGCAGCGGTCGGTGCTGGCGCGGCTGCAACAGCTTTCATCACGGCGGGCACTGCGCGTGTTGCATCAGCCTGCCAGCTTGCCGCAAGAACCGTGAACGGCGTTGCCGTGGGGTTAGACGCCATAATATAGCGCAAGTTGCCGGAGCGGGTCTGCGCCGCGTCTATTTCATGTGAAACAACGTGTTCAGACTTTGCGACCGCGGCTTTGGCAGCGGCAGTGATTTCTGAGGTTTCTGCCGGTGCTTTGGTGCTGGCCTTAACCACCGGATCTTCTTTCAAAGACGCAAGTTTGGCATCTGCCCCATCCGAGGCCTTGGCCGCCTGCACAGGCGCCACCGCAGTTTCAGGAGACTCGCTCCGCATGTAAAAAACCGCAGCCAAACACACGATAAATACGATGTTGAAAAAACGTGTCATAAGTCCCCCTTTCAGAACAGTTCAAGCAAAATCCCGCTTCCCGTCGGGCTTAGGGTTGACATGGCACAGCTTTGGACAGTTCCAAGGAAAACCTTAACAAGTATGGTTAAATCTTCTGTCTGTCTGGACCCCACAGGGCCGGAGCGGTAAGCAGGGGATCACAGTTGAGGCGGGATGTAACCCATGACAAAACGATCCATTCTGATCACCGGCTGCTCGTCTGGCATCGGGTATGATGCTGCGCACAGATTGCACCAGCGGGGCTGGCAGGTCTTTGCAACCTGTCGCACCCAAGAGGACTGTGACAGGCTGCAATCCGAAGGGCTAAACAGCTTTCGGCTCGATTATGATGATGCGGCTTCGATTACCACCGCGCTACAAACCTGCCTCACGCAGACCGGCGGTACATTGGATGCTGTGTTCAACAACGGGGCGTTTGCTATTCCGGCGCCGGTTGAAGACATCAGTCGCGATGCCCTGCGCCATATTTTTGAGGCAAATTTCTTCGGACATTTTGACCTGATCCGGCAGGTGATTCCGGTCATGCGCAAACAGGGGCACGGGCGGATCGTAAACTGTTCTTCCGTGCTCGGCCTTGCCGCGATGCGGTATCGCGGGGCTTATAACGCGACCAAATTTGCGCTGGAAGGCATGACAGACACCCTGCGGCTGGAGTTGCGCGGCAGTGGCATTCACACCATCCTGATTGAACCCGGCCCGATCCGCACCGATTTCCGCAAAAACGCCATCAAACAGTTCGAGCGCTGGATCGACTGGGAAAACAGCAAAATCCGCGATCAATACGAAACAGAGTTGCTGGACAAGCTGAAAAAGACCGGCAGCAAACCGGACCGGGGAGAGCTGGGGCCGGAGGCGGTGACAGAGAAACTGATCCATGCAATCGAGAGCACACGGCCCAAGCCCCGCTACTTTGTGACCTGGCCAACTTACATGGCCGATATGCTGCGCCGTCTGCTGCCGACCCGTGCGCTCGACGGGATATTTGGACGCATGTAGCAAAAACCTGTGGCCACGGGGCAGGAAGCGATTATGTCTAAAGCAAAGAGAGGCCTCTGCTTATGACAGTCTTTTACTATATCGTAATCTTCGCGATCCTTGCTGTGTTCATCGTTTTGATGTTCGGTCTGGGGTCTTTTACATCGGGCGGGGATTTCAACCGCAAATACGGCAACAAGCTGATGCGCTATCGGATTATCGCGCAGGCTATTGCTATCATCCTGATCCTGCTGTTTGTTATCCTGCGCGGATCAGGGGGTTAACATGGTCGTATTGAACAAGATTTACACCCGCACAGGGGATGGCGGGGACACCGCGCTTGGCAACGGGGCGCGGGTGGCGAAACACTCTGCACGGGTGAATGCCTATGGCACCGTTGATGAAACCAACGCCACAGTCGGACTGGCCCGCCTACACGCTACTGGGGCACTGGCCGAAGCGCTGTCGCGCATCCAGAACGATCTGTTCGATCTGGGCGCCGATCTGTGCCGCCCCGAAATGGAAAAAGACGCGGATGCGGAATACCCCCCCCTGCGGGTCAATGACGAACAGGTGGACCGGCTGGAGCGCGAAATAGACGGGATGAACAGCGACCTGACGCCGCTGCGCAGTTTCATCCTGCCCGGTGGCTCGGCGCTGGCGGCCCATCTGCACCTGTGCCGGACCGTGTCGCGACGGGCAGAACGACTGGCGGTGGAACTGTCCACCGTTGAAAGCGTGAACCCTGCGGCGGTGAAATACCTCAACCGTCTGTCGGACTGGTTTTTTGTGGCCGGACGGGTCGCGAACAGTAACGGTGCTGATGATATTTTATGGGTGCCCGGTGCGAACCGCTAGGAAATTCACAGCGCTCCGCGCGGGGATATTTGAAGAAAATGGACCCGCTGGCAGCACCCTCTGGCGCGGCTTGATCGTAGGCGCGGCCGTGGTTGGTGCGGTTTTCGCCAATGTAACTTGGCGTAAAACGCAAGAGCCGCGTCGATTTATCTCTATCGTTACTGAAAGGTTTTTCGTAAATCCATTCGGGACGATTCTTAATCCTGCTCCAATCCCGGAGCAATACAAACAGGAGAAACGCATATGAAGGTACTGGTGCCTGTCAAACGCGTGATCGACTATAACGTGAAAGTGCGCGTGAAAGCGGACGGCAGCGGCGTTGATCTGGCGAATGTCAAAATGTCCATGAACCCTTTCGACGAAATCGCAGTAGAAGAAGCGATCCGTTTGAAAGAAGCTGGCAAAGCAGAGGAAATCGTAGCGGTTTCCATCGGCGTCAAGCAATCCCAAGAGACCCTGCGCACCGCGTTGGCAATGGGTGCGGACCGCGCCATTCTGGTTGTGGCTGCAGATGACGTACACACAGACATCGAGCCTCTGGCCGTTGCAAAGATCCTGAAAGCCGTAATCGACGAAGAACAGCCCGGTCTGGTTCTCGCCGGTAAACAGGCAATCGACAACGACATGAACGCAACCGGCCAGATGCTGGCTGCGCTGACAGGTTGGTCCCAAGGCACATTTGCCTCCGAGCTGGACATTGACGGCGACCACGCCACAGTGACCCGCGAAGTGGACGGCGGTTTGCAAACCATCAAGATCAAGATGCCTGCCATCGTGACTGTTGACCTGCGTTTGAACGAGCCGCGTTATGCCTCCCTGCCAAACATCATGAAAGCCAAGAAAAAGCCGCTGGACGAGAAAACAGCCGCTGATTACGGCGTTGATACCGCACCCCGCCTGACCGTTGTCAGCACTGCCGAACCTGCTGCACGCGCGGCTGGTGTGATGGTTGCCGATGTGGCCGAATTGGTTGCGAAACTTAAAGACGAAGCGGGGGTTATCTAATGGCTGTACTTCTTCTTGCCGAAATCAACGATGGCGAACTCGCGCTGGACCAAACAGCCAAAGCTGTTTCCGCAGCGACGGCTCTTGGTGATGTAACTGTTCTGGCTTGTGGTGCCACCTGTGCCGATGCGGCTGCCGAAGCGGGTAAGATCGCCGGCGTGTCCAAAGTGCTCTGCGCTGAGGATGCGATCTACGGTCACCGTCTGGCTGAAGCCACGGCTGATCTGATCGTTTCCCTTGCGGGCGATTATAGCCACATCGTAGCCCCGGCCACAACAGACGCCAAAAACATCCTGCCCCGCGTGGCGGCCCTGCTGGATGCAATGGTGATTTCCGATGTGACAGGCGTTGTCGATGCGGACACGTTCGAGCGTCCGATCTATGCGGGCAACGCGATCCAGACTGTAAAATCAGGCGACGAAAAGAAGGTTATCACCTTCCGCACCGCCGGTTTTGATGCGGCTGGTGACGGTGGTTCTGCCTCTGTTGAAACCATCGCGGCAGCAGGTGGGAACGACCTGTCCGAATGGGTTGAAGACAAGGTTCAGGAATCCGACCGCCCCGACCTGACATCTGCGAAGATCGTCGTGTCCGGTGGCCGTGGTGTTGGTTCCGAAGAGAGCTTTGCCATCATCGAAGCGCTGGCTGACAAGCTGGGCGCGGCTGTCGGCGCATCCCGCGCTGCGGTGGATTCGGGCTATGCCCCGAACGACTGGCAGGTTGGTCAGACAGGTAAGGTGGTTGCACCGGATCTTTATATCGCTTGCGGTATTTCCGGCGCCATCCAGCACCTTGCAGGGATGAAAGACTCCAAGGTGATCGTTGCGATCAATAAAGACGAAGAAGCCCCGATCTTTCAGGTTGCGGACTATGGCCTTGTAGCTGATCTCTTTGACGCTGTGCCAGCGCTGACAGAAGCGCTCTGATCCGGTTTTAAATGTTTTGGAAAAGCCCGCCCCTGTGGCGGGCTTTTTCGTTTGCGGGGATGACGTGGCGTTTTCTCCACAGATCGAACAGGCGCGGTTAGGTTGGGGCAAACAGCCAGAACCAACAGAGGCCCGCCATGAATATCGACCCGACCCGCGCCCAGTTTGACGCTTTCAAGTCCCTGCCCCGCGACCAGCCTGTGAACATGCTGAACCTTGTGAAGCTACGGGATCAGGCGGCCTATAAGGACGGTCGCAAAGCCACCGGCGCCGAGGCTTATAAATCCTACGGCAGCGAGAGCGGTCCGATCTTTGCCCGAGTCGGCGGCGAGATCATCTGGCGGGGCAGCCCGAAAGGAATGCTGATCGGGCCGGACAGCGAAAGCTGGGACATTGCCTTTATCGCCCGTTACCCCACGCTTGGCGCATTTCTGGAGATGGTCACAGACCCCGCCTATCAAGCCATCGTCTTTCACCGGCAGGCGGCCGTTGCCGACAGCCGCCTGATCCCCCATCACGAGTTAGAGGGCGGCCCCGGTTTCGGCTGAGCAATCGCTTGAAGCTTTCCGCGCAATGTGTAGATTGCTGCGCAGCAGCATAAAGGAAGCTTCATGGAAATCAAAACAGTCAGCGTTATCGGTGCAGGTCAGATGGGCAACGGCATCGCACATGTTTTTGCGCTCGCCGGTTATCAGGTGCGCCTGTACGACATCTCGCGTGAGGCACTGGATGCAGGCATGGCCGCGATCAGCAAGAACCTTGACCGCGCGATTGCCCGTTCCCTGATCACCGAAGACGACAAGGCCCGCACGCTGGAGCAGCTTTCCCCTGTCAGCACGCTTCAGGAATGTGGCGACGTGGATCTGGTGATCGAAGCCGCAACAGAGCGGGAAGCCATCAAACAGGCAATCTTTGAGGATCTTCTGCCCCATCTGCGCAAGAACACCATCCTGACCTCAAACACGTCGTCCATTTCCATCACACGTCTGGCGTCCCGTACGGACCGCCCCGAACAGTTCATGGGGCTACACTTCATGAATCCGGTGCCTGTGATGCAACTGGTCGAGCTGATCCGCGGCATCGCCACGGACGAAGACACCTTCCGCGCGGTGGAAGACGTGGTTGCCAAGATCGGTAAGACCAGCAGCACCGCCGAAGACTTCCCCGCCTTTATCGTGAACCGCATCCTGATGCCGATGATCAACGAGGCGATTTACACGCTTTACGAAGGCGTCGGCAACGTGAAGTCGATCGACACGTCGATGAAGCTTGGGGCCAATCACCCGATGGGGCCGCTGGAATTGGCGGATTTTATCGGGTTGGATACCTGCCTTGCGATTATGAACGTCCTGCATGACGGTCTGGCCGACACCAAATACCGCCCCTGTCCGCTGCTGACCAAATACGTCGAGGCCGGTTGGCTGGGCCGCAAATCCAAACGCGGCTTTTATGACTATCGCGGCGAAACGCCGGTTCCGACCCGCTAATCCGCCGCAGGCCGCTTTGAACCTGTCGCTGTGCCATGGTACAGGGACAGGAAAAGCGGCGATCATACTGTGATAAACACCGGCCCCGCGCCGGATCTGCCCGCACTGCCCAAGGGCTGAGGAGGACCTGCAATGACTGAAGATACCGAACGCCACGCGATGAAAATGGCCAAGAAGAAGGCCGCCCGCGACAAAATCATGGCCACCAAGACCGAAAAGAAGGGTCTGGTGATTGTCCACACCGGCAAGGGCAAGGGGAAATCCTCGGCCGCGTTCGGGATGATCTTCCGTTGCATCGCCCACGACATGAAATGCGGCGTTGTGCAGTTCATCAAAGGCGGCATGAGCACGGGCGAACGGGATTTGATCCTGTCGAAATTCACCGACATCTGTTCCTTCCACACGATGGGCGAAGGCTTTACCTGGGAAACACAGGATAAAACCCGCGATACGGAAATGGCGCAGGCTGCGTGGGAACAGGCCAAGTCCCTGATCCGCGACGAAAGCAACCAT
The DNA here is from genome assembly GCF_001719615.1 of Neptunicoccus sediminis. Classification (GTDB taxonomy): domain Bacteria; phylum Pseudomonadota; class Alphaproteobacteria; order Rhodobacterales; family Rhodobacteraceae; genus Amylibacter; species Amylibacter sediminis. The sequence goes on from NZ_MDVX01000016.1 coordinate 15,680, forward strand.
ATGGTGCTGCTGGACGAGATCAACATCGCGCTGCGCTATGACTATATCGACGTGAACGAAGTGGTGGAGTTCCTGACCAACGAGAAACCGGAAATGACCCATGTGGTTCTGACCGGACGCAATGCCAAGGAAGAATTGATCGAACTGGCTGATCTGGTGACGGAAATGGAACTGGTGAAACACCCGTTCCGCTCTGGCATCAAGGCACAGATCGGCGTGGAGTATTAACCACCACGCAGGGTTTTACGTGAAACATCAGGCGTCCAGCATCTCGGGGTAGACGGGACGCCTGATTGCACGGATGTTTTCCATCCGGTCGATGTAGTAATTGTCATCGTCATAGGCATTTGACAGCGCCTCTACCAGTTCCGCAGGCCAGACATCCGGCACTGAATCATCCGATTTGGCCGGAAATTTTTCCTCAAACTTTTGGGCCAGCTTGCGGAGCTTGGGTTCGTCACTGGTCGGATGCTCTGCCAGATACGCCTGCATCAGCATGGCCCCTTTCAAAGACATTTCCGGCTGGGCATTGCCCTCTGCCGCCACAAGATCCTCTTTGTTGGTCACACCGGAAAACGCCTGTGCCACACTGCGCCAGATGTAGGGGAAATCCTCATAGGACCAGACGGTCACGGGCAGTTCGCTTTCCTTGCCCTGAACACGGTGCAGATATTCGGACCAGCGCAGGTCGGATGGGTCCGACTGATAGGCGAAATCCTGAAAGCTCTGCTTGGGATCGGCCTGCACCACCAGATTGTAGCAAGCGGGAAGAAAGCTCGCCGGATTGCGGGTGGCAAAGTAAAGCTGCACCTTGTCAGCCCCCACCAGACGGGTCAGTTGCACGGCGGTGGAACTGCCGCGCGGATAAAGCGTGCCTTCTTTCGTCGGACGCATCCACGATCCGCTGATTGCCGGACGGATGATCAGAAGCCGCTTGTAGGCCACTCCGCCGGACAATTCGGCCATCAGTGTTGCAGCCGTGGTTTCATCGGCGTTGCCCTTGCGCAGCGCCTTGATCGCAGCATTTACAGCAACTTCGGCAATTTCGGCGGCGGGCATGAAAATGCCCTGCTTTGCCAGCAGATCGCTGTTCTGCTCCAGATGGGCCCGCAGCTGTTCCTGCGCGGTCTGGTGGGCGCCATATAAGATGCGAAGTTCCAATGGATATTCCTGTTCACTACGTCCGGCTGCCTGAGCAGCAAAAGTTAATGGTTCGTCTCGCCCCGTTCAATGGTGAAAAAGAACTCCTCTTCGGGGTCTTTTGCAACCACCTCGTCAGGTACGCAATCCGGTCCGGTCAGAAACACATTGGCCCCGAAATGGGAATGGAGCCTTGAGAGTTTGCGCAGGCGCGGTCCGGTCAGCTCCTTGTAAAAGATGGTATATTTCTCCGTCTCGCGCAGTTCGTCAATCTTGGCACGGTGACGTTTGACCGCCTCGGCGTGGATGGCGGCGATTTCGGGATCAGCCAGCAGCTTGTCATACTCCGCCCGCAGCTTGGGCAGCATCCGCTTGATCGAGGTTTCCTCCTCGGCGTTGTTGTTCATGCGGAACCAGTAGGCCAGCCCCTGATCGCGGTCCACGTGGTTCACCCGCCCGCGATCGCGCTTGACCAGAAAACTTTCAGCGCTGCGCACCGCATAGTGGTTCAGCGACACCAGATCATAGCCGTAAGTCTCCGTCGTGGAGCGCCACGCATTGCGGTAGATGTCCTTGGGCAGGCGCTTGCCTGATCCGTTGACCCAGTTGATCTGCTCCCACAGTTGCGGGTTCAGTCCCTTGGGACGATGCACGCCCATCTTCTTGAACAGGCCGACGTTCCGGTACAGTGTTTTGAACCCCCACGCCTGATGGGGTTTGTTGGCGAACTCCGGCGCACAGCGGTCAAACCGTTCGGTAATCAGCTCGTCGCGGTATTCGTCCACGTCAGCATTGCCAAACAGCCGCCACGTCATCGCGATCATATTGGCGTCAGGCACCGCCTTGAACAGCGCATCCAGCGTCCCGTCCCCGCATTTGATGTTGATAAACTCGTCCACATCCATACAGACCAGCCAGCCCGCCTTTTGCATCACCTCTTCACTTTCGGCAGCTTGCAAGGCGGCATGCTGGGGTTTCAAACCGCTTTTCTTAAACGGGTTGTCCCGATGCTGGACCAGCCCGCGCTTTTGCAACAGGTCGAGCATGGTGTCCGTTCCGTCCGTACAATCGTTGGTATAGACCAGAAAATCGTCAAACCCGATGGCGCGGTGATAGGCCAGCCACTCCAGAATGAACGGACCTTCGTTCTTCATACAGGTGACAATCGCCGCGCGGCCCCGTCCGGCGTCTTTCTCCGGCTTGATTTCAGGCATGCGGACCGGCTTGGCGCCAAAGTGTTTGCAGGCGATCCGAAGCAGCGGTTCATGCTCCACAAGGCTGGATTTTGGCACGATCTTGGCAACCGAGGGCGTCGGGTGGCGCAGGGACATAAAGCGGTAGAAAAGACGTGCATCTTTTACATCCATCGCCACATTGCCCACGCGGATCAGGCGCCAGATTGCACTGTCAGAGGCCTGCGCGGGCGCGATACACCAGCGTTGCTTCAGCTTGCGGGCATCAAATTGCACACAGATATGATCCCCGAATGTCGCGGGCGCGTTCTTGCGGGTGCGCCACGGGTACACATGCCGTCCCGCCAGCGGAATACAGCCCGAGGGGGCAGCAACAGCCGCATCAAACAAGGTCTCCGGCCCTTCGCCTTCGACCATCAAGTCGTAAACGTCGATATTTGCAACCGCGCGGGCCGCACCAAGGAAACGATTGCGAATTTGTTCGTAGATCAAGACCTCCCGCAGGGGGGCGGCCCAAGGATCAGACGCGGGAATCTCCATGCGGTCCTTACCGGGCGCATCAGGTGCGCAAAAGGGATGGGATTCTGCCGGACGATCCGGATGGCCAAGCGGCGTTGCCCCGTTCAGCAGCAGCACAGTGCAGGGCTGTGGCAAGGCTTTCACCCCGTCCCGCAGCTTGCGCAGGAAACCCTTGTCTTTTCCCGGCTCTGCACGGTCCAGAATAACCGCCCCCTGCAAGCCGTGATGGTTCACATGATAGGCCAGCCAGTCCAGCACCGCACCTGCGGTCTCTCCGTTTCGGATCGACACAAAGCAGTTCTTCTGGCCAAAAATACTCGTTTCCTGCGGTGCGGGATCAATCACAACCGGCGTATCGGCAAAGACCATCTTTAACGGCCCTGCGGTTTTCTCTGCCTCGCAGGTCCACCACATGGCCCCGCCGATGCTACGGGTTTCCAAAACGCGCAACCCCTCACCCGGAAACACCCGCAGCGTGTCTGCATCGCTGCGAAAAAACAGCTGCACGATGCGCTTGCCTTCACGGATTTGCGAAACCGCGTCCAGTAGGACAATCCCTTCAGCCTCAACCACGCCAAGGCTGCGTTGGATCAACTCGTTTCCGGCGGGATTACCCATTGTATTGCATCGCTCTAATCTGGTGTTGAATATAAATCTGCGCCCGTTTTCGGGGCGGTGGCGTGCTGCCCGCCAGCAGGCCAAGCCGCCAGATCAGCCGGATATTGTCCAGATCGTCAAGCATCCGGTCAATCCTGCGCTGGTGTTCCGCACCACAAGCAGCATGAAGCCGCGCCACGTCAGGCAGGGCGCAAAGCTGGTCGCGCAGCACCGCTGTCATTGGGGCCATCCGCGCGATACTGTCGTCCGTCACCGTGTTGAAATTCCGCTCGGCCCAATAGGACAGGTCAATGGCGCGGTCCATGTGGTTGGGCAGGCCCCGCTGCGCCTTAAGCATGAATTCCTGCGCCGACCGCACAGAATAATGATTGAGATAGGCAATCGGCGCGTCCGTGTCGAGCAGACCATAAAGCGAGATTGCCTTGTCGTTGGCCGCCACCCCTTCCGGCAGGGGCTGGCCGCTTGACACATACCAGCGCGGCACGCGGTTTTTCTTGTTACGCGGGCGATGCACCCCAAGCTGGCGAAAGGATTTCGGACGGAACAGCGTCTTGTAAAGATTGGCCAACGGATAGTGGATGTCCCGTGGCGCGGCCTGCACGAACCGCTCTGTCACCGGAGCGGTGTCAAACCGTTCCTGCCCCGCCGCCCCGAACAACCGCCACGGAAAGGCAATTGCTTCGGCATCTGGCAGGGTCGCCACCAAGTCTTTCAGGCTTTTATAGGGCTCTGGCAGATTCAGATATTCGTCGCAATCAAAGAACATCACCCAATCCGCAGATTTCACCAGCGGATGATGTTTGGCAATGTTCAAAGCCTGCCATTGCACGGTTTTCTCAGCGGTATAGTCGAACGGCAGATGGGTGATCCGCCCGTCAGCGGCCAAAGCCTGTAACAGCTCCGCACTGCCATCATCGCAATCATGGGTCAGCACCAGCATGTGATTAAAACCGGCCGCCAGATGATGGGCCAGCCAGTCCAGCACATATGGCCCCTCATTGCGCAGACAGGTAACGCCGAGAAGACCGCTCATGTAGATTGCCCCGCTTCCAGACGCTTGCGCCGGTTGCGAAAGGCTTTTTGCAGCTTGGGCACCCAGACCTCGCGGCCGCGCCGCCGCATGTAGTTTTCCATCTGTGTTTTATAAAGATACACCGCCCCGCGATTGCGGATCATCTGGGCAAAGCGTTGCGGGTCCAGCGTGCCGATGACACCCTCTCCCATGACAGGTTTCAGCGCACCCAGCCTGCGCAGAAACAGGGCAGAGCGGTGGCCAAACCCGTAGGCCCGCAGATGCACGACATTATCCCCGATCAAACGGGCCGCATGCTGGCTGTCAGTGGGTTCGTAAGGGTCGTAAATCACATAGACCTTACCAGCGGTTTCCAACGCCGCCGCCCCGTCCCCGTAAGGCAGGGACCAGTCGTATTCTTTCCCCTTGGCATAGCGGTTTTCCCACGGGGCATGATCCTCGATCAGGGTGGATTGCGGACTGAAGGCGATCACATTGGCGCCTGGCACAAGAGCGGAAAACACCAATGCGCCAAAGCCCCCCATAGAGGCCCCCGCCAGCGTGACATAGTTGAACTGCGCAAAGAACCCATCGTCCCGCAGCTTTTCCAGTCGGGCAATCAGGCGTTCATCGCGAAACCAGCTTGGCCCCTGTGCAAAAATGCCCAGATGGGACCAGTTGTTGTAGTTACAAAACCCCGATGCCCAGGCCTCGCGGTCGTATCCGTCGTGTCCGGCCTCTGCCAGATTGTCAAAGCTGATCACAAGCTGCCCGAGGCTGCGTTCCACATAGCACAGGGAATGGCTGCCGAGCTTTTCGTAAAAGCCGTCCCGCTCTCCGTCGGGATAAATATCGCGGTACCAGTCGGGAATGATCCCGCGCTCGACCTGTCTCTCCATCTCTTCAGACATGATCTCTTCAGACATGGGCCCTACCGTTTCTGGACAACCATAAGCTGGTCCTTGCGGGATTTGTCAAAGCCGACCTGATAGATGAAACACCCCGAAATATGTTCTCTCAGGGCGTTCAGCTCATCCGCGATTAAAGGGTCGGAATGGCTGAATGCACCGCCTTTCTGATAACCGTAGAACAGGTCGGCGGTTTTGGTGAACCCCGGCTTTTCCATATGCTTGGGCTGCCAGCGCAGGTTTTCGATGGTGTAAAACCCGCCCGACGCCAGTTTGGGAAACAGTTCCAGAAAGGCACCCTGCTGATGATGAGAGGCATGGCTGGCGTCATCCACAATAATATCCATCTGCGGCAGATCAGTGGCCGCAGCCTTGATGTTTTCGCGGCTGTCCATATCGCAGTTCACATAGGTGAAACGGGGATTGTCGAGCCAGCTAAAATCCGAAATATCCAGACCGTAGACCTGCGCCTTGGGGAAATATTCCAGCCACATATGCACGGAAGGCGCATCATTGGTGATCCGCTCTGCCGCGACTTCATGTTCCGGCCCGCTGTTCAGCAGCCCCATTTCCAGCAGGTTCAGCTTGCGTCCGCGCAGGGGCAGGAACAGCATCTGGTACAGCTCTGTGTAACGGTGTTTCGCAGAGCCTTTGTCCGTGCTGTATTTATTAGCGATGTCAGTCAGATTAACCTGCCCGATCCCCACCCGTGCCGATGGGTCCAGCGGCGCGACCTTGGCAGCAACGGGCGCGGCTGGTTTCTTTGGCTTGGCGGTTTGTTCAGCCGGTTTGGGCTTATCTGCCGGTTTGGGCTTTGCACCCTTCGGGGCCTTCGCTGCTGCCAGTTGCGCCTTTGACATGGGCAATGGCGCCTGTGCGGGGTCGATATTATGCTTTTTGATCAACTGCCCGAGCAGGCTTTTGGGGTGCGGTTCGCCGCCCTCTTTTTCCACCAGACGGGCCCGCATCCGGCGGCCATAGAGATGGATGGAATAGGTGTTTTCGGTCACATAAGGCGTGGTGTCAAAGTTGCGCTTTAACATCATGCGGCGGTCTTTGTAGGTGAAAGGATACAGTCCTTCCTGCGGCAAGGCGTATTTTGCTTCGCCTGTCTTATGCAGGAAATGCGTCACCGCATGAGGCCCCCAAACGCCCCAAGGTTGTTCGGAGGCGTGAACCGGATTGCCAGCGTCGCGGGCTTCCTCCAATTCGCGGGTGTAGTCGTCACCGTACCATGTGGGGATGGCAAATTCGTCTGATGTAAATTCCAGCAACTCCCCCAGAGTATCGCAGTCCGAGGGCAGACCAAGCACACCGCCGTTGATGTGTTTGTCCGATTCCCAGCCGTAAAAATGGCCGTTGGGCGTTTCAAACCGCTTCATGCAGTAAGCATCGGTATCCGCCCAGATGGTATCCTTATTTTGCTCCAGCATCTTGTAGCGAAACAGATCGGAATGCAGCGCGGGCGAACCGGTGCGGGCGTGGGCCAGAAAATCCGTGCGGGGCAGAACCTCGGCCGCATCGGCAAGCTCCATTCCGTCGGGCACGTTGCGCAGGGGACCATAGTGGTAGAGCTTTACGTGATGACCCGCATCCACAAAGGATTTCAGGCACAATTGCTCCAGAAAGCTGAGACTGCCTTCCATCCACAATGCCGCAATTTGATAGTCTTTGCCTGCCACGATTCTGTCCCTTTGTAGACCGTTGTCATTTGTTTTCCACACCATAGGCGGCGGTGCGGCAAGCTACAATCAAACAGCCGATACCGCGGTCAATATGGTTGTCGATGTTGTAATATGGCAAAACCGCAAGCGCAGCGGCAGAAGGGCTGGACATATGCGCTGGTCGTCGTATGTGGGGGAAAACCAGAAAGGATTGACTATGGCCGACCCGAAACTTCTTGTCATTTGCGGCTCTTTGCGCGCCGGATCGCTGAACCGGAAACTGCTGGATCAGGCGGTGGCGGCATTTGGACCGGCAGAGGTGACATATGCCAACATCCGTTTTCCGCTTTATGACGGAGATTTGGAAGACGCCGAAGGCATTCCCACAGAAGTACAGACATTGCACGGGCAGATGCAGGAGGCGGATGCCATTGTCATCGCAACGCCGGAATACAACAGCAATATCTCCGGAGTGCTGAAGAACGCACTGGATTGGGTCAGCCGCGCAAAACCGATGCCAATGGGCGACACCCCTATTGCAATTTTATCCGCAACCGGCGGGCGCACCGGCGGTGTGATGGCGCAAAATTCCCTGCGCCAGTGTCTGACGCCCTTTCAGCCGATCGTCCTGCAAGGCCCGGCGGTGGCTGTGGCCTCTGCCTCAGGTGCGTTTGACGAAGAGGGAAACCTGAAGGATGAGCGCTATGTCAAAGCGGTGCAAAAGCTGATGGACCGGTTGCGCGCGATTATCTGACCGGCGATAAAGTGGCGGAAGATCGAACGCCCAACGCACTGAATTTGCTTGGCTTTCCCGATTATCACCCTGCTTATATGAAGCGTCTTATATGACGCGTGATATATGAAGCTTCATTTATGAAGCGTCTTGTATGACGCTTCATATTTGCAGGGTCATCTGCGCCACTGTCAGCCGCGCTTTGGGCAGACGTTTGTATTGCAACCCGTGCAGGATCAGAAACTGCAACTTTTCTAACACCTCCGGCCCCAACTTTTCCAGATAGACCGCACGGTTCCCGTCCAGTTTGAAATCCGCACCAAAAACTGTGGCAAAATCGCTGATAATACTGCTTTGGCAATGGGCAAAAATCGCGGCTTGTCCGGTTTTTCCGATACCCAAGCGCAGACTGCTCCCCCTCTTCACCAGATAGGCCGGCTGCCCCCAGCGTAAGGTTTCCGTCACCGGACCAGCCTCTATCGCCACGGCACATTGAAAAATCAAACGCCGCACGACATGCAGTTTCTCCCGTTCTTCAGGGGCAAAAGTATCAAACGCGGCTTGAACCTCTGGCGGGGGCAACGGGGTCATGGCTGGCTCCTTTATTGCCACAAGACCACAGCGCTACTGTCACTTTCTGTCAGCACGCGGTAGTATCCTGACACTATGGCAAAATCCGAACGCATACTCCAGTTGATGCAGCTTTTGCGGTTGCTTCCTGCGCCGGTTCAGGCGGCCCAACTGTCTGCCGAACTTGGCGTGTCCCTGCGCACGGTCTACCGCGACGTGGACAGCCTGCGCCGCGCGGGGGCGATCATCGACGGGGCGGCGGGCTTTGGCTATACGCTGGTGGAGGACACCGCCATGCCGCCGATGCTGTTTAACACGGACGAAACCGAAGCGCTGGTGCTTGGCCTGCGCGAAGTGATCGAAATTGGGGATCCGGTCCTTGCGGATGCAGCCCGCAACGCGCTGGCAAAACTCGCGGCGAGCCTGCCAGACCGTCTGTCGCGCCAGATGCAAAACAGCGTGCTAAGCGCGAAACGCTTTCACAGCCGCCCCGAAATCACCGTCGATGTCGCGACCATCCGGCAGGCCGCCCGCGACGAGCAGGCGATCCACATCCATTACGGCGATGCCAAAGGTGCACAGACCGAGCGCACCATCTGGCCACTGTCGATCATCTTTATGGACCAGACCCTGATGCTGCTGGCGAAATGCCAGTTGCGGCAGGATTTCCGCGCCTTTCGCGTAGATCGCATCCAAAAACTGGCCCCCACCGACCAGTCCTTTCGCCCCCATCGCACCAGCCTGTTGCGCGATGCTCTGGCCTCTGTCCAATCCGAAGAGGCAACAGATTGCCCACCGCCCTTCCACACATGATTCTACTTTTGCCACAGCGGTTTCCCCGCTATGCTTTGCAAAAAACCAGGCGATCAGAGCAGGAGCATCGCATGCTAAAACGTGGAATAAAATTTGTGGCCGTGCTGGCATTCCTCCCCAGTCTGGCCTTTGGTGCCGCTGTGGAGACGTCCCCGCCGCCACCGGCCAAACCGGATCAGGGGGTGTTGATGGCGCAGACACAATCCGGCTTTGAACAATGGGTGCGCAGTTTCAAGGCCCGCGCGCTGGCCAACGGCATTTCGGCCCGCACCTATGACCGTGCTTTCCGAGGCGTGAAGCTGAACACACGGGTCATCGCTTCCGATCGCAAACAGGCGGAATTCTCCCGTGAGATCTGGGATTATCTGGACACTGCGACCTCTCCGAAACGGGTCAGGAACGGCAAGGCGATGGTACGCAAGCACAAGTCCAAACTGCGCCGGATCGAAAACACCTACGGGGTGGAATGGTCCGTGGTTGTGGCGATCTGGGGGCTTGAAAGCTCCTACGGTGAGAATATGGGCGACATCAACATCATCGAGGCGCTGGCCACGCTCGCCTATGAAGGGCGCCGCCGCAAGTTCGGGGAACAGCAGCTTCTGACCGCGTTGAAGATTATCCAGAACGGCGACATTACCCCGAACCGTATGATGGGCAGCTGGGCCGGTGCGATGGGCCACACGCAATTCATCCCCACCAGCTATGACGCGCTGGCGGTAGATTTCACCGGCGATGGAAAACGGGATGTCTGGGACCAGCGTGATCCCTCCGATGCGCTGGCATCTACGGCGAACTATCTGCGCCGCAACGGTTGGGTCAAAGGCCAGCCTTGGGGAATTGAGGTACAGCTCCCCAAAGGCTTTAACTATGGCAACGCCTCGTTGAAGGTGAAGGCAACACCGGCGCGTTGGGCCGAACTTGGCGTGCGCACCATGTCGGGCGGTAAAATTCCCAACTACGGCAATGCGGCGATCCTGCTGCCTGCGGGCGCTGATGGTCCGGCCTTTGCTGTGTTCAAAAACTTCTTTGTTATCAAGCGCTACAACAACGCCAACTCCTATGCGATGGCCGTCGGGCATCTGGCGGACAAGATCAACGGCGGCGGCGAATTTGTGCGGGACTGGCCCCGTGGTCCGGGTGCATTGCGTCTACCTGAAAAGCTGGAAGTGCAGGAACTGCTTATCAAGGCGGGCTATGATATTGGGGAACCGGACGGGATCATCGGCCCGAAAACGCTGGATGCGATCAGCGACGTTCAGCGTCGCGCAGGGCGCCAACCCACCGGCAAGGCGGATCAGGACGTGCTGAAATTCCTGCGACGCGCCATTCGCTAAGACATAACGCGCTAAAATCTATCAACGCGCGGCTCCACAGGCCGCGCGTTTTTAACTTTCAGCCCGCGATTGCAACCAGTTCTTCACGGCATCTATCGCGGCACCCCCAGCGGCGCGGCGCTGTGACAGAAGATAGAAATCCTGCTCTGCCTCAAGGCTTTCGGGAACCACTTGCACAAGATGCCCGTTCGCCAGTTCCCGCTCTACAAGGAACCGGCTCACAAGGGCCACCCCCTGCCCCGAAACAGCCGCGTCAATCGCAAGGGCTGTCTGGCTCAACCGCATACCCCGACCCGAATGATCGACAGCCCCGATGTGGTCAAGGAACGCTGGCCACAGGTCATGAGAATCATGCAGCTTTACAACCGCGCCCAGCGTGTCCCGTGACAGTGGAACAGGCATGTCCGCTACGAAAGACGGGGCAGCAATGGCAATGATCTGCTGTTTGAACAGCCGTGTCGCCTCTATCGCTGCCCCGAATGGCGGCTTGGCCAGTCGCACGGCCAGATCTATTCCATCACCATGAAAACTGGAAGTTTTTTCGGTGGCGAGAATACGCAGGTCAATCTCCGGATACCGCTCGGAGAATTCAGGCAGGTTCGGAATAAGCCATTTAGCTGCGAATGTGGGCGTCACGCTGATTAGCAGTTTTTCGGGCTCGGGCCGCAGAACCTCTGTTGCTGCGCGCAATTCGGCAAAGGCTGCTGCAATCCTGTTGTGATAGGCCCGCCCTGACGCTGTGAAAGCCACACCTTTGGGCAGACGGTCAAACATCGGCTGGCCCAATTGGGATTCCAGCAAGCGCACCTGCTGGGCCACAGCGCCTTGAGTCACGCCCATTTCTTCGGCTGCTGCGCGAAAGTTCAGATGCCGCCCGGCGACCTCAAAGGCCCGCAGCGCATTCAGAGGGGGAAGATTGCTCATCTGCCAATAGTATTCCTACAGTCACGAGAAATCAAATCTGACGTGAAACACCGCCCCCTCCAGCCTACATCTGGATTAACAGAGACCGGAGGCTGACATGGCTATGACCCTTATTCCATCATCTACACCTGAAACCGACAGTTCGCAGCAGGCTGCAACCAATCCTCTACCAAGACCGTATGATGCGGCTTTTGTGATAAAATGGGTTGCCTCCATCATCCAGATACTCGGCTATACAGCCACGGGTTTTGGCTGGACGCCGTGGAACCTGTATTTATTCCTCGTGGGGGTGCTGGGCTGGTTTCTGGTCGGGGTGTTGTGGAATGACCGTGCAATCATGCTGATCCACAGTGTCGCCTTGGGCGCGATGATCGCAGGGATGAGCAGCGGCTGAAACCTTGCCGCTGCCCTGCCGTGCGCCGCGTTGATGGGGCTATTATTCGTCCAGTTCGGACAGGTCGAGTCCCTTTTTCACTGCAAATTCCCGTGCGGCGCGGGCGTTTTCCGCAGCGCCGATCAAGTGTCCGGCGACGGTGCGCAGCAGGCTGGTGGCAACATTGGTATCGTTTTCAATCACCGCCAACAGCTCTGACGCGCCGATCCGCAGGAACAGCGAATCTTCCATCGCGATCAGGTCCATCGCCCGCTTTTCGTTCAGGATAATGGCCAAATCCCCGATCAGACGGCCCGGTTCAATTTCAGAGACCAAACGATCTTCGTCGCCCTCGGTGGCCCAAAAAATCCCCGCCTTGCCCTTCACACAAAGATAGGCCGCATCCGGTGCTTGGTTGCGCGCAAAGATCACCTGCCCCGCCTTGGCCGGATACCACTGTGCACTAAAGGCCAGCAGTCTTTGCTGTTTCTGGTCGAGATTGGCGAAGAGTCCGGTCTGCGCCACCACCCGCAACTTGCGTTTGAGATCTTGTTTCGCGTCTTCATCCGCCGGTTCTTCAACCCGCCGCACACCGTCGATACGCCCGTCCACGATCTCTACATACAGGTCGTAGAGGTCGGGGTTAGAGAAATGATTCTCGATGAAAATCTTGGTGGTATCGGGCATCAGCGCACCGATCCTCTCGCGCATTTGTGCCCGTTTTGCGGAATCATGGCTGGCCAGCGCATTGCCCAGGATCAGGATGTCGGGTTTCTTCATACCGGCCCGGCTGAAGGCAATCCTTTCGCGGAAAACCCGTGGCAGGTTCTGCCCGCCCGACGTGGTCACAAGATCATAGATCGACTGGGCTGCAAGCCGCCGCAGCCCGTGTTCGTTCAGCACCTCAACGACAAGATCCTCGACCTCCCGCTCCCGCGCGCCTGCCATCCGCGAAATCCGCCCGAAAATCGCATTCCCGAGCACCGTCATCACCGGCATATAGCGGTCGGGGTGGATGGTTTCAAACAACCCGTCCAGTTCCGCCACCAGATGTTCCCCGTTCTGCATCCGGATGTCCAGAACCCGCTGCTTGAAGCTGTCGGTGAAGGCGGGGCCAATCTGTTCGGCGCTAAAGGCGAAGGGCACGGTTAGCATCAGGGCAAACTCTTCGGGGGTCAGCGCGTCATTCCCCTGCTGTCGGCGTTTTTTCGTCACCGTGCGCAGCTTGTGATACAGCGCGTCATCCATGTTAAGCTGGCGGAACAGCGGGTGGTCGGTGGCATCCTCGCCAAAGGTGGCAGCCACCCCTTCGATCAGGCTGGCGGACATTTCCGCCACTTCGTCAACGATGTTTTCTTTCTTGAGAATGCTAAAGAACTTGCGCTGCTCCGCCAGACTTTCCTGCGTCAGCGCCCGCGTCGGCACCGCATACAACAGGTTGCTGCCCAGTGGCGAGACTGGGTTGAACTTGCGCGGATCGAAATGATGGACAATATCCCCGAGCCCCGCTTTCTTTAGCCTGCGGGCGATTTCGGGCCGTAACTCCACAATTTTGTCGGCCAGTTCGCGCTGGCTATCAGGGTCGAGCCGATGGCGTAACGCACGGCGCACCATAAACTCGTCGATCCCCATCGCCTCGCCCAGATTGAACCACCAGTCGCGGATTTCGTCTTCGTCCTTAAACCCTGCCAGAGACGGGTCAAGCCAGTTCACCCCAAGCGGATCATCACAGTTCCCAGCGCGGCGGGCTTCTTCCTGCCAGCGCTGTATTTCAGGGGAAACATCGCTTTCAATCAAGGGTTTGCGGCGGAAGGGCATCAAGAGGTTTTCGCCCATCGTGCCTTGGAAAATCTGGGGAACGGGGCTGGCATACCCGATCCGGTTCGCGACTACAGACTGGTGCAGGCTGTTGAGATCCTGCCCCGCAATGCGCACCCGCCCCCGCGCCGGCAGCACCTCTCGGGTTAGCAGATCGGCAAAAGCCAGCGCGGCAGTTTCACTGGTGGCCTTGATCGCCACACGCGCCCCTCTGGGAATGGTCAGGGTGATGTCCTCAAGCACAATATCACCGGAGTCATCGCGCACAGTGACGTCACTCAGTTCAATATCACCGCACAGGCTTGGGATTTTATCCGGTTCGCCTTCAAACAGGCTGTCATCCACCAGCGTTTTCGGCGCAAAGCGTTCGGTCACAATCTCCCAGCGCAACCCCATATCCTGCACCTGATTGTAATACATCAAAAGTTCCTTCCAAGGCGAAGAAAGGTCCTTATACGCCGCAAGGGCAGCTACCAGCGCGCCCACGGTAATCTGCCCGTTGATTGCCAGATAGCCACCGACCGAGTAGAAAAAGAACGGCGTCAGTTGGTTAATGAAGTTGTTGAGAAACTTCATGAAGAATTTCTTCTGATAGATCTCAAACCGGATGTTGAACAATCTGCCAAGCCGGTCAGAGAACTGCGCCGTGCGATAGCGCAGCCCGCCGTTTGTGCGAATGTCACTGACACCCGCCGCTGTTTCCCCGATGTCAGAGGCCAGATGGCGCACTTCTTCGATGCGGGATTTGTTCAGCAGGTTGATCTGGCGTTGCAGTCGCGGAATCAGCCATGCCTGCAAGGGGATCAGCGCAACAGAGGCCAGCCCGAACCAAAAGCTCTGGGCGAAAAGGAAGGCCAGAATCGTGATCATCTGCCCCGCCTGAAACACCGGCTGCGAGATCATATCCCCCATCAGACCGCCCATCGGTTCGGCCTCGGATGTGACCATCGCCACCAGTTCGCCCTGACTGGTCTGGCGGAAATAGGGGCGTGGAAACCGCATCATTCGGGTCAAAAGCTGGAACCGGAACCGCCGTAACAGACGCTCTGCCAGCACCCCTTTCATCGTGTTAAGGCGCATTTTCAACAGACCGTTGGTCAGCACTGCAAGCAGAAAGCCGAAACACAGGACCATCAGGAACTGCGTCTGGCTCAGCGTGATTCCGTCAAAAACAATGTCCTCGCCGCTGCCCCCGATAGCGTCATTGATGATCCGCTTGGGCAGTTCCAGACTGATATAAAGCACCGGGAACGTGACAATTGTCAGCGCAAGCAGCAACAACTGGCTGCGCTTGGAGTATTTCCAGATGTATCGGAACAGGCTTTTTTCCATTCAGGAATTCCTTAGGCGGCCGCAGCCGGCGATCAAGACACAGCTCGCAGACACCCGCAAACAGGGGTTAGTTTACCCGATCGGCAGGTCAGGGCAATCAAACGGTTTTGTGAGCTAGGGTTTCCCCCAGTCCGCGCTCATCATTTCGCGCAGACGGCTGGCGGTGCGTTCAAATTCAAAAGCACCCTCGCCTTCCTCGTAAAGCTTTTCCGGTATGGTTGCCGCACTGGCGATCAGTTTGGTCCGCGCCTCATAAAGCGCATCGACCAGCGTGACAAACCTTTTCGCCTCATTGTTGTTGGCACGGCCCAGTCGCGGAATATCCTTAAGGATCAGAACGCGGATCGCTTCAACAATGGTAAGGTAATCCCCGGGACCGAGCGGCTGGCCGCACAGGTCGCGGAAAGTCGCCATAGCAACACCGTTATGATAGGCAGGCAGGCGGATTTCGCGGGATTTATGGTGCAGCACCAGCGGCTCCGCCTTGCTGCCCGCCACATCTGTCCAAACCCGCTGGATCGCCATTTCAGCGGCATTATCAATCGGCGTGAAATAGGTTTTATGCCCCTCAAGCCGGTTCTGCCGGTGGTCCGTCTCACTGTCGAGGTTATAGACCTCCATCCGCTGTTTGATCAGTTCGATAAACGGCAGAAACAGGTTCCGGTTCAGCCCGTTCTTATAGAGATCATCGGGATGGCGGTTAGACGTGGTGACGATCAGGACACCCGCCTCGAACAGTTTTTCAAACAGACGTCCAACGATCATCGCATCGGTAATGTCGGTGATCTGCATTTCGTCAAAACACAACACGCGGGCGGATTTCACAACATCGGCAGCAACTGGCTCTATCGCATCTTCCACCCCGTTCTTGCGGGCTTCGTGCATCAGGTTGTGGATTTCCTGCATGAAAGCATGAAAATGGACGCGACGTTTCTTCGGCTCTTCCAGAGAGTCAAAGAACAGGTCCATCAACATGGATTTCCCCCGCCCGACCCCGCCATAAAGATATACTCCGCGCACAGGTTCAACTGCCTTGGAAAACAAGCCGCGAAACCCTTTTTTTGCCGGCGCAGCGGACAGGCGTGCGGCGGCGTCTTCAAACAGTTTCAGCACCGCCAGCTGTGCGGGATCTTCGTGCAGGGCACCGCTGGAGACCCGCTGTTGATAAATATCTGTGATGCTGCCCATAACGTTTCTGCCCTTGCACAGACTGGTCGATTTTGCTCTGTCACCCCTAACAAGACGCTACGGGCTGCGCAACGCAGTATGGGTTCCGATGAGACAACACAAACAGCCGCTGTTTACCCCGATCCTGATCGCAGGGTGCCTGATCCTGATGACGGGTTTCTCTTTGCGGGCCAGTTTTGGCGTGTTCCAGATCCCCATCGCCACAGAATTCGGCTGGCTCCGGTCCGAGTTTTCTATGGCCATCGCCATCCAGAACCTTGCTTGGGGTATCGGCCAGCCCATATTCGGCGCAATTGCCGAAAAATTCGGGGATCGCAAGGCCATCTTTCTTGGCGTGCTCTGTTATGCTGCGGGTTTGTTGCTAAGCAGTACGGCCACCACACCGGGGGCACATCAACTTTATGAAATCATCATCGGCTTTGGCATCGCAGGCACCGGATTTGGCGTCATTCTGGCCGTCATCGGGCGTGCGGCGAGCGATGAGAACCGCTCTCTGACGCTTGGGATCGGAACGGCGGCAGGGTCTTTGGGACAAGTGATCGGCCCGCCGCTGGCTGCAATCCTGCTGGCCTATATGAACTGGTCGCAGGTCTTTGTGATTTTCGCCGCGATCATCATGCTGGTGCTGGTGCTGTTGCCCATGCTGCGTGCCCCCGAAGCCACCAGCACCGCAGAGCTGGAAGAGACCATGTCCCAGATCCTGCTTAAAGCCTTCAAAGACCCGTCCTATTCGCTGATCTTTCTGGGGTTCTTTTCCTGCGGCTTTCAACTGGCCTTTATCACCGCCCACTTCCCCGCTTTTGTGACCGAGATGTGCGGTCCCATCGGGCAGGACAGCCTGCTTGCCGGAATGGGGATCACCAGCACCTCTGCACTTGGGGCGGTGTCCATCGGGGTGATCGGGCTGGCCAATATTGTCGGGACGGTTACGGCGGGTCTGCTGGGCAAACGGCTGAGCAAGAAATATCTTCTAACCTATATCTACATCGGCCGAACCCTGTTGGCGGCGTGGTTTATCCTGACGCCCATTACGCCCGTGACCGTGCTGCTGTTCAGCTTTCTGATGGGGTTGTTATGGCTGGCCACCGTTCCGCTGACCTCGGGGCTGGTGGGGCATATCTACGGGATGCGCTATATGGGGACGCTTTACGGGATTATCTTTCTCAGCCACCAGTTGGGCGGCTTCCTCGGCGTCTGGCTGGGCGGTGCGCTTTACGATCTTTACGGCAATTACAATATGGTCTGGTGGGTTGGCGTCGGTGTCGGCGCGTTTTCCGCCATCGTGCATCTTCCTGTGAAGGAAATACCGCTAAAGCTGCGCGTCTCTGCGGCGGCGGGTTGAGTATTTTTGGAACATTGAAGCCGGTGTCGGTTTAAGAACCGATATGCTGTTTGCCGCGTTTTTCGGCCAGGGCCACCTGCTTCTGACGTTCGCGAAAGCGTTCTTTCCGCTCTTCGGAGTGGCTGTCGATACACTGGTGGCAGGAGACGCCTTTTTCATACTCGGGGCGCGCGAAATCTTCGGGTGCCAGCGGCATCCGGCAGGCATAGCAGAGTTCGTATTTCCCTTCTTCCAGCCCGTGTTTCACGGATACGCGGCTGTCAAAGACAAAACATTCGCCGTTCCATGTGCTGTTCTCTTCCGGCACATTTTCAAGGTATTTCAGGATACCGCCTTTCAGGTGGTACACGTCCTCAACGCCTTCATTCAGCAGGAAGTTAGTGGATTTCTCGCAGCGGATGCCGCCGGTGCAAAACATGGCCACTTTCTTGTTGTGGAAGCGGTCCTTGTTTTCTTCCCACCATGCGGGAAATTCACCAAAGGATTTGGTTTGCGGATCGACAGCGCCTTCAAACGTACCAATGGCCACCTCATAGTCGTTGCGGGTGTCGATCACCACCACATCGTCGCGGGTGATCAGATCGTTCCAGTCCTGTGCTTCGACGTAGTTTCCCACATTGGCAGTCGGGTCTACATCGGGTTGCCCCATTGTGACGATCTCTTTTTTCAGCTTCACCTTCATGCGCAGGAACGGCATTTCCGAGGCATAGCTTTCCTTGTGTTCAAAATCCGCACAGCCCGGCAAGCTGCGGATATGGGCGAGCACGGCGTCAATTCCGGCCCGTGGGCCTGCGATCGTACCGTTGATCCCTTCAAAGGCCAGCAGCAGCGATCCTTTCACACCGCCCGCATCGCAGACAGCCTGAAGCGGCGCTTGCAGGGCTTTGTGGTCCTCAAAACGGGTAAAGTGGTACAGGGCTGCGACTACGATCTTTGACATGGCGCGCATATAGCCTTGTCTGGCAGGAAATTCCAGTGGCAAAGCAGCACGGTTGACGAAGCGCCCCCTGCACCACATAAATTCGGGACAACAGGGAGACAGCCATGCCACAGGCCACGAGCACCGCTTTGATTATGATCGACATACAGAATGATTTCTGTCCGGGCGGAAGCCTTGCGGTGGAAGGAGGCGACGAGATCGTCGAGACCGTGAACGCCTTGCAGGACGATTATCCCGTGCGCATCCTGACGCAAGACTGGCATCCGTCGGATCACAGCTCTTTTGCGGATAATCACGAGGGTGCAGAGCCATTTTCGATGACAGAAATGTCCTATGGCCCGCAAGTGTTATGGCCGCGCCACTGTGTGCAGGGAACGGCAGGGGCTGCCTTCAAAAGCGGCTTGAATACCGACAAGGCGGATTTGATCATCCGCAAAGGCTTCCATCCTGAAATCGACAGCTATTCCGCCTTTTTTGAGAACGATCACAAGACCCCGACCGGACTGGAGGGGTATCTGAGGGAACGGGGAGTCAGCAAGCTGGTGATGGTCGGGCTGGCGACTGATTTCTGCGTTCGTTATTCAGCCGTTGACGCAGTGAAACTCGGGTTTCAGGTCACGGTCCTTCAGGACGCCTGCCGCGCCATCGACATGGACGGCTCGCTGGCGGTTGCGCTCGAAGAAATGGACAGCCTCGGCGTATTGCTCAAGTAGGTCGGGCTTCAGCCCGACATCTTCCCCCCCCCGACAGGCTGGACAAGCCGCCAAACCCCTGTTCTAACACAATTCGGACAACCGGAGCCCGAAATATGGTCGATATTGCCACCCGAGTTTATAACCACAAATGGAAGATCGACCCGATCGTCCGCTCTTTGATCGACACAGATTTCTACAAGCTGCTGATGTGCCAGTCTGTGTTTCGCAACAAACCGGACGCGCAGGTGACGTTCAGTCTGATCAACCGGACCAAAACCATCCGGCTAGCGGATATTGTGGACGAGGACGTGCTGCGCGAGCAATTGGATCACGTCCGCTCTTTGCGGTTGTCCCGCGGAGAAAGCACTTGGCTGCGCGGCAATATGTTCTATGGCAAGCGCCAGATGTTCCGGTCCGATTTTATGGAGTGGTTCGAAAAGCTGCAACTGCCAGCCTATCACCTTGAGAAAGTTGACGGGCAGTACGAGTTGACCTTTGAAGGGTCCTGGCCCGAGGTCATGCTCTGGGAAATTGCCGCCCTGTCAATCCTGATGGAACTGCGTTCTCGGGCGGTTCTGAAGGGCATGGGCAAGTTTGAATTGCAGGTGCTTTATGCCCGCGCCATGACGAAACTTTGGGAAAAGATCGAAAGATTGCGCGAGGTGGAACATCTGAACGTTGCGGATTTCGGCACGCGGCGGCGGCATTCCTTTATGTGGCAGGACTGGTGTGTTCAGGCCATGCACGAAGGTCTGGGCGAGCGTTTTAACGGCACCTCCAACTGTCTGATTGCCATGCGCCGAGAGGTGGAGGCCATCGGGACCAATGCCCATGAATTGCCGATGGTGTATTCCGCGCTGGCCGATAGCGATGCGGAACTGGCACAGGCCCCCTATCAGGTGTTGGCGGACTGGCAGGAAGAACACGACAGCAACCTGCTGATCATGCTCCCCGACACATACGGGACCGAGGGGTTTCTCGCCCGCGCACCGGAATGGCTTGACCAGTGGACCGGCATTCGCATTGACAGCGGCGATCCGGCCAAGGGGGCGGAAATGGCGATTAACTGGTGGAAATCCCGTGGACAGGACCCCCGCGAGAAACGGATTATTTTCTCTGACGGGTTGGATGATCACAAGATTATCGAGCTGGCCCATCAGTTTAACGGTCGCGTGCGTATCGCTTTTGGGTGGGGCACAATGCTGACCAACGACTTCCGCGGGCTGGTGCCGGATGATGCGCTCGCCCCGTTTTCGCTAGTGTGCAAAGCCGTTGCAGCCAACGGGCGCCCGACTGTAAAACTGTCAGACAACCCGCGCAAGGCGATGGGGCCAGCCGATGAAATTGCACGCTACAAACGGGTTTTCGGTGTTGGAGAGCAGACAGAGATGGACGTGATCGTTTAGCAGCGGGGTCTGATTTACTCCTCCACCTTGCCGCGCAGTTTCTTCACCGCGCCCCGTTGCTTCTTGCCTTCCAGACGACGGCGCTTGCTGCCAAGCGTGGGACGGGTCTTGATCCGGCGTTTGGGTACTTCGGTGGCTTTGCGCACCAGCTCTGCCAGTTTCTCACGGGCGTCATCGCGGTTCATTTGTTGGCTGCGGTGGGATTCCGATGTTACGATCACCGCGCCGTCCTTGGTCCAGCGCCGCCCTGCCAGCCGCTTGAGCCGCGCCTTCACAGCGCCTGTCAGATTAGGAGAGCGTTCCGCCTCAAAGCGCAATTCTACCGCGCTGGAGGTTTTGTTCACATGCTGTCCCCCCGGACCAGAGGCACGGTGAAAGCTTTCTGTGAGTTCCCATTCTTCAAGAGTTATGCTATCGTTGATGTACATTGTAACGCCGCGTTGCCCTTCGTTTTGCTACGCATTCGCGCGCGATTTGTTCCATGAAAACACATCACTTTATTGATAACAACCGTGTGTGGTCGCAAGGCAGATCCGCTCCTACATGTAATCCATCGCAAGACGGAAACGAAAGGAACGAGACATGAAAACTCTTATTACAACAACAGCAGCCGCAGCAATCATGGCATCCGTAACCGCAGCACATGCCGACAACAATGACAACGAACGTTACGATGCAGTGACACCGGAAACGACCCTGAATGACACAGGTGTAAAGGTGGATGACAACGCACGTTACGACTCGGTCACGCCGGATCAAAAGCTGAACGATACTGCCGAAAACGTACAGAATAACGAGCGTTACAAAGCAGTTACGCCGGGTACAGAAGATGAAGATGTGTCCCGCAACTATGGTACAGAATTTGAGCGCCTGAACGGTCGCACCGATGACCACATGACACGCTCCGAATATCTTAAAGAGACACTGCGCTAATATTTAGCGATGTTGTGCAAATAGGCCGGTCCCGATGGACCGGCCTTTTTTGTATCTTCGGTTATTTGCCAGCACGCCGACTTCGGCGGTCGCGGTTTGATAGATCATCCCATCCTATCAACGCCGTCGTGTCCGGCAACAGACCAAAAAGGGCCGGTCCAACCGGACCGACCCTTTCCGCTGATCATAACGTGGGGTGAGAGAGATCAGTTTGTCGCCAGCACGCCATCCTCGGCTGTGGCAGCTTCGTATTCCGCAGCATCAATCGCACCGTCTTCGTTAGTGTCCACTTCGGTAAAGACCGCCGGATCGACACCTTCATGTCCGGCTGTGAATTCTTCCACGCTCAGGGCGCCATCGGCATTGGTGTCCAGTTCGGCCATATCGGCAGCCTGTGCAAAGGAAGCAGTGGCAAGGATAGCGGCGAAGGTCATTGTCATTTTACGCATAGGTAACTCCTGTTCGTTTACTTCAAGAACACACAGTTTGCGTGCTCTACAGACAAGGACGAAATCGGGGGGCGGTTTATTCCATCGCTCAATTCAGGGTGGCAGAATTCTGCCAAGGCGGACTGGCGGGTTTTGGCCGTGGGCGGGAACCCTCCTAACGACTTTCTAAAAATAAAGCGTAGCTAATAAGGGCAGCAAACCAACCCGGAGCATTCGCATGAATCGCGATAAACTGTTTGACCATCTTGAAGATCTTCTTATCTACGCGCATCATCTGACCCGCAACCGCGATCAGGCCGAAGATCTGGTGCAGGACGTTGTTTTACACGTTCTAAGCCGTGACACCTGCCTGTCCGATGTAGAGCATCCGCGCCGTTATATGGCGGTTATCCTGCGGAACCTGTTTCTGGACCAGATCCGCAAAAAGGGCCGCGCACCGTCTCATGTGCCGATTGACGATCACGACCCCGAGGACGAAAACGCCGATGTCTACGGGGCGCTGGCCTGCGCCCAGACGCTGGCCGCCATTGGCCGTCTGCCCGAGGAATACCGCACCGTCATGCGGTTGCGCGTGGATGCGGGCCTGTCCTACTCCGCGATGGCAGAACAATTGGAACTGCCGATTGGCACGGTTATGTCGCGGATGAGCCGCGCACGATCCAAATTGCGGGAATACTTGTAAACCCGCCCTCCCCCTGAAACGGAAAGAGCCCTGCCGAAGCACTGGCAGGGCTCTCCTCGAGAGTTGGAGGTGGCAAGCAAGATCGGAAAATCTTGAAACCGGATGTGTGTATAGAAGGGCTGCCCTCTAAACGCTCACCTCGTTTGTAACCTTAACCAGCTGCTCCTGTTTCCCAATAATCATTGGCACCTCCTTTCTGATTGTTTCACGCGGGGGTTGTTTTCAACCCCGCAAGGAAATCGTGCCACGACTTTTGGAAATCACCAAGCATTTTTTGCAGGTCATCCCAGATTTTGTGGGTAAAAGGTTAACTCCTGCCTAAATGTTGGCTTTCTTACCAGACAAAGCAACGACGAGGTAACGAAACGGTATCAGCGCAATCACTGCAAGCGACAGCTTTACCAGCCAGTCTGCAACCCCAAGGCTCACCCAAAGCGGCGCAACCGGACCAACCCCGAGCATGGGCAACATTTCACCCGCCCAGGACACGTCATTGGCAGGCTCAAGAAAGCTCAGGCTGCCGGCAAAGGCGATGGTGAAGAACAGCACCGTGTCAAGCGAAGACCCGACCAGCGTAGAGGCCAGCGGCGCCCGCCACCATGCCCCGTCCCGCAGGCGGTTGAACACAAACACATCCACCAGTTGCGCGACCAAGAAGCCGGTTCCCGAGGCAATCGCGATCCGCAATGTGACCAGCGGGCCGTATTCCCCGATGATTTGCGTGCCGATGAACGAACAGATCACACCCACTGCGAAACCGGCCAGCACCACCTTGCGCGCGGCCTTAGCCCCGTAAATGCGGTTGGTCAGGTCGGTGACAAGAAATGCCAGCGGATAGGTAAATGCACCCCAGGTCAGCCAGTTGCCGAACAGGAATTGCACAAGAATATTGGAAGCGACAACAACTGCCGCCATGGCGAGAACGCCAGGAATAAGGCCACGAGACATATTTTTTCTCCGTTTTGAAAAGGTAGCGGACACTTTTTCCCCGTGTAACGGGGCTGGCGGGGCATACCGCCTTGCTACGGTCTTGGCAAGGCGCAGTTTGAAATCCTGCCAAAACATGCCCGCAGCCCTTGGCAGAGCCATATGATCCACTATGATAGGGCAACTGTCATCCGCGCTGGGAATACACTGTGAGCAATTGGACCCTACATTGGCTGGATGCCACCGGCGATTTAAGCGCATGGAAAGACCGGATCTCCGGACAAATCCATGAGGCTTATGCCGGAATGTCCCCCTTTGTGCGGCCGTCGCAGATGGATGTTCTGATCGAGCGGGGCAATGAAACGGTCGTGCCGGAAACCGGCATGTCCGCCCATGTCAGCCGCGCGAACCTTTGCACGCTGATCTTTGATCCTTATAACGAGAATTTTGCAGAAACCCTGACCAACGGGCTGGTGCAGCGGCAAATGGTCAACACCGCCCACCGCGCGATGCGGGCGGCTGGTCCGGGGTACGGGTTCACCCTTGGCGGCGCGATGGTCAGTGAGGGTCTGGCGGCGCAATTTGTCCGTCTGGTCTTTGACTCGCCGCGCGAACCTTGGGATTGCGCCTTTGATGACGCGGAACTGGTGCGGCTCTGGCCGGATCAGCGCACGCTGATGTCTCCGAAATTCGATCATGCAGAATGGTTTTCCGGTGCAGGGGCCCATCCCCGCTGGCTCGGCTACACAATGGGTGCGCGTATCGTCGAGAACTGGCTGCTAAGCGGTGCGGAACTGACGCCGGAGCGGTTGATCAACGTGCCCGCTCCCAAAGTTCTGAACGCCGTAGCAGCGCAGGCGATGGTGTCTTAGGCCCTTCCCTAAAGCCGACACTGCCAGCCCGATCCGATAACGATCTTTTCCGAGATCCAAACGACAGCCCCGACAGAAACGTACAGAAGTTTACGGATTGATTGAAGCCGTAAAGTTTTATACGATTATAGTCGAAAGGCTGGGAATTTATGGAAACCGCCAAGCAAAAAGACCGCCGCCACCGCATCGAAGAAGCCGCTTATGCCGTTCTTGACGAGAAAGGCTATAAAGGCGCGTCTATGCTGGATATTGCCCGTCGTGCGGGGTGTTCCAATGAAACCCTCTATCGTTGGTATGGCAATAAACAAACCCTATTTGCAAGCCTTGTCACCGCCGATGCAACGGCGGCAAAAGCCCGATTAGAGAAATCAATCGAAGAGGATGGCGACACGATAGAAGAGCTTCGCCTGCTTGGACCGCTGTTGCTGGAAAGGGTCACAGGGCGCCGCGCTACAGTGCTGAACCGTGCAGCGGCGGGCGACGTATATCACACCGGCACGCTGGGCGGAGTGATCAACCAGAGCGGCAAAGACCTGATCACACCGCTTGTAGAGCGCCTGGTTCAAGTCGGATTGGATCGCAGGTTGCTGCACCGCAGCAATTCTAGTGAAATTGCAGAGATGTTTCTGACAGTCCTGATCGCAGACACCCAAATGCAGCGGGTCGTCGGGGCAATGCCGGAATTGACGGAAGCGCAAAAAGAAGACCGCACAGACAGAGCCTGCACGGTCATCCAGAACCTTTATGGCGCCTAGGGCCTAGCCGCCGACAGCGACAACCGCCTTGGCGATTTTCGGAATCGAGGCTTCGGACAATCCGGCCACGTTAAACCGGCTGTCACCAATCATATAAATCCCGTGATCCTCGCGCAGTTTGACGACCTGTTCCTCTGTCAGCCCCAGACGGGAGAACATGCCGCGGTGTTCTGCGACAAAACCGTAGCGGTCGGAACCGGTTTCCGCGCGCAGCGCATCGGCCAGCTTCTTGCGCAGCCCAAGCATGCTGGTGCGCACCTCTTCCAGTTCGGACTCCCAATCGGCCCGCAGTTCCGGATCGCTCAGCACCATCGTCACCAGCCGTGCGCCGTGATCCGGCGGGAAGCTGAAATTCAGGCGGTTCAGGCTGGACAACATACCCTGTGTCAGTCCGGCATTTTCGGAATCCCGCGAAATGGCGATCACCAGACCGCAGCGTTCGCGGTAGATGCCGAAGTTTTTGGAACAGCTTGCCGAGATCAAAACCTCGGGGCATTTCTCTGCCAGCAACCGAACGCCGTAGGCATCTTTTTGCAGACCGTCACCAAAACCCTGATAGGCGATGTCCACAAAGGGGATCGCTTCCTTTTCAAGCAACAGATCCGCAACCTGTTGCCATTGCGTGTCATTCAGGTTGGCCCCTGTGGGATTGTGACAACAGCCGTGCAGGATCACAACATCACCGGCTTTGGCCTCTGCCAGATCAGCCATCATACCGTCGAAATTCACAGCCCCGGTGTCCGCATCGAAATAGCGGTAGGTGCGCATCGGAATGCCAACGCCTTTGACCATCGCAGGGTGGTTCGGCCATGTGGGATCGGACATCCAGACCGTCGCATCCGGAGAGGCCACTTTGATCAGTTCCAGAATCTGGCGGATCGCGCCTGTGCCACCGGGTGCATGGGCAAAGGACAGGCGCTCAGCGCGCACGGAATCCCCGAGCACCAGATCGGCCATCACCTTGTGAAAGGCTCCGTCCCCGATCAGGGCAGTGTAGCTTTTGGTGGTCTCTGTATCCCACAGCAGCTGCTCGGCCTTTTTTACGGCCCGCATAATCGGCGTGTTGCCGTTGGCGTCTTTGTAAACGCCGACACCAAGGTCGATTTTTTCCGGGCGCGGATCGGCGCGGAACATGCCGCTGAGCATGATAATCTTGTCAGGCGGTTGCTGTGTCAGGTTTTCGAGCATCGTCGTATCCTTAATCGGGCCTTAGCCCTGTTCTACTTTCAAGTCGTTGTAGCTGCCCCATTCCGCCCATGACCCGTCATAAAGCGAATGGTCGCGATGGCCGATCATCTCCAGCGCAAGGGACAGGACCGCCGCTGTCACACCGGACCCGCAGGTGGTGATTACAGGGCGGTTCAGATCGACGCCGGCCTCGTTAAAGACAGCGCGGATTTCATCGGGGGATTTGAAGGTGCTGTCGTCGTTCAGCAGGGTTTTGAACGGCACATTCTTGGAGTTCGGAATATGACCGGAGCGCAGACCCTTGCGGGGTTCTTCCACCTCACCGCGAAAACGTTCGGCGGCGCGGGCATCGACGATTTCTGCCTGATCCAGTTTGGAGGCAAGCGCCACCTGCGTCACATCCCGCACCAGCGTCGCATCCCGCCGTGCGGTCATGTGACGGTCGCGGATCACGGGGGGCAGGTCTTCGGTGGGGTGGCCTTCGGCCATCCATTTCGGCAAGCCACCATCCAGAACGGCCACATCCTTCTGACCCATATGCCGGAACAGCCACCAGACACGGGCCGCAGAAAACAGACCTTCACTGTCATAGACAACCACGCGATGCCCGTCACCCACACCAAGGGCACGCATGCGGGACATGAATTTCTCGGTCGGGGGCGCCATATGGGGCAGGTCGGAATTGCTGTCGGACACATCGTCTATGTCGAAAAACCGCGCACCGGGAATATGGGCGGCCTCATAGTTCGCCCGCGCATCGCGGGGATCACCGGGCAGATAGGCCGTTGCGTCCAGAATGCGCAGGTCCGGTGCGTCCAGATGCTGTGCCAACCAGTCGGTTGATACGATGGTTGTTTGATCACTTTGTGCCATGAAAATACCTCTGCGCTGTTCCCTCGGGAGTACCCTTGCCTGTAACAGGTTTCAAGTGTTGGGCTTCATAAGAAAACACAGGCGGCGCTTTGCCAAGGGGAGAATTGCCCCCCTGACACTTTGTGCCGCATTCCCGCCTAGCTGTTGTCCCGCAGCAGACGGGCTTTTTGCTTTTGCCAGTCCCGCTTCTTCTCGGTTTCGCGTTTGTCGGCAAGACGTTTACCCTTGGCGATACCGATCAGCAGTTTCGCCAATCCCTTGTCGTTGAAGTAAAGCTTGAGCGGAACAAGGGTCATCCCCTGCCGACCGATGCTTTGCCACATCTTGGCCAGTTCCCGCTTGGAGGCGAGCAGCTTGCGGCGGCGGCGTTCTTCGTGATTGAAGGATTTGGCCTGCGCATAGGGTTGGATTGCACTGTTCACCAGCCACAATTCACCGTCCTCGATCGTGGCATAGCTTTCGGCAATATTGGCCGAGCCGAGCCGCAGGGATTTCACCTCGGAGCCGTGCAGCACCATGCCACACTCCACCGTATCTTCAACGGCATAGTCATAGCGTGCGCGGCGGTTCTCAGCGACGAGCTTGTTATTCGGATCGGCTTTCTTTTTCTTTGCGGCCATCAGTCTGTTATCCTGACACCGTGCAAACGGTGCATTTCTTTTTCGCTCGGGGCTTCCCACATGGCGTTGATCCCGTCGAACATCTCTCTCGTGACCTCAAACTGAAAGGTCTCGGCCTGTTCTGCATTGCGTTTCAACACCCGTTGCCAGCGTATTTCGGTTGGAACATCTACATAATGTAATTGCGTGGAAAAACCATGCTCTTCTGCCCAGTTTACAAAAATGCCCCTCTCATGGCGGTTGGTCAATCCGCAGTCGAAAATGACTGGTACACTCAGGGGCACCAGTTGTTCAGCCATACAGCGCATCTGGTGGCAGTTGCGCTGCACCCTTTCGTAAAACCATTCAAACCGCAGTTCGTCGGGTTTGTCCTGATTGTGCAGCCGCTCCATCCATTCATCAATGGCAAAACGTACACCGCCGATGTCTTTGGCCAGTCGAAAGGCGTAAGTGGATTTACCGGCCCCCGTGCAACCGGCGATCAGGTGAACATCGCGGGGTTTCTGTATTCCGGTCAAAAGCATGCTCCTTTCAACAAAAAACGGCGGCAGCATTTCATGCCCCCGCCGTAAAAATTCCAATAACCGCTCTGGCGCAAGACGCCGAGGCGGTCGGATCAGTTGATCAGACCCGCCGTGCGCATGGCCGCGTCCATCTTGGCTTCGGTCTCTGCCAACAGCGGCGTCAGGGGCAGACGCACTTCGGCAGAGCAATGGCCGAGCTTGGATACACCGTATTTTGCACCCACAAGACCCGGCTCTGTGAAGACGGCTTCGTGCAGTGGCATCAGACGATCCTGAAGCTCCAGCGCTTTGGCATAATCACCGGAGAGCGTGGCTTCCTGTAGCTGCGAACACAGTTTCGGCGCGACATTTGCCGTCACAGAGATACACCCGACACCGCCTTGGGCGTTGAACCCGTGGGCGGTGGCGTCCTCACCGGACATCTGGATGAAATCCGTGCCGCAATGGATGCGCTGCGCACAGACACGGGACAGATCGGCGGTGGCATCTTTCACCCCGACAATATTGTCCAGCTTGGCCAGTTGGCCCATCGTTTCGGGCAGCATATCCACCACGCTACGGGGCGGAATGTTGTAAATGATGATCGGCAGGCCGACCTCGTTTACCGCTTCGAAATGGGCAATCAACCCGCGCTGTGTCGGCTTGTTGTAGTAAGGCGTCACCACCAGCGCACCATCCGCGCCGATGTCTTTGGCGTATTGGGTAAAGCGCAGGGCTTCGTCCGTGTTGTTGGAACCGGCCCCTGCAATCACAGGCACGCGGCCCGCAGCAGTTTCCACCACAACTTTGATCACGTGCTCGTGCTCTGTGTGGGTCAGGGTGGGGCTTTCGCCGGTTGTTCCCACGGGAACCAGACCGTGTGTCCCTTCGGCAATATGCCATTCGACCAAGTCCTTAAGCGCCTTGTCATCCACCTTACCGTTTGAAAACGGGGTGATAAGCGCGACATAGGAACCTTTAAACATGGGCTTGGCCTCCGGTTGGGATGAATTGAGTCGGGTCCAATTAGCAGGGAAATTCAAAGAACGGAACGACGAAAAATTGAATTGCAACGCCAAAGGGGTGAAATACTGTTGTTAAGCGCTATCTATAGGGCTTCGTTGGGGGTGTTTTATGCGTTTTTTGATTATTCTTACGGTCTCGCTGCTGGCCTTTGCAGCGCCGCGCGGCGTGGTGGCCCAGTCTGCGACCAAGGTGGATACGACGGGGGTGGAGCAGGCTCTTGCCGCGATTGCCGCGCGCAAATGGGAGCAGCTGGACGATCTGATGAACGGTATCAGCGATCCGATTGCGCGGGATTTGCTGGAATGGCAGCGCCTGCGGCGGGACAACGGGAAATGGTCGGACTATGTGGCCTTTTTGACAGAGCATCCCGACTGGCCGGGTCTGAAATCCCTGCGGGCCAAGGGTGAGGTGAAAATCCCGACCGACGCCGACCCGAAAGCCGTAATCGCCTATTTCACCGTTGAACAACCGCAAACCGGCGTGGGCGCGGTGCGGCTTGTCAAAGCCTATGCCCGAGATGACCAACCGGAAAAGGCCCGCGCCGAGGCGATCCGCGCCTGGACCACCCTATCGTTGTCGTCCACATTGGAAACCCTTCTGCTGGCCGAATATGAAGACACGCTTAAACCCCATCACATCGCGCGGCAGGACATGTTGTTATGGCGCGGGCGCATCACGGCGGCGCGGCGGATGATGCCGCTGGTCCCCGAGGGGCACCAGAAACTCGCGCTTGCGCGGATTGCGTTACAGGAAACAGCCGACGGTGTGGATGCGGCCATCGCCAAAGTCCCCGAGGCCCTGCAACTTAATGGCGGGCTGGCCTATGACCGCTTTATCTGGCGGGTGAAGAAAAACCGCTGGGACGATGCGGAAACACTGCTGGCAGAGCAATCTGCCGATCTGTCCAATCTGGGGCGCGCCGAAGAATGGGGCAACCGCCGCCGCACTTACGCTCGCCGTGCGATGCGGGCCGGCAATCCCGATCTGGCCTATTGGCTCGCCAGTCAGCATGGGCTGAGCGAGGGCGGCGATTACGCGGATCTGGAATGGATCGCTGGCTATGTTGCGCTGCAAAAGCTCGACGCGCCAGAGCAGGCAGCGATCCATTTTGAAAACCATTTCAATGCCGTGCAAACCCCGATCAGCCTCGGGCGGGCGGGCTACTGGCGTGGACGCGCGGCCGAGGCGCTGGGGGATTTTGACAAGGCGGCAGCGTATTTTCGTCAGGGCGCCGAACACCAGACCAGTTTTTACGGGCAACTGGCGGCAGAGCGGATCGGGGCAGAGCCTGATCCCCTGTTGACCGGCACCGGCAAAGTCCCTGACTGGGCGGACAGCCCGCTGTCGGCCTCCGGTCCGGTGCGCGCGGGTCTGCTGCTTCACGCCATTGACCGGCAATATCTGATGCGCTGGTTTTTTTCCCATGTGGCGGAAACCGCGCCCGAAGACCAAACCAACCATCTGGCGGACCTTGCCCTGTCGCTTGACCGGCCCTATGTGGCGCTGGCCGTCGCCAAGGAAGCGGCGAAACGGGGATTTATTCTGCCACGCAGCTATTTCCCTGTCACCGAACTGGCCAAACATTCCGGCGATGTAGCCCCTGAACTGGCGCTGGCCATCGCACGGCGCGAGAGCGAGTTGAACCCCGAAGCTGTCTCCCCTGCCGGGGCACGCGGGTTGATGCAGGTGATGCCCGGAACAGCCAAAGAGGTGGCAAAGGATATAGGTGTCGAATATTCCAAGACCCGTTTGTCAAATGACTGGCGCTATAACGCACAGCTTGGCACGGCCTACCTTGCCTCTATGCTGGAACGCTATGACGGGTCATATATCCTCGCCTTTGCTGCCTATAACGCCGGCCCCCACCGCGCGGACCGCTGGATCGAGGAATACGGCGACCCACGCGATCCGCAGATCGACCAGATCGACTGGATAGAGCACATCCCCTACCGCGAAACCCGCAACTATGTGATGCGGGTCAGCGAGGCGCTGTTCGTTTACCGGATGCGGCTGAGCGGCACGGCAAAACCGCTGCGGCTGAGCAAGGATCTGATCGGCGGTTAAGACGTGTCAGGTGCCGGTGGTTCCCGCCTGGGCCTTGGCCCGCAACGCCGCCTTTCGTGCACGGTTTTCCCGCCAGAGCGTGAACAGACCCGCCGCCACAATGACCGCGGCGCCAAACGCTGTGGAAAACGGCAGATGCTCTCCAAAGACCAGAACGCCGATGAAAGACACAAAGACCAGTTGCATAAACGCGAATGGCTGCACCACACTGGCCTGCGCCATCTCATAGGCTTTGATCAGCAGATAATGCCCAAGCGCCCCTGTTACACAAAGCACCGCCATCCAGATCTGATCCTCGGGCAGCATCGGCTCCCAAAAGAAGGGACCAATGGCTGACATGACGATAAAGCCGCTGATTGCGGTCCAAAAAAAGCTGGTTTCTGCACTGTCCTTGGCCGCAGCCATTCGGGTCAGCAGGTGGTAAAGCGCAAACAGCAATGCCCCCGCAAAGGACACCAGCGAGAGCGGCGAGAATACTTTCACCCCCGGTTGCAGGATGATCAGCATCCCGATGAATCCGACCCCGATTGCCGCCCAGCGCCGCCAGCCGACACTTTCTTTCAGAACCGGACCGGAAAGCGCCGCAATCAACAGCGGGTAAACTGCAAAGATCGCATGGGCTTCGATCAGGCCAAGCAGGGTAAACGACAGGATCGTCACAAGGATTTCAACCGCCAGCACGATACCGCGAAAGAACTGGAAAAACGGCTGGGTCGTGCGCGCATCCCCGAACAGACTGCCCGAGCGGACACGGGATACGGCCATCAACACCAGCAGGATGAACCAATAGCGCACCATTACGATCATAAAGACGTTGTAAGTGTCTGCCAGATGGCGGGAAATACCGTCCTGCGCTGCAAACACGAACGTCGCAGCAATCATCAGCCAGATACCGGCACGCGGGTTGTCTTTGGTCATCATTCTATCCGGATTCAAGGGTACCTCGGGTCATGTGCCGCTTGCGGCCATACCCTTTGGTCCTTTTGACGGCAAAGCCGGCGGAAGCCAAGGCCCGTCTGACATGCCCTGCTGCGGTGTAGGTGGCGAAACTTCCGCCGGTTGCAGTGTGACGCGCAACCGCCGTTAGCAGGTCCGGCTCCCATAGTTCGGGATTTTTTGCCGGTGAAAACCCGTCGAGAAACCACGCATCGGCCCGACCGCCCCAGCAGGGCAAGGTTTTGCGGGCATCCCCGGCCACCACGTCGGCCCTGAGCGTTCCACAGACAAGCCGCCGTGCCCCGTGGTCCCAAGCCCTTGCAAACCGCGCGGCATATTCCGCCAGCTCCGGCCAAGCAGCCTGCGCCTGCGCCATATCCTGCGGTGCCATCGGGAAGGCTTCAAAACTGGTGTAGCGCAGGGGCGTTGTCTGGCCTGCATCCTCCCACGCCTTCCAAGCACACAGCAGGTTCAATCCGGTGCCAAACCCCAGTTCGCCAATGTGAAACCCCTCGGCAAAGCGGTCCGGCAGATCGTTCCCTGCAAGAAACACATGGGCGGTTTCCGCGATGCCGTCCTCCAAAGAGAAATACGGATCGTCAAACCGTGTCGCCACAGGGATTTTTCCATTCCGCCAGCTAAGCGCTGCATATTCATTCTGGTCGCTCATACCCGATTGCTTTAGGTCAAGCGCCAGACGAAAGAAAGCCGTGACGGAGTTATGCACATGCGGGTGAGTGTTGTGGGGGCGGGAATCTGGGGGTTGGCCAGCGCCTATGCCTGTGCGCTGCGCGGGGATCAGGTCACGGTCTACGAGGCGGGCGAAATCGGCTGTGGTGCCAGTGGCGGCATCGTCGGGGCGCTTGCCCCGCTGGTGCCGGACCTGTGGACGCCCAAGAAACAGTTCCAACTGGACTCCCTGCACAGTGCCGAAGCCTTCTGGACGGACATTGACGCGACCTCGGGCCTGCGCTCCGGCTATGGGCGTATCGGGCGGCTGCAACCGCTGCAAACCGAACGCAGCCGCGAACTGGCCGTGGCCCGCGCTGAGGAAGCCCGCACACTCTGGCGCGGGCAATACCACTGGACACTTGAGCCGCGCCCCGACCTGATTGCCGCACAAGCCGCACCGCTGGGGGTGGTTTATGATACGCTCTCCGCCAGAATTTTTCCGGCACAGGCCGCCCGCTCGCTGGCCACAGCCTGTATTGCCCGTGGTGTAACGATCCTTGAAAACCATCCCGTCGAAACAGTTTTTTCCGGCGGAATCAGCGGCCCATTCGGACGCGCAAACTCGGACGCGGTGATCCTTTCGGCAGGCGCAGAGGGCTTTCGCCTCATGGCGCCCTATGTGCCGCTGCACGAGAAAACCGGCGTCAAGGGGCAGGCCGCCCTGCTGGATGCAGATCTGCGCGGCGCACCGCAGGTCTATGCTGGCGGGGTCTATGTGATCCCCCATGAAAACGGCACCGTGGCCGTAGGGTCCACGTCTGAAACAAGCTGGGACCACACCGACCCCGACGACCAGTTGGAACCTGTGATCGCGCAAGCCCGCGCCATGATCCCCGCACTGGCAGAGGCGCCCGTTCTGCAACGCTGGGCCGGTATACGACCCAAGGCGCGGCGGCGCGATCCGATGGTGGGAAAACTGCCCGAACTGGACGGGGTGTTCGCTGTGTCAGGTGCCTTCAAGATCGGCTTCAGCCTTGCCCACAGTCTCGGGACTGTCATGGCCCATATGATCCGCGACGAACCCTACGCCATCCCCGAAAGTTTCACCGTAGACTGGCATCTGGCCGGGGGCTAATCCCTATCCGGCTGTCGCGCTCATGCACATACGTCCGTCCGGTCCGCGCACCCAAAGCGCCAGACCGTCATCAGCTTCGGGGCGGGCGCAGAAGGTCGCTTCTTCAAAGTCAAACAGCGGCGCTGTGGCGCGAAAGGAAAAGCGCGACAGATCCCCCAAAATACCGTGGGCCAGATTCACCAGCATTTGCGCAAGGATCGGGCCATGCACCACCAGCCCCGCATAGCCTTCGACCTTCATCGCATAGTCGCAGTCGTAATGGATGCGGTGGCCGTTGAAGGTCAGCGCGGAATAACGGAACAGATCGGTGGGCGAGAATTTGCGGCTCTGGCTGACGGTTTCATCCGTCGGTGCAACAGGTGGCACAGGCGCTGGCGCATCCGGAGCGGCCTCTGCGCGGTACAGCAGCGACTGGGTTTCCGACAGGCACAGGTGGCCCCTTTGGGTGATCTTATGGTCCAGCGTTACCACCGCAAGCTTGCCGCTGCGGGCGTCTTTTTCCTGAACATCCGTAATCGTCGTGCGCTTCAGCGCTGGCTCCCCCAGCCGGATCGGTGCGTGAAACTCCAGCGCACCCCCTGCCCACATCCGCCGTGGCAGACCAAGATCGGGAATGAAATCTCCCGTGCGGGGATGCCCGTCGCGGCCCAGATCAGCAGGGCGTTGCGGTTCCCAGAAATAGGCGTAATGCCAGAAGGGAGGTAATGGATCGCGGGCCTCTGGAACAGGGCCGGACAGGTCCAGCGTGGCTTTCATCGCAGCCGCGCGGGCCGGATCAAGCGTATCGGAAATTTCGACAGTTCTACCAAGTGCTTTCATAACCTGTTCATCGCCCGATTGAGCGGGTATAGGCAAGGGGTGAATTTGTTGAGGCGGCGGATATTTCATGACGAAACCGGAACTTACAGGCTTGGACCATCTGGTTCTTACGGTCGGGGATATGGACGACACCGTTGCCTTTTACACCCGAGTCCTGGGGATGACAGAGACGCGATTTATTGTGGCAGACGGCACCATCCGCAGTGCATTGGCCTTTGGCCGCATCAAGATCAACCTGCATCCGGCCGATGCACCCTTTGCCCCTCATGCCCGCACACCGACGCGCGGCTCTGCCGATCTGTGTTTGCTTACAAACGCGCCGCTAACCGACTGGATCGCGCATCTCCAGCACTGCGAGGTCGCACTTCTGGAGGGTCCGGTTCGCCGCACCGGAGCACAGGGTCCGATGACCTCAATCTATCTGCGTGATCCGGATGGCAACCTGATCGAAATCGCCTCCTATGACTGACCTTTTTGCGGTTCTGGATATTGGTCTGGGCACGTGGTTCGCCTGTTTCTGCGCGGTGACACTGTCGTCCTTTGTGCAGCGCCTGTCCGGTCAGGCGTTCGGTATCGTTGCCGCGCCGCTGATTGCGCTGGTGGCGCCGCAGTTTCTGCCCGCGGGCTTGCTGCTGCTGGGAATCTCTGTCGGTCTGACCTCTACCGCGGTGGATATTTCCGCGATCAACAAGGCCGAGATCATTCCCGGTTTCTTTGGCCGTGCGCTTGGCGCGGTGCTGGCCGCGATGGTGGCGGCGCAGATCACGGATGTGGACATGATTGCAGGGCTGACAGGGCTGGTGGTCCTGGCCGGTATCGCGCTCAGCCTGTCGGGTATCCGCGTGCGGATTGCGCCTGTGTCGTTGACACTCGCGGGCATTGCAGCAGGGCTGATGGGCACGATCACGGCTGTCGGTGCGCCGCCAATGGCGCTGTTGTACCAGCACGAGCCTGCCAAACGCTCCCGCGCGATGCAGAATGCGTTCTTCTTCTGGGGCATGTGCGTATCCGTGCTTGCACTGGCGTGGCAGGGGCTGGTGACAGGGCGGCATCTGGTCTTTGCCCTGTCCCTGATCCCCGCGATTGTGCTGGGCCTGTCAACCTCTATGCCGCTGGCCAAACGGATGGAGCGCAAGGCACTGCGGCCCTACGCGCTTGGCCTGTCGGCCCTTGCCGCAACCACCCTGATCCTGCGGCTACTTTTAGTTTAGGCCGCCCCGTCGTTAGCGTTTCTTTTTCTTGCGCCCCTTGACCAGCTTGCGTTTCTTGCTGGGGGCACGGCGGCCGCTTTCGCCTTTGGGCATTGGCTTGCCGCCCACTTCGATCAGTTCCAGCAACAGACCGCCCGTCATCGGCGCCGCTTCGGCCAGACGCACCGTGGCAGGCATCCCGACCGAAATCACCCGACCGGAGCGATCCCCTTTCAACGACTTGTTCTCGTGATCGTAAACCCAGTATTCGCGACCCAGATTGGACAGCGGGATCATCCCGTCCGCGCCGGTTTCGTCCAGCTTCACAAACAAGCCGAACCGCGCGATGCCGGACACGCGGCCTGAAAACTCGTTCCCGACACGCTCGGACAGGAATGCCGCAAGGTAGCGGTCCGTTGTATCCCGTTCCGCCAGCATGGAGCGCCGTTCCGTCTGGGAAATCCAGTCGCCGGTATCCGCCAGCCCTTCGGCATCCTCGGGGCGCAACCCGTCATCGCCCCAGCCGTGGGCCGAGATCAACGCGCGGTGCACCAGCAGATCGGCATAGCGCCGGATCGGAGAGGTGAAATGCGCATAGCGTTTCAGGTTCAGACCGAAATGCCCGAAGTTGTCCGTGCCATAATAGGCCTGCGTCATGGACCGCAGAACGGTCAGGTTAATTACCTCTGCATCCTCAGTTCCCGCCGCCGCATCCAGCAGTTTGTTGAGGTTGGAGGTTTTCAGCACCTGCCCCTTGGGCAAGGTCAAACCCGCGCTTTCAGCAGTTTCGCGCAGGGATTCCAGTTTCTCAGGCGACGGTTCTTCGTGCACGCGGTACAACAGCGGCTGGCGCTTTTGTTCCAGCGTTTCAGCGGCGCAAACATTGGCCGTCACCATGAACTCCTCAACCAGCTTGTGGGCATCGAACCTTTCGCGGAAGGCAACACTTGTGACCACGCCCTCATCCGACAGAACGATCTGGCGTTCCGGCAGGTCAAGGTTCAGCGGCTGGCGTTCATTGCGGGCCTTTGTAGCACTCGCATAAGCGGCAAACAGGTCGTTGATCGGTCCAGCCAAAGGTTCTGTCGCACTGTCGTATTTACCCTGCGACGCGGCCTGCGCCTGTTCATAGGACAGGGACGCGGGGGAACGCATCAGCCCGCGGTAAAATTCGTGATGCAACCGACGGCCCTTGGCGTTCAGCACAATCCGCACAGCGATACAGGCGCGGTCCACACCTTCATGCAGCGAACACAGATCCCCCGAAAGCGCATCGGGCAGCATTGGCACAACACGGTCGGGGAAATAGCTGGAGTTGCCCCGCTTGCGGGCCTCCTTGTCCAGTTGCGAACCGGGGCGCACGTAATGGGCCACATCGGCAATTGCCACCCAGACAACATGGCCGCCTTCATTCTTCGGATCGTCATCGGGAATGGCGCAGATCGCATCGTCGTGATCCCGCGCATCGGACGGGTCGATGGTAAACAGGGGCAGATGACGCAGATCCGTGCGATTGCCCAGCGCCACCGGCTTTGCGGTTTCGGCCTCTGCCAGCACATCGTCGGGGAAGTGATCGGGGATACCGTGCTGGTGAATGGCTATCAGCGAAATGGATTTGGGCGCCATCGGATCGCCAAGGCGTTCGACAATCCGCGCCTTGCCAAGCCCTGCGTGGCGCTGCTTGCCAATCTGTTCGGCCTCGACCAGTTCGCCGTCCTTGGCGCCGCCAGCCTCTGCCCCCGGCACGATAAACTCGCGGTCTGCTTTCTTGTCCACCGGCACCAGCCGCCCGCCTTCAGAGCCGACACGGTAAATCCCGAGTATGCGTTGTGGACCAGTCCCGATACGCCGGATCAAACGGCCCTCATATTTCACATCAGGGTCGTTTGACGGTGACAGGCGCAACAGCACCTGATCATTGGCACCAAGGGCCGGATCACCCTTCTTGGCCATGATCAACGCGCGGGGGCCGTCGCCCTCTCCGTCCCATTCCAGCGGTCTGGCGAACAGATCGCCGTTTTCATCCGGTGGCAGCACCATCATGACGGAGACAGGGGGCAATTCGCCCGCGCCTGTGTAATTGCGTTTCTTCTTTTCGATATGACCTTCTTCGGTCAGGTCCTTAAGAATCCGCTTAAGCTCTATCCGGTCGCTGCCTTTGATCCCAAAGGCCCGCGCCACGTCCCGCTTGCTCGATTGGCCGGGGTTTTCCTTGATCCATTCAAGGACTTGTTCTTTTGTAGGTAGTTGTTTCATACCCTGCGATACCACGGCGCAATGCAAAGGTCATGGGCAAAACGCTGCTCGGCGGTCTATGGCGCAGTGACTGTGGCAAGGTCCGAGGCGCGGTCCACATCCTGCAATTCCGCCACCATCGCGCAGGACAGCCCCCGCAGGGTGGCAAGCGTATCGGCGCGGGCGTGTTCGCTGCTCCAGCGCACGCCTTTGAACAGATCGCGCGGCGCAGGGCGCGCGTTTTTCAACCCAACCAGCCAGTAGCCACCATCCGGCGCCGGACCAAGCACGGCATCATGATCGCCCAGCGCCTTGAACGCATCGGCAATATGGCGCGGAGTAATGCCCGGAATATCCGCCCCGATCACCAGAACCGGACCCGGAACAGAGCTGCGCAAGGCACGGCCCATCCGGTCCCCGAGATCGCCCTGCCCTTGGGCAAAACGGGGCAGATGGGACGGCCAGATGCGACTGTGCAGCCCTGCACAATCCGGAGAAACCGCCAGCACCGTCTGCCAGCGCGGGTCCGCAGAGAGGCGGCGGATCAACCGGCGGGTTTGGTGACGGAACCACCATGTGGCAGGAATTGTGCCGATGTCCCGACCCAGCCGCGTTTTCACACGGCCCGGTCGGGGTTCCTTAACCATGATATAAAGCTGCGGCGTCACAGCCCCCGCTCCATCATCAGATGGGGAATGCCCGCATCGTCAAACACATCGCCGTAACTGGCATAGCCGAGCCGTTCGTAAAACGACAAGGCCCGTGTTTGCGCCCCGAGGATCACCCGCGTCGCCCCTGTCGCGCGGGCGGCATCGTGGCAGGTTTCGATCAAAGCGATCCCGACAGCCTTGCCCCGATACTCCGGCAGCACACAAACCCGCCCGATCTTGGCGGTTGTGCCAAAGGGTTCCACCCGTGCACAGCCTACCGGAACTCCGTCAAAACGGGCCAGAACATGGGTCGCGTCCCCGTCCCTGCCATCATATTCGTCCGCCTCGGACACACCCTGTTCCTCCATGAACACCTTACGGCGCAGGGCGAAACAACTGTCCAGATCGTCGGTGACTTCAACACGCAGCATCAGGCGAAATAGTCCGTCAGGATGCGGGTATATATTGATTTCAACTGTTCGATCTGGGCCACTTCAACGTGTTCATCCACTTGATGCATGGTCTTGCCCACCAGCCCGAATTCCACCACCGGACAATGGCTTTTGACAAAACGTGCGTCCGAGGTGCCCCCCGAAGTGGACATCACAGGCTCTACCCCTGTTTCCGCCTTCACCGACTTGGCAATCAGCGTGGACAACTCCCCCGGTGGGGTGAAAAAGCTCTCGCCGGAGACTTTGACCTGCATATCAAAAGAGATGTCGAACAGGCTCGCCACCCCGTCCATCTCGCGCGTCAGCCAGTTGGTCAGCGCGGTGGATGTCCATGTGTCGTTAAACCGGATGTTAACGGTGGCGCGGCATTGGGCCGGAATAACGTTATTGGCCGGATTTCCAGTGTCGATCGTGGTCACGGCAAGGGTGGTCGGGTCAAAATGCTCGGTCCCTTCATCCAGTGTATGGGCGGCGAGTGTCGCCATCAGTTGCGCCATAGCGGGCAGCGGGTTTTTGGCGCGGTGCGGATAGGCGGAATGGCCCTGAACGCCCGTCGCTGTGAAAAACGCCGTCATCGACCCGCGCCGCCCGATTTTCATCATCTCGCCCATTTCGTTCGGGCAAGTGGGTTCCCCCACAAGGCAATGGTCGATCCGTTCCCCTTGCGCCTCCATCCAGTCCAGAAGCGCAGTTGTCCCGTCCAGCGCATCACCTTCCTCGTCGCCCGTAATTGCCAGAACAACGGACCCGTCCGGCGGGCTGTTGCGCACAAAGTCAATTGCAGCGGCGGCAAAGGCGGCCACGCCGGATTTCATATCGGTAGACCCGCGCCCGTAAAGAATACCGTCCTTGATTTCCCCACCGAACGGGTCAACCGTCCAGGCATCTGCATCCCCGACTGGCACCACATCCGTATGGCCGTTAAACCCGAAGGTCCGGCCGTTCGCCCCCTGCCCCCAGCGGGCAAACAGGTTGGACACGCCCCCCCGATCCACCCGCGTGCAGGTAAACCCCGCGCCCGACAGCAGCGTGTCCAGCAGCACCAATGCGCCGCCTTCCTCGGGGGTAACGGAAGCGCATTTCACAAGGTCAGCGGTCAGTTTCACGGGATCAATCGGTTCATGGGTCATCGGGTCTTCTCCTTTGCGCACAGACCTACCCCCGCCACGGCGCAGCATCAAGTCAGGGGTACGTGAATTCCCGTGCAAAGGTGCAAGGGGCCGTCGCGGTATAGGGCGTTCCGCTGCTGGGAAGGTCACAGGTCAGTAGAGAGGCGTGAAGATGCAGGCGCGGGCTGCTTTCGGCCAGATCGGGCACTGCGTAGAACCTGTCGCCCACAATCGCATGCCCCATATGGGCCATATGCAGACGCAACTGGTGGCTGCGCCCTGTGAGGGGCGTCAGCTCTACCAGCGTTGTTCTGTCCAGCCGCCGCAACACCCGCCAGTCCGTGCGCGAAGGTTTCCCCGCAGGATCAATCTTTTGCAGCGGGCGGTTCGGCCAATCCTTCATAAGCGGCGCGTCAATCGTGCCAAACTCTGCCTTCGGGTGGCCCGCGATCTCCGCGATATAGGTTTTCGCTGCCTGTCGCGTTTCAAAATGACGGTTCAACGCCCGCTGCGCCGCCGCTGTACGCGCAAACACCATCACGCCAGAGGTATCCATATCAAGTCGATGCACCAGCCGCACTTCGGGATCATCAGCCTGCAAGCGGTTAAGCAGACTGTCCTTATGTTCCGGCAGGCGTCCGGGCACAGACAGCAGGCCCGCAGGTTTGTCCACAAACAGCAGATCATCGTCGCGGTAGAGCACCGTTACAGGGTCGGTGGGCGGAAGATAGAGGAACGGCGGTTTCATTGCTCCGCCATATACCCAACGCCGCCAAAGGGAAAGTTGCGCAAGGTCAGCCTTGCCCGAAATCGCACCGCCCCCCTAAGCTGCCCGCAACCAAGGAGGACACCCATGCACCCGACAATCGAGAAGTTCAAGGAAATCGCCAGCAAGGGCGATGAGGCCGGAATGTTAACCATCCTGGCCGATCAGGTGGAATTTCGTCCGCCCACCTACTTCGCCACATGGACCGGAAAGGAACCTGTGGCCGCCGTGCTTGGCCATGTGGGGCAGGTGTTTGAGGATTTCAAATACCGCCGCGTCATGGGGGACGGCAAGGACTGGGCGCTGGAGTTCCAGTGCAAGATCGGGGATCTCGACGCGGTCGGTGTGGATCTGCTGACGCTGGATGATGAGGGAAAGATCATCAATTTCGAGGTGGTCATGCGGCCCTATAAATCCATCGGGGCGCTGAAAGACGCGATGATGGCGCGCGTGCAAACCGACGCCCGCTTTCTAGAGTTCCGCAACGCGCTGAGCTGAATTCAATTTAACCACTCCGCGAACAGGTGACAGACGGGCAAAAGCTGTCTTATAAAGTTGCCAACGGCGGTGCAGCGCCTGCACCGTCTTTGATAAAACACAGGTATTGTTATGGAAATTTCAGACGAAGTCCTTTCCCTTCTTGGCACAGACATCAACCGGCGCTGGAACATCGAGGCGCCGCTGGGAACACCGGTGGTTGTGACCTACAGCTTTCCGGAAAATCAAAACGCCTATGACACTGACGAGAGGCCCGGTTTTACAGGCTTCACGGAAAGCCACATCGCCCATATCGAGCAGGCGCTGACCACTTGGGGCGATGCTTCGGGGATTGATTTCGTCCGCGTGCCCGAAAAGATCGGCGGCGATATACAGATGGCGATGTTTGATATGACAGGGAAGCTGAACTCTGTCGGCAATCAGGTGTCCGGCTGGGGGTATTATCCGCAATACAAGTACGCAGAGTTCGTGGACGGCGAATGGCTTTTGGAGAACACCCATCACAATATGGGCGGCGATATCTTCATGAACGCCAATTTCTATCAGGCAGATGCCAATTCTATAGCGCCGGGCATTCGCGGCTATTCTATCATGATCCATGAAATCGGCCATGCCATCGGGTTGAAACACCCGTTTGAGCGCGTTCCCGTAATTGATGACGCCTACGACAGCGGATATTACACGGTGATGTCCTACAACCGCCCCCATTCCACCACGGCGCTTGGAATTTTCGACATCGAAGCCACGCAACTGGTCTATGGCACCGCTGATCTGGAGGCCCGCTGGGTCGGCAAATACAAAGCGGTGGAACAGTCCGGCACCAGCAGTGGCGAGTGGCTGTTGGGGCGCGATATCAACGACATCGTAATCGCAAAAGGCGGGGATGATGTGATCCGGACCAAAGAAGGCAACGACCGCATCTATGACGGATTTGGCAATGACACTGTAGAGGCAGGGGCTGGGAAGGACATCGTCTTTGCAGGTGCTGGCAAAGACAGTTTTGACGGCGGTGACGGTTTTGACACCCTGTCCTATGAAACCGCCCGCGGCGTGATGGTGAACCTGACAACAGGGGATACAGGGCGCGGTGCGAAAGGCGACAGCATCACAGGGTTTGAAAAGCTGGAAGGCTCTGCCAAGGGCAAGGACAAACTGACCGGCACGGACGGGAAGAACACGCTTAAAGGGAACGGCGGTAATGATAAACTGTTCGGCCTTGGCGGGCGCGACAAACTTGACGGGGGCAATGGCGCGGACCGTTTGTTCGGCGGCTCCGGCCACGACAAGCTGATTGGCGGGGCCGGCAAGGACCGGCTGTCTGGGGACGGGGGCAAAGACAAACTGGAAGGCGGCAAAGGCGCGGATGTTTTTGTCTTTGCGGCGGATT
Organism: Neptunicoccus sediminis; assembly: GCF_001719615.1. Taxonomy (GTDB): domain Bacteria; phylum Pseudomonadota; class Alphaproteobacteria; order Rhodobacterales; family Rhodobacteraceae; genus Amylibacter; species Amylibacter sediminis. The sequence continues at coordinate 58,943 of NZ_MDVX01000016.1, forward strand.
TTGGCAAGGATGTTATACTGGACTTTGAAGACGGCAAAGACAGCATCGACCTGTCCGGCTTTGGCTTTGACTCCGTGGCAGAGGCGTTGGCCCGCGCCAGTCAGCAGGGCGATGACGTGGTGATCAAATTCCCCGCCCGCACTGTGCTGACGGTGAAAGACACCACTCTGGATGCACTGGGGGATGACCTGATCGTCTGAAACTATGCGCCAGGCATCCCGTTTGCGGGATGCCTGCTGTGATCCGGTTACGCCTTGGCCCGCTCGCCCTTTGGATCGTACCAAGGGCGGGTTTGCGCCTCGGCTGGGAAACGCACACCGGCGACTTCGATTTCGAAACTGGATGCCAAAAGCTGTTCCAGCGTCTCGCCTTTGCAGGGCACATAGCCCATCCCGATCGCCGCGCCGAGCATATGCCCGTAGTTGCCGGACGACAGATAACCGACGATTTCGCCGTCCCGCACGATTGGCTCGTTATGATAGAGCAGGGGTTCGGGGTCTTTCAGGCGGAACTGCACCATGCGCGCATTTAATCCTGACTCTTTCTTGGCCAGAACCGCTTCACGGCCGATGAAATCGGGTTTGGAGGTTTTCACCGCAAAGCCCAATCCTGCCTCAAGCACGTGATCCTCGCAGGTGATGTCATGGCCAAAGTGTCGAAAGCCTTTTTCCAGACGGCAACTGTCCATCATATGCATCCCGCACAGCTTTAGCCCCATGCCCTGCCCCGCCGCATGCAGCGTTTCAAAGGCATGGCCTGCCATATCCGCAGACACATAGATCTCCCAGCCGAGCTCCCCCACGTAGGTGACACGGTGCACCCGCGCCAGCCCCATGCCCAGTTCGATGTACTGAGCTGTGCCGAAGGGGTTCACAGCGTTGGAGAAATCGTTGGGAGAGACTTTTTCCAGCAGCGCACGGCTGTTCGGTCCCATCACCGCCAGCACGCCCTCGCCTGCGGTCACATCTGTGATCACCACGCGGAAATCCCCGACATGGCGTTGCATCCACGTCTGGTCCGCCAGTCGCGTCGCCGCCGGTGTCACCACCAGATAGGCGGTTTCGGACAGGCGGGTGACAGTGACATCCGCTTCGATCCCTGCACGGCTGTTTAGGAACTGGGTGTAGACGATCTTACCCGCAGGCACCGAATAATCCCCTCCCCCGACATAGTTCAGGAAAGCCTCTGCATCCGGTCCTTCGACACGGATTTTCCCGAAGGAAGACATATCATACATGCCCACGTTTTCGCGGATGGCGCGGTGTTCGGCGGCGGAATTTTCAAACCAGTTCTGCCGCTTCCATGAATATTCATACTCCGCCTTCTGCCCTTCATTCGCAAACCAGTTGGCCCGTTCCCAACCGGCGATTTCCCCCATAACTGCACCGTTCTCCAGCAGGTGATGGTGGAAAGGTGTGCGCCGCACCCCCCGCGCCGTGGCCTTCTGGCGATAGGGGAAATGATCTGCATAAAGCAGCCCCAGCGTTTCCTTGGAGCGTTCAAACAGGTAATGTTTGTTGCCCTGAAACGGCTGCATCCGGCTGATGTCCACATCCCCCAGATCAAAGGGTTTCTGCCCTTCATCCATCCATTGCGCCAGCGCCATGCCCGCGCCACCCGCCGACTGGATACCGATGGAATTAAACCCTGCCGCGACCCAGACATTGTCCATCTCCGGTGCCAGCCCCAGATGATAGGCATCATCAGGGGTAAAGCTTTCGGGGCCGTTAAAGAATGTGTGAATTCCCGCTTCGGCCAGCAGCGGCAGGCGTTCGCAGGCGGCCTCTAGAATCGGCTCGAAATGGTCGAAATCCTCTGGCAGCTGGTCAAACTCGAAATTCTCGGGAATGCCGTTCATCCCCCAAGGCTTGGAATTCGGCTCAAACGCGCCAAGCAGATATTTCCCTGCGTCCTCCTTGTAATAGGCGCATTCATCTGGCACCCGCAGCACCGGCATCTGGGTCAAACCGGGGATGGCTTCGGTTACGATGTAGAAATGCTCGCAAGCGTGCAGCGGTACGTTCACCCCTGCCATACGGCCCAGTTCATGCCCCCACATGCCACCGCAGTTCACCACCATATCCGCCTTGATATGGCCGTGACTGCCGTCCTCTGCAACCCAGTCCACACCGGTGATCTTGCGGCCCTGTTTGGTCATTCCTGTGACTTTGGTACGTTCGATCACGCGGGCACCGCGATTGCGCGCACCTTTGGCCAGTGCCAGTGCGATATTGGCCGGATCGCCCTGCCCGTCCAGCGGCAGCCAGACCCCCGCCTTTACGTCGTCAATGTTGAGATGTTCGTATTTGGCTTTCACCTCGGCGGGCGATATTTCTTCAACCTCTACCCCGAAGGCCCGTGCCATGCTGGCCTGACGGAAGATCTCCTCGCGCCGTTCATCCGTAAGGGCAACGGTGATCGACCCACAGCGTTTGAAGCCGGTGGCCACGCCTGTTTCCGCTTCCAGATTGCCGTAGAGTTCCTGCGAATATTTCGCCAGTTTTGTCATATTGGCGGTCGCGCGAAGCTGGGCAATCAATCCTGCTGCATGCCATGTGGTGCCGCTGGTCAACTGCTTGCGCTCCAGCAAGACAACGTCCTTCCAGCCCAGTTTGGTCAGATGATAGGCGACCGAACAGCCGATCACACCGCCGCCGATAATGACCACGCGGGCCTGATCCGGTAGATTGCTCATGGGTAAAACTCCGCGAATTTGGCCTTATAGGTGGCGATCATGTCTTCTTCGGTTGCACCATCGTCATAGGGCGGCGTGCTGAGCGGCTTGGCTTCGGAAACGGGAATCTTCACGATCACATTGATCCGTGCGGCCAGATCACCCCAAATGGTTTCCCAGTGGCCGATCAGCCTGTCGAACTCTTCCGTCCCGCGGCGCACCATCTGTGCATCGCCCCGGACCCGCACGCCCTTGCGGGTGAACTGGTCCACAAAGTTCACTTCCAGTTCCGGCATATTTGTCAGGTTGGTGATGGTCTGGGGCGAGCGGATTTCACCAAAGGCAATGTTCTGATCATCCAGCACCACAAAGGTTCCCTTGGGCGAAACATTGGGCCGCCCGCCTGCTGTCACGGTGGCTACAAAGCCGAGCCGCCACATCTCGATGGTTTCAATGGCTGATTTTGGCAGTTTCATCCTGCAAACCTCCGGCTGAGTTCGGCAATGTGATCCGGTCCTACCTCGCAGCAGCCACCGAAAATCGTTGCACCAAGCGCGATCCAGTCCGCCGCGAAATCCGCATATTCCTGCGGGCCAAGATCGGTGCGGGCTTGCAATCCGTCCACAGTTCCCCCCGGCTGCAGGGCTTTGATAGAGGTAAAGCCGTTGGCGTAAGCCCCGAACCGCAGGCCCCGTTGCGCCACCAAAGGCAGGGCTGCGCTGATCGCTTCGGGGATGGAGCAGTTCAACAGAACCGCCGCCGCCCCCAGATCCGCCACCGCGTCGAGCGCCTGTTCCAACGGCTCGCCCGAACGCAGGGTGTTGCCGGCATCATCAGACACCGACAGGCCCAGCCAGACCGGAAGGCCGGTTTCCACCGCAGCCGTGCAGGCCGCCGTGGCTTCGGCAATGGACGACATGGTTTCGCATTGCATCAGGTCCACATGATCCTTCTGCACCGCCACGATTTCACGATAGCGGCGCAGGTTGTCCTCAAAATCAGGCGACAGATCGGGACGATAGGACGCCCGCAGGGGTGGCAGGCAACCGCCGATCTTGACCAAAGGATCAACCCCGTCCCGCGCTGCTTTGGCCAGCGCAATGGCGCGTTTCTGCAAGGGTTCGAACCAGTCCGGCTTGCCATCCCGCGCCAGCCGTTCGGGCGTGGCGGAATAGCTGTTAAGCGTGATCACCTGCGCCCCGGCCCTGATGAAATCCTCGTGCAGTCCTTGCACGATTTCAGGTTCGTCCATCAGCACCTTTGCAGACCACATCGGATGGGCCGGATGGGCAGAACGGCGCAGCAGTTCCTGCCCCATGCCGCCATCCAGAATTGTAACCGTCATCGCAATCTCCCCTCAATCAGGCCCGCAGACGTTCGTTTTGCGGATCCCAAAGCGGCGCATCTTTCTGCACCAGGGCTTTGAACCGCTCGCCGTAGATTTCCACTTCCAGTTCGGTGCCCGGTTCGGCCAGATCCGCCCGCACCATGCCCAGCGCTACCGAGGCATTTACACGGTAGCCCCAATCCCCGGAGGTGGTTTCCCCCACAACCTGCCCGTCATGCCAGAGCGTTGACATATAAGGCGCATCTGCCTCTCCGGCCTCCACAATCAGGGTAACAAAAGCCTTCTTGCGCCCCTGCTGCTTTTCACTCTGGATTGCAGCCTTGCCGGTGAAATCGAACGGCTTGTCCAGCTTCACAAAGCGTTCCAGCCCGCCTTCCAGCAGGGTGTAATCGGTGGACAGATCGCCTTTCCACGCACGATAGCCCTTTTCGATCCGCAAGGAGTTCAGGGCATACATGCCAAAGGGTTTGGCCCCCGCGTCGAGCACTGCCTGATAGATCGGTGGCATATCGGCATTTTCGGCGTGGATTTCCCAGCCCAACTCCCCCGCAAAAGACACACGGATCAGGAACGCTTTTTGCCCTGCGACGGTGGCCCATTGATGGGTCAGCCAGCCCTGTTCCAGATCCGCATCGGTGATGCCCGACAGAATCTCGCGGGATTTCGGGCCTGTCACGATCAGCGTATCCCGCTCGGTGGTGGTTTCGCGAACCGTCACGCCTTCGGGGATTGAACTGCGGATCAGCTCTCCGTCATGCCACTGGGCGGTGGCAGCGGTGATCAGGATGAAGTTGTTTTCCTCCAGCCGAATGCAGGACATTTCTGTCAGGATACGCCCGCGGCTGTCCGATACGTAGATCAGGTTCATCCGGCCCGCCTTGGGGATGCCGCCGGCACAAAAGCCGCGTAACCAGTCATCGGCCCCTTCGCCCTGCACCCAGAACCGCGAGAAGCCGGGCAAATCGAGCACACCGCAGTGATCGCGCACCGCTTCGCATTCCTCTTTCACCCGCTGGGTCCACGGCCCCTGACGGTTCCATGTGTGGGTGGCTTCCTCGGATGTGTCATCCCCGTCTTTGGCAAACCAGTTGGCCCGCTCCCACCCGTTATAAGCCCCCATCACACCGCCGAGTTCGACAACCTTGTCGTGGTTCGGGGACAGTTTCTTGTCCCGACCGGCAGGCCATTCGTGGTGGGGGAAGTGCATTGCGTATTCGTGGCCGTAAACCTCCATCCCTTTCTGGATGCAGTAATCCTCATCCGTGTAATCGGTATAGCGGCGCGGATCGACAGCCCACATATCCCACTCGGTTTCACCTTCGGTGATCCACTCCGCCAGTACCTTGCCAGCACCCCCCGCCTGCGCGATGCCGAAGGTAAAGACACAAGCCTCAAACGCGTTTTTCACGCCGGGCATCGGCCCGATCAGCGGCAAACCGTCCGGTGCATAGGGAATCGGGCCGTTGATAACTTTGTTGATCCCGCTCTGCCCCAGCAGCGGCACACGGGCCATCGCGTCCTCCATATACCATTCCAGACGTTCCAGATCATCGGGATAAAGCTGAAAGCTGAAATCTTCGGGCATCGGATCTTCGGGCGTCACCCAATGGGCCTTGCAGTTGCGTTCATACGGGCCAAGGTTGAGTCCGGTTTTTTCCTGCCGCAAATAATAGGAAGTATCCACGTCGCGCAGCAAAGGCAGCTTGCCGTGCTCCTTGGTAAAGGCTTCGATTTCGGGGATTTCCTCGGTCAGCATATACTGATGGCTCATAACCATCATAGGCACCGTGCGTCCGCCGTAGGGTTTGAACCACTCGCCCACGCGTTGCGCGTAATAGCCGGCGGCATTCACCACAAATTCGCAGCGGATTTCGCCCTTTTCGGTTTCAACGATCCATTCATCCCCTTCACGGCGCACACCAGTCGCGGGGGTAAACCGCAGGATTTGCGCTCCCATATCCCGCGCGCCTTTGGCCAGCGCTTGGGTCAGTTGGGACGGGTCCATATCCCCGTCATAAGGGTCATACAGCGTCCCTTCGAGATCGTGGATTTCAAGAAAAGGATACCGCTCTTGCGCCTCTTTCGGGGTTTCGATGGTGATGTCCATCCCCTGATAGCGCCCCATGCCTGCAGCCCGCTCGAACTCCTGCATGCGCTCTTTGGAGTGGGCCAGCCGGATCGAACCTGTGACATTGTAGTTCATCGGGTAATCCACCTCTTCGCCCAAACGCCGGTACAGTTCGGTGGAATAGCGCTGCATGTTCATGATCGACCAACTGGTGGAAAACGTCGGAATATTCCCTGCCGCATGCCATGTAGACCCAGCGGTCAGTTCGTTCTTTTCCAGCAGGACACAATCGGTCCAGCCCGCCTTGGCCAGATGGTAAAGCGCAGAGGCCCCGACAGCCCCGCCGCCGATGATGACTACCCGTGCAGTCGTTGGAAAATCAGCCATGTTGAACTCCTTAGTCGATCACCAGTCTGGCAGCGAGACCGCCAAACAGGATTGCTGTTATCTTGTTGAGGATTGCGACCCGCTTGCGCAGGACCGCCGAAAATGCCCCTGCCGCCGCCCCAAGGCAGAGACAGAAAAGTAAGCCGAAGAACTGGAACACCGCCCCGAGCACGAGGATCTGCATCCAGATCGGGCCGATTGTCGGGTCGGTGAATTGCGGGATGAAGGCAAAGATGAACAAGGCGGTTTTCGGGTTCAACACGTTGGTCACAAAGCCGCGCCGGATTGCGGCTGTAACGCTCTGCGCGGCGCGACCTCGCCCCACGTCCCCGTCCGCCCGCCATGCCTGTACCGCCAGCACCAGCAGATAGGCCGCCCCCGCATAGCGGATCGCGCTATAGGCGGCGGGATGGGCCAGCAGCAGGGCAGACAACCCCGCTGCTGCCATTAGAATATGCACAGCGATCCCGATGTTGACCCCGACCGCCGCCGCCATACCGATGCGCGGACCACCGGACATCCCCGAGGCAGACACAAAGACGAAATCCGCTCCGGGGGTGAGGTTCAACAACAGCCCTGCCCCGATGAAGGCCAGCATCACCGCAGGGTCAAATCCGGTCAGCACCTCCCACATCAGCCCTGATCCTTTCGGGGCAGACCGTCGGCAATCTCGTAATAGTCGCCTTTATCCGAAACATAGATATGTTTCTCCGTGCGCAGGCCGGTCTGCCCGTCAAGGGTGCCGGTGCCGATGGATGTTGCCCCTTCGCCGTCCATTTCCCAGAACAGTGACGATCCACAGACCGAACAAAATCCGCGCCGCGCTGTGGGCGAGGATTGATACCATTGCAGACTGTCGTCTCTGGTCAGGGTCAGCTTGTCGCTCGGCACCTGTGTTGCGCTCCAGTAATGGCCGCTGGTTTTGCGGCATTGGGTGCAGTGGCAGGCAACCGATGGGCGCATATCCCCGCTGACTTCAAAGGTGACAGCACCACACAGGCATGATCCGGTTTTCATCTGTTCCTCCCCTGAACGCGCATTAATACACCGGCGGCGCAATGGCCCAGACTGCTACCGCGTCCTGATCCCACGGATTGGCCCAGCGGTAGGGCTCTCCGCGGATGCGAAAACTGTCACCGGGTTGCAAATCGAACTGATGCGCCCCGACCCAAAGCCGCAGCCGGCCGGAAATCAGATAACCGACCTCTTGGGTGGGGCGGCTTTCAAAATGGTCCATCTGCGCGCCAGCCTCGAATGTGGAATGGAACATCTCGAAATCATCCGTCAGGTCGGGGGACAGTAGCTCTTCGACCAAACCGTTATTGGTCGTCCCGATCCGGCGCCGCGCGCCCTTGCGCACAACGTAACCTTCTTCCCCCGGAATGGCGGGCGCCTGCCCGAAAAACAGCGAAACGGACACATCCAGCGCCTGCGCAAGAATTTTAAGTTCTTCGATGGAAGGATGGGAAATATCCCGCTCTACCTGACTGAGCCAGCCGACGGACTTCCCCGAAGCCTCTGCCAGCGCGGTCAGGGTCACGTTGCGCAATTTGCGCAAGGCCCGCAGATCGGCCCCGAGCGATGCAGAAAGCTGTGCTGACGTATCCGGCATGATTCCCCCCGCGTGAAATAATACATGAAAATTTCACCACATTTTTCATCCCCGCAAGTCTAATTGCGACATTTCCTGAATTTTAAGACGTTTTTGACCAATTGGGTGCTATTCCCGAATCCAAAGCCACGCCATAGTGACGGGAATACTGGGGAGAACCATGCAGCGAAACGAGCTGACATTTCCAAGCACGTCTTTCTTGGGCCGCTTAAGCGATGAATCATGGAACGAGCTGTCGTCCCTGTGGACGGTCAAAATGTACCGTGCCCGCCACTTTCTGATTTCCGCCGACGACAAGGACAGTATGGATGTCTATTTCGTCATCGACGGTTCTATCCGCGCCACCGTTTACACCGATGCCGGACGGGAGGTCTCGTTGCTGACATTCTCGAACGGGGACTGCATCGGAGAGTTTTCCGCATTGGACGAGGCCCCCCGTTCCAGCGATGCCATCGCAGAGCGGGACAGCATCATTGCACGGATCTCGCCTGAAAAATTCAGGACATTGGTGCGCAAGAACCCCGACCTTAGTTATACACTGCTGATGCTGCTGGTCGGGCATTTGCGGCGCCTGTCTAAACGGGTGATCGACTTCAACGCGAAATCCGCAGACGAACGACTGCGGGATGCGATCCTTGATCTGGTGGAAAAACGGGTCGGCAGCGGGGATTCCGTTCTGATCGACCGCCCCCCGACCCAATCGGAACTGGCCGCCGTGGTGTTTTCCTCCCGCGAGAGCGTCGCCCGTGAAATGGGCCGGATGCGCAAAGCCGGTGTTCTGTTGCGGGTCAAACGCAGCCTGCATATCCCGAGCGTGGCAAAACTGCGCGACTATGTAGAAGACGCCGCGCCCTGACACACCGTTCCCCGACAGGCTGCTTCCCGTTTTTGTAAAGGAATCATCTCGACTCTTCTTTGTGAAATTTGATAGGAACAAATCAGGAACATAACTCTGTTAGCCCCATGCCGATCCGTCGTATCCTGTCCATCTGGTTTCCCCATCTTGCCGCCGAAAGGGTGCTGCGCAGCCATCGCGGGGCTTTGCTGCACCCGTTTGCGATTGTGACCCAACAGGGCAATGCCCTGTCGCTTTCCAGTCTCTCGCCAGAGGCGGCTGCCGAAGGGCTGCAGCTGGGGCAAGCTCTCTCGGATGCGCGGGCCTTCTGCCCCGAGTTGCAGACCGCGCCGGAAAACCCGCTACAAGAGGCTGCTTTTCTGGCCGGTTTGCGCCGCTGGGCGGGGAAATACACCCCTTGGGTGGCGAGTGAGCCGCCCGCGTCCCTGTTGCTGGACATCACCGGCTGCGCCCATCTGTTTGGCGGCGAAAGCGGCATGGCCGAAAGCATCACGCAGGATCTGGCCCGCCTGCGGCTGACAGGACGGTTCGGGATTGCCGATACGCCAGGGGCGGCCTGGGCGCTGGCCCGCTATGCCGGAGAATCCGCCGCTGCCCATCGTTCCGGTGATGCCATTGATCAGGAAGCCCGCGCCACCCGTTCCCGCGCCTTCAAGCGGCGCAACTGGGAACGGGGCGGTGCTGCGCCAGCCCATATTCCCGTCAATCCTGACGCCCCCAACATCGCGCAGCCGGGGGAAACCCGCGCGGCGATCTCGCGGTTGCCAGTGGCGGCCCTGCGCCTGTCACAGGAGGATTGCACCAACCTCAACCGTCTGGGGGTGCGCATCATCGCGGATCTGATCGGCCTGCCCCGCGCCGCCCTTGTGCGCCGTTTTGGCCGTGATGTGGTGATGCGGCTGGATCAGGCGCTCGGGGTGGATCCCGAACCGGTCTCTCCGGCGAAACGGACCCATCATTTTGCCACCCGCCTGTCCCTGCCGGACCCGATCGGCCTGCAAGACGACATCACCGCCGGAGTGGACCGCCTGCTGCCGCCCCTGTGTGAGCGGCTGCGCAAGGCCGGACGGGGCGCACGCCAGTTGCGGCTGTGGTGTTTTCGCACGGATCACACGGTCCAGATCATCGAAATCGGACTGGCCCGACCGAACCACGATTCCGACCGCATCCGCCCGCTTCTGCTGCTGCGCCTGCCCGATATAGAGGCCGGTTTTGGCATCGACACCCTGCGACTCGAAGCTTTCGTCACTGAACCTTTGTCCAATATCCAGCACAAAGGTCATGCAGATGCGGTGGCCGCCGCCCGCGAACGCCGCGACAATACCGACACGATGAGCGATCTGCTGGGGCGGCTTGGCGCGCGGATCGGGTTGGACAGCCTGACCCGCCTGCATCCCGCCGACAGCCACATTCCCGAAAAGACCGCCACCCGCATGGCCGCAGCCTATTGCGCACCGGCTAAAGACTGGCCCGAAACCTATTTGCACCGCCCCGTGACGCTTTTCCCGCCGGAAATCGTCACCCCTGTGGAGGAACAAGCCGCGCCACCTGCTGTTGCGACTGTTCCGCCAGCCTCCGGTCCGATGCCACCGCCGCCCTGCTTTCGCTGGCGCCGGCGCGAATTTCACATCCGCAGCGTCAGCGGCCCCGAACGGATCTCCCCCGAATGGTGGCTGGACGATCCCAACTGGCGCAGCGGCACACGGGATTACTGGCAGGTGGAAACCCGCACGGGCGAACGGCTCTGGTTGTTTGAAACAAAGACGCGCACCCGTTCAGGGGACTGGTTCTGTCAGGGGGATTTCGGCTAGGCCGCCCCCTTTTGTCAAAGCCGCAAACGCAACAATCCGTAGACCGCCAGCGTAATGGCAATGCAGCTCGCCAAAGCGTAGGGCATCCGCAGAGCCATCTCTCGCCCGAATTCAGGCTCTGCCGCAGAAACCACCCATCCGGCCAACAACGCGCCCACCGGCATCATGCCCCAGCCGAAAAAACGGTAAATACTGTTCACGCGCCCCAGCAAACCGTCGGGAATCAAACGCTGGCGATAGGACACCGTCACCACATTCCACAACAGCGCGGCAAACATTTCGATGAACAACGCAAGGGCAACCACCCAGGGATTAGAGGTCACATAGATCAGAATGAACATGAGCGGAAACAGGCAAAGCACCACTTGCAAGCTGCGCTCTGCCCCCAAACGCGCCGCGATGGAAGGGCAGACAATGCCGCCCACAACACCGCCCGCAGCCCCGGCTGTCAGCAAAAAACCGTGTCCGACACCGCTCAGCCCAAGGATTTCCTGCGAGAACAACACCAGCACAGTCAGGGCCAACACCGCCAGCATATTGGACACGCCCAACATCAGGGCAAGCCGCATGAGTTTGGGATGCTGCACCAGCCATCTAAAACCTTCCAAAGCCTCGACGCCCATGCTGCGTTTGACAGGTTTCACCCGCGACGGCACCACAATCAGCCAGACAACCCATGCCGCCACTGCAAATGTCACCGCATCCAGCGCAAATGGCGCTGGCACCGCATAGGCAATCAGCAGCCCCGCCAGCGGCGGGCCGATAAAGCTGCCCATGATCTGCTCGACGCTCCAGATCTGGCCGTTTGCCCGCTCCAGATCACCGGGGGCCACCACGGACGGCAAGGCCGTCTGCGCCGCATTGTCCCGCACCACCTCGGCCGAGCCAAGCAGGAAGGCCAGACCGCAGAGCGCCATAATATAAAGGTTCACCTTATCGTCTGGCGGCAGGTCCGGCAAAAATGCGATCAGGGCAATCACCCCGGAGGTCAGCAAAAGCCGCAGCAGATCAGCCATAACCATCAGCCGTTGCCGGTCCCCCCGATCGGTCATGACACCGGCGGGCAGGGAAAACAGCAGCCAAGGCAATCGGGTCGCAAAAGCGACGTAACCGATCAAAACCGGATCCCGCGTGATCAGGGTGGCTAACCAGGGAAAGGCCAGTGCGGAAACCCCGTCCCCAAGATTAGAAATTGCAGAGGCCGAAAAAAGCAGCCGGTAATTTCGATTAGAATATAATAAAGACATTAATTATTTTGTCTTGCCTTTCCGTTTCAAAGTCAACTACCCCAAGTAGAAGACACCACAGAACCCTGCGGCTGTTGCGAAAAGGTTAAAAAGGTGTTGCACACACCGACAGGCGGTCAGGCGCTACGCGTCCTGAGCATAACTCCCGCTAAGGTTGAATGATATTGGCTATCCCCCTTAAGGCTCGGAAACATAACCTTTATCCCAGCCATAAGCAGACGGCCAAAGCCTGTCTGCCAGACCCGATCAGGCGGCGCTACGGGTAAAGGTAAGTGCGTTTTCAGTGGAAAGCGACGGTTGGAATTTATACCCGTCGAGATCGAAATCCTTCAAACCATCCACCGTTTTAACACGATTTTTAATGATATATCGGGCCATCGCCCCGCGCGCACGTTTGGCGAAGAAACCGATCATTTTCAGTTCACCATTGCGGTCTTCTTTGAAAGACGGCGTGATCACCGGCGAAGTCATCTTCTTTTCCTTGGCCGCCTTGAAATATTCGTTGCTGGCCAGATTAACCACAGGCGCACCATTGGAAGCCGCGTCCAGCGCCGTGCAAAGCCTCTCACCCCAATAGGCGTAAAGCGTTGTCCCCGCGTCATTATTCAAACGGCTGCCCATCTCGAGGCGATAGGGCTGGATCAAATCCATAGGACGCAGAAGGCCGTAAAGACCGCTCAGAATGCGCAGATGGTCCTGCGCATAGAGACAATCGGACGGATCAAATCCTGTGGCTTCGAGCCCCGTATAGGTGTCTCCGGCAAAGGCAAACATCGCCTGCTTTGCGTTTTCCACTGAGGATTGCGCCGCAAACCCGTCGAACCGCGCCTTGTTCAATTTGGCCAGATCCTCGCTGATGTGCATCAAACTGCGCAAATCGCTGACGCTCAGCCGTTGCGCGATCGCCGCCAGCCGGTTGGCGTCTTCCTGAAACTCCGGATAGGTTTCCGGCATCGGCTCTGCAGGCCGGTCAAAGTTGAGCTTTTTTGCGGGCGAGAGCACGGCCAACATATCGGGTCTCCAAAATTTGATGGGCCGCTATTACAGGAAATGCGTCCGGAAGACCAACCCTGAATGGTCAAAAACCGGCGATGTGCCTCGATCCTGCGAGGCTTGGGCAGTTTATTCCGGTTGTGCCTAATTAAGCGGCTTTGTCGGCATGAATTTCGTCCAGAAAAGCCGCGCCAAACCGTTCGGCCTTGGCCGCGCCGACACCGGATATTCTTTCAAGTGCAGCCAGATCGCCGGGACGGGCCTGCGCAATTTTAGACAGTGTCGAATTGCTACAATTGAGGTATGTATCCATCCCGCTTTCACCCCGCGCCAATCGCAATTGCGCCGCTTGCAAACGGTCGAACAGATCACCAGCGTCCCGTCCCGCCAGTTTGCGACGTGCGGGATGGACCTGCTCTGCCGCGCCGTTCATCACCTCTAGGAATGCCGCGCCGTACCGTTCCAGTTTAACCGCACCGACCCCCGCAATTTTTGAAAAATCGTCCAGTGTGGCAGGGCGGGCCTCTACCATATTGATCAGGGTGGCATCCGGAAAAACCACATAGGCCGGTGCCTGAATAGCCTCTGCCAAAGCACGGCGCTTCGCTTTGAGCGCCGAGAGTAGCGGTTCATCCTCTTCCGAAACCATTGCCCGCACCTTGCCGGTTTTGCGGTTCTGGCGCTGGATCGTATCGCGGCGCAGCTCGATGTTTTCCTCGCCCTTAAGGATTGGACGCGCCCGCTGTGTCATGCGAAAGGCGCCGTGACGCTCCATATCGGGGCGGATCAGATCATACCCCATCATCTGCCGGAAAATCGCCTGCCATTGCCCTTTGTCATACTCTGTCCCGACGCCAAAGGTTGGCAGGGCGTCATGACCGCGCTGGCGGATTTTATCGGTGGTGACACCGCGCAAAATGTCAATCAGATGCCCTGCCCCAAAGGATTCCCCCGTGCGCAGCACCGCCGACAACGCCTTGCGCACCGCGTCTGTTCCGTCAAAAATCTCTGGCGGATTGGCGCAAAGGTCGCAATTTCCGCAGCCGTCGATCTCATCTCCGAAATAGCGCAAAAGCACGCGGCGACGACAGCGCCGTGCCTCGGCCAGACCAAGCAGCGCATTCAAACGGCCATGATCCGCTTCCTTTCGGTCCGGCGGGGCGAGCCCTTCATCAATCTGGGCGCGGCGCAACCGGACGTCATCCGCACCGTAAAGCGTCAAAGTATCCGCCGGCGCCCCGTCCCGACCGGCGCGGCCGATCTCCTGATAATAGGATTCCATAGACTTGGGCAAATCTGCATGGGCCACCCAGCGAATGTCCGGTTTGTCGATGCCCATGCCAAAGGCCACCGTGGCGACGACGATCAACCCGTCCTCCCGCTGGAAACGGGTTTCGGCCAGCCGCCGGTCCTCACGCTCCATCCCCGCGTGATAGTGCAGCGCCGAATGGCCTTCTGCCCGCAGTGCTGTCGCGAGAGTTTCACACTTGTTCCGCGACGAACAGTACACGATGCCCGACTGACCCTTCCGCGCGCTGATGAAGTCCAGCAGCTGACGGCGCGGGCTGTTTTTGGGCTGAAACGCCAGGTTGATGTTCGGCCGATCAAACCCGCGCAAAAAGGTCGATGGCGTCTCACCGTCAAACAGCCGGTTCACAATTTCATCGCGCGATTGCGCGTCAGCGGTGGCCGTAAATGCCGCCAGCGGCACGTCCAGTTCGTTTCGCAATGCGCCGATCCGCAAGTAATCCGGACGGAAATCATGGCCCCACTGACTCACACAATGGGCCTCATCCACAGCGATCAGTCGCGTGTTAATTTTGCGCAGCAGCATCACCGTGCCCGGATTGGCCAGCCGTTCCGGCGCGATATAAAGCAATTTTATTGCGCCATCTTCCAGCGCCTGAAACACCTCCTCCGTTTCTTCCTCACTATTGCCCGAGGTCAGTGACCCGGCACCTACACCCACCGCATTGAGCGCACGTACCTGATCCCGCATCAACGCGATCAAAGGCGAGATCACGACCGTTACCCCGTCCAGACAAAGCGCGGGCAATTGGAAACACAGGGATTTCCCGCCCCCTGTCGGCATGATCGCCAACACGTTTTCACCGGCAAGAACCGCGTCCACCACTTCTTTCTGGCCATCGCGGAAATCGGTGAAACCGAAAATTTCCGCCAGTAAATCTTGGGCTTTCGCCTGTCGGTCTAACATGTTTGTTTTTCGTCTGCTCGTTCGACTATAGTTTTGACAGGTTGATAAACGCTTAACAACCCGCAACCAACCGGGGGAATGCCCATTCCCAAGGGCCGTTTCATCCATTAGAAGGCGCGGTATCATGGCGTCAGAAAAACCGAAATCCCTGTTCTACTTCCTGCAATATTTGCCGGTTGCCGCATTATTGGCCATCTCCAAACTCTTGCCATTTGACGCCCGCGGTGCCCTTGCAGGGTCCGTTGTCAGCTTTGCAGTGCGCTGGTTGCCACCTTTCCGCAGGCGGGTGGAAGAGGGATTATGCCGCGTGTACCCGGACATGCCACGATCCGAACGGAACCGCATCGCAAGCGCGGTCGGATGGAATATGGGGCGCACCCTGACCGAAATCCTGCACAATTCGGAATTTGCGACAAAAACCGGCCGCTTTATCGCAAGCGGCCCCGGACTGGCCGCGCTGCATCAGGCCCGCGCAGAGGGCAAGGGCGCCTTGATCGTTTCGGGACATTTCGGCCAGTGGGAGGCAATCCGGCATTACCTCAAGTCTGAAGGACTCGAGACTGGAGCTGTTTACCGGCCCAATTCCAACCCTTGGTATGAGCCGCACTTCCTTGGCGGTATCCGCGAAGGCGGCGCACCGATTGTTCCGCGCAGCAATGCCGGCACGCTTCAAATGGTCCGTCACATCCGCAAGGGCGGTTTCTTTGCAATTCTTGCAGACCAATACGTGCAATGGGCTGAAAAAATCCCGTTTTTAGGGCATAAGACCTCTACAACGACCTCTCCAGCCGAACTGGCGTTAAAATATGATCTGCCGCTGGTGCCCGCATTTGGATTGCGGGATGGGGACGGCCGCACGATCCATATAACTTTTGAAGAACCGATTGCCCACACCGACGCCGTTACGATGATGACAGAGTTCAACGAACGCATTGCTGCGCGGATACATGCCAACCCCGGCCAGTGGTACTGGTTGCATCGTCGTTGGAAAAACCTGTAACACCGTCACTACCGCCCGTCGTATTCGGCCAGAACTGTCTTGAAAGAAACCGGTGCCTTACGCTGTGATCAAACTTCTTACATATGTGGCCATTCTACCCTTGCTGGTTTGGGTAGCTCTTCAAGTTCTGCTCCGCCAAAGCAGTGTGGAAACTGCGAAGAACCGTCTTGGTTTTGCTACTGTAAAGGCGTCCGGCAAACCCGTGATCTGGCTCCATGCGGCGTCGCTGGGGGAGTTAACGTCGATCAAGCCGTTCCTGCTTTACCTCGCGCGGGATTTTCCGGATCACGCTCTGCTGATAACCACGAACAATCCAGCAGCCTTAAAAGCCGCGCGGGCTTGGGCAGATCTTCCCACGGTTTTGCAGTCGGCTCCGCTGGATCTTCCTTTCGCGATCAACCGCTTTCTAGCTTATTGGTCGCCTGTGGGGTTTGTTAATATCGAAAGCGAGATTTGGCCGAACCGTTTCGCATCTCTGGCTAAAAAGAATATTCCCTCCATTATGTTGAACGCACGTCTTTCAGACCGTTCAGCAGAAAGACTGTCCAAGTTTGGCGCACAACCACTGGGGTTGAGGCATTTCAATCAGATTTATGCGCAGGATGCCGGCACAGCCGATAATTTTGCAAAGCTGGGCGTCCCTCAGGAACGCATCCGGACCATTCCGAATTTCAAATCTCTGGTTACACTTCCTCCTCCTGATCCGCGTATGAAAACGCGGTATGATCGTGACAATACTGTGCTGGCGGCCTCTACCCATGAGGGAGAGGAACCTGTGATTCTCGACGCCTTCAAAACACTCTGCGCGCAAAATCCTAATTTACGCTTAATACTGGTTCCAAGACATCCAAACCGCGTCCCGGTTGTTATGAAAGCGGCCAGGGACCGGGCGTTGATGGTTGGAATTTACGGCGAGAATATCGAGCCGGAACAAGTCACTGTGGTGGATTCACTTGGGAGCCTGCAGCGGATTTATCCCCTTGCAAAAATAACGTTCGTTGGCGGTTCTCTGGTGCAGGGCATCGGGGGGCACACACCCTACGAGCCTCTGCGAGCTGGCAGCGCCATTCTGAGCGGGCCATATCATTCAAATTTTAAGCAAGAATATGAAACCCTCTCCGAGAAAGAGTCCTGTATAGTCGCTGATAAAGACGGTTTGGCAGAGGCGCTTGCCGCTGCATTGGCACGGGGAGACGACATGGCAACGACAGCACAGCAGGTTTATCCCTCTGCCGCTGATCCGACGGTGCTTTTTAATGACATCGCGCAGAAGGTCGGGCTTTTATGATCTCTCAGATTGCATTTGCGTTAAAACGTATCTTTTCGGGCGAGAAATTTCTGGCGCAATATTCATGTAGTATTAACGATTTGCAGGCAGAGTTAGCCGGGAAGACCGTGGCGATTGTCGGCAATGCCCGTAGCCTGAGCAATCAATCCAACGGAGAAAACATCGATCGCTGCGATCTGGTCATTCGCATGCATGCAGCCCCACTGCCCCAAGCGGACAGTCACGGGTCGCGCACCAACTGGCTGGCTTTGGGAATGCCAGTGGCGCAGGACGTTATTGAGGCACGCAATCCGGACCGTTTGTTGTGGATGGCAAAGAAACGCAAACGTCTTCGGGCGCGGTTTGCAAAACGGAAAGGATTTTATCTTCACCCCAAGGAGGAATGGGATCGCATGGCCGCCACGTTACAGGCGCCTCCTACGACCGGTATCATGCTGATTGATCTTGTCGCGCATTCAGAAGCTGCTGAAATTCATCTCTTCGGATTTGATTTCTTTACCAGTCTGTCCCTGTCCGGTCGCCGTACCGCCGCGCAGGTTCCCCATGACTTTGCGGCTGAAAAACTGTTCACCGGGACTCTGATCGCGCAGGATCAGAGGGTTGTGCACCACACTGATTAGCACTAACCACAGTTCCAAACACAGCTTGGGTGGACCAATGGACAAAGCGGTATCAATCAAAGACGCGATTAAAACCAATCTGGTGGGGCTGCGGGCTCTGGAAGACCAGCTCGGCTCTTCCGAATTATCGGCGGCGTTGGATACCGCGCTGGAACTGCTGTTTGCGATGAAGGGCCGTCTGATTGTTGCCGGTGTCGGTAAAAGCGGTTTGATCGGGCGAAAGCTGGCTGCCACGTTTTCTTCGACCGGCACGCCTGCCTATTTTGTTCATCCGGTCGAGGCCAGCCACGGCGATTTGGGGATGATCCAGTCGGATGATGTGGTGATGTTGCTCAGCTGGTCTGGCGAAACACGGGAACTGTCGGATCTGCTGGCGTACACGCGCCGCTTCGGTGTTCCGGTGATCGCCATAACCGGCAGCGCAAACAGCACGCTGGCCCGTTCTGCCGATGCAGCACTGGTCCTGCCCAAAGCACCGGAGGCATGTCCGCATAACCTCGCTCCGACCACTTCGACCCTGTTGCAACTGGCCATCGGGGATGCTTTGGCCGTCACCGTGCTCAAGATGAAGGGTTTTTCAGAGGAAAGCTTCCGTGACTTCCATCCAGGCGGCAAACTGGGCGCGGCACTGACGCCGGTGCAGGACATTATGTTTAAGGAAGCGGACCTTCCCACAGTGCGGGAAGACGCACCGATTATTGAGGTTCTTGGCGAAATCTCTCGCAAGACACTGGGCATCGTCGGCGTTCTTGATGCAAATGGTGTGTTGAAAGGGGTGATCACCGACGGAGATATTCGTCGGTATCTGGAAGCAAATTCCTCCGGCTCTATGAAAGAAGCGATGTGGGAAAAGCTTGCGGCGGCCCTTATGACACCCGGATCAGTCCATTTGGAGCCGCAACGTTCCTGTGCGCGCGCCTTGCACGTTCTCCAAAGCAACAAAATTTCCGCAGCCTTCGTGATTGAAAACGGCAAGCCTGTCGGGGTCGTCACCCTGATCCAGCTGCTTTCACTTGGCGTTGCCTAACGGCGCGACCACGCCCCTGATCACATATCAATGCATCCCGCGACTTCGACACTGCCGCTTTTGAGAATAGGGCAGCCTTTGGCCAGTTCCACCGCAGCATCAATCGAGTCTGCTGAAACGATTGCATAGCCCGAAGCGGGATTCGATCCTCCGTCGTCGGCAACGCCATTCGCACTGACAGTCTTGCTTTTGCCGACCGGCGCACCGCCGTCCACCACAGCGTCGCCCATATCGGCGTACCATTTCTGCCAGGCCTCCATTTCGCGCGCGCCTTCTTCGGGGGTGTCGGGCATTTTGCCGCCGTGAAATACAAAAAGAAAATTGGGCATGTTATCCTCCAGTTGGGGTTTAATGAAATTGACCTGCGCGAAATCTGAAACTTGCGTTCCGCGGACCGGCCTTCTGAAACGCCGTGCAAAATCCGCGGGCGGCTGGCCCTGACACAACCTGCGTTTTCCAGTCTATCACATCTCCCCGCTTGAAAGAAAAATATTTACCGGTAGGGTCGGCCGGATACAGCCCCAAGCCCTTTTCTACTCACAGGTTAATGCGATGAAACTCTCGGAAAACATGCAAGGCGCGGCGCTGATGACGGCGTCTATGGCGGGGTTTGCGCTCAACGATGCGGCGCTGAAATTCGGAGGAAGCGAGATCGGGCTGTTTCAGGCAATTTTCCTGCGCGGAATTTTTGCCATTCTTCTGATCGGCAGTTTCGCCTATATGCGCGGGGCGCTGGCGGCCCTGCCAGCACGGCGGGATCTGCGCTGGATCACCATACGCTCTCTGGCTGAAATCGGCGCGACGCTCAGCTTTCTGACGGCCCTGTTCCATATGCCACTGGCCAATGTCACGGCAATCTTGCAGATTCTGCCGCTGACGATCACACTGGCCGCTGCGGTCTTCCTGAAAGAGCCGATAGGCGGTAAGCGGGTTCTTGCAATCCTTGCTGGTTTTCTCGGGGTGCTGATCATCATCCGGCCGGGCACGTCGGACTTTAACGCCTACGCGCTGCTCGGACTTTTGGCGGTCGGTTTTGTGACCCTGCGCGACCTGTCGGCCCGACAACTTGGCATCGGGGTTTCCAGCCTTTTCGTGGCCTTCGTGGCGGCCTGCGTCATCACGGTGACGGGGGCCGTGGGCGTGCTGGTCACGCAAAGCTGGACGCCCACAGAACCGGCAGAGCTCGGGGTGCTCGCACTGGCGGCCTGTTTTCTGTTTGTAGGATATTATTGCTCGGTTGCGACCATGCGGGTGGGCGAAGTCGCGGTGGTGACGCCGTTTCGGTATTCGATCCTGCTCTGGGCAATTGCGCTTGGCTGGTTGCTGTTCGGAGACATTCCGGACGGTTGGTCGATCCTTGGTATGGCGATTATTTTCGGGTCCGGAGTTTTTGCCATGTGGCGGGAGCGCAAGGTCAGGCGCACGGCCCACCGGCACGCGCAGCAGCGCGAAACAGCGGTGAAAGCGGGGCTTGCCAGCGACACGCCACCCGTTAACCTGCGGTAAACAAATAGGGCTGGATCGCCCGACAGATGAAAGAGTTTAAGATGCCTCAAACCATCACAAAACACGTCAAGGATATGGTCGCAGAGGCGAATACCCAAGTGACCACGATTCCCACGCGCAAAGCCTTTGATCTGGTGAACAGCCCCGATCATGTGCTGGTGGACCTGCGGGACTACCGAGAGCTAAAGCGGGGCGGCAAGATTCCGGGCGCATTTTCTTGCCCGCGCGGGATGCTGGAATTCTGGATTGATCCGGACAGCCCGTATCATAAGGACGTGTTCAATCAGGACAAAACCTACGTGTTTTATTGCGCCAGCGCATGGCGCTCTGCGCTAAGCGCGCGGGTCGCACAGGAAATGGGATTAAAGCCTGTTGCCCACATCGAAGGCGGTTTCGGCGCATGGGTCAAGGCCGGCGGTCCCGTTGAGACGGTGGAATAGCGCCGGCCCTGCCTGTTACGCGCGGTAGGTGATCCGCCCGCCGCAAATGGTTGCAACCGGACGGGCTTTGCCCAGTTCCTCCGGCGCCACACTTTCAAGATCGGTGTCCATCACCACCACATCTGCCATCATACCGGCCCGCAAGCGGCCCTTGCGGTTCTCGTTGAACTCCACCCAAGCGTTATCGCGGGTATAAGACGCCAGCGTGTCCCGCAGGCTCTGGCGCTGATCGGGCCAGTGATCGGGCAGATCCACACCGGCAACAGCCCCCTGGATGGTCGGCATCACGTCCACCGGCACCACCGGCCAGTCGGTCGAGAATATCACCTTGGCGCCGCTGTTGCGAATAGTCTGCCATGCAAAGGCGTGTTGATACTGGAAATCATGCAGCAAACTGCCCTTCTCATAAGGCGGAAAGAACCCGCCAAGCGGAGAGTGTAGCGGCTGGATCGACGCCACCACGCCAAGTTCGGCAAAGCGCGGAATATCGTCGGGATGCACGGTTTCGATATGTTCGATCCGGTGGCGGCTGTCGCGCGGGCCATTGGCGCGGCGGGCCGCCTCATATCCGTCAAGCGTCTGGCGCACGGCAGCATCCCCGATGGCATGCACCGCGATTTGCAGCCCCATCGCGTCAATGCGAATACAAGCTTCGTCAAAGTGTTCGGGCGAAAACAGGGGCGCACTGCAACTGTCAGTGCCCGGATAGGGCTGCAACATATAGGCAGTGCGGCTGTCGATCACCCCGTCCATGAACATCTTGACCCGCGAGGACCAGACCATGTCGCCATTATACCGCGCACGCATTTCAGCGGCTTCTGCGATCCGGTCCAGCGGGTCGGTGTGTTTCAGGTGCATCGGCACTTCGGTCCGGCACAAAAGATCCCCGTCTTCCTCTAATGCGGCCAGCAGTTCAAGTTGGTAAAAATTACCGTCCATATTGTGCAGGCCGGTGATCCCGTGAGAGGCGCAATGCTCTAGCCCCCGCCGCATGACCGCCTTGTCCCCTGCCCGCTCTTTTGCCGTTACCGCAGGTTCGGGGTCCGCGCCGGTCATCAGGCCCAGCATCTCTCGTCCGCCCAGCGCGGTGCAATCGAGGACCGCCTTATAAGCACCGGGTTCGCGCAATTCGCCAGCGGCGGTGCCGTCCTTGGCCATCACGACTTCGGACCCTTCATCCACCTCTGCGCCGTGCAACAGACCCGCCATTTCCAACGCCTTGGTATTGGCCCAAACCGTGTGATGATCCGAGGCCATTGCCGCAAACGGGCGGTCCGGCATCGCCGCATCCAGATCCTGACGGGTGATCGGGCGGTCGCCCATCGCGTGATAGTCTATGGCGCTGGCAAAGAGCAGCGGATCATCGGGTCGGGCTTGCGCATAGGGTCGCACGGCCGCCGCGATTTCATCCACGCCTTCAGCGCCGTAAAGGTTCAGATAATCCAGTTCTGCCGCGCCCTGAAACAGATGCACATGGCTGTCGATAAAGCCGGGCAACACCGTGCCACCCGCTGCGTCGATCACTTTGGCCGTGCCCGCGATTTCCTTGATTTCAACGGTACTGCCCACAGCGGCAATCACACCGTCCTTGATAGCCAGCGCTTCGGCGTCCGGCCCGTCAAACGTGATGACGCGGCCATTCAGGATTACCAGATCCATTCTATCGGTCCTTTGAATAAAAAACGGCGCACCCCGTCACAGGATGCGCCGAAACGGGGTCTTATTTTTGCAGCTCGGTCCAGATTTTAGTGTAAATCTTGGTCGCTTCCGGCGGACATACCTCTGCGACATAGGCCGCACCTTTCAGATCCTCGGGGATGTTCACCTCCGGCGCATCTGCCATATCAGCGGGCATGAACTCTTGGGAGCCTTTGATCCCGTTTGCATAGCGGGCAAACTCGGAAATCAGCGCCGCATTTTCTGGGGCCATAATAAAGTTCATGAAGGTTTTGGCATTATCGGGGTTCTGCGCATCGGCCAGAATAGCCACATTGTCCATCCAGACGGGGAAACCTTCCTGCGGATAACCAAAGACGATGTCCTCATTTTGCAGGCGGGCGCGGAAGGATGCGCCGTTCCAGTTCACACCGGCTGACAGGTCGCCCTTGGCGTATTTCTCAATCGCACCGTAGTCAATTGACAGCCAGTGCGGTTTCGCCGCCATCAGCGTATCGCGCACTTTTTTCAGCACGTCCTTGTCAGCGGTACATTGTTCGCCGCCAACATATTTAATCGCCATACCCATCACATCGTTCATTTCGGGAACAACGTTGATCTTGCCTTTCAGCTCCTCCGGCGGGTCGAGAATGATGGCCGAAGTGTTCGGATCGCCGTCATAAACCGAGGTGTTCACCGTCACGCCCACAGTGCCCCATTGCCACGGCACCGTGTAATTGCGGCCCGCATCAAAGGCGACATCCACCCATTGCGGGTCCATGTTTTTGAAGTTTTCCATCTCGTTGGGCTTGGCTTCCATCAGCAGCCCTTCGTTGATCCAGATCGGAACGTATGTGCCGGAAGGCACCACAATATCAAACCCGTGACCGCCCGCCTTGATCTTTGCCAGCGCCGTATCGTTGCTGTCGTAATCCGTCACCGTCACCTTGATGCCGGTCTCTTCTTCAAATTTGCTGATCAGATCGGGGTTTGTATAGTTGCCCCAGTTATAGATGTTCAGCTCGCCATCTGCAAAAGCAGGCACGCCCAGCGCAGCCGCAATTCCGATAGTCGTTACCAACGTTTTCATGGCAGTTACTCCCTGTTCTTTTGTGGTCCGCCCTTGGAAAGTAGATAGAACGCGATCACAAGAGCGACTGAAATCGCGAGCAAAGCTGTCGAAATAGCGTTTACTTCGGGTGAAATCACACGGCGCATTTGACCGAGCATATAGGTCGGCAGCGTATCCTGCCCTGCGGATTTCACAAATTCGGTAATCACCACATCGTCCAGCGATATGACAAAGGCCAGCATACTGCCCGCCAGAACGCCCGGCCACAATTGGGGCAGCGTCACACGGCGGAACACCCGCCAAGGCGTGCCGTATAGGTCCGCCCCCGCCTGTTCGAGGTTCAGGTCCATCCCCTGAAGCCGTGCGCGGATCGGCATATAGGCAAAAGGAATGCAAAAGGCGGAATGGGCGATAATCAGATACATCAATCCGGTGTAGCCTGTCGCCACTTTGATCATGGCAAAGAAGATCAGCAGCGCCACCGCTGTAACGATCTCGGGGATCATCAGCGGCTGGTTGATCAGCGCAAAGACAAAGGTGTAGCCACGAAACCCTCTGGTGCGGGTTGTGGCCAGTGCCGCCATCACTGCTGCACTGGTGGCAATCACAGAGGCGCTGGTGGCGATGATCAGCGACAGGATTGTTGCGTCCTGCACTTTTTCATTCTGCCATGCCTTCACATACCACTGCCACGAAAAGCCTTCCCAGATCGCGATGCTTTGGCCTGCATTAAAGGAATAGACCACCAGCAGGATGATCGGCAGGTAAAGCACGAGAAAGCACAACAGCGCAATGGGCACAAATCCGGTCTGGCGACGGACATCAAACGCGCGGGATTTAGCCATGGGACATCTCCTCACGACCGGCGGCGCGGACGTAGATAATCAGTGCGATCATCACAATCGCCAGCAAGGTGATCGACAGTGCTGCGCCAAGGGGCCAGTTCCGCCCCTGCCCGAACTGCAATTCTATCAGGTTGCCCAGCATCAACTGCTTGCCCCCGCCCAGCACACGGGGCGTGACATAGGCCCCAAGGGATGGCACAAACACAAGGATCGACCCCGCTATCACACCGGGTTTCACGATTGGGAAAATCACCCGCCGCAACACCCGCCAGCGCGAGGCGTAAAGATCATAAGCCGCCTCTACCAATGAAAAGTCGAACCGTTCCATCGCGGCATAAATCGGCAGCACCATCAGCGGCAGATAGACGTAGAACATGCCCAAGGTGATCGCAAATTCCGTAAACAGCATCTGGATCGGCTGGTCGATAATCCCCAGCCCGATCAGCAGCGAATTGACCACCCCTTCGTTGCGTATAATCTCCATCACCGCGAAGGTGCGGATCAGCAGGTTCGTCCAGAAGGGGATCATGATCAGCAACATCCAGATGTCGCGCTTGTCTTTGGGCCGTGTCGCAATGAAATAAGCCGTTGGAAAGCCGACAATAAAGGCCACCAAGGTTGTCATCAGAGACAGTTTCACAGACCGCCAGAAAATCGACAGATGGGCGTCTGAAAAAGATAAAGTGTCATCAAAAAAGTCACGCTCTACCACCACATTGAACCATGCATCGGTAGAGAACTTCCAGATGACACCGCCGTAATCACCCGGGGTCAGGAAGGAATAGATTACCACGATCAGCAACGGTCCGGAGGCTGCGAACAGAAGGATCAGCAGCGCCGGAGACAGCAAGAGCCAGCGGCGGCGGGTGGCTTGGGTGTCGGATGCCTGTGCCATCAGTCCCTCAGAACCTGACCGACGCCCGCATCGAAACTGATGCCGACCTTTTCACCCACTTCAAAACGCTCGCCCGCGTTTGGCTGGTTCTGCTTGCGCACCACAAAGGCCGAACCCGCATCAAGCGTTACGTGATAGTGGGTGTCCGTGCCAAAATAGACGATATTTTGCAAAACCCCGTCGAGCAGACCGCTCTCTTTGGTCAGTGTGGCGTGTTCGGGACGCACCGCCAAAGTAACCGCACCGGACTGGTTGCCGCCCTGCACGGCCCGCGCCGCAACAGACTTGCCCGATGGCAGGGTTACGGTTGCGACCTCTCCGTCAACAGACTGAAGCGTCGCATCGAGAAAATTCGTATCCCCGATAAAATCCGCAACAAAGCGTTCGGCGGGGTGATCGTAAATGTCTTTCGGCCCGCCAATCTGCAAAATCCGGCCCGTGCTCATCACTGCGATGCGGTCGGACATGGTCAGGGCCTCTTCCTGATCGTGCGTGACAAAAACAAATGTGATGCCGGTTTCCGATTGCAGGCGTTTCAGTTCGATCTGCATTTCCTTGCGCAGCTTGAAATCCAGCGCCGACAGCGGTTCGTCCAGCAGCAGGACTTTCGGGCGCGGGGCCAATGCGCGCGCCAGCGCCACCCGCTGTTGCTGGCCACCGGAAATCTGGCTGGTCATCCGGTCGGCCATTGGTGTCATCTGCACCAGTTCCAGCATCTCGCCAACGACCTGTTTGATCTCTGCCTTGGGGCGATCCTGCATTTCCAGACCAAACCCTATATTCTGGGCCACGGTCATATGCGGGAACAGCGCGTAATTCTGAAACACCGTATTCACAGGCCGCGCATAGGGCGGCAGCGGCAGCACATCCTGCCCTTCGATGGTCAGCGACCCGCTGGTGGGATCGACAAACCCCGCGATAGAGCGCAGCAAGGTGGTCTTGCCACAACCTGACGGACCGAGAAGGGTAAAAAATTCGTTTTGACGTATCTCTACGTTGATGTCGTCAAGGGCGGTGAAAGCATTGGCGCCTGACCCGAAGGTTTTCGACAGACCGGAAATTTCAATCATTGTGCCTCTGCTACTTGGCTGGAGCGGTGTTCTTCCAAACGGCCCCAGTTGGCGCCGTCCACCGCCTACCTTAGCGTTAACTGTCGGTCCGGAGTCAACGAGTTTGTTTTAATTAACCGGCCAAAATTAACACATTTCGAGGCGCAGATTTAACACCCGCCGATTTCCGTAAAATTATTGTAGGACAATAACTTACAACCCGTTCACCGGAACCCTCAGCATCGGGTTTCCGTCGTCATCGGTCGGCATGACCCCCGCACGCATGTTCACTTGCAAAGAGGGAATGATCAGCTTGGGCATCGCCAGTTGCGCATCCCGTTCGGTGCGGAATTTGATGAATTCCTCGCGCGTTTTGCCGTTGCCCACATGGATGTTGTGGCGCTTCTCCTCCCCCACGGTGGTTTCCCATTTGATGTCCCGTCCGTTGGGTCCGTAATCATGACAAATAAACAGGCGCATGTCGTCCGGCAGGGCCAATACCTTTTGGATACTGTCGTAAAGCTGGCCTGCATCACCACCCGGAAAATCCGCCCGCGCCGAGCCACCATCCGGCATAAACAGCGTATCCCCTGTAAAGGTAGCATTGCCGATCACATGCACCATACAAGCAGGGGTGTGGCCGGGGGTGTAGATGGCAAAAGCCTCCATCGTGCCGATTTGATAAGTGTCCCCGTCCTTAAATAGGGCATCAAACTGCGATCCGTCCCGCTGGAATGCGGTGCCTTCGTTGAAAATTTTTCCGAAGGTTTCCTGCACCTCCATGATTTTTTCACCAACGCCAATCTTACCGCCGAGTTTTTCCTGAATATAAGGCGCAGCACTCAGGTGGTCGGCGTGGACGTGGGTCTCGATGATCCAGTCAAGCGTTAGCCCGCGGCGGGTAATTTCAGAGATCAGCCCGTCCGCATGGTCATAGGTTATCCGTCCGGCGGCGTAATCAATGTCCATAACGCTGTCGATAATCGCACAGTGATCGCTGTTCGGGTCCTTGACGATATAGCTGACCGTGTTGGACTCTTCATCGAAATGGGCGGAAACCTCTGGTTTGACGTCCATATTTACCGGATAGGCCATCTGCAATTCTCCGCAAGTTGGGGCATTCCCGTGCGAGTGTTGCACAGGTGAAGCCGCCGCCGCAAATGCAAATCGGGTCTAGTCCAGTGCCGCCACAAGAATTGCCACAAATGCGCCGCCCAGCACAAACCACGCCATCTGTCGCCACCGCGAAACAGGGCGGCGGGGCTCTGGCGGGGCGGCCGTGCGCAACAGGGCGTTTTCCACCAGTTGCGGCAGTTGCGGTCCAAACCGCGACAAGGTGCGCATGGTCCGGCCCAGATCGCGGACAATCGCCTTTGGCCCCAGATTGTCGGTGATGTAGGTTTCAACAACAGGTTTTGCCACTTCCCAGATGTTCAGCGACGGGTCGAGCGACCGCCCCACCCCTTCGACAACCACCATCGTGCGTTGCAACAGGATCAGTTCGGTCCGGGTTTCCATGCCAAAGCGTTCTGTCACGTCAAACAGATGCGCCAGCAGCCGCGCCATTGAAATTTTAGTGGCATCCTGACCGAAAATCGGCTCCCCGACTGCACGCAGGGCAAGGGCAAAGGCTTCGACGTCCTGATGGGCAGGCACATATCCGGCCTCAAAATGCACTTCGGCCACGCGGCGGTAATCCTTGCGGATGAAACCGATCAGGATTTCCGCATAAACGCGGCGGGTGTATTCGTCTATCTGCCCCATGATCCCGAAATCAAGCGCGACGAGATCACCGTCCGGCCCCACCTTCAGGTTGCCCTGATGCATATCCGCATGAAAGAAACCGTCCCGCAGCGCGTGGCTAAGAAAGACCTGCACAATCCGCGCGCCGAGCGCTGGCATGTCATATCCCGCCGCTCGCAGCGCATCTACATTGCTCAGGCCGATGCCTTCGACCCATTCCAGCGTCATCACGGAACGGGCAGAATGCTGCCAGACCACGCGGGGCACGCGAAAACCGTCATCGCCTTCGGTATTGGCGTGGAACTGGTCGGCGGCACTGGCCTCCATCCGCAGGTCCAATTCGCCCTTCACCACGGATTCAAAATGGTTGATCACCTCTGTCGGATGCAAACGACGACTGGAGGGGGACAGCAACTCTATCATCTGGGCGGCGAAATGAAAGGCGTCGATGTCCTTGCGGAAGGCCCGCTCGATCCCGGGGCGCAGGATTTTCACCGCAACATCCTGCCCGCTGTCACGCAAACGCGCATGATGCACCTGCGCGATAGAGGCCGCAGCGACTGGTTCGGAAAATTCGGAAAATACCTGCTCGACGGGGGCGCCCAGCGCGTGTTCGATCTCGTTACGGGCCTCATCCATCGGAAAAGGGGCGATCTTGTCCTGCAAGACCTGTAACTCCCGCGCCATTTCAGCCCCGACCACATCGGGGCGTGTGGACATCAACTGGCCGAATTTGATGTAGGCCGGACCAAGTGCTGTAATCGCCCGCAGCATCGGCGGCTGGGCCGGATCCCCTTTCAGGCCAAGCCATGCAAACGGCCAGCCGAGAATACGTGCGGCAAAGCGCACGGGTGCGGGAGCGTCCACCGCCTCAAGCGCCATTTTCATCGCGCCGGAGCGTTCAAACGTGGCGCCTGTGCGGATCAACCGCCAGATATTATGAGGTCCGCGCATATTAGATTTTCCACCCGCTGTGCAGCGCGGCGATACCCATCGTCAGGTTGCGGTACTTGGCATTTTCAAACCCCGCATCCTTTACCATCTGCAGAAACCTGTCCTGATCAGGGAATTTGCGGATTGATTCCACCAGATACCGATAGCTGTCCGCGTCATTGGCGATGATCTTGCCCATCGGCGGGATGATATTGAAAGAGTAGCGGTCATAGGCCCATTGCAGCGCGGGATTCGGTATCTGCGAGAACTCCAGCACCATCAACCGCCCCCCCGGACGCAACACGCGGTAAGCCTCGTTCAAGGCTTCCTGCGGGCGGGTGACATTCCGGATACCAAAAGAAATCGTGTAAACATCAAAACTGTTATCCGCAAAAGGCAGCGCCATCGCATCGCCGCAAACCCAGTCCAGATGATCGGCCATATCCTCGGCCTCGGCCCTAAGGCGCCCCGCATCAAGCATGCCTTGTGTCATATCAAACACGGTTGCGTGGGCCTGCGGTGCGCGTTTCAGGAACCGGAAGGAAATATCCCCCGTCCCCCCCGCCACATCCAGCAGCTTTTGCGGACCCCGCGGTGCCAGCCAGTCCATCATCGCATCCTTCCAGATCCGGTGGATGCCCATAGACATAGCGTCATTCATAATATCGTATTTTGACGCCACATTGGAAAACACCCCGTGTACCATGCCCGCTTTGGCGTCTTCATCTACGGTCTGAAACCCGAAATGGGTGGTCTTTTGCGATTCGGTCATGGTCTGGCCCTCGGGTCTTGTGTTCGGACTATATATAGGGTGATTGAAACAGAGGAAATGCGGCATGGTTGTTTGTCGCAGTTTATCCACCGAATACGGAGAGGCCGATGCCCGAACTTCCAGAGGTAGAAACAGTGCGGCGCGGGCTGGAGCCTGCAATGGTGGGCAAGCGCATTGCACTGGCTGACGTGCGCCGTCCCGACCTGCGCTGGCCTTTTCCTGAACGTATGGCAGACCGTCTGACGGGGGCGCGGATCGAACGGTTGCGCCGCCGCAGCAAATACATTCTTGGGGATCTTGATACGGGCGAAACCCTTCTGATCCATCTGGGCATGTCAGGCCGGATGCTGATTGCCCCGCCAAACACAGACAACGGGCGCGATATGCTGGGGGAATTCCACCACCTGCACCCTGCCCCCGAAAAACACGATCATGTCGTGCTCGATATGGAAGACGGCACGCGGATCACCTTTAACGATGCCCGCAGGTTCGGCGCGATGGACCTGTTTGCAACCGAATTGGGCGAGGCACATAAACTGCTCGCCGTGCTCGGGCCGGAACCTTTGGGCAACAGTTTTGACGAGGCCTATTTCAAAGCCGCGTTAAAAGGGAAGAACACACCGATCAAATCCGCCCTTCTGGATCAGCGCATCGTTTCGGGGCTGGGCAACATCTATGTCTGCGAAGCGTTGTGGCGCACGGGCATTTCCCCCCTGCGCAAAGCAGGTGGTATCAGTAGTGCGCGACTGGCCTCTCTGGTGCCAGCGATTCGTCAGGTGCTGGCCGAGGCCATCGAATCAGGTGGCTCTTCCCTGAAGGATTACCGGCAGACAGACGGAGAATTGGGGTATTTCCAACACAGCTTTGCGGTCTACGGACGCGAGGGCGAACCCTGCAAGACGCCCGATTGCGCGGGCAATATCAAACGGGTGGTCCAGTCGGGGCGGTCGAGCTTCTACTGTAACACTTGCCAGCGCTGATTTGGCCGCAGGCTTGAAACCCGTGCTGGGCGTGATAAGGCTGGGCGCCTGAGAAACAGCAAGTGAGTGCTCTAATGGGCTATGAAACCCTGATTGTAGACATCGACGACCACGTGGGTGTGATCACCCTCAACCGGCCGGATGCCTTGAACGCCCTGAACCAGCAACTGCTCAAAGAGCTGTCTGCTGCCCTTGGCGTAATGCAAGAGAACGAGAAAGTGCGCTGCATCGTTCTGACCGGAAGCGAGAAAGCCTTCGCAGCCGGTGCCGACATCAAGGAAATGTCCGAACAGTCTTTCGTCGATATGTTCTCGTCAGACTATTTCACCGCCGAAACAGAGGCGATCCTGCGCTGCCGCAAGCCGATCATCGCAGCCGTTTCGGGCTATGCGCTTGGCGGGGGCTGTGAACTGGCGATGATGTGTGACTTTATCATCTGCTCGGACACGGCCAAATTCGGCCAGCCCGAAATCAACCTTGGGGTTATTGCCGGTATTGGCGGCTCCCAGCGGCTGACCCGTTTTGTCGGTAAATCAAAGTCTATGGAAATGCACCTGACAGGCCGTTTCATGGACGCAGAAGAGGCTGAACGCTCCGGTCTGGTGAGTCGAATCGTTCCGGCCAAGAAGCTGATGGAAGACGCAATGGCCACCGCTGCCAAGATTGCCGAGAAATCCACACTGGCAACAATGGCCGTAAAAGAGGCTGTTGACCGCTCTTATGAAACCACGCTGCGCGAAGGCATTTTGTTTGAACGCCGCTTGTTTCATTCACTTTTTGCCACAGAAGACCAAGCCGAAGGCATGTCTGCCTTCATGGAAAAACGCTCCGCGAAGTTCCGAGGCAAGTAACCCGCAAACTTTCGCGCTTCAGACCGTTGACTTATTGGCAAACTGGTCCTAGAAGCGCGTTTCATCTTTCGACTCCGTAAGATCAGGATATTTATAATGGCTAACTCGCCACAAGCGAAAAAACGTGCGCGTCAAATCGAACGCCGCACCGAAGTAAACAAAGCCCGCCGCTCGCGGATCCGCACTTTTCTGCGTAAAGTAGAAGAAGCGATCACTGGTGGCGATCAGGCTGCTGCCGCTGCTGCTCTGAAGGCTGTTCAGCCTGAAGTAATGCGCGGTGTCACAAAGGGTGTTCTGCACAAGAACACAGCCAGCCGTAAAATTTCGCGCCTGTCCGCACGCGTGAAAGCAATGGCCGCCTAAACCGGGCTGCCATCGGCGTACACAAAAGATGCAGGGCTTCTGGGCCCTGTTTTTTTGTGCCTGATCGACAGGAACCGCCCTGTTGCGGTTCTGCTGTGTATTTCGATCACACCTCCCCCCCCCCTGTGTTATCACGGATGTTCCGCTTTTGGTCCCGTTGCCGGAATCGGTAACGCCAACTAGATTGATCTAACAGTCACGGACTTCGCACCCGGGGCATTTCTGAGATGGGAAAACATGAAAAACGCCACCCGCCAGTGGTGTGTTTTCGCGTGCGAAATCGAAATTTTTCCAATTATTTCAGGATGTTACATAAGTGCAGATTCGGAAATCAATTTGCGAGTCAACAGAGAAGAGTCATTGTCCGCTCCGCATCGCAGTTGCT
Organism: Neptunicoccus sediminis; assembly: GCF_001719615.1. Taxonomy (GTDB): domain Bacteria; phylum Pseudomonadota; class Alphaproteobacteria; order Rhodobacterales; family Rhodobacteraceae; genus Amylibacter; species Amylibacter sediminis. The sequence goes on from NZ_MDVX01000016.1 coordinate 91,579, forward strand.
ATCAACGACGAGTGATTCACCGCACAGCGGAGAATCGAAGAACAGAATAGTCTTTGAATCGGGGCAGGCACATCATGACAAACAAGGTTTCAGAAGTTGAACCTATGCTGGCTTGGGAAATGCTGCGCGATCACGAAGATTCCGTATTGGTGGATGTGCGCACGCAGGCCGAATGGTCCTTTGTGGGTCTCCCCGATCTTTCTGAGCTGGGCAAACAACCGCTGCTGATTCAATGGATGACCTTGCCCGCTATGCAACAGAACCCGGACTTTCTGGACGGGCTCTTAAACCAGTTGGACGGTGCTGCGCCGTCCCGGATTCTTTTTCTGTGCCGATCAGGTGCCCGTTCTATGGCTGCTGCATCACTCACCGCTGAGGCCTTTGCTGCGCAAGGCAAGACAGTGGAATGTGTGAATATTGCCGAAGGGTTTGAAGGAGATCTGAATGAAAACCGTCACCGCGGGGATCTGAACGGCTGGAAGGCAAGAGGATTGGCCTGGCGGCAATCTTGAATACTTTTGGGGACAGAATGAAAACTGATGTTTGGGGCTCAGTACAGGACCGGCTGCGCGATGATTTAGGGGCAGATGCTTATAAGAACTGGATAGAACCACTGGTTTTTGAAGGATTCGAAGCAAATATTGCCCGTTTCAAAGCGCCCACCGGATTTCTGGGTAATTGGGTATCGCGGAACTATTCCGATAAAATACAAATGCTCTTTTCAGAGCATGGTGCCGATGTGGCGCGCGTTGAATTTGCAACAGGTGTTGCAAAGAAGGCCGCCACCCAAACGAGCACCGCTGCCAAGGCGCCAAAGGTTGCAGAACCTGTGGTCCAATCCCGCGCAACCGGATCTCCCGAACTGCCGGGCGCCCCTCTGGACGCACGCTTCACCTTTGACGCTTTCGTTGTCGGCAAACCGAACGAGCTGGCCCATGCCGCCGCCCGTCGTGTGGCCGAAGGCGGACCTGTCACCTTTAATCCGCTGTTCCTTTACGGGGGCGTTGGCCTTGGTAAAACCCATCTGATGCACGCCATCGCCTGGGAAGCCCGCAACCGCAATCCCGACGCCCGTGTGCTTTATCTGTCGGCCGAACAGTTTATGTACCGATTCGTTCAGGCGCTGCGGTTCAAGGACACGATGAGCTTTAAAGAATTGTTCCGCTCGGTAGATATTCTGATGGTGGATGACGTTCAGTTTATCGCCGGCAAGGACAGCACACAGGATGAATTCTTCCACACGTTCAACGCGCTTGTGGATCAGAACAAACAGATCGTGATCTCGGCCGACCGTGCGCCGGGGGAAATTGACGGTCTGGAAGAACGCATCAAATCCCGCCTGCAATGGGGTCTGGTTGTTGACCTGCATCCGACAGATTACGAATTGCGGTTGGGCATCCTGCAAACCAAGGCGGAATCCCAAGCCCAGCACTATCCCGAGGTCAGCATCGCCTCTGGCGTTCTGGAGTTTCTGGCCCACCGGATTTCCACCAACGTGCGGGTTCTCGAAGGGGCGCTGACACGACTGTACGCCTTTGCCTCATTGGTGGGCCGCGAAGTAACGCTGGATGTGGCTCAGGAATGTCTCGCGGATATTTTGCGGGCAACCGATCGCAAGGTCACAATTGATGAAATCATCCGCAAGGTTGCGGACCATTATAACATTCGCATGACGGACATCCTCAGCCCGAAACGCGCCCGCGCGGTGGCCCGTCCCCGTCAGGTTGGCATGTTTCTGGCCAAAACCCTCACGTCGAAATCCCTGCCCGAAATCGGGCGCAGGTTCGGCGGTCGTGACCACACCACCGTGATTCACGCGGTGAAAAAGATCGAGGAACTGCGGGCTGTAGACAGCCAGATCGCAGAGGACGTGGAAATGCTGCGCCGGATGCTCGAAGCCTGACGCAACGCGAAAATCGTGGTTAATTTTGAGACGGGCGGCCTTCGGGCGGCCCGTTGTCGTTTCAGGGCATGTGGTTTCAGCCGTCTTTGCGGATCACTGCGGCAACTCGGGCGGCAATGGCGGCACTGCCCTTGCGGGAGGGATGGATCATATCGGCCGCATGAAAACTGCGGTCGCCAAAGGGCACCAGATCTTTGAGCGAGACCATATGCACCCCGTCATCAAAGGTAGCAAAGCGGGCGATCCGGCGCTCCAGCTCGTCGCCTTCATCACGGCAATGCTCGATCGGAGAGCCAAGCCCCGGACTGCGCAGATAGCCGACATACACCACCTTGGCGCCGGTCTTGCGAATATCAGCGATAAGGGAGGGTATCCGGCCACCCTTTCCGTCCTTGCGCGCAAGTTTGTCCAGCTTGCCCTTACAAACCACACAGCCACAGCCTAGCCACAGGTCGTTGCCACCCCCGTTCAGAATCACCCAGTCCCAATCGCCCGCGCGAAACTGCTTGCCGATATTCAGCCCCGCGCTGCCGGAAACCGGCAAATGGTAGATGATCCGCGCCCCCATCACAGAGCGGTCGATCACAGCGCGGCCCAGCGCCCGTTCCAGCACATCGGACACGGCGTTCCCGCTTAACCCGTGAGAGGCCAGCAGGGAATCACCCATCGCAAGAATATCGGCAGAAGAATCCCGCGAAACGGATTCGGTGCAACCGGACAGAAACAGGCACAACGCGGCAAAACAGGAAGCAGAAAATTTCATGGATCAATGGGGTCCGTTCGGTTCAGGTCTATACTCATGGCCAATGGGCTGCGGTCGATTTACCGTAAAACTTATGAAGATTTTGTGGCGCTGAAAGGGAAATATCAAAGCCTGTATGCCCCGATCCGCCCCAGTGCTGGTGCGTCTGTTGCATCCCCGTAAGATTACAGGGTTTTTTGCCCTTCCGATTCGCCTTCCGCTTGACCCTTTGCGCTATCCCGTGCTTTGTGAAACAGAGCTTGAAATCGAAGCCATTTGGCGTAGAGTTTGCGACCCACGCAATCTGAGGAGCGGGACATGAAGGTCAGTATTGAACGCAGCGCTTTGCTAAAAGCGATGTCACAAGCGCAATCCGTGGTGGAGCGTCGCAATACGATCCCTATTCTGGCCAATGTGCTGATCGAAGCCGAGGGCAACACTGCCAGCTTCCGCGCCACAGATCTGGATATCGAGGTCGTGGACAAGACGCCTGCGATGGTGGAACGGTCGGGTTCGACCACTGTGGGTGCCCACACGCTGCATGAAATTGTGCGCAAACTGCCAGACGGTGCAATGGTTGACCTGATGGACGATGGCGCTTCCGGTCGGCTAGAGGTTAGCGCGGGGCGTTCGAACTTCTCTCTTGCTACACTGCCAAAGGAAGATTTTCCGGTTATGGCCACCTCGGATTACGACTGCAATTTCACAGCGAATGCGGCTGTGTTGCGGCGTCTGTTCGACAAATCCAAATTCGCTATCTCGACCGAAGAAACCCGCTACTATCTAAACGGTGTGTACATGCACGCCGCAGATCGGGACGGCGAGAAAGTCTTGCGCTGCGTTGCTACAGACGGCCACCGTCTGGCGCGGATTGATGCGCCCCTGCCCGAAAATGCAAGCGGTCTGCCCGGTGTGATTGTCCCGCGCAAAACCGTGGGAGAACTGCGCAAACTTCTCGAAGACGACGATGCGGATATTGCCGTTTCGGTTTCCGAGACCAAAGTGCGCTTTGCCACACCGGAAATCACCCTGACCTCCAAAGTGATCGACGGGTCCTTCCCCGATTACACGCGGGTAATTCCCCAAGGCAACACACGCCGTCTGGAAGTGGACGCCGCAGAATTTGCCAAAGCGGTAGATCGTGTTTCAACCGTGTCGAGCGAGCGTTCCCGCGCGGTTAAACTGGCACTGGACGAAGACCGCCTGATCCTTTCGGTCAATGCGCCGGACAGCGGGGCCGCCGAAGAAGAACTGGCCGTGGCCTATGGCGACGAACGTCTGGAAATCGGCTTTAACGCCAAATACCTGCTGGAAATTGCCGGCCAGGTAGACCGCGAAAACGCCGTGTTCATGTTCAACTCTTCCGGTGATCCGACCCTGATGCGCGAAGGCAACGACGAAACTGCGGTCTATGTCGTGATGCCGATGCGGGTGTAAGTTGCCCGCAGCCCCGACACTCGCGCTGCAAAGCCTGACGCTTTCCCATTTCCGATCCCACAAGATGACCCGTCTGGAAACAGACGGGCGTCCGATTGCGATTTACGGGGCGAACGGGGCGGGTAAGACCAATATCCTTGAAGCGATCTCGCTGCTTTCGCCGGGGCGTGGCCTGCGGGCTGCCAAGGTGGATGAACTGGCCCGCGCACCGGAATCGGTGGGCTGGAAAATCTCGGGCGTGCTTCAGAGCCTCAACCAGACACACGAAATCGAAACCACTTTCACAGGCAGCGGATCGCGGGTGGTGCGGATTGACGACAAGACCACATCACAGGCCGCACTGGGGCGTGTCGGGCGGGTTGTCTGGCTGGTGCCGGTGATGGACCGGCTTTGGGTGGAAGGGGCGGAAGGGCGCAGGCGGTTTCTCGACCGGCTCGCGCTTAGCTTTCATCCCGGCCATGCAGAGGCCAGCCTGACCTATGAAAAAGCCATGCGCGAACGCAACCGGATGCTGAAGGATCAGGTGCGCGATCCGGCATGGTACAGCGCGATCGAATCCCAGATGGCCCGTGCCGGCGCACAAATTCACGCCAACCGGACCGAGGCCCTGAGCCTGCTGCAAGCCGCCCAAGACAAGGCCGATTCTGCCTTTCCTGCAGCCCATTGCACCCTGATCCACGCCGACGGGATCGCCCTGCCCGAAACCGACGCAGATTTGGCGACGGCCTTTGCCGCGAACCGCAATCGGGATCTGATGGCCGGACGCACCCTGATTGGCCCCCACCGCGCCGATCTGGCAGCAGTCTATGTGGCCAAGGGCATTGCCGCGCGTAATTGCTCTACCGGAGAGCAAAAAGCCCTGCTGATCTCGCTTATTCTGGCCAACAGCCGTGCGCTGGCGCAGGAATTCGGGGCCCCGCCGATCCTGCTGCTGGACGAAGTCGCCGCCCATCTTGACGCCAGCCGCCGCGCCGCCCTGTTCGACGAGATCTGCGCCCTTGGTGCGCAGGCCTGGATGACAGGAACAGGGCCGGAGTTGTTCACTGATTTCGGCACCCGCGCAATGCGTCTTGCAGTGCGCGAAGAAAACGGGCTTTCTGTGGTGGAAGCGCATTAACTGATAATTGAGACTCTGATGGGATACCCGAAACAGCGCAGCAGCGGCACGGGGGCGGACAAACACGCCTCGCGATCGCAGAGGCGCCTATTATCTCCTGCCCGAAAGGCCGACTGATGACTCCACAGCGTGTAACGATGATTACCCTCTCTGTCGTGAATATCACGGCCTCTCGCGCATTCTATTCCGCCCTCGGCTGGGAGGAAGCATCGGGCGGAAATGACACAATCGCGTTTTTCAAATTGCGCGGATTGCTCCTGTCGCTTTACAACCGCGATGCGTTGACCAGTGACATCGGGATGCCCATCGCCTCACGCACGACGGGGGCAATTACGCTGGCCACCAACTACGACAGCCCTGCTGCGGTCGATTCCGCCTATGACATAGCCCTTGAATCCGGCGCAGTCGAAGTGACCCGCCCGATAAAAACAGCTTGGGGCGGCTACTCCGGCATGTTTGCCGATCCGGACGGCCACCTGTGGGAATATGCCCATAATCCGTTTTGGTCCTTTGACGTAGACGGCTATCTGGTGGGCGAGGCTTGAGTATTTCCGCGATTGACCTGCTGTTATACGCAGGCGCTATTTTCCTTCTTTTCCTGACCCCCGGACCTGTCTGGGTCGCGTTGATTGCACGCGCGATCAGTGGCGGTTTTCACAGCGCATGGCCTCTTGCGCTGGGGGTGGTGGTGGGCGATGTGCTCTGGCCGCTGGTGGCCGTATTCGGCGTCAGCTATCTGGTCGCAATTTATGCGGATTTCATGATCGTGCTGAAATATATCGGCGCTGTGATGTTCGTGATCATGGGGATCAGCCTGCTGCGCAAACCGATGCAGACACTGGAAGAAGGCAACACCCGCCTGACCCGTCCGGGCATGTGGGCGGGGTTCATTGCAGGTATTCTGGTGATCCTCTCCAACCCCAAAGCGATCCTGTTCTATATGGGCGTGTTGCCGGGTTTCTTTGATTTCCGCACCATAACCGGGCTGGATATTGTCGCGATCTGCCTGATTTCTCTGGTGGTGCCCTTACTGGGAAATCTGGTGCTGGCGCTGATGGTGGACCGGATGCGCCGGTTCCTGTCCTCTCCACGGGCGGTGCGGCGGTTGAACCAACTGTCCGGCGGGGCACTGGTCGGTGTCGGGGTTCTGATTGCGCTGACCTAGCGCAAGCGTGAGTTTGCTTTGCCGGCCTCCGCGCTAGATTTTGACAGGTCTTTACACAGAAAGGTTTGATCATGAAAAATCTCGTTCTCGCCGCTACACTTGCAGCAACCCCTTTGGCCGGCGCCGCGGTTGCAGACCCGATGATTACCAAAACTTCACCCCATTCCGTCGCTGAGACCATCGACCGGCTGGCCACAGCGGTTGAAGGGGCCGGTGCCAAGATTTTCGCCCGCGTGGATCACGCAGAGGGTGCAAAATCCGTCGATATGGAGCTGCGGCCGACCCAGATGCTGATGTTCGGCAACCCCAAACTCGGCACCCCCGCGATGCAAGCGCAGCAGACCATCGGGCTTGACCTGCCCCTGCGCGTGCTTGCCTATCAGACAGAGGACGGCAGCGTTTTGCTGACCTATGAAAACCCCGCAGATATGGCTAAATCCCACGGGGCGGATAGCGACATGGAGGTAATTTCCAAGATGTCAGGCGCGCTTGACAAACTGACCAACAGCGCCATTGCGGAGTAACGGCAGCCTTCATTTCAATAACAAAAGGCGCGTCATCCACGCGCCTTTTTCTCTGGCCGCCGGAAACTGACAAATACCACAAAATCTTGTGGCATATGCGTGACAATCCTTCTGTAAACCGCTATAAATTGGGAAAAATCCCAGAAGGCGTATCCATGTCAGAAGAGCAAATTTTACCGGAAGAGTACGGTGCCGATTCCATTAAGGTTCTCAAGGGCTTGGAGGCTGTTCGCAAGCGGCCCGGCATGTATATTGGTGACACCGACGACGGTTCGGGTTTGCACCACATGGTTTACGAGGTCGTGGACAACGGCATCGACGAGGCGCTTGCCAAACATGCGGACTTTGTTTCGGTCACAATCCACGCAGATGAAAGCGTTTCCGTGCGCGATAACGGTCGCGGCATTCCGGTTGGCATTCACGAAGAAGAAGGCGTTTCCGCAGCCGAGGTCATCATGACCCAGCTGCACGCGGGCGGCAAATTCGACAGCAACTCCTACAAGGTGTCGGGCGGTCTGCACGGCGTTGGTGTTTCGGTTGTGAATGCCCTGTCGGACTGGCTGGAACTGCGCATCTGGCGGGATGGCAAGGAACACACTGCACGGTTTGAACACGGCGACACAGCACGCTCTCTGGCTGTGGTCGGGGATGCCAACGGCGAGACCGGCACCGAAGTGCGTTTCATGGCCTCTACCGAGACATTCTCCAACCGCGATTACAGCTTCAAGACCCTTGAAAACCGTCTGCGCGAACTGGCCTTTCTGAACTCCGGCGTGAAAATCATCCTGCGGGACGAACGCCCTGCCGAGCATTTGGAAAGCATTCTGCAATATGAAGGCGGCGTTAAGGAGTTTGTAAAATTCCTCGACCGTTCCAAAACCGGCCTGCTGTCCGAGCCGATCTATGTGGTTGGTGAAAAAGACGACATCGGCGTCGAAGTCGCTATGTGGTGGAACGACAGCTACAACGAAATGGTGCTGCCCTTCACCAACAACATCCCCCAGCGGGATGGGGGCACCCATATGGCCGGTTTCCGTGGCGCGCTGACCCGCACCATCAACAACTACGCCCAGTCCAGCGGCATTGCCAAGAAAGAGAAGATTTCCTTCTCCGGTGACGATGCCCGCGAGGGTCTGACCTGCGTTCTGTCGGTAAAGGTGCCGGACCCGAAATTCTCCAGCCAGACCAAAGACAAGCTGGTTAGCTCCGAAGTCCGCCCTGCGGTAGAGGGTCTGATGAACGAAAAACTGGCCGAGTGGTTTGAAGAAAACCCTGTTGAGGCCAAGAACATCGTTTCCAAAATCGTAGAGGCCGCACTGGCCCGCGAAGCAGCCCGCAAAGCCCGCGAGTTGACACGGCGCAAGACTGCCTTTGGCGGCACCGGACTGCCCGGCAAGCTGGCTGACTGTCAGGAACGGGACCCGGCCAAATCCGAAGTCTTCATCGTGGAGGGTGATTCCGCGGGTGGTTCCGCCAAACAGGGACGCTCCCGCGAAAATCAGGCGGTCCTGCCGCTGCGGGGTAAAATCCTGAATATTGAGCGGGCACGCTTTGACAAAATGCTGTCGTCCGAGCAGATCACAAACCTGATCACCGCCCTTGGCACCGGCATCGGACGCGACGAATTCAACATCGAAAAGCTGCGCTATCACAAGGTCATCATCATGACCGATGCGGACGTGGACGGTGCGCACATTCGCACATTGCTGCTGACATTCTTCTTCCGCCAGATGCCCGAACTGATCGAAGGCGGCTATCTCTACATCGCCCAACCGCCCCTTTACAAAGTGGCACGGGGCCGGTCCGAAGTTTATCTGAAGGACCAGCAATCCCTTGAAGATTACCTTGTAAATCAAGGTGTTGAAGGCAGCTCCCTGCGGCTGGCCGACGGCACAGTCATCACCGGCGCCGATCTGGCCCGCGTGGTTGAAGAGTCCCGCAAGGTGAAGTTCCTGCTGAACGCCTTTCCGACCCATTACAACCGTCACGTGCTGGAACAGGCCGCCATTGCCGGTGGTCTGGTGCCGGGCCGCGTGGATGAAAACGCCCAAGGCGTTGCCGATGCTGTGGCGGCACGGCTGAATAAGGTTTCGCTGGAATACGAACAGGGCTGGACCGGCCGGATCACCCAAGACCACGGTCTGCGTTTCGCCCGAATCCTGCGGGGTGTTGAAGAAAGCCACACGCTCGACGGGAAATGCCTGCGCAGCAGCGAGGCACGTAAACTCGGCGGCCTGACCGAAAGCCTGCAAGAGGTTTACGGCTCCATCGCGACCTTCACCCGCAAGGACAAATCCCAACCCGTCTTTGGCGCGACCGACCTGTTGTCTCTGGTTATGGAAGAAGGCGAAAAGGGCCTGTCCCTGCAACGCTACAAAGGTCTGGGAGAGATGAACCCCGACCAGCTCTGGGAGACCACGCTCGATCCCGAAGCCCGCACCCTGTTGCAGGTCCGTGTCGAAGACATCGCGGATGCAGACGACCTGTTTACCAAACTGATGGGCGACGTGGTCGAACCCCGCCGCGACTTTATCCAGCAAAACGCCCTGAGCGTGGAAAATCTGGATTTCTGATGCCAAACCCTGACAAGCCGCACCCTGTTGCGGCTTGCCTCTTTCCCGCATCGGCAACTCTCACGTTTTCTTGAGAGGCGATGCGGAACCTATTCCCCCGTTCACCCGTTACCCTAGGATTGATGGAATCTCCGGCGGCACCGCTGGCTTATCCATCCCATGAAAACACACGCACAAAAGGCGATATGTTATGAAAATCCTAATGGTACTCACCTCTCACGACGAACTTGGCGACACAGGCAATAAAACCGGCTTCTGGCTGGAGGAATTTGCTGCCCCCTATTACGTTTTTAAAGACGCCGGCGCAGACGTGACCCTCGCATCCCCCAAAGGCGGCCAGCCTCCGCTGGATCCCACCAGCGATGCAGAGGATGCGCAAACAGACGCGACCAAACGATTCAAGGGGGACGATGCTGCGCAAGAAGACCTCGCCAACACCAAGGTCCTAGCAGACGTTTCGGCCGAAGATTTTGACGCGATCTTTTATCCGGGCGGTCACGGTCCGTTGTGGGATCTGGCTGAAGACAGCGACAGCGCCCGCCTGATCGAGGCATTCGCTGCCAACGACCGCCCCATCGGGGCCGTATGTCATGCACCTGCCGTGTTCAAACACACCAAAGGTGTAGACGGCAATCCGCTGGTGTCAGGGCGCAAAGTCACCGGCTTTACCAATACCGAAGAAGAGGGTGTTGGCCTGACCGACGTGGTTCCGTTCCTTGTGGAAGACATGCTGAAATCCAATGGCGGCGAATATCACAAAGGGGAGGATTGGGCCTCTTTCGTTGTCACCGAGGGCAAGCTGGTCACAGGCCAGAACCCCGCATCCTCTGAAGAAGCAGCCGAGCGTTTGCTCTCGCTGTTGTCCTGAACCAACACACTTGCGGAGAGCCTCGGGCTCTCCGCATGCTATAAGATTCGCCTGAAAGCACAGGTACACAAGGCGCTGAAACATATTTTTTCCCAGCGTTTTTGCGAAAAATCTTTACAACTGTGCGGTTTATGGCACCGAGCGGCGGAGTCTTCGCCCCGCAGGGGCCTTTTCGCTTGATATTTTGCCGCTTTAGGATCATGTACCCCCGCATGAATGGTGGCCAAACAACCGGCCACCAATACTGGAGAAAACATGGCTAAAGAAGAACTTCTCGAATTCGATGGTGTCGTTGTCGAGCTTCTGCCGAATGCGACATTTCGGGTAGAGCTGGAAAACGGCCATGAAATTATTGCTCACACTGCTGGCAAGATGCGCAAGAACCGCATCCGTGTTCTGGCAGGGGATAAGGTACAGGTGGAAATGACCCCCTATGACCTGACCAAAGGGCGTATCAACTATCGCTACAAGTAATCCGCCGTGCGTTTGACCGCATGAGGCTGATACTCGGATCCGCCAGCCCGCGCAGGCTGGACCTGCTGGCGCAGATTTCCATCGCGCCGGCAGAAGTACGCCCCGCTGACATTGACGAAACTCCGCTCAAGGATGAAACGCCCCGTGCCTACGTCCGCAGGCTTGCTGTGGCCAAGGCCGAGGCGATTGCCCTGCAAAATGGCGAGGTCGTGCTCTGCGCTGATACCACCGTTGCCCTTGGCCGCCGCATCATGGAAAAACCCCGTGACCGCGCCGAGGCAGAGCGATTCCTGTCCCTGCTGTCGGGCCGCCGCCATCAGGTGATCACCGGCGTTGCTGTGCGATCCAGCGAACGTCTGATCCTCCGCGCGGTTATGACCCGCGTTAGCTTCAAGCGGATTTCGGACAGCGAAATGACCGCATATCTCGACAGTGACGAATGGCAGGGCAAGGCCGGAGGCTATGGCATTCAGGGCCGCGCCGCCGCCCTGATTCCTGCGATCAACGGCTCTTACTCAAACGTGGTCGGGCTGCCTCTGGCGGAAACCGCCGCCATGCTATCAGGATTTGGAATACGATGAGAAAAGGCCGGCTAGTTATTCTGGACCAGATCGAGGGCCGCGATTGCGCCGCCCTGATCGACGATGGCATTTTAACCGATCTACTGGTCGATCCGGCGAAGGCTACAGCCCCCCGCCCCGGCGCCATTTACCGCGCCGTGACCCAACGCCCGATGAAGGGGCAAAGCGGCATGATGCTGGATCTTGGCAACGGGCAGACGGGCTATCTGCGGCAGGCCAAAGGCATCCCTCCGGGCCAGACCATGCTGGTTCAGGTCTCTACCCATGCCGAGGGCGGCAAAGCCGCGCCGGTCTCTCCCAAGCTGTTGTTTAAAAGCCGGTATTGCATCGTCACACCGGACGCGCCCGGGTTGAACATCGCCCGCAAGATCCGCGACGAGGACGAACGGGATCGCCTGTTGGAAATTGCCCATGACGCGCTTGATGGTGCGGATGAAAGTCTCGGCCTGATTGTACGGTCCGTGGCCGAAGGTGTTGTGGATGATGCTATCTTTGAAGACATCAGCGCCATGCGCGAAGCGGCCCAATCGGTCTTAAGCGAAGCCGGCGGCCCCCCTGCCCTGATCCGCCCTGCACAAACAGCGCATCAGGTGGCGTGGCGCGAATGGGTCGATCCCGATCCCGACGAAGTGATGCAAGAACACGGCGGGCTGGAATTGCTCGGATTTCGCGATGCGGTTGACGATCTGCTGGCCCCGCCTGCACGTCTGTCAGGGGGGGCGTGGATGGCCATAGAGCCCACCAGCGCCCTTGTCGCCGTGGATGTGAACACCGGTGCGGATACCTCCTTTGCTGCTGGCCTGAAGGCAAATCTCGCTGCTGCGAGGGATCTGCCACGCCAGTTGCGTCTGCGCGGACTTGGCGGGCAAATCGTGGTTGATTTCGCCCCCATGCCCCGCAAAGACCAGCGCCAGGTTGAACAGGCCCTGCGCGCCGGATTCCGCGCCGACGGCATTGAAACCGCACTGGTGGGCTGGACCGGACTCGGCCATTTCGAACTCCAACGCAAACGCGAACGCTTGCCGCTGAAAGAGGTGCTGTCCTGATGAGTAACTGCCCGATCTGCGATAAGGAAACCGACCCGAAATACCGTCCCTTCTGCTCCAAACGCTGCGCAGATGTGGATCTGGCAAAATGGCTCAACGGCAGCTACGCGATTCCGGGTGGAAACACTGATGAGGAAGACGGTTTCTCTTCGGATATTGCGGCGGAAGACCCAAAAATTCATTAAGGTGCAAGAAAGCACTTGCCACCCCTGCCAGCCTATCCTAAAACGCCCCGACCCACGAAAGGCTAAGCACCCTTTCGGAACCCGTGCCCGGGTAGCTCAGGGGTAGAGCAGTGGATTGAAAATCCTCGTGTCGGTGGTTCGATTCCGCCCCCGGGCACCATTTTTACCTTACCCGCGGCGGTCAGCCACGACACCATACGATGCTTCGATACTTGCGGACAGTAACTCGCATTCAAGCATCATCCATCTCCCGAACCGAGCACTCCCCGTCTTATACGACACCGTCCAGATAGTCGGGAACAGTCAGTGCGCCCGCGATGATATCGGCAATCGCGTCATCAACGACGTTGCGCATTTCGATTGTCAGGTGCGTTTCATTGAATTCATCAATCGCATAGCCGATGGCGCCTTCTGACAGACCGACTTCGTGAAATCCCGGTGCAAGGGAATTGCCCTGATCAAACACATCCTCGACCACCACATCGACTTTTTTCAACATGGACGTCAACATATTACCGGGGTGTAAATAATTCAGATTATAGCCGTTTCCAATACCCAGAATATCCCCGTCAGCGACAGCCTGAAGCACGCCGGTGCTGCTGCCTCCGGCGACTGCGTATATCACATCTGCGCCCAAGGTGATTTGTGCTTTGGCCAATTCTGCCCCTTTAACCGGATCATTCCAAGCGGCTGGCGTTGTGCCGATCATATTGACGTAAACGGCGATTTCGTCGTCGATCGCTTCAACGCCGGCTTCAAATGCGGTCGCGTAGCGACGGGTAAGCGGAATGTCCATTCCACCAACAAACCCTACAGTCTGCGCTTCGCTGGCAAGGGCGGCGAACATGCCCATCAAATAGGCCCCTTCATGCACAGCAAAGGTGTAAGACGTCACATTGGGCTGATCCACAATCGCGTCGATTATGGCGAATGAAGTGTCCGGCGCGCCGATCGCCACCCGATCCATCGCATCAGCATAGCCCGCACCCACGGCAACGATGGGGTCGTTTCCCAACTCTGCACCGCGGCGTAAAATTGGTTCGTATTGCGCTTGTGACACAGCTTCAATCTGACGAAAGGACTCTCCGGTTTTTGCTGCCCAACGCTCTGCGCCAAGATAGGCTGACTCGTTGATCCCCTTGTCAAAAATACCGCCCAGTCCGAAAGCCAGAAAAGGCTCGCTTTCAGGGGCAGGTTCTTCGATCAGGCTGATGTCATCTTTCAACGCCTTTTTGTCGGTAATCCCTTTAAGGGTAAGCGTCTGGCCGGATCCGAATTTCAACACAGTGTCCCCGTCGACAACCCGCGCCGTATAGTCGAGGCTTTCCACCAGGATTTCGTCGACGCCCTGCCGATAATCGTTGATTGTATCGCGGTTCTTGCCACCTGAAAACGCATAGACGAACACATCGGCGCCTGCGCCTCCGGTCATAACGTCATTGCCCTTGCCACCGTTCAGGGTGTCGGAACCGCCTCCGCCAAAGAGCCTGTCTGCGCCCCTGCCCCCTTCAAGCACATCCTTACCGCCGCCCCCTTTCATCACGTCGCCTCCGGCACCACCGCGCACGATGTCGTTGCCACCATTGCCGAATATCTTGTCGCGGCCGCCGTCGCCCCAAACCGTGTCCGCGCCTTTGCCGCCTTTTATAACATCCTTACCCTTACCGCCGTGGAGTCCGTCGTCTCCGCCGCCGCCCCAAACCGTGTCCGCGCCTTTGCCAGCGCTGTAGACATCATCTCCACCCAGTAATCTGATCGTGTCATCACCGCGGCTGCCTGTCAGATCATCATCCCCTGAGGTTGGTCCGACCGGTTCTGCCTCTCCGACAGCAAAAAAGCTGAATTCATCCCCCAAGGCAGCGCGCACCGTGTCGCGATCTGCCGCGCCTTGGACAATGATCCCGTCTACGACCCCGGTTTGAAGCGCCGCGTACCATTCGGGCAGGGAAACCTTGACCGGATGAGCGCCCAGTTCAGAGATCGTTTCCAACTCGATCCCACCGGCCTGAACCAGTTTGACGCCGCTGAGGTCGAAAATTTCATCATAGGCAAAAACGTAAAGCGTGTTGTCTGTCGAAGGCTCCGGACTGATCCGTTCGGGCAGCATAGTATACCCCGCAACGGCGAGTGCATCCGTATCAGCTATGGCCGAGGTCGGGACCACCAGTATATCACTTGCCCCTCCTTCAAACAGCGAAACAGCTTCTTCGACGTCAAAAGCGGGAATAGGCTCGTAACGCATTCCTTCTCGCCGGAAATAGGCAGACACTGCCTGCTCCATTTCGCTTCCGTTGACTAAAACAATCGTCGCGCCGTCCAGCTCTGTCGCTGAAACAACACCAAGGTCGATCGAAATGTAAAAGTGAAAAGGGCCGGTCGTGAATTGCGATTGCGTGTATGTTTCAAGTCCAAAGGTTGATAACGGCAAAAGAAGTCCTCCAAAAAGCTGGCATTACTAATAGTTAAGCGAGCGTGTCCGACCGACATTCCGCCAGTGTTTTTAGAAACGGACCAACCGGCGACCGCCGAACCATCAGCCGCCGGTCCGGTTGCCCTAAATAAAATCAAAATCCGCCCTGCTGATGAGCGCACTTTCAACGTCTTCCAGAATAATTTTCGTGCCATCGTCGAAGATGATACGGGTGTCCTCCCCGCCATTTGCACTTTTGATCGTCACATCCCTGAAGGCTGCGTTCTCGACGACAATTTCGTCTCTGCCATCCTCAAAATCAACGATGACATTTACCCCTTCGTTGACCGAACCCTTAAACAGGAAGCTATCAGCTCCGCCGCCGCCAGACATTTCGTCGCGACCTTTACCCGCGATGAGGACATCCTTCCCGCTTCCGCCGTTCAGCATATCCTTGCCGTTGCCACCGATCAGGCGGTCATTGCCATTCCCACCCGAAAGCACGTCGTTCTTTGCGCCGCCGTTGAGAGTGTCCGCACCGCCCCGTCCGACCAACTCATCGCCGCCGCCACCGCCGGCCAGATGGTTGGCGCCCTTGTCTCCGAACAGATGGTCGTCACCCCGACCGCCAATTATTCCTTCAACCGACTTCAGCTTGTCCCTGGATACGCCCGTGTCTTGAAATCCTTTTGCAGACAGCGAGACGGTGACACCCTCTTTGCCGGAGTAGGAAACACGGTCAAAGCCTCCGCCTCCGACCAGAATATTTTTGCCAGCGCCGCCTTCCAGCACATCAAATCCCGCTCCGCCCAGCATTTTATCGTTGCCGTTGCCACCAAAGAGCCGGTCCCGCCCTGCACCTCCATGCAGATAGTCTGACCCGCTGTAGCCAAAGATTTTGTCTGCGCCGCCAAACCCGTACATCGCGTCCTTGTCGTCCGTGCCGGTTAACGTGTCCTTGCCTTTTCCACCGACAATTTCATCCGGTGTGATCGTTGCCACACCAATGGAGTCTTCCGTCCCGTTCTTGATAAAACCGTTGGGCGTCACGGAAAGCGAGAAGGTCTCGCTGGTTTCGATTTTTCTGTCGCCAAGGATGTCCACCGCGACCGATGTGATGGTCTGACCAGCTTTGAATGTGACCTTACCGCTTACTCCGATATAGTCCTCGCCTTCTGTCGCGGTGCCGTCGATGGTTGTGTAATCAAGCGTAATATCTTCGGTAGAGGGATCGGACAGTTCCACCTGAAAGACGGCCTGTTTGCGCCCGCCGTTGCCTTCCAGAATGCGCGGGTCCGAAACAAAGAGCGCCAGATCATTGTCACCGCCGTGATCGTCGCGAATGATGCCGATCGCGGTCAGGGTCGGTTCGCCGCCCGCCAGAACAGCATTCTCGGCGCTGTGAAGTTCCAGTGTGTAATTCTCGTCGGATTCATCAGGGAAATCACCCGTGTGCGTGATGGTAATGATTTTTTGCACTTCGCCGGGGTTGAACTTTATCGATCCGCTATTGCCAAAGAAGTCGACGCCACCGTCCCGCGCGGACCCGTCCGTTACCGTGCGAAAGAACACTTCTACATCAGAG